>JANQRZ010000009.1 GCA_028284265.1 Rhodothermales bacterium
CTGATCGTGCCGGTGGCGATGGAGCAGGGGTTGCGGTTCGCGATCCGAGAAGGCGGTCGGACGGTGGGCGCGGGTGTCGTCTCCAAAATCCTCGACTAATAACATACCGGTCGGCACCGGCTGCGCGTTCAGCCGGTGCCATTCCACACGGGCGTAGCTCAATTGGCAGAGCAGCGGTCTCCAAAACCGCAGGCTGCAGGTTCGAGTCCTGCCGCCCGTGCCAATCCATCAAGCAAGCCTTTCTTGGCAAGAGGCATCAGACATGGCAGAGAACAAAACAGGCAGCTATCTCCAAGAAGTCAGCAAGGAGATGAGCAAGGTGCACTGGCCGAAGCGGAAGGAGTTGGTCAGCAACACCACGCTCACGCTCATCGCCTCCTTCATCTTGGCGCTCTTTATCTACGTAGCCGATCAGGGAATCAGCCAGGCGCTCCAGTTTCTCTACGGCTAGGTCGTCGGGAAGGTGAACCTCTATTGACTTGTAGCTATGGCAAATAAGACGAAGACCGGCATTCGCAAGTGGTATGTGCTGCGGACATTCTCCGGACACGAGAAGAAGGTCAAGGAGGCCATCCAGAACGAACTCGAACTGAAAGGTTTTCAGGACCGGGTCAGCGAAGTGCTGATCCCGACCGAGACTGTCTTCGAGATGCGCGGTGGCAAAAAGCGGACGCGGGAGAAGACGTTCTTCCCCGGCTATCTCCTCGTTGAAGCCTACCTCGACCCGTACCTCAGCGACATCCTCTCGGCGCTCCCGTCCGTGATCGGGTTTCTCTCGACCGGCGACACGCCGACCCCGCTCCGTCCTGACGAAGTCAACCGGATCCTAGGTCGCGTCGAGGAGACGGCAGCGGCGGGCGAGCAGCCCGAGATGCCGTTCAAGGAAGGCGATGCCGTCAAGGTCGTCGATGGCCCGTTCAACAACTTCTCCGGCTTCGTGGAGGAGATCTATCCCGACAAGATGAAGGTCCGCGTGATGGTTTCGATCTTCGGTCGGAAGACGCCGCTCGAACTGGACTACCTGCAGGTCGAGCACGAAGCATAGTACGCCGCCCCGTGAAGCCTCGGCGAAGCGGAAACCGGCAGCGCGATTTGGCCTTACCATCCGGCTCGCTCGCGCCTTACCACCCTCAGATTTAACCGCGGGAGCCGAGGCTCAGACCTCGGCGTTTGCACCGCCCACCGACTATGGCGAAGAAAATAGACGGCTTCATCAAGCTGCAAATCAAGGCAGGCCAGGCCAGTCCGGCCCCGCCGATTGGCCCGGCGCTCGGCCAGCACGGCGTCAACATCATGGAGTTCTGCAAGGCGTTCAACGCGCAGACCCAAGAGAAGATGGGCCTCGTGATCCCCGTTGTGATCACGGTCTACGCCGACAAGAGCTTCTCCTTCATCACCAAGAGTCCCCCGGCGGCGGTCCTGCTGAAGAAAGCGGCCAACGTCCAGAAAGGCGCAGGCGATCCGCTCCGCGAGAAGGTCGCCAACGTGACGTGGGACCAGTGCAAGGAGATCGCCGAGGCGAAGATGGAAGACCTCAACGCCCACACCGTCGATCAGGCGGCGCGGATGATTGCAGGCACGGCCCGCTCGATGGGCATCACCGTCTCCGGTGCCCCGGTCGCGTAAGGTCGCACGCTGCGTCCCTACGGATTCAATTCACAGCGGGAGCTAGCCTGTGAGCTAGCGTCTGTACCGCACAGCAATACGACACATGGCTAAGAAAGGAAAGCGCTATCGCGAGGCCCAAGAGGCCATCCGCGAAGCCGGTGAGGAAACCGGGGGCCTGTTCTCGATGGACGAGGCTGCCGAACTCATCAAGAAAACTGCCAAGGCGAAGTTCGACGAGTCGGTCGATATCGACATGAAGCTCGGCGTCGATCCGCGCCACGCCGATCAGATGGTGCGCGGCTCGGTCGCGCTCCCGCACGGGACTGGCAAGAGCGTCCGCGTGCTCGCCCTCGTCGACGAAGGTCGCGAGCAAGAAGCGCTCGACGCCGGAGCCGACATGGCGGGCCTCGACGAGTACGTCAACAAGATTCAGAACGAAGGCTTCGTCGACTTCGACGTGATGATCGCCACGCCGAGCGTGATGCCGAAGATCGGTCGCCTCGGTCGGGTTCTTGGCCCGCGCGGCCTCATGCCGAACCCCAAGAGCGGGACCGTCACGAACGACGTCGCCGAAGCCGTCCAAGCGGTCAAGGCTGGTCGAATCGATTTCCGCGTCGACAAGTTTGGCAACATCCACACGTCGATTGGCAAGTCGTCGTTCTCGCCGGAGCAGATCAGCGAAAACGCCTCGGCGTTCCTGAAGGAGATCCTCCGGCTCCGCCCGGCCTCCGCCAAGGGCGTCTACGTCCGCTCGGTCACGCTCTCGACCACGATGGGGCCGCCGGTACACATCGACCGAAATGTCGCCGTCGGCGCGGCACGCTAAGACAGCTTCCCACTCTAACGATTCTCTGAGACATGGCACTCACGAAAGAACAGAAGCGCGAAGCGGTCGCCGCGATTGCAGAAGACCTCGAAGGCGCGAACACCATCTACCTGACCGACTACGCCGGTCTCACCGTAGAGCAGGCCAACACCCTCCGCGGCGAGTTCTTTAAGGCGAACGTCCAGTACAAGGTTCTCAAGAACACGCTCCTCAAGCGGGCGATGGAGGATTCCGAGATCGATTATTCGGGCCTCTACGAGCA
Organism: Rhodothermales bacterium; assembly: GCA_028284265.1. Classification (GTDB taxonomy): domain Bacteria; phylum Bacteroidota; class Rhodothermia; order Rhodothermales; family JANQRZ01; genus JANQRZ01. Next base: position 2,697 of record JANQRZ010000009.1, read on the forward strand.
TCTCAGCGGTCCAACGGCTGTCGCGTTCACGAACGATCCGGCCACCCCCGGCAAAGTCATCAAGAAGTTCCTCGAAGGCGACAACCAGCTTCCGAAGCTGAAGGGAGCCTACGTCGATGGGGCCTTCTTCGGCTCGGACGCGCTTGACCAACTCGCTGCGCTCAAGAGCAAGGACGAACTGATCGGCGACATCCTCGGCCTCCTCATGGCTCCGGTGACCAACATCGTTGGGGGCCTGCAAGCGCAAGGCTCCAACCTCGTCGGTGCGATCAAGACCATCGCCGAGAAGGAAGAAGCATAACCCGAAGTCGGGAGGCGTCTGCCTCTCGCATCCTCACACCATCCCTTAATCAGCGGCGCAGCCTGACTTTTCCGAGCCGAGCATAGACCGCCGCAGGAAACCCCAATACCATGGCAGACATCAAGGAAATCGCAGAAACCCTCGTCAACCTCACCATCAAGGAGGCGAACGAGCTCGCTACCGTCCTCGAAGATGAGTACGGCATCAAGCCTGCCGCTGCCGCTGTTGCGGTGGCCGGTCCCGCCGGTGGCGACGGAGCCGCCGCTGCTGAGGAGCAGACCGAGTTCGACGTGATCCTGAAGGGCGTGGGCGGCAACAAGATCGCCGTCATCAAGGAAGTTCGCGGCATCACGGGCCTTGGCCTCAAAGAAGCCAAGGAACTCGTCGACGGAGCGCCCAGCCCGATCAAGGAAGGCGCGCCGAAGGCGGAAGCCGAGGACATCAAGGGGCGTCTCGAAGGCGCCGGTGCCGAAGTCGAGCTCAAGTAGAGCACGGCGCTCGCCACACCGATTCACCCGCCGCTCGGCCCTCGGCGCGTTCGCGCTCTGAGGGTCGGGCGATGAGGTGAAGCCGACTCACCCGAAGGCAGTCGTTTCGATGCCGAGCCGGGGGTCGGCTTTCGCCGCTTTGGCAACCATCGCGGCGATTGCATGAAATGCCAGCCACGCTGGCCCACGCCGGAACCCGGAGAGGCACCTCGCGTTGCCCGTCCGGTCGTTTGGCCCAATTTTTTCGGCAGCTACCAACCTACCGGGGCACACGTTGAGCAAAAACAAGAAGGTCCAACAGAACGGAACCGCCACCTCCACGACACGCTCACGCAAAGACCTGCCCGCGATGGACACCGGGCGCCTCACCTTCGCCGACATCCAGCCCGTGCTGGAATACCCCGACTTCCTCGGGGTGCAGCTTCAGAGCTTCGCGGACTTCGCGCAGGCCGACGTAGCGCCGGAGGAGCGCGACCCCTCGAAGGGGTTGCAGGGAGTCTTTCTCGAGCACTTCCCAATCACTGACAGCCGCGAGCGCTACACGCTCGAGTTCCTACACTACGAACTCGACGCGCCGAAGCATTCGGTCGAAGAGTGCATCGCGCAGGGTCTCAGCTTTGCCGTGCCGCTCAAGGCCAAGCTCCGCCTCTCGGCGAAGGAAGACGAGGATGAGGATGAGCCGGAAGAGGCCGTCCAGCAAGACGTTTACCTCGGCAACCTGCCGTTTATGACGGAGCAGGGCACGTTCGTCATCAACGGGGCCGAGCGCGTCGTGGTGAGCCAGCTTCACCGCTCGCCGGGCGTCTTCTTCGGGCAGAACGTTCATCCGAACGGGACTGAGCTGTATCAGGCCCGCGTCATCCCGTTCCGCGGCTCGTGGATCGAGTTTTCGACCGACGTCTCGAACGTGATGTGGGCCTACATCGACCGGAAGAAGAAGCTTCCCGTTACCACGCTGCTCCGCGCCCTCGGCTACTCGTCGAACGAGGAGGTGATCGGCCTCTTTGACCTCGCCGATACTGTCGCGACGACCAACAAGAAGACGTTCAAGTCGAACGCGGTCGGACGGGTGCTCGCGGCGAGCGTGACGGTCGAGCGGATCGAAGAGATCGTGGACGAGGACACCGGCGAGGTGCTCGACGAGCGCCGCGAGCGTGAAGTCCTGCTTCCCGCCGAACACGAACTCGAAGAGGACGACTACGACACGCTCAAGGAAGCAGGCATCGAGCAAGTCTTCGTTCGCAAGGAGACTGAGGAGGACGACGACTTCGACAAGGCGACCCTCCTCAACACGCTCAAGAAGGACCCGACGCACTCCGAAGAGGAAGCCCTCGATTACCTCTACATCCAGCTTCGCGGCTCCGAGCCGCCGGACACCGAGACCGCTCGCGGTGTCCTCGACCGGCTATTCTTCTCCGAGAAGCGCTACGACCTCGGCGATGTCGGTCGGTACCGGATCAACACGCGCCTCGGCCTGCCGAAGGACCGGGACGACGTGACGCTGACGCGCGACGATATCATCGCGATTGTCAAGGAGCTCATCCTTCTCCAGAACGGCAAGAGCCACGTCGACGATATCGACCACCTCGGCAACCGCCGCGTGCGGACGGTCGGGGAGCAGCTTCAGAGCCAGTTCTCGCTCGGCCTTGCCCGCATGGCGCGGACCATCAAGGAGCGAATGAATCTCCGTGATGCTGACAAGTTCACCCCGCAGGACCTTGTGAACGCGCGGACCGTCTCGTCAGTCATCAACACGTTCTTCGGGACGAACCAGCTTTCGCAGTTCATGGACCAGACCAACCCGCTCGCCGAGCTGACGCACAAGCGTCGGATGTCGGCGCTCGGGCCGGGTGGCCTGACTCGCGAGCGCGCCGGGTTCGAGGTGCGCGACGTGCATTACACGCACTACGGTCGGCTCTGCCCGATTGAGACGCCGGAGGGGCCGAACATCGGCCTCATCTCGTCGCTCTGCACGCACGGTGTCATCAACGACTTCGGGTTTATCGAGACGCCCTACCGGGTCGTTAAGAAGGGCAAGGTCACCGATGAGATCGAGTACCTCTCCGCCGAGGATGAGGACCGCGTCATCATCGCCCAGGCGAACGCGCCCATCGATGACAAGGGCAACTTCGAGAACGAATTCGTCCGGTGTCGTCAGCGCGGCGACTTCCCGCTGATGCGGCCGGAAGACATCGACTACATGGACATCGCGCCGAACCAGATCATCTCGCCTGCCGCGAGTATGATCCCGTTCCTCGAGCACGATGACGCCAACCGTGCCCTCATGGGCTCGAACATGCAGCGCCAAGCGGTGCCGCTTCTTCGTCCCGAGTCGCCGATCGTTGGCACGGGGCTGGAAGGCCGCGCGGCGCGCGACTCGCGTGCGCTCGTCGTTGCCGAGGCAAACGGTGTCGTGGAGCAGGTCGACGCCAACCGCATCGTGGTTCGCTACGACGAGTCGAAGGGCGACGCCGAACTTGCCTTCGAGGAGCCGGTCAAGGTGTACGACCTCGTCAAGTTCCGCCGGACGAACCAAGACACCTCGATCAACCAGAAGCCGCTCGTCGAGGCCGGTCAGAAGGTGAAGAAGGGTGAAGTGCTCGCTGACGGCTGCTCGACGCAGAATGGCGAACTCGCGCTCGGCAAAAACGTCCTCGTAGCGTTTATGCCGTGGAAGGGCTACAACTTCGAGGACGCCATCGTCATCTCGGAGCGCGTCGTCACGGACGACGTGTTCACTTCAGTTCACATCGAAGAGTTCGAGCACCAAGTCCGCGACACCAAACGCGGCGAGGAGGAACTCACGCGCGAGATTCCGAACGTCTCCGAGGAGGCCACCAAGGACCTCGACGAGCGCGGGATCGTCCGCGTCGGTGCTGAGGTTGGGCCGGGCGACATCATCGTCGGCAAGATCACGCCGAAGGGCGAGACCGACCCGACGCCGGAGGAGAAGCTGCTCCGCGCCATCTTCGGCGACAAGGCAGGCGACGTGAAGGACGCCTCGCTCAAGGCCAAGCCGGGGATGCAGGGCGTCGTGATCGACACCCAACTCTTCAGCCGCCGCAAGGCCGATCCGGCCACCAAGAAGGCCGAGGAAGCGCGTCTCGAACAGATCGAGAACCAGCTTGCCCGCGACGTGGAGGAGTTGAATGAGGCGTTCTACGAGCGCTTCTTTGAACTCAGCCACAACGAGACCTCGGGCGGCGTTGAGCTTCGCGATGGAACGGTCGTGATCTCCGAAGGCGGCAAGATCACCAAGAAGTCGTTCGAGGAAGTCTCGCCCGCCGAAATGAAAATCCGGCAGGCGTTTACCAAGAATAAGAAGAAGGACGAGCAGATCGCCCGCCTCCTCGCCAACTACCAGCGTCGCCACGCCGATGTGACCGGAGCTGCTCGCCGTGAGCAGTATCGCATCCAGATGGGCGACGAGCTTCCGCCGGGGATCGTCCAGCTTGCCAAGGTCTACATCGCCAAGAAGCGTAAGCTTCAGGTCGGCGACAAGATGGCCGGGCGGCACGGCAACAAGGGCGTCGTCGCTAAGATCGTCCCGGTCGAGGACATGCCATTCCTCGAAGACGGTACGCCGGTTGACATCTGCCTCAACCCGCTCGGTGTGCCGAGCCGTATGAACCTCGGTCAGATCTTCGAGACGCTCCTCGGGTGGGCAGGTGACAAGCTCGGCGTCAAGTATGCCACGCCCGCCTTCGACGGCGCGACGATGGAAGACATCGCCGCGGAACTCGAAGCTGCCGGGCTTCCGGCGGACGGTCGCGCGCAACTCTACGACGGACGCACGGGCGATCCGTTCGACCAGCTTACGACGGTCGGGCAGATCTACATGCTCAAGCTCTCGCACCTCGTTGAGGACAAGATCCACGCTCGGAGCATCGGGCCGTACTCGCTCATTACCCAGCAGCCGCTGGGCGGTAAGGCGCAGTTCGGCGGCCAGCGCTTCGGGGAGATGGAGGTCTGGGCGCTCTACGCCTACGGGGCCTCGGCCGTCCTCCGCGAACTGCTCACCGTCAAGAGTGACGATGTGCAGGGCCGCTCGAAGACCTACGAAGCCATCGTCAAGGGCGACACGCTGCCCGAGCCGGGCATCCCGGAGAGTTTCAATGTCCTCGTCCGCGAGCTTCAGGGCCTCGGCCTCGAAGTCAAGCTCGACTAGTTATCCATGCCAACGCAGGGGCGGCCCGCCAGCCGCCCCTGCACCCGGTATCACTCTTTAGCTTTCGATACACCTTATGGCATACGGAACCACGCAAGTCCCCACCAAGAAGGGCGTCTCCTCGATCACCGTCAGCCTGTCCTCGCCCGAGTCGATTCTCGAGCGGAGCCACGGCGAGGTGCTTAAGCCGGAGACAATCAACTACCGCTCGTTCAAGCCGGAAAAGGACGGCCTCTTCTGCGAGAAGATCTTTGGCCCGGTCAAGGACTGGGAGTGTCACTGCGGCAAGTACAAAGGCATCCGCTACAAAGGCATCATCTGCGACCGGTGCGGCGTCGAGGTGACGCAGAAGAAGGTGCGCCGCGAGCGGATGGGGCACATCACGCTGTCGGTCCCCGTCGTCCACATCTGGTACTTCAAGAGCGTCCCGAACAAAATCGGGCACCTCTTGGGGATGAAGTCGAAAGACCTCGACAAGGTGGTCTACTACGAGTCCTATGTCGTCATCCAGCCGGGCGGCGGCGCAGCGCTCGGCATCGAAGAAGGGCAGTTGCTGAGTGAGGACGAGTATTACGATGTCCTCTACCAGATCCGCGAAGACAACAACCGGCTGCCCGACGAGGACCCGGAGAAGTTCATCGCCATGATCGGTGGCGAGGCCGTGGAGGAACTCCTCAAGCGGCAGGACCTCCCGCGCCTCTCGCGTGAGCTTCGCTTCCAAGCCAAGACCGAGACCAGCCAGGCCCGCAAGGCCGACGCCCTCAAGCGACTCGCTGTCGTGGAGAACTTCCGCGAGGCGCACAAGAAGATGGAGAACCGGCCCGAGTGGATGGTGATGAAGGTGATCCCGGTCATCCCGCCGGAGCTTCGCCCGCTCGTCCCGCTCGAAGGTGGGCGCTTCGCCACATCCGACCTCAACGATCTCTATCGCCGCGTCATCATCCGCAACAACCGTCTGAAGCGGCTGATGGACATCAAGGCCCCTGAGGTCATCCTCCGCAACGAAAAGCGGATGCTACAAGAGGCGGTCGACTCGCTCTTCGACAACAGCCGGAAGGCAAATGCCGTCCGCTCGGACTCGAACCGCGCGCTCAAGTCGCTGTCCGACATGCTCAAGGGCAAGCAGGGCCGGTTCCGCCAGAACCTCCTCGGCAAGCGCGTCGACTACTCCGGTCGTTCGGTGATTGTCGTCGGGCCGGAGCTGCAGCTCCACGAGTGCGGCCTCCCGAAAGAGATGGCGGTTGAACTCTTCAAGCCGTTCATCATCCGCAAGCTCATCGAGCGCGGGATCGTCAAAACGGTCAAATCGGCCAAGAAAGTTGTCGACCGCCGGACCGCCGATGTGTTCGACATCTTGGAGAAGGTGATCGAGGGGCACCCGGTGATGCTTAACCGCGCGCCGACGCTCCATCGTCTCGGTATCCAAGCGTTCCAGCCGGTCCTCATCGAGGGCAAGGCGATCCGCCTGCACCCGCTCGTCACGACGGCCTTCAACGCTGACTTCGACGGTGACCAGATGGCGGTCCACGTCCCGCTCTCGCAGGACGCGATCTTGGAGGCGCAGCTTCTGATGCTGTCGTCGCACAACATCATGTCCCCGGCGCACGGCGGCCCGGTCGCGGTCCCGTCGCAGGACATGGTGCTCGGGATGTACTACCTCACCAAGTCCCGCTCCGGGATGATGGGCGAGGGTATGCGCTTCCTCTCCATCGACGAGGTCCGTCAGGCCTACGATCAGGAGCAGGTCGACCTCCACGCTCGCATCGAGTTGCGCGACCCGGACGGGTCGGGCGAGATGCTCGAAACGACTGTTGGTAAGGCGCTCTTCAACGACATCGTCCCCGAGGGCGTCGGCTACATCAACGAGGTGCTCACCAAGAAGAACCTCCGCGGCATTATCGCCCGCGTGTTCAAGGCTGCGGGCTTCGCCGGGACCGCCCGGTTCCTTGACGAGGTCAAGAACCTCGGCTTCATGCAGGCCATGCTCGGTGGCCTTTCGTTCTCGCTCGCCGACATCGTCATCCCCGATGCCAAGCGCGAACTGATCGACAAGGCCGAGGCAGAGGTCTCGGACGTGCGCGGCCAGTACGAGATGGGCTTCATCACCGACAACGAGCGCTACAACCAAGTGATCGACGTCTGGACGCGGACCAACAACCGTGTCTCGGACGTGCTCTTCAACGCGCTTAAGGAAGACCGCGAGGGCTTCAACGCCATCTACATGATGGCCGATTCGGGCGCTCGTGGCTCGAAGGAACAGATCCGTCAGTTGGGCGGGATGCGTGGCCTGATGGCGAAGCCGCAGAAGTCGCTCTCCGGCTCGGCGGGCGAGATCATCGAGAACCCGATCCTTTCCAACTTCAAAGAAGGGCTGTCGGTGCTCGAATACTTCATCTCGACGCACGGTGCGCGTAAAGGTCTCGCTGATACGGCCCTCAAGACGGCTGACGCCGGGTACCTCACGCGCCGCCTCGTCGACGTGTCACAGGACATGACCGTCGCCGAGCACGACTGCGGGACGATCCGTGGTATCAAGATTTCCGCGCTCAAGGACAACGAAGACGTCGTCGAGCCGCTCGCCGACCGCATCCTCGGTCGCGTGGCGATCACCGATGTAATTGATCCGCTCTCGGGTGAGGTGATCGTCGGAGCCAACGAGATGATCACGGAGTCTGTCGCCGAGGCGATTGCGCAGACCTCCATCGAAAGCGTCGAAATTCGTTCGGTGCTTACGTGTGAGGCGCGGCGCGGCGTGTGTGCGCTCTGCTACGGGCGCAACCTCGCCAACGGTCGGCTCGTGGAGCCGGGCGAGGCGATCGGCGTCATCGCGGCGCAGTCCATCGGCGAGCCGGGGACGCAGCTTACGCTTCGGACCTTCCACATCGGTGGTACGGCTAGCCGCATCTCCGCCGAGAGCACGATCCAAGCCAAGTTCGCGGGCAAGGTCAAGTTCGAGAACCTCCGTACGGTCAACTTCGACGACGGGGAAGAGTCGCGCGTGACCGTCCTCTCGCGTCAGGGCGAAATTCGCATCCTCGACGCGGACGATGACAACCGTCAACTCATCTCGTACCCGATTCCCTACGGAGCCGAACTGCTCATCAAGGACGGCAAGAAGGTCGAGAAGGGTGAAGTGCTCGCCTCGTGGGACCCGTACAACTCCGTCATCCTTTCCGAAGTCGAAGGCACGGTCGCGTTCCAGGACGTGATCGAAGGCACGACCTACCGCGAGGAGTCGGACGAGCAGACGGGCTACAAGGAGAAGGTCATCACCGAGACACGCGAGCGCAACCTGACGCCCGCCGTCATCATCAAGCAGAAGAAGGGCAAGAAAGAGTACACGATGCCTGTCCGTGCCCGTCTTCAGATCGACGAGGGCGATGCGGTGCAGGCTGGTCAGGTCGTGGCGAAGATTCCTCGTCAGAGCGCCAAGACCCGCGACATCACGGGTGGTCTTCCGCGCGTGATCGAACTCTTCGAGGCGCGTAGCCCCACCGACCCGGCCGTTGTGTCCGAGATCGACGGCGTCGTGAGCTTCGGCGGCCGTAAGCGTGGCTCGCAGGAGGTCATCGTGACGAGCCGCGACGGGGCCACCGAGAAGACCTATCTCGTCTCGCTCTCGAAGCACCTCCTCGTCCACGAGAACGACTTCGTCCGTGCGGGCGAGGCGCTCTCCGACGGCCAGATTTCGCCGCAGGACATCCTCGCCATTCAGGGGCCTACGGCGGTGCAGGAGTACCTGACCAACGAGGTGCAGGAGGTCTATCGCCTCCAGGGTGTGACGATCAACGACAAGCACATCGAGGCTATCGTCCGGCAGATGATGCAGAAGGTTCGCATCACCGATCCGGGCGACACCACCTTCCTCGAAGGCGATCTCGTGGACCGGTTCGCGCTGGAGCAGGCCAACGACGAGTTGTATGATCAGTTCGTCGTCACACTGCCGGGTGACACCGAGATGGAGATTGGCTCTGTGATCTCGCGCCGTCAGCTTCGGGAGACCAACTCCGAGATGAAGCGGCAGGACAAAGCTCCCGTCGAGGTCCGGTCAACCGAACCGGCTGTCGCCGAGAGTGTGCTGCTCGGCATCACCCAAGCCGCACTGGCGACCGACTCGTTCATCTCCGCTGCCTCGTTCCAAGAGACGACGAAGGTGCTCACCGACGCTGCCATCGGCGCGAAGTCGGACGACCTCTACGGGTTGAAGGAGAACGTGATCGTCGGGCAGCTCGTCCCGGCGGGTACAGGTCTCCGGCGCTATCGCGACCTCGTAGTCGGCTCGAAGCGTGAACTCGAAGCGCTACAGGCCGCCGTCAGCGGAGCCGCTGGCCCGTCCGGCGACGGTAGTTCGGCCCGGCTCGAAGCCGAAGTCTGAGTCTCGGCTCGGCACTAAACTAGCGAAGCCCCGGCGGTCCATGTGACGTCGGGGCTTCGCTGTTCAGGTCGGCTCTGCTACCGGAGCATGGTGATGCGCTGCGTGTGCGACGTGCTCCCATCGGTGGCACGGATGAGATAGACACCGGATGGGAGCAGGGCGGCTTCCAGCGTCAACCGATGGGTGCCTGCTGCGAGAGACCCGTCGTGGAGCACTGCCACGCGCCGCCCCAATGGATCGTAGACGGCGACCTGCACCGTGCTGACTGCCGGGACGTCGAGTTCGAGGGTCGTCGCGCGGCGGAACGGGTTGGGGTAGGCCGTGCGGAGCAGGAAGGCTTCGGGTCGGGCTGCTCCCGATGCAGCAGTGCTCTCTTCGTCGCCCTGCGCGGCCTCGCTGGGAGCAACCGACGAGGCTGTCCACGCTGCCTGCTGCTCCCCGGCCCACGCCGCACGAAGCATCGAGAGCGACGGCATGCGAGCCTGTGTGGTGTCTGCCGGCTCCTTCTCGAACGTGAACCCTCCTGGGGCTGGCGTTGCCTCCGGACACAAGGTCGTGCCCTCTAGCACGACGCCGTAGGTGCCCACCGGGGCAATCGCCGGCACGTTGTCGGTGAAAGAGACGGGTCCGATGGTCTGGTTGGCCGGGACGCGCACCACGCGGGGGCCTTGGATTGGACCGAACGTACTGCCGTTGGGTAGGATGGCGACGATCCGAGCCTCGAAGGTCTGTGGCTCCGGCGAGGTGTTCGCTAGAGTAGCCCGGTAGGTGAGCGCGCCGCCGGAATCAGGCACGACGACGGGAGGCGCGTCCGCCGCTTCGAGGGTCAGCGTGACCGGGAGTGGTTCGAGGGGGGCACCGTCCCACAGCACCTCGGCTCCGCCCACTTCGGTGTAGTTCGTGCCAGCGGTAGCTGTGCTCGGAGCGGGATTGACAATGTGGAGGTCAAGCCGATACGGGTTGCCCGGTGCGGTGTCCTCGGCAGCGAGGTGTACGTTGCCGGGGTCGGGGTCGAAGCTGAGGTTGTTGAGTTCGAGCTTGCCGCCGGGGTGGCGAATCGTCAGGCGTGGTACTGTGGTAGAGAGCGTCGTAAACGCCGCGTTGTCGAGGCGAATGCAGCCGCCGCCTTCAAAGATGAGCTGGCCGATTCCCTCGACTTCGAGGCCGTTGACATTCAGACCAGAGACGGTAAAGGGACTCGTGAGGCGTAGCAGGGGATCTTGTCCGACCGACGCGGGCGAGATAAGGCGTGGTTTCCCCGCAATGATGTTGCCGGTGACGGTGCCACTGACGAGGGTGATCGATTCCGTGACCCACGCGGTGCCGTTGGCTCCGCCACCACCGCCGTTGATGTCCAGCCCAGTGCCCTCGACGACCAGATGCTCGAAGTACGACTGTCCTGCTCCGGTACCCGGATTGGCGAAGAAGACATTGGGTGCTTGCGGGCCACCGGCACCGATGAAGCGGACGAGGGTGCCCGTGGGGCGGAAGGTACCGTAGACACGGGTGGTGGCGTTGGAGCCGTCGAAGGTGAGCTCGCCGCCAGAGAAGCGGGCAGAGTGGTCGCCGTAGAGGTCCATCCGGCTCGCCGCTACCTGGCCCGCCAGTAGGGCGATCCCGCCGTTGTTATCAGCGTACGTAAAGAGCGAGCCGGGGATATCGAGCACGCCCCCGTTGACGATGATGCGTCCACCAGCGGTGCCGTTCTCGTTGAGATAGAGGCTGCCGAAGGGGAGGAGGAACGATTCGCCGGAGCCGAGGGTGCGCGTGCCGTGGAAGTGGGTGTTGGTGACGGTGTAGGTGCCGCCGCCGATCA
>JANQRZ010000004.1 GCA_028284265.1 Rhodothermales bacterium
GCGACCTCACGGCCACGCACGTCGTAGACCGTCACGGCGACCTTGCTGCTCTCTTCGAGCGAGAAGGTGATCTCGGTCCGCTCGACGAACGGGTTCGGGTAGGCCCCGACTTCGCTCGTGCGTGCTGCGGCCTCGAACGTCGGCCACGGCGTGGCGTCGACGAGCGTCCACTCGGTCGAGGTGCCAGCCACGCGACCCGGGCTGCTCACGGTCACTTCCACATCGTCGCTTGCAACGGAGGCGCTGGTGTTCGGGCCTGCGCTGATCGTGACGGTGTAGGTGCCATCGGGAGCCGCACCGGGAACGCCGAGGGAGAAGCCGAGCGTCGGCGAGCAGGTGTTGGCCGGGAGGCTGCCGCTCTGGACGACGCCGGGTCCGGCGACGGAGTTGCCACCGAGGAAGGCCTCGAAGTAGACGACGCCGCTGACGGGGTTGCCCGTGTTGTTGCAGACGACGTAGGTGAAGCTAGCCGTGCCGGGTGCGGAGACGGTCTGCATCTCCGGGTCGGCGTCGAGCGTGAACGGATCCATCATGCCGCCGGACATCGTCTCGCTGGCACCCGCAGTGATCTCACGGACAGCCGTTGCAGCACCGATCTTACCAACGAGCGTCGTGGCACCCGTGGTCAGGTCCACCGAGCGAAGCTCGGCGGGGTTGTTGCCGAGGCCGAATTCGGCGTTGTTGAAGGCATAGATGTACATCGTGCCGTCTTGGTTGTCGAAGTCAGCCGCTTGCGCGAAGTTGCCGTCGAAGCCAGCCAAACCAAGGAGCGTCGCCGAACCGTCAGCAATGTTGAGCTCGTAGATCGAGTCCTCAATGATGCTGTGGAGGTAGCCCTGGCCGTCCGGGCTGATGGCGAGACCGACGGCGCAGGTCGCTTCCGTCGTGGAACCGATGAGCGAGGTCGTCAGCGTGCCGAAGTCCACCGTGTAGAGACTCGTCTGCGTGGCGCAGTCTGAGACGATGGCGTAGAACGTGCCGTCGTAGTACGACAAGTCGCCGATCTCAATGAGGCCAACGTTGCCGAGGGGCGTCTCTGCACCCGTAACCGGGTCCACGTCAAAGGCGTTGCCCGCGAAGTCGATGACGTGGAACGTCGACAGGTCGTTGCCTGCGAAGTCACCAGCGTTGATGAAGTCCGGATTGGTTGTCCCACCAATCGAGGTGGTGCCGCCCGGGGTGTCCTGCGCGAAGCGCAAGTACTCCGGTGCCACGAAATCATTGACGGCGTCGAAGCCGAAGACCGTGTCCATCGGGCCGGAGCGATCCAGCGAGACCTCGGGCGAGTCGATGGTGCGGGCGCACTCAGCGGGGAGCGGGCCAGCCGTCGTCGCGAGGCCGCGGCAGTTGTCCTGCGCGAACGTCACGGGGGTGAGTGCCACACAGAGCGCGGCTACACTGAAAAAGCGTACAAGCGTTTTCATAGGTGTGTAAGGGGTTTGGTGAAGGGAACAGGGTGCTGATCTCGGGTAGAAACCAGTCAAAGTGCAAGGAACGACGCGGCGCTGGTTTTGTCAAGAACCCTCGAAGCAAAGACAGGCGCTTCGTGGGTGCGCTTTTGGCTCAGACCACATCCGGTGAAAAAATAAAGCGGGGGCGATCCGGCACCGGATCGCCCCCGCTTGCGTCTGCGTGAGCAGATGCGCGGTTAGCTACGCAGGGCTACTTGACGAGTGTGATGCGTCCGCTCTGCACCGCATCGCCCGCCACAAGGCGGTAGATGTAGGTGCCGACGGCGAGGCCACGCCCCTCGAAGGTGGCCGTGTGCGTACCCGCTTCCAGTGCGCCATCAGTCAGCACGGCGACTTGACGCCCGAGTACATCGTAGACCGCAAGGCGAACGTCCGCTGCCTCGTCGAGTGAGAACGTCAGCGTCGTCTCGCGGGCGAACGGGTTGGGGTAGGCTGCAACCGTGTTGGGAGCCGCCGTTGCGGCGGCGCTCACGGTGCTCTTCAGGGACGGCCACGGCGTGGCGTCGGAGACCGTCCACGTTGCCTCGGAGGCCCCGTTCGATGCCGTCACGGTAAGCGGGAGGCTCGCCGTCATCGTAACGTTCGAGTTGTTCGGGCTGGCGCTGATGTCAACGCGGTAGGTGCCGGGCTGTGCACCCGAGGCCACGCCGAGGTCGAACGAGAGCTCCGGCAGGCAGGTCTGTCCATCCACCGAGCCGGACTCAACGCGCACTTCGGGTGAGGCCGGGCTTCCGTTGAGGAAGAGCTGGTACGTCAGCTCGCCGGAGAGACGGGTAGCGACGCCGTTGCAGACTTGGTAGGAGAACGTTGCCGTGCCGCCCTGCGGAACACTTTCAACCTCGGTCGAAGCCGCGACACTGAAGTTGTCGCGCGGCGTCCGGCTGGACCCAGCACCGATCTGGTTGCGACCACCGGGGAACGCGCCACCAAGCCGGCCGAGGAAGGTGGTGTTGCCATTGGCCTTGTCGACCATGCGAAGCTCGCCCCGGCGCGTATCGTTGTTGTACGCATAGGCGAAGAGGGTGCCGGTCATGTTGTCGAAGTCCATCTCCTGCCCGAAGTTCGGGTCGAAGTCGAGCGGACCGACAATGCTCACGTCGCCGTTGGACTTGCTGATCGTCACCAACTGGTTGGTGTTGATGCCGTAGGCGTAGAGCGTCCCATCAGTGGGGTCCGAGGCCAGCGCGATGCCGCAGAGGAGGTCGCGTTCTTCGGCAGGGCCGACCCGCGTGCGGGTGCGTGCGTCGATGTCGATGACGAAGAGCGAGGTCTCGCTGCCACAGTCGGCAGACAGCGCGTAGAAGACCTGGTCTCGGTAGTCCCACGTCATCGCGGTCCACGTCTGACCGTTCGGCGGGTCGATCCGACCGAGGTTGGTGACGTTGCCGGTGTTGGCGTTGACCGAGATGGCGCGGCCCTCGGCATCGAGGCCGTACCAGATCGTAAGGTCGTTGCCGCGGAAGTCCCCGGCGTTGATGAAGTCCGACGGGTTGAACGGCGTGACGAGACCGTAGACCTGCGGGCGGTCTTCCTCGAACCGGACGAAGGCCGAGTTCTGGTAGTCGTGGCCGAAGGCGGGGGCGTTCGAGGCGAGGCGGAGAGCCGGGGCCACCTCAGGAGCCTCGGAGAGCGAGGCGCAGGCGGCGATGGCGTGGTCAGCAGGGCCAGCGGACAGCACCGTCCGGTCGCAGCTATCCTCTTGGGTAGCGGACTGTTGGGCGGCTGCAAAGGGGGCGAGGGCGACGCAGAGCGCCGCCACGCGGAGGAAGCGTGGGGTGAGCTTCATAGGATGGTAAGGTATTGTGTGGTGGATAGGTAGAACGTGTCGTCTGGTGGGAACGACACTTTGGGCACTGCTAAACAACCACCGTGTTTTCCCTATGTCAATAGCATGGAGCGTGAAGTGGCTAAGAAAGTCCAAAGGCCACTTGACTATGTCAACCTGAAGCGACGAAAGGGAATACCAAGGTGACAGCGAGGACTAGGAGTATCGTCCATCCCACGGGGTGACTTTAATCCTCCTGCGCATAGGGGTTTCCCTTATCATGGTGCGCGCCAGTGGGCGCATATCACAACCTCCTTCTTGCCACTTGCGCCGCTGAGGGGGGAGTGTATATTTGCGATGTGGCTCACGCTATACTTACTCTACTCTACACCACGGCCAGGAGACCGTAATGAAGACTTACCAAGAACCCCAAATCACCATCTACGGTGACATCGCCGAGATCACGGCAACGCTGGGCGACCCCTTCACGGGTGACCAGTCGTTTGATATCGACGGCAACGTGATTGAGTCCTCCGAGAACTCGATCAACCAGTGCCCGACGATCAACAACGAGGGCTGCTTCTTCAACGAAGGCGGCGCTCCGTAAGGACACAGCATTGACACGGCTGCTGGCCGAGGTCGGTAGCGTGTGCAGGCCCTAGGGACGCAGGTTCCTAGGGCCTGTCTGTATTTCTGGGTGGAAGCGCTTCCGGTTTCGAGAGCGTCTCTGCCGCTCGGATCGGCGGTATCTTCGGCGCTCGTGCGTCACCGTGTCTCCATCCTCTCCATGCCCCCTTCGTCTCCGCCCCGTATCGTTCTCGTCGGTCCGTTTTTTCCGTATCGGGGCGGGATCGCGCACTTCAACAACCGGCTCGCGCAGGCCTTTGCCGAGCGATGCGACGTGCGGATGTTGAGCTTCCACCGGCAGTACCCATCGTTGCTGTTTCCCGGTGAGACGCAGTACGAGGACACGCCGTGGGACCTGCCCGGCACGCCTGAGCGGATCATGGATTCCGTCAACCCGCTCGCATGGAAGAAGGCGGGCGATTGGCTCGCGGCGCAGCAGCCGGATGTGGTGGTGCTCGCACACTGGATCCCGTTCTTCGTCCCGGCCTACCTGATGATGCTGCGCCGGATGCGGAACGTGCTCAAGGCGCAAGGAGCACCGCAGCCCGAGGTAACGCTGTTCCTCCACAACGTGCACCCGCACAAGCCCTTTCCGTTTACGAACCCGCTGATGCGCGCCCTCATCGGTGCGGCGGATTCGTACTTCACCCTCTCCGGGCATATCTCGGACGACCTGCGCGCCCTCAAGCCGGAGGCGCGCGTGCTCGAAGCGTTCCACCCGGTCTACGACATCTTCGAGGACGCCGTCCCCGCCGCCGAGGCGCGCCAGCAACTCGGGTTGCCGGACCGCCCCACGCTCCTCTTCTTCGGTGTCATCCGTCGGTACAAAGGGTTGGACCTCCTCGTTGAAGCGCTCCCGAAAGTGCGCGAGCGGGTCGATGTTCAACTCCTCGTGTCGGGCGAGTTCTACGAGGACGAGGAGGAGGTAAAAGCCCGCGTCCGCGAACTTGGCCTCGACGCGGGGCTGGAGCCTGCCGTCCGCTTCTTTCCCGGCTACGTCCCGAACGAGGAGGTTCACCTTCACTTCTGCGCCTCCGACCTCGCCGTCCAGCCCTACCGCACCGCCACCCCGAGCGGTGTCGTCCAGACCGCCTTCTACTTCGGCGTGCCGCTCGTGGTCTCCGACCTCGGAGTCCTCGCCGAGATGGTGCCCGATGGCGAGGCGGGATATGTCGTCCCGCCGGAGGACGTGGACGCGCTCGCCGACACCATCGTCCGGTTCTTCGAGGGCGACCAAGCGAAGCTCATCGACGGGGCGAAAGCGCAGGGCGACCGCTACTCGTGGGACGCGCTCGTAGACGAGTTGCTACCGTTCTTCACGCGCTCCGAGCCTGCACCCGAACCAACCGCCTAGATGCAAAAAGTTCTCGTCACCGGAGGGGCCGGGTTCGTCGGTCGCCACCTCGTTCGCCGCCTGCTGGAGCGGGGCGATGAGGTCCACTGTGTCGATCCCATCGTGGACTTCACGGGCGGCATCCACCCCCAAGCCGGCTGGCCGATCTTCGACCCCTGCGACCACGACGCCTTTCATTTCTACGAGGAGGACTGCCGCAATTTCTTTCGCCGCCGAGACGATAATGACTTCGACACGGTCTTCCACCTCGCGGCGATTGTCGGCGGGCGACTCGTGATCGAGAACAACCCGCTCGCCGTGGCGGACGACCTCTCGATTGACGCCGAGTACTGGCAGTGGGCGGCGAAGGTGACACCAGGCCGGACGGCCTGCTTCTCGTCGAGCGCGGCCTACCCGGTGGACCTGCAACGAGATGGCGATTACGTCTTGCTGAAAGAAGACATGATCTCGTTCGAGGGCGACATCGGGATGCCGGACCTCTCCTATGGCTGGAGCAAACTGACGGTCGAGTACCTCGCCCGGCTCGCGCACGAGCGGCATGGGCTGAAGTCGGTCTGTTACCGCCCGTTCTCTGGCTACGGCGAGGACCAAGACGACACCTACCCGTTCCCAAGCATCTGCAAGCGTGCCATTGCCAACCGGGGCGCGGACGTGTTGAACGTGTGGGGCACCGGCGAGCAGATGCGCGACTTCATCCACATTGAGGACTGTGTGACCGGCATCCTCCAGACCGTCGAGCAGATCGACGACGGCGATGCGGTCAACCTCTCGACCGGTGTCTACACCAACTTCAAGCAGTTCGCCCGGATGGCTGCCGAAGCGTGTGGGTACGAACCCGAGGTGGTCGGCCTCTCCGACAAACCCTCCGGCGTCTTCGCGCGCGGCGGTGATACGACCAAGCAGCGCGCCCTCGGGTTCGTGGCGGAGACCGATTTCCGCACCGGCATCGAGCGGGCGATTGCCTACTACGAATCGCAAGGAGCCTAGCCGATGGACTACGATCCCGTCAAAGACCGGCTCGGCGATGCGTTCGGGCGCTCGCCTGCACTGAACAAGGTTTTTTACCGACTGCTCGACACGGTCTTCCTCCGCTCGTGGTACGTTCGCCGTGAGCTGCGGGCGCTCATCGAGTCGATGCCCAAAGATCGCCCGGTGCGCGTGCTCGACGCCGGGACCGGGTTTGGGCAGTACGCCTATTTCTTGCTCGACCAGTTTCCGCACGTCGAAGTCACGGCGGTGGACGTGAAGGCCGACTACCTCGCCCGCGCTCGCACGTTCTTCGATCAGACCCCCCACGCCGACCGCATCGCCTTCCGCCAACTCGACCTCACCGAGCCGATGGAGCAAGAGGCCGTCTACGACCTCTGCCTGAGCGTCGACGTGATGGAGCACATCGAGGATGACCGCGCCGTGTTCCGCAACTTCCGGCAGGTGCTCCGGCCCGGTGGCTACGTCATCGTCAACACGCCGAGTGATCAGGGGGGTAGCGGCGTCACCGAGGAAGGCGAGGAGAGCTTCATCGGCGAGCACGTCCGCGACGGGTATCCGCCCGCCGAGTTGCAGGAGAAGCTAGAGACGGCGGGGCTGGAGGTCGTCGACTGGATGTACACCTACGGACGCTACGGGTCGGCGGGGTGGCGGCTCCTCGTCAAGTGGCCCATCGGACTGCTGAACCGAAGCATGGCCTTCGGCGCACTCTTGCCGTTCTACTATCTCCCCGCGCTGCCGACGGGCCTCGCTCTCAACGCCCTCGACCTCCGCGAGAAGAATTCGACCGGCACCGGGCTGCTGATGATTTCAAGAAAGCCCGCGTGAACGCTCGTCCGCTAGGCGCGTATCAAGCGCCGCACCATTCATCTGAGCCGATGCCTGCGACCCTGCTAGAACCCCACACGTTTACGGTAGACGAGTACCACGCTCTCGCCGAAGCTGGTATTCTCTGCGAGGACAGTCGCGTCGAACTCATTGATGGAATCATCACCGCTATGTCCCCTGTCGGAGCCGCCCACATCGCTTGTGTCAATCGTCTTACTCGGCTTTTCAACCGGATCGGGCTAGCTTTGGATGATGCGTTCGTCGTCAGCGTGCAGAACCCGGTGCGGCTTGGGCCGAAGCAGGAGCCGGAGCCGGACATCGCACTCTTGCGACCGATGACAGAGGTGCGTGTGCCCGAAGCAGCCGATGCGCTCCTCGTTATCGAGGTGGCGGATGCGACGCTCGCGACGGACCGGGCGGTGAAAGCGCCGCGCTATGCTGCCGCCGGGGTGCCCGAAGTGTGGATCGTCAACCTACCGGACAAGCAGATCGAGGTGTACCGCCGCCCCGGAGCCAACGGGTATCTCGAAACCCGAGTCGCAGCGCCGGGCGAGTCACTGAGGTTCGCGGCACTTCCCGATGCAAGCGAGGTTAGGGTCTCGGACATGCTGGGAATGTAGCTCCGGGAGGAATTCGTCGGCGGGAGCGGGCGGCAGGCGTTACCTTAGCGAAACCCTCCGCACCCAGACCCCGGCTCTCGTGCAGACCAAGTACCTCTTCGTCACGGGCGGCGTGACCTCCTCGCTCGGCAAGGGCATCTTTTCGGCCTCGCTTGGTCGCCTCCTCGAAGCGCGCGGCCTCCGCGTCACCATCCAGAAGTTCGACCCGTACATCAACGTCGACGCGGGGACGATGAACCCCTACGAGCACGGCGAGGTCTTCGTCACCGACGACGGGGCGGAGACCGACCTCGACCTCGGGCACTACGAGCGCTTCCTCGGCGTGCCGATGAGTCAGGCCAACAACGTCACGACGGGCCGGGTCTATTCGGGCGTGATCGAGAAGGAGCGCGCCGGGGCGTATCTCGGCAAGACGGTCCAGGTCGTCCCCCACGTCATCGACGAGATCAAGGGGTGGATGCGGAAGCTTGGCGAGACGGGCGACTACGATGTTGTTATCACCGAAGTCGGCGGGACGGCGGGCGACATCGAGAGCCTGCCCTACCTCGAAGCAATCCGCCAGTTCGCGCTCGAAGAGGGGCGCTCGAACGTCTGCCTCGTTCACCTGACGCTCGTCCCATACCTCGCGGCGGCGGGCGAACTGAAGACCAAGCCGACGCAGCACTCGGTCAAAACGCTCCAGAGCTACGGCCTCCAGCCCGATGCCCTCGTCTGCCGCACCGAGCATCCGCTCCCCGACGACGTGCGCCGCAAGATCGCCAACTTCTGCAACGTCGAGCAGCGAGCCGTCGTGCAGGCGCTCGACGCCGAGACGATCTATGAAGTGCCGCTGCTCCTGCGCGAGCAGGGGATCGACGAGGTGGTGATCGAGAAGCTCCGCCTCGGCGAGGGGGCCGAGCCGCTCGGCGAGGTCGAACTGGACCGATGGATCGAGTTTTTGCAGCGCCTCAAGCACCCGACGGGCAAGGTCCGCGTGGCGCTCGTCGGGAAGTACGTCGAGCATCAGGACGCCTACAAGTCGATCTCGGAGAGCTTCATCATCGCAGGGGCGGCGCACAGCGTACAGGTCGAGGTCGTCCCGATTCACTCGGAGGCGGTCACGGCGGAGAACGTGGCCGACCTGCTCGGCGAGGTCTCCGGCGTGCTCGTCGCACCGGGGTTCGGGGAGCGCGGGATCGAGGGCAAGATCGAGGCCGTCCGGTTCGCCCGCGAGCGCGGCGTGCCGTTCCTCGGCATCTGCCTCGGGATGCAGTGCGCGGTCATCGAGTTCGCCCGCCACGTCTGCGAGTGGGAGGATGCCCATTCGACCGAGTTCAACGAGGACTCGCCGAAGCCGGTCATCGCCCTGATGGCCGAGCAGAAGGAAGTCACCGAGAAAGGCGGGACGATGCGTCTCGGCCAGTACCACTGCCGCCTCGAACCGGACTCCCGCGTGCGTGCCGTCTACGGCGAGGACGAGGTCCACGAGCGGCACCGTCACCGCTACGAGGTCAACAACCACCTGCGCTACAAGCTGAAGGAGCACGGGATGGCCTTCACCGGCGTCAACCCCGAGCGCGACCTCGTCGAGATCATCGAGCTACCGGAGGACGGGCCGACGGCGCACCCGTGGTTCGTCGGGGTGCAGTTCCACCCGGAGTACAAGACGACGGTGCAGCGCCCGCACCCGCTCTTCGTCGCGTTCATCGGAGCCGCCGTGACGCACGCCACCGAAGCCGGGACGCTCGACACGCCGCGTCCGCCGAGCGCCACGCGCAAAGTCCGCCGTGCCTCGGCCACCCTCCCCCGCAGCGGCGACGGCGAGGCGGGTCTCCCCGCCGACGTGTCACGGGCGGAATAAGATAGCGTGAACAGCGGGCGCGTTATATCGCGTTATATACTGACTCTGCTGGCAAGTCGATCAAGCCCCTTCATTCGCTGAACGAACAGCTCTCTTGTTCGATCAAGATTCCAGTTCGGCTTGTCACCAATAAACGCTTTCCACCTCGGGAGAAACACCGATACGTTGTCCGATCTATTCTGGTGATCGAAGTAGGCCAAGGCCGCCATCGCATCACTTTGCTCGAACCAGAGTTCAGTTCGCGTAAGGTAGTAATCGAGGTATCGCTTGATATAATCGAGTCCTGCCGGTGTACCAAGTCTGGCTAGCGCGAGACAGTATCCTCTCCCTGCATCGCAGACATCACTACGAAGAAGTAGGCGTCCAACAAGGTCTTCGTGCTCGTTCATCCGTTTGAGAGCGACGAAGTAAGCTCCTACGAGACGAGGTCGCCAGTTAAACTCAGAGAGAAGCCGAAGCGCTAGCGATTCATCTATTTCCTGCCATGCTGTAGCGAGCGCTTTGGTTGTAAGCTCGTCTGGATGCACGAGGTCAGCCATGTAAAACGGTCGCACCCACTTTGCAATGAAACCAGCGTCGAGTGCCTCTTCTGAGACGGGGACGCTGAGATTAGCAAAGGGGCTCTGATGACGCACCGTTGCTCCGGCGTGGTGCAGTCCTGCTGCATCGTGAGGAATAGGCATCAGTAGATCAGAGGTAGGCCCTAGGGAAACGAGTTTAGGATGCTATTTCGCAAATGGCGTCAGTGAAGCATACCAAGCGCATAAGGTAGCGTAGCCCAAGCGCACCCCGGTTGAGTCCGATCTATCGTCGCAAAGCGAGGTCGAGAGGTTATCTTCGCATCCTTCTGTCCACATAACACTTAATGGTATCCGACCATGCAGGCTCGCTACGTCGTTCTGCTCACTCTCCTCTTCACCGGCACGGCCTTCGGGCAGACGTTGCAGGACGCCTTCCCCAGCCTCGTTGCCTTCGACGGCCCGACCGACCTGCAAGCCCCGGACGACGGCTCGAACCGGCTCTTTGTCTCCGAGCAGCAGGGCCTCATCTATGTCTTCGACAACGACGATGCGGCCACCTCGGCTTCGACCTACCTCGACATCACGGACCGGATTCGTTTTACCAGTTCGCTGGGCCTGCTCGGGTTCGTCTTCGATCCGTCCTACGCGCAGAACGGGTACGTCTACGTCCACTACTCCCGCGATCACCCCGACATGGGTGACCCCGACCCGACGCAGAGCGTCATCGCCCGCTTCACCGTGTCGAGCGGCAACCCCGACCTCGCCGACGCGAGCAGCGAGGAGATTTTGATTACGGTGGACCGGCCTCAGAACCAGCACAACGGCGGGCAGCTTCAGTTCGGCCCGGACGGCTACCTCTACGTTTCGATGGGTGACGGCGGCGGGCAGGGCGACCCCTTCAACAACGGGCAGGACACGACCAATATGTCCAGCACACTTCTCCGCCTCGACGTGCGCGGCACGGGCAACCCGCTCGACTGCGGCGCGGGCACCGGCTCGGCCACGATTCCTGCCGACAACCCGCTGATCGACGGCGCAGGCGGGACGTGCGACGAGATCTACGCCTACGGCTTCCGCAACCCGTTCCGCTTCAGCTTTGGCCCGGACGGTCGGATCTGGCTGGCCGATGTGGGACAGAACACGCGCGAAGAGATCAACCTGATTGAGCCGGGCACGAACCACGGATGGAAGACCTGGGAGGGCACCTTCTGCTTCAACCCCGGCCCCGGCGGCTGCACCACGCCCGGTTTCGAGTTCCCGATCCTCGAATACGACCACGTCTTCACCGATGAGGGCGGCTTTGCGGTGATCGGTGGCTATGTCTACACCGGCAACAACTGCGCGGCCCTGCGGGACGAGTTCGTCTATGCCGACTTCGTCACCGGCAACATCTGGGCGCTGACCTATGACGGCATGACGGCGGACAACGACCTCCTCCTTGGCCTCACCGGCAAGGCGATCACCACGTTCGGGCGCGACGAGCAGGGCGACGTCTACCTCGTCGACGCCATCGACGGAAGCATCTCGTCGTTCGATTGCGACCCACCCGTGACGGTGAGTGTTGCGCCGGTGGGTGCACCCATCACGGTGCCCTCGACCGGCGGGGCGGTGGCCTTCGACGTGACGCTCACTAACACGACGGGGTCGCCCCAGACCTTCGATGCCTGGGCCGATGCCGACCTCTCGAACGGAGCCGAGTTCGGCGTCATCCCTCCGACCACGGTGACGCTGCCCGGCGGTTTTAGCTTCACCCGGCGCATCAACCTGAACGTGCCGGGTGCGGCCCCCGCCGGGACGAGCACGCTCGTCGTCAAGCTCGGTGACTTCCCTGACGCCGCAAGCAGCGCCGACCAGTTCACCGTGACGAAGCTGACGGCGGCAGGCGCGCAGCAGGCTTCCGCCACATGGCAGGTCAAGGGCTGGGACTTCGCCGAGGGCGAGGCTGCGAGCCGGACGGCTACCGCCGCGCCGAGCGCGACGCTCCGTGCCTACCCCTCGCCGTTCACCTCGCAGGCGACCGTTGCGTACACGCTGCCTCAAGCGGCCTCGGTGCAACTCACAGTCTATGATGTGCTCGGGCGCGAAGTCGCGGTGCTGATGAACGGCGAGGCTGAAACTGGTCGGCACGAGGCAGTGTTTGCGGGTACCGATCTGCCTGCCGGGGTCTACCTCGTGCGCCTCGTCGTGGGCGGTCAGACGCAGACGCAACGGGTGACGCTCCTGCGCTGACCTCCTGCTTTGCTCGTCTCTTCGAGCACTCGCAAAGCTGTCCCCCTTCGAGGGGGACAGCCAAGTGAGCATAGCGAATGAGGCAGGGGGTCTGAAAGTGTCGTAGTGCGACCGACTGCTGATGCAGTGCGTGAAGACGGGGGCGCAGAACGGGGCTATCTTGACGGCATGGCTTCCCTTCGATCCTTCCTGCGGCTCGCGCTCGTACTCTGCCTCGTGCTCAGTACGCAGGGCTTGCTGCTCGTTCAGGGCACGTTCCTCCTGCGGAAGGACTTCGTGATCGAAAACCTCTGCGTCAACCGGGGGATGCCGGAGTTGGAGTGCGAGGGCACCTGCTTTCTGACAAAGCAGCTCCGCGAGCACCACGAGCGTCAGGAAGAGCGCAACGCCGTGAGCATGGAGGTGATGCTCGCCATCGGGTGGTTCCTCGGCGACGGCACAGCGCTCCCCGATCCGCCGGAGCGCTCCAGCACCTATTCAACGGGTCCGTCATTGTCCTCCGAGGCCCCCTTCACCAGCGACGTGTTCCATCCGCCCCGCGCCTAGCGTTTGGCCTCGCAACACGACCTCGGTACTTCGCTCTTGCGGAGTGCCCCTTTCGCACGTTTCAACGCTGGTGAACTATGCCTATTCGACTTCTGCGCGCCGCCATCGCGGCTGCGTTCTGCTTCCTCGCTCTACCACTTCACGCCCAACCCTGGACCTCGCAGCGCCCGGACGGCCACGCCCCCATCGGGGTGATGGGCGACCACACGCACGGCGCGGGTGAGGTGATGTTGTCCTATCGCTACATGTACATGCCGATGGCGGGCAGCCGCGTCGGCACCGACGCCATCGCCGACGCCGACATCGTTAGCCCGAACGGCTCAAACTTCCTCGTCACGCCGACCGAGATGCCGATGCAGATGCACATGTTCGGCGCGATGGTGGCTCCGACCGACGACCTCACGCTGATGCTGATGGTGCCGCTCGTCTTCTCCGAGATGGATCACGTCTCTAGGATGAGCATCCAGAACAACCCGGATGCTGTCGCCTTCACCACGGAGTCCGGCGGCCTCGGCGACGTAAAGCTCTCGGCCCTATACACCTTCGCCCGCCCCGGACGCACCCGCTTCCACGCTAACCTCGGTGTCAGCTTCCCGACCGGCTCCATCGACGAGCAGGGCGTGACTCCTATGTCGATGGGCAACGAGGTCCGCCTGCCGTATCCGATGCAGGTCGGCTCTGGCACGTTCGACCTGATGCCGGGCGTGACCTACCTCGGCCAGAGCGATGCCATCAGTTGGGGCGCGCAGGCGTCCGCTACCGTTCGCCTGAGTGAGAACAGCAACGACTACCGCCTCGGCAATGTCTACGGCGGGACATTGTGGGGCGCGTACAAAATCACCGAGATGTTCAGTGCGTCCGTCCGCGCCAAGGCGATGACGTGGGGCGATGTTGAGGGAGCCGACCCGGCTTATGCGATGGCCGTCACCAACCGGGTGGTGCCCACCGTCTTCCCCGATCTGCGCGGTGGCACCCGCCTCGACGCAGGTATCGGTGTCAACTTCTTCGTCCCGAGCGGCTCGCTTCACAACCTTCGCATCGGGGTCGAGGGAGTGCTTCCCATCTTCCAAGACCTCGACGGGCCGCAGCTCGAAGTAGACCCGATGATTGAGGTCGGGGTGCAGTATGCCTTCGGCCTGTTTGGCAAGGGGCACGGACACTGACCCCCTGCTTTGCTCATCTCTTCGAGCACTCGCAAAGCTGTCCCCCTTCAAGGGGGACAGCCGAGTGAGCATAGCGAACGAGGCAGGGGGTTAGCCCGTGATCGCCACCGGGAAGGTGAAGTCCACGTCGTTCTCGACGACGCCGGGGACCTCGTCGGCAGTGGCCGTGTCGTTGCGCTTGTCGGCGGGGAGGTCGGCGTCTTCCTCGTAGTGACGAAGCTTGACGCGGAACTGGCCGGTCGCGGCTCCGCCAGCGGACGCGGCGAGATCGAACGACAGCCCGAGCGGATCGCCGTTGGGATCGGCGTCGAGGCCAGAGACGGTCAGCCGACCGGCGACTCCGCCCTCGGGCGTGTAGAAGAAGCGGTGCGCATCCGGCTCTTCGTCGCGGATCTCCTCGGTGATACTCTCCGGCGGGGTTTCGAGCGTGTTCTGGAGATCAATCGTCACGTCGTAGGTGGTCCCAGCGGTCAGGTTGAGGGTTTCGGCGTTTTGCAGCACACCGGCCTCATCGAAGGTGGCATCGACCATCATGGCAGCCCCGCCACCCTGCGGCGTGAGCGCGAGGCGGACGAGCGTGATGACTTCCTCCTCGCCCGCACCGTCGTCATCGTCGGGTTCATTGGAGTCGCAGGCCGTGAAAAGGAACGCGAAAGCGAGCAAGAGCGCGCCGAAGCGCGTGAAGGTAGAGAAGGTGTTCATGGGTCTAGGTTGTGTTGGCTTGGTGTGTTGTTTTCGGGTTGGTGCTCACGACGAGCCGAGCGGGACCTGCACACGCAGGACCACGTTGCGGCCGGGGTCGTGAGCGAAGTAGCGGTAGCGGCTGAGGTAGTCGCGGTACCGCGTGTTGAGGATGTTTTCGATGTCGAGCGAGAGGCGGACGGGCGTGGCCCCGAGGCGGAGTTCGCCCGACAGTCCCGCGCTGAGGAGGGCATAGCCTCCCGGCGGAGCGACGTAGTCGAGTGCGACGGCGTCGCCCTCGGCGTCGAGGCGGATGGGGAACTGGTCCTGCTCACGGACGAGCGTAGCCCCGACCTCCACCTGCGGCGTGCTGAACGCGCCGAGGCTCGGCAGGGCATAGGTAGCAGTCAGCCCGAGCCGGTCGGCGGGCATGGCGAGGAGCGGCTCGTCGCGGCTGGTGTCGGTCCCCCGGACGGCGGCGGCGGTGAGACCGAGCGAGAGGCCGCCCCCCACGACCACATCGAGCGCCCCGTCGAAGCCGAGGAGACGAGCGTCGGTCTGCCGGTGACGGAACTCGGGGAAGACCCCACGCACTGTCACGACGATCTCGCTCTGGGGGTCGAGGTAGATGTAGTCGGCGATGCGCGTGGCGTAGGCGCTGGCTTCAAATGCGACGCGGCGGCTCTGGTGGCGGAGCGTCGCGTCGAGGCCGAGGCTGCGCTCGGTGCCGAGGCTGCCGTCGCCGACCTCGAACTGTGCTGTGCCGTGGTGGATGCCGAAGCTGTACAGCTCGTTCACGCTCGGCGGTCGCCACGCAGCCGAGGCGTTCGCCCCGACAGACCACGACTCGGTGAACTGCCAGATCGCCCCGAGCGCCCCCGACGCTCCGGTCCATGTCCGCGTCGTCTCGACGAAGTCGCCACGTTCGCCCGATTCCCGGGGGAAGGCCCGCAGCCATCGGCTATCGAGCCGCGCCCCGGTCTCGACGGTGAGCGGTCCCCGTGCCCACGTCGCCCGTGCCCACACACCGCCATCGTAGGACCGGAAGTTGGGGATGAGGTAGCCGATCTCGGAGCGGTTGCCCTGCGTCATGCCGTGCAGCCCGACGGTGCTGAACACGTCGCCGCCGAGGAGCCGGGTAGGTCGCGTCTGCACCTTGGCGTCGAGCGTCTGCGTCAGCAGGATAAGGTCGAAGGCGGCTCGTTCGAGCGGATCACGCCCGCCGATGCGGTCGGCGTCGAACTCCTGCCGCCGGTTTCGCTGTACGGCGTATTGCACGTCGGCACTGGCACCGCGACCTAGATCGAGCCGTCCTCGGAGGGCGATGATGTCGTGGACGATGTCCTGCTTCGGCGCGCCGATGTCGTAGCCGAAATCGTACTCCACCGGCGGGCGGCCCGCCTCAAAGACGGACTCCAGCGCAGCGAACGTGTTGAAGTGCGCGCCCCGGTAGACGCCGAGGTCGGTCCCGAAGTGGCTGGCGTGGGCTTCGAGGTCGAGCGCTCCGAGTGCGTAGCCGAGGGCGACCTCAGCACTTCGCTCGAAGAACGCGGTGTTGCCGAGGACGTAGTCCGGCGTCCGCGCATCGCCCGCTCGCCGCAGGCTCCCCTGCACGCGAACACCAAGGCCCGGCACGGCGGCAGGACTTCCTTCGAGTTCGACAGAGCCTGCGGCCTGTCGGCTGTTCGAGAAGGTGCTCGCCGAAACCTGCCCGCCCCATCCCGGCGTGCGGGGCAGCGCCTCGTCCTCGATCCGCACGACCCCACCGATGGCTCCGGCTCCGTACTCGACTCCGGCGGCTCCACGCACGACTTCGATCCGCGCCCCGGAGAACGGGTCGATTTCGGGCGCGTGCTCGGCTCCCCACTGCTGGCCTTCTTGAGGCACGCCCTTGTTGACAACGATCACGCGGTCCGAGTGCAGCCCGCGGATCACGGGCTTCTGGATGCTCGGTCCGGTGGCGAGCGTCGTCACGCCCGGAAGCCGTTCGAGGGTTTCGCCGAGGGTCTGGCCGCGCACGGCGTCGAGGTCTTCGGCTTCGAGTACCGCGATGGACTGCGGGGCGCGGCCAAGGGCTTCCTGCACTCGGTCCTCGCGCACCGTGACCACGTCCAGTTCCTCAATCACCTCGGTGAGCACCACATCGAGTAGCACCTCGCCGCTGACCGTCACCGCCTGCTCGATTCGCTCATATCCGACAGCGCTGAACACCACCGTGAGCGGGCCGGTCGGCAGATTGCCGAGGCGATAGCGCCCATCCGCGTCCGTGGCGGTGCCGCGTTCGAGGGCGGGCACGGCCACGTTGACGCCGGGAAGCGGCGCACCGTTCGTGTCGGTGACGCGCCCACTGAGGGACTGCGCCACTGCCATCGGAGCGAGAGCGAGGAGGAGGAGAAACGAGAGGAAACTCCGCATGGGATATCCGTGGGGCCCGCATCCTCCACGCGCACAGGAGCGCACGGAGAACACCTGGAATGAGCACACGACAGACCTCAGCCTGCGTGCGATTCAAGAACAACCGTCAGGGGCGAGCGAGACGTGCTCGCCGCAGGAGCCGACGGGCTCCGTCAGGCGACGGCAGGAGGACCACGGATGGGGAGCAGCACCTGCGCCGAAGCCATCGGTGCGGTGCGGTGCAGCAAAGCGAAGGACTGGGTCGCTGCGAGCGGAGACGGGGCGACGGCGAGCGTCGGCGTCCGCGAGGTCTTCGGCAGGCAAAGCACGCACAGGTCGTGCGGCACGTCGATGCCTTCGAGCGGGACGGTGAAGCCGACGCCGTCGGCGTGGACGTGATCGGTTTGCGCGGCGGCTTCGTGCCGGGCGTGCTCATGCTCGATCCCGTGCGCCACGCGGTGCAGCGCAGGTGCGACCAGCCCACCGCCGAGGAAGGCAGCGAGCGCGACGAGGGCGCTGATGTGGCGGAACGAGGACATGAGAATGCGTGGAGCGAGAGCCGTACAACGCGGAAGATAGCACCATGTTGCCTCATACCGTCGCGTGCGCTGCTGCGAGAGCTACCGTCGCTGCTCCGCCGAGTAGCCGAACTCCGGTTCGTGCAGCGTCAGGTCAAGGTCCGCCACGGTAGTTTGTAGACGGGCTTGTGCATCCTTGATCGCCTGATTGTAAACGCTCGGCCCGACCTCCTTCAGCACAAACTCCAGCATCAGCGAGGCACCGAGGTCGCCGATCTCCTCGTCGCGCTCCTCGGCGAAGTAGCGCTTGATCGAGGCGATGAGTTCCTGCTTCGTGTCGTCGGACAATGTGATCGGCATAGGATAGTCAGCGTTGAGTGCTACATCCTGGTTGTGTATTTAGGCGTACCGCTGCACTCTTGCTCGGACCTTTGCATGAAGCCTCCGATCCGAAGATGGGTCCAGTCTTTCAGCTTCGTATATCGCTTCTACAAACGCATCTACAGAGGTCGGGGGCTTCTCCTCGAACTGCATCCGCGCCTCAAGAGGTAAGCAGAAACCTAAATCGCGGCAAAGCTCGTCGAGCAACTGAGCGATCTGTGCGGGCGTCATTTTCATGCAGCAAGCCCCGTTCTACTCCGGGCGTCCGAGGAGGGAGAACATCTTCTGTTTGTAGTTCTCCACGCCGGGCTGGTCGAACGGGTTGATGCCGAGCAGGTAGCCTCCTACTGCGACGGCGTGCTCGTAGAACGCGATGAGGGCACCGACCGAGCGGGCGTCGAGGCCGGGCATCGTGAGGGTCCAGTTGGGGACGCCGCCTTCAGCGTGGGCGGCGGCGGTGGCCTCGTAGGCGCTGCGGTTGATCTCGGCGTAGGTCTTCCCAGCTAGGTAGTTCAACTCGTCCGGGTTGCCGTCCTCCTCGCCGACCGTCGGCCCGTCGCCCGCATCGTCCACCCAGAGGAAGCTCTCGACGAGCGAGCGCTGGCCCTGCTGCACATACTGCCCGAGTGAGTGGAGGTCCGAGGTGTACTGCGCGACGGCGGGGAAGAGCCCCTTGTGCTCTTTGCCCTCGCTCTCGCCGAACAGCTGCTGCCACCACCCGCCGACGCCCGCGAGCCGAGGCTCGAAGGCGGCGAGCAGTTCGGTCTTGTAGCCCTGTTCGTGTAAGAGGTAACGGTCGGCGGCGTAGTCGAGCGCTGGATTGGCTTGGGGGCCGTCGAGCCGCTTCAACTCGTCCGAGGCTCCACCGACGAGCGCACGGACATCATGCCCCGCCGCCGCAATCGGTAGAAGGCCGACCGGGGTGAGGACGGAGAACCGCCCACCGACGCCGTCCGGGAGGACGAACTTGCGGTAGCCCTTCTCGTCGCGGAGTGGGTTGAGCAGCCCACCTGTCGGGCCAGTCGTGACGATGATCCGCTCGGCGGTATCGTCGAACGTCCGTTCGAGGTAGCGCCGGATGAATCGGAAGGCGAGCGACGGTTCGAGGGTGCTGCCGCTTTTCGAGATAACGTTGACATAGACACTCTTGCCTTGGAGAGTTTCGAGCAGACGCTCATGGTAGCCCGGCGAGAGGTGGTGCCCCGCGAACACGATCTCTAGGTCATCCTCGGCAAACGCCGGGGTGAGCGCGTCAATCACCGCCTTCGCGCCGAGGTACGACCCGCCGATCCCGATGCAGACCAGCACATCGGCCCGCTCGCGAATCTCCTCGGCCACCTCTTCGATGGCGTCGAGCGGGGGTGGCGTGCTGAGAAGCAGGTCGCGCCAGCCGAGCATGTCGGCTCCGGCGCCCGTGCCGTTGAGGACGGCGCGATGCGCGTCGAGGACGTAGGGCTGAAGACTCGCGCGGGCGCTGTCGTCGAGAAACGGGGCGAGGTGCTGGCGGTCGAGGGCGATCATGAGGGCGAGGCGATGGGGGAGAGGAAGGGATGATACGCAGGCGTGCGGCTGCCGTGTCGTGATAAACCTATCCCGAGGCGGCAGCGGCGGCCCAGTTCCACATCAGCAAGACGAGCCAGAAAGCGAACACCGGTACTGGCAGCGACTCAGGCAAGTCGACCAAAGCCATCAGTTGAAAAACCTCTTGTATATAAAAAGTGAAATAACAAAAGACACTAAAAAGCAGCACAATTTATATATCATGCTTGCCAAATCCTGCCTCTCCTCACCCCAAATCGCCCACAAGAACATTGGAATGCCTGTGTACGGCAACAAATAGTATACCGGCACCAAGATCAGCAATGTTATCAATGCTACCTTAGCCATTCACTACCTCCGTATGCATCAAGTGCGTCGTAATATATTTCAAGTACGGTCCACATTTATACCATGCTTACCCCGAGGCGGCAGCGGCGGCCCGGTTCCACATGAGCAGGACGAGCCAGAAGCAGAACACCCGCACCGGCAGCGGCAGCGACTCCGGCAAGTCGATCTTGGTCGCCCGCCCGAACCACCGCACAGGCGTGATGTGGCCTATCCGATCGCCTGTATCGCCAGCCCGCAGGACAAACGCTCGCTTGAACGCCGAGTCCTTTTCGAGGACGAACGTTTGGTCGTCTAATTCGAGGATGAAGCGCTCGGAGAGCGCACTCGGCTTATCCGCTCGCACGAGCACGGCCTCTTGGAAGTCCAGCACGAAGTCGCCCACCATGCCCTCGCGGTAGAACTCGAAGGGCACGTCTTCGACGGAGAACGTCGCCCGCTCGCGCAGCTTGGCCAGCTTGAGCGAGCCGACCTCGCGCTCGCCGTCGGAGAGGCGGAAGGTGGAGGAGTACCAAGCAGCAGGCGCGGCGTGAAGCATGAGGGGGCGGGCGGACGTAGGGGGCTGTCTTCAACGCACACCATCGGCGAGGGTGCCGCGCGGACTATATTCCCGACGTCCTCTTCTCCCGCCAACCCACGCACTCCGATGGCTGACCTCGCTTCCCAATTCGCTGCCGCTGCTGAGGCCGTGCAGGACCTCGACGAGCGCCCCGACAACGCGACGCTCCTTCAGCTCTACGCGCTCTACAAACAGGCGACCGTCGGCGACGTGGAGGGCCGCCGCCCCGGCTTCACCGACTTCGCGGGTCGCGCCAAGTACGACGCCTGGGCCGACCTCGAAGGCACCGATTCCGAGGACGCCATGCAGCAGTACATCGACCTTGTCGACGAGCTTCGGGGCTGAGTTCGCCCAGACCTCGTAGAAGCAGCCCCCGTATCTTCGCGCTCGTCCTTTCGCCACGTCTGCCCCTACGCACCAACGCCTCCTCGCAGGGGCCGGTCCCGGTGTCTCTTCGCCGCTGGGTCGAGGGCCTGACCCCGCTCTGATGGCTGCTGCTCCGAAGCTCAAAAAGACCCTCACGCTCTTCGACGTCTACGCGATCTCGACGGGCGCGATGTTCAGTTCGGGGTTCTTCCTCCTGCCCGGCCTTGCCACGGCGAAGGCGGGTCCGGCGACGGTCCTCGCGTACTTCCTCGCGGGCATCTTCATCCTCCCCGCGATGTTCTCCGCGGCGGAGCTTTCGACGGCGATGCCGCGGGCGGGCGGGGCGTACTACTTCCTTGACCGCAGCCTCGGGCCGCTGGCCGGGACGGTCGGCGGGTTGGGGACGTGGCTGGCGCTCGTGCTCAAGAGTGCCTTCGCGCTCGTCGGGATGGGGGCCTACCTCGTGTTCTTCTTCGACGTGCCCATCAAGCCGCTGGCAGTCGCGCTGACGGTCGCGTTCGCGGCGCTGAACATCGTCGGGGCGAAGGAGACGAGTGGGTTGCAACGGGTGCTCGTAGCGGTGCTTGTCGGTGTACTCGCGTTCTTCGTTGTGCAGGGCCTCGCCGAAGTCGGTGGGATGGAGGGGAGCGACCTCGAACGGCAGTTCACGCCGTTCCTGCCGTTCGGGTGGGAGAGCATCCTCCCGACCATCGGGCTGGTGTTCGTCTCGTATGCCGGACTGACGAAGGTGGCCTCGGTCGCCGAAGAAGTCCAGAACCCCGACCGCAACCTGCCGCTCGGGATGTTCCTCTCGCTGTTCACGGCGACGGCGATCTACTGCGTCGGCGTGTTCATCATGATCGCGGTACTGGATGCGAATGAGCTGCGGAGCGACCTGACGCCGGTAGCGACAGCGGCGGAGGCGTTCTTCGACTGGTTGCCGGAGCCGTGGGGGCTGCTGCTCGTCGTTGCGGCAGCCATTGCCGCGTTCGCCTCGACGGGTAATGCAGGCATTCTCTCGGCTTCGCGGTACCCGCTGGCGATGGCACGCGACCACCTCGTGTCGGCCCGCCTCGGTGACCTCGGGCGCTTCGGGACGCCGGTCCCGGCTATCCTCGTGACGGCTGGACTGATGATCTTCGTGATTGTGGCGCTCGACGTGGAGGGGATCGCCAAGCTGGCGAGTGCCTTCCAACTGCTGCTCTTCGGGCTGCTCAACGTGGCGGTCATCGTGATGCGCGAGAGCCAGATTCCGGGCTACGTGCCCGGCTACCGCAGCCCGCTCTACCCGTGGATGCAGGTCGCGGGCATCCTCGTGCCCATCGTGCTGGTGGCGCAACTCGGGGCGCTGGCCTGGGGCACGTCGGCCCTAATGATTGCAGGGGGCGTGCTGTGGTACCGGCGCTACGCCCGCCCGAATCCGAAGGTTGAGCGCGAGGGGGCGATCTATCACCTCTTCGAGCGGCTCGGGCAGCGGCGCTACGACGGCCTCGACAGCGAGCTTCGGACGATTCTGAAGGAGAAAGGGATGCAGGACGAGGCCCCGTTCGAGAGCCTTGTCACCCGTGCTGCCGTGATCGACCTCGACGAGGCGGTGCCGTATGCGAACCTCATCGCCCGTACCTCGGCAGTGCTCGCGGATCAACTCGGTGTTCCAATGCAACAGTTGGAGCAGGGCTTCATCGACGCCTCCAGCTATGGGGCAACGCCGGTGGCGCACGGGGCCGCGCTCCCACACCAGCGTCTGCCGAACATCGAGCAGTCGGAGGCCGTCTTCGTGCGCTGCCGAGCCGGGGTCACGCTCGACACGTCGCTGGAAGATGAGTCGCGCTCGGAGCCGGTCTACGCGATCTTCTTCCTCGTCAGTCCCGAGGGAAGCACGAGCGCTCACCTCCGCATCCTCGCCGGACTCGCCAGCCGGATCGACGAAGAGCAATTCATGAGCGAGTGGCTCGCCGCGCCCGACGAGCAAAAGCTCAAGGAGACGCTGCTCCACAATGAGCGCTACCTCTCGCTTCACCTCCACCCCGGCACCGACGCGGCATCGCTCATCGGCAAGGCCCTGCGCGAGGTCCGGCTTCCGGCGGGGACGTTGGTCGCGCTCGTGCGGAGGCGCGGACGGCTGCTCGTACCTAGCGGGATGACCGTTCTGGAAGCGAACGATCAGATCACGCTGATCGGTGAGGCAGAGGGCGTCGCCGAACTCTATGAGCGATACGGCAGCGCGTCTTCGAGCGCGCAGGCGTAGCTTTGCGTCTCCTCGTCCAGCACCCCTCGCCATGCGCTCTGTCCTCTCTGTCGCTGCATTCCTGCTCCTGTTCTTTGGTCTAAGCGGTTGCTCCGGTGGCGACCGGCTGGCCGAGCAACAGAACACCATCACCGCGCTACGCTCGGACCTTGCTGCCGCATCGGCTGAGATCGACCGGCTGGAAGCAGAGAATGCCTCGATGGACCGGCAACTCCGTGAGGCGATGGACACCGTCGCGCAGACGAGCGCCGAGGGCGACCGGGGCGAGACGGTCGCCGTGCTGGAGGCGCGCGACTTGTTCGCTTCTGGAGGCGTCCGGCTCACGCGCAACGGTACGGACCTGCTGGCCGAGGTCGCCACCCGGCTTCGTACCGAGTTTCCCGGCCGCCTCGTCCGCATCGAAGGCCACTCCGACAACCAGCCAATCCGCACGGCGCGCTTTCCCTCCAACTGGGACCTCTCGACAGCGCGGGCGAGTGCGGTCGCGTTCTATCTGCAAGAGGAGCAAAACTTCGACGGCGTCACGCTCGAAGTGGTTGGTCTCGCGGAGCACTATCCTGTGGCCGACAATGAGACGGTGGAGGGTCGCCGTCGGAATCGCCGCGTCCGCATCGCCGTGCTGGACGGCTAAGGGCCTAAACGAGTGCCGCCCCCGAAGCCGGGGCCTCGGGGGCGGCAGCGCCTGCAATATGGGCGGTGCGCGGTTAGCGCACGAGGGTCACGCGGCCCGTCCGCATCACATCCCCGACCGTGAGGCGGTAGATGTAGGTGCCTGAGGCGAGACCGCGAGCGTCGAGGGCGATGTCGTGCGTTCCGGC
The DNA here is from genome assembly GCA_028284265.1 of Rhodothermales bacterium. Classification (GTDB taxonomy): domain Bacteria; phylum Bacteroidota; class Rhodothermia; order Rhodothermales; family JANQRZ01; genus JANQRZ01. The sequence goes on from JANQRZ010000004.1 coordinate 23,802, forward strand.
TTCCACCGGCCCGTCGAGGAGCACCGCCACTTCGCGCCCGAGCACGTCGTAGACGGCGAGGCGCACCTCGTCGCGCACGTCCAGCCCGAAGCTAAACGTGGTGCCTGCCTCGAACGGGTTCGGGTAGGCCGTCAGCTCCGTCGGTGTGGCGCGCGAGGCGGCGGTCGGGGTAGCGACGGCGGAGAGCATGCTGTCGTTCACGTCGAGCGAGACAGTGAAGTCCATGCCTGCGCCCGCCACGGCTCCGTCCTTCGTGATCGTGAACGACTCGGAGGCGAAGATGTCCGTGTCGAAGTCGCCCACGTTGAGGTCCACCTCGTAGCTGCCTGCCGGGAGGCCGCCGGGGACGCCGAGCGTGATGCTCCGCGTGATCGAGAAGCCCGCCGGAAGCGTGCCCGAGGCGAGTTGGATGGTGCGATTGATTGGGCCAGTGGCATCGATCCAGACATCCACCGGGAGCGATCCGTCGGTCAGGTTCGTTAGCGTACCGGTGAAGGTGAGGTCGCCACCGCCTGCCGGGATCGTCGTCGTGTTCACCGAGGCATCGAAGGCTACCACATCGTCAGCGCCGCCGAACCCGAAGACGGCATCCACTTCGGTGCCACCGCCCACCGGCTCGACTTCGAGCTTGACGTAGGCGATGCCGTCTTCCGTGAGCGCGCCAGCTCCTTGGCTACCGAGGCCGAGGTCTAGGTCCGTCACCACGTAGTCTGCGTTCCCGTCGCCGTTGGTGTCGAGCGAGTCGCCGGTAGCGACGAGCCGGGTCGAGGTGCCGGCGAGGTCGGAGGCATCACCGAGGAAGAGGATCTCATCAGATGAGCTGATGTTCGTAGTCCACGCCCAGAGGACCTGGCCGCTGTTATTGAGGTCGAGGCCACGCACAAAGCCGCCGAGTGTGTCGCCGTCTACCACATCGCCTTCGCGGAGTGCAATCACGCCGTCGATAGCGATGAACTCATCGGATGCGGAGTCGCCATCCGTGTCGCCGCTGAACGCATAGGTTCCGGCGTTGTTGATGTCCACGTTGTCGAAGTTATCCCAGTTGTCACCGTCGCCTGTCGGGAAGGTCTCGCGCGCAACGCCCGTCCCGTTGACGATAAGCGTGCCATCATCGAGTGATGAGCCGGTGTCGAGGTTTACATCGTGGATGTGATTCGACCCATCGCTTGAGACGTCGTAGTCGAAGCCAAGGCCACTCCCGATGTCGATCGGGAAGGTGCCGCCGGGGGCCGGGATGAGGTCACCCGCCGCGAGGACAATGCTGATGCTCCCTGTGGTACGGTCCGGGCTGGTGTAGAGCACGCGGGCCACAGAGCCGCTGCCTGCGCCGTTGTCATAGCCAGCGATCCAGTAGGCTGCGCCGTTCGGGATCATGGTCGGACGGCTGTTGAAGGTGTTGAGCGTGTCCATCCCGAACCCCGGCGCGGGCATGCCCTCGACGAGGAGCAGGCCGAGGTCGGTCCAGACAGCGTCGTTGCTGCCGGGGAGCGCTGGGCTGTAGATGAATTCCCCATCATCGCCGATGCCCATCGTACCCTCAGCTCCGCTGAGGGTGTCTCCGGGGAGGGCGAAGCTGTTGAGCCAGATGGCGGACCCGTCGAAGAAGACGCCGTCATCGCCGTCGATGTCGATGGTGAGGCCCACTTCGCCGTCATTGTTGATGAAGGGGGATTGCACGAGGCTCACCGTGCCAGGCCCGAGGGCTTGTTCTTCGATGACGACGAGGTCAGCGTCAACGACTTGGGCCTGGGTGATCGGCACCAAGAGGAGCGCGAGCACGCCGAGTAGGGTGATGCGAGAAACCGTATGCATGACAGTGTAGGGTTGATGAAGAGGACCAACAACATACATGCGAGTAACCGCTTTTGCCATGCGCCTTTGGAGTATCCTTCCATGAGCCTTCTGCTGTAGTCAACCCCTTGCTCTGATGCCTCCCATCCCGATCCCCGACAGCGACGAGGACCTCCTCGCCGAGTGCGAGGTGGAGACGTTCCGCTCCGGCGGGCCGGGTGGGCAGCACGCCAACAAGGTCGAGAGCGCCGTCCGCCTGCGCCACCGGCCCAGTGGGGAGACCGTCACGCGGCGCGACACGCGCAGCCAGCACCGCAACAAACAGCTCGCCCTCAACGAACTGCGCCGTCGCCTCGAAAAGCTGAACCAGCCCCGGAAGCGCCGCGTCAAGACAAAGCCGACCGTTGCCTCCAAGCGCCGCCGCGTTGAGGCCAAGCGACGGCGGGCCGAAAAGAAAAAGTTCCGCCGTCCGCCCCGCGGCGACGAGTGATCCCGCCGCCCTCGCTCCGCTACGCCCCCTCGCCCGTTTCATCCTTCCGGGCTGGTACGATGAGCACAGGGCGCGAGCCGCGCTGCATGACGCCTTCGCTGACGCTGCCGAGGAGTGCTCGGCGGAGCGCCCCATGCCCGTGCGAGCCGAGAACAATCAGCTCAGCGTCGATCTTGTCCGCTTGCTCTAGGATGGTCTCGACCGTCGTGCCTTGCACGAAGAGGGCTTCGGCTTCGAGGCCTTGGGTGCCGAGTCGGTCGGCGAAGCGGTGGAGGGCACGGTGTTCCTCTCGGAGTTCGGCGGCCACTTGGTCGCGGACGACTTGCGGTCCGGCCTCGTAGCCGAAGAAACCGTCGAGGTCTGGGTCGGCGACGTGGAGGAGGCGAACCCGGCTGCCGAGCGCTGCCGCCAGCCGAGCGGCGACCTCAACGACGCGGTCGGTCACATCGGAGAAATCGACGGGGACGAGGAGGGTGCTCATGCCATTACTTGTTAGCCGCGCTCATAGCGGTTCTGGAGGGCCTGCTGCACTTTGTCCACCTTCTTGAACGTCTCCTTGAGCAGGTTCTGCTGGCTTTTGTGGAGCGCGTTCGGGTCGATCAGGTCGCTCGGCGTGACGCCCGTTTCGGCGGCCTGCATCTGGGCGCGGAGGTGCATGTCCGAGAGTGTAGTGAACGCGCCGAGCAGCGCCTTCTCCTCACGCTCTAAGTCCGGCAGCGACTCGCGGAGGTGACGGAGCCGGTGGAAGGTGTTGGTGCTACGAAGGTGGCCCGTTTCGAGGGCGAGTACGCGGGCCATGTCCACAATCGGGTCGAGGCCCCGCTCGCGGAGGTTGAGGCCCTCGGTACCCTCGCCCTGTTCCAACTCAAAGCGACCGAAGAACGAGATCGGCGGGCGGTTCTTCGTCGCGCCGCGCATGAGGATGGCGAGAAGGCGGCGGCTGTTTTCGAGCTGGGTGCGAACGGCCTTGAGCAGGCGGTCGACAAGGTCGTCGTCACCGTACAGCCCGCGCACGTCGAAGCAAATGGCAGAGCGAAGCGAAGCCACCGCGTCGGTGCCCGTGATCCACTGGTCGTAGGCGGCGATCCACTGACTGAGCGGTTGGCGAAACGGCGCTTCGGAAGCAAGGATGCCCTCGTCGCTCGGGCGGATGCCGACCTCGTTGAGAGCCGCTACGGCGCGCTCGGTGAGGAAGGCGAACCAGCGCTCGGCCCGCTCGGCTTCGGCCTCATTCGCCGGATCGGCATAGACGAGGCCGTTGGACTGGCTCGTGAAGAGCGCCGCCTCGCGCCGACCGGGTGCGCCGAAGCCCAGCCACGCCCATGGCACGTCCATCGCTAGGTCTGGCCGGTCGATGATCGCTTGCTCTTCGACGAGATATAGAAGCCGCGCCTTGAGCTGGTCGTCCATCTCGGCCACGACTGCGAGGAGCGATTCACTCTGGACGCCCTGCTGGTAGAGCCGGAAGAGGCGGCGCGTGGACTCGTTGCGGATCTGGGCCAGCTCCTTGATCGAGCGGGCTTTTTCCAGCCGCTCCACCGTCGCCACGGGGTCGAGGCCCCGGAAGTGGGCGATATCCTCGGCGGTGACCACCCCGAGGATCGGCTTGGCCTTGGGGTCGGTGCTGGTGACGACGACGCGGCGGATCCGATACTGCATCATCACCCGGACGGCGTCGAAGAGCCGGTCCGAGCCGGACAGCGTCACGGGCGGACGCTGGACGAGGTCCATGACCGGCGTATCCAGCGAGGCCCCGGCGGCGACAATCTCTTTGATGATGTCCCCCTCGGTGATGAGGCCCACCGCGCTGCCGTCTTGGACGATCAGGACCGTGTCGCCCTTGGTGTCGCGCATCAACTGGGCGGCCTCCTGCACGGTCGCGGCCGGTTGGCACGCGAGGGCGTCGTGGTAGACCACGTTGGCGAGGCTCGTCTCGAAGAGGAGGAACGCGCCGCTGGCGTCCATCTCGGTGTCGAGCGTGCGGACGTACTGCTTGAGGTCCTCGTCGAAGTGTGCGGCAAACGTCGGGTCGTTCTTGTAGAGGTCGTTGAAGTGTTCGGCGGAGAGCAGCGCGCAGACCGTCGGCTCGACGGCCTTTGCCTCATAGGGAAGGATGCCGCCCTGAAGCAGGCCGTAGGACCCGAAGACCGATCCCTCGCCGACCATGTTGAGGAGCTTGCCCTGCTCGTCGTCGAACAGCCGGATCAGGCCCGACTCGACGATGTAGAGCGCGCGGTGGATGTCCGTGCCTTGCTGGAGGATGACCTCGCCCGGCTCAAAGATTTCGAGCGTGGTGTCCCCGATGATGCTCTGCCGCTTGGCAGCCGAGAGGTGGTCGAAGGGAGGCGTGTGCTCAAGGAGGGCCGCGAGGCGCTCGGTGATGGAACTCATAGAGGCCGGGAGCAGGGTGGGCGAGGAGAGGTTGTCGGGGGACGCTTACGCAAGAACGGTAATCCGCCCCTAAGAATGCAAGACGGAGCACCGAACGGTGTTATGGCGTAGCGTTTGAAAGGGAGTCGGGGGGCGAGGTCTCCACAAGAGTGAGCGGCGTGTCGGGCGGGAGGACGCGGATGCTGTCGATGCGGTAGCCGTTGCCCCGGTCGGCGAGGAGGAAGCGGATTTTGTCGCCTTCGCGGAGACTGTCGAGCGAAACGGACTCTTCGATGCGGAAGGGCATCTGCATGGCCTCCATGAAGCCGGGAATCGCCTCGTGGCTGATGACCGCGACGGCTCCGTCGTAGGCCGGGCCGAGGTACTGGCCGCGCACAGTGAACGATACGCTCGTTTCGTCGGGCGGCTCGGCACAGCCCGCGAAGACAGCGCAGCCGAGGCAGAGTAGACAGGCAAGGAAGCACAGGCGGGTCATGGTGCGAAGGATTGCGAGGGGTAGGCGTTGGTGCGAGGTACGACGAGTTGGATAAACCCGTGCTCGGTGGTGGTGTGGCACCCGTTGCATCCACCGAGAAGCGCACCGTAGGCGGCGTCGAACGTCTCCGGTGACTGCGTCTCGATGGCTTCCTCGATTCGCTCCAAGGCCGGGAGCAGCATCGTCTGCATCAGGGCGCTCACGTCGTGTCCGTCCTCCTCAAAGCCTCCGGCTACGATCTCTTCACTGACCTCGGCGATCTCATGCTCATAGAAGTCTGCCAGCGCCCAGTTTTCCTCCGAGCCTGCGAGGTAGAGTTTCTCCGCGAAGCGTTGGAGTGAGGCCATGTAGGGGGCTAATTCTTCGCTAGGCTCCTCGTCCGACTCATGGGCAGAAGGCTCATCGGGAGTCGGGGCGGTGCAGGCGGCGATGAGGCCTGCGAGGAGAAGAGGGAAGAGGTAGCGCATGACAGTAGAGAGAGTAAAGGCGTGCAAGCTACGCCCCGGCTTGGGTCAGCGTTTGGAACGCCGGAATGGTATCGAGAAAGTGGAACGTTCCCGCGTCGCGGTCCACCGTCCAGCAGTAGTGTTCGCGTCCGTTGGTGACAACGAGGTGCGGCGCGAGCGTGACCGTGTTGTACCGGGAGACCTGATCGAAGACGGCTTGGGTCAGCTTCACCGAGGGGGCCTTGCACTCGGCGATGAGAAGCGGGCGTTGCCCCCGGTCGTAGGCGACCACATCGGCGCGGCGCGGCCCGCCCGCCGCCTCGATTTTCTTCTCGACCGCCAGCAGCCCGATGGGGTAGCCGAGCGTCTCGGTGAAAAGGCGGACGAGATGCTGGCGGACCCACTCCTCGGGCGTCAGCCGGACGTACTTCCGACGAACCGCATCGAGGATCACGCGCCGCCCGCCCTGGTCGCGCACGTCGAACGGGCCGGTCGGGGGGAAGTTGAGGGATTCCACGACGCGGTCAGGCCGTCCGGGCGGCTTGGCGTTTCAGCGCCCGCAGCGCGCCGCACCACCAGTCGGCGTCGCGCGTGAGTTGGTGGATCGTCACGTCAGCGAAGTGGGGGATGAGCGAGACGAGGACCGGCGGCACCTCAGACCAGCGGTCTTCTAGGACGAGGGCTTCGAGGTCGCGGGCAACGGTCCGGCTCCAGCGCCATGTCTCGCGGAGCGCCTCGGCCTTCTTCCAGTAGTTGCGGTCGTCCCACGCATGGGCACTCTCGTCGATGGTGGTGTAGATACCGCGCAGGTGGAGGACGAGGAACGCCGTCATGTCCTTCGCCTCCGCGTCGAAGCGGCCCGAGGCCAGTCCCTCGTTCTGGGCGAGGAGGCGGAGCGCTTCGGCGCAGGAGCGGATGTGGGCGCGGCGCGTCTTGGCGGGCGTCGTGCCGGTGTTGGTGATGCGGCCCATCGCGGAGGCAGTGCGTGAAAGGGACGCCCGGAAACTACGCTTCAGATCGGTCTGCGTCAGACCTGTCTTACTCTGGTTTACCTCTGCTGCGACCTGCTGGGCTATAGCTGCCAGAACCCATGTTGAGTATCGCCTTGAAGGTAGATGGCGATCACGCCTTTACCGGGAAGCTCCATGGGTGGAAGCGCAATGTGGCAGCCTGCTTTCTCAGCCGCTCGTACCGCCTCAGAAATGTTCTCTACCAGCCAGTAAGGTCGCGTGACGGGTGGTTCGGCATCGTTCATCGGTGCCCGCACCCCGAGCAAGCAGCCATCTTGCAGCATGGCGACACGCGCATTTCCCAGCACGGCGTCGGGCTCAGAGAACTCCAGGTTCAACGTGGACTGATAGGAATTGCAGACACCCGCCACATCGGGCGTAACCACTTCCAGATAGTAAATCTTCATTCTTGGCCTTCCATCCAATAAGCTGCTCGACAGTTTTCGCTTCAGCCACCGTCGGCGGCACGGCGCAGGGACGAGGCAAAGTAGCGCAGACGCCTGTATGAAGCAAAGCCGCGAAGCTCGGGATCGGTTTGCAGTGGCGGGTTCTACCGCCGTGCGGTGGGCCAACCGAGAACGGGGGCCATTACCGCGCACAGGAACAGAAAACCTACCAACAACCAGTGCGTTGATTGGCGGCGCTCTAGTTTCGCAACATGCCACAGCAAACCGAACAGGAGGCCAACGGGACCTGCCACGGCACCGCCAAGCCAGAAGTCTATGAACGGATCTCCCTCCGGTCTGACCGAGACCATAGAGACGACTCCGCTCACGACCTGGAAGAGCGCGGAGACCGCGACCAGCCGCCAGTGCCTCAACAGGAGAACGAGAGCCTCGACTCCGTCTTTCGGTATAGTGCGTGTGTTCAAAGCGAGAGGCGGTATAACCAGCAGTTTCGTGCCGGAGAGATGCAATGTAAAACAACTGCGGACGGGTCGCGCAGGGATATATTCTGAGAACATCATCCGCTCCCGCTATGCGCCCATTCTTGCTTCTGCTCTCACTCCTGCTGGTCCTGCCCGCTCACGCCCAGGACGACCCGCCCACGGTGGCGGGCTTGAACTACGACGCCCTCTCATGGCGCGGCATCGGACCCGCGTTCACGTCGGGCCGCATCGCCGACATTGCGATCCACCCGAACGACCCGCAGACGTGGTACGTCGCCGTCGGGAGCGGCGGCGTCTGGATGACCTCGAACAGCGGCACCACCTGGACGTCCCTCTTCGACGGGCAGTCCGCCTACTCGACCGGGTCGATCGCGCTCGACCCGCAGAACCCGAACACGGTCTGGGTCGGCACGGGCGAGAACATCGGCGGGCGTCACGCGGCCTACGGCGACGGCATCTACCGCTCGACCGACGGCGGCCAGACGTGGGAGAACCGCGGCCTCAAAGAGAGCGAGCGCCTCTCGACGATCTGGATTCACCCCGACGACTCGAACGTGGTGCTCGTCGCGGCGCAGGGTCCGCTGTGGAGTCCCGGCGGCGAGCGCGGCCTCTACCGCACCGAGGACGGCGGCGAGACGTGGACGCGGACGCTCGGCGGCAGTGATTGGACCGGCGCGACCGACCTCGTCGTGGACCCGCGCGACCCCGACGTCATGTACGCCGCGACATGGGACCGCCACCGGACGGTCGCAGCCTACATGGGCGGCGGACCGGGCACCGGCCTCCACAAGAGCACCGATGGCGGCCGGACGTGGACCGAGTTGACGCGCGGACTGCCGAAGAGCAACATGGGCAAAATCGGCCTCGCGATCTCGCCCCAGAACCCGGACGTCGTCTACGCCGCCATCGAAACGGACCAGCGTGAGGGCGGCGTGTGGATGAGCGCGGACCGTGGCGCGAGTTGGAAGAAAATGTCCGACGCCGTCGCCGGAGGGACCGGCCCGCACTACTACCAAGAGCTGTACGCCTCGCCGCACCACGAAGGCCGCATCTACCTGATGGACGTGCGCGTGCAGCAGTCGAACGACCACGGCGCAACGTTCTTCATCCAGAACACTGCGAACAAGCACGTCGACAACCACGCGCTCGCCTTCCACCCGACCGACCCCGACTACCTGCTCTCGGGCACGGACGGCGGTCTGTACGAGTCGTTCGACGGCGGCGAGAGCTGGCGCTACATCGACAACCTGCCCGTCATCCAGTATTACAAGGTTGCCGTTGACGATGCACTCCCGTTCTACAACATCTACGGGGGCACCCAAGACAACAACTCGCAGGGCGGCCCCTCGGCCACAGACACGCGCGAGGGCGCGGGCAACGGTGACTGGTTCATCACGCTCGGCGGCGACGGCCACCAGTCGGCCACCGAGCCGGGCAACCCGGACATCACCTACGCGCAGTCGCAGCAGGGCAACCTGCACCGCATCGACCAGATCACCGGCGAGGCGACGTACATCGTGCCCCAGCCGGGTCCGGGCGAGGGGCCGGAGCGCTACAACTGGGACGCGCCGATCCTCGTCAGCCCGCACGATCCGGCGACGCTCTACTTCGCTTCGCAGCGCGTCTGGAAATCGACCAACCGCGGCGACAGTTGGACAGCGATCTCGGGCGACCTGACGCGTGACCAGGAGCGCTTCGAACTGCCGATCATGGGCCGCACGCAGTCGATTGACAATGCGTGGGACATCTATGCGATGTCGGTCTACAACACCGTCACGTCGGTCGATGTCTCGGCGCGGGACGCGGACCTGATCTACGCCGGGACCGATGACGGCCTGCTGCAGATCACCGAGGACGGCGGCGGCTCGTGGCGCGAAGTCGAGGTCGGCTCGATTCGAGGCGTGCCTGCGACGGCGTTCGTCAACCACGTCTACGCCGACCTGCACGACGCGAACACAGTCTACGCCGCGCTCGACAACCACAAGTATGGCGACTTCGCGCCGTACCTCGTCAAGAGCACGGACCGCGGCCGCTCGTGGGCGATGGCGACCGAGGGCATTCCCGAGCGCACCCTCGTGTGGCGACTGGTGCAGGACCACGTCCAGCCGAACCTGCTCTTCGCAGCCACCGAGTTTGGCGTCTACTTCTCGTCCGACCGCGGCGGCCAGTGGATCGAACTCGGCGGAGATATGCCGACCATCGGCGTGCGCGACCTCGTCATCCAGCGCCGCGAGAACGACCTCGTCGCCGGGACGTTCGGGCGCGGCTTCCTCGTGCTCGACGATTACAGCCCGCTGCGCGAGATGACCGACGCTGTCGTAGCGAGCGAGGGGCACCTGTTCGGCCTGCGCGATGCCAAGCGCTTCAACTATCGCCGGGCCACCAACGGGTCGGTCGGCGACGACGAGTACCGCGCACCCAACCCCGAGTACGGTGCCGTCTTCACGTACTACCTCCGCGACGGCTACCAGAGCCTCGAAGCCCAGCGTCAGGAAGCCGAGGGCGAGATCGAAGAGGGCGACGACGTGCCCTTCCCCGGCTGGGATGCACTGGACGCCGAGCGCAACGAAGAAGCCGACCGCGTCGAACTGCACATCCGCGATGCCCAAGGCGACGTCGTCGCCCGCGTCGAGGGTAGCAACTCGAAAGGGCTGCACCGCGTCGCGTGGGACCTCGAGCGCGATGCGCTAGGCCCGGTCACACCGGGCGAGGACAGCGAGGCGAACGGCTTCGAGGCCGAGCCGGGTGCGTATTCGGCCACGCTCGTGCGCGTCGCCGACGGGCAGGCGCGCACCCTCTCGGGTCCGGTCTCGTTCGACGTGGTGCCGCTGCGCGACGGCGCACTGCGCTCGGCGACGCCCGTTGATCTGGCGGCGTTCCGCGAGCGCATGGAGCGTTTGATGACTGAGATGACGCTGTTCTCGAACGCGATGGAGCGTGCCGAAGATCGCATCGGGGCGCTCGAAGCGGCCCACGACCGCGCGCGCCGACCGGACGAGGCCCTCGCTGCACGCATCGACGCGGTGCAGGAGCAACTCTACGACCTCGACGTCGCGCTCTACGGCTCCCCCACCAAACGGTCGCTTCGCGAGCGCACCTCGCCGTCGATGCGGTCGCGTATGTTCGTCGGGTATCGCGGCCTGACCACCCAGTACGGCCCGACGCCGCTGCACCTCGAATCGGTGGACATCGCCGAGCGTGAGTTGCAGCAGGCGCGCACGCAGCTCGACGCCATCACGACCGAGATCGCCCGGATTGCCGACGGGCTGCCGAGCACAGGCGCTCCGGTCGTGGACATGGGCGAGTAGCGCCTCTACCCCGCGTTGCGCTCGACAGCGTCCGACCTCCACGCGTAGATTGGGCGCTGCTGCGTGTTGAAAGAGATAAGCCAGGCTGGCTAACAGTTTGCCACTCAGCCGCACAACGCGGCGGGACGGTTGGACGAGGCAGTGTAGACGCTGGCGGTAGAACGAAGCAAGAGCGCTGAAGCGTTGTGCCGGCCTGCAGTGGCGGGTTATACAGCCTTTAGGGACAAGGTGTGGACAACTTCTGCTTGCCTGTTACACATCGTGCAAGTAGACTCATAGTGTTCACGGACCTGACCCGACCTGAATCCCCATCAGATGGAATTGACTCTCTTCGAGGGCGCGCCGCGCAGCTACCACGCCGCATTTAAGGATCTCTACTATCACCTCTACTCGAACAGCCGTAGTTCGAGAGCGGAGCGGATTGTAGAGGACCTTGCAAAGGTGCTGATGGCGAAGATCGCCTCCGACCGCGGATCGGCCACTCCTGTCTCTGATTACGCCAGCGGTGTCGGCACTGCAAACCAAGACCTCCTGCCTGCCTTAGCGCTGGCGTACCCTGGTCTGATCAGCGAATCGGACGTTTTCACTCTCGGCGATGACGCAATTCGCCGGAGCCTGCAGTTGCTGCAGGATGTAGATGTGGCGCACGCACCGTCCCATGTACTTGGAGAAGCCTTCCAAGCCCTGATGGGGCCTCGTCTTCGAGGGGATAAGGGCCAGTTCTTCACTCCGCGCAGCCTAGTCCGCTCGATCGTTCGGGCGCTCGCCCCTCCGGCTTCCTCAGTTGTTGTGGACCCTGCGTGCGGTACAGGAGGGTTTCTGACTGAGACTGCGATTTTCTGGGCTGACTCTGGGTATGGTTCCGATAGAGATGGGCGCGTAATTGGGATTGACAAGGACAGAGACCTCGCTCGCCTAGCTGCGGCTGCGCTGGAGATGGTGGCTCCCAATCACCATCAACTAATGTGCGCAGACTCCCTCGATATTGATATGCTCCTTTCAGACGAAGGTCTCGGCGAGGGCTTTTCGGCTGACTACGTGCTGACTAATCCTCCGTTCGGCGCAAAGATCGGTGTAGCAAACAAGCGTTTGCTACAACGATTTGAACTCGCTCGGCACTGGGTTTTCTCCTCTACGGAGAACCGTTGGGTCAAAACAGACAGATTGCGAAGCTCCCAGGATCCCCAGCTCTTGTTCATAGAGCTATGCGTGCGCCTCCTCAAGCCTGGAGGCCGACTAGGCATCGTGTTACCCGAAGGGGTGTTCGGCAATAAGCGCTCTGGGTATGTCTGGGACTACTTGCTAGCGCGCGGAACCGTTATCGGCTTGATTGACTGTCCCAGGACGACATTTCAGCCAGGCACTGACACAAAAACTAATGTGTTGCTATTCGAGAAGAGCGCGGCTGAACCTTCCTCCAGCAGATCCGAGCCGCCGTTTCGCGTTCCCGTAGCTGTCGCCCTGCATTGTGGGCATGATCGCCGAGGTAATGAAGTTCGGCCCGATGGCACACCGCACCCGGACGACTTCGCGGAGATCGGAGCTACCTACGGCGAAGTCGGCAAGTCGGGTTGGGGTACATCCACGGTCACAGACCCGTACTACTGGGTACCTCGATTCTACGACGCGGACCTCGATGCCGAGCTTGAATCTCTCGCCTCCGAGTTGGAAGGGGAGGTTCTTACCGTAAAAGAACTCAGGGAACGCGGACTAGTCCGTGTGCGAAAGGGTGATGAAGTTGGGTCAGACGCCTACGGAACGGGGGATATCCCGTTCGTCCGAACCTCGGACATTTCCAATCTGGAGGTGTCAGCCGACCCAACTAAATCCGTGAGCCTAGATGTTTACGAGAAATACCGCCGACGGCAGAAGCTAGCGGTCGATGATATTCTGCTTGTGGTAGACGGGCGATATCGTATAGGCAAGATGGCAGTTGTGCACGATGCGAACGTACGCAGTGTGGTTCAGAGCCATATCAAAATCATTACAGTGGACTCCGAGGCACCATTCGATGCTTACGAGTTGCTGTATCTGCTAAAGCATCCAATTATGTTACAACAGATGCGCGCGCTCACCTTTGTGCAGTCAACACTGGGGAGTCTCGGCAAGAGAATCGAAAGGTTGCGTATACCCGTTCCTAACTCGTCAAAACACCTCGCTTGGCGCGAAGAGGCAGGTCGGCTAAGGACTGCCCTGAAGCGTCGGGCAGATCTCCTGGCAACAGTTCAAGAGTTCGATAATCGCGAAGCTGAGTTGTAAATCAGACTCGCCCGACACGTGAGAGGATGCCCTTGGCCCAATCGTAGAACTCGTCCAACTTCATCGGTCCTTGAGCCACATTGCAGCGACGGTGTGCAAACCCGACGTTGTCAGAGTTGTGAGCACGGGGGTCTTTGTGGCATGTCTCGATTTCTGCTTTGCCTCGTTTCGCCTCTGCAAAAAGCTTGAAATCCAAGGGGAGCCGACATACTTCGCAAACCGTTGAGCCTTTCGACATCGAACCACGCAGATCCTCTAGATACGCGGCAATCTCCTTTGGAGCTTCGGGCGCGTTCTGCATTTGATAGGTGAGCCAGGTCAGCTTGATCGCTACATCCACACAATCGTCGTAGGATGCCGCCTTGTCACGGAGCTTCGCAACGATGCCTGGCCGAAGCTTAGACATGTCCAAGCCATGCTGCTTCAACTCCTTGTCGGTAAGCTGCATGGCCCAGCGAGCAATCCGATTCGGGCCAGCGTCCTCACTCTTCCAAGCGGCCCCAGTAGTCATGGTGGCGTCTCGCTTGATCTTGTTGGCAACCCGAGAATGCTTGGCTTTGAGGTGCTGTAGGAAGGGGTATTCGGCGTGTCTGCCTTTATGCCCGGCTTCCAGGTGACAGGTATGAATGGCGACGTCGTCGAACTTCTCGCGCGTCTTAATTCGCTTGCCGCAAAACTCCATTGATGGCTCAGTCTGGCGAGGCCTCGACTGAGGTGAGCAGATCTGCAGGACGGACGCCGAGAGCACGGGCAATCCTGACGATATTGCGGAGCGACACATTTCGCTCGCCCCGCTCGATACCGCCTATGTAAGTGCGATGCAGGCCGCAGAGTTCGGCTAGTCGCTCCTGCGACAGGCCTTTTTCCTGACGTGTAACCCGTACGGCGCTTCCGAACTGCTCAAGCTCAGTCAATTCCCCAGGGTGGGGTTGGTGAAGCGCCAATAGAACTCTGTGATGACTTTAAGTCTACAGACTATAAGTATCGGGTCTGGAAGGCTGTATAACTACTACTTCAGCAGCGTCGGGCGCTGCATAAGAGGACAAATCGACCCATTATACGGCACGCTTGCTTGCGAAGCGCCTCGCTTCAGCATTTAGCGAGCGTGGGCGCTTCATAAGGTCCAGGTTACGTTGGTTCGCACGCTGCGTCTATGGGGGCAATCAGCCTCCTTATCCGATGAAGCTACTCGACCAAGTTCGGAGTGCCACCCGTGAGCGGCATCTGAGCTACCGTACCGAACAGGCCTACGTCGGATGGGTCCGGCGCTACGTGCGCTTCCACGCACGCCTGCGCGGGGCCTATCAGCATCCCCGGTTGCTTCGCGAGAGGGAGGTGCAGCAGTTCCTCAATCACCTCGCCGTGGAGCGCGAGGTCGCCGCGAGCACGCAGACGCAGGCTCTGTCGGCCCTGCTCTTTCTTTACGACGCAGTGCTCGGTCAGCCGCTGGACGACAGGGCGGGGCTGATACGGGTGCGCAAGCCGCCCCGGCTTCCTGACGTGCTGACACAGGCTGAGGTCGGGCGCTTGTTGGCGCAGCTTCGGGGCCTCCATCGCCTCGTCGGTGGCCTGCTCTACGGGGCCGGCTTGCGCCTCGCCGGATGCCTGCGGCTCCGGGTCAAGGACGTAGACCTCGACCGGCGGCAGCTCACCGTCCGGCGTGGCAAAGGGAAGAAGGACCGATGCTCCATCGTACCCGACGTGCTCATCGCTCCTCTGCACGCGCACCTGGACGGCGTCCGCACTCTACACGAGGCGAACTTGGCAGACGGGTTCGGAGAGGCCCTGCTGCCGCATGCCTACGTGCGAAAGCACCCCGCCGCCGTGCGGCAGTCCGTGTTCCCCGCCAGCCGCATCTCCGCCGACCCGCGAACCGGTTTCATCGCACGTCACCATCTGCACCCCTCAGCAGTACAGCGGGCGGTCCGCCAAGCGGCACGTCGCGCCGGGATCGAGAAGTGAGCGATGTGTCATACCCTCCGTCACTCCTTCGCCACGCACCTCCTCGAGGCCGGGACCGATGTGCGGACCGTGCAAGAGTTGATGGGGCACGCCAAGCTCGCCACGACCCAGGCCTACCTTCACGTCGCAAACGTAAACGGCTTTGGAATAACCAGCCCGCTGGACCGGCTGCCCGCCTGAAAAAATCGGGGGCGACCCCATCGTGTGGAGCCGCCCCTGTCGGTGGTGGGAGTCGGGGAGAGACTAGGCGTCCGCCGGGGCCGCCTGGATGTCGAGGATGATGTCCACGTTGTCGCTGACGACGTTCACGCCCTCAACGACGCGGTTCCACTGGAGACCGTAGTCCTTCCGGTTGATGGTGGTCGAGGCGGTGAAGGCCACCCGCTGCTTGCCTTCCATGTCTGTCACCGGCCCGGCCATCTCGGCGTCCAGCACTACCGGCAGCGTGACGTCGCGGATCGTGAGGTTGCCGAGCAACTCGAACTGGTTGCCGTTGACGTTCTGCACGCCGGTGCTTTCGAAGGTGAGCGTCGGGTAGGTCTCGGCCTCGAAGAAATCGCCCGAGCGGAGGTGTCCGTCGCGGCGCTCGATGCCGGTGTCGATGGACCCGGCTTGGACAGTGGCGCTGGTCTGAAGCGTGCTCAGGTCTGAAGCATCAAGGTCGAGGTCGATCTCGAAGTCGTGGAAGGTGCCGGTCACCGTGGTGATGCCGAGGTGCTTGACCTTGAACTGGACTTGCGTGTGGGCTTTGTCGACGGCGTAGGGCACGCGCTCAGCCGGTGGGTCCGGGGTGAAGGCCGTAACGGGAACGGCGAAGAGGAGGAGGAAGGCGAGGAGGCCGAAGGATTGAATACGCATGGCGAGAGAGGTCGAGTGAGAGAGACGGTTCCGGCGACTCGCCCGAGCCGCTGGATAGTGCGGTGTACGCCTCAGTGTATATTTGTTCCAACAAGTAAATAACAAGTCGATCACGAAAGGGTCTTGGCGGGAAGTCGATAGGGTGTGCCTCAGACGTTGAAGCGGAACAGCAGCACGTCCCCATCGGCTACGACGTACTCTTTGCCCTCGCTCCGCATTGCTCCGGCCTCGCGGGCGGCGGCCTCGCTCCCAAGCCGGTCGTAGTCGGCGAACTTGATCGTCTCAGCGCGAATGAAGCCCTTCTCGAAGTCGGTGTGGATGACGCCCGCGGCCTGCGGGGCCTTGGTGCCTTTGGTGATGGTCCACGCCCGCGCCTCCTTCGGCCCAGCGGTGAAGTAGGTGGCGAGGCCGAGGAGGTCGTAGGCTTCGCGGATCAGCCGGTGGAGGCCCGGCTCGGTCTGCCCGGCTTCGGCGAGAAACTCGGCCCGGTCCTCGTCTTCCAGCTCGACGAGTTGCGCCTCGAACTCGGCGGAGACGAGCACGACGCCTGCGCCTTCGTTCGCAGCGATCTGCCGGACCTGCTCCACGTAGGCGTTGCCCGAGGCGAGGTCGCCTTCGCCGACGTTGGCGACGTAGAGCACGGGCTTGGCCGTCAGCAGGAACACGTCGCGCAGGAGTCGCGCCTCCTCGCCGTTGGTGATCGGGAACGTGCGGGCGGGGTGGCCGTCGCCGATGTGGTCGTGGAGACGCTCGTAGAACGCAAACTCGGTCTTGGCCGCCTTGTCGCCCGTCTTCGAGCCTTTCTGTGCCCGCTCGACCCGCTTCGCGGCGGTGTCGAGGTCTTTGAGCAGCAGTTCGGTCTCGATCACCTCGATGTCGCGTGCCGGATCGACGGAGCCTTCGACGTGGACCACGTTCTCGTCCTCGAAGCAGCGGACGACGTGGGCGATGGCATCGACCTCGCGGATGTGGGCGAGGAACTGGTTGCCGAGTCCTTCGCCCTTCGACGCACCCGCGACGAGGCCTGCGATGTCGACGAACTCGATGGTCGCCGGGATCGTCTGCGCCGACTTCGCCAG
Organism: Rhodothermales bacterium; assembly: GCA_028284265.1. Lineage (GTDB taxonomy): Bacteria > Bacteroidota > Rhodothermia > Rhodothermales > JANQRZ01 > JANQRZ01. The sequence continues at coordinate 40,760 of JANQRZ010000004.1, forward strand.
CTCGGACAGCCGGTCCAGCCGCGTGTCCGGCACGCCGACGACGCCGACGTTCGGCTCGATGGTGCAGAAGGGGTAGTTCGCGGCCTCGGCCCCGGCCTCGCTGAGCGCGTTGAACAGGGTGGACTTGCCGACGTTGGGGAGGCCGACGATACCGACGCGAAGGGCCATGATAGTGTCGAGTTGCGAGTGACGAAGGTCGAGGGAGAGGAGCAGTCTACGGATGTGCTGCCGGTCGTGTCCCGGCGCGGGCTATCTTCAAGCATTCCTCAGACGCCACGACGGGTGTGAGCGTGAAGGGGTAGGGTGTGTGAGTGCAGACCAGCGACCGAGTCAACGCCACGCTCATCCTCTCATCTTCCTCATACCCTATCCTCCATGCCCGCCCGCCACGCTCTGCTCGTCGCGCTGTTCCTCGTGCTGTGCCTCCCCGCGCAAGCACAGTTCGCCACGCCATCGCTGCCGTTCGTCCAGCTTGGGGCGTCGGGGCTGCCGGGCGTTGGCGGGCAGGCAGGGTTTGCGACGCCCGCCTTCACGGTGCTCACCCGCGAGGGGATGCTCTATGCCGACTACGAGCCGCGCTTCCTCGACGAGGACGGTGGACGATTGCTCGTCGGCCTCGGGCTGGGCGGGAGCGTCCGTGTGCTCCGCGTGCTCACCGTCATCGCGGATGTCAACACCGGTCCTTATGACTTCGACGTGGGCTTCCGCTTCGGGCCGAGCTTCTTCTTCTCGTTCTTCGAGCAGACTGCCGCGAGCAAGGCCCGCTCGTTCCGCCTCTTCGCCGAGCCGTTCATGCGCGGCTCGGCGCGGCTCGGTAGGCGCGTGGTCTACGTCGAACTCGGCGCGCAACCGGGCCACCTGCGGGCCGGGCTGCTCTTCGGCCTCTGACTCGGGCCTCGAGTCGAAGACTCATCCAGAAAGTCTGTCATTCCGAACGAACGTGAGGAATCTCCTGCGTTAGCGTCTTGCACGTCCCCATCGTGGAGAGATTTCTCCTCGCTGCGCTCGTCGAAATGACAATGCCTAAATCTTAGCCAGAGTAATCGACCTGGATGAACTCGCGCTCGGGGAGGCGGACGGCGGTGAGTTTGCCGTACTCCGGGTGGGTGTAGTAGACGCAGCCGGTGTCGATGCAGAGGAGGTCTGGCTGATTGACCGGCTCGGGCTGCGGGGTGTGGCCGCAGACGACGGGTTTCTCCCACTGACGCTGCGGCAGCGAGAGGTGCTCGCGCGTCCAGAGAAACGTCTCGGCGGTCTCGTGCTGGAGGTTGTACGAGACCGGGTAGTACGGCTTCAGTCCGGCGTGGACGAAGCAGAAGTCCGGCGTGTCGAGGTAGAGTCGGGTGCGGCGCAGAAAGGCGTGATGCGCCTCGGGGATTTCGCCGATGCCCGCATAGCTCTCCAGTGTTTCGACGCCGCCGTTGATCCGCCACAGGCTCATGTCGCCGCGCTCTATGTAGTCGAGCATCATCTGGTCGTGGTTGCCACGGATGAAGGTGCAGCGCGGGCCGGTCTTAGCCTGGCTCGCCGCCTCCATCTTGATCAGCCGGTCGATGACGCCCTTTGAGTCCGGCCCCCGATCCGTGTAGTCGCCGACGAAGACGAGGTGGTCGTCGGGAGTCGGCGCGATACGCTCGATCAGGTCGTCGAGCGAGCGAGCGCAGCCGTGGATGTCACCAATGGCGAAGAGAGTCATGCAGAAGCGGTGTGAGGGGCTACCAAATTAAAGAGAAAAAGATAGGAGAATAATGTAAGCCCCGAAGGCTACGAAGTTGTCGGCAGCGTGGCTTCGAGGAGACCGCGGCCTGACTTGCGAATGCGGCCTTCCTTTCGGAGTGTCTTCAGCACCGCGTCGAGGATGCCGTTGAGGAACGTCCCGCTCTGCGGCGTGCTGAATCGCTTGGCGACCTCAATGGCTTCGTTGATCGAGACCTTCGGCGGGATGTCCTCGAAGTGGAGCATCTCGGTGATTGCAATCCGCAGCGTCAGCCGGTCCACTAAGGCGATACGTCCTAGTTCCCAGTTCTTCGCGTGCGCCTCGATCAGTTCGTTGGCCTCCTCCGTCCGGTCGAGCGTGGCGAGGAACAGGCGCTCGGCGAAGCGGAGCGGCGGCCCCTCAAACTTCGGGGCGAGGAGTTGATTCACGATGTGCCCGACTTCATCGCCGCTCAACTCGCGGGCGTAGAGGGCTTGCATGACACGGGCACGAACGTCGCGGCGGCTACTGCTCATGGGAACGGGAAAGAACGGGCGGAGGCGAAAGTGCCCATGCTACGACCCGTCGACCCGGTGGTGCCGAGCATGAGGCAGATTCGCGCAAGCTCCACACGGTGAGGTTACGCTCCGGTTGGTGCTGTGTCTAGGGGAATAGTTTATCGGTTCTCGCTCCATGCCCTCTTCCTCCGACCACCCGATCCGCTGGCGCTCTCGTCCGGCCCTCGGTGTGGCTGGGTGCTTCGCGCTCGGGATCGGTGGAGCGCATGTTGCGTCGGGCGTCGGGTTCTGGACGTGGGTAGGGATCGCTGCCGGGGCAGCGCTGGTGACGGTGGCGTCGGTCGGGTGGGCACGGCGTCGGCTTGTCTCGCTTGGTTCGCTAGCGGCGACGCTTGGGCTGGGGATCGCGCTGACCGCGCTCGGTGGAGCGTGGCTATCCGCGTGGCAGCAGCTCCCGGCGGACCACATCGCTCACCTCGCAGCGCGCACCACGTTCCCCATCGAACTCACCGGGACCGTCGCTGACCATCCGGTCGAGGCCGAGCGCGGCGTTCGGTTCACGCTCACCGCTGACTCGGCAGCCCCAGCAGAGACCTATCTCCCGGTACAGGGCAATGTGCAGGTCGCCCTCTGGCAACCCCGCGATGAGGAAGTGCCACGGATCGACTACTCGGGGTTGCAGGCGGGCGACCGAGTGCGGGTCCTCGGAACACTTCGCCCGCTCGCGCCGCGTCGCAACCCGGCAGACTTCGACTACGGCGCGTACCTCGCCAGGCGTGGTATCCACGCGACCCTCGCGGGCTACGACTCCACGGCTCTCGCGGTCATCGGAAGCGAGGCTGGGTTGCAAGACCGCATCGCCAATGCCGTCCGTGCCCACACTCGCCACGCCCTCCAGACACACGTCCGTGCCGATGAGCCGCGCGCCGTGCTTTCAGCCCTTCTCCTCGCTGACCGCAGCCGGATCGACCGGGAAACGCGGGCCACCTTCGCCGCCACAGGGTTGATGCACCTCCTCGCCATCTCCGGGTTGCACGTCCTTCTCGTCGGGATGGCGCTCTACGGATTGCTCAAGCCTGTGCTGCACCGGCTGGGCTGGTCGTGGCGGCGAGTCGAGGTCGTGCGGGCGGCGGTGACGCTCGCGGTGCTCGGGCTGTACGTCGTTGCCACGGGCGCGCCTCCATCGGCGGTGCGAGCGCTCGTGATGGCCACGCTGCTGATTGTCGGTGCGGCGACGGAGCGGGCACCGAACACGCTGAATGCCCTCGGCGTGGCGGCCCTCGCCCTGCTCATGGTGCGTCCGACCTTCTTGTTCGATGTCGGCTTTCAGCTTTCCTTCGCTGCCGTCGGAGCCATCGTCACGCTGGTGCCAGTCTTCGAGGGTGGTATCCCCGCGTGGTGGACTGCCGGTCGTGCGCGACGGTGGGTGACGGGCATGACGCTCGTCTCGTTGGCGGCGACGCTCGGGACGATGCCGGTCTTGCTGTTCCACTTCGGGCGGGTGCCGCTGGCCGGTCTCGTCCTCAACCTCGCCGCGATTCCCGCCACAACCGTCACCCTCGCGGGTGGGCTTTTCACGGTGCTCTTCGGCGGATGGGCGGCACCGCTGGCCGACCTCGCTGGAGCCTCGGCCGAGGTGGGCGCGACGGTCCTCTTCTGGGTCAGCAGAGCCGGGGCAGAGTGGCTGGCGTGGTCGAACGTCGGTGGGTACGTGCAGAGCGGATGGTACCTCGGCGCGATGACACTCGGGTTGCTTGCCCTCGCGTTCGGGCTGCGACCTCGTGTGCGCTGGCGTCTCGTCGCGGCGGCCGGGTGCCTCGCAGCGTTCGGTGTCTGGCAACCCGTCTGGACCGGCGATGCGCAGCCTGATCTGGAGGTTGTGTTCTTCGATGTCGGGCAGGGCGACGCTGCGCTCTTGAGCCTACCCAACGGGCGGCACCTCCTCGTCGATGCAGGCGTGCGCGACCCCTACACCGACGCCGGGGCGCGGACCCTCCTCTCACACCTCCGTCGCCACGGGATCAACCGGCTCGACGCGGTCGTGGTGACGCACCCGCACGCGGACCACTTCGGCGGACTCCCTGCGCTGCTTCGTGAGATCGAAATCGGGCAGGTGGTCCACAACGGGCAGCCCTATGGCTCGCACCTCTACGCCGAGACGTTCGGGCTGATGGACTCGCTCGGCGTCCGCAATCACACGGTCGTTGGGGGCGATTCGCTCGCGCTCGATCCGGCGGTGCATCTCCAAGTCCTCGCGCCCGACATTGCGCCCCATCTCGGTGCCGAGGCCAACGACGGGTCCGTCGTGCTGAAGGTGACCTACGGCGGGACTTCATTCTTGCTGACGGGCGATGCCGAGCACGCGGCAGAGACCGATCTTGTTGCACAGTACGGCGACCTCTTGCGGAGCGATGTCGTCAAGGTCGGCCACCACGGGAGCCGGACGAGCAGCACGCCTGCCCTCGTTGAGCGCGTGATCGGAGATGGAGCACCGCTGGCGGTCGTCTCCGTGGCAAAGCGCAACGTTCACGGGCTACCCGACGCCGAGGTGCTGGACCGTTGGCAGGACGCTGGGGCGACCGTCCTTCAGACGTGGGCCGAGGGCGCTGTCTGGCTCCGCTCCGATGGGCAGCGCGTCGAGCGTGTGGCGTGGCGTTAGACGCGCTGCCCATCGGGTGCTTAGTTGCCCGCTAGGATGTCCGGGGACTCATAGACCCGCACGTAGTCGACCTCCATCTGTACGGGGAAGATGCTGTCGTCGATGGGGCCGCCCGCCCGACCCCACGCCCCGCCGATGGCGAGGTTCAGGATCAGGTTATACGGGTGGTCGTAGGGCCATGCTCGCCAGCCCGTCCCCTCATTGACATAGGTGAAGTAGCGCGTCCCATCGAAGAACATGTCGATCCGCTCGGGGGTCCACTCAACGGCGTAGACGTGGAAGTCCTCCTCGGCGTTGACAGTTTCGATGCTGCCTTTGCGCTGCTCCCAGTTGATCCAATAGTAGGCCTTGTTGTGGACCGTGCCGTGGACGTTGTTCATGTCGTAGCCCACATGCTCCAGAATGTCGATCTCGCCGGAGTTGGGCCATGCGTCGCAGGTGGCGCTGCCCTGCCACTCCTCCGGCTCTTCGCAGGTCGTCGCGTAGCGGTACGGGTCGCTCGGAAGCATCCACGCGGCGGCCCAGGTGCCCTGCCCCGCCGGAATCTTGGCGCTGACCTCGACGCGCCCGTAGAGGATGTCGCCCTTGCCTTCGGTGTGGATGCGGCCAGAGGTGTACTCGGCGTTGTCGTACTGCTCTTTGTGGGCCTCGATGATGAGCCGCCCGTTTTCCACGCGGACGTTCTTCAGCCGGTCGGTGTAGGCTTGGTCTTCGTCGTTCACTTTGCGGGCGGGCCAGACGTTGTAGGACCACTTGGAAGAGTCAGGTGCGCCCTCGTAGTCGAAGGTGTCTTCCCAGACGAGGTTCCACTCGCGGGTGTCCTCCACCTTCTGGCGAACCACGATAGCACTCAGCACCGGCTCGCCGACCGAGGCCTCGAAGGTCACGTCCAACTGCCCATCGGTAACCTCCACATCGGAGACCGTCCTCGTGAGGGCCGAGACGTATTTCTCGTCTCGCGCGCCGCGCACGTCGAGGTCGGGGATCACGACGTTGCCTTCAGCGAGGACGGAGAAGACCCGGCTCCCGACGGGTTCGTCGAACGGCTCGGCGAAGTGGAAGGTGATGTCGTACCGACCGTTGGGCAGCGGCGCTTGGATCGCAATGTCACCGGCCCGGTACGTGCGGTACAGCGTTCCGTCTTGGCTCCCGAGAACCGTGTCCATCGGTGCGACTGTGCCACCGATGATGCCTTCGTCGGCCCGGTACGCCACACCATCGACCCCGACATACGCCTCGCCGCCGACATTGACGGCCCACACGACGGTATCGGCGTAGAAGATGCCGGAGGTACCCGCCGTGTCGCCGGTTGGCGCGGGTTCCGGGGTGCCCTGCATGCACCCTCCGAGGAGGCTTAGGATGAGCAGCGAGACGCCGGACAGGAGAAAGAGATAGGTAAGGTTCATGGGACTCGTGGGGCGGTGGAGAAGTACGAGGTGGGCCTGGCAGGGTTTGAACCTGCGACCGTCGGATTATGAGTCCGCTGCTCTAACCACTGAGCTACAGGCCCGCAGGGCAGCAAAATACGACGGGTATCTCCAGAGAGATCGGTGCCCCAATCGGCGGGGCACTAATCGGTGACGGGCGGTGCAGGCCATACGACTGGACGTGACGGCGGCGTTACCTCTGCCCCGTCGCGTCCGGCTGTTTCGGTAGCCGCCATGCAACGCGCCGCCGCGCTCGGCGTAGGCGTAGACCGACCGATCCTAGGCTCATGCGTTTCCGACTTGCCCTTTTCCTCTCGGTGCTCGCCGTGCTCCCGCTGGCAGCGCACGCGCAGATCCGCACGATTGCCCACGCCGACACGACCGTGGGCAATCACTTCGGGGCGGCAGTCGCACTCGATGCCGAGCGAGGCCGGGCGGTCATAGGCGCAACGGGCGAGGCGCGGTGCGGCACGAACGCGGGCGCGGCCTACGTCTTCGAACGCAACCCGGCAGGCACCTTTGCCGAAGCGGCCCGGCTGGAGCCGGATGACTGTGCCTCGGGCGATCTGTTCGGTCGCGCCGTGGCGCTCAGTGGCGACCGGGCGCTCGTCGCGGCAGGCGGTGAGTTCGTCGATCCGGGCCGTCCGAACCGGGCCTACCTCTTCGAGCGCGATGCCTCCGGCGCGTGGCGGCAGGCTGCCATTCTCATGGCCGAGCAAGGGCACGACGAGGGCGTCTTCGCCGCGTCGATTGCGCTTGACGGCAACCGGGCACTTGTGACCACGGCGGGCGATCCGGCCAAGAAGGCCTACGGCGGAGCAGCCTACATGTTTGAGCGCGATGCGTCGGGCGACTGGCGGCAGACGGCGCGGCTCGTCGGGAGCGAGGGCACGCGGGCAGGCATCTTCGGGAGCCATGCGAGGCTCGATGGAGATCGGGCACTTGTCACCGCCTCGCCCTATGAAAATGACGGCACCGGGTCGGTCTACGTCTTCGAGCGTGACCCCTTAGGCGACTGGCGCGAGACGGCCCGCATCGGTAGCGTCCGCAGCTTCACCGTCCGCGCCGACCTCGACGGCGACCGCCTCCTCGTCGGCCACAGCGGGGCCGGGCCGAACCGCTCCGGTGGGGCCGTTTTCTATCATCGCTCTGACACGGGCACATGGCGTCGCGTTGCCACGCTCGTGCCGAGCGTGCCCTACCACAACGGCTCGTTCGGCGACGCGGTCTCGCTCGACGGCGACCGGGCGCTCGTCGTCGGGTACAGCGAGCAGATCGGGTTGGGTTACAACGTAGACCGCGTCGTCTACAGCTTCGCCTACACCGCCGAGGCTGGGTGGACGCAGCAGCAGGTGATGGACCTCGGCGCATGGGCCTTCGGCGCGGCGCTCGACCAGGCCGGGCGCACCGCCATCATCGGGCAGGCCTCGGACGCGCAGCCCGGCGCGGCCTATCTCGTCGAACTCCTCTGACACACCCGTCGTCACAGGGTCAGGTTATATTCTCGCCCACATCGCGTCTGTGTGAGGAAACCAGCCTGAGCGGGAATGAACTACCGGTGGACCCTGCGTCCGATTGATAACGAAGCCTCGGTCGGCGAGATCGCCCGACAACTCAACGATCTGCCCGACCCGCTCGCCCGCGCCCTCGTGCTGCGCGGGGTCGATTCGTTCGATGCGGCGAAGCACTTTTTCCGCCCCTCGCTCGACGCGGTCCACGACCCGTTTCTGATGCGCGATATGGACGCCGCCGCCGACCGGCTCGCCGAGGCCGTGGCGCGCAAGGAGCGCGTGATGGTCTACGGTGACTACGACGTAGACGGCACCACCTCGGCGGCGATGATGACAACGTTCTTGCGCGAACTCGGCGTCGAGGCGACGTACTTCGTCCCCAACCGCTTCGAGCACGGCTACGGGCTGTGCACCGCTGGACTCGATGAGGCCGTCGAGCGCGGGGCCTCGCTCGTCATCGCCATCGACTGCGGGATTACGGCGCATGACGAAGCCGCTTACGCTCGCACGCTCGGTCTCGATCTCGTCATATGCGATCACCACACCGCGCTCGACACGGTGCCGGATGCGGTCGCCGTCCTCGATCCGAAGCGGCCCGACTGTCCGTATCCGTTCGACGGCCTCTCGGGTTGCGGCGTCGGCTACAAGCTGATGCAGGCGACGCTCGACCGGCTGAACTTGGAGCCGGAGCGCGCTCACCCGTATCTCGACCTCCTCGCCGTCTCGATTGCTGCCGACATCGTGCCGGTCGTCGGCGAGAACCGGCTGCTGATGCACGCCGGGCTGGAGCGCCTCGCCTCGCAGCCGCGCCTCGGCTTGCTCGCCCTCGCCGAAGCGACGGGCGTAGACTTGGAAGCGTGCTCGACCTCGCGGATCGTCTTCTCGATGGGGCCCCGCATCAACGCCGCCGGTCGGCTCGGCGATGCGGGCCGTGCGGTAGACCTCTTGATGGCGACAGACCCGGCCCTCGCCCGCCGCCTCGCGGGGGACCTCGACCTTCTCAACCGGCAGCGGCAGGAACTCGACCGGAACACCCTGGCCGAAGCCCTCGCCGAGGCAGAAGCACACGTCGAAGCCCACGACCCGTTCGCGCTCGTGCTCCACCAGCCGCACTGGCATAGCGGCGTCATCGGTATCGTCGCCAGCCGCATCGTCGAGCGCTTCCACCGCCCGACGCTCATGCTCACCGGCGACAGCGGCGTGGCTCGTGGTTCTGCTCGCTCCATTGACGGGGTCTCGATCTACGACGCCCTCGCCGCGTGCAGCGACCTACTCATCGGGTTCGGCGGACACCACGCGGCGGCAGGTGTCTCGCTCGACATAGCAAACTTACCTGCCTTCCGCGAAGCCCTCAGCGAGGCCGTCGGGGCACGCATTACGCCGGAACAGCGTGAGCCTGAAATCGAGATCGACGCCCCGCTCGACCTTGGTGAGATTGAGGGTGGCGTCGGTGGACGATTTTGGCAGGTGCTCCGGCAGTTCGGCCCGTTCGGCCCCGAGAACCAGCGGCCGGTGTTCTGGGGGCGCGACCTTCGCCTCGTCGGGGAGCCGAAGACGGTCGGCAAGGACCAGAGCCATCTCAAGCTCCGTGTCGCCCAGCGGCAGAACGGCGGCGGGTCGTATTCCGTCATCGGCTTCGGTCTTGCCGAGCGTCTCGATATGCTAAAAGAGAGCGCTCGCACTGGCACGCCGCTGGAGTTGGCGTTCAACGTTGAGGAGAACACCTGGAACGGGCGGACCGAGCTGCAGCTCAAGGCGAAGGACGTGCGCCCGGCGTCTGCATGAAGACGGTGATCTCGGTCGAAGAAGCGCGCCGGATTGTGCTTGATGCAATCTCCCAGTCTCTCGGTGTGGAGCATCTCCCGCTTGCCGATGCGCTCGGGCGCACCCTCGCTGAGGCAGTCGTGAGCCGTGATGCGATTCCGCCGTTCGACAACTCGGCGATGGACGGGTTTGCCGTCTGCATCGAGGACTTCGCCGACGACACCGCCACGCTCGACCTGATCGGCGAAGTAGCCGCAGGCGGCGTGCCGACCGAGGCTGTGCGACCGGGAACGTGCGTTCGCATCATGACCGGCGCACCTGTGCCGGAAGGAGCCGATGCAGTCGCCCCGGTCGAGTGGACCGAGACTGAGGCAGGGCGTGTCCAGATCAGTCGAGCGCCGACGCCGAGGCAGCACATCCGCCGGGCTGGAGAGGACGTGCAGCCCGGCGATGAAATGATTGCGGCGGGTAGCGTCGTCACGCCGCCCGTCGTCGGGATGGCGGCGACGCTGGGATATCCGGAGATCGCGGTTCGTATGCCGCCGCGTGTGTCTGTGGTCGCAACGGGTGACGAGTTGGTAGACGCCGGGACCGATCCGGGGCCGGGGCAGATCCGCGACGCGAACGGCCCGGCGCTCGCCGCTCAGGTGGTGAGTGCGGGCGGCACCGTGCTCGGTCCCTTCCACGCCCGCGACGATGAAGCCGATGCGCGTGTCGTGCTGGAGCAAGCGCTCGACGCCGATGTGCTCCTCGTCTCCGGCGGCGTCTCGATGGGGGACTATGACATCGTCAAAGAGGTGCTCGACGACCTCGGCGTGACGTGGCACTTCTGGAAGGTCCGGCAGCGACCGGGCAAGCCGCTCGCGTTCGGGACTCATCCCTTCGGTACGCGGGGCAATACGCTCGTCTTCGGGCTGCCCGGTAACCCCGTCTCGTCATCCGTGTGTTTTGAGCAGTATGTCCGGCCTGCGCTTGCGGTACTGCTCGGTCGGTATACCGTTCTTCGTCCGCGCATCCCCGCTGTGCTTGCCGAGCCAGTCAAGAAGGCTGCCGGGTTGCTCCATTTTATTCGGGGCATCGCTGAGTTCAGCAGCGACGGGCCGCTGCGGGTTCGACCCACCGGCGCGCAGGGTTCGGGTCTCTATTCCTCGATGCTGCGCGCCGATGTTCTGATCCATCTGCCCGAGGATATGGAGCACCCTGCTGTGGGCACGCCCGTTGAGGTCGAGTGGTTGCACTGGTGAACTTTTTGACCGACGCTCCACTTAAATATCTTGCTACGCCCTCACCCCGTCCGCCATGTCGCTGCAAGACCGTCTCCGCGAAGCCCGGCACAGCCGATTTGTTGGCCGAGAGGCGGAGTGCGCCCTCTTTGCAGAGGCGCTGGATGCCGAGACCTTGCCGTTCCATGTCCTCTATCTCTACGGGCCGGGCGGCATCGGGAAGACGGCGCTCCTGCGCGAGTTCCAGAATGCCTGCCGCCGCGCTGACGTACCGTCGGTCTATCTCGACGGACGCAACATCGACCCGACGCCGGAGGCGTTCGAGCAGGCTATCGGGCGAGCACCCGTGCCCGACGGGCGGGCGGCCCTGCTGATCGATACCTACGAGACGCTCCACGACCTAGACAACTGGCTCCGGGACGACTTCCTGCCGACCGTCTCTGAGGACCTGATCGTCGTCCTCTCGGGCCGATACCCGCCGGGGACGGTGTGGCGCAGCGATCCCGGATGGCGCGAGGTGGTCTGCGTGCTCCCACTGCGTAACCTGACGCCCGCCGAGAGCATGAAACTCCTCGATGCGGCCGGGGTGCCGGAGAGCGAATTCGTCGATATCCTCCGCTTCACGCACGGCCACCCACTCGCGCTGGCGCTCATCGCCGACCGGAGTCGGCACCAGCCGGACACGCCGTTCGAGGTGGACGACTCGCCAGACGTAGTCGGGACGCTGCTGCAGCGGTTCATGCAGGAGATTCCCGAGGGGGGCGAGCGCGATGCCCTCGAAGCTGCCGCCGCCGTCCGCGTTGTCACTGAAGGGCTACTCGCTGAACTCCTCGGGCGCGACGATGCCCGCGAGGCCTTCGCGTGGTTGCGCGAGTTGTCCTTCATCGAGGCAGGCGTCGATGGCCTCTTCCTCCACGACCTCGTCCGCGATGTACTCGCGGCAGACCTTCGGTGGCGTCGCCCAGACCGCTTCGACGAACTCAACCACACAGCGCGCGCCTACTACACCCGCCGTCTCCTCAGCACCGAGCCGGAATCGGTGCAGCAGGCCATCCTCGCCGACTACACCTTCCTGCACCGCCACAATCCTATCGTCGAGCCGTTCTTCGCGCAGCTTCGCGGGCAGTGGCGCGAGGCCAAGCTCCAGACCACGGGTCAACCGCAGGAGGAAGAATGGGATGTGCTCCGTGCGATGGTTGCCGCGCACGAAGGTGAGGCGTCCGCCGAGATCGCGGTCCACTGGTTCGAGCGCCAGCCGCAAAACGTGCAGGTGTTCCGCGACGAGGACGGTCTACCCACCGGCTTTCTTCTCCGCCTCGCTCTCGAAGCGACGACGGAGGCCGACCGGGCCGCCGACCCCGGCGCAAAAGCCGCGTGGGACTACCTCCGCGAGCACGCCCCGCTCCGCGAAGGAGCCGGCGCGGGTGTCGAGCGGGCCACCTGCTTCCGGTTCTGGATGGACCGCGAGCACCACCAAGGCGTCTCGGCGGTGCAGAGCCTCATCTTCGTCGCCACCGTGCGGCACTATCTCCAGACCGAGGGGTTGGCGTTCACCTTCCTGCCCTGCGCGATGCCTGAGTTCTGGGCGGCAGTGTTTACGTATGTCGGGCTTCGACGCTTGGAGGAGGCGGACTTCGAGGTGGGCGGACGAACCTATGGGGTCTATGGACATGACTGGCGCGCCGTGCCGCCTGCCCGCTGGCTCAACAGCCTCGCCGAGCAAGGCCTGCCGGGGGTGCCGGACGAACCCATGGCCGATTCCCCGGACCGTCTCGTTGTGCTCAGCCGCCCAGACTTTGCTGAGGCGGTCCACGACGCACTCCGTGCCTTCGCGCGCCCGCATGCACTCGAAGCGAATCCGCTTCTGCGCTCGCGGCTCGTCACCGAGGCCGCCGATGGCGAAGAACGGATCGAGACGCTGCGAGCGCTACTCAACGAGGCCGCCGAAGAATTGAATGCAACCCCCCGCGAGGAGCCGTACTACCTCGCTGTCGATGCCACCTACCTTGACCCGGCGCGCACGCAGGCCGAAGCCGCCGAGCAACTGGATATGCCGTTTAGCTCGTACCGCCGCTACCTCAAGCGCGGCGTCGAGCACATCGTGGAGGCACTCTGGCAGCGCGAGGTTGCAGCGTGAGCCAACGCGCAAAGCGACCCGGTGGCAGCCCGAGCATCGCGGCGTTGCGTCCCTAGCTCAAACATGAAATGGACACGGTTTGGTCTTGCTGCAGACGGATGTCCCTAGCGAATTGAGGCGCGGTGTGCCGAGCAGGAGGGCGTGGTTGCTCTGTCTTTCGACACATTTCTCTCTTGTTTCTTACCTTCAGTGTTACCTTTCTCACGCTTCTGCTCCCGAGAAGCTCATCTTTTGTAGATGTCAAGCAGGCACCGGACGCTCGGTGCGCGTGACCACCCCAACCCATTCATCAGCAACCCGGACCTATGTCTGAACCCACCTTCCCACACGACGAGCTCCGAAGCGATCGGCGCTCCTTCCTCAAGATCGCTGGCATTGGCGGGGCTGTCCTCGTCGCCGCCGGTTGCGACTCCGCCGACACGCCCGACCCCATCGACCCTGGTACGTTCAACGGTTTGATGGGTACCGTTACCAATGAAGACGATGGGTCGCCGCTCGCGGATGTGACCATCACGGTCGAGGGAACGTCCCGCATGGCGGTCACGGACGCGAACGGGATGTACGCTATCGAGAACCTCCCCACGGGCACCTACACCGTGATGGCTACGACGGCCAACTTCGTTGACGGCGAGCAGGAGGGTGTGGCGATTGCGGCAGGGAGTGCCGGGACAGCCAACTTCGCACTCCAGCCCGGTGGAGACATCGTCATCGACTTCGCCGATGACTTCGGCCCGCTCAACTACGCCTATGCGCTTGAGCAGCTCGAAGCGGCCTTCTACGCGGCGGTCGTTGCTAGCCCCTACGCCGGGATCACGCCGGACGAGATGGACATCATGATGGACCTCGCAGCACACGAGGCCATCCACCGCGACTTCCTCGCTGCCGCCATAGCTGGAGCCGGAGGCACGCTCTCCAACCGCGACCTCATTCCCGCCCTCACGCCGGACTTCTCGGCCGTGGACTTCACCGACCGAGCCAGTGTCCTCGCCACAGCTTTGACGTTCGAGGACCTCGGCGTTGGAGCCTACAACGGAGCCGGACGGTCCTTCAGCGACTCGGAGGCCGGGAGCCTGTACCTCACGCTCGCCGGGAAGATCGTCTCGGTCGAGGCGCGCCATGCCTCCGTAATCACCCAGCTTATCGCCGACGGAACGAATCTGCTTGGCGGTGCCGGTGTCATCACGGACGGTCTGGACCAAGCGCTTGCGCCGACTGACGTGCTCGCCGCCGCCGCACCGTTCCTCGAGAACGGGATCACCGTCATCAACGGCTGATCCAGTCGGACGCCGACCCCGCTGACCTTCCCTCTTTAGCACCATTCCGACTATGAACTCCGATTTCCTGAACACCCTCGACGCGCTCGACAACGCGACTTCCTCCCGGCGCGACGCCCTCCGTAAGGCGGGCCGCCTCGGGGCTAACGCCGCGCTCGCCTCGCTCCCGTTCTTCGCTTCGGCGCAGAACACGGCAGCGAAGAGCTTCAACCCCGAAGAGGATATCGACATCCTCAACTACGCCCTCACGCTCGGGTACCTCAAGCAGTTCTTCTACCAAACTGCCCTCGGTGCTGATGGCCCCACGATCCCAGCCGCTGACCTGCCGCTTTTCCAAGCGATCAGCGCCAACGAGACCGCGCAAGTGACGTTTCTCTCGACGGTCATCACGGACCTCAGTGGTACGCCGGTCGTGTTCACGTCTGATGACTTTGACTTCAGCGCCGGTGGCACCTATGACATCAGTGACTACGCGACATTCTTGACGCTGTCGCAGTCGTTCGAGGACTTGGGGCAACGTGCCTACAAAGGGCAGGCCGCCGCTATCGCCGACCCCGGCATTCTTACGGCAGCACTTCAGATCCACTCCATCGCGGCCCGCCAGGCGGCGGCTGTGCGTCGCCTTCGTGGCAACCAGGGCTGGGTTGCGGGCAACGAGCCGGGAGCGGCTGTACCTGCCATCTATGCCGGAGAGGACAACGTCACCCAAGGGGGCGTCAACCTCGTCGACGCGCTGCCGAACTACACGGCCGAGCAGATCACCGAGGCCTTCGACGAGACACTCTCGATGGAAGACGTGACCAACGCGCAGGGCACCGGCATCGCCGACCCGTTCTTCGCGTAAGGCGATCCCGCTTCGATCAACGATAAAGCGCCCGGTCTCCATCGATGGAGACCGGGCGCCTTATCGTTGATCGAAGCGGGAGACGGACTACATCCCCGATCCGTTCAACTCCGCAGTGATAGTCCCGCCGCCCATCTGGGCAGGCATCGTGGACATGGACTTGACCAGCATCTTGGTTTCGCTGTCGAGGTAGAGCGTCGAGTCCTCGTTCGAGTCGGCCCGGTCCACCTCAACGACGTAGGTCTGGTAAGTCCCGGCGGGGACCGTGACTTCTTCCATCCCGGTGACGGTCATGGTGTAGGTGTTGACACCTTGCTGGCCCGGCATCGGGTTGTAGGTAGCGAAGGAGGCCGAGTAGCCCTCGATCAGCGGCAGCGTGCTCAGGCCGACTTCCAGCGCGTGGTTGTCGGCGATGATCGGTAGGTCGAGCGCGCTCGTGAACGGCATCGACTGGCCGCCCTGTGACATCTCGCCCTGCACTTCGCTGTCAGTATAGGTGAGCATGATCGAGCCTGGCCCCTGCTGAAGCTTCCGGTGGAGCGGCTTGAAATCACCTCGGGCGACGACGAACGAGTCGACCATCGTGACATTGCCCATCATCGGCGGGAGTGTGGCGCGGTCCACAATGGCGAGGGCGGGTTGCCCGTTGTGCTCGACCTCGGCGACGGTCCGGCTCGGGTTCTGCAACGCAACCTGCTGGCCCTGCACCTCGAAGGCGATGTCGTAGCTCATCGTCGCCGACTTAATCTTGCTGCCATCGAACGGGAGAGCGTCCATGTCGCTCGCGCCCATCGGGTCGGTGACGACGACTGTGGCTGGGTCAACGGTGATGTCGATGAGCTTGGCTTCGATAGCTTCGGGCGCACCCTCTTGGGCACGTCCGCCGAGGTGCTCGGCGAGGAAGCCCTCGACGGCAACAAACATCGCCATGCGGTTCTCCTCGCCCCGGAAGCCGTGGCCTTCATCTGGCGCGACGAGGTACTGCACCGGGTAGTTACGGTCGCGGAGGGCGACGACGATCTGGTCGCTCTCGCGCTGCTTCACGCGCGGATCGTTGGCTCCTTGGATCACGAGGAGCGGCGTCGTGATGCGGTCGGCGAAGTTGAGCGGGCTTTGTGCTTCGAGTTGGGCGCGGCCCGCTTCGGTTTCTGGGTTGCCCATCCGCTCGTGGAACATAACGCGACCGGCTTCCCAGTAGGGCGGGATGGATTCGAGCAGCGTGATGAGGTTGCTCGGCCCGACAATCGAGACCGAGGCGGCGTAGAGGTCTGGCGTGAAGGTCACGCCCGCGAGCGCCGCGTAGCCGCCGTAGGAGCCGCCCATGATTCCGACGCGCTCGGGGTCGGCGATGCCTTGGTCGATGAGGTACTGGACGCCGTCGGTGATGTCGTGCTGCATCGCGCCGGTGCCCCACTCCTTGTTGCCCGCGTTGAGGAATGCCTTGCCGTAGCCCGTCGAGGCGCGGAAGTTGGGTTGAAGAACCGCATAGCCCCGGTTGGCGAGGAACTGGGCGAAGGCATCATAGCCCCAGGTGTCGCGCGCCCACGGCCCGCCGTGCGGGTTGATGACGACGGGCAGGTTCTTCGGCTCGACGCCTTTCGGCAGCGTGAGGTAGGCCGGGATTTCGAGACCGTCGCGGGCGGTGTAGCGGATCGCCTGCATCGAGGCCATGTGCTCGGTCGGCAGGTCGGGACGCGAGGTGTAGAGCTTCTCGATCTCGCGGGTGTCGCGGTTGAAGAGGTAGACCGTGCCGGGGTCCACGTCGCGGTACAGCGTTACCTTCACGAGACGCTCGTCGTTGGTGCTGCTGCCGAGCGAGAACTCGCCTTCTGGAAGGTTCGCCCGGAGGTAGTCGAGGTCGGCGGCGATAGCATCGTTCTTCGGATAGAGCCGCGTGCGGTCGCCGGTGTAGGCCGTCAGGACCAATTCGTCGGTGGCATCCGAGAAGATGGCTTGGCCGAAGTCTACCTCGCCCTCGGGGTCGCGCTCGACGAGTTCTTCCTCGCCCGTCGCCGGGTCGAAGAGGACGAGTTCAGTGAGATCGCGGTCGCCTTTGTTCGTGACCATGTAGACGCGGCGACCATCTTGGTGGTAGCGAAGCGTCCCGCACGACTCGTAGACGGAGCAGGTGTAGACCGGCGTCGAGTCAATCGAGAGGTCTTCGGCGACGCGGAGGATTTCGGTGGAGCCGTCGTTGGTGGTGCGAAGGGCGAGGCGGACGTTGCCGTTGAGGTCCATCTCCCAGCCCGCGATGCGCTCGGTGTTCTCGATGAGCAGTTCGCGCTCGCCGGTTTCGAGGTTGAGGCGGTAGACATCGTGCCACGCCGGATCACGACCGTTGAGGCCGACGATGATCTCATTCGGCGTGCGCTGCGGCACTGAGTAGATGAAGGCGCGGACGCCGTCCACAGGCGTCAGGTCACGGGCCATCGGCACGCCGGTCGCCGGGTCCGTCTCGCCAGACGGGTTGACAGTGTAGACGTGGTAGTTCTCGTCGCCGCCCTTGTCTTGGACGTAGAGCAGGTAGCGGCTGTCTTCGCTCCAGAAGTAGCCGGGGACGGGGCGCTCGTCGGCGGTCAGCGGGCGCGCCGCGTCGAACGGCTCGTCGATGCCCTTCACCCAGACGTTCAGCACGTCGTTGTAGGGCTTCAGGAAGGTGAGGTACTGGCCGTCCGGCGAGACCTGCGAGTTGGTGATCTCCGGGTCGCCGAAGAACACCTCGCGGTCAAGGAGGGGCGGAAGCTGGGCGGCGGCGGGGAGAGCGGTAGCGACGAGCGCGAGCAGGAGCGCGCCGCGAAAGAGAATGGGCATGATAGAGCAGGGTTGGCGGTTGGGAAGGGCGAACAAGATAGGAGTATCCTTACGGCAGGCCCTCTCGCCGGTTGCACCGGGCAATCTCGCAACCGCGCCGTGCGTTATGTCGTCAGACTGACCTGCTACGCTTCCTGCTCCTCTTCAACCTCTCCTCTGCATGTCTCGACGCATCCTCTGGGCCGACGACGAAATCGACCTCCTCCGCCCGCACATCCTCTTCCTCGAAGCCAAAGGGTTCGACGTGACCAGCGTCACGAACGGGGCCGACGCCGTGGACAAGATGCGCGACGAGCGCTACGACGTGGTCTTCCTCGATGAGCAGATGCCGGGGATGGGCGGGATCGAGACGCTCGGCGAACTAAAGGGCATGGCCCCGGAGACGCCGGTCGTGATGATCACGAAGTCTGAGGAGGAGCACCTGATGGAAGACGCCATCGGGCGGCAGATCGCGGATTACCTCATCAAGCCAGTCAACCCGAAGCAGATTCTGCTGACCTGCAAGCGCCTCCTCGAAGGCTCCCGGCTCCGCGAAGAGACGGTGTCCCAGAACTACCTCCAATCGTTCGGTCAGATCGCCGCCGAGATCAGCAGCGGGCTGGACTATGAAGGCTGGACGCGGGTCTACGCCGACCTCGTCCGCTACGGCCTCGAACTCGACGCCGATGATGGGGCGCGTCAGATTCTGGAAGACCAAGCCCGCGACGCCAACCGTGAGTTTGGGCGCTTCGTCGAGCGCCACTACCCAGCGTGGATTGAGGAAGCGAAGGCGGGCGAGACCGACGACCGGCCTACGCTCTCGCACGAAGTCCTGCCCCGCTGGGTGCTGCCCCACCTCGACGGCGGCAAGCCCGTCCTCTTCTTCCTCATCGACTGCATGCGCTTCGACCAGTGGCTGGAGTTCGAGCGCCTGCTCTACCCGCTGTTCGACATTGAGAAGGACTGGCACTACGGGCTGCTCCCGACCGCGACGCCGTACTCGCGCAATGCGATTTTCAGCGGTCTCCTGCCTATCGACATCGCGGCCCGGTACCCGCAGTTCTGGCAGCATGATACCGGCGATGAGCACTCGCTCAACCAGTTCGAGTCCGAACTCCTCGGCGAACTCCTTAAGCGCAAGCACAAGCGTGACACCCGCTACCGCTACGAGAAAATCGTCTCCACCGATGACGGCACCGCGATGGCTGACCGCGTGACCGACCTCGCTCAGCACGACCTTGCCGCCATCGTCGTCAACTTCGTCGACATCCTCGCGCACAGCCGGTCGGACTCGAACGTGCTGAAAGAAATCGCCCCGGACGAGCGGGCGTACCGGGCACTGACACGGACATGGTTCGAGCACTCGTGGCTGTTCCGTGCCTTCGAGGAGCTAGCACGCCAAGACGTTACCATTGTCATCTCGACGGACCACGGCGCGATCCGCAGTCTCCATGCCACCAAAGTCATCGGCGACCGTGAGACCTCGACGAGTCTCCGGTACAAGCACGGTCGCAACCTAAAGTGCGACGAGAGGCACGCCATCTTCGTCAAGGAGCCGGAAACCTACGGCCTCCCGCGCACCAGCATGAACGAAAACTATATTTTTGCGAAGGAAGACTATTACTTTGTCTACCCGACCAACTACCACCGCTACCTCAATCGCTACAACGACACGTTCCAGCACGGCGGGGTCTCGCTCGAAGAGGTCGTCCTGCCTGTCGTGACGATGCGGCCTAGGTAGTGATGAAAGGCGCGGTGGTGTGATCTCGTAGGGGCGACCCGCCGGTGGCCCTTGCGGCAGACCCCCGGTGCCATGCTTCCGAAAGGCTATCTCACCGCCACGATCACCCGGCGCAACGACTTCGCCGACGACCTCGCCACGTTCTGGCTCCGTCCCACCGAGAAGCTCGACTTCAAGCCGGGGCAGTACGCGACCCTCGCGCTCGAAATCGACGGCAAGTTGGTCAAGCGGGCCTACTCGATTGCGAGTGCGCCGCACGAGGCCGAATTGGAGTTCTATGTTGAGTGTGTCGAGGATGGGGTGCTGACGCCATGCCTGTGGGACTTGAAGGAGGGCGACGAGTTGTTCATCCGCCGGAAAATCGTCGGTCACTTCACGCTGGACGAGCAGCGGACGCAGCACGCGATGGCGGCGACGGTGACGGGTCTCGCGCCGTTCCTTTCCATCGTCCGCCATCAGGTGCACCAGCTAGAGCAGGGCGCGCTCGACACGGTCCACCGCTTCCTGATTCTCCACGGCTCCAGCCACGCTGCCGAACTCGGTCCCTACCGCACCGAAGTCGCCGCCCTCGCCGACGCGCACGACTGGCTCACCTACGTTCCCTCGATCAGCCGCCCGTGGGCCGACCCCAAGTGGGAAGGGGAGACAGGTCGGGTGGGTGAGCTCCTCCGCATGTGGATGGACCGGGCGGGCTTCGACCCGGCGCAGACGGCGGGCTATGCCT
This sequence comes from Rhodothermales bacterium, assembly GCA_028284265.1. Taxonomy (GTDB): domain Bacteria; phylum Bacteroidota; class Rhodothermia; order Rhodothermales; family JANQRZ01; genus JANQRZ01. Next base: position 61,068 of record JANQRZ010000004.1, read on the forward strand.
GCGGCAATCCGCAGATGATCGAGAACGCCAAGGGCATCCTAGCCCGCGCCCGTCTCCCCGAAGACGCGATCCACGAGGAGAAATACTTTACGCTGGCGGCTGAGAAAGAGGCCGTTCGTCTCGCTCAGCCGAAGGCGGCTCGTGCGGTTCCACCCAGCGGGGTGAAGCCGCGCGCGGTGAAGCCGAAGGCCGGACGGAAACCGCCGCCGGGTGCCCTTAAGCTCAAAGCGGTCAAGCGTCCGCCCTCCTCATGAGAACGCGAGCGCGAGTCCGGCGTAGGGGGGAGGTCCATTCTCACCGCTGCTGTGCCTGACTTCGACGATCTGCTACCTGCTGAAACGGTTTCGCCCGAGGCGACGATTGCGCTCGGTCGGCGTCTGGCGGAGCACTTGGAGCCGGGCGATGTGCTCGCGCTGATCGGCGACCTCGGCGCAGGGAAGACGCACCTCGTCAAAGGCATCTGCGCCGGGCTAGGAGTGCCTATCGAAACCATCACTTCACCGACGTTCACGATTGCCAACGAGTACACCGGGGCGGCGGGGCCGGTCTATCACCTTGACGCCTACCGGATCGAGCGCCCGGAGGAGTTTTTCGAGCTAGGCTATGAGACTTACTTCTTCGGTGATGGCCTTTGCCTGATCGAATGGCCCGAGCGCGTGGCGGCGCTGATTCCCGAAGAGGCTATTTTGCTGCGATTGACGCACGGTAGCGGCGACACGAGACGGATCGAACAGGTAGAGATCGGATGACCCGCGCTGAGGCTGAAGCCCTCCTTTGCGCTCTGCCGCGCTTTGCAGATCAGGGAGCCGCTGCGATGAAGCCGGGGCTGGAGCGGATGGATACGCTGCTCAGCGCGATGGGCCGACCGCATGAGCGTTTCCGCAGTGTCCACGTCGCGGGCACCAACGGCAAAGGCTCGACGGCCTCGATGGTGGCGGCGATTGCTACGGCGTCCGGCCTGCGGACGGGTCTCCATACCTCACCCCACCTCTACGACCTCGCCGAGCGCCTCCGCATCAATGGCGTACCCGCGCCGCATGACTGGATCGCCGATGCTGTGGCACGCTTCCGTCCGGCTTTCGACACGGTCGAGCCAAGCTTCTTCGAAGCGATGGTGGCGCTCAGTTTTCTGTACTTCGCCGAGCAGGAGGTAGACCTCGCGGTCGTCGAAGTGGGCCTCGGCGGGCGGCTGGACGCCACGAACGTGCTTCATCCCGAGGTGGCGCTCGTGACTCATATCGGGCTGGACCACACGGACCTGCTCGGGGAGACGCGCGAGGCGGTGGCGCGAGAGAAGGCCGGGATTGCCAAGCTGGGGGTGCCGCTGCTGAGTGCCGCCGCGGGTGCGGATGTGATCGCAGCGCTGCGTGAGACCGCCGAAGCGCGGGGCGCTCAGTTCGTGAACGTGCGGGATGAGGTGGCGGTGGAGAACGTGGAGGAACAGGTGGCTGGCCTCGTGCTGGACCTCACCACACCGAGCCGGACCTATCAGCGATTGCGCGTCGGACTGCCGGGGCGGCATCAGGTTTGGAACGCGGCTCTCGCAGTCCGGGCAGCAGAATCTGCTATCGCAGAAGTTATACATAATCCTGACACTGTTGCGAGAGGTCTGGCGGAGGTCGGGAAACTTAGTGGCCTTGCAGGCCGTTGTGAAACGTACCAATCGACGCCTCTCATTCTGGTCGACGTAGCGCACAACGCGGATGGGCTTGAGGCCGCGCTGGCTGCCACACGCTCGGCACTTCCCCCGGCAGGTACGCTCTACGTGCTTTTCGGCACGATGCAGGACAAAGACATCGGCGCGCTCGCCGATGCACTCGTCCGCTACGATGCCACGGTGCTGCCCGTCGGGTTGCCGACGCCGCGTGCGTTGCCTGCGGGGACTCTGCGCGACACCCTTCGCGCACGCGGCCTGCGCATCATTGACGTAGCCGGGGTGAAAGACGGCATCAATTGGTTTCGTCGGCAGGCGGGGGGTGCCGATGGGTTGCTCATCACCGGTTCACATCTCACCGTCGCCGAGGCCACTTCCTGACACCCGGCTCCTATCGAGTCCTCCTGCTCTTCTCGTTGCCTCGCGGCTTCGGTTACACCTTGGTCCCACACTTCTTCTGCTTGCAAGCACCGGCTCACGGGTGCTGAGGCTCTCGGCAATGAACATCGCCTCCCTCCAAACCAAGAAGCTCGGCGAACTACAGCGGATTGCCCGCGACCTTCGCGTCAAAGAATACTCCCACCTCCGGCGGGAGGACTTGATCTACCAGATCCTCGAAGCCTACGCGCGGAGGGACGCGGAACGCCCCGAGCCAAAGGAGGCCGAACTCCGGCCCGTTGACGTGCAGACACGGGACCCGCGCACCACCACGCGGGCCGAGCGCAGATCCCAGCCTCGCCGCACCGAGCGGCGCGGTCGGCAAGCGCGTCCTCGGCAGCCGCTCTCCGATGTCTACCCCGCCTACATGCGGGCCTTCGACCCTGCAACAACAGCGCTCGTTGGGATGATCCGCCGGGTTGGGGTGCTGGAAATCATGCCGGACGGTTACGGTTTCCTGCGCTCCGCGGAGTTCAACTACCTCCCGTCGGCGGACGACATCTACGTCTCGCCGTCGCAGATCAAGCGGTTCAATCTGCAGAAGGGCGATACGGTGGACGGCGAGATCCGACCGCCGAAAGAAGGGCAGCGGTTCTTCGCACTCATCCACGTCAACTCAATCAACGGCAGTGCGCCCGAGGGGCTGGGCGAGCGCGTAGAGTTCGACCACCTGACCCCGCTATTCGCCCACGAGGCGCTGCATCTGGAAACAGAGGGTACCGAGCACTCGACCCGCGTCATGGACCTGTTTTGCCCCATCGGCAAAGGGCAGCGCGGCCTCATCGTGGCCCAGCCAAAGACGGGCAAGACGATGCTGCTCCAGAAGATCGCCAACGCCGTCACGACCAACTATCCCGACGTACACCTCCTCATCCTGCTCGTCGATGAGCGCCCGGAGGAGGTGACCGATTTCGAGCGCAACGTCGAGGGCGAGGTCATCGCGTCTACCTTCGACGAAGAGCCAGAGCGGCACGTCGAAGTCGCCGAGGTCGTGCTTGCCAAGGCCAAGCGGTACGTCGAGGGTGGGCAGGACGTGGTCGTGCTGCTCGACTCGATCACGCGCCTCGCACGGGCGCACAACGCCGTGTTCGCCGGGCAGAACCGGACGATGTCAGGTGGCCTCGAAGCAGGGGCGCTGCGTGGGCCGAAGCGGTTCTTTGGCAGTGCCCGCGCCGTCGAAGAAGGCGGCTCGCTTACGATCATTGGGACCGCCCTCGTGAACACCGGCTCGAAGATGGACGACGTAATCTTCGAGGAGTTCAAGGGCACCGGCAACATGGAGATGGTGCTCAGCCGCGACCTCGCCAACCGCCGCATCTTTCCCGCCATCGACCTCCTCGCCAGCGGCACGCGCCGCGAGGAGTTGCTCGTCCCCGAGGAATCGCTCCAGCGCATCCACATTCTCCGCCGCTTCCTCGCCGAGATGGACCCCGTGGACGCCATGCCCTTTCTCCTCGACCGGATGAACGGCACGGTGAACAACGCCGAGTTTCTAGAGGCGATGAACTCATAGGGACACGGCGTGCCGTACCCCTACACCTCCGCCACTTCCGCTGCGACCGTCGCCTGTGCTTCCTCGGCATCGGGCGTGCCCGGTTCAGGGAGGAAGCGCCACACGAGTGCCGCCATGAGTAGGATCACGATGGCCGAGAGCCATGTCGTCGGGCGGTAGCCCATCCCGGCGTAGGTTACGCCCGCGAGGCTCGCGCCGAGGCCCGTGCCGATCTGCCCGATGGCAATCGTCAGCGAGAGCAGGGTGCCGCGCAGCTTGTCCGGGACGAGCGCCGTCAGGAGCGCTTGCAGCGGCGACATCCGCATCGAGAACAGGCCCATGATGGCGACGTAGAGCGGGTACGCCACCCAGCGTTCGACGACAGCGTAGGTGACGAGGGCCGTCACCACCGACAGGCCGAAGCATGACACGAGGATCAGCGGCTTCCGCCCGATCCGGTCCGAGAGCGTCCCCGCCCACGGCCCGACCATCACGCTTACCATCCCGCCGACCAGAAAGAGCGTGGCGATAAAGTCGATAGGCACGTCGCCAATCGCGAGCGGTTTGCCGAAGAGGAATACCTCCAGTGGGAAGTTTGCCGTGAGCCACTGCGGGAGGTAGATGACGAGCAAGCTCAAGCTGAAGTACATCAGGAAGTAGGTCGCCGAGGCGGCCCGGACGGACGCCACGCCGAGGAGGTCGCGGTAGCGCCGCAGCGTCCCGAGAATGGTCATCTTGTCTGACTCCATTTCCACGTTCGGTTGCGGCACCACCTGCCAGATCAGCACGAACGCCACCGTCATCAGCACGGCGAAGGCGAGAAAGGGGAGCCGGAAACCCGCTGCCGCGGCCAGCACACGCCCGAGCGGAATCCCGATGACGAGGCCGAACGCCACGCCGCTCATCACCCAGCCCGTTGCCCAGCCACGCCGCTCGTAGGGGAAGTAGTCGCCGACGTAGGAGACCGCCGCGCCACTGAGCATCCCGCCTGCCGCGCCCGCGAGCGCCCGGACGATCAGCATCCCGGTGTACGTCTGCACGAGGCCATGCAGTGCCAGCATCGCCGCAAGCGCCCCCGATCCGATCAGCAGCACCCGCCGCCGCCCGATCCGGTCCGAGATCGGCCCCATCACGACCGCCGCGATGGCGAGGGCAAATGAGTAGACCGTGACCAGCGTCCCGCGCAGCGACTCCGGGATTGCGAGCGCGTCCCCGATGATCGGCAGGATGGGGGTGATGATGATGGTCTGGCTCGCGGCCGTGAAGACCATGAGCCAGAGCGAGAACAGGATGCCGTAGGTGCGGGGTGTCGCGTGAGCCAAATAAAAACCTGTCGAAACGGATATCGGGAAAGCCTAGCGCGGGGAAAAGTTGCAGCGGGTCGCGGAAAGGAGCAGCGGTGTTGCAGGAGGCGATGCCCGTGATGCGACGGCGAGGCCTCTTCGAGGGGCCAGACGGGCCTGCTAGGAGGGAGTTACGGGGTGCGTTGCAGAGCGGCCTTCACATGGTCTCCGCAGGCAGGTAACACTACGGTAATACGCCGCTAACAGCGGGGTAATGTCGGCGTTCTAAGTTTCGGTTCGAGCATGGAAGAGGGGCTTCCACGCTCTCCTCCCACAAACTACAGCGAACCCCATGACTCCCACTACGCTCGCCGTGCGCCTGTCGCGCACCCTCCGACAGTCGGCCTCCATTGGGTTGACTCTCCTTTTCCTCCTCCTTGCCGCCCCGGCAGCGTTCGCCCAGACGGGCACGATTGCTGGTATTGTCGTAGACGAAGACCTCGGCGAGACGCTCATCGGCGTCAACGTGCTCGTCGAAGAGCTTGGCACCGGTGCCGCCACGGGCTTGGACGGTGACTACCGGATTCCCGGCGTGCCCGCCGGTACGTACACGCTCGTCGTCTCCTACCTCGGCTACAACAGCCAGCGCATCACCGGCGTCACCGTCACTGAGGGCACGACGACCGTCGATGTCGCCCTCTCAGAAGAAACCCTCGAAATAGAGGGCGAAGTCATCGTTGAGGCGCGCGCACTTCGCAACAACGAGGCGACCCTGCTCCGGGACCGGCAGAAGGCGGCCGGGTTGAGCGACGCGATCTCCGCCGAGACGATCTCCAAGAGCGGCTCCTCCAGTGCCGCCGACGCGATGGAGAAAGTGACCGGTGCCAGCGTCCAGGACGGACGCTACGTTTACGTCCGCGGTCTCGGCGATCGCTACATGAACACCCAACTCAACGGAGCAACGCTCCCGAGCTCGGACCCGGACCGCAACGCTGTTCCGCTCGACCTCTTCCCCGGTGGCCTCCTCGACAACATCGTCACGTCGAAGACCTTCACGCCGGACAAGCCCGGCGACTTCACCGGCGGCTCGGTCAACATCGCGACGAAGTCGTTCCCGGACCAGCTCACGCTCGGATTCTCCTCGTCAATGTCGGTCAACACAAACGCCGCGCCCGGCAGCGACATCCTGCTCGTCCCAGGTGGACTCGGCATGCTCGGGACGTCGGACGAGGGGCTGCCGCAGGCGCTTGAAAACGCCGACGTGCCGTCGATTGGCGAAACCTTCGGCGACGCGGCAGCGGCGCAAGAACTGGACGAACTCTCCAAAGCCTTCAATGGCTCGATGGCTCCGACGGTCGGTGCCGCTCCCGTCGCGCAGAGCTACAGCTTTTCGCTTGGCAATCGCACCGAGCTTTTCGGTAAGCCGCTGGGCTTCATCGGCTCGGCCAACTGGAGCCGCAGCACGTCGGCCTACGATGATGGACGTTTCGGGCAGTTCTCCCTACCGGGCAGCGGCGCAGGCGTGACCGAGCTCACGCCAGACTTGCGCCTGACGGATCAGTCCGGCAGCGAAGAGATTCTCTGGGGCGGCCTCGCGAACCTCTCATACCGCCTGGCGCAGCGCCACGAACTCGGGCTGAACCTGCTTTACAACCAGAGCGGTCAGCAGAGTGCACGTCTCCGCACCGGCTCGTTCCCGCGCGACCTCTCCTCGAACCAGGTCTACGAGACGCGCGCCCTCGAAACCATCGAGCGTGCTCTCGCCTCGGTCCAGCTTCGCGGTGAGCACGCCTTCACCGACCGGGGCACCCAGGTGGAGTGGAACGCCTCGCTCGCCCGCTCGACGCAGGACGAGCCGGACCTCCGCTTCTTCTCGAACCACTTCACGCCGAGCGCGATCGACACGTCGTACACGATTGCGGCCAACCTCTACCCCGAGCCGACGCGCTACTTCCGCGACCTCGAAGAGAACAGCGCGACGGCCAACCTCGATGTGACGGTGCCCGTCCGTCTCTTCGACCGCACGCTGCGGTTCAAGACTGGTGGCTCGTTTCTCGCGAAGGAGCGCACCTTCCGCGAGCGCCGCTACGAGTTCCAGCGCAACGCCAACCAACTCACCTACTCGGGTGACGCCGAGTCGTTCTTCGGCGATCAGAGCGTCGGCATCATCGGGCAGGACGAGGACGGGCGTCCCGTCTTTGGCAACTACCTCGTCGATCTCTCCACCCCGCGCAACAACTACGACGGCATCCAGACCGTCGCCGCCGGGTACGGTATGATGGATGCCGCCGTCACGGACAAACTCCGCCTCATCGCCGGGGCGCGTGTTGAGACGACCGACATCGAAGTCGAGAACCTTGCAGCTCAGCGAGACCGGGGCACCATCAGCGAGGTCGATGTGCTGCCGTCGTTGAGTGGGGTCTATGCGCTCTCGGACCGGATGAATGTCCGCGCCGCGTACGGCCGCACGCTCGCCCGCCCGACGTTCCGCGAGTTCGCGCCGTACAACTCCTACGACTTCGTTGACAACCTGATCTACATCGGCAACACCAGCCTAGAGCGCTCGCTCGTCGACAACTTCGATGTACGGTGGGAGTGGTTCTTCCAGCCCGGCCAGATCGTCGCCGTGAGCGGGTTCTACAAGCAGTTCGACGGCCCCATCGAACGCGTCATCCGGTCTGCCGCCACGAACCTCGAAGTCGAGTACAACAACCTCGACGCGGCCCAGGTCTACGGGCTGGAGATGGAGGCCCGCACCGGCCTCGGCGTCTTCGGCGATGTCTTCCGCCACTTCCAGGCGGGGGCCAACGTCACGCTCGTTCAGTCGGTCGTGGACATCGACGCGGACGAACTGGCGCAGATCCGCGCGGCCAATCCCAACGCCGACGAAACGCGCTCGCTTCAGGGGCAGTCGCCCTACGTGGTCAACCTCGACTTTGGGTACGAGAACCTGGAGCGCGGGACGGCCATCAGCCTCTTCTACAACGTCTTCGGCGAGCGGCTCTACGCCGTCGCCCGTGGCGGGGCGCCGAACTACTTCGAGCAGCCGCGCCACATGCTCGACTTCGTGGCCTCGCAAGAGGTCGGACGCGGCTTCACCGTCAAGCTCTCGGCCAAGAACCTGCTCGACGCCAAGTACGAGATCGCGCAGACGTTCCGGGGCACCGACTTCATCAATCGGAGCTATAGCCAGGGCCGGTCCTTCTCGCTCGGCGTGAGCTACAGCCTCTAACAACATCCGGGTCGCTGGACTTAGCTCCGGCGGACGGATGCCCTCCATCGACCCAACACCACAACCCACAGCATGAACGCTTTTCTGAAACGCATTGCAGCCCTTTCGGCTATCGCGCTCTTCGCCTTCGCCTTCGTCGGATGCGACAGCGACGACGAAGACCCGCCGCAAGAGGAGACCTTCACCCTCTATGAAGCCTTCACCGGTCCCTCCGGGGACGGGGTCCGCATCACCGACCGCGGTGAGGGCACGGGTACCCGCACGCTCTCGGCCGACACCACCTACTACCTCAGCGGCTTCGTCTTCGTCAACAGCGGCCAGACGCTCACGATTGAGGCCGGTACCGTCGTGCGCGGCCTCCCCGGTGAGGGCGAGGATGCCTCGGCGCTCATCGTCGCGCAGGGTGGCCGGATCGAGGCCAACGGCACGGCCACGACCCCGATCATCTTCACCAGCGCTGGCGATGACGTGACCAACCCGAACGACATCCCGGCGGGCACCAGCGGCCTTTGGGGCGGCGTCATCGTCCTCGGCAACGCGCCGACGAATACGACGCCTGCCACCGTTGCCATCGAAGGCATCCCGACGACCGAGACGCGTGGCCTCTATGGGGGCAGCAGCGCCGGGGACAACTCGGGCACGCTCCGCTACGTCTCGATCCGCTACGGCGGCACGGACATCGGCGCGGGCAACGAGATCAACGGTCTCACGCTCGGCGGTGTTGGTTCCGCCACGACCATCGAATACGTCGAGGTCTTCGGCAATGCCGACGACGGCGTCGAGTTCTTCGGCGGCACGGTCAACACGAAGTACCTCGCCGTCGCCTTCGTCGGCGACGACTCGTTCGACACCGACCAGGGGTACACCGGGGACAACCAGTTCTGGTTCACCATCCAGTCGCCCACGACCGGCAACCGGGCCGGTGAGCACGACGGCGGCGACAGCGACCTCGGCGGTGAAGATGCCATGCCGTTCTCGACCGTCCGGGTCTCGAACGCGACCTACATCGGTTCCGGCACGGCCTCGGGCAACGACGACAACGACCGCGTCCTCGAAGTCCGCGACAACTCGGCGGTGCAGTTCTACAACTCGATCTTCACCGACTTCGCCGACGGAGCCATCCGAATCGAAGACCTCATGGACGCCAGCGCCCAAGACAGCCGTGCCCGCTTCGACGGTGGCGACTTCGCCTTCCAGAACAACTACTGGTTCGGCTTCGGGGCTGGCGACGATCTCCCCAGTATCATCGACATCACCAAGTTCGATCCCGATGACGACGAGACCACGGACAATGACGAGGAGGTGGACCCGACCTTCCGCACGACGCTTGTGGACTATCTCGGTGCTAATGGCAATGTTCTCGCCGATCCGATGCTCACGGGCATCAGCCGTTCCACAGATGGTGGCCTGAACCCGGCGCTGGCCGGTGGCAGTCCGGCTCTCCAGGGGGCGCAGATTCCAAGCGGTGACTTCCAGAATGTGAGCTATATCGGTGCCTTCGGCACGACGAACTGGCTCAAGGGCTGGACCGCACTCGACGCTCTCGGCTATCTCGCCGACTAAGCTCAGCGATGCAACACCTGTGCTGTACCGCCCGGTATAGCCAGCCAGGACGCCGGTTTCCTCGTGGGAGGGGAGCCGGCGTCCTTTTTTATATGACCCACTGATAACACGTTGGTGTTATCCCGGTAATGCAGCGTTCACAGTAGGGGCGTACTCTGGCAGCCATCAGAAGTACCTCAGACCGACCTCACTGGGGCACTGCCTATGACGACGCGGCGTTTCCGCAGCATCTGGATCTCCGATCTCCACCTCGGCACGCACGGCTGCCAAGCCGAGAGCGTACTCGACTTCCTCCGCCACACCGAATCCGAGCACCTCTACCTCGTCGGCGACCTCGTTGATGGGTGGGCGCTCCGGCGGAACTGGCACTGGCCGCAGGCCCACAACGATGTGGTGCAGAAGCTCCTGCGTAAGGCGCGCAAGGGCACCCACGTCGTCTACGTGCCCGGCAACCACGACGACTTCGCGCACCACTTCACCGGCCTCATCTTCGGGGAGATCGAGATCACGCGCGAGGCGGTCCATGACACCGCCGACGGTCGCATCCTCCTCGTTCTCCACGGCGACCAGTTCGACGGAGCGGTGAAGTTCGCGCCGTGGCTCTCGCACCTCGGGGCACGGGCCTATGAAACGGCGCTCGCCCTGAACACCGTGCTCAATCGCGTGCGCCGAGCCTTCGGGATGCCCTATTGGTCGCTGGCTGGCTACCTGAAAGGGAAGACCAAGAAGGCCGTGCAGTACGTCGCCGGGTTCGAGGAAGCCGTTGCCCGCCGTGCCCGCGAGCGCGATGTGGACGGAATCATCTGCGGTCATATCCACAAGGCCGAACTCCGGCCCATCGACGGCATCCTCTACGCGAACTGCGGCGACTGGGTGGAGAACTGCACCGCCCTCGTTGAGCATGAAGACGGGCGGCTGGAGATCGTGCGCTGGCCCACGTTGCCAGCGACAGCGGCTCCGTCAGGCGACGGCCTCGCCTCGGGGTTGCCCCTTCTCAACACGGTTCGGTCGCTGTAGGCCCTCTCGACTCCCTGACTCTCGACCCTGAAATCATGCGCGCACTCTTCGTCATCCAAGGAGAAGGGCGGGGCCACATGACGCAAGCCCTCGCGTTGAGCGAACTGCTGGAAGCGCGCGGGCACGCCGTCTGTGCGGCCCTCATCGGACGAGGCGGAGGGCGCAAGGTGCCCGCCTTCTTTACCGAGGGCATCAACGCGCCGGTTCACTTCTTCGTCAGTCCGGGCTTTGCCTATGAGAACGGGGCTGTCCGGCTCGGGCAGACCGTCCGCGAGGGGCTGCGGAAGAGTTGGGTATATGCCCACCACTTGCAGATCCTCGACCAGCAGATCACGGCCTACCAGCCTGATGTGATCGTCAATTTTTATGAGGGCATGGTGGGGCTGTACCAACTCGCTTTCCGGTCAGCGGTGCCGGTGGTCTGTATCGGACACCAGTATATGTTCGGGCACCCGGCCTACCGGTTTGCATCCGGGCAGCGGGTCGGGCGTGCTGCGCTGAAGGCCTACACACGGCTGACCGCGCTGGGAGCTGCTCGCCGGCTGGCCCTTTCGTTCTATCCCGCCAAAGACCTACCCGACCAGAACCTCCGCGTCATTCCGCCTCTGCTTCGCCGGACGGTGCTCGACTTGAATGGAAGCACGGACGATGGGTCGCTGCTCATCTATCTCCTGAACCGCGATCGGGCGGAGGGGCTGGAGGCGTGGCACCGTCGCCGCCCGGACGTGCCGGTTCGTTGTTTCTGGGACGGCGAGGCCCGGCATCCGTATCCCAACCTGCGATTTCACCCGCTCTGCGGCACCCATTTTCTGCAACGCATGGCGCAGGCGCGGGGCGTCGTCTGCACCGCCGGGTTCGAGTCGGTCAGCGAAGCCCTGTGGCTTGGCAAGCCCGTCTACATGATCCCAACGCCCGGCCACCTCGAACAACGCACGAACGCGCTCGACGCACAGCGCATCGGGGCGGGCCTCTGGGGAACGGACTTCGACCTCGACGGCTTTCTCCAGTATCTGGACCAGCACTCCGAGCAGGCACGGGCGAATACACGGGAGACCTTTCAGGCGTGGGTCAAAGCAGGCGAAGCGCGCGTCGTAGAAGAGATCGAGAGTGTATCGCGTCGGCGGACGCTCATTCAGCCCGTATGGGAAACGGTCGCGTCGTCAGGGCACGCACAGGCAGCAGCGTAACAGGGCAGATCGGCGTGCCCACCGCACGGGGTGCGAAAGTTGGCGCGCTGGTTGCAAGAAGGGCCTTACCGGAGGTGCTCGGGTACCTCCACGATCCGATCCTCCCGTCCCTGGCCCGTAAGCCGGGAGGAGGAACATGGCCCTGCCGCCTATCCAGGTGACGCTGGTGAAGGGAAATAGGCCGAATGGGCCATAGATGAGGAGCACCGGACTCCACCGTGGGGTCCGGTGCTTTCTCAATGCAGGACCGGGCACCCGGTGCGCGGGGTGTGCATGACCTGCACACCCCGGAACGGCCTCGCTCCGCTCCGCGTCGTAGCCGCCGGATCGGCCCATCATCCTTTCCGTCTCACCCAACCAGACAAGACTCGCCATGACCATCCGCTACTCGCTCGCTGCGCTTCTCATCTTGCTGTTTGCCCTGCCGACCGTGCAGGCGCAGCAGACCTTCGCTGTCACCGTCATCGGAAGTACCGGAGACAACCCCCGCCCCGATCCGTGGCCGGTCGTCTACGCCATCGACGGGGTGGAGAGTGATGCCCTGACGCTCGTGCGCGGCGAGACCTACACTTTCGAGATCGGGGCTGGGGCCAACTCGCACCCGTTCTATATCTCGACGAGTGAGGTCGGCGGCGGAGCGGGCGTTTGGACCGAGGGTGTCACGGGCAACTTTGCGACGACCGGTCAGACCCTCACCTTCACCGTCCCGATGACCGCGCCGGACTTGCTCTACTACGAATGCTCTAACCACCCCCGCATGGGCTGGGAGCTGAACATCATCAACGCGGTGTCGAACGAGGACGAGGCACAGCCTGTTGCTCTCTCCCTCGGTGCGGCCTACCCCAACCCCTTCGACGCCCGCACCCGCCTCGACCTCACGCTCGACCGGGCGCAGGAAGTGACCGTCGTCGTGTTCGACGTGGCAGGCCGCCGCGTGGCGACGCTGCACGAAGGCATGCTCGCCGGTGGGCAAGTACACACGTTCGCGTTCGACGCCACCGAGCTTGACCTCGCCGACGGGACCTACCTCGTCCGGGCGACAGCAGGGGATACGGTTGTCGAGCGTCGCATCACGCTCGTCCGCTAATTCACCTCAGGCAGCAGGGCGGCTCCGTATTTTTCGGGACCGCTCACCTCCGCAGGGGCGGCCAATCGGTCGCCCCTGCTTCATTGCTAGCTGCCGCCATGCCCGATACCGCCGTTCGTGAACCGGAAGTCACCCTCGCCCTCGCCCGTGAGCACGGGCTGACCGACGAGGAATACGGCTGGATCGTCGACAAACTCGGGCGGACACCGACGTTCGTCGAACTCGGCATCTACTCGGTGATGTGGAGCGAGCACTGCTCGTACAAGAACTCCATCGCGCTCCTCAAGAAGCTGCCGCGCGAGGGCGAGCAACTGCTCGTTGAGGCGGGTGAGGAGAACGCAGGGCTGGTGGACATCGGCGACGGCCTCGCGGTGGCGTTCAAGATCGAGAGCCACAACCACCCGTCGGCGGTGGAGCCATATCAGGGCGCGGCGACGGGCGTGGGTGGCATCCAGCGCGACATCTTTACGATGGGTGCCCGTCCCATCGCCAGCCTGAACTCGCTCCGCTTCGGCTCGCTGGACAACCCCCGCGTCCGCTATCTCTTCGACGGCGTTGTGCGCGGCATCGGCGATTATGGCAACTCGTTCGGCGTTCCAACGGTCGCGGGCGAGGTGTATTTCGACCCGGCCTACGAGGGCAACCCGCTCGTCAACGCGATGTCGGTCGGTGTCGTCAAAGTCGGCGAGACGGCGAGCGCGATTGCGACCGGCGTCGGCAACCCCGTCTACATCGTCGGCAGTGCGACGGGCCGCGACGGGATTCACGGCGCGACCTTCGCTTCGGAGGAAATCTCGGAGGCCAGCGAGGCCAAGCGCCCGAGTGTCCAGGTCGGTGACCCGTTCACGGAGAAGCTACTCCTCGAAGCCTCGCTCGAAGCCATCGCCACAGGCGCGGTAGTCGGCATTCAGGACATGGGCGCAGCGGGTATCACCTGCTCGTCGTCGGAGATGAGCGCGAAGGGTGAGGCCGGGATGGTGCTTCACCTCGAACGGGTGCCCGCCCGGGAGTCGGGGATGACGCCGTACGAGCTGATGCTCTCTGAAAGCCAAGAACGAATGCTGATCGTGGCCGAACGAGGCCGCGAGGGCGAGATCGAGGCCGTCTTCGAGAAGTGGGACCTCCACGCCGTCAACATCGGCGAGGTCACGGACGACGGGCGCGTCAAGGTCTTCTGGCACGGCGATCTCGTGGCCGACGTGCCCGCCGAACATCTCGTCCTCGGCGGGGGCGCGCCGGTCTACCACCGCGAGACGAAGCGCCCGGCCTACCTCGACACGGTCCACGCCTTCGACCCATCGATCGTGCCGGATGTGCGTGCCGACGACGCGGGCGAGGTCCTCAAACAGCTTCTTGGCAGCCCGAACATCGCCTCGAAGCGGTGGGTCTATGAGCAGTACGACACGACCGTCCGCACCAACACCGTCCAGGGGCCGGGCGGGACCGATGCTGCCGTCGTCCGAATCAAAGGGACGAACAAGGGGCTGGCCGTCAAGACCGACTGCAACGGGCGTTACGTCTACCTCAACCCGCGCCGGGGCGGGCAGATCGCCGTCGCCGAGGCAGCGCGCAACGTGGTCTGCGCGGGCGGCCAGCCGCTCGCCATCACCAACTGTCTCAACTTCGGCAACCCGTACAAGCCCGAGGTCTACTGGCAGTTCACCGAGGCCGTCGGCGGGATGGGCGATGCCTGCCGCGCGCTCTCGACGCCTGTCACCGGCGGCAACGTCAGCTTCTACAACGAAAACCCCGAGAGCGCCGTCTTCCCGACCCCGACCATCGGGATGCTCGGCCTCGTCGACGACGTGGAGCAGGACACGACGACCAATGCTTTCCGCAACGAGGGCGACGTGGTCTTCCTCCTCTCGCCCGATGCGTGGCAGCACCGCGACGAGATCGGCGGGACGGAGTATCTCGCCTCCGTGCGTGGACAGACCACGGGCGATGCGCCGCATCTCGACCTCGATGAAGAGACCGCCGTGCAGTCGGCCATGCTGGGCCTGATCCGAAGTGGCCTCGTCCAGAGCGCGCACGACGTGTCCGACGGCGGCCTCGCGGTCTGCCTCGCCGAGTGCAGCTTCGGTAGTCTCGGGGCTGAGATCGATCTCAAGGCTGACAGGCTACGGCTCGATGCCGTCCTCTTCGGCGAGGCGCAGAGCCGGATCGTCTTTACGGCCCGGTTTGACGACGGCGAGATGGTGCAGGACACGATCGTCGGCACGGGTGCACGGGCTGTTCCGATTGGGCGCGTCACGGGCGACCGGCTCCGCATCTCGGTGGGTGGCGATGTGGTGCTGGACGAAGCCATCGTGGACCTCGCCGCACCGTATCAGACCGCGATTCCTGAAGCGATGGCGGAGAGGTAGTGGAGGCGGGGTGAATGTTAGAGCGCCGTGAGATAGCCGCAGAAACCCCACGCGACTCCTCCCGTTCAATCTGCCGCTCGACCCCGAACACGACTCTGATCTTCCAGCAAAGAGGCATTATCTCATGGCCGACAACGCCAAGTACGTCACCCTGACGGACGCCAACTTCCAGGACGAAGTCCTCAACAGCGACCAGCCCGTGCTCGTCGATTTCTGGGCTGCGTGGTGTGGCCCCTGCCGCGCCATCGCGCCGACGATCGAGGAGCTAGCCTCCGACTACGAGGGCAAGGCGAAGATCGCCAAGATGGACGTGGACAACAACCAGCAGATCCCGATGCAGTTCGGCATCCGCTCAATCCCGACGCTCCTCTTCTTCAAGGACGGCCGCATCGTTGATCAAGCCATCGGCGTGGTCCAGAAGCGCGAACTGGCCGCGAAGCTCGACGCACTCGCTAGCCAAGCGGCATAAGCGCCGACCGCGCTCCAGCAGACCGTAGGGGCGGCCGCCGGTCGCCCCTACCTGTATCACCAGACCAGACCGACCCGCATGAACACCAACGGCACTCCTGACCTCTCCGCATTCGACGGCATCGACTTCGACGAGGCCGAGCGCCGGAACGTCGTCATCATCGGAACCGGTCCGGCGGGGCTGACGGCGGCGCTCTATGCGGCGCGCGCCAACCTCGAACCGCTCGTCTTTGAGGGCACCCAGCCCGGCGGCCAACTCGTCACCACGACCGATGTCGAGAACTACCCCGGCTATGCCGACGGTGTGCTCGGCCCGGAGATGATGGAGGACTTTCGCAAGCAGGCCGAGCGCTTCGGTACGGACCTCCGTCACGGCTCCGTCACAGCGGTCGATTTCTCGGAGCGTCCCTTCCGGCTGATGGTCGATCATGAGACACCGATCCTCGCGGATACGGTCATCATCTCGACGGGCGCGAGCGCGAAGTACCTCGGGTTGAAGAACGAGCAGCGCCTCCTCGGGCGCGGCGTCTCGGCGTGCGCCACCTGCGATGGGGCGTTCTTCCGCGACGAGCACCTCGCCATCGTTGGCGGTGGCGACACGGCGATGGAAGAAGCACTCTTCCTCACGCGCTTCGCCAAGAAGGTCTCGGTCCTCCACCGGCGCGACACGCTGCGGGCTTCGCAGATCATGCAGGAGCGCGCCTTCGCCAACGACACCATCGAGTTCCTCTGGAACACGGTCGTCGAAGACGTGCTCGGCGAGAACGCCGTCGAGGGGCTGAAGATCAAAAACGTCGAGACCGGCGAGACCAGCACGCTCGACGTGACGGGCTTCTTCGTCGCCATCGGTCACCAGCCGAACACAGAACTGTTCAAAGGCTGGCTGGACATGGATGAGACCGGCTACATCCAGACGCTGCCCGACTCGACCTACACCAACATCGAAGGCGTCTTCGCCTGCGGCGACGCGCAGGATCACGTCTACCGCCAAGCCGTCACCGCTGCCGGGACCGGCTGCATGGCAGCCATCGATGCCGAGCGCTGGCTCGCCGAGCACGGAGCCATCGACGGGGTCCGCACTCAGACCGAGTACCACGCCGCGCCCGCCGAGGACAGCGATGGCGGCATGGCCGTGCAGGGGTGAGCACCATGCCTCAATGGCTTTGGGGTCTCCTTGCAGTGGTAATGCTCACCGCGCCGGTTCGTGCTCAGGCGCTGGCTGAGAAGATCGAAGACGCCCGCATCGCAGCTCGCGCCGAGGTAGCGCTCGCGCAAGACGAGGCTCTACGCGCTTTCACGTTCCAGCCGACCTCTGAAGCAGGGGTGCTGACCGTCATCGGGGTGGTGGCAACGCAGGATCAGCGGGATCGCGTAGCTGAGGTGATCGGTGAGGTGGAAGGTGTGACGCAGGTTGTCAACAATGTGCAAGTCACAGGCACAGCGGGCCTGACTAGGGTGGAGTCTGACACGACTGAGAAAGCTGCGTCGGAGACGGTCCCAGTGCTGAAGGCGGAACCGGCAGAAGAGGTCTATCACACGGTTCGGAGCGGCGACACGCTCGGCGCGATCGCGCAGCGTTATGGTGTCACGGTCCGTCAGGTGCAGCAGCTCAACGGACTAAGCGGCAGCCGGATTCGGGCCGGGCAGCGGCTTCGGGTGAAGTAGATGCACCCACTCGGCCTGCTAAAGTGCGGGACGGTCGGGCGGAACGAGGTTTGGGATGGCAAGGGAGTTTATCTGCTTCCGGCCTCCGTTTCGCGGTGTCTTACATTCCTCTTTCTCCTTTTCGTGCCCATGTCCTCGTCGAGGACGAGCGGCATGACGTGCTCGAATGCTCGGTGGCGGGCGTCAGCTTGGCGCGGTCGGCGTGCCACAGCCTCGCGCTCGGGGCGATGGGGCGTGGCGATGAGCGCTCGGCTACGTTGGTTCTGAGCGGACCCAACAGAGATGAGACCTACGATGTAATCATCCGGCTGGCGGCCCGAGGTCCGGCCCACGTCGAGTTCGCTTTTGTGATGCTGCCAGCATCTGTGCGGCATGTGCTCGAACAAGTCGGGCCGATTCGAGCAGCGGACCGGGAGGCTCCCTACCAGGGTAGTGTCGAAGAGCCTGCCCCGCCGCTATCCCGGCGACTCATCCTGCATCTCAGCGAGGCCGTGGCCGAGATCACACGAGGGCGTCGGGCATCGAGTATGTCGTCAGACACGTCTCCACCCATCGCACCGACCGATGCTGCCGCGTCTGATGACGCCTCCATACCGCTTGGCATGGTGCTGCTCGTGATGGTCGCGATGATGGCGTTGGCGGCGCTCATGGGCATCCTCCTGTTTCGCTGACTGGTAAAGTGAGGGGGTACATTTCATGTCTTGGTTGACATCCTCTAATTCAGCATCGTATCTCTCCTCCCACCGACGCTAGGCTTTATCCCGTAAATCGGTACCGACTCCATGTCAGACGCTTCGTCTCCCCAAGCCGTCACCCGGTTGCTCCACCGTGTCCATGAAGGCGACCGGCAGGCGCTCGATGAGTTACTGCCGCTGATCTATGATGAGTTGCATGCGCTCGCCCACCGGCAGCGTCGGCGTCGCGGCGGCAGTGAGACCCTCAACACGACGGCCCTCGTCCACGAGGCCTACCTCAAGATGGTGCGCTCGGAGGACGCACGCTGGGAGGATCGGACCCACTTCTTCCGCGTAGCCGCCACTGCGATGCGACAGATTCTCGTCGACTATGCCCTCCGGCAGAAGGCGGCCAAGCGCGGTGGCGGAGAGCGCCCCGTCTCGCTCGATGAGGCCTTCTTCCTACCCGAAGAAAAGGCCGAGGAAGTCATCGCGCTCAACGAGGCCCTCAGTCGGCTCGCCGAGTTGGACGAGCGGCAGGCCCACATTGTCGAACTGCGCTACTTCGTCGGGTTTACGATCCCCGAGACCGCGGAGGCGCTCGGTATCTCGCCCGCGACCGTGAAGCGCGAATGGACGGTAGCGAGGGCGTGGCTCCACCGCGAGATCGGCGAGATGCTCTAACGCAAAAGCCCCCGGCTTCATGGAGAGGCCGGGGGCTTTTAGTTCTAGGTTGTGCCTCCCAAGCTAGGGGAGCTGCGTGATAGCAAACGAGATCGTCGCGGTCTGCCCCGCCGCTACCGAGATGGGGGTCAGGTTGACATTGCCCGCCGTCAGGCTACCGAAGACTCCGTAGAAATCGCCGGAGTTGATGACGCCGTCGTTGTTGTTGTCCTTCCAGACGTCCATGAAGTAGGTGCCGGGGACGACGTTGCCGATGCTGTAGGAGCCGTCTCCACCGGCCCCAATCTGATAGGCGAATGAGTCGGTGAAGTAGTCGTCTTGGTCGGCGTAGAGCGCAACGCGGGCATTCGCCACGGAGCCGTTCGTGCCGGGAGGAAGCGTCATCTGGCCAGCCACGGTGCCCGTTGTGGCGGGCGGCGGCGGCGGCGGATCGTCGTCGCCGTCACTAGCGTTGTCGCAGCCGACGGCGGCGAGCATGAAGAGGACGAGTAAGAGCGCCGTCGGGCGGCGCAGCGCAGCGAGGAAGGGGGTGCGGATGGTCATGGCTGAGTACGTGTTGGAGGTTGAACGTGTCCGTGTTTCGGTGGGGATGGTCCCCGTCTGCCTAGTAAAACGGAAAATTGCAGGAGAACGGCTCATGAGCACGCTTAAAGTATGGAAAATAGCGCAATCAGAGGGGCTTGAGAAGTCGGGGACTACCAATTTTAGGCGAGGCCTACTTCCAAACGCCCGGTGGCTGTACCACCAAACAGAGGGTGGCCCGGCCCCTCGCATCGAGAGGCCGGGCCACGAGACAGCAAACGATCCAGTGGTTAGCGCACGAGGGTGACGCGCTGCAGGGCGGTAGCACCCGCGCCGGTCGCCCGCACGAGATAGACGCCGCTCGGCAGCGCCGAGGCGTCGAACGCCACGCGGTGCGTCCCCGCCTCTACCTCCTCGTCCAGCAGCATCGCCACCCGCCGACCGAGCGCGTCGTAGACCGCTACGCTCACGTGCGCCGCCTCCGGCACGTCGAGGGCGAAGGTCGTGCTCGCACGGAACGGGTTCGGGTACGCCGCGGCGAGGCCGAATGCTTCCGGCACCGCCGAGGAAGCGGCCTCAGCGATCTCCTCCGTTTCGCGTGCTTCGGTCTGCTCTGGCACCGTCATCAGCACGGCCCCATCGGCGGCTAGCCAAGGTGTGGCCTCACGGACACCCCACACCTCCTCGCTTGCTTCAGTCTCACGGCTGCCCGAGACCACTTGCACCGTGAAGTCCACTTGGTCAACGACCACGCTCGGGAATTGACCGATCTTGATCGAGTACGTGTACGTACCCACCGGCGCGATACCCGGTATCCCCTGCGTGAAGCTCAGCGTGGGCGATGAAGAGTTCGCGGGCAGCGTGCCAGAGATGATGGTGCCCTGCGCCAACGTCGTCGCCCCCAGCGAGGCCGTGAAGAACACGTCGCCCGTGATCGGGGCGTTGGTGTTGTTGGTGACCACGTAGGAGAAGTCGATCGCCCCCGGCTTGGCCACCACGATCGGGTCGCCGGTCGGGTCGGTGTTGATCGCTACGAGGTCGAAGTTCGGGACCGTCAGCACCTCCACGACGATGTCGCTGGCGTTGTAGGTCACGTCGAAGGTGTACCCGAAGGCGGGTACGACAGAGTCGAACGTGCCGGTGACGCCACCGCCCGCGGTGAGGATGGTGAACGTATCCCCGATGCCGGGTGCATCGCCGACGGCGATCGAGAGGTCGAGGATGCCATCGACGGTAGCTGCTCCGCTGACGGCGAGCTGGTCGTAGTCGTCACCGGGTGTGGTCCCTCCCAACTCGATGAAGAGCGTCGAGGCGATATCGGGTGCCCACGCGCCAGTCCAAGTCAGGAGGCCGGGCGATGCGCCGGGGCCGGTGTCCCCCTCGTGCGTGAACGTCGAGCCGAGAATATCGATCTCGTCGGTGCCTTGGATGAGCGCGCCCGCTTGATGGTTGAACGGCACATTCACATCGAACCGGCCGCTGTCGGCACGGACAATGCCCGCGTTGTCGAACAACTCGCCGACGAGACCGCCCCGGCGAAGGTTCAGGGTGGACGCCGCGTTGTTCGTCGCGAGCGTGCCGTTGTTGGTCCACGTACCGCCATCGAAGAGGGTGAACTCTTGGGCCGTCCACAGCACGCTCCCCGCGTTGACGAACTCCGTGGTCGCCCCGCTGATGCCGCGTGAGTTGAAGTTGTTGCCGTTGAGCACCACGAGGCCGTCGTTGGTCATCGTGCCCGCCTCCAAGAACCGGTCGCGCCACTGGAGTCCTTCGCCGCCGAAGTCCCACGAGGCCCCGGCCTCGGCGACAGCGTCAGCGCTGAGGACGACATCGCCATCGGGCGCGCCGGTGGTGGTCCCGGCGAAGGTGTGGGTGCCCGAGGCGAGGATCAGTTCGGCTCCGGCGTCGGCGGTGAGGATGGCGTTGTCATGGCGGGCGTCGGTGCGGAGGTTGAGCGTGCCGCTGGTGACGTTGACCGTGCCGTTGTTGTCGAAGGACTCGCCGACGAGGCCACCTCGGCGCAGTTCGGTGGAGCCTGTGAGGGTGGCCGTCAGCGTGCCGTTGTTGATCCACGTACCGCCATCGAAGAGGGTGAACTCATCGTTGGTCCACGATACGCTAGCGTCATTGATGAATACGCTGAGGCTATCGATGCCGCGTGAGTTGAAGTTGCCTCCGTTGAGCACGACGAGGCCGTCGTTGGTGACGGTGCCGGTGCGGAGGAAACCATCGCGCCACTGCAGGCCCGTGCCGCCGAGGTTCCACATCGCACCCGCTTCGGCCTCGAGCGATGCCGAAAGGATGACGTCGCCGTCGGGCGACCCCGTCGTGGTCCCGGCGAAGGTGTGGGTGCCCGAGGCGAGGTTGAGGGTGCCGCCTGTGGAGGCTGTGAGCACCGCTCCGTCGTGCCGAGCGTCGGCGCGGATGAAGAGCGTCCCGGCGATGACGTTGACGGTACCGGTGTTATCGAAGAGGTTGCCGTTGAGAACGTCTTGGCGAAGCTCCGTGTTACCGCCGAGGTCAGCAGTGAGGGTACTCGTGTTCTCCCAGATACCGCCATCGCGGAGCGTGAACTCTTGGTTAGTCCAGAGCACGCTGCCTTCGGTACGGAGGACGGTGCCGGGGTCGACGACGCCGCGCGAGTTGAAGTTGGTGCCGTCGAGCACCATCTCACCGGCCACTGTCAGCGTGGCCCCGCCCGAGAGGAAGCCGTCCGACCATTCCATGACGCCATTGGCTCCGACAGAGCTAGCCGAGGCAATCATGATGCCCTGCGAGGTGTCGAGCGTCTGGGTGCCGCTGGCGGCTCCAAACGTGATGGAGTTGACATCGATGGTGAGGCCGGAGGTGTGGGACACTGTGTAGGTCCCGGCGAGCGTGACGCAGGCATCATCACCGGGGCCGGGAACTGCGAGGCCGCTCCAGTTGGCGGCATCGTTCCAATCGCCGCCGAGCGGATCGGTCCAGTTGGTCGTACAGGGTTGCGCGATAGCGGGCGCTGCCACGAGCAGGCCGGCTAGCAGGAGGGAAAAAAGAGAAACACGTTGCATGGTGAAGCCCCGAGGAGGGTGGTTGGAAGAGGGAAAGCGCCGGTGCATTCGGCCTGTTATGGTATAGATGCGACGTTTCGGGGCGGAAGGGTCCACGTCGCACGCGATCTTTTTCATATCGCACACAGAGAGCGTATAAAAAGGAAAAACAAGAGGCCGGACACTGTACCATAGGCGCAAGCGATAGGCGTCTCTGGTGGATAAACAGCTACGCCCCCGGCCTCTACGCGAGAAGCCGGGGGCGCATAGCCCGCAGGAAGCACAGAGCGACTAGCGCACGAGGGTGATGCGCTGCATCGCTGTCGCGCCTGCGCCCGTCGCCCGGACGAGGTACACCCCGCTCGGTAGGCTCGACGCATCGAAGCTGACCCGGTGCGTGCCCGCCTCCACCTCCTCGTCCAGCAGCATCGCCACCCGCCGACCGAGCGCGTCGTAGACCGCCACACTCACAAGCGCCGCCTCCGGCACGTCCAGCGCGAACGTCGTGCTCGCACGGAACGGGTTCGGGTACGCCGCCGCGAGGCCGAACACCTCCGGCACCGCCGACGAGGAAGCCTCAGCCACTTCCGCCGTCTCCGCCTCAGCCTGCTCGTCGCCTTGGCCGAACTCCGCGCTCTCGTCGAGGTCGGCAACGGAGGCTACCTCCACGGGCCGCTCCGAGACGGTCATGAGCACCGAGCCGTCTGTGCCGACCCACGGCGTCACGCCCGCCAGCGACCACGTCTCGTCAGCTTCAGCCTCCCGCGCGCCCGACGTCACCTGCACCGTGAAGTCCACCTGATCCACCACCACGCTCGGGAATTGACCGATCTTGATCGAGTACGTGTACGTACCCACCGGCGCGATACCCGGAATACCCTGCGTGAAGCTCAGCACCGGACTCGACGTGTTCGCCGGCAGCGTACCCGACAGGATTACCCCCTGCGCCAGCGTCGTCGCCCCGAGCGAGGCCGTGAAGAACACGTCGCCCGTGATCGGCGCGTTGGTGTTGTTGGTGACCACGTAGGAGAAGTCGATCGCCCCCGGCTTGGCCACCACGATCGGGTCGCCGGTCGGGTCGGTGTTGATCGCTGCGAGGTCGAAGTTCGGCACCGTCAGCACCTCGACCGTGACTTCGTCGGTGGTCTCGTTGATGTCGATGTCGAAGGTGTAGCCGAAGGGGCCGTTGATGGTGCCGAAGGTACCGGTCAGCTCGCCGCCTGCGGTGAGGATGGTGTACGTGTCCCCGATCTGGGGTGCCTCGCCGACGGCGATCTGTAGCTCAAGGGTGCCTGCCAGTGCGGCGTTGCCGACGACGGCGAGTTGGTCGTAGTCGGTGCCTGCGACGGGTGATCCGCTGCCGCCGAGTTCGATGAAGAGGGAGGAGGCGGCGTCGGGCGCCCAGTTGTTCTCCCACGTCAGGAGTCCGGGGGAGGCACCGGGTCCGGTGTCGCCGAGGTGGGCGAAGGTGGCGCCGGTGATGTCAAAGGTGCCGGCGGAGCCTTGGATGAGGGCGTCGGCGTTGTGGTTGAAGGGCCCGTTGACGTCGATCTCGCCGGCGTCGGCGCGGACGATGCCCCCGGCGTTGTTGTTGAACGTCAGCCCCGACACGCTGATGGTGGAGCTACCGCCGCCACCGGACTTGCGGAAGAGGCCGCTGTTGTTGAACGTGTTGCCCGCGTTGAAGATAGAGAAGTTGGCATCCGACTGAAGGTCATACAGCGCTCCGGCGGCGTTGAGGAACTGGATGTTGCCGCCGAGAAAGCGAAGGGTCCCTGTGTCAGTGTGCTCGATGGTGGCTCCGGCAGCGTTTGTAAAGACGACATTGGCGTTGAGGTCCTTGGTGCCGCCGGTGGTCAGGCGCAGCAGACCCGCGTTCGTGAGCATAGTAGACACGGCCCCGCCTTGCCACTCGAAGCCGGTGCCGCCGAAGTCGATGGTGTCGCCGCTGAGGGTAGCACCGGCGTCCAGACGAACAGCCCCGACGGGACTTCCAGAAACCGTCCCGACGATGGTGTGGGTGCCACTGTTGAAGTAGACCTCGGCGTCGAGGGCAGCCTCGAATGTGCCGTCGGTGTGGGTGCTGCTCCCATCAAACCGGACCGTGCCGGTCTGAGCCTCGACGAGAGCGTTGTTATTGAACGCGAGGGAACTGTTGCTGATGAGCGAAAGGCCGTCGCCCGCGCTCTTCTGGAAGGTGCCGTTGTTCGTGAACGTGTTGCCCCCGTTGAACGTCGAGAAATCGGCGTCCGACTGAAGGTCATACAGTGCCCCTGCCGCGTTGAAGAACTGGATGTTGCCGCCGGTGAAGCGGAGGGCACCCGCATCGGTGTGCTCGATGGTCGCCCCGGTCGCATTCGTGAAGGCGGCGTTGGCGCTGAACTCCTTGAGGGCCGCCCCGGTGAGGCGCAGCAGGTCGTTATTGGTGAGGGTCCCGGCGAAGAGGCCGCCCTGCCACTCGAAGCCGGTCCCGCCATAGTCGATGGTCGCCCCGGCTCCGTCGTCGACGAGCGTCATGCCGTTGTCCATGCGGATCGTCCCGTTGGCCGCGCCGGAGAGTGTGCCCGTGATGACGTGCGTTCCAGAGTCGAAATAGATCTCTGCGCCCGAGGCGGCGGAGAAGGTGCCGTTGTCGTGCTCGTTGGTGCCACCGGCGAACTGGATCGTGCCGGTCTGGGCCAGCACCGTGCCGCTGTTGTCGAAGTCGAGGTTGCTCGCGCTGACTTGGCTCGCGTTGGTGCCGCCAGACTTGCGGAAGGTGCCGTCGTTATCGAAGACGTTGCCCCCGTTGAAGATGCTCAGGCTGGCATCGCTTTGGAGGTCGAAGAGGGCACCGGCCTCATTGGTGAACTGGATGTTGCCGCCGGTGAAGCGGAGGGCACCCGTTCCTGTCATCTCGACCGTCGCTCCGGCAGCGTTGGTGAAGACTGCGTTGGGGCCGAAGTCCTTGAGGCTGCTGCCGGTGAGGCGGAGGAGGTCTACGTTGGCGAGGGTCCCGGAGAGGGTACCGCTCTGCCACTCGAAGCCGGTGTCACCGTAGTTGATCGTCGCGCCCGCCCCGTCATCGACGAGCGTTGCGCCCGCGTCTATACGGATCGTCCCGTTGGCAGTGCCGGAAAGCGAGCCAGTGATCGTGTGCGTCCCGGCATCGAAGAAGACCTCCGCGCCCGAGGCGGCGGAGAAGGTGCCGTTGTCGTGATCGCCGTTGCCCGACAGCACGAGGCTTCCGGTTTGGGCGACGACCGTGCCGCTGTTGTCGAAGTCGAGACTGCCCTGGCTGATCGAGCTGATGTCCGTGCCTGCACTCTTGCGGAAGGTGCCATCGTTGTCAAAGACGTTCCCGCCATTGAAGATGGCGAGGTCCGCGTCCGACTGAAGGTCGTACAGCGCTCCAGCCGCATTGATGAATTGGATGTTGCCGCCGAGGAAGCGGAGGTTGCCCAAATCGGTGTGCTCGACGGTCGCCGCCGCGGCATTGGTGAAGACGGCGCTGGGGCCGAAGTCCTTGAGGCCGCTGCCGGTGAGGCGAAGGAGGTCCACGTTGGTGATGGTTCCGCCGATGGTTCCGCCTTGCCACTCGAAGCCGTTCTCGCCATAGTCGAGGGTTGCGCCCCCACCGCTCAACAGCGATGCGCCAGCAGTGAACGTGAGCGTGGCTCCTGCGTCCATGCGTACCACGCCCGCGGCGTTACCCGAAAGGGAACCGATGATCGAGTGCGTCCCGGCGTCGAAGAAGACCTCAGCCCCCGAGGCGGCGGAGAAGGTGCCGTTGTCGTGCTCGTTGGTGCCGCCAGCGAACTGGATCGTGCCGGTCTGGGCCAGCACCGTGCCGCTGTTGTCGAAGTCGAGGTTGCTCGCGCTGACCTGGCTGATGTCGGTGCCTCCGCTCTTGCGGAAGAGGCCGTCGTTGTCGAATCGGTTGCCACCGTTGAAGATGGTGAAGTCAGCGTCGGAGAGGAGGTCGAACGTGCCCGACGCCGTGTTCTCGATCAGGCCCGTGCCACCGAGGAAGCGGAGCGCACCCGTCCCGTCGAGGGTGGTGAGGTTGCGGTTGCGGATCGTGGTGCCCGCGCCGATGTCCTTCGTGGCGGTCCCGGCGATCTGGATAAGCCCATCGTTAACGAGCGGTCCGGCCCCGCTGATTTGCGCGCCCTGCCAGTCGAGTACACCGTTCGCGCGGATCGAGCTAGAGTCACTCAGGACGAGGCTGGAGGTTGAGAGGGCGAACGTCTGCGTGCCCGAGGCCCCGCCGAGCGTGAGGCTATTGACCGTCGCGGCGACGTCGAGCGCGACCATGTAGGTGCCCGCGAGCGTGATGCAGGCGTCGTCGGTTCCACCGGGGACGCCTGCGGACCAACTACCGGCGTCGGACCATGAGCCGCCCGCGGCATTGGTCCATTCGGTGGTGCATTGCGCATGCGCTGGACTCAGCCAGCCGACGAGTGCGAAGGCGACGGCGAGTACGCCGAGCCGGTGAAGGGTAGAAAGACGATGCATGGCACACCTCCCGGTGTTGATGAATACGACGCTGGTAAAGGGGAGGGACGGCTGCATCGCCGGTGGTGGACCGCTCCAACCTATAAGAACGGGAAACAGGGCCGGATGAGACCACTCCTTTTGGCGCATCCGGCTATCTCGCATAGGCGCAAGGTATTGGCCTGTCCGAAACAGACGATAGAATCGTCTTACTTCCGTTCCCTTCGCCTCACCCGTTGATGTGATTCTAGCCCGAGGTGTGAAAAGCACACGACTTAGCACCTCAACGCATGCTAGAGGGTGTTATGCTGTGGCCCCCCTAGCAGGGGGGCAGCGAAGCTCGCTCGGCGAGCAAGCGGGGGGTCGAGGGGTTGCTGCTTCTTCCTCGCCCCCCTCCTGTCCTCCCCCCGCTAGGGGGAGGGACGCCTTGCCCATAGCGTCGAGTCGGATTCCGAACAGAACAACTCTGGAACTAAACACCTAGCGCGTCAGCGCCACGAAGGGGTTGACGGGGGTGCCGCCCCAGCCCGTGCTGCCGCGCCGCTGCCGCCAGATGGCGAAGTGGAGATGCGGCACCGCCGCGTCCGCGTTCCCTGTCGCCCCGACCGTTCCTAGCGTATCGCCCGCCGCGACCACCTGCCCCGCCTGCAGGCTGTCGGCGTAGGCGTGGAGGTGGGCATAGTAGTAGATGTACCGCCCGTTCGGGCCGAGTTGGTAGACGGTCAGGCCGCCGCGCGTGCTCGTGTGGAGGCGGATGATGCGCCCCGGTGCTACCGCCACCACCGGCGTTCCGGTTGGTGCGAGGATGTCGATGGCGCGGTGGGTGCGCGTGCTGTCCTCGCGGAAGTCGCCGAACGAGTCCACGAGGTCGATGGCGGCAACGCCCGCCACGGGGATGACGAGCGGGTACGGCGGGGGAGCCGCTGGCTCCGGGGCTACAGGCAGGAGGACCGGCACGGGCAGTGGTGCAATCCGCAGCGCAATGGTGGTGCTGGCCGAGTCCGGTGGCGTCTCCGTCGGAAGCGGCACTGGCGCGGCGGGTGGGCGCTCATCGAGGGCAAGGGCAAGGCGCGCACCCGACCCTGTGGCAGGCGTTGTCCGGCCTAGCCAGACGCCGAGTAGCAGGAGGAGGCCCACCGCGAGAAGGCCGGGGAAAAAGGACGAGGGCGGGTGCACGAGGTGAAAGGCGGGCGGTGCACGAGAGGGGCAGAAGGGACGCCAAACTTAAGCCCAATCCGCGCAATAAGGAGGGCACCGTGCCAAACCTGGAGCACGAGGCGGGAGGTTTGGCTCAGTCTGTATGCGCTTTTGCCGCTTTTTTGGTGGTAGATGGAATTTTTTTGCTTAGACCCCTTGCGAAAGACACGGCTTGTGTGCACCTTAACCATCCCTTCACCAGTGAAGCACCGGCCGCCCTGCGGGTTGCTCGGAAGAGCAACCCCGATCTGGGGCGGCGGTTCTTCCGTCACCTAACCCATACCAACATGCTACACAAACTCACTACTACCCTCAGCGCGCTCCTGCTCGCTGTCTTCATGGTCGCTCCGGCCCTCGCACAGGAGACGCAGTCCTCCAGCCCGGCTGTAGAGATCCCCGATGACGGCTATATCGGCACGCTCGACGGCAACGATGGTACCGGCGCGGACGCAGGCATGGCGTGTACCACGCTGTCCTTCTCCAGCGGCATCAGCTCCATCTCTGATGTCTCGATGGACCTCTCGATCACGCACACATGGATCGGTGACCTCACCGTGAAAGTGACCAGCCCGTCTGGCACGACCGTCGCACCGATGGTCCGCCCCTTGGGTGACGGTTTCACCAACCCTGCGGACGATGAAGGTGTTGGTTGCTGCGGTGACTCCTCCAACCTCGATGGCACGGCCATCAACTTCGATGATGCGAACGGAACGGACGCCGAGACGATGGGCGACCTCCTCGGCAGTGACGACATCGTGACCGGTAGCTTCTTCGGCAACGGCGATGTGTCGGCCAACTCCGGCATGTTCAGCACGTTCGACGGCGAAGCCGCTGACGGTGACTGGGAAGTCTGTGTCGGTGATGCCGTCGGTGCCGACGTTGGCACGTTCGACTCCGTCTCGCTGACCATCTCCGGCGGCGATCCGCCGGCTTCGTTCACCATCGACGCCGATCCGGAAATGCAAACCGTTTCCGCTCCGGGTACGGCTTCCTTCACCTATGTGGTCTGCAACAACACCGCAGGCGCTGCCTCCGGTCAGGTGTTCTACGATGCAGGCTTCGGTCCGGTGACCGTTATGATGGGTAGCCTCCCCGCCATGTCGTGCTCGCCGACCCTCTCGTTCTCGATTGGCGTACCGGGCATCGCCCCGCCGGGGACCTACAACGTCGCCATCAGCGCCGGTCCGAGCCTCGGCACCGCCGTCGCTACCGACGATGTGGAAGTGACGGTTGCTGCGGCTCGCGTCGCTCAGGTCGAGATGACGAAGGAGCAGGCTGCTACGCTTACAGTTGAGCGCCCCGCTGTTGAGCTGGCTCCGTGGACGCTGATCGACGCCCAGCCGTGGCCCGCCCTCGAGGCCGCTGCTCGCACGACCGAGATCGGGACGTTCCCGAACCCGTTCGTCGACCGCACCGAGATCAGCTTCTCGCTTGAGAGCGCCTCGGAGGTCTCCCTCGTGATCTACGACGTCCGCGGCCGCGAAATCGCGACCCTCGTTGACGACACGATGGAAGCCGGTCAGCACAACGTGACGTTCGATGCAGCCAGCCTGCCGAGTGGCGTCTACGTGTACCGTCTCCAGGCCGGCACGCAGGTCGAGACGGGCCGGATGACCCTGCTTCAGTAAGCTAGGGTTGTGAGCCTCGACTGCTGCGGCAGTCACCGAGGGCCGGTGGGGCACACGCTCCGCCGGCCCTTTTTTTCGTAGGCGAGGCAACGTAGAGCCGGGTGCAGGCGGGAGGTTCGGCGCAGCGCGGATGCGCCTTGGTGCTCGCGGGATTGGGGGGGTATGGAACGATAATGCCCGGCGTCTTGCATTTGACATGTGCTGGTGGCATATTGTTGTTTAGAATGAAGTAGAGTTGCTAACGTGCAACAGGTTTTCCTCACTTGACCCCTGCGACCATGAATCGTTACGCCATGCTACTGCGGAGGAGTGTGCAACTCCTCGTGCTCGCACTCCTCGCTGCGCCTGCCTTCGGACAGGTCTTCACCTTCAGCGGCGATACCACCGGGGGGCCGACGTGGAACCGACCCGACGATGTGGGC
Organism: Rhodothermales bacterium; assembly: GCA_028284265.1. Classification (GTDB taxonomy): domain Bacteria; phylum Bacteroidota; class Rhodothermia; order Rhodothermales; family JANQRZ01; genus JANQRZ01. The sequence goes on from JANQRZ010000004.1 coordinate 91,152, forward strand.
GACGGTACGAGCGGCTCCTGCGAACTGTCCGACTTCGCGCCTGCCGTGCCCTATGGGTCGCACACCTTCTCCGTCGCCATCGGCGGTACGTATAAGGTGGAGGTGGACTACGACGAGTTTACCTTCGCTGGTAAGATGGCGCTCTATGAGGCCGCCTTCGATTCTGCCGACCCCTGCGCGGGGCTGATCGCGCTTGACGACTTCAACACGGGCGGCATCATGCGTATCGAGAACGCCAATCTGACAGCGGGTACCTCGTACATCATCGTCGTGACGGGCTTCTTCGATTTCAGCGTCGGCCCTTACAGCGGCGACGTTGATCTGCCCTTCGTTGTCGAGGAGATCGGCGATGCGGGCGACCTCGTGAGTGCGCCTGGGCAAGACGCCCGAACCGCCACAGGCGGCCTCTCAGGGACGCTCTCGACCATCGGCACCGACCGCGACTGCTTTCTGATCTACGTCTCCGATCCGTCCACCTTTAGTGCGAGCGTCTCCTCCTTCGGCGGCGGCCCGACGAGTCTGGCGACGCTCACCATGTTCGACGAAAGTCTCAACGCCATCGTGCGGGACCCGTCGTTCCTGTTCGAGTCCGATGGCGGGGTCAAGGGCGACTACTACCTCTGCATCACTCAGCGCGACTTCCTGCCGCGCAACGCTGACGGCGAGTGGCCCTTCGGCTATATCGGTGTCCCCTTCACGGGCGATGCCGTGCTCGACAGTTGGGACTCGGGCGAAGGCGGTACGGTGCCCTATCTCATCAGCCTTAGCGGAGGCGTCGGGGCCATCCAGTCCTACGACCTCGACGTGACAGCCACCTCCCCGCTGCACATCCCGCCCGGCTTCTCCGTGACGTTCGACTACACCATCGAGAACAAGACGGCCTCGCCGGTCACCGGCACGCTGTGGGGCTACGTGCGGAGCATCGTCGATACCGGAGCGATCATTCTGACCGAATCGATCCGGTCGGGTACCCTCCCCGCCGGGGCGACGGTCTCTGATACCTTCAGCCGTGCGGTGCCTTCGATTGCGCCGGAAGGGGTCTATTACTACACGTTCAACATTGGCATCTTCTCCTCGGCGGTCGTCGATACCGAGACGATCATTGTCATCGTGGACGACCCGGACCGGTTCGGCCCGACGGTCACCGACCTGCTGGCTGAGGCCAAGCGCTCGGGCGATGCGGCAACCTATGACGCGGTGCTGAGCGAGTATCTGGAGCGTGCCAAGGCCGCCTGGAGTATTGTCGAGGCCATGCCGGTGCCGCCCGTTGAGGCAGCGGTGCGTACCGAGAGCGTCGGTGCCTACCCGAACCCGTTCGCCCGAAGCACCGAGATCGCCTTCGCGCTTGACAAGGCGTCCAACGTCTCGCTCGTCGTCTACGATGTGCGTGGCCGCGAGGTCGCTCGCCTCGTCGAGGGCACGATGGAAGCGGGCCAGCACAACGTGACGTTCGATGCAGCCAGCCTACCGAGTGGCGTCTACGTGTACCGTTTGGCGACAGAGGCCGGCGTCGAGACCGGACGCATCACGCTCATTCGCTAGCTATGTAGTGGTGTTCTAGCGGGCGGGTGGGGTGCAGCGATGCGCACCACCCGCCCCTGCGTTTACCACGCTGCACCACCTCGAAGCCGGGTGGCGTCTGGACTATCGGCACGCCTTTGCGGTCGGATCTGACCGAAAGACAACGTCATCGTTCGTCAAGCGGAATGCAGTACGGGGCAGATACCAGGCTCATCCAAGAAGCGCGTCAGGGCACCCCCGCCCTCGCGCAATCGAGCATGGTCGGTGCAGAGGTGGAGGGCCAGGCTGCATCGGGGTAGGTTCGCCCGGTTTGGCCCGCTGCCGTGATAGGTCAGGCTGTCGTGGAAGCTGACGCCACCGGGCGGGAGAACAGCCTCGACCTCCTCCCAATGTGCCTCGTCCGGGATATCGAGAGAGATTCGCTGTGCATCGGGATCGTGGGCGAAGAAGTCGCTATCCTCCCGAAGCCCCCAGCGGTGGGAGCCGCGCACGAAGCGGAGCGGCCCGCTCTCGGCGGTGACATCGCTGAGGGCGACCCAAGCTGTTAGCAAGCCATCGGGTGAGGCCCAGTCGTCCTGCCAGTAGTGATAGTCCTGATGCCAGCCGACGCTGGTCGGGGCATCCGGGGTCGTGAGCGGCGGCTTGTAGAGGAGTTGCACCCACCAGACCTGAACGTGCGTCGCCCCGGTGAGCGCAGCGGCTTGGGCACCGATAGCCGGATGGCTCGCCACCTCGCGGAGGGCTTCATTGGCGATGTGCCCCAGCTCGATCTTGCACAGGATATGCGGATCGTCGCCGGGGTTCCAAGGCGAGGCGTAGGGCGCGCGGCCTGTATCGTAGTGTCCGGCACGCACCGAATCGATGCCTGCTCGGGCACGCTCAATGAGCGACATCGGGAGAACAGGCTTCGGCTCAAGTGCGAAGCCTTCATGCTGAAACCTCGAAGCCGGGGATACCGTGAGGGTCATGAGGCGAGAAAGCGGTGACGCAGCGGGACACGCACGAGCGCTCCACTCCGAGAGGTCAGCGTGACGCTGTCTTCTCCTTCGTGCGCGTGAATCTCAGCGACGTGGTCGAACATCGCCGGGACGCGGGCGACGGCGCTGATGCAGGCGATGTGGAAGGGGCCGCCCGCGAGTGATACGGTGGTCGGGATACCCTGCTCCGAGAGGGCGTTGGGCGCGGCGGATTCGGCGAGGCCGAAGTGGAAGTACGACGTGACCTCTTCCAGCCCGAGGACGTTCACATGGCGACTGTTCCACGGCGCGTAGTGGCGACCCCCGTTCGAGATCCAGAGAATCGTCTGTCGCAACACCGTGGGGTCTTTGAGGGTGAACCAGACGTAGCCCTCGTCGGGAAACGTCACCGCCGTCCACGCGAGCGGGAGGGTCGGGTCTGAGGCGAGGAGGACGAGGTCTTCATAACCGCGCCGCGCCGGGTAGCGACTGAGGTCCGTGAGGTCGCCCATGACCGTCGGTATAGCGCCGAGGTCGTCGAAGGCCGCTCCGGGTTCGAGGAGCGAATAGCCCCCATGCTCAGGGTTCTCGACTGGCACGGGCGAGGTCTGGCCGAGCACAAAGGGGCTGGTGGCGATCAGGCCGCTGCCCTCGGCGTCGGGGAACTTCAGCATGGCGTGGTGCCCGAAACTCATCGGCCCGGTCATGCCGGTGACGGAGTGGCGCTGGTAGACCGCCGTGTGCTCGTCGATCAAGGTGATCTCTTTGCGGACGCGGCCCTTTCGAGCAGTAGTGTCGAGGTGGAGGCGGAGCGAGACGGTGTCCCCCTCGCGCCGAAGCTCATCGAGCGTCCAAGCGTCGTTCGCGCTCTCGCCGTGAGGTGGGTGCTCCTCATCCTCGAACGGGGCTGCATTACCGCCGAAGGGGAGGCAAAAGAAATCGCCCCGGAGCACGCGGAGCATCGGAAGGAGGTGAACAGCGGCAGGCTCTTCGGTCCACGGTGCCACCGCGTAGGGCCGGACGTTGCGGTCGCCGAGCCGGAACGTTGTGGGACCGAGGTGCCCGCCCTGCTCCGTGACAAAGGTCTCAACACTCGATCCGGCCAGACGCCACGACGGTTGTCCATGGATCGTTTGAAGAGGTGATTCTAATTTCATAGAACGATAGGTCAGGCTGGGCGATGGCAGGCGAGCGGAGCACCGCGCACTCCGGCATCGATTCGGGTGAGGTGCCAGCGTCCGAGGTTGGCTGTCAGAAGCTGGTCGAAGTCAGGTCCAGCGAAGGCGATGTTGGTCGGGTTGCACAGCGTATGGGCCTCCCAGTCGTCGACAAAGACCTCGGGCGTGCTCCCGCTGGAGGCCACGCGATAAATACGCGACGGGGCATAGCAGGAGATGTACAGACTCCCCTCCATGTCGAAGGCGATGCCGTCGGGTACTGTCTCCGGGAGCACGGCAATTTCGGTGCGTGCTCCCGCTGTGCCATCGTCCAGAATCTCGACCCGCTCGACGCCGGGAAGCCACGAGCAGACGACGTAGAGCGCCCGCTCGTCGGGAGCCAGCGCGAGACCGTTAGCAAAGTTGAACGGCCCCGCGTACCAGACCCGTCCGCGCCCTTCGGCATCGAAGGCGAGGATGCGCCCGTTGACTTCGCGGAAGGCTCCGCTGTCGGAGACGTAGAGGGTGCCGTCCGATGCGAACACCGGAAAGTTGGGGATGCCGAACGGCTCGCCATCCTCCGGCTTGCGGGCGAACTCCGTCAGTTCGCGCGAGGCGAGGTCGAGCCGCCACACACACTGGTTCTTCAGGTCGCAGACGGCCAGCCACGAGGCGTCGGGGCTGAACGCGAGGCCGAGCACGAAGCCGCCCGTGTTGGCGACCTCCTCGGCCTGCTTCCCGTCCGCGTCGATCCGGTAGATCTGTCCGGCTTCGCCCCCGGCCCACACCGAGCCGTCCGGGTGTACGGCCACGCACTCCGGGTGGTCGAGGCCGTCGTAAAACGTCGAGGCATGGTCAAGCGATAGGACAGGAGACATGAGCGTGTCAGGAAGAGGGCGAGGCCCAATCGGTCTTGGGCCACAGACTGAAGTAGGTGGGGCGTTGGGGGTCGCGGTCGTAGGGGTAGGATCCGAGCTTCTGGTAGAGTTCGGCGAACTCGGCGAGCTTCTCGCGGTCGAGGGTGACGCCGAGGCCGGGGCCGGTGGGGACGGCGATGTGTCCGTCTTCGTAGGCCAGCTTGCCGCCTTCGATCACGTCGTCCGTGAGGTGGTGGTAGTGCGCGTCGGCGGCGAAGTTGAGGTTCGGGAGCGCGGCCCCGAGGTGGAGCATCGTGGCGAGTTGGATGCCGAGTTCGCCGGACGAGTGGACGGCGGTGCCCAACTGAAACGTATTGCACACGACGCCTGCCTTCCATGCCTGCCGTAGCCCGCCCCAGAACGTGGTGTCGAGGAGGATCACGTCCACCGCGTTCGTGCGAATCGACGCGGCGAGTTGCTCGAAGTTGACCACCACGGTGTTGGTCGCGGTCGGGATACGGACGGCCTCGCGAACACGGCGCATGCCCTCCAAGCCCCAGCAGGGGTCCTCGAAGTAGTCGTTGTTCAGGTCCTCGATGGCCCGCCCGATGCGGATGCTTTCCTCGACCGACCACGCAGCGTTCGGGTCGATGCGGAGCCGGTGGTCAGGGAATGCCTCGGCGAGGGTGCGGAAGACCTCAATCTCGTGGTCTGGGTCGAAGACTCCCGCCTTGAGCTTGTGGGCTGTGAAGCCGTAGCGCTCAGTGAGGTCGCGGGCGTGGCGCACCATGCGCTCGGGTGAGTCCTCGCCGCCGTGCCCGTTCGTCTCGGCGGGGAGGCGGAAGAAGAGGTAGGAGGCGAACGGCACCCGCTCGCGGATCGCTCCGCCGAGGAGGTCGCACGCCCGGATGCCGAGCTTCTTGCCGATCAGGTCGATGCAGGCAAACTCGATGGCGGCATGAAGCTGGAGCCGGTTGTTGTAGAGCGAGGCCGTCGGGTTGCAGATTTTCCAGAAGAGTGCTTCGAGTTGCATCGGGTCGTGCCCGAGGAGGTACGGCTTCAGCGCGGCGAACGCGGCCTCGGCGGACTCGCCGCCACCGCCCATCTCGCCCAGCCCGACCAGCCCCTCGTCCGTCTCGACCTCCACAATCGTGCGGACGAAGCGGCCCCAGTGCGCGCCATTGGCGTGGCGAAGCGGGGCTTCGAGCGGAACCGTGACAGTCGTGGCGCGGAGGTCGGTGATCTTCATGGCTCAGTCCCGTTTGCTGCCGCCGATGGACAGGCCGAGGCCGCCATCGATCCGGTAGGCTTGGCCGGTGATGAAGGCCGCGTCGGCACTGCACAGATAGCCAATGAGCGACGCCACCTCCTCAGCCGTAGCGATGCGCTTGACGGGGTGCATCTCGTTGACTTCGCGCATCACCTCGTCGGGATCGGGCGATTCGTTGACGGCCCACCGGAGCATCGGCGTATCGACCGTGCCGGGGCAGACCGCGACGGAGCGGACGTTGGGGGCATAGTCCACCGCGATGCTCCGGGTCAGGCCGAGGAGCGCTGTCTTGCTCGTCGTGTAGGCGGCCACGTTGGCCTGCGTGATGAAGCTCTGCACGCTCGCCACGTTGACCACCACGCCGCGGCCCCGCTCGACCATCGACGGGAGCGCCTGCTTCGCGCAGAGGAAGGCGCTTTTGAGGTTGACGTTCATCACCTCGTCCCACAGCGCCTCGCTCGTCTGCGTGACGGTTCCGTAGCGCTGAATGCCCGCATTGTTGACGAGCAGGTCAATCCCGCCGAACGCTTCGCGGACTGTCTCGAAGGCCGACTCGATGGTGGCTCCGTCCGACACATCGCAGCGGACGAAGAGATGGTCCCCGTCGAGGTCGGTGGCAGTCGCGGCTCCGTCGGGGTCGGCGTCGAGGAGCGCGACGCGGGCACCCTCTTTCGCAAAGAGCGCGGCAGTGGCCGCGCCGATGCCTTTCGCCGCGCCGGTCACGACAGCTACATGGTCGTCGAATCGCATGGTCAGATCGGTTCTTCTTCAACAGGGTTGGTGAGGGCACCGATGCCGCTGATCTCAACCGTCACCGTGTCGCCCGGTTGGAGCCAGCGCGGCGGGAGTTGCGCCATCCCGATGCCGACGGGTGTGCCAGTGAGGATGACAGTGCCGGGGAGGAGGGTCGTGCTCCCGCTCAGAAACGCGATGCACTCGGCGACCGTGAAGATCATGTCGCTCGTCGAGGCGTGCTGCATCGTCTCGCCGCTGAGGCGGGTGCGGATCGTGAGTGCCTGCGGGTCGAGGTCCGTGGCGATGACGGGGCCGAGCGGGCAGAACGTGTCGAAGCTCTTGCCCCGACACCACTGGCTGCCGCCGCGGTCGATCTGCCAATCGCGGGCGCTCACGTCATTGGCGCAGGTGTAGCCGAGCACGTAGTCGAGCGCGTCGTCTGCCGAGACGTTCTTGCACCGTCGCCCGATCACAACAGCCAACTCGACCTCGTAGTCCACACGGTCGCTGCGGAGAACACGCGGTAGGAGAATCGGTGCGTCCGGTCCGATGACAGCGTTGACGCCTTTGGCGAAGACGACGGGATGCTCGGGGATCGGCAGGCCCGCTTCCTCAGCGTGGGCGCGGTAGTTCAACCCGATGCCCCAGACGGAGGTCGGCTCGATGGGGGCCAGCACCTCGGCGATGCTGGCAAGCTGATCGGTCTCCTTGATCTCGCCGAACGGTGCCCCCGTGACAACGCGCGCGGTGCCATCCGCATGCTGGGCAGCGTAGTGGATGGCACCGTCGGAGTCTCGGTAGCGGAGCAGCTTCATGTCAGGTCCCGGCGGTCCAGCCGCCGTCGATGTAGAAAGGTACACCCGTGACGAACCCGGCTTCGTCGCTCGCGAGGTAGGCAGCAGCAGCGGCGATCTCCTCGGGCCGCGCCATCCGACCGACGGGCTGCGTGGCCGTCATCTCGCGCCGTGCTGCGTCGGGATCGTCGTACTCCTGAAGTCGCTGTGTCACAAACGGTGTCTCGACCCGGCCCGGACAGATCGCCACAGCTCGGATACCATCCGAGGCATGGTCAAGCGCGAGGCACTTCGTCAGTCCCACGACCGCGAACTTGGTCGAGCAATAGGCCAGCCGGTCCTTGATACCGACGATGCCGCCGATGGACGCGAGGTTGAGCACCACGCCGTGCTTCCGCTCCAGCATACCCGGCAGGAAGGCCTGCGTCACATTGAAGACACCCCGCAGGTTGACCGCGTAGAGGCGATCGAAGTCTGCCCCTGTCGTCTCCATCATCGTCCCGACGTGCCCGACGCCCGCGTTGTTGACCAGTACATCGAGGCGGCCGTGGGCGGTATGGACCGTGTGGGCCGCGTCGGCGCAAGAGGCCTCGTCGGTCACGTCGAGCGGCTGAAAGTGTGCGGTGCCGCCCTCGGCGGTGATGGCTTCCGCTGTGGCCTCGGCGGAAGCGCGGTCGGCGTCTGTCACCCAGACCGTTGCCCCTTCGCGGGCGAAGCGGTGGGCGATGGCCGCGCCGATGCCGGACCCGGCTCCGGTGACGAGGGCAATGTGGTCGGAGAGAGGCACGGTCGGGCGTTGCGTCTTGACAGGGAAAGAGGGGCGTCGTATTCTTCAGACAGAAAGCTAAAGTCATCAGATCACTTTGTCAATCGCGTAGATGGATACGCCACCGCTCGCGCCCATTGCTCGCCGCAGCCTGCCCGATGACTTGGCGCGTCGCATCACGCAGATGATCGAGGTCGAGGGGTTGGAGGCGGGGGACCGCCTGCCGACCATTTCCAAGCTGGCTCGTCGCTTCCGGGTCGGTGCGCCAACGTTGCGCGAGGCGCTGACCAAGCTAGAGACGCTGGGTGTGGTCACGATCAAGCATGGCTCGGGGGTCTACGTCGGGCAGCGCCCGAACTCGCTGTTTGCGTCTAACCCCGCGCTTGTCGGGACGCCCTCGAAAAAAACGCTCATCGATCTGATCGAGGCCCGGATACTGGTTGAGGTCGAAGGCGCATCGCTCGCGGCACACCATGCCACGCCGGATGATCTCGGCCAGATGGAAGCGCTGCTAGCCCGTGCCCAAGCCAACCTTAATGACGGCGACGTGCTCAACACGACCAACATGGCCTTCCACGCGGCGGTCGCCCGCGCCTCGGGCAACAGCGTGCTCCGGCAGGTGCTGGAGGTGCTGACCCAGCTTTTCCAAGCCGAGCAGCGGATGATTCTCAACATCCACGGCTCTCGTCAGCAGGACCACGATGAGCACATCGGTATCCTCGAAGCGCTTCGTGCGGGCGATGCCAAACTCGCTGCCGAGCGAATGCGTGCCCACCTCAGCGGCGTGCGCGCGGTGCTGCTACGCTGGGACGAAGACGCTCGCCCCTTGACTCCCTGAACACGAAGTGATCGTCACCGCTATGGACGAGTCTATGTCCCAAACATCGACGAGCATCATGGGCTTACGCCGCTGCTTGCGCGGTCCCGCGCAGGCCGGGATGACGGTTCGGTTGGATGCAGAGTGGACGGATAGGAGAAGAGGCCTCGGCTCGATGTGGCTTGTCGCACTCTTGGGCCTTCTGTTCCTCGCCACCCCGGCCTTTGCCCAGACGGGGAAGATCGCGGGGACCGTCACCGATGCCGCCACCGGCCAGACGCTCCCCGGCGCGAGCGTTGCCGTAGTGGGCACGTCCTACGGTGCCGCGACGGATGGGGAGGGGCGCTACACGATCATCGGCGTTCGGCCCGGCACGTACCGCCTCCGCGCCTCGTTCATTGGCTATACCGAGACGGTGGTCGAAAACGTCCGTGTCCAGAGTGGGCTGACGACGCGCATCGAGATTGAACTAAGCGAGCAGATGGTTGAGTTCGATGACGAGGTGATCGTGACGGCCGAGCGCCCACCTGTGCAGCGCGACGAGACCGCGAGTGTGCAATACCTCGACATTCAGGAGATCGAGGAGCTACCCGTGACCTCGACCGAGGAAGCCCTATTCGTGCAAGCCGGGGTCTTTTTCGATCAGCAGCCAATTGAAGGAGGGCTCAACGGATCGGGTCGGGGTGAGCCGCGCTACGCGGTGCGCGGCGGTGACCAGACGGAGGTACTCTGGTTCTTGGACGGAGCCCGGATCGCGGCCCTCATCGAGGGACGGGCTGACCAAGGTGGCTCCTACACAAGCATCAATCCGCACGCGATTCAGGAGATCCAAATCCTCACCGGCGGCTTCGCGGCGGAGTATGGCGGTGCGCAATCGGGCGTGGTGAACGTGGTGACGAAAGAGGGCGGCGACCGGATTGAGGCAACGGCAGAATATCTCTACGGACCGCCGGGACAGCGGCACTTTGGGAACTACCTCTACGACCGAGAGACCCAAGTGGAGTTCGGACCACAGGTGCCCGTCGCTGAGGGGAGTCCGGATAGCCTCGGCAATCAACTACCGGACGGCTCGCTCGACCCGGCGTGGTGGACGGAGGAGCGTCAGAACCAGGTCTACGACTACCGCGACATTGCCGACCATCGGGCGTGGGGGAGCGTCGGTGGACCCGTGCCGGGATTGGACGGACTGGACGCGCGCTTCTTCATCGCCGGGCAGTATAACCGGCAGGCTTACACCTACCCACGCCCCATTGACCAGCGCGAGCAAGACGATGTGCTGGCAAACCTTGTCCTGAGTCCTGGCTCCGGCATGAAGTTGCGGTTGGCCGGACTGTACGGCCGGTCGCTGCACTCGACGCTTCAGGAGAACGGCGACTTCATCCTCGAATCGAAATACTATCGGGGGTGGGGGTCAGTCCTCGACCGTAAGCACTACCAAGCAGCGGTTGACTGGACGCACAGCCTGTCGCAAGACATGTTCTATGACCTGAAGCTGAGCACCTACTGGCTCGATTTCCGCGAGCGCCCCGGCCCGTTTACGCGCTTCGGGCGGACGGAGGACCCCGACGCGGTGACGATCTTCGGCTTCCAGCGCTACGACGAGTTCGGCGACGAGCCGTTCGATCAGTTCTCATTTCTCCTCGACCGGCGCGAGGTCGTTGGCGACGTGTCGCTCGAAGGTGCGCTCTCGTGGCAGGTCGACCACGCCAACTTCATCAAGGCGGGATTCGAGGCCCGCGTCAACACCTACAACGAGGATCGCTCATTCCGCTTTCCCTCGACCACGCTCGATGAGCGCTACTGGCTCAACCGGGGGCTGGACGAGACCTACCACCCGCTCCAGTTCGCGGCCTACATCCAGGACAAGATGGAGTTCAAGGGGATGATTCTCAACCTCGGTCTCCGCTACGATTACTTCAACCCGAACCGCGACTGGTTCGATGTCACCAACCTCCCCGTTTTATCCTTCGATCCGCTCTACGACGAGATGCTCGACCCCGATGGCGATCAGGTGGACGAGAACGGGCGCGTGAAGTACAGCTTCGACAACGTCTTCGACAAGCCGCGCACGGCGGCACCATCATATCACCGTCTCAGCCCGCGCATCGGTGTCTCCTACCCGATCACGGATGGTTCCGTACTGCACTTCAACTACGGGCACTTCTACCAGCTCGCGCCGCTCGACCGGATGTTCGAGTTTGGCTACTTCCGGCCTGAGTACATCGTGCGGTGCCAGCAGGCCTACGACCAGGGGCTCTCGACGGAGGGCCTGATCAACTGCCCGGAGGGCGGCACGCATGCCCCGTCGGCTGACGGCGACCCGGAGCGCGTCGTGGTGCTCTCGCTCGACGACCTGAAACCGGAGAAGACGATCTCATTCGAGGTCGGTATCGCACAGCAATTCGGCGACCTCGCCGTGCTCGACGTGACCGGGTTCTACAAGGATGTCTTCGATCAGGTACTGCCGCGTGCAAACCTCTTCGACCGGCGGGTCACGCTGCCATCTGGCAACTTCGTCAGCAACTTCTCCGGGGACTACGGCGACGCGCGCGGCTTCGAGGTGAACCTCCGCACGCTCTTCAGCCGCCATGTCACGTTCGACTTCAATTACAGCTTCTCGCGTGCCGTTCAAGGCCGCGCCACACCGGGCCGCGTTGACATCGACACGACCGGCACGCCGACGTTCTTCTACGACGATGAAGCCAGTCAGCGCCTTGCCACTGAGCGGACATTTAGCCGACCGCACATCTTCCGGGCAAACCTCTTTCTGAAGTACCCCGAAGGCGGAGGACGTGCGATAGACCGGGCGCTCGGCGGAACGAGCTTCAGCGTCCTCGGCCGCTACGTCAGCGGGCGCAGCTTCACCTATCTCGAACCTGATGACCCGCCGGATCGGGTCGACAACCAGCGCCTGCCGGCGAGTTCGCAGATCGACCTACGAATCGAGCGACAGTTTACCGTCGGCACGCACGCACTTGCGGTCTATTCCAACGTGACCAATCTCTTCAACACCCGCAACCTACGCTCCTTCGGCAACTACCTCGGAGCCAACGAGGCCGCTGTCGTGGACTACGTCGAGAACGAGACCGTCACGCGGGACTTCATCGGCTACGACATCAGCGCCGTCACCTACTTTCCTCCGCGCCGGATCGTGTTCGGCGTCCGCTACGACTTCCGATGAAGAGCGCGTTCCGATCCCTGGCAGTTCTCTTACTTATCGCCCCGGCGGCGCAGGCGCAGTTGCGCGAGGCTGATTTCCGCGTCCATGATCGCGGGGAGCTTTGGGAGACCGTCAAGGACGATGGAACGCTCGGCGCGCGCGAGCCGCTCAATCCATTCGAGTACTTCCCGAGTATGGACTGGCCCGGCGGCCCGGACGTGCTGGTCTCGAAAGACGAGCAGCGCTCTTATCACGCCGGGGCCGGGCTGTGGATCGGCGGACTGGGTGCGAACGGAGCCGTGTTCTTCGACGAACTTGGGCCGTTTGCGACGGTCGAGGTGAGCGAGGTAGTGCCGATGGAGGAGATCGAGAACTTCGTGGAATCGGAGAGCTACGATCCGGCCGAGGCCGAAGAGACGGTCGTCGCCGAGTTCACAACGATCTCCGGGTTGCGCGTCCGCCGGACGAGTCGGACGTGGAGCTTCCGGGGGCTGAATACCTTCATTCTGCTCGACTACGCGGTGACGAACGAGACAGGCGGGATGCTAACCGACGTGTTTATCGGCCTGCCTTCGCTCCTGCGGCCCAGCTATCAGGACATCAACGTCCACAACGGCTGGGGCGATGATGGCAACCGAACCGATGAACTCGTCGCCTACGATGCCGAGCGGGCACTCGTCTACGCCTACGACGACACGCCCAGCTTCGACCTGCCGGGCGATGTCGGCAACTACTGGGAAGCAAGGGACGAGCTTCGGACAACAGGCTACGCAGGGGTTGCGCTCCTGGATGCGCCTCTTGGCACCAGCGGCGAAGCACAACCCGCGACGGTGTTCTGGGCACAGACGCTCGGCAACGTCCCCCGTCTCACAACGGCCAGTGCCTCGTCCGCCGCGCTCTACGCAATCCTGTCCGGTGTAGATACATCGCTTCAGGCTGGGGACGACGAGCGCCTAACCCCGCTGACTTTGCTGGGTTGTGGGCCCTACGACCTCGGCCCGGGCGAGACCGTCCGCCTCGCGTTCGTCGAAGCTGTCAACGGCCTGCCGCTGGAGGTAGCGCTCGAAGGGTTGGGAGCGCAGGGTCAGCTTGGTGCTGGGCTTGACTCGCTCCAGGCCAGTATCGATCGGGCCGCTGCGCTCTACGAGGCCGATTACCGCGTTTCGACCGTCCCGCCGCCTGCGCCGCCTATCGAGGTCGTCACGCTTCCAGGGGCCATGCCGGAGGCCTCGATTACATGGGCACCCATCGAGGAGACTTGGGTCAATCCGCTCACGGATTCGCTCATCGTCGGGTATAACGTCTACCGTAGCGCGCTCGGGTTCATCGGCCCCTTCGAGAAGCTCACGCGCCGCCCGATTCGTGTACGCAACGAGAGTGATGTCCAGCGCTTCTTCAACGAAGTGTTAGGTTTGTGGCAGTTCAATGATGACGATGTGGCGCTGGGCTTTGGCTACACCTATACCGTCACGGCGGTAGATGGGAATGGGGGTGAGAGCTGGCTAACGAACCGCAACCCCGAGCCGGTGACAGTCGAGCGCAGCGCGGCGGAGACCGCGATGGACGTACAGGTCTTCCCGAATCCGTTTCGGGAGCGCTCCTTCCCAACCTCGGACACAGCAAACCTCATCATCTTCAACAAGCTCCCGGCCCGTGCTACGATCCGCATCTATACGGCCAGTGGCGAGCTGATCCGCACGCTGGAGCATGACGACCCGAACAGCGGGCAGGAAGCCTGGGATCAGCTTTCTGAGTCCCGCCAGCGGGCAGCACCGGGTATCTATTTCTGGACTGTGCAGTCCGAGGTCGGGACGGCACGGGGCACACTCGTCATCATCAAGTGAGGGAGGACATGAGACGCTTCGGATATGCTGCCTTCCTCATCGGGCTTCTGCTCGCGCCCGCTGCAAGTGCACAGATTGATCAGGGGTTCGAGTTCGAGCGGTCGGGCTCGGCGGGATTTCAGTTTCTGAAGATCGCCCTTGGTGCGCGCGAGAGTGCCCTCGGCGAGGCGGCGGCAGCGATGACGAACGACGCAAACGCGGTCTTCTGGAACGTCGGCGCGCTACCGCTCATCGAGGATCGGCAGGTGGCGTTTACCCACAATGAATGGATTGTCAACAGTTCGCTCGATGCAGTTGTGGTAGCAGTACCGCTCGGGCCGTATGCTGTCGGCCTCAGTCTCGTCCGCTTCGGGATCGAGCCGTTCGAGGAGACGACCGTGCTGGAGCCAGACGGAACGGGACGGATGGTAGACGCGGGCGATGTCATGATCGGTCTGACCGGATCGCGCCGCTTTACGGACCGGCTCACGATAGGCGTGCAGGCGAAGTACGTCGTCGAGACGCTTGACAACGACAACTTCTCGGGTGTGCTCTTCGATGTCGGTGCGCTCTACTACACTGGCTTCCGGCAACTCCGGCTGGCCTTCACGCTCCAACACTTCGGGCCGGATGTGGAGGAACTAGACGTTGCATTTCGTACCCCACTCCTCTTCCGCGTTGCCGCAGCCGACGATCTTGTCAGCTTCGACCAAGTACGCCTCTCCGGGGCCATCGAACTCGTCCACCCGACCGACAACGAGGAGTGGGTCAACGGTGGCATCGAGGCGGTGGTGATGGACGTGCTCGCCCTGCGAACCGGCTATCGGACGAGTGTAGATGAAGGTGCGTGGTCCTTCGGTGCAGGGGTGATGCCCCCTCGGATCGAAGGGGTCGGTGTTCAGGCTGACTATGCCTACGTACCCTTCGGCGACCTTCTCGGCGCGACGCACCGGTTCACCGTGCGCCTCGGGCTGTGAGCGGGTTCACCGCCATAGCGCAGCGCATTGGCTGGGTGCTTGTCGCCATCGTCACGGTCGCGTTTCTCTTCTGGACGCCGGGGCGCGATGTGCCCGACGATGGCAAGACGCACATCCGCTACTGGTACATCGTCGGCGCGCAAGATGACGTGCCGTATCACGCCCGCCGGTTCAACGAGGTGCAGGACTCCATCTTCGTCGATGCCACGCCGATTCCATGGAACGAGCACGAGCGCAAGATCCTCACCGCCGTCCTCTCGGGCGATCCGCCGGACGTGGTGAGCCAGTTCGTGCCGGTCGTCAAGTGGGCCTCACGCCTCGCGCTCGAACCGCTCGACCGGTTCATCGAGGCCAGCGATCTCGACACGACCGACTTCTTCCCCGCGCTTTGGAACGAGATGGGGTGGCAGGGTCGGACGTTCGCACTCCCGATCAACTCGACCTCCTACGCACTCTTCTACAACAAGGCCCTCTTCCGCGAGGCAGGCCTCGACCCGGAGCGTCCGCCGCAGACGTGGGACGAGGTGATCGCCGCCGCCGAGCGTCTCTCGGAGCGAGGTGAGAACGGGCGGCTCACCCGTGTTGGGTTCGTGCCGGATTACGGCAACCTCCCGACGACGCAACTCATGGCGTGGCAGCAGGACGCCGACTTTCTCAGTCCCGACGGGCGGACCGTCCGGCTCGACACGCCCGCGATGCGGCAGTCGCTTCAGTGGATCGCCGACTTCTACGCGGCCTACGGCGTAGACAACCTCAAAGCGTTCACCTCCGGTCTCGGCAGCGCCGATCAGCACGGGTTTATGTCAGGCCGCATCGGGATGGCGGTCCTCGACTTGAGCTACCTCGAACAGCTCGCCCGCTACGCACCAGACATCGAGTATGGCGTTGCTCCGATCCCGACGTTTCCCGGTCGCCCGACGGCATCGTCCGCCGGAAGTTGGTGGCTGGCCGTCCCGCGTGGGGCGCGTCATCCCGAGGCCGCCTTTGCGTTCATGCGCTTCGCCGTGCAGAAGCGCATCCAGCTCGAAGAGGTCGCCGCGACGGATGAAGACTTATTCCCGGCGAACCGTTTTGCCGCGACCGATTCGAGCTTTCTGACGAGTCCCGAGATGGAAGTCTTTGCCCGGCAGATGACCGTCGCCCACTCGCCGACGGTGGTGCCGCTGGCGCACGACGTGTTCTGGCGCGAGTTCTTCGGCGCGCAGGAGCGGGTGATCTACGGGCTGCAGACCCCAAGCGAAGCCCTGCAGCAGGGCGAGGCCGTCGTGCAGGACGCGCTCGACCGGGCCTCGTCCTACGATGCGTACGTCCGCGCAAATGTGTCGCTAGACGGGGAGGAGGGCTGAGCGATGCGGCAGGTATGGGAGCGGCTGAAAACGAACCGAGGGCGCGAGGCGACGGCAGGTTACCTCTTCCTGTCGCCGTGGCTGATCGGCTTCTTCGTCTTCGGGCTGTACCCGATGGTGATGTCGCTCTACTACAGCCTGTGCCGCTTCGATGTGCTCCGCGTCCCGCAGTTCATCGGGCTGGAGAACTACGAGACGCTTCTCACCGCCGACCCGTACTTCGGGATTTCGGTCTGGAACACGCTCGTCTACACCGTTCTCCGGGTGCCCTTCGCGATCACTGGATCACTGCTGCTCGCGGTGCTCGTCAATCAGAGTGTGCGCGGGGTCAAGTGGTTTCGGACCGCCTACTTCCTGCCATCGATCATCACGGGTGTCGTGCTGTCGGTGATCTGGCTGTGGCTGTTCAACCCGTCGGTGGGCTTGGTGAACGAAGTGCTCGGGTGGTTCGGGATCGCGGGGCCACTTTGGTTGCAAAGCCCCGACTGGTCGAAGCCTGCGCTCGTGCTGATGGGGCTGTGGTCGATTGGCGGGGCGCGGATGATTGTCTTCCTCGCCGCGCTGCAAGGCATCCCGGACCACCTCTACGAAGCGGTTGAGATCGACGGTGGCGGGGCGTGGGCCAAGTTCCGGCACGTCACCCTTCCGATGCTCTCGCCGGTCATCTTCCTCTGGACCGTCCTCGAAGTCATCTTCTCATTCCAGGTCTTCACCGAGGCCTACGTGATGACGCAGGGCGGCCCGCTCAACTCGACGCTGTTCTACAACCTGTACCTCTACTACAAGGCGTTCGACGATTTCGAGATGGGCTACGCCTCGGCGATGGCGTGGATACTCTTGGTCATCACGCTTGTCGTGACCGTCATTCAGTTCCGGCTCGGCAAGCGGTGGGTCCACTACGAGGGGGGCGTGTGATGGCAGCGCGTCGCCCCATCGGTCTCAAGCAAGCCCTCGGCTATGGCGCGCTCATCGCCGTGGCGCTCGTGCTGCTGTTGCCGTTCGCGTGGATGGTCTCGACCTCGCTCAAAGGCAACGAGGCGATCTTCGCGATTCCGCCGGTGTGGATTCCCGAGACGCTCCGATGGGACAACTACGCCGAGGTCTTCGAGCGGATGCCGTTTCTGCTCTACCTCCGCAATACAACCGTCATCACGGTCTTCACGATCATCGGCACGGTCGGGTCGAGCGCAGCGGTGGCGTATGCCTTCGCGTGCCTCCGCTGGCCGGGGCGGGATATGCTGTTCCTGTTCGTCGTGGCGACGATGATGCTGCCGTTGCAGGTCATCATGATTCCCCTCTTCGTGCTGTTCAAAGAGTTCGGGTGGCTCAACACCTACAAGCCGCTCATCGTCCCGGCCTTCCTCGGCGGGGGGGCGTTCAACATCTTCCTG
The DNA here is from genome assembly GCA_028284265.1 of Rhodothermales bacterium. Taxonomy (GTDB): domain Bacteria; phylum Bacteroidota; class Rhodothermia; order Rhodothermales; family JANQRZ01; genus JANQRZ01. The sequence goes on from JANQRZ010000004.1 coordinate 108,722, forward strand.
ATGCGGCAGTTCTTCCTCACACTCCCGACCGAGCTGTTCGATGCGGCGCGGATCGACGGGGCAAGCGAGTGGACCATCTTCTGGCGGATCGCCCTGCCGCTGGCTCGGCCCGCGCTCGTGACGGTGGCGCTCTTGACATTCATGTTCGCGTGGAACGACTTCCTCGGGCCGTTGATTTACCTCTCGGACCAAGCGAAGAACACGCTCGCGCTCGGTCTCGCGCTCTTCACCGGGCAGCACCAGACCGATTGGGGTGTGCTGATGGCGGCGTCGATCCTGATGATGGTGCCGGTCATCGCGCTGTTCTTCTTCTTCCAGCGCTACTTCATCAAGGGCTTCACGATGAGCGGGCTGAAAGGATGAGATGCTGGTTGCTCCATATCACCCTCGTGCTTCTCGCCGCGCCGCTCGCTGCGCAGCCCGTCACCGCGCCGCTCGGTGCCGATGGCATGATTCCCGTCTGGCTCGCCGTCGGGCCGTTCGAGCAGCCGACGACCGGTTTCGGTACACCTGCCGACGAAGACGTGATCGGAGAGGTCGGTGCACAGCCGACCGAGGGCGACGCCGAGGCGAGTTCGTGGGCAGCAGGAGAGACCGTGAAGTGGCAGCCCGTCGCGCCGAACGGTGCCGGGCTGGTCGACTTCCACGCCGCCTTTGCCGACGTGATGCCGGGCGACGGGCCGGAGAAAATCTGGTGGGCAAAGGCGGGCTACGCCTTCACCACGATCCAGAGCGAGACCGAGCAAGACGCCCTCCTCCTCATGGGCAGCAACAGTCGGCTGAAGGTCGTGCTCAATGGTGAGACGGTCCACATGGTCGACCGCGCCCGCAATGCTGTCGCCGATGAGGACACCGTCCGGGTTCGGCTGCGAGCGGGGGCGAATCGGTTGCTCGTCAAGGTCGGGCAGTCGCACCGCAACGAGGCGGTACAGTTCTTCGTCCCGTTGGCCTGGGAGTGGGGGTTTTATGCTCGACTCATCGAGATGGACGGAGCACCCGCCGATGAGCAGGCTGCGGTCGTCCTTGGCGGTGAGGAGCCGGATGTCGCGCTCGCCTCGTCGTTCTTTTTCCGCGAAACAGAAAGGGGCTTGCAGCAGCGGTATGATCTTACCGTGACGCGCCGCACATCTGGCTCGATGGATGGGCGAGCGCTGCTGATGGTGGGCGATGAGACCTTCGCGGTACCGCTCGGTGCGGTGCCATGTGGGGTCAGTCGTCACAAACTCTGGGGACCGCCCGCCGAGGAGCCGACCCCAGCGCGGATTCAGCTTCGGCTCAATGGCCTGCCGCCGGTCACACGCGATGTGACGCTGGAGCCACAGCCGAAATACGAGTTGCACCTGATGCTCAACTCGCACACCGATGTCGGCTACACGCACCCGCAGCCGACGGTCGCCGAGAAGCACGCGCTCCTGCTCGATGCCGTCATCGACAAGGCCGAGGCGGAGCCAGATTTCCAGTGGACCATCGAGACCATCTGGCAACTGGAACGGTTCATCGAGGCGCGCTCCGAGGCAGACGTGGAGCGACTCATGGCGCTCGTCCGCGCCGGGCGGATCGCGGTCTCGCCGACCTACGCCAACCCGTTTACCGGCTGGGTGAGCGAGGAGGAACTGCTCCGCTCGTTCACCCTCGGGCGCGACTACGCCGAGCGCTTCGGCTTCGATCTCAGCGCCGTGCTGTCGAACGACGTGCCGGGGTTCTCCTGGATGCTCCCCGGCGTGCTCCGCGAGGCGGGTATTCCGTTCTTCGTCACGGGCATCAACGAGGTGTTCAGTGGCTATGCCTTCCAGCAATCGCTCCCCAAAGCCTTCCGCTGGGAAGGAGCCGACGGGAAGTCGGTTGTGACCTACCGGACCGAGGCCTACAACGAAGGGCAGACCTACGGGTTGGTCAAGGGCGTCGGAGCCGTTGAGGACCGGCTGCGCGAGCGGTTGCGGAAGCTGCGGGCGCAGGGCAACGAGCACGAGGTCGTATTGCTCAACACGACCTTCGGCGACAACGGGGGCATCCCGAACGCCGAACTCCAAACGGCGCGGGCGTGGAATGAGCAGTACGCCTTCCCCCGCATCGTCATCAGCAACCTCGACCGTTTTGCCGAGGCCTTTACCGCTTGTTGCACCGATGATCTCCCGACAGTGCGGGGCGAATGGACCTCAGACTGGGATATGCTCTATCAGGGCGAACTGGCGCGCGTCGTGCGGCAGCGCGAAGCGCAGCACCGGCTCCCCATCGCCGAGGCGATGTCTACATCGGCGTGGCTGGCCGATGGCAAGGCGTCGCTGCAACCGATGGTGGACGACGCCTACCATCATCTGCTCCAGTACAGCGCGCACGGCAGTGGGCTGGAGCACGGCTACGGCGGCCCCGACGAGAATGCCATCACGATGGCCTACCGCGAGGACTACGTCCAGAGCGCCAAGCTGGCGACTGAGGCCATCCTGCAACGGGCTACGCAGCGCCTTGCGCAGCCCATGGAGTCCTTCGAGACGGAGGCCATTTTCGTCTTCAACGGGATGGGCGTCGCCCGCGACGTGCCGGTCGAGGTGGAGTTCGCGCATGACGCGGCGCGCTACCGGGTTGTGGAGGGGGCGACGGGCGAGGAGCTACCGAGTGTTGCCGATGGGTATGACCTCCGCTTCGTCGCCCGCGATCTTCCGGCGGTAGGATATAAAAAGCTCCGGCTCGAAGCGAGAGCCGAAGCTCCGGCGACCGACCTGAGCACAGCGCCGAACGTGATCGAGAACGCCCACTATCGCCTTGTGGTCGATCCTGCAACGGGCGCACTCGCGAGTGTAGTCGACAAAGCCACCAGCACCGAACTCGTCCGCACGGGTGCGGTGTTGCCTTTCGGGCTGCCGGTCCACGCCACCTTCGGCGACCCGTCGGGCTTTGCGCCGCTGCCAGCCGATGGGGTGGCGGTTGAGGTGGTCGACGAGCGCCCGGCGCGGCTCCGGCTGAGGGTGAACTTCGGCGACACGGTTGTGCCTAGTGTGACCTACACGTTGTGGGAAAACGTTGCCCACGTCGAGGTCGAGGCCGACGTGAATCTGGAGGCCCTCGCGCCGGTCGGGATTACCGAAGAGTACGGCCTCGCGTTTCCGTTTGCGCTCGATGATCCGACGGCACATCTCGGTGTGCTTGGCGGGTTCGTTGAGGCAGGCGTCGACCGATTCACGGCGATCACGCACGACGTGTATTCACTCCGCCAGAGTTTGGCCTTGACCGATGCCGATCAAACGGTGAGTTGGACGGCGACGGACAGCCGGGTGATCAAGCTGCGCGATATCGAGGGTGAGGCCGCGCCGACGCTCGTAGCGGTCCTCGTCAACCACTTCCCACCTGCGTGGAATCGGAATGAGGCAAACGAGGGTACATGGCCGCTCCGCTTTGCCTTCACGCACCGCGAGGGTACCTTCGACGCTGCGTTTACCGATGGCTTCGGACGCGCCCTCGCGCAGCCTGCCGTCGTCTACCCGACGTGGCTCACCGCCGCCGATCCCGTCCGCTCGTTCCTGAAGATCGACGGCGATGCGGTTCACCTGCTCGCTTTCCAGCCGGACGATGAGGGCGTGCTCGTCCGGTTGAAGAATCCGCATCCCGGTGCCGACGCGGCGGTGCGGGTGAGTCTGCCCGGTCGTATCGTCCGGTCTGCTGAACACATCGCCTTCCTTGGCGACGAGGCCGTGCCAGTATCGCTCGATGGCGGATCCGCCGCCGTTCGCCTCGGTCCGAATGAACTTGTCACTCTCCGTCTCCGCCTAGCTGAGGCGAGCACCGACTCCTCTTCTCTGCTCCAACAAACCACGAGGTAATGCTATGCCCCGTTCTGCTACCGTTTCCCATTCCCGTCGCAGCCTGGCCCTCGTGCTGGGGCTGTGTCTCATGCTGCCGATCGTCATTGCCGCGTGCGAGATCGTCGAAGTGATCCAGCCCTCCGAGGCACAACAGGGTGAGATTATCGAGGTGCTGGTCACGGCCCGGAAAACGTTTGATGATGCCAACCCGCACCCCGGTGCGTTGTCAGTGCTCGTGCCCGAGGACTGGTCTTTTGTCTCCGGGGAATACGATGGCGACGCAGGGGCAGGCGATATGCTCGAAAGCGAAGACTGGGCTGACTCAACGGAGATTGTGCTGCCTGCTCCCGATGGCATGAAATGGATAGCGACGGTTTCCGATGACTCGTACACGTCGGAGGCGGATGATTTCTACGACGTGACGCTTCGGCTTCGAGTTGGGCAGGAGGTCGGCACGTTCAATCTGGGCTATCTCATCACGCTCGCCGACTTTGCCACCCGAGATGTCGATCTGGACCCCGAGGATGGGGTTTCGGCCGACACGATGATGAATCAGCGCATCACGGTCAACCCCTTCGTGTCGAACGAGGACGGTGCCCAGCCGGATGCTTTCGCACTCGGCCAGAACTACCCCAATCCGTTCGTGGCCTCCACGTCGATCCCGTACTCGCTGGACCGCGCCGCGGATGTGCGGCTGACCATCTTCGATGCGGCTGGACGTGAGGTGGCGGTTGTGGCAGAAGGCAGCCGGTCGGCAGGAGAGCACACGGCGGTGTTCGACGCCACGGTTCTTGCGAGCGGCACCTACGTCTATCGCCTTGATGCAGACGGCGGAACGGTCGAGACGCGGCGGATGACGGTCGTGAAATAGCGTATGGGAGGGCGAGGGGAGAGCCTCCCATAGCCTTATCCCTCGCCCCCTCCTACCTCAATCACCTACACACTCACACTCAAATCATGCCTTCTCGTCCGCTCCGTGTTGCCGCCGTGCGCGACCTCGGCCCGCAGTTCACCGTCAACCCGTACCGGATGACCGGGCAGGACGGGGCTTACTCGATCCCGCTCGGCGGGGTCGGTCCGCAAGAGGCCGACCGCGTGTTCTGGTACTTCGGCGACACGCTCATCGGCGAGCGCCCGCCGGGGAGCCTGCGCGATGTGTTCACGCACCTCGCCGAGATCGGGCAGCCGCAGGGCCACGCCCCGTTCGAGCGCCTCCCGACGAACACGGGTCTGGTGCTTCCGGCGCAGTCCGGGCGCGGCGGGCTGACCGGATTCCAGCACCTCGTGGACGCGGATGGCGAGATTCGGCAGCTCGTTCCGCCGGGGCCGGACGACCGCGACGAGTGGGACCGGATGTGGTGCATGCACGGCGTCGCCCTCGGCGAGACGCTCTACCTGTTCTACATGCACATCCGCATGCTCGAAGACCAAGGCGGACCGTTCGACCTCGGGTTCGAGATCATCGGGTGTGGCTTGGCGAAGGGGACGGCGGACGAGTGGCAGTTCGAGCGATTGAGTCACGACGGTGAGGATATGTGGTGGCCCTATCCCCAGCCACAGTTTGCTTCCGCCGTGCTCCGGTCCGACCGGGAGGGTGGCGACTGGCTCTATCTCTACGGCGTCACGGGCTACGAGGACGGCGTGCAGCGGGTCTACCTCGCCCGCGTCCGCCCCGACGCCATCGAAGACCTTAGCCAATACGAATACCTCAGCGGCTCCGACCCGACGTGGAGCGCCGACGTCGCCGATGCCTTCTCCGTTTTCGAGGGGCCGCCGAACGAGCTGTCGGTCTCGTGGAACGACTACCTCGGCAGCTACCTCTCGGTCCACTCGTACAACACCGACGGGCAACAGGTCGGGCGGACGGCCCCGACTCCGTGGGGACCGTGGAGTGAGCCGACGGTACTGTGGACCGTCGAGGCCACGCCGGACAAGAAGTATCCGGTCGCAGCCTACGCTGGGAAGGAGCACCCGTCGCTCTCCGAAGACGGCGGGCGGGTGATCTACTTCACCTACATCGAAGCCGAAGAGTATTTCCCCCACCTCATCGAAGTCACGCTAGAGTGAGTGGGGGAGGATGAGCGTGTGGGGGTGTGAGGGTGGCTCCCGTTCAGACGCGCAACTGCACCCTCGTACTCTCAACCCCCGATATTCTCTCACCCACCCATGATCCCGACCGTCGACGACCTCCGAAGTGCTCCGATGACGAAGCGGTACGGCGACCTGTTCGCCGCGCCGGGGCTGACCAACTTCCTCGGCTGTGTCCAGATGGACCTCGACCTGACCGGGATTCACAGCCTCAACTTTCCGCCCTTCGGCACGGCGGATGTCAACACGGCAAACCTGTATCTCGATGGGCGGCTCTTCAACGCGCTCGGCGCGCCGGTCACATTCCACTGGTGGCCCGACCGGGTTGTTCGCGAGGCCGAGTACGACGGGTTGAAGCTGACCTCAACGACGGCGCTTGCGGTCGGTCGGATGGCGGCGGTGATGACGCTGGAGGTCGAGAACCGCAGCGGGTCCGAGCGCGAGGTGGCGATTCGGTTCGGCGTGCAGGGCAGCGCGACGCAGGCGCGGCGTCCGTGGAACGCTCCGCTCCCGCCACACGAGACGGGGCACGACGTGTCGCTCGATGAGGGGCGGGGCGCTGTCCGATTCAAGGCGACCGAAAGCGAGGCCGTGCAGATTCAGGGCACGGCACCCAAGCCCGATGGATTACGCGCCGTCGCGCTCGCGCACACGCTGCGCCTTGCCCCCGACGAGACCGGACGGATCGACTACGTCCACGCTATCGGCGAAACGGATGCCGAAGCCGAGGCGGCTTACGATGCGCTCATCCACGACGTGCTCGGCGAACTCGACCGCATCTGTGCCGACTGGAACGCTGAGTTGAAGGCTGTCTTCACCCCGCACAATGATCGCTACTCCGGCCACCTCCCCGAACTGCATACGACCGACGACACCATCGCCAAGCTCTACGCGATGGGTGCGCTCGGCGTGGTCTACTTCAAGCGCGACTCGCCCCACTCGGTCCACGGGCGGGCTTACGACACGCTCATGCCGCGCTACTGGCAGTCGGTGACCTTCCTGTGGGACTACTTCCTCTCGTCGCCCATCCACGCGCAACTCGATCCGGCGGTGATGCGTGGCTATCTCGACCGCTGGATGCACCTCGACGTACACCAGCACTTCGGGACCGAGTACCTGACCGGACAGGGCGTCGGCAACTGGTACGCCGTCAACGATTTTGCGATGGTTTCGATGGCGAGCACCTACGTCCGCTGGACCGGCGACCACGACTGGCTGACGGGCAATGTCGAGGGGAGCGACGAGCGGATCATCGACGCGCTCCGGCGCTACGCGACCAACTGGCGGCGGTTCAAGACCAACAGCGGGCTGGCCGACTACGGCGGACTGAACAACCTCCTCGAATGCGTTCACACCTACCTGCACGAGGTCGCCAGTCTCAACGCGGCCAACGTGTTCAACCTCCGCGAGATCGGGCGGCTGCTCGCGCACGTCGGCGAGCCGGACGACGGCGCGCTGGAGGCCGAGGCGCAGCAGATTCTGCGCGACCTCGATACGCTCTACGTCGATGGCACAGGGTACTGGCGAGCGCGCTTCCCCGACGGGTCCGAACGCGAGGTCCGGCACTGTTACGATCTGCTCACGGTTCTCAACACCATCCCCGACGACCTCTCGCCGAAGCGGAAATCCGAGATGGTCGATTACTTCCGGCGCGAGTTGCAGACCCCGCATTGGTTGCATGCCCTCTCGCCCGGCGACGACGATGCCTTCCGCGACGTGCGCCCGGACCACCAATGGAACGGGGCCTATCCGGCGTGGCCGCCCGAGACCGCGCGCGGCCTCTTCCGCATCGGCGAGGCCGACCTTGCGCTCGACTGGCTGCGCGGCCTCGCCCGGAGCGCAAACCAGGGACCCTTCGGGCAGGCCCACTTCGCCGAAGCCGTCTGGCCGACCACCGACGGGGCCGCCACCAAGGTGCCGCCCGATGAGCCGTACATTAACGACTGGACGTGCTCCTCCAACGGAAGCTGGGTAAACGTGATCATCGAGGGCCTCTTCGGCGTTCGACCGGGCCTCGGCGGACCGCTGGAGGCGGTGCCGCAGTTTGGGTCGTTCGACGCGGGGGCCGAATTGCACAATGTGGTACACCAAGGCACGCGCTACCACATCACTCGTGACGGAGCGCACGTCGTCTCGTGATCCGTCCTCTACTTCTCACCGTCTTCAGCCTGATGGCTGTTCCGACCCTCGCGCAGACTGTGCCGTTCGACGTGTTCCTGACGCAAGTAGAGCAGGCGGCCCCGGCTGTTCGTCCGGCGCTCGTCGAGACGTTCTGGCAGCGGTTGAACCGGACGCCGCTCATCGAGGGTGACTCGGCGGCGGTGTTTCTCTATCGCGGCGAGGCGCGCGTGGTCAGCCTCCTCGGCGATATGAACGGCTGGAACAAGCCGACGCCGCTGCGCCGGATCGAGGGGACCGACCTCTGGTACCGCCGCGAGCGCGTCGAGCCGGAGGCGCGGCTGGAATACACGTTCATGGTCGACACCGACGCCGAAGGGTTCGGAGCCGAACTGTCCGGGGTGCAGGACGAGCGTAACCCGCACCGCGTCCTCAGCGGCTTCGGGGCGTTCTCCGAACTGGCGATGCCGGGCTACGAGTATCCTGAGGTGTTCGCCCCGTTCCGCGACGGAACCCCCGGCTCGTTCGAGGGGCTGGACTTGCTCACGATTCCCACCGGGGTGCTGCCTTACGAACATGAGGCGCTGGTCTACACGCCGCCCGGCTATGCCGACGACGAAGCGGTGCATTACCCGACCGTCACCTTCATGGACGGGCGCGACTATGTCGCCTTCGCCCACGTCCCCGCCGTACTCGACTGGTTGATCGAGCAGGATGAGATCGAACCCGTCATCGCCGTCTTTCTAGACCCGCCGAACCGGCATGGATTCCAAGAGCCGAACCGGACGACGGAGTACGGTCTGAACGATGACTTCGTGACCTTCTTGGCCGACGAACTCGTGCCCTTCATCGATGCCCGCTACCGGACCCGGACGGACCCAGAGTCACGCCTCATCGTCGGCGATTCCTACGGCGGACTCATCGCCACCTACGTGCCCTTTCGGCGTTCCGACGTCTTTGGGTTGGGCTATGGGCAGTCCGGCTATCACTCGTTTCAGAACAATACGTTGATCCGGCTCGTCCAAGAGGCGGACGTGCCTCCCATTCGGCTCTATATCGACGTGGGTACTTACGAGCGGACCGTCGGTGTGGGTTTGCTCCCCGACGCCGAAATCGACTTCACCGCGGCGAACCGGCGTATGCGCGACGTACTCGCCGCGCGCGGCTACGATTTCGTCTATGCCGAGTATCCCGAGGGGCACACCTGGGGCAACTGGCGCGCCCACCTGCTTGATGCGCTGCCTCACTTCTTTCCGTCTCACCAACGGTAGGCACTATGCGATTTGGTATGGATTTCGGCGGGACCAACCTCAAGGCTGGTGTCTTCAACGAGGCCGGGGAGAGTATTGTCTTCGAGCAGACCCCACTCCGATCCCACATGCAGGGCGACCTGCTCGATAACCTCATCGTGTACGCGCTGCGGCTGACGGGGGGTTATGATATCACGGCAGGCGGCCTCGCTATCAAGGGCCTCGTCGATTCCAAGGCGGGCCGCGTCGTCGAAGATGTCGGTGAGGGCAACCTCCTCGCCGGGGCCGATCTGCGCGGGGCATTCCGCAGGGCTCTCGGGGTTCCGTTCGCTGTCGAGAATGACGCACGGGCCTATGCGTGGGGCGAGTGGTGCTTCGGGGCAGGACAGGGGACGGAGGTGATGGCGTGCCTGACGCTCGGCACGGGTGTCGGCGGGGCCGTCGTGACGCATGGCGCACCGTATATCGGAGCCGACCCGCTCGGCGGAATTCTCGGCGGGCACCTCACCATCGATCGGAACGGGCCGCCGTGTCCGTGCGGCAGCCGAGGCTGCCTCGAACTCTTCTGCTCGGCGACGGCGTTTAGAGCACGCGTCGAGGAGGCGCACCCTGAGCTTGCGGGAAACATTGGCGACACCCTCAGTCTCGGCGCTACGCTGCCAGCCTTCTTCGAGGCTGTCCGTGACCAGGGCACAACGTATCAGGCCACGCTCGACGCCTACCTCGACGATCTCGCGTTTGGCGTGATAAACATTATCCACGCCTTCGGGCCGGACATGGTCGTGCTCGGCGGTGGCGTGATGAACAGCGCTGACTGCATTCTGCCCGGTCTCATCGAACGGGTCGATGCTGGGGCGTGGACCGTCCCGCGTGGCCGGGTTGATATCGCGGCTGCCGCACTCGGCAACCGGGCGGCGTCCCTCGGGGTCGCTTTCCACCCGTCGCTCGATGGGCACGCCGAGTCGCGCGGCTCGGAGCCTCATGAGTCTCTTTTCTAATCTTCCCTCTTTCCTGTTCACGCCCGCCCGATGCCCCCTGCCGTAGACGCGCCTGCGCGTACCCTCCTGCCCGCCGACGCGACGACCTTCCCTCGCGGTCTCTTTGATCCCTTTCCGTCCTTTACACCGTCTGAGGGCAGCATCGCGTCGGGGTACGACACGCTCGCCGACCGGATCGCTGAGGCGGTACCGAAGGGCCTGCGGGTGCTGGCGATTGACGGCTTCCACGGGGTCGATTGGGACGCGCTGCGTGAGGGTTTGTCCGAGTCCCTTGCCGTGCGCGGCATCGATCCAGCGTGGTGGCCCACGGCCGATGCGTTCGCTGATGCCGATACGATCGCCGAGCGGATCGAGCCGTTTCTCGGGGGCGACGACCCGATTTTCGGCACCCACTTCCCGCTCGGGCCGGACGTGTTCTTCGATGCCGAGGGGCTAGCGGCGCTGCGGATCGAGGCGGCGGTAGCGCGGGGCCGAGCGGCGGGTAGTCTCGCCATCGTCTACGGCGTTGGGGCGGGACTCGTCGAACTCTACGATCAGCTCTGGTACGCTGATACTCCGAAGGACGTGCTCCAAGCCCGCGCCCGCGAGGACGGCCTGACCAACCTCGGCACGGACGAGGCGCTGCCGTTCAACCTGTTCTACAAGCGCGCCTACTTCGTCGAGTGGCCCGCGCTGAACCGGCACAAGCGCCGCCTCCTGCCCGACCTCGACCTGTTCCTCGACCTGCAGGATGCCGCCGCGCCGACGGCGATGACGGGCGATGATTTCCGCGCCGCACTTCGGGAGTTGGCCGAGACGCCGTTCCGCCCGCGTCCGTGGTTCTATCCCGGTCCGTGGGGCGGCCAGTTCATGCAGGACCACATGGGCCTCGACCCCGAGCAGCCCAACTTCGCGTGGTCGTTCGAACTCATCACGCCCGAGAACGGGATCGTCCTTGAAGCGGACGGCGCACGGCTCGAATGCTCCTTCGACTGCCTGATGTTTCGGGAGAATCGCCGCGTGCTCGGTGAGGCCGCACAGCAGTTCAAATACGAGTGGCCGCTCCGGCTCGACTACCTCGACACGATCAGCGGCGGTAACCTCTCGGTCCAGTGCCACCCGCGCCCTGACTTCATCCGTCGCCAGTTCGGCGAGACGTTCACGCAGGACGAGACCTACTACATCTCCGCCGCGCAGGAGGATGCCGTTGTCTACCTCGGGATGCATGAGGGCGCAGACTCCGATGCGTTCCGCAAGGCGCTCGAAGCCTCGTCTGAGTCGGGTGAGCCGGTCGATTTCGAGCAATACGTCCATAGCGTCCCTGCCAAGCCGCACGACCTCTTTCTGATCCCGAACGGGACCGTCCATTGCAGCGGCGTCGGCAATCTCGTGCTGGAGATCAGCGCGATGCCGTACATCTTCACCTTCAAGATTTACGACTACGTCCGCCGCGACCTAGAAGGCAAGATGCGGCCCATCAACCTGGAGCGGGCGTGGGCCAACCTCCGCTTCGAGCGGCGCACCAAGTGGGTGCGCGACAACCTCGTCCCGACACCGCGCACCATTCGGGAGGGCGAGGGCTGGACGGAGGAGGTGCTGATGGAGCGCCCCGAGTTCTTTTACGATATCCGTCGCCTCAATTTCGAGGACCGCGCCGAGATCGAGACCGAGGGGCGGGCGCTGGCAGTAAATCTTGTCGAGGGCGAGGCCATCGAGATCGTCGCGGCGAACGGACGGCGGCAGGTGCTGCGCTACATGGAGTCCGCCGTGATCCCGGCGTCGGCAGCGCACGTCGAGTTAGTCAACCAAGGCGAGGGCCTGTGTCGGCTCGTCTTCGTCTTCGTCCGGCCCGGCATCGGGGCATCGCTCCCGCTCAACGATCCGATTGCCTAGGCGAGGTATTTCTTCCGGTAGCGTAGCGGTACGATAGCTCGTCCCTATATTCAGGGAACGTGAAGATGCTGGGGCAAAAAGCGTCGGGTTCGGACCGAGGTAGCGTAAGTGTGTCACACCTGCAGAACCGGGGCTGCATGGTGTGAGCAGGACTCTTCGACGCCGACAGGTCTAGCTTCTTACGTGTTTGTAGTGACCACTTTGGATGAGTAGCGGTGATATGATCGGTGGAATCGCGCAGCGTCTTCTGCGTTGTTACGGAGCATGGGGTCTCGTGCTTTGCTTGCTCTGCGTGCCCGCAGGCTATGCCCAAGAGAATGCGCAGGGTGATACTCTCGGCGCAGACGAGGCGCTCGACGAAGACCTCGTACGCGAGGGTTTTCTCGGGCACGTATCCAAAGACGAGGTACAGACCTTCTACTTCTTTCGCGTCACGAATGATGGGAAAGACGTCTTCCTCTCCTTGCAGGAGGGAATGGACGGTTCGTCTCCCATGCTTACCGTCCCTGCACTGGTCATCCGGTCTGCCGTCGAGCAGATGGACGCCGTAGCCCCGCGTGACGCAGAGCATGTGGAGCGGCTCGGGCTTGAGGTGCAGGGCGAGACGTTGTGGGTGCGGTGGGCACAGCGACTAAATGTGTTCTGGGTGCTGGCTGTGGGCGGGCTGTTGGGCGGTGCCGTGATGACCTTCATCGTCTGGCTATGGCTTCGGCGCGCGCGGGCCGAGCAGCGCCGCCTCGTCGAGTCCCGCGCGCATCTCGCGGCTGGGCAGGAGGTCGAGCGCGACCGGCTGGCGCACGAACTCCACGATGGTCCGCTCCAAGACCTCCACGGCATCCGCATGCGGTTCGGGGCGCTCCGCCAAGCGATCCCCGGACGAGGTGCCGCTCCCGACGAGAGCGTGCCTCGTGCGATGAACAGTGCGCACGACACCGAGGCGTTGGAGGAGGATCTTGTCATGGTCATCGCCGAACTCCGTGCTATCATGGCTGACCTGCATCCCCCGGCGCTGACGCCGTTCGGGTTGGCTGCGGCCATCCGTGCCCACCTCGACCGGTTCCAGCGCCGCTATCCAAACCTCGCCTGCCGCCTCGTGAGCGACGACGAGACGGTGGCGCTGCCCGAAGATGTCAGGCTCGTACTTTTCCGGGTATGCCAAGAGGCACTGAGCAACGCCGCCAAACATGCCGAGGCGGACCACATCGAGGTCTATCTCGGCGTCGAGGAGGGCCGCGTCGTGCTCCGGGTCTCGGACGATGGCAAAGGGTTCACCGAAGCCGAACGCCGCCACTTCCCTGAGCGCGGGAGCTTCGGCCTCTCGAACATGGCCGCCCGCGCCGAAGCCGTTGGGGTGGACCTTCGCATCACCTCCGCGCCGGGACAGGGCACAACCATCGACGTGTCCGCGCCCCTCACCCCCGATGACAAGCGACCGCAGGACCGATCGCCGAAGGCGCTTGCCGAACGGGGCACGTCTGAGGCGGCCGCACAGCCTTTCCAGACGGCCTAGAGATATTGATTTTTCAGTAGTAGCATGGTCCCCTCATCAGATAGAACGCAAAGCCCTTCTGCTCACGCCAAGCCGCCCGTCCGTGTGGTCTTAGCCGACGATCATCCCTCGGTCCGGGCCGGACTCCGAGTAGCCATCGAGGCCCAGCCCGACTTGGAGGTCGTCGGCGAAGCGGCGGATGGCCTTGCCGCTGTGGCTCTCGTGCGGGACCTCGTCCCTGACGTGCTTGTGCTCGATATCAGCATGCCCCAACTCTCCGGCGTGGAGGTGGCACGGATTCTCCAAGACGAACGTGCCCGGACGCGCGTGCTGGCCGTCTCGGCCTACGAGGACGAGCCGTATGTGCAGGGCTTGCTGGCGAGTGGGGCGGCTGGCTACATCACAAAGGAGAAGCCGGTCGAGGTGATCGTGGAGGCCGTGCGCGCCGTGGCGCGTGGCGAGGGACGTTGGTTTGTGCAGCCCAGCAAGCCCGAAGCCTCGCCCATCTCCCGCCGCGAGCAGGATGTCCTCCGCCTCATGGCGCAGGGGCACACCAACGAGACCATTGCCGAGACGCTGTTCCTGTCGGAGAACACCATCCGCAACCACGTTGCGAGCATCTACGCGAAGCTCGGTGTTCGCTCCTACCGCGAGGCCATCGCGTGGGCATGGAAGCACGGACTGGTGGATGAATGAGGTCGGTTAGAGGAATAGCTTGAAGCGGCGCGGTGCCACCGGACTGGGGTGAGCAAGGCGATGGTTTGTAAGCCGAGTGGTAGTAGTACGTGTGTACTACCACGATAGGTAGCGCTTGCCAAGGCCATAGGGCTGGCGGGCCACACAAGTCGGGCAGGGGAGGCTACGAGGATTCCTCCCCCGGTGCTAGGACGGGGGGCACCGGGGCGCTTTAGGTTGAGGGTCACATGCACTCTCTGACGATAAGAGGTTGGTAGACACGCTACCCTGAGCGCTATGCGCTCTTCACCTAGACTGGTCTTGAACCATGCGCCCTCTTTCTCACTCCACCCGTAGTTCAGCCTCGCTTCTCGTCCTCGTTGTTCTTCTCCTCACCGCCGGATGCGACAGTGCCGATGAGTCTCCGCAATCCTCCGCTGAGTTTCCCGTGTCGGCTCTCTCGCAGGGCGACGATACCATCATCATTCCCACGCCCGGCAGCGTGAAGGGTGACTTCCTGCTCTACCCGGTTGACATTCCCGAGGGGGGCTCATTCATCATTGACCTGATTCGAGGTCCGTCGCCGTACTCCGTGCTCGGCAGTGTGCTCCATCGCGGCATGCAAGATGGCCGGACCGAAGTGGAGGTCGATATGAGCGGGATCGGCGGCCTGTTCACCGTCGAGATGCGGCTGGACGAAACCGTCCGGTACACTGCCGATCCGGTGATCGCCTCGCAGGCCCAGCCCGTCGGGTCTCTTCGAGAACAGCCTTCTTCCTTCCACTTTGAGATTATCGAGGAAGGTGGCGAGCGGGTGGTTGTTGTGGCAGTGGACTATGACCGCGGGGCCGTTGGCGGCGATGGAATAGCGTGGATTACGCCCGAGGCCGGTGGCCCTCCCGTGCCCAGCACCTTCCTTGATGTCTTCCCCCATGAGGACCTCGATGCATCCACACAGATCGCGGCGGTGCGCATGCGCGGCATTGGCACCGGAGACATCGTAGTCGCCGAACAGACCCTAGAGTAAGTAGCGTCCTGCATTCGCTGACGAGGCCGTGCCCTACACCACGGGACGCCCCTCTTCAGCGGATGCAGGGAGGATACTCCGATTCCGCCTCGCCGTAGCTCATCTCAGTCCGCCAACATCGTCTTCGCCGACCTGCTCACCGTGTGTGAGGTGGTTCGCCACGCCGGGGGGAGCCACGAGGTCGCGCGCCGGTTGAGTCTTCCACATAGCGCTGTGGAGCATTTCATCACGCAGGCCAACAGCCTGCCCGTGTGGTTCCTAGACGAGCTGTTTTCAGCACGGGAAGAGGTTCCGGTTGTCGAGTGGGCAAGCGCGGACTGACTGGCATCCGGTGTGCTGCATGTCCTTTTGTTGGACGCAGCCTTGAGGGTTCGGTGAGACGAGTGGTCGAAAACGAGCGAGCATAGGTAGTGATACCGGTGTGACTTTGCCTCGTATAGTGGCGGCTTGGAGAAGTGGAGGCCTTACGAGACCCTCCGTTTCTCAAAGCCACTTCTCATGCTTGTTACGATCTCTCGCACGCCCGTCTTCCTGCTTTTCGCACTCGGCTTGCTGGCTTCCGGGTGCGTGCCAACCACCAGCACGGTCCGGTATGACCAGCGCGTACCGAACGTACGCCACGCCTCGCACCGGGCCGACCACCGGGCGCATGCCCACGTAGCCCGCGATGCCCGCCGCCACGTCCGCGAACTGGACCGCCTCCTCCGCCTCAACCGGCGGCAGGAGCGCCGCATCGAATACCTCCTCATCGACCGCGCCGCCGACCGCCTCCAGCGAACCCGCATCCGCGATTGGCACTACGCCAACCCCTTCCCGCGTCACTACGCAGACCCATTCTCGCGTCGCTGGTGGCACCGCACCGACAAGCACATCGAGCGCGAACTGAATCGTCGCCAGCGTCACATCTATCGGGACTTCGTACACCGCAACGAGCGCCGCGCCCGACGCGGCTATCGCCGGAATCATCACGACGGCGGTTACGACGACTATCACCGCCGAGGTGATGATGACTGGGACGACGACGGATACGAGGATTAACCGTCGCTACGGCTTCCCGAAGTTCCGCTCCCCCGCCCGGACCGGCATCGCCAGCCGGTTCTCGGGCGGCGGGAGCGGGCAGCTATAGATCGGGTTGTAGACGCAGTACGGATTGTAGGCGTAGTTGAAGTCGAGCACGTAGCGCCCGTCTGCCGTAGGATCGAGGTCGACGTAGCGTCCGGCGGCGTAGGTCGTCCTGCCGCTCGTCGCGTCGGCGAAGGGGAGAAAGAGGCGCATGTCACCGTCGAGCGGTTGGAAGATGGCGAGGCGATGCGTCCGTCCCTCGAAGGGAAACGAGAAGGTGCCGAAGGGGACGTAGTCGCGCGCTTCGCCCGTCGAGGTCGCCATGCGGAGCGTGTCGCGCTCCAGCGCCGGGGCCAGCGTGACAGCGAACGCGAGCGACGAGTCATAGGGGAAGAAGTCGAGCGTCTCGAACTCGGCTTTTTGCGCCGGAAGGAGGGGCGACTCGTCGGTGCGGAACAGTGAGTCCTTCGCCGCACGCCATGCCTGCCATGCCTCAGTGCGCTCGGACAGTGGCGGTAGTGGGAAGGTGTCCGGCGGTGGCGTGCAGGCTGCTAGGAATGCGAACCACAGGACGAGGGATAAGGCAGGACGCATAGCGAGAGCGGAGGAGCAGGGGGGGAACGCCGAAAGTTAACTAGGCCGCCTGCGCGGCGCGCCTACCTTTCTGTCTTCTGTCCTTGCGGTTCACGGGATTTACCCTGCGGCCTGCAGATATTTTAAGTATATACTGGCCTGCACCAGATCGCCTCGCACGCTTCCACCGATTCCACGTACTGCCATGCGTCTGCTTCTCCTCGCTCTCATCCTGCTGTTTGCCGGACCTGCCCATGCCCAACTCAGCGTTGAGCGCGCCTTCCCGAATCTCACCTTCTCTGGTCCGATAGGGCTGGAGCACGATCCCATCAACGAGGATCGGCTCTACGTTGTCGAGCAGGCAGGCATCGTGCAAATGTTTACGATAGACCCAGACGTGGCCTCGGCGAGCGAGTTCATCGACATCCGGGACCGGATCAGCGCGGGCGGCGAGAAGGGCCTGTTGGGCCTCGCCTTCCACCCGGACTACGAGACCAATGGCTACCTCTTCGTCAACTACAGTACGCGCAACCCCCATCGCTCGCGTGTGTCCCGGTTCTCCCGCTCGACAGCCGACCCAGACGTGGCCGACCCCACCAGCGAACTCATCTTGCTTGAGATCGACCAGCCCTTCAGCAACCACAACGGAGGCGGCCTCGCCTTCGGCCCGGATGGCTACCTCTATGCCTCGTTCGGCGATGGCGGTTCCGGTGGCGATCCCGAAGAGAACGGAGAGGCCGATTCAACCCTCCTCGGAGCGATCCTCCGGCTCGATGTGGATGGTGGTGGGACAGCTCCCGATTGCGGCGAGGTAGGCGGCAAGCCGGCTACGAACTACACTGTCCCCCCCAACGACATCGCCGATGGACCGGGTGAGTCGTGCGACGAAATCTATGCGTGGGGCCTCCGCAACCCGTGGCGCTTCTCCTTCGACCGCGAGACCGGCGAGGGCTGGATTGCCGACGTCGGCCAGAACCAGTGGGAGGAGATCAACCGGATGCAGGATAATGGCAACTACGGCTGGAACATGTACGAAGCCAATGCTTGCTTCGACGGGCCGTGCGACCCCGAAGGACTCGTCTTCCCGGTTTGGGACTACAACCACTCGCTCGGCTGCTCTGTCACGGGCGGCTACGTCTACCGCGGCAGCGAGGTGCCGGAACTCGAAGGCCGCTACATCTACGGCGACTACTGCTCGGGCCGCGTCTGGGCGCTGGACGATTCCGGGGATGAGGCAGAGAACGAACAGGTGTTTCGGTTTCCTGCTAGCCCGTTTCCTGCCCTAACCTCGTTCGGTGAGGATGCCAACGGAGAACTGTATCTGGTTCGCCAGAGCGGACAGGTCTACCGCTTCTTCTCCGAGACGCTCTCGACGGGTGGCGATCCCGCAACGGGTGGCATTCGCCTGGACCTAGACGGTCCCAACCCGTTCACCGCAACGACGATACTGACGTTTGAGCTAGCCGAGGCAGGCCCGATGCGAATCGCGGTCTACGACGTGCTCGGGCGTGAGGTCGCCGTGCTGCGTGACGGTCCAGCGTCGGCAGGCGAGGGCACGGTGACGTTCGGCGCGGCGGGGCTTCCGGCAGGGCTGTATGTGGTGCGTCTGGAGGCGGTGGGCACGACCCGTACCCGCAAGGTGCTCCTCGTCCGATAGACTGTCGCCCCGTCGCATTACCTCGGTATGATGCTTCGTCTTCTTGCTCTTGTTCTGCTCGGCCTTTTCCTGACTCCCATCGCGCCTGCGCAGCCAGTGGATGTCGAGGTGGCATTCCCGAACCTCCCGCGCTTCCGTGTTCCAGTTGGCCTCGAAACGGCTCCCGGCGAGATGCGGCTGTTTGTGGTCGACAAGGTCGGTGTCATCCTCTCGTTCGAGAATGATCCTGAGGTGAGTCGGGTCGATACGCTGATAGACCTCCGCTCCGTCGTCAGCAGCAGCCAGCCCAGTTGGGAGGAAGGGCTGCTCGGCCTCGCCTTCCACCCGGACTTTCAGGAGAATGGCCACTTCTTCGTTCACTACACGGCTCCTCGTTTGGAGTCGGGCAGAAGTCACCGCACCATCATCTCCCGCTTTGCCCTGCGAGAGCGAACGCCCCCGGTGGCGTATCTCGACAGTGAGGTGGTGATCCTTGAACTCCAGCAGCCGTTCGAGTGGCACAATGGAGGTCAGCTTGCCTTCCACCCAGATGAGGACGAAGCAAATCTTTACCTCTCACTCGGGGATGGCGGCTCCGGCCATGATCCGCTGGAGCACGGCCAGAACCCCAAGACACTCTTCGGCTCGATTCTCCGCATCAATGTGGACGATCCCGACGAGGGACTGAACTACGGCATCCCGTCGGACAACCCGTTCGTCGGCAACACCGGTGGGTGGCGGGAGGAAATCTGGGCCTACGGCCTCCGCAACCCGTGGCGCTTCTCCATCGATCCCGGCACGGGCGACCTCTGGATCGGCGACGTGGGGCAGGGCCAGTGGGAAGAGGTGACGCCGGTGCGTGAACCGGGAGCCAACCTCGGCTGGGATATGTACGAGGGGATGAACTGCTTCGAGGGGCCGTGCGATCCGGAGGGCATCACCTTCCCCGCGTGGGAGTACAGTCACGCCGACGGGCGCTGCTCCGTCACCGGCGGGTATGTCTACCGGGGCGCCGCCCTACCCGAACTCGTCGGCGAGTACGTCTACGCCGACTTCTGCACGGGCCAGATTTGGGCGCTGAACACGGAGACCAGCACCCCTGAGAACACGGAACTGGTCGATACCGATTTCCTCCTCTCATCCTTCGGCGTCGATACTGAGGGCGAACTGTACGCGCTCGGCTGGGACACGCGGCGCATCTACCGGGTCGTGCGTGGCAGCGTCGCCAACGAGCCGGCAGCACCGGGTAGTGGAGCCACGCTTCGGGCGGCGTTCCCCAACCCGTTCACTGATACGGCGACGCTGACGTTCGGGCTTACCGAGGCCGGTCGCGTCCAACTGGCGGTCTACGACGTGCTCGGGCGTGAAGTCGCCGTGCTTCACGACGGGCTGGCCCTGGCGGGCGAGCAGACGGTCCGCTTCCAGGCCGAAGGGCACGCGCCCGGCGTCTACATCGTCCGAATGACGGTGGCAAACGGAGATACAATGGCGCAGACACTCACGCTTGTCCGGTAGCACTCCTTGCGGACGACCGCCCGTCATTCGTAGCCTTGCGGCCCCACCCACCGACTCGCCGCCGTGACGCCCCACACCGACCCGCTCACTACCCTTCGTGAACAGATCGCGGCGGACCTGTTGGAGATCAGCGCGCTCGTACTTCGGCCGGATGAGCCGTTTACGTGGGCCTCGGGCTTGCGCTCGCCGGTCTACTGCGACAACCGGGTGACGCTCGCCTATCCGGCCATCCGCGCCCGCATCACGGCGGGCTTTCAGGAATTGATCGGACGCACCGACGCGACGCCCGACGCGGTAGCCGGTGTGGCGACGGCAGGCATCCCGCAGGCCGCGCTCGTCGCCGACCGACTGCAGCTTCCGTTGGCCTATGTCCGGGCGAGTGCCAAGGGCCACGGACGCGAGAATCGGATCGAAGGGCGCATCGAGGAAGGGCAGCGCGTCGTGCTCATCGAGGATCTCATCTCGACGGGTGGCTCGTCCGTTGCTGCCGCCGAGGCGCTGCGCTCCGCGGGCGTCGTGCCGACGGCTGTCCTCGCTATCTTCTCCTACGGGTTCGACGCCGCCGCCGAGCGATTCGCCGAGGCCAGTGTCGCGCACGCGACCCTCACCGATTTCGAGACGCTCCTCCGCGTTGCCGAGCGGGCCGGTGCGCTCGAAGCCTCTTCGCTTGAAACCCTCCGCGCGTGGCGCGCCGACCCGCACGCGTGGAGCGAAGCCATCACCCCATGAACGCATCGCTTATCACCATCGGCGACGAACTGCTGATCGGGCAGACGGTCAACACGAACGCGGCGTGGATCGGCGAGCGACTCAGCGCGCACGGCATCACCGTCCGCCGTGCCGCTACCATCTCCGATGAAGCCGCCGACATCCGCGACGAACTGCGCCGCGCCCTCGGTTCGTCCGATGTCGTCATCCTCACGGGCGGCCTCGGCCCGACGCACGACGACATCACGAAGAAGGCCATCGGCGATGAACTCGGTCGTCCGCTCATCTTTCGCGATGACCTGTTCGCCGACTTGAAGGCGAAGTTCGAGGCAAGAGGGCGGCCCATGGCCGAGCGCAACCGCGTCCAGGCCGAACTGCCCGACGGGTTCGAGGCGCTACCGAACCCGGTCGGTACCGCGCCGGGACTGTGGTTCGAGGACGAAGCCTCGGGCTGTGCGATTGCCGTCATGCCCGGCGTCCCGAACGAGATGCGGACCCTCATGACCGAGTCTATCCTCCCACGGCTCATCGAGCGACGGGGCGATGAGACCGTCGTGCAGAAGACGCTCCTCACCGTCGGCAAGGGCGAGTCCGACCTCGCCGACGCACTTGGCGATTACGCCGACTATCTCGGGCCTGACCTCCACCTCGCCTTCCTCCCGCGCTATGGTGTGATCCGCCTTCGCATCACCGCTGCCGGTGCTACCCGCGCCGAAGCCGAGCAACGCCTCGCCGACTTCGAGCACCTCGTCCGCGACCGGGCCGGGGCATACATCTTCGGCGAAGGCGACGACCAACTCGAAGCGGCGGTCGGACGGATGCTCATGGAGCGCGGTCTGACCCTAGCCACGGCCGAGAGCTGCACGGGCGGTCTCCTCGCCGACCGCATCACGAACATCCCGGGCGCGTCGGCCTATTACGGCGGCGGAGCTGTGGTCTACGGCAACGAACAGAAGGTCAGTTTGCTCTATGTCGACAAGGAGGCCATTGATGAACACGGAGCCGTGAGCGAGGCCGTCGCGAAGCAGCTTGCCGCCGGAGTCCGCGCCCGCCTCGGCACCGACATCGGTGTTTCGACGACCGGAGTGGCCGGGCCGGGCGGTGGGACGCCTGAGAAGCCCGTCGGGACGGTATGGGTCGGGTACTCGGACGAGCACGGGGACTACGCCATCCGGCTGCAACTGGCAAAGGACCGGCTGCTCAACAAGCGCCTCAGCATCACCGCCGCGCTCAACCTCGTGCGCCGCCGGCTTCTGCGCCTAGATCATCAGGGTGCCGAGTCGGTGTAGAGAAAAAACCAGCAGGCAGGGTTACACCGAGCGATTTCGCGCGTCTATCCTCGTATGACACAGGGCTGGCACGCCCGCGTGCGTATCATAGCGCCACACCTTCTACCACTCACGGGGACACCCACGATCATGGCACACGACGACACACAAAAAGGAGCACGCCAGAAGGCGCTCGACCTCGCCCTCAAGCAAATCGAAAAGCAGTTCGGCAAAGGCTCGGTGATGAAGCTCGGCGATGCGCCGCCGGTCGTCATTGATGCGATCCCGACGGGTAGCCTCGCGCTCGATCATGCCCTCGGAATCGGCGGCGTCCCGCGTGGTCGCGTGGTCGAGATCTACGGGCCGGAGTCGTCGGGTAAGACGACGCTCGCCACGCAGGTCATCGCAGAAGCCCAGAAGCTCGGCGGGTCGTGTGCCTTCATCGACGCCGAGCACGCCTTCGATGCGAGCTATGCCGAGAAGCTCGGCGTGGACACGGACGAACTCTTGGTCTCCCAGCCCGACACCGGTGAGCAGGCGCTCGAAATCTGCGATATGCTCGTCCGCTCTGGTGCGCTTGACGTGGTCGTGATCGACTCCGTCGCGGCGCTCGTGCCGCGCTCCGAAATCGAGGGCGAGATGGGCGACAGCCATGTCGGCCTCCAAGCACGCCTCATGAGTCAGGCACTCCGCAAGCTCACCGGCACCATCAACCGGACCAAGACCTGCCTCATCTTCATCAACCAGATCCGCGAGAAGATCGGCGTCTCGTGGGGTAGCCCGGAGACCACCTCGGGCGGGCGGGCGCTGAAGTTCTACGCCTCGGTCCGCATGGACATCCGCCGCATCGGTGCGGTCAAGGACGGGGCCGAGATCGTCGGCAACCGGACGCGCGTCAAGATCGTCAAGAACAAGGTCGCCCCGCCATTCCGGCAGGCCGAGTTCGACATCATCTACGGTGAAGGCGTCTCGTCGATGGGCGAACTCGTCGATATGGCGGTTGATGCGGACATCATCACGAAGTCCGGCTCATGGTACAGCTACGGCGAGGACAAGATCGGCCAAGGCCGCGACTCGGCGAAGCAGTGGCTCCGCGACAACGACGGTGCCCGGACCGACGTGCTGCACCGCGTCCGGCAGTCGCTCGGCATGATCCCGTCCGACGAAGAACCCTCGGAAGCCACCGAAGTGGCCGAGGAGCAGAAGAACGGCACCGCCGAAGTCTTCGGCGCCTGAGTCTTCGCTCCGACTGTAAAACCTCGCAGCGCTGCCGATATCATTCGGCGGCGCTGCTTTTTTGTGCGGGCAGCGCTAGCTTGCAGCCTCACGCTTCACCTCTTCGCTCGTGCTATCTCGCGCTCTACCTCTTCTTTTGCTGTTTGTGATCGCCGCTCCGGTGCGGTCGCAGGATGCGCCCGTTGACACGACGATCATTGCGGAGGACCCGCCGAGCACGCGCGATATCGCGCTCCTCAGGGCGATCTACAACAACGAAGGTCCGGCTTTCAGCGCCACGATGCGCGCCGCGAATTGGAGTTCGCAGAAGGTGTTTTTCGGAGGTGTACCTGCACTCTGGATCGGCATTCTCGCTCTCGACGAGGAGCGTGATTTCAAACCGGCTTATCTGATGACGCTGACCGAAGCCGGGACCGTGGCGACCGTCTTTGCGCTCAAGAATCTCATCAAGCGGCCCCGCCCCTATGCCTCGCTCTCGGATATCACGCCCCGCGCCCGAGGCCACCAAGGCGACACGTTCGACCCCTACTCTTTCCCGTCGGGTCACGCGGCGGTCTCGTTCGCACTCGCCACCTCGATCAGCATTTCCTATCCCGAGTGGTATGTCATCGCTCCCGCCACGCTCTGGGCGTCGGCGGTGTCTGTCAGCAGGCCGTGGCTTGGGGTGCACTATCCGACCGACATCGCCGTGGGCGCGGCGCTTGGCGTGGGGATCGCGTTCGCAGTCCACGCGCTCGGCGAGATCATTACGCCGGACTTTCTGCGCGGCGATGCCGACGACGGAGACGCCATGATGGCCCGTCCGGCCCCGCCCTCCGTGCGCTTCGTGATTCCGCTCCGATGAGGGTACCGACAGGATTCGATGTGCAGGGCCACCGGGGGGCGCGCGGCCTCGCGCCGGAGAACACGCTCCCGGCGTTTCGCCTCGCGCTCGACCTCGGCGTGACCACGCTCGAACTCGATACGGTTGTCTCGGCGGATGAGGAGGTCGTCGTCTCACACGACCCCTACATATCGAGCCTGTTTTGCAGCCACCCCGATGGCACGCCCGTGCAGCCCGAGGAGGAACGCGAGTTGCTGATCTACCAGATGCCCTATGCCGAAGTCGCCCGGTTCGACTGCGGGAGTCGGGGCAATCCACGCTTCCCGGAGCAGGAGGCACAGCCCGTCTCCAAGCCGACGCTGCGCGAAGTAGTCCGCTTCGCTGAGGCCTACACGCGGGAGCACGACCTGCCGCCGGTCTTCTATAACGTCGAGACCAAGTCCAAGCCGGAGGGTGACGGGCGGCTGCACCCGCCGCCGTCGGTGTTCATTGGGCTGATCTGGGCTATCGTCGAAGCCGAAGACATCGCGGAGCGCTTCACGCTTCAGTCGTTCGACGTGCGGACGTTGCAGGAGGTGCGCCACAGCGGCCTCCCCATCCGGCTCGCGCTTCTCATCGAGGACACAGGGCGATCGCCGGAGAAGAGCTTTCGCAGCGGGCTTGGTGCGCTGGGCTTCGTCCCGGATATCTACAGTCCCGACTTCCGGCTCGTGGACGAAGGGGTCATCGAGGCCGCGCACCGAGGCGGTATGCTCGTGATCCCGTGGACGGTCAACGAGCCGGAGGACATGGTGCGGCTCCGTGCGCTCGGCGTGGATGGGTTGATTACGGACTACCCGAACCTCGCACTCTAGCTGCTTGGCCCGTCTTCCTCGACGGGCACGACGAGCACCGGGCACGTCGCCGACCGGACGACGCCGTCTGCGGTGCTACCCATGAGGAGGTGCGTCAGCCCGCGCCGTCCTGTCCGCGTCAGCATGATCAGGTCCACCTCGTGCGCCTCGGCGAACGCCACGATGGCCTCGGCGGCTGCGCCCTCGGCAAAATGGATCTCCGGTTCCACATCGGGACCAGCGGCGGCGCTGACGGCTCGCTGTATTTCCACGCGCGTACGGTCCTTGATCTCGGGATAGAGGTCGTAGAGCGGATTGGCGATGTCCTCACCATAGACCGACGGCAGGTCGATGTCTTCGAGGACGTGGAGTACGAGCAGTCGGGCACCATAGTCAGCGGCGAAGGTTTTGGCGAGAGGGAGGCCACGCAGGCCCGCCGCCGAGAGGTCGAGAGGAACGAGGATGCGGTTGAGCGACATAGCGATGGGGCAGGGGTTGAGGGCAACCTCCCAAGATAGGAGGTCGGACGCCCGGTAAGATTACCGGTGCGTCAACGCCGGTCGTAAATTCCAGCCTCCTGCTTGCCACCGTTCTCTTTCCGCCTACTGATCTTCATCATGTTGTTCCGCCGTCTGTTTTTCCTTGCTGCCTTTGTCCTCGCCTCGCCCACCCTCGCGCAGGACGCCGACGTGATGCGTGCCGGGCCGCTTGACAATGGCAAGATGTGGCTCTTCGAGAACCCGCCCGTTGAGTATCTCGCCGAGACCTACGACTTGCGCCCCGACGCGGCATGGTTCGAGCGAGCACGCCTTGCGGCGCTTCGCCTGCCGGGCTGCTCGGCGTCGTTCGTTTCCCGTGACGGCCTCGTCGCCACGAACCACCACTGTGTACGCGGGAGTGTCGTGAGCGTCGGTCGCTCTGGCGAGACGCTGCTCGACGATGGCTTCTTCGCCCGCTCGCTCGACGAGGAGCGTCCGGTGGAGGGCCTCTACGTCGATCAACTCGTTCAGATCACCGATGTGACGGACCGCGTGAACGAGGCGCTCGCCGCAGCCCAGACCGATGCCGAGCGGGCCGAGGCGCGCAGCACCGTGATCGATGAGATCGAGGCTGAGATGGCGACGGAAGACGGGGTGACGGTGCAGGTGGTGTCCCTCTACAACGGGGGCCTCTACTCAGCCTACACGTTCCGCCGCTACGACGATCTTCGGATGGTCGCCGCGCCCGAGGAGCAACTCGGCTTCTTCGGCGGCGACCCGGACAACTTCACCTACCCACGCTACGCGCTCGACTTCGCGTTCCTCCGCGTTTACGGTCCCGACGGGCAGCCGCTCGATACGTCTGACTTCCATTTCCCGTGGAGCGTCGAAGGCGTCTCGCCCGGCGATCTCATCTTTGTCATCGGCAACCCCGGCTCGACGGATCGGGGCGACACATCCGCCCAACTCGAATGGCGGCGCGATGTGCAGGTGCCCGCCCTGCTAGAGTTCCTCGGCGGACGGATCGCTGCCATCGATGCCTACCTCGAAGAGCACCCGGACGAGGAGGGCATGCGGAACCAGCGCTTCGGACTGAGCAACGCGCAGAAGGCGTACCGGGGCCGCGAGGACGCGCTCACGAACGAGGTCATCATGTCGCGCCGCCGCGACTTCGAGCGCCAGTTCCGCCAAGCCATCGACTCTGATCCGACACTTCGTTCAGAGTATGGCGGGTTAATCAACCGGATGGCGACGATCCAGCGCGAGAAGCGCGAGATCGCCCACGAGTTCAGCGCCTTTGCTGCCATGACGAACTCGAACTACTCGTCGTCCACCTTCCGGCGCGGATTCTTCGCCGCCCAGCTTCTGACGATGCAGGATGCCGGGGCCTCGCCGGAGGCGATGGCTGAACTAGAGGTCCAGCTTCGAGGTGTTGCTGACCTAGATTGGGACCTCGACCAGATGTACCTCGCCGCCCAGCTTCGTCAGTTCCAGCGCTTCCTCGAACCGGGCATCGTCAACCCGATCCTCGGAGGCCGGACCCCGGCTGCTGCCGCGGAGGCGATCATCCGCTCGTCGCAACTGTCGAGTGGGGTGGGTGCCACCAAGGTGCTCAACGGAAACAGGCTTCGTGCTGAGGACCCCATCGTGGCCCTTGTCCTTGCCATCCTCCCGCGCTTCAACGACTTTCAGAGCGCGAGTGCCGGACTGAACGAGCAGGAGGCTGAGGTAGCCCGCCGCCTCGGGCAGGCGCGCTTTGCCGTCTACGGCACCGCCGTCCCGCCGGACGCCACCTTCTCGCCGCGCTTCACGGATGGCGTCGTGCGCGGGTATGAGTACAACGGCACGGTTGCCCCGCCGAACACGACGTTCTTTGGGCTGTACGACCGCAACGCCTCGTTCGGGCAGGACTCCGAATGGGCGCTCCCCGAGGCGTGGCTCCCCGCGCCGCCGGACCTCGACCGCTCGACCCCGCTCAACTTCGTCTCGACCTCCGACACCATCGGTGGCAACTCCGGCTCGCCCGCCGTGGACCGCGACCTCCGCCTCGTCGGCCTCAACTTTGACCGGATGATCGAGGGCCTCAGCCGCGACTACATCTACTTCGCCGACCGGGGCCGCAATGTGATGGTCGATGCCCGCGCCGTGCTCGAAGCGCTCGATAATGTGTACGACCTCGACCGGGTGGTGATGGAGCTTCGCACCGGCTCGCTCGTCGAGACCGAAGCTGAGGCCGACACGATGAGGTAGAGCTCTTGTCGTCTCACGTCATCCCGAGCGAAGCCCCGAAGGGGTGTAGTCGAGGGATCTTTCCGGGGAAAGCCATGCAGGCTGTTGAGACTGTGCCCGAAGAGATCCCTCAACTCGCTCTGCTCACTCGGGATGACCTGTAAGGTGTTACAGAAACGTGAGAAGGTGGGACGTGTCCGGCGGAGCCTCGGGCGGTGTCGGGCGTAGCAGCGTCCCTCTTCACTGAACCGAGCTTTCCCGATGAGCAACCTCCAAATCGCCACCCTCGGCGGTGGCTGCTTCTGGTGCGTCGAAGCCGTCATGCAGCCGCTCAAAGGCGTCGAGCGCGTTGTCTCCGGTTACACCGGCGGCAAGGTCCGCAACCCGTCCTACCGCGAGGTCTGCGGCGGGCGCACCGGTCACGCCGAAGTCGTCCAGGTCTATTTCGACCCCGACGTGGTTTCCTTCCGCGACCTGCTCTACGTCTTCTTCGCCACCCACGACCCGACGACGCTCAACCGGCAGGGCGCGGACACCGGCACACAGTACCGCTCCGCTATCTTCTACGCCGACGAGGAGCAGAAGCGTATCGCCGAGGAGGTCATCGCCGACCTCACCCAGCAGCAGATCTTCGATAGCGGGATCGTGACCGAGGTGTCGCCGCTTGGCGAGTTCTTCGAGGCCGAGGACTACCATCAGGACTACTTCCGGCAGAACCCGGCCCAGCCTTACTGCCAGGCCGTGATCGCGCCGAAGGTCGCCAAGCTCCGCCGCCACTACCTCGACCGGCTCAAGACGGAGACCGTGTAAGCGTACTTCTGGAATGACGTAAGAAAGGGGGCAGCGGAAGTGAATCCGCTGCCCCCTTGTTATAGTCTGCTGCCATCGGCTAGCGCACGAGGGCGAGGCGGCCTGTCTGGACCTCGTCGCCCGCTTCGAGCCGCCACACGTAGACGCCGCTCGGCAGGTCAGTCCCATCGAAGGTCACAGTGTGGGAACCGGCTTGGTACGTGCCCTCCGTTAGCTGGGCGACTTCGCGACCGCGCACATCGTAGACTGCAAGACGTACCTCGCTGCTCTGGTCGAGCGAGAACGTGATCTCAGTCTGCCGGTCGAAGGGGTTGGGGTAGGCCGCGACGCCATCGGCGGAGACCCGACTTGCGGCGTCCTCGGTGGAAGGCCACGGCGCTGCATGGATCACGCTCCAGCTTTCCGCCTCTCCTGCCTGTGCCGTGGCATTTACGAACACGGAGAACGACTCCGTATCGACGGGAACAGAAAATTGGCCCACGCGGAGTTCATAGGTGTAGGGTCCCGGCGGGGCGAAGTTAGGGATCGACTGCGTAAAGCTCGAACTGACGGCTTGGCCGGGAATAATGCTGCCCGATTGGATGGTCCCCGAAGCGACCTGGTTACCGCTGCGCAGCGCGACGAAGCCGAGGTTTCCCGTGACGGTAGAGCCGGTCGTGTTCGTGACCGTATAGTCGAAAGAGATCGAGCCGCCGGGCACAACGCTCAGGGGCGATGTGGCCGTAGCCGCTAGCGCGACAGGCGGCGTGTTCGCGCCGCACGGCACGTCGCCGATATGTGTGACGAGACCTGCCGTGCCCGAAACCCACGCCTCACCCTGCGCGCAGTCCAGCGCGATGCCACTCAGGGATGCGGTTCCGGGGAGCGGGTGCGACTGCACGAAGTCGCCGCTCGGCGTAAACTCTCCGAGGCCGAGCTCGTCGCTGCTGACGATGAAGAGGTTGCCTGTCTGGTTGGACACGTCGAGGTCGCCGAAGTTGACAGAAAAGATGCCCGTCGTCTGAAAGCTGTTGAGGACGGCACCCGTGACCGGGTCGATCTCCGCCACCCGGTTGTCGTTTTCTGCAGTGGTCTGACGGTCCTGGACGAGGAAGAAGGTGTTGCGGATCGAACTGTATCCTCCCCCGACGACATGGCTGTTGCCGAAGGCCGTATTCAGCGTTGCGAGGATCGCGCCCGTGTTCTTGTCGAGGGCATAAATCTCCGCCGAGCCGGTCTCGCCGTTGATGAAGAGCAGCGTGCCTTCGGGAACGACTGTGCCGTTGAGATTGATGGCTTCGGGCGCGATCTCGACTTCTACGTCATTGGCTGACTCGCCCGGACGGGGCACGGAGCCGAGGAAGGTGCCACTGACAGAGTAGCGGTCGATCATGCCATCGTTGCAATCGTAGACCCAGACACTGCCCGTCGTCTGATCGAACGCGACGCTGCAAAGCCCACCGGAGTCGGAGGGATCGAATGAGTCCAGCGTAATGATCTGAGCTGTGGCGACCGAACTCCAAGCGAACAAGGCCGCGAGTATGAGGGCCGAAAGGACGCGATGCCCCGTAAAGAAAGTGGTCATGATAAAGGTACCTCCACGTAAGCGAATGAGCTACCAAGGTATAGGTAGCGCTGCGGTTATGCAGCCTACATCAGGCGCACGCGAGATACTCCGGTGGCGCAAAGCGGACCGTTTCTATCTCAACCAACTCAGACTGAAATCTGCTTAATTCGGGTTGGTATTGGCTCGCCCGGCGAGGTCGAGGAGGAAGGCGTAGTCACGGGCGGTCTCGCGGTAGCGGTCGAAGCGGCCCGAGGCCCCGCCATGCCCGGCTTCCATGTCGGTATGGAGGTAGAGCTTATTCTGGTCCGTCTTGAGCGCGCGGAGCTTGGCGGTCCACTTCGCCGGTTCCCAGTACTGCACCTGTGAGTCGTGTAGGCCCGTCGTGATGAGAGTGTGGGGGTAGTCCTGCGCGGTGACATTGTCGTAAGGCGAGTACGAGAGCATGTAATTGTAGTACGTCTTGTCGTTCGGGTTGCCCCACTCGTCGTACTCGCTCGTCGTGAGCGGGATCGTGTCGTCGAGCATCGTCGTGATCACGTCCACCCACGGTACCTTCGCCACGATGCCGTGGAAGAGGTCGGGTCGCATATTCATCACCGCGCCCATCAGGAGGCCGCCCGCCGAGCCGCCCAGCGCATAGAGCCGCTCATCATCGCCGTAGCCCTCGGCGGCGAGGTGCTCGGCCACGTCGATGAAGTCGGTGAAGGTGTTTTTCTTGGTGAGGAGCTTGCCGTCCTCGTACCACGCCCGACCGAGCGTTTGGCTGCCCCGGATGTGGGCAATCGCGAAGACGAAGCCTCTATCGAGGAGCGAGAGGCGGGTCGAGGAGAAGCCAGGGTCGATGGTGGAACCGTAGGAGCCGTAGCCGTAGAGGAGGAGCGGGTTCGTACCGTTCTGCTCGAAACGGTCGGCTCGATAGACCAGAGTGACGGGTACGCGCTTGCCATCGCGGGCGGGTGCCCACAGCCGTTCGGCGCGGTAGTCGCCCGAGGCGAAGCCGCCGAGGACAGCCTCTTGCTTGAGGAGCGTCCGCTCGCGCGAGGCCATGTCGTAGTCGTAGGTCGTTTCTGGCGTGGTCGGCGATTCGTAGACGAAGCGGAGCGTGCCGGTGTCCGGGTTCGGGTTCTGGCTCGCGTAGACGACGTAGGCCGGATCGTCGAAGGCGACATAGTGCTCCGTGTCGGGGTTGGCCCACGGGCGGATGCGAAGCTTCGTCAGGCCATCCTCGCGTTCCGAGAGCACGAGAAAGTCATCGAACAGGTCGATCCCTTCGAGCAGCACGTCGGCGCGGTGGGGGATGACTTCCTCCCAAGCATCCATGCTCATCGCATCTTCAGCAGCACGGACGAGGCGGTAGTTCTCGGCTTTGCCCTCGTCGGCGTCTCGGTTCGTGCGGATGTAGAAATGGTCACCGAGGTGATCGACGTGGTACTCGTGGTCGCGCTCGCGGGGCTGGACGACGCGCCACGCGCCGTCCGGGTCATCGGCATCGAGCACGCGGTACTCCGTCGCCAGCGTCTGGCTCGATCCGATCAGCAAGAACTTGTCGGAAGCCGTCTTGCTGACATAGGTGCTGAACGTGTTGTCCTCCTCGCGGTAGACCAGCAGGTCGTCCGCCGGGTCGGTGCCGACGGTGTGCTTGTGGATGCTCTCCCACTGGAGTGTCGTCGGGTTCTGCTTCGAGTAGAACAGCGTTCGGCTGTCGTTGGCCCACGCGAGGTTGCCCGTCACGGCGGAGATCACATCGGGCAGCACCTCGCCGGTGTCGAGGTTCTTGAAGTGGATCGTGTAGATGCGGCGGCCCGTCGTGTCGGCGGCCCACGCGAGGAGCCGACCATCGGGGCTGACCGAGGCTTGCGAGAAGCGAGCGCTGTAAAAGTCGTGTCCCTCGGCGAGGGCGTTCACGTCGAGGATCACCGCCTCGTCGTCCGGCGCGTCGAGCGGTCGGCGCGTGTAGACCGGGTACTGCTGGCCCGTCTCGAAGCGGTAGCTGTAGAGGTGGTCGCCAAGGCGGTAGGGCACGCCCGCGTCGTCCTGCTTGATGCGGCCCTTGATCTCCTCAAAGAGCGCATCCCCGAACGCATCGAGATGCGCGGTCTCTTGCTCGAAGTAGGCGTTTTCGGCTTCGAGGTAGGCGATGACTTCGGGATTCTCGCGCTCGCGGAGCCAGAAGTAGTTATCGGTGCGGGTGTCGCCGTGCTTCGTCAGCTCGACCGGCTTGACGGCGGCGACGGGCGGGTCGGCGGTCTGGGCGTGGAGGGGTGTCGTCACGAAAAGAATGGTGCTGAGGAGGAGGGCAATCGAGAACGGGCGCATGGCTAGGCTCGAATAGATTGGTAGACATGGTGGAGCCGGAGCAGGGCGGTAGCACAGAAAGTACGTCGCCGTGCTAGCGGTTCCAACGCTGCGCGCCGCCGAGTATCTTGCCCACTCACCTACCACATCTGTCTGTGCCCATTCCCACCTTGCTCCCCGGCGGCCTCGATATCGAAGCCGAAGGCTCCGGCATCTCGACGCCCCTCTCGCGCACCGTCAACCTCCTCGGCGCGCTCCTCGGTCGGGCCGTCCGCGCCCGCTACGGCGATGATGCGTTCGACCTCGCCGAGACCCTGCGCCGTCGCTGCGGCGAAGGAGCGCACGACGAGGCAGCCCGGCTGCTGGAGGACCAGTCGCTCGACCGGTTGGTGGCATTGCTGCGGGCATTCACGACGTTCTTTCACCTCGTCAACAAGGCCGAGCAACTCGAAATCCTCCGCATCAACCGGGACCGGGCGCGCAAGGCATCGCCGGGCGAACCCCGCGCCGAGTCGGTCGCTGCGGCCATTCATGCGCTGAAGGAGGAGGGACACTCACTCGATGAGGTGCTCGCGCTCATCGCCAAGCTCGATATCCAGCCGACGCTGACGGCGCACCCGACCGAGGCGCGGCGGCGGACTATCCTCTTCCATCAGCAGCGACTCGCCGACCTGCTTGGCACGCTCCGCGACCATGACACGACGCCTGCCGAGGACGACGCCCTCGTGGGCGAGATCGAGGATACGATTCGGTTGCTGCTTGCCACCGACGAGATCCGCTCGACGGCGGTGACCGTCGAGGACGAGGTCCGCCACGGGTTGTACTTCGTCGCGACGAGCATCTGGCACACGATTCCCCGCATCCATGCCGACCTTCACCGGGCGCTCGAAACCTACTACCGCGACGAGATAGAGGCGTCCACTCCTTCTCTGTCACCCACCCACTCTCCCTTGCTCAGATACCGCTCATGGATCGGGGGCGACCGTGACGGTAATCCGCGCGTGACGGCCGAGGTGACCGAATGGACTCTCCGGGTGCATCGGGGCGAAGCCTTGCGCCTCTACCGCCATGCCCTCGACAAGCTACGCCTCGTGCTGTCGGTTTCCGATCGGCAGACGCCCGGCGATCCGTTCGCCGCGCTCCGTGCCTCGATCGAAAAAGACCGCGAGAAGGTCGATCTGGACGAGCGGCGGTGGCGGCAGAACGCGCACGAGCCGGTGCGCCTCAAGCTGCTGCTCATGATCGCCAAGCTGGACCGATTGCTGGCGGGCCATGACCTCAATTATGCCGCCGCCGATTTCCGCGCCGACCTCGACCTCGTCGCCGAAGGCCTGAATGCTGCGGGGCTGGATATCATCGTCGCCGACGGTCCGCTCGCAGACCTGCGCGTACAGATTGAGGCCTTCGGCTTCCACCTCGCCGCGCTCGACCTCCGCCAGCACAGCCGCGTCCACGAGGCCGCCGTCGCCGATCTCCTCCGCCTCGCAGGCGTCACGGACGACTACGCTTCGCTCGACGAAGAAGGTCGGCTGGAGGTGCTCGCCGCCGAGCTTCGCAACCCGCGCCCGCTGCGGGCACCGGGTGTCGACGTGGGCGAGGACACGAACCGCGTGCTCAGTGTACTCGACGTAGCCCGTCGGGCGCTGGAGCGCGAGCCGGAGAGCATCGGGTCGTACATCATCTCGATGACCGATGCCGTGAGCGACATGCTCGAAGTCCTCCTGTTGCTCAAAGAGGCTGGGCTGTGGCGCATGGCCCCCGACGGCACCGTCACCTGCTTGCTCGACGTGGTTCCGCTCCTCGAAACCGTCGCTGACCTCGATCACGGCGAAGCACTCCTCGACCAACTGTTCAGCCACCCGATCTACGTCCGGCAACTCGTCGCACGCGGGCGGATGCAGGAGGTCATGCTCGGCTATTCGGACTCGAACAAGGACGGTGGCTACTGGCAGGCCAACTGGGCACTCCACAAAGCGCAGGGCGCGATAGCTCGCGTGTGCAAGCGGTTCGGCCTCGATCTCCGCCTGTTCCACGGGCGCGGTGGGACGGTCGGGCGCGGCGGCGGGCGGGCCAACCAAGCAATCCGGGCCATGCCGCCCGAGTCACAGACGGGCCGCATCCGGTTCACCGAGCAGGGCGAGGTGATCTCGTTCCGCTACGCGCACCCCGGCATCGCCCGGCGGCACTTGGAACAGATCATCCACGCCCAACTCGGGGCGCTCGCCGAAGCGCCCAATTCGGCGGACTTCGAGGGGCCAACCGAAGACGACACACGCGATCTGATGCAGCAGATCGCGGACACTTCGATGACGGCCTACCGAGCGCTCATCGACGATCCGGCGTTCTGGCCGTGGTATCTCCAAGCAACGCCCATCGAGCACATCGCGGGCATCCCGATGGCGTCGCGTCCGATCTCGCGCAAGGCCGCGAGCGAAGTCGATTTCGACGGGCTGCGGGCGATTCCGTGGGTGTTCGCGTGGACCCAGCCGCGCTACACGGTCCCCGGCTGGTACGGCGTCGGTACCGCGCTCGTGCAGACGATGAGCAACTCCGAGCAGGCCGAGCGGCTCCGGGCGATGCACGCCGAGTGGCCGTTCTTCCAAGCCGTCGTCGGGAATGCACTCCGCGAGATGGCCCGCGCCCGGTTCATCATGGCCGAGCGCTACGCTGCACTCGCCGATGGGCGGCAGCACGAGCGCATCGCCGCCGAGTTCGAGCGCGCCGAGCGGTCGCTCCTAGGGATCACTGGGCAGGAGCGCCTGCTCGCGCACAGCCCCGTCATCGAGAAGTCGATCCACCTGCGGAACCCGTATACGGACGTGCTGAACCTCGTCCAACTTGAACTGATGCAGCGGTGGCGCAGCGGTGGGCGCGAAGGCGATGAAGCCGAGGCACTCAAAGAGGCGCTGTTCATCTCCCTCAACGGCATCGCCGCCGCCATGCAGAGCACAGGATAGCTCAGAATCGGTCCACGCGGAACGGCGATGGGTCGAACGGCGGCGGGGTACCTTCGATGAGGGAGGCGACGAGGTCGCCCGTGGCGGGGGCGAGGGTGATGCCGAGCATGGCGTGGCCCGTCGCCACGGTCAGATTGTCGAGCGATGCGGGGCGACCGATGAGCGGAAGGCCATCGGGGGTGCAGGGTCGGAAGCCTGCCCATGCCTCGGCAGGGTCTATGTCCACTGCATCGAGTCGGAGATAGGCTGGAGCCGCGCGGAGGATGGCGCGGACGCGGCGCTCATTGACCGATCCGTCAAGGCCCGCAAGTTCGAGCGTTCCGGCGAAGCGGAGGCGGCCCTTGGAGAGCGGTGTCACGGCGACCTTGGCTTCGGTCAGCAGTACCGGAAGCTGCGGTGCGAGGCCACCCGGCACAACCGTCACACTATACCCCTTCGCCGGTTGCACCGGCAGCCGTAGTCCAAGCTCGTGCCCGATCTTTTCCGACCACGCACCTGCTGCGAGCACGACCTCGTCGGCTTCGAGGGTGCCCCGACTCGTCCGAATCGCCGCGATGCGTTTTTCCTGTCGGGCAAAGCCTGTCACCTCGGTGTGCGGGAGGAACCGGACGCCCTCGGCGTCGAGGTGCCGGTGGAGAGCCGTCGTCATCTGCGCCGGGTCCACCATCGCATCCTGCGGGAAGTAGATGCCGCCGATCCCATCGGTTACCGCCGGTTCGAGTGCCTGTACGCCATCGGGGTCCAGCACGTCTACCTCCAGCCCGACAGCCCGAGCATGTTCGGTGAGTTCAGCGTTGCTATCACGCCCGTGCTCGGTGCGGTGGACCATCAGCAAGCCCGTCGGACGAAACCCGAGGTCGAGTGATTCCTGAAGAGTAGCGTAGTGAGCAACGCTGCGGAGGCCGAGGTCGGCGAAGAGGGGAGCGGAGCGGCGGACGTGTTCGGCGGTGCCGGATCGGGCGAAGCGCCAGAGCCAGCGGGCGAGGTCGAGGTCGAAACGCGGGCGGACGTAGAACGGACTTTCGGAGTCGAGCAACCAGCGCAGCCCTTGCGTCACCACGCCCGGCGCGGCGAGGGGGACGACGTGGCTCGGCGAAACGTAGCCCGCATTTCCCCACGAGCACGCTGCGCCGATCTCGCCCCGGTCGAGCACCGTGACCTCATGCCCGCGCTGCTGCAGGAAATAGGCACACCACAGCCCGACGGCTCCGCCGCCAACGACCGCTACCTCTGTGCGAGGCACCACCGACTCAGTCCGCTTCGCCATCGCCCCGGTAGCGCTCGAACCAGCCGAGGATGTAGGCCACCTTCGCCATAAGCCGACTCGGACGTGAGGCGATGCCGTGCGACGCGCCGGGGATGCGGACGAGCGCCGTCGGGACCTGCTGGAGCTTGAGCGCCTGGTAGTACTGCTCGGACTCCGAGATCGGCGTGCGGAAGTCCTGCTCGCCGGTCAGCAGCATCGTCGGCGTCGTCACGTTGCCGACGTAGGCCAGCGGCGAGCGCGCCCAGTAGCCCTCAGGGTCCTCCCACGGCATCGCCGGGAACCAGTATTGCGTAAAGAACGGGTAGGCGTCGGCAGTGAGCACGAAGCTCGTCCAGTTGATGACCGGCTTCGCCACGACCGCCGCCCGGAATCGGTCGGTGTGGCCGACGATCCACGCCGTCAGCACGCCCCCGCCGGAGCCGCCCGTCACGAAGAGTTGGTCCGGGTCCACGTAGCCTTTTTCGATCACCGCGTCGACCGTGCTCATCAGGTCGTCGTAGTCCTGGCTCGGATACGCATGGTGGATCAGGTTGCCAAATTCCTCGCCGTAGCTCGTCGAGCCACGCGGGTTCGTGTAGAGGACGACGTAGCCCGCAGCCGCCATCAGTTGCACCTCGGCGGAGAAGCGAGGGCCGTAGTTGGCGAACGGGCCGCCGTGGATCTCGAGGATGAGTGGATACCGCTTGCCCGGTTCGAAGTCCGGCGGCTTGACGATCCACCCGTGGACACGTCGCCCGTCGGCACTCGACTCGGTCCACAGCTCCTCGACCTCGCCGAGCGGGGCGTGGTCGAACAGGTCGTCGTTGAGGCGCGTCAGTCGCTGGACACTCGTGCCCGTGCGCGGTAGGGCGCGCATCCCGATGGCGAGGTCGGCGGGGTGATCGGGTGCCGTGAGGGTGAAGGCGAAGCGGTCGTCGTTGGACAACGAGAACGAGCCGCCGCCGTAGGGTCGCCCGAGCGAGGTGCCGCCGAGATTGTTGGCGAGGTTCGTCACCGTGCCGTCGAGCGTGACGTAGGCGACGTGCGTGGTGCCCCTATCGTCGTACTGCACGAACAGTCCGGAGCCGTCGCTAGTCCACATCGGGCGTTGCACGCTCCGGTCCAAGTTGCCCGTGACGAGGCGCGGGTTCGAGCCGTCGGCGTCGGCGACGTAGAGCTGCGTGAGCTGGTAGCCCTGCTGCCGGTCGTCGAAGCCGAGGTAGGCGATCCGTCCGTCGGGCGCCACGACCGGGCTGCGGTCGGGGCCGTCGCGGTCGGTGAGTTGCGTCAATGTCTCGGTGCCGAGGTCGAGGTGGTAGAGGTCGGACTCGACCGGGTCGAACTCCCAATCGTCTTGCCGATTTGCGGAGAGGATAAGGGCTTGGCCGTCGGGCGTCCAGGCGGGCTTGCCGCCGTGGTTGTAGGGTCCGCTCGTCACTTGGCGCGGCGTCCCGCCCTCGGCGGAGACCACGAAGACCTGGCGGAAGCCCGGTGTCGTATAGCCGCCCCCATCCGCGCGGTAGCGGACCGATTCGATGTAGGTCGGGCGGTCGGCCCACTCCGCGCCGTCGGGCGGCGACGGCAGCGAGACCAGTGACGCAGCGTCGCCCTCGACGAACATCGTAAACGCGATCTGCTTGCCATCGGGCGACCATGCGAGGCCGCCGGGAGAGGACGGTAGTTGGGTCAGCGCCACCGAAGCCCCCGTGTCGAAATAGCGAATGAACAGCTGCGCCTTGTCGTGGTCGTTGGTCGTGACGTAGGCCAGCCGCTCACCGTCCGGCGACCAGCGCGGCGACGAGGCATCGGCGACGAGCGGCCGGTGGTTGCCGCCGTCGTAGTCGATGATCCAGAGGTCCGAGCGCGAGCGGTCTTTCATCACGTCCATCCGGTTGCGACGGTAGACGATCTGCTCACCGTCCGGGCTGATCTGCGGATCGGAGACGTACTCAAGCTCGAACACGTCCATCAGCTCGAAGCGCTCTATCTCTTGAGCGAGCGTGGGGAGTGCGAAGGCGAGTAGGGAGGCGAAGACGATGAGGCGAAGGCGCATAGCGAAAGGGTCAGCGTGAGGTTCCAATAGCTCGGGTGCTTGGTTCGCACCTTTAGACTCGTCATCCCCGCGCAGGCGGGGACCCAGAGGTGTGCTGGCCGGTGGGTCCCCGCCTGCGCGGGGATGACTTGTTTTGAGGAACTTGAAGTGTACCGACATCCGGTGGCTCTATGCTCGGCTTTCGCGGAGGATTCCCGACGGCTTGCATCACAACGCCGTAGCTTGCTTCATCTCCACGCACCCAACCCATTGCCCTACTGTGAGCGACCAGAAAATCATCTTCTCGATGGTCGGCGTCAGCAAGAGCCACCGCCCCGGCCAGTTCGTCCTCAAGGACATCTACCTCTCGTTCTACTACGGCGCCAAGATCGGCGTGCTTGGCCTCAACGGCGCGGGCAAGTCGACGCTCCTCAAGATCATCGCCGGGCTGGACCCGAAGTACGACGGGACGATCCAGGCCGACAAAGGCATCTCGTTCGGCTACCTCGCCCAAGAGCCGGAGTTGGACGACACGAAGACCGTCCGCGAGATCGTCGAGGAAGGGGCCGTCGAAGCGGTGGGTCTGATGAAGGAGTATGAGGAAGTCAGCGCCGGGTTTGCCGAGCCGGACGCCGATTTCGACGCGCTGATGGAGAAGCAGGGCAAGCTCCAAGAGCAGATCGACCGCCTTGACGCGTGGGACATCGACTCGAAGCTGGAGATGGCCGCCGACGCGCTCCGCTGCCCGCCGATGGATACGACGATCTCGGTTCTCTCCGGCGGCGAGCGCCGCCGCGTCGCCCTCGTCCGCCTGTTGCTCCAGCGGCCCGACGTGCTGCTGCTCGACGAGCCGACCAACCACCTCGATGCCGAATCGGTCGCGTGGCTCGAAGGCCACCTCGAACAGTACGAGGGCACTGTCATCGCGGTCACGCACGACCGCTACTTCCTCGACAACGTCGCCGGGTGGATTCTCGAACTCGACCGGGGCAAGGGCATCCCGTTCGAGGGCAACTACTCGTCGTGGTTGGAGCAGAAACACGCTCGCCTCGCGGTCGAGGAGAAGCAGGCCTCGAAGCGACAGAAGACGCTCGCGCAGGAATTGGAGTGGGTCCGCCAGAACCCGAAAGGTCGCCGGGCCAAGAGCAAGGCACGTATCGCCAACTACGAGCAGATGCTCGCCGAGCAGCACGAGGCGCGCAACGAGGAGCGGCAGATTTCGATTGCGCCCGGCCCTCGCCTCGGTAACGTCGTGATCGAGGCGGAGCATGTGGCGAAGGGCTATGGCGACCGGTTGCTTTACGAAGACCTTTCGTTCAGCTTGCCACCCGGCGGCATCGTCGGCATCATCGGTCCAAACGGGGTTGGCAAAACGACGCTGTTCCGCATGATCACCGGACAGGAGGAGCCGGACAGCGGAACGTTCACCGTCGGGCAGACGGTGGAACTCGGCTACGTCGATCAGAGCCGTCCGCTCGACGATGACAAGACGGTGTTCGAGGAGATCACGGGCGGCGGCGACCACATCCTCGTCGGCAACCGCGAGGTCAACGCCCGCGCCTACGTCGGACGGTTCAACTTCGCCGGGCAGGACCAGCAGAAGAAGACAAGCGAACTCTCGGGCGGCGAGCGGGGGCGGGTCCACCTCGCTAAGACGCTCAAAGAGGGCGCGAACGTGCTGCTGCTCGACGAGCCGACGAACGACCTCGACGTGAACACGCTCCGGGCGCTCGAAGAGGCGCTGCTGGGCTTTGCAGGCTGCGCCGTCGTGATCTCGCACGACCGCTGGTTCCTCGACCGCGTCGCCACGCATATCCTCGCTTTCGAGGTGGACGCCGACGGCGAGGTGGACGTGCGCTGGTTCCCCGGCAACTACTCCGAGTATGAGGAGGACCGCCGCGCTCGCCTCGGCACCGCTGCCGACATCCCGAAGCGGATTAAGTACCGCCAACTCACGCGAGGCTGACGGTCGATAGGGAGATATGGTGATTCGGAGGTGTCACATTTGGCTCAAACCCGGTCGTTTCGTTTGCACTCAGCCCGATGGTTTCGTATCTACGGCCTGTCTGTAAGGACCTGTAGCCTATCTCCTTCACAAACCTCCCTGTGCCGTGTCTGTTGTTTCCTGCCTCCGCCGTAGCCTGACGGCTGCGCTCCTGTGCTTCGTTTTCCTCGCTGCCGCGCCGACTGCCGAGGCCCAGCGCGCCGAGGCCCGCATCCCCGGCGAACTCATCGTCCGCCTCGCGCCCGAGGCCGACATCGCCGACCTCACGGAAGCCTCTCGGCTTGCGGGCGAAGGCCTCGTCGCTAAGCGGCTCCTCGTCCCGGCGCTCAACATCTGGCTCGTCGAGTATGTCGAAGCCGCGCGCAACGATCAAGCGGCCCGCTTGACGCTCGACGCCGTGCGTCGGACGCCGAGCGTGCAGGTGGCGCAGTTCAACCACGAGGTGACACTCCGCGACACCCAGCCCGACGACACGCGCTTCGACGACATGTGGGGCCTCCACAACACCGGCCAGAGCGGCGGCACGGTGGACGCCGACATTGATGCGCCCGAGGCGTGGGACTATCTCTCCGGCGGTATCTCCGCCCACGGTGACCGCGTCGCCGTCGCGATCATCGACAATGGGTTCGACCTCGACCACCCGGACCTCGACTTCTGGACCAACACCGCCGAGATTCCCGGCAACGGCATCGACGATGACAGCAACGGGTACATCGATGACGTGAACGGCTGGAGTGCCTACACCAGCAGCGGCAATGTCGGCAATGCCTACCACGGTACGCACGTCTCCGGGACGGCCGCCGGGAGCGGCGACAATGGCCTCGGCACGACGGGGGTCAACTGGGACGCCCAGCCCGTCGCCATCCAAGGATCGTCGAGCCAAGAGTCCACGGTCATCGAAGCCTATGGCTATGCGCTCGCGCTCCGCCAGCAGTACGACGCCACCGACGGAGCCGAGGGCGCGTTCATCGTTTCGACCAACTCGTCCTTCGGGGTCAACTTCGGCGACCCGGACGATTACCCGATCTGGTGCGGTTTCTACGACGACCTCGGCGCGGCGGGCATTCTCTCGATGGGGGCGACGATGAATATCAACGCCAACGTCGATACCCAAGACGACGTGCCGACGGCCTGCTCGAGTGACTACATGATCGCCGTCACGAACACGACGCGCGACGACAACAAGAACAGCGGGGCCGCCTACGGTCTGACCACCATCGATCTCGGCGCACCGGGTACTTCGGTGCTCTCGACGAACAATTCGGGCGGCTATGGCACGTCCACCGGCACCTCAATGGCAACGCCGCACGTCGCCGGAGCCGCCGCCTTCCTCGTCTCGGGCATGAGCGGGGCACGCCTTCAGGAGTACAAGGACAACCCCGCTGCGGTCGCGCTCGACATCCGTCGGGCGCTCCTCGATGGCACCGACAACATCGGCATCCAGACGGTCACCGGCGGTCGGCTCAACCTACTGGGGAGCCTCCTCGAAAGCTTTGAGGATGACGACCAGAGCGATGTGGTGGCTTCCAGCACGACGCTCGCGAACCTCGTCCTCGAAGGCGACCACCTCTACGTCCCCGACGGCGTCACGCTCACGCTCACCGGCTCGCTCACGCTTCGTGCTGACAACGACGGCAACCCGGCGCGCCTGATCGTGCGCGGCACCGTGCAAGGCACCGTCAACCAGTCGATCACTGGCGGCAGCGAGATCATCCTCCGCCCCGGCGGTCAGAACAACTTGGAGAACGGCGGCGGTGGGTCCATCGACCTGACGGCTACGGCGACGACCCCGACGACCGTTGCGCCCGGCGGCTCCGTCTCATTCGATTTCTCGGTAGCGAACTCGACGGCCTCTGC
Organism: Rhodothermales bacterium; assembly: GCA_028284265.1. Lineage (GTDB taxonomy): Bacteria > Bacteroidota > Rhodothermia > Rhodothermales > JANQRZ01 > JANQRZ01. Next base: position 151,146 of record JANQRZ010000004.1, read on the forward strand.
GGTGTCGGGCGACCTCTACTACACGGCCTCGCCGGGTGGGATCTCCGGCATCATCCGGTCTGGATCGCTGGCTGCCGGAGCTACGGTGAGCGGGGCGTATACACAGAATGTGCCCGCTGCCACGCCGCCGGGTACGTACACATACACGCTGGCCATTGGCAGCTTTCCATCGAGGGCTAGCACCCCCGGTCTCGGCATGCGCGTTGCGACGACAGTGAGCTTCACCATCACCGTGACCGGCTCGGCTACGGGTGGTGACGAAGAATGGACGGTCTCGAACGTCGTGTTGGAGGACGAAGAGACGGTCGCATCGAGCCGTACGGCTCCGGCGGGCCTCGCCCTGACAGCCTATCCGAACCCGTTTGCCGGTTCGACGATGATCCAAGTCAGCCTTGCCGAGGCGGCTGAGGTACAACTCGTCGTCTACGATGTCCTCGGGCGCGAAGTGGCCCGACTTGCCAGTGGCGAGATGGACGCCGGACAGCACACCGTCATCTTCAACGGACGCGGCCTGCCGAGCGGGGCCTATGTCGTGCGCGTGGCCGCGGGCGGTGCGGTCCAGACGCAACGACTTACGCTGCTACGCTAGCGAGCGTCAACGAGACTGAAATGGATCGGGGCCGACGGTCATTCCATCGGCCCCGATCCATGTTTGGCGCTTGGGCTGGAGTGTTACGCAATCTCGACGGAGACGAGGTGCTTGCCGAACCGGTATCCCTTGGTCTGCGCGAGCACTTGGGGGACGAACTGCTCCGGGACATCGACGAAGGTCTGACGGTGTTGCACACTGATCTTGCCGATGGCCTTGCCGGGGATGTTCGCGGTACGGGCGAGGGCGCTCACGACTTGGCCAGGCCGGACGTGTCGGCTCGTGCCTGCGTCGAGCGCGAGCCGCACCATCCCGTCTTCGTGTGAGGCTTTGCTGGGCGGCGTGTGCCCCCGGGGTGCCCGGTCGCGCCGGTCGTTCCATTTGCCCTTGCTGGTGTCGCGGTGGTGTTGAAAGCTCGCCTCGCTTACAGCGTCCAGCGCGGGGGCTTTCTCATCGGCGCGGACGAGAGCGAGGGCCGCGGCAGCAATGTCCATGGGGTCACGCCCTTCAGCGACGAGGGTGGTGACGAGTATCCGTTCACGCTCCGTGCCAGTGCCCTCAAGTTGAGCAGCGACGCGCTTGGCAAAACGCGCATCGCGTAAGGCTTCGATATCCTGCACAGTCGGTAGCGTGCTCGGCGTCATAGTCTGCTTGGTGTATCGCTCGATTTTCTGTACCTCGCGGCGCTGGCTCGGCATCGCGAGCGAGATCGCCACGCCCGATTTTCCAGCGCGGCCTGTCCGTCCGACACGGTGGACGTAGACCTCGGGATCACGCGGAAGGTCGTAGTTGAAGACGTGCGAAATGTGGTCGATGTCGAGGCCTCGTGCCGCGACATCGGTCCCGACGAGGACCGAGAGGCGGCCATCGCGGAATTTCTTGAGGACGGTGTCGCGGGCAGGTTGGCTCATTTCGCCGTTGAGGGCTTCGGCAGCATAGCCACGAGCCGCGAGGGCGTCGGCTAGCGATACCGTTCCGGCCCTCGTCCGGGCAAACACGAGCGCGCTCTCGACCGGCTCGGCTTCGAGCAAGCGAGCGAGCGCTGCATTCTTGTCGCGGCCATGAACCGTGTAGACGCGCTCCTCGATCTGGGTCGCCGTCCGCTGGCCGGTCCCACTGACCTCGCACGTCTGCGGGTTGCGCATGTACTGGCCTGCGAGGGTGCGGATACCCTTCGGTAGCGTCGCCGACATGCAGACTGTCTGGCGATCAAAAGGTGTCGCTTCGAGGATGGCCGCGAGGTCTTCGCTGAAGCCCATCGAGAGCATCTCGTCGGCCTCGTCGAGCACGACCGTCTCGACGTGTACGAGGTCGAGTGCGCCCTGGTTGATGAGATCGAGCAGGCGGCCCGGTGTGCCGACGACGACATCGACACCGCGCTGGAGTCGTTTGATTTGGCGGGTGTACGACTGTCCGCCGAAGATCGGGAGCACCTGCACGCCAAGGTCGCGGCCGTAGTTGTAGACCGCGCCTGCTACCTGCGTTGCCAATTCCCGTGTCGGGACGAGCACGAGCGCTTGCACGGAGCCGGTGCCGACGGTGAGGCGGCTGAGCGCCGGGAGCGTGAACGCGGCCGTCTTGCCGGTGCCCGTCTGGGCTTGGCCGATCACGTCTTGCCCACCGAGCATCACAGGGATGAGGGCAGACTGGATCGGGGTGGGATGAGCGTAGCCGATGGTGGTGATGGTCTGCACCAGCGTGGGATGCAGGTCAAACTTCGAAAAAGAAGAGGTCAAGAGAAGCTCCTGTGTAGAGAATGGATAGTCCGGGATGCACCTTTTCAGGCGTGCGATGGCGAAGTCAACAGCCGACCCGGTCTAGCTCCGTGAGCCTCTCTGTTGCAACCAAAACGTCCGGCATAACCGGACGACCCTCGTGGGTAGAGCAGCCCCGTCAACCCGTCGCTGCCGCCGAAGATGCCGCTGCGCCGTGACGACTCAGAGAAGAACGGTGCGGCCGGAGACGGTACAGAGTTGCTAGGCGTCGGCCTGTGCTGGCACAAGCGGAGCGTGTTGCCAGTCGGGCTGTGCTGATGGGATGGGGCGGAGGCCGGGGAGCCGACCGAGCGCTGCATGGACGAGCGCCATGCCCGCAAGCGTGACTACGGCACTCGGCACGGACTCGAACGCGACGATCTGGAGCAGCAGAAACGCAATCGCTGCCGGGATCGAGAGGATCAGTGGAATGAACCGCTCGGCGAACGAGAACCGATCCGACCGTTTCGAGAACGGCGGTCGCCGGTGGCACAGCGCCTGCACCCGCGTTACGAGCGCGCACGTCCCGAGCCAGAACCCGGCGTGGAGCAGCGCATGGCCGGGCAACATCGAGAGGCTGAGTAGGAGGGCGAGCGCACCGTGCAGCGGCAGCAGCACCCGAAACACCAGCGCCGACTGGGCACCGACTTGCAGCGCCCGCCCGCTCCGCATCGGCAGCGCCTCGAAGAGCCACGCGGCCCGCTCGTGTGCCGAGAATTGCAGGGCCTGCACGAGTGTCTGTGCGCTGAACAGCAGCACGACGAGGACCGTGAGGTGCATTTGTACCGCTGGCTCCATAATGACGTTGCGTGCGCCCCACACGAAGAGGTTGCCGAGGCCGTCCGCCCACCAGCCGAAGACGGCGAAGAGGAAGGCGAGCAGCGCGGCAGGCCATACCCGCCCGCGCATCAGCCGGTCGCTGCGCAGCGCCGCAACCGTGAAGCCGAACGCGGCACGGGCTTCCGGCGCCCGAATCACGAGGCGCTCCCAGCGGTTCGGGGCGAGCCGCCCGACGCGCTCTTTGTGATCTAGCGCTTCGCTCTCTGCCGTGCGCTGGAAGAGGGCGAAGTAGCGGCGGGTGAAGACGAAGCTGAAACAGACCGCGAGTGCGACACCGAGCGTCCCGAGGAGGGCGAGGTCGGTCATGCTGTCGGCCAGCCAGAGGCCGTTGAGCACCCAACTTGGCGGCCACCACGCCGCATCAACGATGAGATTAGGCTGCGTCCCGATCCACTGGTAGCCTACCACGAGCGCTCCTACGAGGACAGCACGCATAATCCCGAGTGCCACCTTGAGCGCCCGTGGCGGAAGAGCGAGCGTCAGGCCCCAGATCCCCGCGAGCGCGCCGAACACGACGCCGAAGACCATCGCCACAAACAAACTGCCTGCTACAAAGGCGGCCCCCGCGCCACTGGCCCAGCCGACGAGTACCGCCAGCGGCAAGGCCGTCGAGACGCCGACGACGGCGGCGAACAGGGCGATATTGACAAGCCGGGCGACGTAGTGCGTCGTCTCGGTAGCAGGTAGCGTCAGTGCCCAAGCATGGTCGCGGGGCCGTCCCATCAAATCGTCGTAGGTGCCGATAACGGCGAAGGCCGCAAGCACGGTCGCAAACGACAGTCCGACGAACAGTACGGTCTCGGTATGCGCCGCGTGCGGCAGGAGCGAGATGGTGAGGATGAGCGAGGAGACGCCATAAGAGACCACCGTCATCAGCGCCCGCGACGAGCGCGTCGCCCCGGTCTTCGGGTGCCGCAGGTCCAGCTTGAGCTGGGCCTCAGCGAGCGCACGAACTTGGTCCCAATGGATGGTCAAAGCGATGCTAGTTGGCTTGCTGGCGTCGGCGCTCGCGCATCAGCGCACGGTAGCGTTCGGCGGCGTTGTTGTGCTCGCGGAGCGTCCGGCTGAAGGTGTGCGTCCCGTCGCCCGTCGCCACGAAGTAGAGATAGTCGTGCTCCTCGGCATCGAGCACGGCGCGGACCGAGGACTCGGAGGGGTTGTTGATCGGGCCGGGCGGGAGGCCGTCGATCTGGTAGGTGTTGTACGGGCTGGGGAAGCCGTAGTCCTCGAAGAGGAGGCGGCGCATCCGGCCACCCTCTGCTTGCATCAAGGCGTACTGCACCGTCGGGTCGGCTTGGAGGCGCATCCGGCCCGCGCGCGTCCGTCCGAGCAGCCGGTTCAGGTACACTCCGGCAATCCGAGGGCGCTCTTCCGGTAGCCGCGCTTCCCACTCGACGATCGACGCCATCGTCACCACCTCGTCGCGGTTCAGCCCGAGGGCCTCGGCTTTGCGCTGCATGTCTTCGGTCCAGAATCGGTCCCACTCCTCCTTCAGCCGCTGGACCGCCCCGCGCGCGTCTGTTGTCCAGTAGAGGTCGAATGAGTTGGGCCGCATGTACCCGAAGAGGTGGGCTGCGTCGGTGCCGAGTTCGGCGGCGAAGGTCGGGTCGAGGAGCGCTTCGTGGACGGCAGCGGAGTCGACGTCTAGGTCGCGGCGGAGGACGGCGGCGAGGACACCGGGGCGCGTGCCGGGCGGGACGGTCACCCGAACCGGGTCCTGACGGCCTGCGCGAATCTTGCGGAGGATATCCCAGTTGCGTGCGCCCCCCTCGAAGCGGTAGTAGCCCGGCTTGAGCTGTCGTCCCCAGCCGGTCAGCGTCGCCGCCCACTCGAAGGAGGTCGGCGAGGCGAGCAGGCCCGCGCTATCCAGCGAGTCCGCGATCACCTCGAACGAAGCGCCTTGGGGCAGCTTGGTCCCGCGGAATCCGTCGTAGTCGGGCGTATTCGGCATAAACAGGAGCCAGTAGACGGCGAGAGCAGCGATCAGCCCGAGGGCGAGCGCGGCCAGAACGAGGCGAAGCAGGAGTTTCATCAGGACGAGGTGAGGCGTGGCAGAGATCCTGCCAGCCGGACGGAGGGGCCGTAGGAGCCAGAAATTGGGGCGTAGGGTGTCGGCGAGAGGCGGGTAAACGTTGCCGGGGGCCTTGCGGGTTTCACTCTGAGACGGCCAGTGCGGGGACCGCTGACAGCGAGAGCGGGCTTTCAATTCCTGCCGCCCACTTGACGTGCCCCGTCACCGCGATCATCGCCGCATTGTCCACGGAATACGCCGGTTTCGGGATGAAAAGGCCGAGTCTTTCCTCGTCTGCCATCGCCTGCGCCTCGCGCCGAAGTTGGCTGTTGGCCGAGACGCCCCCGACGACGGCGACGGCCTCCACGCCCGTCGCCCGTGCCGCATCCCGCAGTGCCCCGACGAGCACCTCCACCACCGCCGTCTGGAAGCTCGCCGCGATGTCCGGCAGGTGGTCGGCGAGCAGCGCCTCGCGCTCGGCGTCGGAGAAGCGGTTGAGGTAGTAGAGCACCGCCGTCTTGATCCCGCTGAACGAGAAGTCGAACGGTCCCTCCGCGCCGCCGAGGCGGGTGCGGGGAAAGTTCTGAAACGACGGGTCGCCGTCCCCGGCAAGGCGGTCGATGACAGGGCCGCCGGGGTAGCCGAGGCCGAGCATCTTCGCCACCTTGTCGAAGGCCTCGCCCGCGGCGTCGTCGCGCGTCGTCCCGAGCACGTCGTGCTGAAAGTTCTCCTGGACGAGAACGAGTTGGGTGTGTCCGCCCGAGACGGTCAGACAGAGGTAGGGCAGCGGCGGCTTCGGATCTTCGATAAAGACCGAGTAGAGGTGGCCCTCCAAGTGGTTCACCCCGACGAGCGGAATCCCCAGCCCGAGTGCCAGCGCCTTCGCAAACGACAGCCCGACGAGCAGCGATCCTGCGAGGCCCGGCCCGTAGGTCACTGCCACGGCGTCGAGGTCGTGCTTGCCCACGCCTGCCTCCTCCAGCGCGGCCTCGACGACGGGCACGATCAGCCGCTGGTGCGCACGGCTCGCCAACTCCGGCACCACCCCGCCGAACCGCTCGTGGATCGCTTGGCTCGACACGATGCTCGATTGCAGTACGCCGCCCACGACGACCGCCGCCGCCGTGTCATCGCACGAGGATTCGATGCCGAGGAGAATGGGGGAGGAGAGCGACATGGTCGAGAAAATACGATCCGCCGCAAGGTCACTGAACCTAGGGCGGGGGTTCCGCGTGGAGAGAGAGACCGGGGGCTTGTCTTTTCCCACTCCACCACCTCTCGCTCGATGAAACCCTACCACCACTTCCTGATCGGCGGGGCCGGAGGCACCGACGCCATCGCCGATGCCGGTCTCCTTGTGCTCCGGCTGATGGCGGGCCTCGCGCTCGCCTTCGCCCACGGCCTCGGCAAAGTCCCGCCGTCACCCGGCTTCGTCGAAACAACGGCCGCTCTCGGCTTTCCGCTGCCGGGCCTGTTCGCTTGGGCAGCGGGCCTCGCCGAGTTCGCGGGCGGGCTGCTGCTCGTCGTCGGCCTGCTGACCCGTCCCGCTGCCTTCTTCGTGCTTTTCACGATGGGTGTCGTCTTCTTCCTCCAGCACGGCGCTGATCCGTTTGCCTCGAAGGAAAAGGCGTTCCTCTTTGGAGCCGTCGCGATCTGCTTGCTCCTCACAGGGGCCGGTCGCTTCAGCCTCGACGCGCTGCTCCGCCGACGGCTCGAGCACCGCACCATCAGTCGCTACGTTCGCTAAAGCCTAGCCGCCCAATCCGCGCAGGGCCTCTATGAACGCGGCGGGGCCGAAGCCGGTCGCGCCGGTGCGGAGGCGGAGCGTACAGAACAGGTCGATCAGCAGCATCTGCACGGCGTGGAGCGGGACGGCGATCCAGAAGCTCCGGCACCGCCAGACGAGCGCACCGAGGGCGAGGCCACCGAGGATCGAGAGGTATGCCTCGGCGGGCGGCTTGCCGACGTGCAGGATCGCAAACGGCACCGTCTGCACCACGATGGCGAGGTAGCCGAACGCGGGTGCGGTGCCGAAAAGCACGAATCCGCGCCACAGGTACTCCCACCCGATCCAGTAGAAGATGTAGAGCAACTCGTAGAGCATGAACGTCTGCCAGTCCGTCGCCGCGATGCGGAGGTGCGGGTAGGTCGATTGAAACGCCGGGTCTGCCGAGAGCACCCACGTCCCGAGAGCGACGAGGGGTATGTACAGCCCGCCGATGAGCGACGCCAACTTCCAGTCGCCCAGCCCGAGGCCGATCTCGGACGGCTTCCGCTTGAAGAAGACCATCAGGATGCCGACGGGGACGATGAACCCGAGCACGCCCTGCATCACGAACCGCCACGCCCACGACCCCAGCGCCATGTGCTCCGGTGCGACGGTCTCGGCAAAGGTCTCGCGGAAGAACCCCTTGCTTCCGATCTGCGAGTGCAGGATCACCAGCGCCGCCGCCGCGATCAGCACCACCGCCGCCTGCCGGTCTATGCCGCCGATCTGCTTCCGCAGTTCAGCCCATTCCTGTTTCAGTCGGTCACGCATGAGTCAGAGGACAGTAGGCAGAGGACAGTAGGCAGAGGGCAGTGAGCAGAATAGGCGCGGCGTCGAAAATACGGTGTGCGGCCCCCCTGTTTCGAGTGTGCATCGCGCTACGCACTCAGGCACACCCAGAACTGTCCCCCTTCGAGGGGAACAGCTTTTCGAGCAACGCAAGAAAAGCAGGGGGTCACGCTGCCGTTCCCACCGCTTCGCCGACGGAAGCAAACCCGTCTCGTTCCAGCAACCGGATGAGACCCCGGTTGATTCGGCGGATGAGGCCGGGGCCTTCGTAGACCAGCCCGGTATAGAGTTCGACGAGCGATGCTCCGGCGCGAATCTTCCGGTACGCCGTCTCCGCCGAGTCCACCCCGCCGACCCCGATGATAGGAATGCGGCCTCCGGTTCGGCGGTAGAGATGGCGGACGAGCGCCGTAGAGCGCTCGGCGAGAGGCCGACCGCTCAGGCCGCCGCGTCCGATCTCTTTCAGACGCGCTCCGTCCGTGCGCAGGCTGGAGCGATCTGACGCCGTGTTCGTCGCCACGAATCCTGTGATGCCATGACCGAGGGCGAGGTCGATGAGTTCATCGACCGGGCCGGGGTCGAACGACACCTCCGCGGGTGGCGAGAGCTTGACGAGGACAGGCACTGCTAGGCCGAGTGCGTCTCGCTCGTTCATCACAGCAGTGAGGAGGCCGTCGAAGGCGGCTGGCTCCTCGAAGGTCTTGCCCTCGGCAGTGTTGGGGCACGAGACGTTGAGGGCGACGTAGTCCGCGAGTGGCGCGAGACGGCGGAAGCTGTAGAGGAAGTCCTCGGTTGCTGTGTCGCCGAGGATCGCTGGGTCGTGCGTCTTGGCGAGGTTGATGCCGAGTGGAATCGAGCGCGAGGTGTCGCGCAGGTGCTCGGCGACAGCGTCTGCTCCCTCGTTGTTCAGTCCCATCCGGTTGACGAGCGCCCGGTCCTCCGGCAAGCGGAACGCACGCGGTGTTGGGTTCCCGTCACTCGGCCTAGCCGTCACCGAGCCGACTTCGGCGAACCCAAACCCGAGCGCCGCCCATGCCCCGACGAGCGCGGCGTTCTTGTCGAACCCTGCCGCCAGTCCGACCGGGTTGGCGAACTCGACGCCCCACAGTCGTTGCCCGAGTGCCGCATCTTCGAAACGAAGCGGACGGAGGAGCGCCGGAGCTGTCTGTGCCAGCCGCGCGGCCCGGACCGCCGCATGGTGCGCTGCCTCCGCGTCGAGCCGGAAGAGGAGCGGACGGAGATATCGGTAGGCAGAAGGCAGAAGGCAGAAGGCAGCGAGCGGGTAGTCAAAATACGACCACCGCTCACTGCCTTCTGAACGCTGCTCGCTGGTCCTACCAGCCCGGCGAGAAGTTGAGGCCCCACACCGTCGGCGTGCCCTGCCGCGAGAACGGGACGGCGTAGTAGACTTCGAGGATCAGCGCCCCGAGGACGTTGATGCGGGCCGACGCCCCGGCGCTATAGACCGGCTCGGCATTGGAAAATGAGCTACCGAAGTTGAGTTCTTCGCGCTGATCGTCGAAGCCCAGGATGTACCCCGTCTCGCCCCATGCCATGCCTGCGTCGGCGAAGAGCGTGAGTTCGGTCGGGAGATAGGGGAAGTTGATGAGGCCGAACTGGCTCGTACCGAAAAATGGGAGCCTGATTTCAGCACTTGCCACGCCGATCCTACTTCCGAAGAGGCGGTCGGTCAAGAAGTCCGCATCGGCCGAGGTGAGTGTCGAGGAGCGGTAGCCACGCACCAGTGTGCCGTAGCCGAGGTAGAGGGGGAAAAGCTCCCCGTTCTCAGCGTCCGATCCGTAGCGCCCGTAGTGCAGCGCGCGGGCAGCAAGCGTGAACGGCTTGGCATAGATGTACCGCCGGTAGTCAGCGGTGGCGGTGAAGTAGTTCAGCGATCCAGCAGTGGCGTCCAGTCCGAAGCGGTAGCGCCCGCCGCGTACTGGTGATGTGAAGCCGAAGAACGAATAGTCCCCCACATACGCTCCGCCTGCCTCGGCGAGATGGAAGGTCGGAAGGTCCACATCCAGCCCCTCGCGGTCGACGCGCACGCGGCTTCCGTCGAACGAGATGTTGTCGAACTCGATGCCGTACCCGATGCGGCGGTAGCCCGCATTTCCTTCAAATCGTCGGGTCTGAGAAAGCGGAAAGCTGGCAAGACCCGCTACCTGCGTGAGGTAGATGCGCTGGTAGTAGCGCGTCAGGTTTGGGGTGTCATCGTCTCGGTCGATGTAGACCTGAAGGAACGGAATGTGCGAGACGGTCCCGCCCCAGTTGAGGCGGCGGCGCTGGTTGAGGTAGAACACCTGCCCGCCGATGTCCTTGAACGAGCCGTTGGCCTGGATGGTCGCGCCGACGATGTTGTTGCCGAGCACGTCCGAGAACCGCATCGCTATGCCGCCGCCCACACCGAAGCCGTAGTACGGGTCGTAGCCCGCACCAACCGTCGGCTGGGTCACGAAGTCGAGGCCGAGCTTCGGCTTGTAGGCGGCGTCGGGGAAGTCGCGGGTGTCCGGCAGGCCGCTGCTTTTGTCGGCGAGGTAGCCATCGACCTTGCTCCGGCTGAGGGCGTCCACCGGCGGTAGCAACCCGGCGAGGGCGATACCGCCCTCTTCCACCGGGGCGATGGGGCTAGCGTCCGTCAGCGGTGTGCCCTGCGCCTCATTCAGGTCAAGCGTGTAGACGTTATAGCTCTGCGCCTCGAACACCGAGAACATGACCGTACCCGATTGGGCTGCGACGGTCAGTGTCGGCGAGAGATCGGTGATGCCGCTGACACCGGTGGCGATGTCGGTCACTTGGAAGACTTCGCCCGAAGCGAGGGCCGTACGGTAGACGTTCGAGAACCCGCCTTGGTCAGCGACGAAGTAGACGCTCTCGCCGTCCGGGCTGAACTGCGGATTGATGTGCTTGGCCCCCTCGAAGAGCGAGAGGACCTGGATCTCGCTCGTCCCGAGGTCGAATAGCGCGAGGCGCGAAGCCGCTGTTGCGATCCGGTCGAACGACGTGCCCGGTCCCCGGTCGGTGGCGAAGGCGAGCATCTGGCCGTCGGGACTCCACGCAGGCTGGAGGTCCATGTAGCGGTCGTTCGTAAGCTGCCGCGCTGTGCCGCCCTCGACGTCTACGAGGTAGAGGTCGGACAGGCCGCCCTTGATGCCGACAAAAGCGATCTGCCGCCCGTCGGGGCTCCACGCCGGGTCTTTGATCGCGCCGATGTCGGTGACGCGGATGCGGCGCTCGATCTCGCGCGTGCCCACGTCGAGCACCGCGATTTCATTGTCGCCCTCAACGAAAACGACGAAGGCGAATTTCTGCCCGTCGGGGCTCCACGTCCCGGCGGAGTTGATGAACCGGAGCGCGTCGAGATGCCCGTCGCTCGACACATCGCCGAGCTTCTTGAGCACCTCGCCTGTGCGTGCGTCGGCGAGGAAGAGATCGATCCCGAAGAGGTCTTGGTCCGAGAGGTACGCCACGTAGCGCCCGTCCGGGCTGACCACCGGCGAGACGTTAACGTTGCCGCCGTCGAGTTCGCGGGCGAGGAGTCGACGCCCGGCCATTTCCGTTACGCCGAGTGAGTCGAGCCGGGCTTCCAGCACGGCGATGTCGAAGCGGCCCTCGTTGATGTACGGCGGGGCCTCCATGTCTTGCATGAACGGGGCGTAGGTCTCGGCCACCTGCCGCCCCCATCGTGCGCCGAGCGAGTCCGGCGTCAGCCCCGTCACCGAGACAATGGCCGAGTCGAGCGGCATCGCCAGCGAGGTCTTGAAGAGGTTCACCGCGCCCTCGTCGCCGTAGGTCCCGCCGACGTAGGCCCAGAATGCTTGGCCGTAGCGGTAGGGGAAGTAGCGTGGGTCGCGCGACAGTTGTTCCAGTGTCGGGAAGGCGTCGCGGAGGACAGCGTCGCGCATCCACATCGCTGTGTGTGCATCCTCGCGCCCGACCGAGAGGTATTCGGCGAAGCCCTCGACGATCCAGAGCGGCAACTGGATGAAGTTGGCGAACTGGCCGTTCCGCTGAGACATGTCGTACTGGAACTGGTGAACCAGTTCGTGCCCGAGGACATGGTCGGTGTCTGCATACGATCCCGTCAGCGGCATCACGATGCGTTGCTTGAAGCCTTCTGTCACGCCGCCCGTGCCCTGCCCGATCTGACCACTGATGACGTTCGTCTGCTGGAAGTCCGCGTCGTCCGCATAGAGCACGATGGCCTTGCGCTCGTCGAACTCATGGTCGAGGATGGTCGAGAGGCGGGTGTACCAGCGCTCGGCCATGCGGGCAGCGTCGCGCACGCCCTCTTCTGCCTCGGGGTAGTAGTAGATGTCGAAGTGCTCGGTCTTGAGCACACGGAAGTCGAAGTCGTCGTACTGGACCTTGTTGCGACCGAAATACTGGGCCACTGCCTCCTGCACGGGAGCAGCGAAGAAGAGGGCGACCACAAAAAGAATGATAGACCGAAGGGCCGAGGCGTTCATAATGCCGGGAGTCAGTGTCCCCGCAGGCTGCGGCGACAGGAACGAAGGTGTGTCTGAGTAGCCGGGCGCAAGGCGGCGGCGAGTAACAAGGGGATCGAGAACTGCCCTCCGAGGCGGAACGGTTGGCCGGTCCGACGCAGCGCGTCGGGTATCGGTGTACCCAATATGCCCCTCGGGGTTCTTTCGTGACTAGGCAAAGGGTCTGGATGGCAGCAAGAAGGGCGTGATTGGTGAGCAGCGGGCGCTGAGTCGGTAAGCGATGAACGAAATTGAGACGGGGAGCGTGCCCGCCGAAACCTAAAGGATGTGTAACAGACGAATCCACGCCGAGCCGCTGGCGTGTAAGCAGTGCGCCGAAATATCGGTGAGGCTCAAACGTTCTGTCGGCACCTGACGCTCTTGCTACTCGATGAAACCAGACACCACCGCCGTCCAAGAAAAGAGCGGCCTCCGGCTCGCCATCTTCTCCGGCCTCGTCGTGCTCCTGCTTGGTCTGCTGGCCGGTCGGCTCGTGCAGATGCAGCTCCTCGACCAGACCGTGTACACCGACGAGGCACTCGCCAACTCGGTCGATCAAAAAATCGTCGGTCCGGCGCGGGGGCTGATCTACGACCGCAACGGAGTCCTGTGGGTTGACAACGAGCCGATCTACTCGATCACGCTGACGCCGCGCTACTTCGAGCGCGAGAAGCTCGGCCTGCTCGCCCGCCTCGCCGGGGTGCCCGACTCGCTCGCCGAGGCGAAGTATGCCGAGATCAACGACTACTCGTCCTACAAAACCTCGCTTTTCCTTAAGGACATCCCATTCCATGCCTTTGCCCGCGTCAAAGAGGAAAGCTGGCGGCTCCCTGGTGTCGGCTTCGAGATCGCTCAGAAGCGGGGCTACCACACCGAGGCCCGTGCCTCGCACGCGCTTGGCTATGTCCGCGAGATCACGGACCGCCAGCTCGACCAGATGGAGCAGGAGGGCTACCGGCTCGGCGACATCGTCGGGCAGGCGGGCATCGAAAGGTCATACGAGACCGTGCTTCGCGGCCGTCCGGGGCGCGAGTTCGTACTCGTCAACGTTCACGGTATGGAGGTGATGCCGTATCAGGAAGGCACCGAGGACATCGACCCACAGAGCGGCTACGAACTCCACCTCACGCTCGACGCCAAGGTGCAGGCTCTCGCCGAGAGCCTGATGGTGAATATGCGCGGCGGGGCCGTCGCGATGGACGTGAACACGGGCGGTATCATCGCGATGGCGAGTGCGCCGGACTACGACCCAACGCGCTTTGCCGGTCGGCTGAATCAGGAGTTCGTCGACTATATCTACCGCAATCACGCGAAGCCGCTGTTCAACCGGGCGACCCAGATGGTGCAGCCGCCGGGATCGACGTGGAAGCCGTTCATGGGAGCCATCGCACTCGAAATGGGCATGATTGACGAGGATACCGACCTCTATTGCGGCGGTGGCTACGTTCTCGGCGGGCGGCTCTTCAAGTGCCATGGTGGCTCGCACGGCAACATCTCCGTCAAGCGTGCCATCCAAGTCTCGTGCAATACGTTCTTCTTCCGGCTGATGAACGACACCATCAACGGCCAGCGGATGGACCTCACGACGTGGGGCAACTGGGCGCGGCGCTTCGGCTTCGGCACGCTCGCGCCGCTCGACTTCCCGGACCAAAGCCCCGGCCTGATCCCCGACTCGTCGTACTACGACCGCGTCTTCCCGCACGGTTGGGGACCGGGCTATACGGTCAATCTCGGCATCGGACAGGGCAACATGGGCGCGACGCCGCTCCAGTTGGCGCGTCACACCGCAGCCATCGCCAACGGCGGCAAGCTCGTCACGCCACACCTCGTCGCCTACGAGGTGAACCCCGAAACGGGAGAGCGGATCGAGTCGACGCACCGCGTCCGCCAAATTCCGATTTCCGACGAGAACTTTGAGATTGTCAAGCGCGGAATGGAGTTGGTCGTTGAGGCCGGGACGGCGCGGCGGGCGCAGATTCCGGGCATCGCGGTGGCGGGCAAGACGGGGACCGCGGAGAACCCATTGGGCGACGACCACTCGGTCTTCATCGCCTATGCTCCCGCCGACGATCCACAGATCGCCGTCGGTGTCATCATCGAGAACGCGGGCTACGGCTCCACGGCGGCGGCTCCGATTGCCAGCCTGATGATCGAGCAGGCCCTCACCGGCGAAATTAAGCGGCCCGACCTCGTCGCCTTCACGCGGCGGCAGAGTAGCTCCCCGATTGAGACGAATTAACGCTACGGCGACCCGACCCGCATGAACCGCACTTGGTACAAGAACATCGACTGGACCGTCATACTGGCGTGGGCGGGCCTCGTCTTGGTCGGCCTCACGGCGATTTACAGCGCGACCCATGGCCCGGCGTCGGAGTTCTTGCTGGACTCGGTGCAGCGCAACTTCGACCGGCAGTTCATGTGGTTCGGGATTTCGGCGGTCGCGTTTGCCGTGATCCTGCTGATCCCGGCTCGGTTCTGGGACCGGATGTCGTACCCGGCCTACGCCATCGTGATCTTGCTCCTCGTGGCGACGTTGCTGTTCGGGCGCGTCGTCAACGGGGCGAAGGCGTGGCTCTACATCGGGCCTTTCGGGTTGCAGACGGCGGAGTTGGCAAAGATCGGCACCCTGATGGCGGTGGCGAAGTTCTTGTCATCCAAGCAGGCGCGGACGGGGCGGCTTCGCTATGCGCTCGTCGCGGTCGGGATTGTGATGCTGCCGGTTGCGATCATCATCGCGCAGAACGAGACGGGGACGGCCCTGATCTTTCTGGCGATGATCCCGTTCGTGCTGTTCTGGGGCGGCGTCCCGCTCTCGCTCATGGCACTGATGGTGGCCCCGGCGGTGGCGGGTTACCTCGCCGTAATCCAGAATGACGCGGTGTTCCCGACCTACGTGCTCCTCTTCGCACTTCTCTTCACCGCCGCCATCCTCGCCGCGACGCGCGACAAGTGGTGGAGTGCCGCTGCGTTCGCCTTCACCGGGGTCTTCGGGATTGCCGCGTGGATCGGGCTGACGAAGATCCTCAAGCCGCACCAAGTTGACCGGATCATCGCGTTCACCAACCCCGAAGCGTTTGCCTCGACGACGGGCTACCACGTCATCCAGTCGAAGGCCGCTATCGGGTCGGGTGGGCTGCTTGGGAAGGGCTATATGCAGGGAACGCAGACGCAGCTTGCGTTCATTCCCGAGCAGTCGACCGACTTCATCTTCACCGTGATTGGCGAGGAGTTCGGGTTCATCGGGACGATGACGGTGCTCGCGTTCTTCGGGTACCTCTTGATCCGGCTGGCGTCGCTCGGAAGCTGGGCGGCGCACACGTTCATCAAGGTCTTCGCGGCAGGTGTGGCCGGGATTTTCCTGACCCACGTCATCATCAACGTCGGGATGACGATTGGCGTCGTGCCGGTGATCGGGATTCCGCTGCCGCTTGTGTCCTACGGCGGCTCGGCGCTCTTAGCGAACACCATCCTCGTGGCGATGGCGGTCAACCTCTACGCTCGCCGCGATGCGTTCTCGATCTACCGGATCTGAGATCAGTGGCTAGCCGCGCTCGTAGATCGTTCGCCGCCCGCGCGGGTCGGTGAAGACGAGGCGGCCATCGCTGCGGATTTCGAGCGTGGCCTCACCCGGTAGATCGTCGAAGGTGAGGGCGTTGCCCGTGACGCTGCCCTCGTAGTATTCCGGCTCGGTACCCGCACGGCGGTCCTCTCCCCAGAGCATCGCGTGCCCGCCGCGTTCGATGGTAAGACGCCGGGCCAGCATACCGCTTCGCAGGTCGCGGTCGGCCTCCGGTTCGTCGAGGGCACCCACGGCGGTCCACTCACCGGTGATAGCGATGCCGCTAAGCAGTACCTCGGCGGCTGGGGCGTCGGGTGGGGGCATGTCCGCAGGTGGGGCGGTGGAGGGGACGCCGCCTCCGGCAGCACGCGGCGGGGCCGTGGGCGCGCATCCGGCGACGAGCAGAGCGAGGGCGCAGGCGAGGAAGGGAAGACGCATGACGATCAGGCGGAAGCAGGTGAACGACTCGAACGCCTCGCCTACCCCGTGCGTTTCAGCGGGCGGAATTCACCGAAACCTGCGTGCCTTCGCGGATGCCCACGACACATCACGGCGGTGCGGTTGGCTATCATGATGCCCCCTTTGCCCCATGTGACTATGATCGACTATCTCACACAGCACGTCCGCGCCGCCCTTGCCAAACTCGACGGCTTACCGGATGACTTCGACGTTGAAGCGCTTGAAATCGAGTTCCAGAGGCCGAATGATCCTAGTCATGGTGATCTCGCGACTAACGTTGCACTCCAACTCGCACGTCCGCTTCGGCGGGGTCCGCGCCAAATTGCGGACGAAATCGTCGGTAGGCTTTTAGAGTTTGACTCTGCCCACTCTCGTATTGAGGGCTTCGAGTATGATGTCGCTGGTCCGGGTTTTATCAACATCTGGTTTGCTTACTCCTATCTCACGGACGGTGTCGCCGAGATTCTGAAGCAGGGCGCGGAGTATGGGCGCGTCGAGAAGACCGGGCAGACGGCGATGGTCGAGTACGTCTCGGCCAACCCGACCGGGCCGCTGACCGTCGGGCACGGACGCAACGCAGTCCTCGGCGACACGATCGCCAACCTCCTCGACTGGTCGGGCTACTACGTCACGCGGGAGTATTACTTCAACGACGCCGGGCGCCAGATGCGCGTCCTCGGCGAGAGCGTCCGCGCCCGCTACGAGGCTCTCGTCAACCCCGACCTCCCAACGAAGACGCTCGACGATGGCACCGTCGTTTCGGAGAGCTTCCCCGACGACGGGTACCGGGGTGAGTACATCGTCGAAATTGCCCAGGCCCTCGTGGATGAACACGGCGACGAACTGATGAGTGCGGTTCGGTCCGACGACACCGGGCCGTTCCAGCAAGCCGCGCAGGAGGCTATCTTCGCCGACATCGAGGCCACGCTGAAGCGCCTTGGGGTGGAGATAGATACCTACTTCAACGAGCGCTCGCTCTACGACTCCGACGCGGTTTGGGACGTGGTGGCGAAGCTACGCGAGCAGGACCTCGCCTACGACAAGGACGGAGCTGTCTGGTTTAAGACCGGCGCACTCGGCAAGACGGTGACTAACGAGGAGGGCGAGCAGCCCGTCGATACCGTCCTCGTCAAGTCGTCCGGTGAGCCGACCTATCGCCTACCCGACATCGCTTATCACATGGATAAGCTCTCTCGTGGGTTCGATAAGGTGGTAGACATCTTCGGAGCCGACCACATTGCGACGTATCCCGATGTGCTGCGCGGGGTCGAAGCCCTCGGCGGCGAGCCAGAGAAAATCGACGTGGTCGTGTACCAGTTCGTGACCCTCATGCGCGGCGGCAAGCCTGCGAAGATGAGCACGCGCAAAGCCACCTTCGAGACGCTCGATGGGTTGATTGACGAGGTCGGGCCGGACGTGGTGCGGTTCTTCTTCCTCATGCTCAGTCCCGGCACCCACCTCAACTTCGATCTCGACCTGGCGAAGGAGGCGGGCGAGAAGAACCCGGTGTTTTATCTCCAGTACGCCCACGCCCGCATCCGCTCCATCGAGCGCAAGGCGGAGGAGACGGGCGTTGCAGTGACGGACGAGCCAGACTGGAGTCTGCTCGATGGCGAGAGCGAGGCGACGCTGATGAAAGAACTGCTCCGCCTGCCCGAGCAGATTGCCTCGGCTGCCGAGCGCTACGAGCCGCACCGGCTGGCGACGTACCTCCGCGACGTGGCGACGGCCTTCAACGGGTTCTACCGCGACTGCCACATCATCGGCGAAGCGCCAGACCTCGCGGCGGCCCGACTCGCCCTTGCCCGCGCCGCCCGGATCACGCTGGCGAACGGTCTCGCCGTCCTCGGTATCTCGGCACCGGAGCAGATGTGATGACGGTGGCTTTCGACGGAACGCCGAGCGGCAAAGCTGCCGCGCTCACGCTTGTATCCGAGGCGGAGGTCGTCGCCCTCGCACGAGGCGAGCGGGTGATCGAAGCGGTCGCGACAGGCGAGGCCAAGCGCGGCGTCGTTGCAGTGGAGGATGGGATCGTCGGCAGTCACAGTGCCGTGCTCGATCTACTGATAGACTCGGAGCCAATCCGCGTCATCGGTGAGACGTGGCAGGAGGATGAAGCCGCCACGCGCTTTCTACTGATCGGTCCCGCCGATACCAAACCGGACGGCGCGGCGACGAAGACGACCTTGGCGATTACGCCGAAACCCGAGGTGCCGAACGCCCTCTTTCGCAGCCTGACCGCGTTCGTCGGGCGGCGGCTCGCGGTGTACAACGTGGTCTCCCGACCACGCCCCGGTCAGTCGGGTGCATACCGCTACGTGATTGATGTGGAGGGTGATGCCGAGGCAGAGCCGCTGGCGTCGGCGCTCACGGACCTTGCCGCGCTCAACGATGCGGTGCAGGTACTCGGTTCGTATCCGGGGGACACGCCGTAAGTCAGGCGGAGGTATACTTGGGGCGCTGACTCAAGCCGTTCCGATGCCGAAACGCTGGCTCTCCGTCCTGCTTCTCCTCGCCGCCTGCGCCGCGCACGCGCAGCCGACGGTGCCCGCGCTCACCGGGCGCGTCATGGACCGCGCCGATGTGCTCTCGTCCTCAACCGAGCAGGCGCTCACCGGCATGCTCGCCGCGCACGAAGAGGCTACGAGCAATCAGGTGGTCGTCCTCACCGTGCCGTCGCTCGAAGGCGAATCGGTCGAGCGCGTGGCCGAAGCGGTGTTCAACGACTGGGGGCTTGGGCAGGCCGACCGCGACAATGGCGTCCTCGTCCTCATCGCCCGCGACGATCGCGAGATGCGGATCGAGGTCGGCTATGGGCTGGAGGGCGACTTGACGGACGCGCAGGCGGGCCGGATCATCCGCTCGGCCTTCGTCCCGGCCTTCCGCAACGGCGACTACGACGCGGGCACGCTCGCAGGCGTCACGTCGATCCTTGGGACCATTGAAGGCACCTACGAGCCGCCCGACGATGGCGGTGGTGACGAAGACATCCCGTGGTTCGTCCGCCTCATCTTCGGGTTCACGCACGTTCTGATCCCGGCGGGGATCGCTTCGATGATGCTGTTTCAGCCGGGGTGTGCGCGGTACTTCACGCTGCTCTTCTTCCTCGCCTTCATCGGCATCGGCGGCATCTTCGTCTTCCCGCTGCCCTACGGGTTTGCCGCCGGGCCTACGTTCCTCATCCTTTGGCTCGCAGCGGATATCTACATGAGCCGGTCGCCGAAGTGGCGGGCCATCCGTGAGAAGGTGCGTGACCGGGCGAAGAAGGGCAAGACGACGAAGGTGACGGTCGGCGGAATGACGTTCAGCGTCGGCGGGTCGTCTTCCAGCGGGGGAAGCAGCAGCGGCGGATTCAGCGGAGGCGGCGGGTCATCGGGCGGCGGCGGGGCCTCGGGAAGCTGGTAGTCTGGGAGGACGGAGATGTGTGGGAGTTTGAGGGTGTGAGCATGCGTCCTAAAGAAGGGGTCACTCTCACACGCCCAACCACCTCTACCCTCATACTACTCAAGCGCAGCCGGTGACTTTGAGACGGAGACCGTCGGGGTCGTGGAGGATGAGCGTCTCTTCGCGCTGTTTGTAGCCGACGGCCTGTGTGTTGAGCCGGGCGCGGAGCGCGTGCCACGAGCGCTTCGGCAGCCGGAAGCTGAGTTGGCTCACCAACTCATTCGTGCGGGTGGCCTCAGCCTTATCCTGTGTCTCAACAAGTTCGATCATGTCGTGGCCCTCGGCGTCAATGAGCACGGCACGGAGCCGGTCAAAATGGAGCGGATGGCGTTCGACCGTCCGCAACGAGAGGCCGAGCGTGCCAGAATAGAAGCCCAGCGCTTCCTCGAAGCGCGGTGTGATGACGCGGATCGGGCCGAGCCAGACCGTCGAGGACGGTTGGCGAATCGCTCGGTCGAGGACGCTTTCGGGAGAGGTGAGGGACGAGGTCGTGGGAACGTGGCCCATGAAGGAATAGCGCAGGATGAATAGGTCGTATGCCCCTGAGGTGGCACAGGCCGTGCCAGCGCATGCAACCCCTGTTCAAGCCGATTCAGCGTAACGGGCCGACTCCGGGCCTGTTCGCAGAAACCGCCAAACCCCTTCGCCGTCAGTCTGCTGAGACAGTGCGACGTTTGGTGAGTGCCGTATACGCGACGTGCAGCGCCTCGGCGAGTCGGTCAGCGTCGGCGAGGGTATTGTAGACGTAGGCACTCGCCCGGAGCGAGGTCGCCGGATAGGCTCCGTCGGCAGATAAGTGGGCGTGGAGCGGCATCGTGCAGTGGTGACCAGCGCGGCACATCACCCCTTGCGCGTCGAGGAGCACCGCGAGGTCGTGCGGGTGGAGCCCCTCCATCTGGAGCGCGACGATCCCGCCCTCGGCCTCGTGGTCGCCGGGTGGCCCGATGAGGCGGACGCCGGGAATCTGCCGGACCTGCTCAATGGCGTACTGTCCCCAGTCGTGCTCATAGGCTGCGACAGCGGCCATACCTGTTTCACCGTCGTAGCTCAGGCTGTCGAGGTAGTCGCATGCCGCCGCTAAGCCGACCGCCCCTGCCGCGTGCGGCGTCCCGGCCTCGAAGCGGTGGAACCCGTCGAGGTATTCCGAGCCTCCGACCGCGACCGTGCGGATCATCCCACCGCCAGTCTGATAGACGGTCATTGCCTCCAACACGTCCGTCTGTGCCACGAGGGCGCCGATGCCCGTCGGGCCGAGCATTTTGTGAGCGCTGAACGTGAGCGCGTCGCAGTGCAGATCGGTCAGGTCTACAGGCCGTGTCGGGACGCTCTGCGCGCCGTCAAGCACGGTGAGGGCACCGACCGACTTCGCCGCGGCGAACACCTCGCGCACGGGGTTCTCGATCCCGAGCACGTTCGAGACGTGCGCCATCGCGACCAGCTTGGTCTTTGGCCCAATGAGGTCGAGTGATCCGTCGAGGTCGAGAGTGCCATCCGCGTTTAGCGGGAGGAAGCGGAGGGTCGCGCTGGTGCGTTTGGCTAGCTCCTGCCACGGGAGGAAGTTGGAGTGGTGCTCCTGTGGCGAGACGAGGATCTCATCACCGGCCCCAAGTCGCTCCTCGGCCCAGGCCCGTGCTACGATGTTCAGCCCTTCCGTCGTCCCCCGCGTGAAGACCACGGACTCCGCGCTCGCCCCGACGAACGCGCCGACCGTCTGGCGCGCCTGCTCGTAGAGGTCCGTCGCCTTGGCGCTCAGCTCGTAGACGCCCCGGTGGACGGGCGCATTCTCGAATGCATAAAACTGCGCGATCCGGTTCACCACGGCCTTCGGCTTGAGCGAGGTCGCCGCCGAGTCGAGGTAGCACGGACGCTCGTCCTCGGGCACATCGAGGAGCGGAACTTCGGATGGGACGAGAGGAAGGGAGATCATTGGCTGATTCGCTGATTTGCTGATTGAGTGATTGAGGGAGCCAATCACCCAATCACCCAATCACCCAATCGCCCAATCACATAAACCCGAGCGTGAGTTTGGCCTCGTCGGTCATGTAGTCCGGGTGGTACGGCGGGTCGAACGTGATGTCCACCTTGCAGTCGCGCACGTCGGGGATCATCGAGACCTTTTCCTGCACCTCGCTCGGCATGCTCTCGGCGGCGGGGCAGTTCGGGGCGGTCAGTGTCATCTTGACGTAGACCTCGTTCTGGTCGTCCACGTCGATGAGGTAGATCAGCCCGAGGTCCCAGATCGGCACCGGAATCTCCGGGTCGTAGATGCCTTTCAGCACCTCCACGACCTGCGACCCAATGGGGCCGAAGTCCTGCTCGCGGTCGAGGGGCGAGGCGAGGGGTTCGTGCGGATCGTAGGGCATCGGACTAGCCAAGAAGCTGGGCGTTGAGGCGGTCTTCGATGAGGGCGTCGAGGTACGTGCGGAGCGCTTCGTGCGGAAGCTCGGTCACGATGTCGTGCGCGAAGGCGTAGAGCAGGAGTGACTTCGCCTGCTGCTCGCTGAGGCCCCGGCTGCGGAGATAGAAGACGTGCTCCGGCTCCACCTCGCCCGTCGTCGAGCCGTGCGAGCACTTCACATCGTCGGCGTAGATCTCCAGTTCGGGCTTCGAGTGGTGGCTCGCGTCGTCGCTCAGGACCACGCCCTGGCTCGACTGGTAGGCGTTTGTTTGCTGCGCGTCGCGGCGGACGAAGACCTTGCCGTTGAACACGCCCGTCGAGCGACCGTCCACGATCCCGCGATAGAGTTCGTTCGAGAAGCAGTTCGGCTTGGCGTGGTCGACGAGCGTGTGGTTGTCGACGTGTTGCTCGCCGTCGAGAATGTAGAGGCCGTAGAGGTGCGTCTCGCAGCCCTCGGCGTTCGGGACGGCGTTGACGTTGTTGCGGACGAGCGCGCCGCCGAGCGTGTAGGTGTGCGCCGCGAAATAGCTTGCGGCGTCCTGCTCGATCTGGAGCGTATTGACCTGCGAGGCATTGTCGCCCTCCGTCTGAAGCTGGAGCAGGTTGATCCGCGCCGCCCGCTCGACTACGACCTCGGACACCCGGTTGCCGAACGTCTTCACGTCCGAGGCCGAGTGGTAGGTCTCGACGACGAGCGCTTCGCTGTTCTCACCGAACAGGTACAGGTTGCGCGTCTGCACGAAGGCATCCTCGTCGGTGTTGGTGACGTGGACGATCTGGATGGGCCGCTCCAGCGTCACGCTCTTATCGATCTGGAGAAATACGCCGTTGAGGTCGGACGCCGTGTTGAGCGCGATGAAGGCTTCGCTCTCGACATCCGCATATTGGCCGAGGTGGCGCTCGACTACGTCTGCATGCGACGTAGCTGCTTCGCGCAGGCTCCCGATATGGACGCCTGCCGGTAGCCCATCTGTATCGCTCAACTCGGGCACGACGGTGCCGTTGACGACGACGAGCGTGTAGGCATCGAGGCCGTCGATTCGGTAGTCGGCCACGTCGCTCGCATCAACGATGGGCGTGGCGTCCGAGTCGAGCAGTGCGTAGTCATGGCGGAGCGCCTTCTCGATATTCGTGTACTTCCACGCTTCGTCTTTGCGCGTCGGGATGCCGAGGTGGTCGAAGGCGGTGCGGGCACGGGCGCGGAGGGCGGCGAAGGGCGTCGCGTGCCCGTTCACGTAGTCTCCGGGTCCGGCCTCGATCCACTCGCGGAGGGTGGGCGTCTGTTCCAAAGTGTCGATCATAGTCATATCCAGTCTTGGCAGTGGGCGATGGCTGGGTTCGCTAGGCGACCACCGCGTCGTCGGCGTGCTCGCGGATCCACTCGTAGCCCTTGGCTTCGAGTTCCTCGGCTAGCTCGAAGCCGCCGGACTTCACGATGCGGCCGTCCATCAGGATGTGGACCACGTCGGGACGGATGTAGTTGAGGAGGCGCTGGTAGTGCGTGATGAGCACAAACGCCCGGTCGTCGGCGCGCAGCTTATTCACGCCCTCCGAGACGATCTTCAGCGCGTCGATGTCGAGGCCGGAGTCGGTCTCGTCGAGGATGCCGAGCTTCGGGTCGAGCATCGCCATCTGGAAAATCTCGGCGCGCTTCTTCTCGCCGCCCGAGAAGCCCTCGTTGACCGAGCGCTGCATCAGGCTGTGGTCGAGGTTCACGAAGTCGGCCTTCTCGCGCATGAGTTTCATGAACTCGGCGACGTTCATCTCGTCCTCGCCCCGGTGCTCGCGCATCGCGTTGACCGCGGTGCGGAGAAACTGCATCGTGCTCACGCCGGGCAACTCGACCGGGTACTGGAACGCGAGGAAGACGCCGTCGCGGGCGCGCTCCTCGGGGTCCATGTCGAGGAGGTCTTGGCCGTTGTAGGTCACGGAGCCTTCGGTGACCTCGTACTCCTCGCGTCCGGCGAGGACGTTGGCGAGGGTCGATTTGCCGGAGCCGTTCGGTCCCATGATGGCGTGGACCTCGCCGGGGTTGACCGTCAGGTCGAGGCCGCGGAGGATCTCGTTGTCCTCGATCTCAGCGTGGAGGTTTTTGATGTCGAGCATGGCGGACATAGCAGTCAGAATCAGGTGATGCAGAAAGGGAGGAAGAGGGGATTTAGCCGACCGAGCCTTCGAGCTGGATCGAGAGGAGCTTCTGGGCCTCGACGGCGAACTCCATCGGGAGCTTGGCGAGGATCTGCTTGGCAAAGCCGTTGACGATGAGGTTGAGCGCGTCCTGCTCCGAGATGCCGCGCTGCATGCAGTAGAACATCTGGTCCTCGCCGACCTTCGAGGTCGTCGCCTCGTGCTCCACCTTGGCCGTCGAGTTGTTGATCTCGATGTAGGGGAACGTGTGCGCGCCGCATTTGTCGCCGAGGAGCAGCGAGTCGCACTGCGAGAAGTTACGCGCGCCCTCGGCCTTCTTGTTGATCTTGACGAGGCCGCGGTACGAGTTGTTCGACGTGCCTGCCGAGACGCCCTTCGAGATGATGGTCGACTTGGTGCGCTTGCCGAGGTGGATCATCTTGGTCCCGGTGTCAGCCTGCTGCGCGCCCTTCGTGAAGGCGACCGAGTAGAACTCGCCGACCGAGTCGTCGCCTTTGAGGATGACGCTGGGGTACTTCCACGTCACGGCGCTGCCGGTTTCGAGCTGGGTCCAACTGATCTTGGAGCGCTTGCCCTCGCAGATGCCGCGCTTGGTGACGAAGTTGTAGACCCCGCCGACGCCCTCGTCGTTGCCGGGGTACCAGTTCTGGATCGTCGAGTATTTGACCTCGGCGTCCTCCTTGGCGATGATCTCGACGACAGCGGCGTGGAGTTGGTTCTCGTCGCGCATCGGCGCGGTGCAGCCTTCGAGGTAGGAGACGTAGCCGCCGTCCTCGCAGACGATCAGCGTTCGCTCGAACTGGCCGGTCCCGGCGGCATTGATGCGGAAGTAGGTGGACAGCTCCATCGGGCAGCGGACGCCCTTCGGGATGTAGCAGAATGAGCCGTCGGAGAACACGGCGGAGTTGAGCGCTGCGTAGAAGTTGTCGGTGTAGGGCACGACCGAGCCGATGTACTCGCGGACCAAGTCGGGGTGGTTTTCGATGGCCTCGCCCATCGAGCAGAAGATGATGCCCTGCTTGGCAAGCTCCTCCTTGAACGTCGTCGCGACCGACACCGAGTCCATCACCACGTCCACAGCGACCGGCATCGTCTCTTTGTCTTCGATGCCGACGAGCCGCTTCTGCTCCATCAGCGAAATGCCGAGCCGCTCGAAGGTCTCCAACAGCTCGGGATCGACCTCGTCGAGCGAGTTGTATTTCGGCTTCTTGCCGGGGGCGGAGTAGTAGGAGATCGCCTGGAAGTCCGGCTCGGTGTAGTCGAGGTGTGCCCAGCGCGGATAGTGCTCATCGTCTTCGAGCAGCGTCAGGACGTGGCGATAGGCTTTGAGTCGCCATTCGAGCATCCATTCTGGCTCGCCCTTCTTCTCGGAGATCAGGCGGACGACCTCTTCGCTGAGGCCCTTCGGGATGGTGTCGGCGTCGGTTTCGGTGACGAAGCCATACTTGTAGCCGCCTTCTTCTTTCTCGATGTCGGCGATCAGGTCGTGTTCGGTATACGTCGGCATAGTCAGAAATGGGGAGACGTGGGGCGGGGAAACTTGCCTGTTGCAACGATAGTATGCTGCGCGCCCTCTAGGGTTGCCTCATCGCCTGTTAAGTTCTCCCCAAGTCAGACCGTTTTTCATCATGGAAGGCATCACGATCACCGAAGCCGCCGCCGAGCGCATTCAGGAAATCGCCGCACGCGAAGGCATCCGCACGGACGAGCAGTTTCTCCGCGTCGCCGTCGTCTCGGGCGGCTGCTCGGGGCTGACCTACGACCTCGGGTGGGACTCCGTTGAGCAGGAAAAAGACCGCGTCGTCGGCGACCCGGAGAATGGCGCACCGATGAAGGTGGTGATGGACCTCAAGAGCTTCCTCTACCTCGACGGGACAACGCTCGACTTTTCGGACGGGCTGGAGGGGCAGGGCTTCCACTTCCACAACCCGCAGGCTGCCCGCACCTGCGCCTGCGGCGAATCCTTCTCATTGTAGCGGTAGACCATGCGTAACCCGATTCGTCGAAGTCGAAAGATTGGAAAGACGCAAGGTGGACGTGTTCAGGATGGGCGCGCTACCGAGAAGTGGAGTCGCGTATTCCCGCAGAACCTCTATCGGCGTCTCTCTGAGAATGGGGGAAAGTGGCAGATCATTCGCGAGAATCCGTCTCGTGACTTTTACCACCCCTGTTCGGGTGACGATTATCACCGCGTCCTAGAACGGATGCCGGGGAGCCTCACGAAGTATGTGCGTGCCGTCATTCTCCGTCGTACTTCATCTGAGGACGAGCGGCTCGGGATCGATGCGCGACGCCGATATTCGTGCGTCATCATGAACGCATTCCCAGCATCGAACATCATGCTGTGGCCGGAACGGCCGACTGATGCTGCTGTGCGACATCTCGCGCCGTGGTGTGACCGTTGGCGCTCAGACGGAGGACAGTGGCGACTTGAATGGAAACCGGATGAGGTCAAGCGATACTACCTCTATCACGTCTTCCTTCATGAGGTCGGGCACATTAACCAGCCTTGGTTTCATGCTGCACATCGTCGCGAGTCGTTCGCAGAAGATTTCGCCCTGAAGTGGGCACGCGAGCTTGGCGAACTATAGACACCCACCCGTTAACGACCTCTGGCCGTTGCGCGGTGTACTCGCGCCCAATCTCACGCCGTTCGAGGACGATGGGCGCATTGCCGAAAACCTGTACATCGAGCACGCGACGCACCTGCTGGCGCAAGGGTGCGCCGGGCTAATCCCGTTCGGGACGACAGGCGAGGCCGCGTCGGTGGGACTGGAGGAGCGGATGCGAATGCTCGGTCGGCTCGCCGAGGCGGGCATTCCGGCGAACCAACTGATGCCGGGGACCGGGCTGACGAGCCTGCCCGATACCGTCCGTCTCACGCGGCACGCGACGGAACTAGGCTGTGCTGGTGTGCTCGTGCTGCCGCCGTTCTACTTCAAGGCGGTCTCAGACGACGGCCTCTTCGCGTACTTCGCCCGGCTCATTGAAGACGTGGACGAGCTGCGCGTGGTGCTTTATCACATCCCGCAGGTGGCCGGCGTCGGGTTGTCGGTGTTGCTCGTCCGGCGGCTGCGCGAGGCGTTCCCCGAAACGGTCGTCGGGATCAAAGACTCGTCGGGCGATTGGGCGAACACGTCGGCGTTGCTGGAGATCGATGGACTGACGGTCTATCCCGGCACCGAATTGCTGCTGCCGCAGGCGATGGCGGCAGGCAGCCCCGGCTGCATCACGGCGACGGCCAACGTCAACGCGCCTGCGCTCGTCCGGCTGGCTCGGTTGGTCCACGACGATCCCGACGAAGCAACGGTCGCGTTCGAGGAGGTTCGCCGGGTCCGCCTCGCCGTGCAGGCGCACCCGCCGATCCCTGCGCTGAAGGCGCTCCTCGCCCGTCGCTCTGGCGACGACCGTTGGCGGAACGTGCGCCCGCCGTTGCAGCCGCTAGCCCATGACCGGGAGGCGGTATTGGCCGAGCAGGTCGCCGCTTGACGAGGTCCTACTCGTAAGGCACGCCCTCGGCGCGGGCGGCTTTCAGAGCGCGGGCATACCAGCACAGCTCGCCGAGGAATTTGGCGATGCGCTTTTCGTAGGCCTCGTCCTTCACTGTGCCGTCCTCCTCGAAGGCTGCCGACACCCTCGGCACGGGAAACATCGAGGGGACGGTGACGAGGCCGACCTCGCCGAGCACGGCGCGCAGGTGGACCGCCGCCCGGACGCCACCGAAGCTGCCCGCCGAGTAGGTCACGATGCCCGCGGGTCGCCAGAAATACTCGTGCAGGAAGTGGTCGATGAGGTTCTTCAGCGCGGGCGGTGGGCTGTGGTTGTACTCGCCCGAGACGAACACGAAAGCGTCGGCTTGGCGATAGAGGGCAGCCAGCCGTTCGAGCGGTTCCGGGGCCTCGCCGTTGGCGTAGCTGGAGTAGGCCCGGTCGAGGAGCGGCAGGTCAATCTCCAGCGGGTCGATCAGATCGACATGGTGTCCGCGCGATTCGAGTTGGCGGACGATGAACCGGGCGGCGCGAATGCCCTGTCGCTGCGAGCGGACGGAGCCGTAGACCACGACGAAGCGCAGGCCGCCGTTTCCGTCATCGGGTGCATCGGGACTCACTTCGCAGGGCGAGCGACCGGCGAGATCGGCAGCAGAGGTAGACATGGCGAGGCGGGGCGAGGGTGAGCGCGCAAAATAAGGCGGCCCTTGCTACGACTCGTCCACCACGTCGTCAATCACACAGGCGATGGCGAGCCACAGGCTGCCACCGTTGAGCGAGCCGCCCACGAATGTACCCTCGCCGACGAGCGTGAGCGTGCCATCGTCGAGCGTGAGCGGTGCGCCGGTGGCGTCGAGTTCCGGCTGGTCGATCCGGGCATCGGACGAGAGTGCGAGCGTCACCCGCGACTTCCGGGCGAGGACGTGCTTCGGGTTGAATGTGAGGTCTACCTCGATCTCGACGTGGCCGGTCTCTGGATCGAAGGTGCCCTCCGGGTCGCCTTCAATCGTCACCGTCGCGGAGACCTCGCCGAGGTCGGTGCCGACGTGGTCTGTGACGGGCGGGAAGTCGAGGAGGTAGACCGTGCCCGCGTCGCGGTCGAGGGAGGCACGGAACAGGATCGGGTCT
The DNA here is from genome assembly GCA_028284265.1 of Rhodothermales bacterium. Classification (GTDB taxonomy): domain Bacteria; phylum Bacteroidota; class Rhodothermia; order Rhodothermales; family JANQRZ01; genus JANQRZ01. The sequence goes on from JANQRZ010000004.1 coordinate 180,008, forward strand.
TGGCCTTCGCTGGGTTCGTGGACGAGGTGGCGGTTGTCGCCGTCAAGGATGCGGTGGGCGAGGAGCGCGTAGACGTCGGCGTCGAGGTGGGCAGAGAACCGCGTCGGTAGGTCAACCAGCATGGGCGGAGGGGCAGCGGGAGACGAGCGAGCATAAAAAACCCCAGCAGCCTTACGGGGCTGCTGGGGCGCTGCTTGTCGCAGCCTTACGGGGCTGCTAGCATCGTACTCTCTAAACGGGAAAACGAGATTCTTAGTTTCTGGGGGCCACGCATTAACGCACGCTTCATAGTGATCGCAAAACGCTCACAAACATGGGCTTTGGCCCTAGTTTCGGGTCCAGCGGATACGGTCTCCGGCGGTGATACCCCACGTATCGGTAAATCCGGCCTGCGTCTCAACTATAAAGCGTGATTGACCCTCGGCGGAGACCGATTCCGACGAGAACGGCCTCGTGTATTTCGCTGTGTTGATCACCGCCGAGTCCGGGCTGACGAAGGTGATGTCGAGCGAGAGGGGGGTGTTCGCCATCCAGAAGCTGTGGCGCTGCGTCGTGGGCATGAGGAAGAGCATGCCGCTCCGCTCGGGCAGCGACGTCCGGTCCATCAGGCCGCGTGCCGTCGCCGAGTCGCCCTCAGCAATTTCGATGTCGATGGTGACGATGGCCTCGCCGTCCTCCCGGAGAAACGTGAGCGAGCCGTCTTTGCGAAACGGAATCTCCTCGGCGGTGTCGTCGCCGGGCGATGGGGCGGGTGCTTCGGGTTGGCATCCGGCGGTGAGCAGGAGGGCGAAGAAGGCGAGAGGAAGAAGGCGGAGCATGGAAAGGAGGGGCTTTAAAGCTGTTAGCTATTAGCTCGCAGTCTGGAACACTAAAAGCTAAAGCCAACAGCTATCCGATCAGTTTAGCCGTGACGGCATCGGCGACGAGGGCACCCTCGTCGGTGAGGCGGACGGTGGAGGCGACGGGGTGAATTAGCCCAGCGGCTTCGAGTTCGGCGAGGGCGCTGATCTTTTCGGTGAGGAGGTCCACGCCGTAGTCTGCCTCGAATACGTCTAGGTTGAGGCCGTCTTCGAGGAGGCGAAGGCGGAGCAGAAGGTACTCATCGGCGAGGGTGTCGGCCCCGAGGCGTTCTTGGTGTTCCAGCGGGCGGTGGCCTTGCCGGAGCAGCGCCTCGTACCGTTTCAGGTTGCGGACGTTGGCCCAGCGGCCTGCGAACGACGGTGTCTCGCGCCAGAACGAGTGCGCGCTCGGACCGAAGCCGAGGTAGTTGCCATGCCGCCAGTAAACCTGGTTGTGGCGGCTCCGTGCCCCCGGTTGGGCGAAGCTCGATATCTCGTAGTGTTCGTACCCGTGCTGCCGGAGGTACGACATCGTGTCGAGGAAACGCTCACCCATTGCCTCGTCGGGCGTCGGGGTGACGGTGCCGCGCGCGACCATCTTCGCCAGCGGGGTCCGCTCCTCGACGGTCAGTCCATACGTCGAGAGGTGCGGTACGCCGAGGTTCGCGGCCCGCTCCAAGTTCGCCATCCAGTGCTCGGGCGGCTGCTCCGGGATGCCGAAGATGAGGTCGACCGAGTACGTGTCGAACCCGACTTGCTCGATGGCCTCTATGGAGCGCATCGCTTCGTTGGCGTCGTGGACGCGGCCCATGAACTGTAGGTCGTCGTCGAAGAACGACTGGACGCCGAGCGAGAGGCGCGCCACCCCGAGGTCGCGCAGGCCGGTGAGGTAGTCCCGTGTCGCGTTTTCCGGGTTGACCTCGAACGTCACCTCCTCGACCGCCGCCGTGTCGAAGTGCCGCTCGATCTCGCGCATCAGAAGGGCCACCTCATCGAGGGGCAGGAGCGACGGCGTGCCTCCGCCGAAGTAGATCGTCTCGATGGCTTCGCGCTCGCCATACTCGCGCCCGTAGGCGTCAATCTCGATACACAGCGCGTCCACGAACGGGCGCGTCAGGCGGTACGTCGTCGTGAAGTAGAAGTCGCAGTAGACGCAGCGCTGCGTGCAGAAGGGGATATGGAGGTAGAGTCCGGCCAAGCGAGTCGGGCAAACGGGCGGGGCGAATCGGCGTTAAGTTCTGGCTCTCCCAACGCACGACCCGCGTCCCGCTTCCGCCTGTGCTCGATTTTCACCGGCTCCACCCTCAGCTTTCCGACTTCGGCGCGTACCGCGTGGACGAGGACGCCCGCCGCGAAGTCAAGCTCCGGCTCGCGTTGGAAGCCTTCCGTGACTGCGCGCCTCGATGGGAGGGGCTTCGCGACCGCGTGACGCAGGAGCGCCCGAAGACGCTAGTGGCGGGACTTCGGGAGCGGCCTGACAACCGCGCCGTGTGCGGCGAGCGCCCGACGCCGATCACGGTCGTCGCCACCGACGGCTCACAGATCTACCCCGACCGGCATGTCGAACCGGCGTGCTACCTCCTCAACGTCAGCCGGATCGCGTTCCACTACGGGACCGAGGAGCCGCCGCTGATGACCGCCGAGCCGGACCTCCGCTTCCGCCGCCGCGACCTCGACGAACTCAACGCCGACGAGGGCGAGGGCGCGCTCCTCAACCTCACCACGGAGGTCGTCTCCGCGCTGCGCGACGAGCAGGAGTTGCACTGGCTCTTCGAGACGGCCTTCGAGGAGCGAAAAAGTGCCCGCCCCGTGTTGGCGATGGCCGACGGGACGCTCATCCGGTGGATGCTGCGCGGGATGAACCACCGCGCCCTCGAAGACAAGCTCATCGCGCGCTATCTCGCGATTCTCGAACGGTTCTACGACGAGGGCATCCCCGTCTGCTCCTACGTCTCGATGCCCGCCAACACCGAACTCGTCAACCTCCTCGGCCTCCACCGGCGCGAGACCGACGAGACGCCGGACGAGGAGTCGGTACGCGGGATCGTGGACCGGCTCGTGTTCGAGCACACGCTCGATGTCGGCGAGCGGTCGGCGCTGTTCGAGTCGGGGTCGAAGATTCAGAAGGACTATGGGCCGCACCACCGGATCTGCTACTTTTACGTCCGCCTGCCGGAAGAAATCGGGCGCGTCGAACTCCCGGCGTGGGTAGCCGAGCAGCCGGGGTGGCTCGACATGATCCACGCCGTCGTCGTCGATCAGGCGGCGAAGGGTGGTGGCTACCCGGTCATCCTCACTGAGGCCCACGAGCGCGCCGTGATCCGCCATCAGGAGAAGGCGATGTTCTATCGCATCTTGGAGCGCGAGATGCAGCGAGCCGGGCTGCGCGGCTACGCCGGGTCACAGAAGGCCGCCTCGAAACGAGCACCGAGGATTTGAGGTGGGTTTTATGTCTTTCGCAGCGTGGGGAAGGGGGAACGTAGTTTTGGTTTTTCTCGCCGGATTGGTCGGCTGCACGGGTACTCCGCCGACTAGGCTAGCGTGTCCCAACCCTGCTCGGAGCGTCGTTACCGTAGATACTCTTACTGTGTCAACTTTGGACTCTGTACATGTTCGAGGGACGGTTTCTGAACTTGGCTACGGAGACCCGCTTCCCGGTGCCATTGTCCGCGCAGAGTGGAATACGGATTCGGATGTTGTTCGCACCGACTCGGTCGGTCATTATGAGCTTCACCTTGCTCCCGGTACCTATGTCTTTACTGCCTTTTTTGTCGGCTATGCGACCGGCGTTACAGAACCTATTGCTGTGCAATCGGGAACCGACTTGGGGATTGATTTCGAATTAGAGTGCCAAAGCTTCCATTGAGTGAGTTCCAGTTCCTCCTTTTCGAATCGACGGCTTCTAAACTATGAACCTAGAGTTACCACCCATCGCCGAAGTCATCGAGTCGAGCACGCGACACGTCGTGGCCGAGGTGCTGCGTGAAGCCGAAACGCCGGACTTCGGGGCGTGGGTCGAGATCGAGGTCGAGGACGGGACGACGCTGTTCGCGGTCGTAGCGCACGTCGAGACGGGGAGCGTGGAGCCGGGGCGGCAGGCCGTCGCCCTCGGGATGGACCGCTCGGAGCTTCGCCGCGAGATGCCGCAGGTCTTGGAGTTGATCCGCACGACGTTCCGCGCCCAGGTGCTCGCCTACCGCGACCATCGCGGCACCGTCCAGCAGACGCTCCCCCCGCGCCCCGCCGCCCTCCACGACATGGTCCGCGCCTGCGACGACGCGGCCGTCTGTTCGCTCGGCGCGCCGTTCGACTTCCTCCGCACCCTCGTGCGCCACCCGGAGATGGGGGTTCCAACGGACGATCTGCTCGTCGCGCTGCTGCGCCGGTTGAACCTCGCCTACGGCGCGGGCGACGAAGGCCGCCGCGCGCTCCTCGCCGCCGGTCGCTCCCTCAGCCGCCTCCTCGACGACGACCACGAACGGCTCCAGTCCATCCTCCGCCGCGTCGCTTAGCCCCAAGCTCTCAATCTGGCTGTCATCCCGGACTCCGATCCGGGATCTCATGAGGTCTACGAAGTCGCTACGAGATCCTGAAACGAGTTCAGGATGACAGTGATAGTAGCTTCCAAGTAGAGCCTAAAAGATCACGCCGACGCGGGCGGGGATGATGATCGCCGTCCGCGTCTCACCGATCACAATCGACGGGTTGATCTCGACGTAGAGCGAGGTCTCGTTGAGCGGCTGCGCCCAGCCGAGGCCGAGGTGGAGGGACGGGCCGCCCTCCTTCATGCTGTCGCCGAGCGGGAAGTAGCCGCCGAAACCGCCGATCAGGTAGCGCGCCCAGCGCGGCGAGCGCGGCAGCGTCAGCACGCCCGAAACCTGCGGGTTGAAGAGGTACGTCGCATCGTCGCGTCCGCCGAGGAGGAAGCCCGCGAACCCGGCTCCGACCGCGAACGAGAAGTCGGCATTGACCGGGAACGAGGCGCGGCCCCGGACGCCGAGGCCGAAGCCATCGTCGAGCACCTCGCCGCTGGCGACGGACAGGAGTGCGTCGAAGCCCACGCCGAAGCGGGGGTTCAGGCCGCCTTGGGCGAGGGCGGGTGCAGCGAAGAGGCAGAGGAGTAGAGCAAGAGAGAAGAGGCGAGACATGAAGAGCGTGGTGGCGGAGGGGAACAGGCAGAGGCGGCTACGTGGAGGTGAGCCGCAGGATGCGCGCCCGAAGTTACTTCCGGCCTATCCGTCCAGCGTCTCGCAACCGGGAGCGATCCCAAGCCGTAAGCGGCGCATCACCAACCTCCCCTGCCCCGATGGAGTTTTTCGAGTTCCTCGTCGTCTTCTTCATGGCCTTCGTGCTGCCAGTCACCATCATCAAGTCCGTGCTGGATTACAAAAGCAAACGGCTAGAGATGGAACGAGAGAGCGGCGGAGGGCTTCGCTTAGGCGAACTCAAGGCGTTGCTGGCCGAGGTCGTGCAGGATGCCAACGAGCCACTGCTTGAACGGCTCGACGCTCTCGAACGGGAGTTGCTTCCAGCGCACGAGGAGGCGGAGGATCAGGAGGAGTATGAGGAAGACTACGAAGGCGACCTCTTCGAGGGCCGGTCAGCGGAGCGCACGCTCGGGCGCCGCACGCGGGGCTGACGTGAAGCTCGACCGCGATGACGCCTTCTGGGAAGCGCTCGCCGAGCGGACGTGGCACCGCGCCAAGTGGCACCGCACGGACGGCACGCCCGCTACCGAGCGCTGCGCGGCCTACGATACGCCGATCCACCGACCCGGCACCTACTATCTCCGTCCGGCCTACACCGATGGTGAGGTGTGGCTGTGCCAGCGCGCCTACGAGGAGATGACTCGACGCACCGAAGGCTATCGCCCGAGCCGTCGCTATAGCGAGCCGCCAGATGAGAAGGGGTAAGCCACATGGGGCACTAGGGGCTGTGTGACTCGCGTTTTCTCAGGGTGTGGTCCCGTACCTTCCCGGTCCCTCTCTGTACGCTCCGATGATCCGCAGCGCACCTCTTCTTTTCCTCCTGCTCCTCGCGCCCGCTCTCGCCGCGCAGGACGCCCGCGTCGAGTTCGTGTGGTCGGGTGCGCTTCAGCCGACGTCGGTGCGGATCGTGGCCGGGCTGTTGCCGGGGACTGACAGCGTTCGGGTCGCCCTCGCCGACAGCACGGGGTTCGACGAGCCGTTCTTCTCGGCCTTTCGCACCGTCAACCCGGAGAGTCGGACGGTGGCTTTCACCTTCGATGAGTTAGAGCCGGACACGCCCTACCGTTACGCGGTCGAGGTGGACAGTGCGCTCGACACGCTGAGGGCCGGGCGCTTCCGCACGATGCCCGACGGCCCAGCCTCGTTTCGCCTCATCGCTTCGGGTTGTGCCCGGACCGGTTCGGACCGGCCGGTTTTCGACGTGATCCAACGTCAGGAGCCGCTGTTCTTTCTCCACCTCGGGGATATGCACTACTCCGATATCGAGTCGTCGAACGTGCAGGCCTACCGCGACGCCTACCGCGAGGTGCTGGCCTCGCCGGTGCAGGCCGCACTCTTCCGCGACGTGCCAATTGCCTATACGTGGGACGATCACGACTATGGCCCCAACAACAGCGACCGCCGGGCACCGGGGCGCGACGCCGCACGGCAGGCGTATCAGGAGATGATTCCCCACTATCCCCTCGCGGCAGGCTCCGGCAACGTGCCGATCTTTCAGTCGTTCTCGGTCGGTCGGCTCCGGTTCATCCTGACCGATCTGCGGTCCTCGCGTCGCCCGTTCCGCCGCGCCCTGCAGAATACCCCGACGATGATGGGGGACCGGCAGAAAGACTGGTTCAAGGAAGAGTTGCTCGCCGCGCACGAGGCGGGCGAGGTGATCGTCTGGGTCAGTAGCGTGCCGTGGATTTACCGGGACAACCCAGAGAGCGACTCATGGGGGGGCTATGCCGAGGAGCGTGAGGAGATCGCCAACTACATCAAGGAGGCGGGAATTGAGAACATGGTAATCATGGCGGGCGACTCGCACATGACCGCGATGGACGATGGGACCAACAGCGACTACACCACCGATGGTGACGGCCCCCGCATTCCTGTCATCCAAGCTGCCCCGCTCGACCAGGCAGGCTCGACGAAGGGCGGGCCGTACAGCGAAGGCGAGTTTCCGACGCGCAGCCTCTTCCCGCCGCACAACGGTCAGTGGGTGCTGATGGAGGTTGAGGACGACGGGGGCGATGAGCTGTGCATCTCGTGGATTGGCTACCGGACGCGATGGGATCGTCCTAGCTCCCGGCCCCTCGTGGACATGAAGCGCTGTTTCGAGGTGCAGGAGGTGGCAGGCGACGGCCTCGGAGCGGGCGAGTGAGGACGCAGGCACTCGTCGTTCTTGCCGCGTGCCTACTGCTCGGCGGGTGCCGGAAGTCGGGCGGCGGCGCGCAGTTCGCCGCTGGCATCGTGCAGCCTCCGACCACCTTCGTCTGGTCCGGCGCGCTCACCCCCACCTCTATTCGCATCGTGGCCGGGCTGCGGGCAGCGAGTGACAGTGTACGATTGCGCCTAGACCCGGAGCCGGACACGCTGCGTGGGACGGTGTCGGACGCCTTCACGCTCGCGCCGGGCGGAGCCGTCATCACGGCTGCCCTAGACCATCTCACGCCCGGTGTGCAGTATGCGTACTCGTTCGAGGCGGGCGGGGAGGTGCTACTGGAAGGAACGTTTCGCACGCCCGAGGCCGGGCCGTTTTCGTTCGGGGTTGCCGCGTCGGGGTGTTCGAGCACCGGCTCGAATCGCCCGGTCTTCGAGGCGATTCGGGAGCGCGACCCGCTGTTCTTCCTCCACCTCGGCGATATGCACTACACCAACATCGCGGTGAACCAGCCCGACGTGTTTCGCCGGGCCTATGGCCGTGTGCTGCGCGCCCCGCGCCAAGCCGCGCTCTATGCCGACACGCCCATCGCCTACGTGTGGGACGATCACGACTTCGGCCCAAACGACAGCGACCGGACGGCACCGGGGCGCGAGGCCGCGTGGGAGGTCTACCGCGAACTCGTCCCGCACTATTCGCTCCCCGCCGAAGGCCCGATCTACCAAGCTTTCACCGTCGGGCGTGTCCGCTTCATCCTGACCGACCTTCGCTCGATGCGCGACCCGAAGACGGACGGTGAGCGCACCATCATGGGGGCCGAGCAAAAGGCATGGTTCGAGCGCGAACTCCTCGCCGCGAACAGGCGCTTCCCGCTCATCGTCTGGGTGAGCACGGTGCCGTGGATCGCCGACGCCTCGCCGCAGGCCGACCACTGGGGCGGCTTCGCCACAGAGCGTCGCGAGATCGCCGACTTTATCGCTGACAACAGCGTTGAGGGCCTCGTGATCCTCGCCGGGGACGGGCACATGGTGGCGATGGACGACGGCACCAACAGCGACTACACTACGGACGGCGATGGGCCTGCTATTCCCGTCATCCATGCCGCGGCACTCGACCGCAACGGTTCGGAGAAAGGCGGGCCGTACAGCGAGGGCGCATACCCCGTTCCCTCTGCGTTCCCCCCGCACCCCGGCCAGTGGGTCTGGATGGAGGTCACCGACGACGATGGGCCGGAGGTTTGCGCGACGTGGACCGGCCTTCGCACGGCCTCCAGTTCGACGGAGACCGACGAGGTCGTAAGCTGGGGACGTTGCTTTGCCGCGCCTCTACTCGTTGAGCGGTCCGCTGATTCCGCAGTGGCAGACTCGTTGGTTCGAGACCAGCAGCCGACTATCGCTGTGAGCCTTTCAGCGCCTTGAGACGAGACCGAGAACGCTGCCGAGCCGGTGGCGTAAATACCAACGCTACTTCGGCACGCTGCGATGGATAGCCTATTCCTTCTCTCATTCCTCGTGCTCGCCCTCTGGGTCGGGAGCTACGTTGTCCTGATTCGCTGGGTGTTCCGCGACGCCGAGCGGCGAGGGCACGATGGGTGGCGCGCCGTTGCGCTGGTGTCGATGCTCTGGCCAGCAGGGCTGTTCCTGTGGCTGATGATCCGCTCCGACCTGCACCTCGCCCCGAAGGGCGGCGGCAGCGCGTGGGGCTAGGCATTCGCTGAATGCCGCGATCCTTCACGGTGCGCATGCCGCGATTTTCCTAGTTTCCAATTCCCAACGAGACGCGGACCCCGACTGGCGGGGCCGCGTTGCTTTTTATTCCCCCTACCTCTGTCGATAACCGCCCGCTGTCATGGACGTTACCATCACCGAACGCTCGCCCGTCGACTTCGACCTCGATATCCGCGTCACGAAGGAAGAGTTGGAGCCACGCCTGACTAAGGCGCTCAAGGCGCAGCGCAAGCAAATGAACATGAAGGGCTTTCGCCCCGGCCACGTCCCGATGTCGCTCGCCAAGAAGATGCACGGCGAAGAGATTGCCGCCAAGATCGCCGAGGAGGTGATCGGCGAGGCGTACCGCGACGAGGTGGTCGACGACCCGGAGCGCGATGTGCTCGGCCAGCCGCTCCTCGCCGAACTCGAGTTCGGACTCGACCAAGACCTCCACGCCGTCGTTCGGTTTGGCGTCCGGCCCGAGATCGAGATCGCTGATTTGTCTGGCGTTCAGGTTTCGAAGCTCGTGCGCCCGATTGCTGACGAGGACATCGAAGACGAAATCCAGCGTCGCCTGCGCCGCCAAGCCGACCTCGTTGAGACCGAGGACGCTGCGACTGAGAATGATGTGGTGGTGATCGACATGCAGCGCGTTGATAAGGCGACCGACACGCCGATCATCGGCGAGCGACAGGAAGGGCAGCAGGTTGAACTCGACGACGAGCGTCTCCGCGCCGAGATGCGGGACGGCCTCATCGGCAAGAAGGCTGGCGATACGTTCAAGCTCGACCTGCCGAGCGGCGAAGAGGGTGAGACCGATCGCTTCCTCATGACGGTGCAGGAGGTGAAGACCCGCGAGCTGCCCGAACTGGACGAGGACTTCATCAAGACGCAGACTGCCGACAAGATCGAGACCATCAGCGGCTTTCAGGACATGATCCGCAGCGAGATGGAGCAGGCATGGGACCGGATGTCGAACGAGATGATGCGCGAGGAGATGGTGCGCCACATCCTCGCCGCCCACGACTTCCCTTTGCCCGAGACGCTCGTCGAAGGGATGCTGGGCCAGATGGCCGAGGACTACGCCAAGCAGAACGACAACGCGCTCCCGCCCGGCTTCGACTTCGCTGCCTTCAGTGAAGCCAACCGCGAGACCGCCGAGAACCAAGTCCGGTGGATGCTGCTCCGGGACAAGTTCGCCGAGGAGGAAACCCTCGACCTGACCGAGGAGGACTTTGAGGCCGAGTTTGAGCGGATGTCGGCGGGCGGTCCGTTTGACACGGACACGCTGAAGCAGTTCATCGGTCAGCAGCCGCAACTGCTCGAAGGTATCCAGCAGCGCATTGCTACGGACAAGCTGTTTCGGGCGCTCGAAAGCCGGTTCGCCATCGTCGAGAAGACGCAGGAGGAACTGGAGGCGGAGCACGCCGCATCGGTCGAGGCGGAGGCCGAGGCTGAAGAAGCGTAGCCTTTCGGACGATAGATTTGGAGGGCGGCGGTGCCGGTGGAACCCGGTTCGCCGCCCTCCGGTATTCCGGCTCGCATTTTCACCCGCAGGCGTCTGTCTGAAAGCGGTCGCCTGAAGGCTCACCCCTCCAGCCCCATCGACCCATGATCAGCGACTTCGTCAAATTCGCCAAAGGCATCTCGACGATGCCCGGCGGCATCTACTCCGGCGGCCCCGACGCCGAACCCGTCAGTGCTCTCGTCCCGATGGTCGTCGAGCAGACCACGCGCGGCGAGCGGTCGTACGACATCTTCAGTCGCCTCCTCAAGGACCGCATCGTCCTTTTCGGCACGCCGGTCAATGACACGACCTCGAACCTCGCGGTGGCACAGCTTCTGTTCCTCGCGGCGGAGGACCCGGACAAGGACATCAACCTCTATATCAACTGCCCCGGTGGGCAGGTCTATAGCGGCATGGCTGTCTACGACACGATGCAGTACATCAAGCCCGACGTGGCGACGATCTGCGTCGGTCTCGCGGCGTCGATGGGGTCGATCTTCCTCCTCGGCGGAGCAGCGGGCAAGCGCGCTGCGCTCGCCAACAGCCGGGTCATGATTCACCAGCCGTCGAGCGGTGCCCAAGGCATGGCGAGTGACATCGAGATCCAAGCCAACGAGATTCTCTATATCAAGAAGCGCCTCAACGAGGTCATCTCGCACCACACCGGCCAGCCGGTCGAAAAAGTCGAGCGCGACAGCGACCGGGACAAGTTCATGAGTCCGCAGGAGGCCAAGGAGTACGGGATCATCGACAATGTCCTCGCCTCCGGTGGAGGTGAGCCGGACAAGCCGGTGGACGAGCAGGACAGTGAGGGCTAGCAGCCTCCAAAACAGCAACAAAGCGGGCGAGTCTGCACAGCGCAGGTCCGCCCGCTTGCGTTAGGTCTAAATGAGTAAAGGGTGTGACATTTAGATGTCACTCGGCTTCTGTATCCTGAGTCGTCACGTTTTCTTTTACCCAACACAGGAGGCCCCTCATGGCTGCACACGGAACGTTTTACTGGAACGAACTCGCCTCACGCGACGCCGCCGCGGCGAAGACGTTTTACACCTCGCTGATCGGCTGGACCGCCGAGGACATGGAGACCCCAATGGGGCCGTACACGCTATTCAAGACGGCAGGTGTCGAGAACCCGGTCGGCGGGCTGATGCAGATGACCGAGGAGTGGGGCGACATGCCCTCGAAGTGGAGCGCCTACATTGCCGTCGATGACGTGGACGCCGCGCTCGCCCGCGTCGAAGAACTCGGCGGTACCGTGCTCGAACCGGCCTTTGATGCGGAGGGCGTCGGGCGCATGGCGTTCATCCAAGATCCGACCGGGGCGCACATCGCGTTGATGACCCCGGCTCCGGTCAATGAGCCTGCTTGACACATCGCCGCCGCAACGTTTGCCAGCGGGCGCGTCCTTCAGGGTGCGCCCGCTTCGGCATTAGCCCAACGTGCCGAGGCGTTCTGCGAGGGCGTCGCGGCGGGAGCGGCTGACGCGGAGGCGTGTCCCATCGGTGAGCCGCACCGCGTAGTCGCCGCCGGGTGCCGTGAGCAGGGCCTCGACGCGGTCGAGCCGGACGATAGTCGAGCGGTGGATGCGGAAAAAGTGGGCTGGGTCGAGGCGGTCTTCGAGCGTCTGCATCCGCTCTCGGATGACGAACGTATCGGTGCCCGCGTGGAGTTCGGCGTAGGGGCCGTCGGCGGCGATGTAGTCGATCCGCTCGACGGGCACGACGCGGAGCTGGCCGCGCATCTCGACGGCGATCCGTTCGAGGTAGTCGGTCGCTGGGTTCGGCGGTAGTGGTTCTGCTGCATTGCCTGTGAGGAGCGCCCGAAGCTGGTCCTGCAAGGCCCCGGCTTGTCGGAGACGGATCGTGTCGCGGGCACGGGCGAAGGTGCGGTGGAAGCGCTCGTCCTCGAACGGCTTGAGCAGGTAGTCGAGCGCGGCCAGTTCGAACGCTTGCAGCGCGTGCTGATCGAACGCCGTCACGAACACCGTCACCGGCATCGTCTCTGGGCCGACCTCGCGCACCACGTCGAGGCCCGTCAGCCCCGGCATCTGCACGTCGAGAAAGACGAGGTCCGGCTGTTCGTCACGGATGGCTTTGATAGCCTCGCGTCCGCTTGCGGCGGTGCCGACGATCTCGGCGACTTCCAGCGCCAGCAGGTCGAGCAAGCGCTGGCGGGCGAGCGGCTCATCGTCTACCACGAGCACGCGAAGCGGTGCGCTGTTAGGCATCGGTACGGGCGGTGGCGAGGAGGTCGGCGGCGGTGTGATAGGGTAAGGTAACCGTGGCGACGAGGCCGCCCTCCTCGGCGGGTGCGAGGTTGAGGTGAGCGTCGTTGCCGTAGAGCGCAGCGAGGCGGGCGCGGGTGTTGCGGAGGCCGACCCCTGCCTCGCGCTCGCCGCCTCCCGTGAGGCCGGGGCCGTTGTCGCGGATGGTGAGTACGAGGTGCTCCGCTTCACGCTGCACGGCAAGCTCGATTCGTCCGCCGCCCGCTTCGACGCGGCTGACGCCGTGCTCAACGGCGTTCTCGACGAGAGGCTGGAGAATCAGGTTGGGCACGAGCGCGTCGAGGGTTTCCGGCGCGATGTTTTCCTGAACCTCGAGCGCGTCTTGGAACCGGACACGCTGGATGTCGAGGTAGCCTCGTAGGAAGTCGAGTTCGTCGCGGAGCGGGACCTCTTGCGGCGTGCTGGTGTCGAGGGCTCGCCGCAGGAGGGTGCTGAGGCGGGCGACGATTCGGCGTACACCCGACGGGTCGCGCTCGACGAGAGCGCTAACGGCGTGGAGCGTGTTGAAGAGGAAGTGCGGGTTGAGCTGCATCCGCAAGGCGTCGAGGCGGGCGTCGGCAAGTTGGGCTTGCAGGCGTGTCGTCTCGGCGAGGAGACGGGCGGCCTCAGCCTGTCGCTCGCGGAAGCGCAGGAAGTAGTCCCGCGCAAACCCGGCGGCGAGCACGGCGAGATAGATGATGAGTTCGTCGAGCGATTGCAGGCGGAGCAGCGAACGGCCAATATCAAACCGATGCCTGAGCCGGAGTGGACCGATACCCTCTGGAAACAGCATAGACCGGAAGAGGAGGAGGCGGGCGACCTCCACGAACGCCGCCACAAGCAAGGCGATGGCGAGGTGGACGAGGAGCCGCCGCGCCCAGTCAGCTCGTTCGAGGGGAAACCGACGAGCCAGCCAGAAGATGCCCGGCGTGAGCGCCGCCCACAGCCCGTATTCGGCGAGCGTCACGAAGAGTTCAGGCTGTGTCAGGCCGTCCGGGCCGCGTGGGTCAAGGGCACGGCGGACAAGGCTGAGAGTGCCGAGCAGCACCCAGAACCCGAGAATCGCTACGCCCTCGACGTTCCGCGACCACGGGCGCGAGACCGTCGTGAAACGAAGCATGGGAGTGGAATCGGGCATGGAACGCAAAGGAGGTCGCGTACAAAGGTAGCTGGAAACGGGGAGACGGATCGCCCGCTTATGCCACGCTCCGTGCACTTCGTGACGTGCGTGTGCTGTTCGTGTCAAGGTTGGAATCCTGAGAGCACCTCCGTGCGAATAGAAGCCCGGTTTCAGTCACCAACCTTCAGACCGATGATCTACTCCATGAAAGCCAACCTCCGGCGCGGGCTGCTCGCTGCCCTTGCTCTCGTCCTCTTCCTGCCCGTGCAGGCGCAGAACCACCCTGACCGGGCTGAGCGCCTGACGCAAGCTCTCGACCTGACCGACGCGCAAACCGCGCTCGTCGAAGACGCCCTGAGCGACGCCGAACCGGGCACCCTGTGGCAACTCGCTGCCGACCTCACGCCGACCCTTACCGAGACACAGAAGGAGAAGCTCTTCACGCGCCCTGAACGTCGGGAGCGCAGCGACCGGATGCGACCGCGCGGCGACCGCCGTCGCTCCGGTGATAGGATGAGCGACGAGGACCGGGCCAAGCAGCGCGAGGCGATGATGGAGAAACGGGCTGAGCACCATGAGGCGATGAAGGCAGAGATGCAGGAAGCCCTTGGCCTGACGGACGCGCAGGTGCAGCAGCTTGACGCACTCCAAGCCGAACGCCAAGCCGAGCGCGAGCAGCGCCGCGCCGAGCGGGACGACCGAGGTGCTGAACTCGCCGAGGTGCTGACGCCCGAGCAGCAGGAAATAGCCAAGGTGCATCGTGCCCTTGCGATGCGGCTGCACGCTAGTCGCGGCCATGCCGGTCGCCACCATCGCGGTCACCGACGCTAGGTATCGCTAGTCCACTGAAGTGCCCCGGATGCTGTCAAGATTGTGTGTCCGGGGCACTTCGCGGGCAACTCTCCGTTACCGCACTTCATCAACTCTCACATCTCATGGCTCGTCTTCTACTTTTCCTTGGTGCTCTATGTTTTCTCGCCCTACCCGCTGAGGCCCAGCAGCGCAGCGGACGCCCCGGCGGCTCCATGCCGACTGGCACGATCTCCGGAGTGGTGGTCGACGACACCGGGGTTGCGATTCCTTCGTCGAGCGTCTCCATCTGGCGCGTGCCTCGTCGGGCCGACCGCGATACGAGCCTCGTCACCGGTACGATCAGCGAAGTCGATGGGACCTTCCAGATCGACGGCATCCCACCTGGTTCATTTTACGTTGACGTGAGCCACATCGGCTACGTCTCCGTTCGCATCGAGGACGTGAGCATCGATAGGCAGTCGCGCAACGTCGATCTCGGCGAGATCACACTCGCGGCGGACGTCGAGCAGCTTGAAGGCGTCGAGGTGGAGGCCGAGCGCGAGCAGGTCGCGGTCCAGATCGACCGAACCGTTTACAACACAGCAGACGATCCGGCAGCGGCAGGCGGGACAGCCACGACGGTTCTCGAAGCCATCCCATCGGTGGATGTGGATGTGGATGGCAATATCAGCCTGCGCGGTAGTGGGAACGTGGCGCTCCTCATCAACGGGCGGCCAGCCCCGGTGCCCTCGGATTTCATTGCGGCCTACCTCAAGACGCTACCAGCCGGGACAATCGAGCGCGTCGAGGTGATTCCCAACCCATCGGCGCGTTACGAGCCTGACGGGATGAGCGGCATCATCAATATCGTCCTCAAAGAGAACGTCGACCGCGGACTCGGCGGGACCGTCGCGGTCGGCGGCGATACGCGGGGTGGCTACAACGGGACGGTGACACTGAGCTACGGCAAAGGTCCGTGGAATCTCTCTGGCTCCTACGGTTTCCGCCAGGAGGAAGGGTTCGGCGGCGGAAGCTCGTTCGCACAGAATCTTTTCGCCTCGCCCGTCACGTTTCTCGATCAGACCGAGGATGAGGACGAGGAGGAAACCTCGCACAGCGGCACACTCGCCGTGGACTATGCCCTCTCGAAACGGACCTCGCTTAGCGCGTCTGCCCAAGTCGGGCTTCGGGACGAAACGGAGATCGAGACCAACGCCTTCCTCGAACTCGACGCTACCGAGGACCCGACCCTTGCCTATGAACGGATCGTCGAGGAACTCAGCGACCGTCAGACTGCTGACTTTCGTCTCGGCGCGCGCCACGACTTCGGCGCTCGCGGTGAGGCAGCGCATACCCTCGACGTCGAGGCGCGCTACAACACGTCGATCAACGATGGGGATGAGAACTACGACCAGCGGCTTGTGGATGCCTTCGGAGGAGGTGCGAACGATCTCGCTCAACTCCAACTGACGACGCGCGAGCGAGACCGTGAGGAGGCGTCGCTCGAAATAAACTATGTCCGGCCCCTCGGCGACATCCGAATCGAGGCGGGGTACAAGGGCGATCTCGAGACGAACTACCAGTCGCTTTTCTCCGAGACCTTCGACGAAGCGACCGGCGCGTTCGTCCCCGACACAGACCTCAATAACACGTTCGATTTCGAGCAGCAGATTCACGCAGGGTATGTCCAAGCGGCTCGCGAATTCGGGCCGCTCGGCGTGCAGGTCGGTCTCCGCGCCGAGGTCGCGCAGACGACGTTCTCCCTCCTCACGACGGGCGATGACTTCGAGAACGATTACCAGTCCCTCTTCCCGAGTGCGTTCCTGAGCTACGAGGTGAGCGCGACGACGACGGTCAAGGCGAGCTACAGCCGCCGCATCAACCGGCCCCGGACGTGGTTCCTCAACCCGTTCCCCAGCCTCGACGATCCGAGCAACCCGCGCCTCGGGAATCCTGCGCTCCTGCCCGAGTACGTCAGCGCGTTCGAGGTGGGGCTTGTGCAATTCACACCGTGGGGCTCGCTCACGCTCACGCCCTTCTTCCGGCGCACGACCGACGCCATTCAGCGCATCAGCGCGATATGTGCTGATAATCCGCCGGGCATCGCAGGAGAACTGTGCGGACCCGGTGTCACGACAGTCCGCACGGTGGAGAATGTCGCGACGAACGACTCGTATGGCATCGAACTCATCCAGTCGCTCAGTGGCAAAGGTGCTTTCGATGGGTTCCGCGGGTTCCTCAGTGTTGAGGGGTTCCGGTTCGTCAGCGATGGGTTGACCTCAGCGGGGGATCTCGAGAACGACTCGTTCGGGTGGGGCGGTGGTCTCAACGCGAGCTATGCAGTTGGCCCGCGGCTCGGCGTTGGCGGGCTAGACCTTCAGGCGAATGTCCGCTACCGCGCCCCGCTTGAGACCGCGCAGGGACGTCGGGGTGCGTTCACGTTTATCAACTTTGCCGTCCGCAAGGCGCTTCTAAACGACAAGGCGAGTTTGACGCTCAGTCTTCGCGACCCCTTTGACCTCGCCGGGTTCAACTTCACGATTGATCGCCCGACGCTCTATCAAGAGTTCGAGCGGAAATGGGGCGCGCAGCAAGTCGGCCTTACGTTCCAGTATACCTTCGGCCAGCAAGACCAGCGCCGGGACCGACGCCGTGGCGGTGAGCGCGGCGGTGGGGACTTCGAGGACGGTGAGATCTAGAAAGAACGCACGAGCAAGAAGCGCCGACGCTATTCTTTAGCGTCGGCGCTTTTGTCTGGTACCGCGTACGGGATTTGAACCCGTGTTACCGCCGTGAGAGGGCGGCGTCCTAGACCCCTAGACGAACGCGGCGTGTTCAGGTGGGCAACAAAGATACTTTGTAAGTCGGCCAATCCAGCCCACTGCACCCGCTTTTCACGCCTCATTGCCCAGCAGCGCATCGTCGCGTACCATCACGATGTGCGGGATGCCTGCCTCGTCGAATACATCCCCGACAGGCTCGAACCCAAACGAGGTATAGAGCGCTTTAAGATAGGTCTGTGCGTGTAGTACAAAGGTCGTGAATCCTTCTGTCTGCGCCTCTTGGATCGCTGCTTCCACCATCGCTCGACCGAGGCCGTGCCCGCGCCATGCGGGGAGCACAGCGAACCGCTCCAGCTTCGCCGCGGCATGGCCTTCGCGCTCTACGGATCGCCACCGGGCCGTGACCACCGGGGTACCGTCTACGAGTCCGAGTAGGTGGTGGCAAGTCCGGCCCCGAGCCTCGGCGTTGTCCCATTCGTCCCACTCTTCATCCGGCGAACACGCTTGCTCTTCGACGAAGACCCGGTGCCGGATGCGTCGCGCCTCCTGCCAGTCCGCTTCGGTCGTGACACGTCGAAGTTCCACTTTGGGGTAGGGGCAAAGCTGCTTATTTGAGGTGGCGCTCCAGAAAGGCGGCTGTTCGGTTGCCGTTTCCAGGCATGATCTTCTCGCTCATCGAGTGGAAGCCTCGATTGGAATTCCCGCCAGCACACTCCGGGTCGTAGGCATACAGTTCGGCATCTTCAGGGATATCCGCTTCATTGGCTTGCAGCGCCTCGAAGTGCTCGAAGGGGACGAGGCCATCACATCCGTGGTGATGAGCGATGGTATTTGGGAGTAGGTAGGTGAAGTGTGCAGGCGAACGTTTCAGGAGTTCTAGGCGTGCCGTCTCATAGGAGATTATGCCGTCGGCGAGCGGCTGAAGGAACGTGTTGAGCATGTAGGGAACCATCTTCGGGAGTGAAAGCTCCGATCCCAACTCTTCCGATGAGGTGCCTGCCAAGTAGGCTTCGGCGATAGAGCGAACGGAGGGCGCGAAGAAATCCATAGGACCATAGTAGGTCGCGGCGGCCTGCACGCGGGGATCGCGCAAGCCCATGAGAAGGGCCACGGTGCCTCCTCGACTACCGCCGATCGTGCCGAAGCTCCGGTCATCGGTCAGCTCAGGGTACGCCCGAAAGGTAGCGGTGACGAGGGCCAAGGCGTCGTCTACGTCCTTGTCCCAGATGCTGATTTCGCCGTTGGAAAGGAGGTCGCCGATGGGCGTGTTTACCATCGTTTCGGAGCGGAAGGTGGGCACCACCAAGACGCTCTCGCTACCGACATCGACGAGTGTACCGGTGACGAAACGCTCTAGTGTTTCGACTAGGTCAAATCCCTGTGCGCCACCGTGCGTGTAGGCGACAACGGGCCAGCCGTCCGCCGGAACGACGCCCGGTGGGATACGAACGGCACCGTAGTGCGTGGCAGCAGTGAGGCCAGTCGTATGAGACAGGATGGCGATGCGGCTTCCGTCAGGCCTCGTCTCCTCGAATGCTATCTGCACATTGCCCGGTGTATACGCTGTGCTGCGTCGGAGAGCTGCCCACTCGCTTTCGATGATTTGGCGCTCTGCAACGGTCGGAGGGGCGAACAAGCGATCGAGGTCCACCTCGATGGGGACGGGTGCCATCGTATCGCTGCTGTCACAGCCGCTAATCCATACGACAGCAAGCGTCAGGAGAAGGGGGCCAAAAAGGCGGAATCCAGACATAATGCTGAGAGAGGAGAGGTGGAGGAATAGAACCCCACTGGGCAAACATAGAACCAAGGCGTACAGTTTCCTCCAACTGCGCCCATTCCTCGCTGGCCCTACACACAACCTCCTTCAGAGAAGCCCATCGTCGAGGTCGTCATAGCTGCTCAGGCGCTCGACTTCGTGCTGGAAGCGTGCTAGGGCAGCCGTAGCACGGCGGCAACGGGCCGGATCGTCGGCACAGGCCGCCTCAAGGCCGCCTAGCGCGAGTCGAAACGCGCTGAGGGCCTCGGCGAAGTCGCGTTCCCGGCGGGTACTTGCGCGCTGCGGCTGAACGAGAAAGACGGTGGCCATGATGTGTCCTGAAACGATACAGGGCCAGTATCAAAGCACGAGACATGAGGCCTAAGCTCTGGCCGTTTCTGTCAACTTTTCGAGCCGTTCGCTTTGCTGAGACGCTGTTTTCAGGCAGCGGACCCGTAGCTTTCCCTAGCTCGTCTTGCTCTCGCTCCTCTGACATTCCATTGCCTTGATCCACGTCGGCCTGATCTACGGGGGCATGTCCTCCGAACACGAGGTGTCCATTAATTCAGCCCGGAATGTGCTCGCGGCGCTGCGCTCGGAGCGCTACCGCGTGACTCCGATCCGCATCGACCAGCACGGGCGGTGGCACATCGAGGATGCTTCAATGGCGATGCAAGACTTAGAATCTGAGGCGAGAGGCAAGCACGCCCTGTTTTCTCCCATGACTGAGGAGCGAGAGGTGCTGGTTGGCGAGGGGAGGCAGGGCCTGGAGGCGCTCGCGTTCGACGTGGTATTTCCTGTGCTGCACGGGCAGAACGGCGAAGACGGTCGGGTGCAAGGGTTTCTCCAGACGCTCGGATTGCCTTACGTCGGAGCCGACGTGCTCAGCTCGGCGGCGTGCATGGACAAGGAGTTCACGAAGCGGCTGCTTCGGGATGCCGGACTGCCCGTCGTGCCGTTCCTCGTAGCGCGGCAAAACCAGCAGCCGAGCTTCGCGGAGGCCACCGATGCCCTCGGCCCGACGCTCTTCGTCAAGCCTGCCAACTCCGGCTCGTCCGTCGGCACCTCGAAGGCGGAGGATGAGGCAGGCTACGAGCGCGCGCTCACGGAGGCCTTTGCCTACGACAAGAAGGTGCTCATCGAGACGGCGATTACGGGCCGCGAGATCGAGTGTGCGGTGATCGGCAACGAGGAGCCGCAAACCGCTGTCCTCGGCGAGATCGTCTCGACAGCCGTGTTCTACACCTATGAGGCGAAGTACCAAGACGCCGATGCCGCCCGCATGGAGGTCCCGGCGGACTTACCCGACGGGGTTGCGGAACGCATCCGCGCCCTCGCCGCTGACGCCTACCGCGTGCTAGGTTGCGAAGGCATGGCCCGCGTCGACTGCTTCGTGACGCCGACCTATGAGGTCTTCATCAACGAGATCAACACGATTCCCGGCTTCACTTCGCGCAGCATGTTTCCCGTCATGTGGCAGCACAGCGGGATGCCCATCGAGAACCTCGTCGATAATCTCATCCAACTTGCGCTCGACCGACATGCCCGCGACGCTCGCCTCAAAACGACCCGCTGATGGCCTACTCGACCGATACCCGCACGCTCCAGCCCGGTAACATCTACGTTGCCATTCGGGGTGAGACGCACGATGGGCACACCTTCATCCCGCAAGCTATCGGGAAAGGCGCGTCTGGAATCGTTACCGAGCAAGATGTAGACGTGCCTGAGGGGGTAGAGGTCATCCGGGTTGAGGACTCGGTGGAATACCTCATCGAGCAGGCCACCGAGAAAGTGCAGCGGCTCGGGCCGGATATCGTGGCGATTACGGGGTCGATGGGGAAGACGACGACGAAGATGGGGGTGCTCGCCGTGCTGCGCGAGGCGTTTGCGGTGGTCGCCTCCGACGGCAACAAGAACACGCCCCTCGGCCTCTCGCTCCTCGTCCTCAACCGCGACATTACCCCCGACACCAAGCTGGTGCTGGAGATGGGGGCACGCCTCGAAGGCGACCTCCGCGAGTTGTGCAGCTATTTCCTACCGACCGTCTCGGTTGTCACGAATGTGCGCGGCGTTCACGTCGAGACGTTCGGGAGTATCGACGGCGTGCAGCGCGAGAAGTCGGAGTTGGTCCGGGCGCTCGGGCCGGACGGCATGGCCTGTCTTAACGGCGACGATCCCCGCGTCCTCCAGATGGCAGATGTGAACCGGGGCCGGACGATGACCTATGGTACCGGCGTGGACTGCGACGTGCGCCCGGATCGGATCACCGCTGCGTTGCCTATCCTCGGCGAGCCTGCGGTCTACACGGCGCTCGCGGCGATGAGCGTCGGCCTCGCGTTCGGGATGAACGAGGCTACGATCAACCGGGGGTTGGCGAAGATCGAGCCCGAGAAGGGGCGGCTGAACAGGCTTCGTGGTTTAGGGGGCAGTGTTCTGATTGACGACACCTACAATGCCTCGCCCGATGCGACGCTCGCGGCGCTCCGCGTGCTCGAAACACAGGACGGCACGCGCCGCATTGCTTTCCTCGGCGACATGCTGGAGTTGGGCGAGACCGAGGTGGAAGAGCACGCCCGCGTCCTCGCGGCTGCCGCACAGTCGGTCGACGCCGTTCATGCTGTCGGGCCGATCATGGCGAAGGCCATCGAGAAGTTGTCGCCGATGCAACGCGAACGAGTCACGCTGCACGCCACCTCGTCACAGGTCGCCGAGGCAGTGCGGGCAGGCCAAGTGCTAGAGCCTCGCTCTGGCGACGTGTTCTTGGTCAAGGGGTCGCAGGGCACACGGATGGAGCGCATCTCGGAGGCGTTGCTGCACCCGGACGTGCGGCCCGAGGACGCGCTCCCGCGTCAATCCGAAAGCTGGAAGCAGATCGCGTAGCACGCTACTCGCTGTAGACCACCTCAACGAGTACTTGCCCAACCTGCCCCAGACTCCGAGGGCTGACATGCTCCGGCGTGTCGCTCGTGGTGTGCCACGTAGCGGGAAACGGCTGGTGGATCAGGTCGATGACGGGGATGCCTGCCCGGAGAAACGGAACGTGGTCGTCCTCAATAGCTCCGCCAGGCGTATCGATAAACGCCTCGGCCCCGACCTCCTCTGCCGCAGCCCACACCCGCTCCACGAGGCGCGGTGCATACCGCATGGAAAACCCCTCTTTCGGAATCCGCAGGTTCTCATCGCCGACCAAGTCGACGAGGATGCCGAAGGTCGGGCGGTACGTCGGATTATCGCGCACGAACGCGGCCGAGCCGATGGCGAAGGGCACGTTCGCGGTCGTGTCGGAGGCATACGTGCCGGAGTCTTCGAGGTCGAAGAAGACGAGGTCCACGCCCACGTCGGGCGCGTCGGTAGCGAGGAGTCGCGCCATCTCTAGCAGCACGGCCACGCCGGAGCCGCCGTCGTTCGCGCCGGGCACGGGGTCGCGGTGCTTCGCCGGGTCGGGATCGCGGTCGGCGTGAGGCCGGGTGTCCCAGTGGGCACACAGCATGATGCGCGTGCCGCTGCCCGGATCGAGATTGAACGAGGCGACGATGTTCGTGCCTTCAACCGTCGTCGAATCGGGCAGCAGGCTCGTGAATGGCTGTTCGAGCACCCGGTCCGCGAGCGGCGTCAGCGTCTCGACGAGCCATTGCCTCGTCCGGTCGTGGCCTTCGCTGCCCGGCATTCTCGGCCCGAACTCGACCTGTTGGACGACATCGGCATATGCCCGATCGCCATCGAATGTCGGCTTGGTATCGCTGAGTGACCAAAGGCCGAGCGCGAGCGCGACGAGCAGGACGACGGCAGCGGCGAGCACGACGGGGCGGCGCCATACCGGGACGACCTGCCGGGGTACCTTCTTTCGAGCTTTCGCCTTCCGCTTTGCCATCAGAACCCGCCGCAGAAGGCGTCGGCCTCAGAGTCGTCGGCGAGGATACCCTCGGCGAGACTGAAATACTGAAGCGTGCCGAGGTCGCCTTCGAGTGTGGCAGGTTCCGGTTCGCCTGCGAGTTGGTCGACGAGCGCACGGGCCTCGTCGAGATAGCGGACATAGCGCTCGGCACGTTCGGCTGCCGTCGGCGGTGGTGGCGTATCGCTTCTGCTCAAGGCAGCGGCTACCGAGAGCGGAGCCGGGTCAGGCCGCCCGTCGCGGTGCGCCCACGTCCCAGAGCGGACGTGGAAGCGGTAGAGCGGAAGGAAGCGCGATCCGTGCTCGGCCACGAAGTTAACGGCGTCGATGAGGTAGTCGGCCTCGGTGTCATCCATCGTGTAGTGGAACCCGACACGGCACCAGCCGGGCTTGACGCCGTGGACCCCGTCGCGCGAGAGGGCGAGGAGTTGACGCGCCCGGTCGAGGCGGATGCCGAGGAGTCGGTGAGCGTACGGCCCCGCGCACGAACACCCAGCGCGACTCTGAATCCCGAACAGGTCGTCGAGAAGCGTCGTCACAAAGCGAGGATGGAGGTACTGCCCCGATGCACACCGCAGATTGAACGAGACGATTCCGACGCGCGACTCAGGGTCGGCGGGGCCGAGAATCTCGACGTTCTCGCCCCAGCGGTCGAAGGCGCGGTGCAAAAGCTCCTGCTCGCGGTGCTCGATGGCCTCCACGCCGACAGCCTCCTTGATCTGCATCGCAAGGGCGGCGCGGAGGGTCTGCATGATACCCGGTGTCCCGGCCTTCTCGCGGGACTCGACATCCGTGATGAACTCGTGCCCCTCGGCGTTGACGTAGACCACGGTGCCACCGCCACCGACGCTCGGTGCGAGGTCGTGGGGGTACACACGCTCGTTGAAGACGAGCACGCCGCATGATCCCGGCCCGCCGAGAAACTTGTGCGGCGAGATAAACACCGCGTCGAGCGCCGCCTCGGGATCGCCCGCCGGGTTCATGTCGATCTCGACGTAGGGTGCGCTCGCGGCGAAGTCGAAGCAGGCGAGGGCGTCGTGGCGGTGAAGAAGACGTGCCACTTCGTGGACTGGCGTCTTGATGCCCGTCACGTTCGAGGCTGCCGAGAACGAACCGATCCGCTGCCGACCTTGCCAGCGCGGGTCTTGCAAGAGCGCTTCGAGATGCGCGAGGTCGAGTTGCCCGTTGTCGTCGAGGTCTACCTCGATGACTGTCGCCAAGCCCTCGCGCCACGTCACCTCGTTTGAGTGGTGCTCATAGGGGCCTACGAACACGACCGGCTGCCGCGCTCGGAGGTGGCGCTCGAAGGCGTCGGCATCGCCCTTGGCATGATCGCGCCACAGCCCGAAGAGGGCGTGCCGCGTCGCCGGAGGCAGCGCCACGCCGAGGAGTTGCTGAAACTTGTCGATAGCCCCTGTCGAGCCGGTCCCGCAGGCGATGAGTCGTCCGTCCGGCCCAGCATTGACGGCAGCCTTGATGATGTCCTCGGCTTCATGGAGGAGGCGCGTCGTGGCGCGGCCCGTCGTGCTGTCCTCGGTGTGGCTGTTGGCGTAGAGCCGGGCGAGGTCGCCGAGGTAGTCGTCCACGAAGCGCAGACATCGGCCCGAGGCCGTGAAGTCGGTATAGACGAGCAGCCGCTCGCCGAACGGCGTCGTCACCGGCGTGTCGACGCCGACGGTCTCAGCGCGGAGCGTGGCGAAGTTGAGATCGGGCAGGGTCATGATGTTCTCCATTGTGTTCCCAGAAGATAGGGGCACTTTCACAGCGTTGACTCCAAACTGTCCATGAGCACAAACGCAGCGTCGTACTGCCGAATGAGATCGCGCTCGAAGAAGAGCATGTCCTGAAGCATCGGAATGAAGCCTCGGTGGTTCGAGGGCAGCGCCTCGCCGCCGAACACGTTGCCGAAGTAGAGAAGGTTGCCCCCGGCTACCGTGATGTCGCGGTAGACGGATTGCATCTCGTGGATGCGACCGGCCTGGGCGACGATCTCATAGGGGAGGTGCCGGAGCGCTCCGGCCGCCTGCGCCGAGGGCCAGGCGTTGTCAGAGATAAAGGCCGGGCGAAGCTGGATGCTTGTGCCACCACTGTCGAGTCGGGCGAGGAGTTGCTCGCGGTAGCTCAAGGCTCGTTCGGCTTGGGCGCGGTTGTTCTCGAACTCGGCGCCAAGGCTGGCGAGGGCTTGAGCCGCGAGCGCCTCGTCGTCGGCGCGCTGCCGCCACTCGTTCGCAGCCAGCGCGAGGAGGACGCTGAGCACGATGAGGGCAACCTGACCGACTGCCAAGAGCGCGGATCGTCCGAAGGAGCGTTGTCGGTTCACCGCTTTCCCTTTCGTTGTTTCAGGTACTCATCGTACTCCGGCCCGAGTCGTTTTCTCAAGGCACGCTGTTCTTTCCGTTTGGCAAGGATATCCTGCACAGCATAGCTCACGCCGAGGAAGGTGACGCCTACTAGAATGAGTAGGATAATGCTCACGCCTCCGTCTCCTCTTTTTTTGCTTCGATGAACTGCCCATTGTTGTAGATCGCCCACGCCCGGCCGACCATCGCGCTGCCGACGAAGGGGGTGTTCTTGCTCTTCGAGCGGATATGCTCCGCCTCAAAGGTCCACTCGGTCTCGGCGTCGAAGATGGTGAGGTTGGCAGGCTGGCCTTCCTCCAGCGTCGGCTGTTCCAGACGAAGAATCCGGCGCGGCTCGATGGTGAGCTTGCGCACGGCCTCGGCGACACTCAGCACGCCGGGTTGGATTACCTCACGCCCGATGAGGCCCCAACAGGTTTCCAACCCAAGGATGCCGAACGGCGCAGCGGTGAACTCGACCTCCTTCTCAAAGCTCGCGTGCGGCGCGTGGTCGGTGCAGAGCACGTCGATGGTGCCGTCTTTCAGCCCGGCCTTGAGTGCGTCCACATCGGCCTGCGTCCGCAGCGGCGGGTGCATCTTGGTGTGGGTGTCGTAGTCGCTTTCGGCGACGGCCTCGTCGGTGAGCGTGAGGTGGTGGGCGCACACCTCGGTGGTCATTGGGATGCCTTTCGCTTTCGCTTGCCGGACGATATCGACGGCCTTGCCGGTCGAGATGTGCTGGACGTGGACGTGCCCGCCGGTGAACTCGGCGAGCATCGCGTCGCGTGCGATCATCACCTCCTCGGCAAGAGCCGGGATGCCGGGCACGCCGAGGCGCGTGGCGACAGCGCCCTCGTGCATGTGTCCATGCGGGTTCAGGGTCAGGTCTTCCTCGTGCTGGAGGATGGGCGTGTCGAGCGAGCGGGCGTATTCGAGTGCGCGGCGCATCAGTCCCGCATCCTGCACCGGCGAGCCGTCGTCGGAGAAGGCCACGGCCCCGCCCTCGGCCATGTCGCCCAGTTCGGCGAGGTGCTCCCCGGCTCGCGCCTTTGAGACTGCCCCCACCGGGTACACATCAACCGCCAACCCTTCGGCGCGCTTGCGGACGAACTCGACCACGTCGCGGGTGGCAATCGGCGGGTCGGTGTTGGGCATGCAAGCGACGGCGGTGAAGCCGCCGAAGGCCGCGGCGCGGGTACCGGTCTCGATGGTCTCTTTGTGTTCCTGCCCCGGCTCGCGGAGGTGAACGTGCATGTCCATCCACCCCGGCGAAATTAGCTTGCCACTCGCGTCATAGACCTCGACGCCGTCCTCGGTCTCGATGGTGTCGGCGATGCGGGCGATCTGACCGTCGCGGATGAGGAGGTCGGCGCGGCGCGTGTCGCCGGTTCCGGGGTTGAGGAGGGTGCCGTTCTGGAGGAGAAGGTGGGGCGTCATCGGGCGAGCAGATGGAGGCGAGGGTCGCTCCAAAGGTAACGCCCTGTCGTCGTCTCAGCCTGCCACCTTCCATGCATCCTTTGTGAGGGCGTAGCCCCACGTCTCGCCCTTGGCAGTGCACGCATCCGGCATCTCGTCGGGCGGGAGGTCGACGCGCGCGAAGCCGTTCTTCTCCAACACGCGACCGGAGCCGGGGTTGTACGCGAGGACGTGCGCGTAGACGTAGTCCAGCCCCAACGTCTCGAATGCGAACGCAAGCACGAGTCGGAGTGCTGCCGTCCCATAGCCGTGCCCCCAGAACGGTCGCCCGACCCAGTAGCCGACCTCGGCTTTAGCCTGCGCGCGGTTCACGTCCTTCAGGCTGATGTGGCCGACGACCTCGTCGCCGTTTTTCATAACGAAGGCGTAGTGTGTCCCGGTTTCGCGCCCCGGCAGGACTCTGTCTTCGATGAAACGAATGGCTCCGTCATCAGGGTAGGGGTGCGGCATGAGGGTCGTCGCCGCGATGTCGGGGTGGGTAGCGAGGCGCTGGATGGCGGGCGCGTGCTGCCGGTCGGTCGGCTCGATGGTCAGGTTCATTCCGCTGGAGGCGTTGGGGTGACGGGCGCACCCGGCGGCACGGCGGTCGTGTCGTCTGTGGGAACGGACGAGGGCAGGTCATCGAGGGTAAGGATGCGGCCTTCGTGCAGGCTGATGCTGCCGACCCCGGTTGTGACATCGATGTTGGCTTCATTCTGGCCCGGTCCGAGGCGTCCGCTAAAGCGAGTGCCAGCCGGGCTGAGGAAGCGCTTCGTGAAGGTCAGTCCCTCGGTGGAGATCGTCCCGGTCTGCGTCTGGACGTCCACCCGTACCCCCGCATCGCCAGGCAGCGTGAGAGCGACGTTGCCGTTCTGGGTCTCGATCTGCACCTCGGCCTCGGCGGGCAACGCCGCGAAGGCAGCCTGCACGTCGCCCAGTTCGGTTTTGATGGATACGGTGCGCCCCGCCAGCCCGGCGGCCTCGACGGAGCCGAGTTCATTCTCTACCGTGACATCGCCCGCTGCGCCGGAGAGACGAATCGTGCCGCGTTCGAGTGCGAGGTTGAGCCGGGCATCACGAGGCACCTCGGCCACGACCTCGACGCGGGCCCCTTCGACGCCGTTGCAGCGGAAGGCGTACTGGTAGATTTCGTCGTCGCCTGCCTCCTCGATCGTGAGGCGTTCGAGGCGAGACTGGGCCGAGGCGAGCGTGGCTCCGCGTGCGATGCGCTCGATGCGGAGCCGCACTTCATCAGTGTCGGTGCCGACAATGGTGATCGAGCCTTTCTCCGAGTCGAGGACGAGGGTGCGGTCGCCGAGTTGGACAGCGCGCTCGGTCATCGCCCGCGCCTCCTCACGGCCAAGCTGGAGGGTGCCATCCTCGTCGCTGGTCACGTCATCGCCGGAGCGGCAACCTGCGAGGAGGGACAGGAAGAGAAGCAGGAAAGCGAAACGCATCAGTAGGATCAGGAGAGTTGGATGTGCTTGATGAACCGCCGGACGGCCATCCACGAGCCGAGCCAGCCCAGTCCGATTCCGACGAGCAGGACGGTTCCGAGTGTCCATAGTGGCGAGCCGCCCGGCCAGCCCTGCGCCTGAGGCACGGCGCGCAGCAGGAACCCGTACACCGGCCACACGAGCAGGCAGGCGATGATGCCCGCGACGACGCCCTGCGCGATGCCTTCGACGAGGAAGGGCCGCCGGATGAATGCATTCGTGGCCCCGACGAGCTTCATCGTGCGGATCAGCATGCGCCGGGCATAGATCGTCAGTCGCACCGTGTTGCCGACGAGGAACAGCGCCGCCGCGACGACGACGAACCCGAGGCCGAGGGCGATGGGCGTGAAGACGCGGAGGTTGCGCTGCACCTTCGCTAGGAGCGGCTGGTTGTAGATCACCTCGTCCACCCGGTTCCACGAGGCGAACTGCTCGGCGAGGCCGCCGAGGCTGTCGGCATTCGCCCACCGCGGTTCGAGCTGGACGCGGAACGAGGCGGGGAGGAAGTTGTCCTCGGGCAGCGCGCCTGCCTCCTCGCCGAACTCGCGGCGGAACTCGGCGACAGCCTCTTCCTTCGAGATGTACACGACCTCGTCCACCCCGCGTGTGGCTTCGAGCTTAAGCCGGAGCGCGTTCGTGGCGCGCTCGTCTGCCGCGTTGGAGACGAAGACCTGTACCTCGCCGATGCGCTGCTTGAGCCAGTTGGTGACCTGCGATCCCTGCCACGCCAAGAGGCCGAAGACGGCGATCAGCACGAGGGCGACGGTGAGGGCGCTCGTGGCGGTGAGGGCAGCAAAGCGCGCCCGCCGGAACCCGGCGAGTCCTTCGCGGACAGTGTAGGAGAGAGGCACGGGCGACGTAGGTGGTGGAGCCGACAAAATACGCCGTGCCGTGCCTCGCTCAACCCCGAGTGGCTACTCCTTGCGTAGCCGGATGTTGTCAGGCAATTCGTCCGTGTCGTCGGGCTGGATGGCAACGCCTTTCTCTTCGAGCAACTGCCCGCACAGGCCGATGGCCTCGACGAGTCCGTTGGCGAGGTCGCCCTGCTTGATGCCGCGCCGAATCGTATCGACGACCTCGATCCACTCCTCGGGGCTTACCTGCTCGTTGATGCCGGAATCGCCGAGGACTTCGATGCGGTGCTCGAAGAGGGAGACGAAGAGGAGGATGCCCGTGCGATCCCTC
Organism: Rhodothermales bacterium; assembly: GCA_028284265.1. Lineage (GTDB taxonomy): Bacteria > Bacteroidota > Rhodothermia > Rhodothermales > JANQRZ01 > JANQRZ01. The sequence continues at coordinate 209,498 of JANQRZ010000004.1, forward strand.
GTCGAGAAGACCTCTTCGTCCAGAAAGGCGAGCGAGGCGCGGCGGTGAACGCGGCGGGCAAGGCGGTCTTCGCCCGCCAGCAGACGCTTGACCGGAGCTATCGTTGCGAGGAGGGCGCCGACGACCCCCGCGAGCGAGGCGAGGAGCGCGAGTCCCCAGCTCGCGTAGAGCCAGCCGAGTCCCCACCCGTCGTAGAACTGAAGCACGAGGATGGCGATGAACATGGTTCCCATCGCTGCGACCGACGCGCCTCGCCAGACGGCGACCTCGTAGCGCCCGCTTCGCTCCACGAGATAGGGCACGATCTCGCCAGAGGTCCGCTGCTCGGCCTCGGCCACCGCTGTGCGGATGCGGTCTAGGTCGGTATCGGAAAGCGTCGGCGTAGACATGGGGATGAAGAGAAGAGCGAGGAGATAGAAAAGATAGAGGAGAAAGAGGTGAAGGAGAAGGCTGCTCTCTTATCCCTCTTCTCTATCTCTTCCCTCTTTCCTCTACTCGCCCTCTGGCAGCAGCGTCACCTGCACATAGCGTCCGGTGTCGAGGTAATACTGTGCTGCGCCGCGGACGGCGCCGTAACTCAGGTCTTCGATCAGGTCGCTCTGGTCGAGGGCGGCCATCGGATCCTCGTCATAGCGGTAGGCTGCGCCGAGTGCGCCGAGCCATGCGCCGTTCTCGCGGAAGGCGAGTTCCTGCGCTCGGCGGTCGCCCTCGCGGACTTTTTGCAGCACGTCGTTGGTCGGCCCCTCGTCTTTGAAGCGAGCGATCTCGTCGAACACGGCGGCGGTCAGTTCGTCCACCCGCTCCGGGTCGCAGCCGAAGCCGATGGCGATGGAGTAGAGGCCCGTCATCCGGTCTGAGGTCGCGCTGACTCCGACGCCGTAGACGCCGCCCATGTCTTCACGTAGTTCCTCGCGGAGCCGGATGCGGAGAGCGTCTTCGAGCGCGCTGAGGAGGAACCGCTCCGCCCGCGCTGAAGCTCGCCGCGCCCCGTAGACCGAGTCCGCCACCGCCACCGTCTGCCCATCGATCTCGATGGTGCCGTCGTAGTCGAGCGTGTCGAGCCGGACGTTGAGGTTGCCGGAGAACACGAGCTGGACCCGCGCCTTTGGCTCGATCCCGCGCTGGACCGTTTTCTTGACCACGCCACCGGGCGGACGGATGCCGAGGTCACGCGGTGCCTCCTCGCGACCCGTCGCGGGTAGCGTGGCGAGGTATTGCTGGACGAGGGGTTCCATCGCCTCGGGCATGAAGGCTCCGACAAAGACGAAGGTGAAGTCACCTGCATCGCGGAAGCGGTCGCGGTAGACATCGAGTGCCTCTTCCAGTTCGATGTCATCGAGCCGTTCGACTGTGAAGGGCTGGCTGCGTAGGTGGTTCTGAGCGAGCGTCACTTGGAGTGTGTCCGAGAACGCGGCTTCGGGTCGGGCGCTCCGGTTCTGGAGCACGCCACGTATCCGCTCTTTGTAGGCCCCGAACGCCTCAGCGTCCTCACGCGGAGCCGTGAAATAAAGGTGGATGAGTTGGAAGAGTGTTTCGAGGTCGTCGGGCGAGGCACTGCCCGAGAAGCCTTCTTCGCGGCTCCCGACATACGGCTGCACGCGCGCCGCCTCGCCCGCCAGCTTCTTGTCGAGGTCGGTCGCGCTGAACGCGCCCACGCCGCCGATGGCGACGGCCGCCGACGCCTGCTCGGCGGAGTGGAAGAGGTCATCGGCCACGAGCGACGTGCCGCCGGGGCTGAACGCGGTCACGAGCACCTCGTCCGCCTTGAAGTCGGTCGGCTTGAGGACGACGCGGACGCCGTTCTCAAGCTCCCACTCCGTGATCCCGCTACCGTCTTGGTAGACCGACGCCGAAGCAATCGCCCCCGGCGCGGGAGGTACCGGGACCAGTGCTTCCGCCGACAGCGTCTCGGTATAGGGTTCGATAATCCGGCTCTTGACTGCCTCGAACACGGCGCGGAGTTCGGCCTCGGTCGGGACCGGCACGCCTTCGGCTTCGGGCGCGCTCACGAGGACGACGCGGTTTTCCTCGCCCGTCACCTGCTCGGCGAGCGCATCGAGTTCGGCGAGGGAAATCGTGGGCAAGAGCATCTGCGCTAGCTCATACTCGCGTGCGAGGCCGGGGGCGGGATCGTCTTCGAGGAAGAGGGTGACGAGTTCGCCTGCGAACCGGCGCGAGTCGGTCGTCTCACGCTCGTTGTAGGCGACCTCGAACTCGCGGAGCAGGTCGGCCTTTGTGCGCGTCAACTCGGAGGCGAGGAAGCCGTGCTGGCGGACACGGGCAGCTTCTGTCAGGAGCGCATCCAGCCCAGTCGGCACACCGCCATCGGCGACGACCGCCTGCATGATGTAGAGGTCGGTCGGGCGCACGAACCCACCCTTGCCGGTGAACGCGCCGAGGAAGGGCGCGTCGGCCTGCTGCGTCCGTTCGTAGAGGCGGGCGTTGAGCATCCGGTTGTAGAGCCGGTCCATCAGGATGCGGCGGTACGCGCCCACATCGCCCGCGACACTGCGTGGCTCTTTGTAGAGCACAGCCACGCTCGTCTGCGTCAGTTCGGGATCGGTGGCAATGGCGAAGCGGGTCTCGTCGTGTGGCGGCAGGTCGAAGCTCGGGCGCGGCGTCGGCTCGGGCGGATTGGTCAGCTCGCCGAACGTGTCACGGATCGTCTGCTCAATGGCCACCGGGTCGAAATCGCCGACGGCGACAATCGCCATCAGGTCGGGGCGGTACCACGTTTGGTAGAACGTGCGGAGTCGTTCGTAGGGCGCGTTCTCGATCACGTCCGGCGTGCCGATAGGGAGGCGTTCGGCGTAGCGCGAGCCGCCGAAGAGAATCGGGAACTGCTCGTCGCGGACGCGCGACTGCGCCCCCTGGCCGAGCCGCCATTCTTCGAGCACCACGCCGCGCTCCTTGTCGATCTCCTCGCCCTCCATCGTGATGGCCGACGCCCACTCTTTCAGCACGTCGAAGCCGGTGTCGAGGAGGCCCGCGCTGTCGGTTGGGACTTGGAGGAGATAGACTGTCTCGTCGAACGATGTGTAGGCATTAAGGTCCGGCCCGAAGCGCATCCCGATGCCTTCGAGATAGTCCACCAGTTCCTGCTTGGCGAAGCGCTCGGTCCCGTTGAAGGCCATGTGCTCGACGAAGTGCGCGAGGCCGCGCTGGTCCTCGTCTTCCAGCACGCTCCCGGCGTTCACTACGAGCCGAAGCTCCGCCCGGTTTTGCGGCTCGGCGTTGCGACGGACATAGTAGGTCAGCCCATTGGCGAGTGTCCCCGTCCGCACCGCTGGGTCGAGACCGAGTGGCTGGGCAAGGAGGGTGGGGTCAAGCGCGACTGTCGGTTCCGGCGGGGCTGCCACCCGCTCGGATGACGAGCAGGCTGCAAAGAAGAGAATCGGGGCGAGGAGCAGAAGGAGCCAACGCATCGGAAACCTCGGTGGTGGACGGGGGCGATGGGAAGCTACGACAGCCGTTGTCGGTCGCCACGAGGGTTGCTCATGCGCTATCGGCGTAAGTTTGGGTCTGTCTACGCCACCAACGATGTGTCGCTCGCCTATGGAGCCTGTATCACTCGCCCGTCTTCTTATCACCTGTCCCGACCAGCCCGGCATCGTGGCGGCGGTCAGTGGTTTTCTTCGCAACCACGGGGCCAACATCACCGCGCTGGATCAGCACTCGACCGACCCCGAGGACGGCACGTTCTTCCTCCGCGCCGAGTTCACCACGCCGCACCTCGACCTCCCGCCCGATGCTCTGGGTTCGGCCTTCGCCCGTGTCGTCGCCGAGCCGTTTGCGATGACATGGCGGATCGACCCGGCGGGGCCGAAGCGGGTCGCGCTGATGGTGTCGAAGGCAGACCACGCGCTGCTGGAACTCCTCTGGCTCTGGCGGCGCGGTGAACTCGACGCCGATGTGGCGCTCGTCGTGAGCAACCATGATGCGCTCCGGGATGAGGTGGAGCGGTTCGGCGTTCCCTATCACCACATCCCTGTCACGAAAGAGACGAAGCCGGAGGCCGAGGCGCAGGCCCTCGCGCTGTTCGAGGAGGCGGGGGTGGAATTGGTCGTACTTGCACGGTACATGCAGATCCTCTCGAAGGACTTTGTGGACCGCTACCCGAACCGGATCATCAACATCCACCACTCCTTCCTGCCCGCCTTCGCCGGGGCCGATCCGTACCGGCAGGCGTTCGAGCGAGGTGTCAAGGTGATCGGCGCGACGGCGCACTACGTCACCGCCGACTTGGACGAGGGGCCGATCATTGAGCAGGAGGTAGCGCGCGTCTCGCACCGCCAGCAGGTGGCCGACCTGAAGCGGGTCGGGCAGTCTATCGAGCGCGACGTGCTGGCGCGGGCTGTCCGCTGGCACCTCGAAGGGCGCGTGCTGGTCCATGAGAACAAAACCGTCGTCTTTGCCTAGGCGACTCGGCGGAATCCATGTTCCAAGGCCGACGGTCTTTCCCCAACCAATCACTGTTATGCGCTCCATCTTGTTTTTTCTCTTCGCAGCCTTCGCCTTCGTTGCTTGCGATACTTCCAATGACGACTCGAACGCCGCCCGAGCCAACAGCACCGTGACGGTGGCCTACGTCGGGGCGCTCGAAGACGGGACGGTGTTTGACGAGAGCGACGAGGCGACCTTCCCGCTCAATCGGACCATCCCCGGCTTCCAGAATGGCGTGGTGGGGATGGAGGTCGGTGAGACCAAGACGTTCAGCGTTCCGCCGGAGCAGGGGTACGGCTCGAACCCGCCGCCCGGCAGCGGCATCCCGCCGAACGCCACCCTCATCTTCGAGGTCACGCTACTCGACGTGCAGTGAGCGATGTCGCCTGATTCCAAGAAGTCCACGCTGGACCCCCGCGTGCGCATCGGCCACGTTCACCTCAAAGTGGCCGATCTGGACCGCGCTCTCGCATTCTACTGCGACGTGCTGGGCTTTGAACTCATGCAGCGGCTGGGCACGCAGGCGGCGTTTATCAGCGCGGGTGGGTACCACCACCACATCGGGCTGAATACGTGGGAGAGCGCGGGCGGATCGCCTCCGCCGCCCGGTACGACGGGCCTCTACCATCTGGCGGTTCTCTATCCCGACCGCCGCACGCTCGCCGATGCCCTGGTCCGACTCGTCCGTGCCGGTATCTCACTCGATGGAGCCGCCGACCACGGCGTGAGCGAGGCGCTCTACCTCTGCGACCCCGACGGCAACGGCGTCGAACTCTACCGAGACCGGGCCGAGGCCGAATGGCCGCGCTCGCCCGACGGTGCGCTCGCCATGGTCACTCGCCCGCTCGACCTTGACGCGCTGCTGGCTGAGGCGGATCGGTAAACGAAGGGTCGCCCTGCATGGTGCGACACGGCCCTCTGGCTTCTGCTTGCTGTCCTCTGGACTCAACTGCCGAGTACGGCACAGGCTGATTTGCCAGCGTGTCGATGCCGCGTCTCTCGTCCGTTAGTCGTTGGATGGTCCACAAGTAAGCGTTGTGTCGTACGGAAAGACAGCACCCTGTTTCGGGTGGTCTCACATTCCGACTCACGCTAACCGCTTCGACTCATGGACCACAATCTCACCCCCTCGGTTCTTGTTGCCGCCAACGGCTCGGTAGCTCCAGACACAGACGACACGGAAACGCCGACCGCGTGGCGGGCGCGTATGCGCCGCCTTCTCATAATCGACTTCGACGGCTTGGACAGCCTCGATCTCGGGACGCCCAAGGAGTTCGATATCTACATCTGCGGTCTGTTCGAGCGGGAGCGTCCTCCCAAAGCCTAGCCGCAGGCCTGCCCCGTGCCCCCGCAAGAACGTGGCGGAGGGTAGGTTTCGCTTTTGCACCACATACTTCGACGTGTACATTACGGGCGTTCACCTACCCAGACCCGCAATGCACGACGTAGACGTTACAGGGCTTCTGGAAGCCTCACGCGAAGGCAACACTGAGGCTACGGATCGCTTGCTGGCGGCGGTGTATGACGAACTTCGGATGATTGCTGCGGCGCATCGTGCCCGCAACAAGGTGGGCGAGACGCTCACGGTGACGTCACTGGTCCACGAGGCATACCTCAAGCTGGTGGACGATCAACGGTTGTCCTTCAATGGGCGGGCCCATTTTTTCGGCGCGGCCGCCCGCGCCATGCGTCAGGTGGTTGTGGATGCTGTCCGGGCGCGGGGGCGGGAGAAGCGGGGGAGCGGAGCGCGCCCGCTTCGGCTTGATGAGGCCCCTCCGGTCACGGATGCGTCGCGTTCGGAGGACGTGCTCGCGCTCGAACGTGCGCTCGAACGGTTCGAGGCGGTTGATCCGCGCGCAGCCCGTGTCGTTGAGTGCCGCTACTTCGCCGGGCTGTCGATCAAAGAGACCGCCGAGGCGCTCGATCTCTCGCCGATGACCATCAAGCGTGATTGGGCAGTGGCGCGGGCTTGGCTTCACCGTGCTTTGGATGCGCCTTGAGGCTGGGCAGATTGCTGATGGTCCGACCTAGGGCCGCACGGCGTATGGAGTAACAAACCCCTCGCCCGATGGATATGGATATATCCCACTGGACCCTTGTCAAGGAGAAGTTCTTCGAAGCCTCTGACCTGCCCGAGGCCGAGCGATACGAGGTGCTGAATGATCTGGATTACGCCACCCGTGCCGAGGTTGAGGCGCTGCTTGACGTGGCTGATACGGGCAGCGGTGTGCTCGATGTACCGCTCGATACAGGCCTGTTCGGACTCGGCGTAGAAGCACTCCGCGAAGCACCAGTCGGCGAGACGGTGGCGGACGCGGAGGACGCGCTCGCAGGTGTGCTTGTGGGGCCGTATCGGATCGAAAAACGTATCGGGCGTGGTGGCATGGGAGACGTCTACCGTGCGAGGCGCGCCGATGGCCTCTTCGAGCGGGCTGTCGCACTGAAGGTGGTGCGCGCCGATTCCGACGCCGTGCTGGACCGCTTCTACGCCGAAAGGCGCATCTTGGGCACGCTGGAACACCCCGGTATTGCCCGGCTCATCGGAGCCGGGGCAGAGGACGACGGGCCGACCGCCGGACGCCCTTGGCTGGCGCTCGAACTCGTCGACGGTGTGCCGCTCACCGAGGCCGCTGAGGACCTTGATCCCGAAGGCCGCATCCGCTTGGTGATCGAAGTGGCCGAGGCCGTTCACCACGCGCATCGGCGACTTGTCATCCACCGAGACTTAAAGCCGTCGAACGTCCTTGTAACCACTGGCGAGGATGGCGTGCGCGCCGCGAAACTTCTCGACTTTGGCATCGCCAAGATCGTGGACCCCGAGGCAGACCCGGACCTGACCGGGCTGCACGCTCGCCGCCCGATGACTCGAGGCTATGCCGCTCCCGAACAGATCCGGGGCGAAACCATCACGACGGCGACGGACATCTACGGTCTCGGTCTGCTGCTCTTTGAAGTGCTCGCCGCGGCTCGTCCGTTTCCTACCGATCAGGGCGTCCGCGTTCTCGAAGAGGCGATCCTTGACCGTGACCTCCCGCTGCCGAGCACCGTGACTCAACCCCAAGCAGGCGGATTGGAGCCGGAGCGGATTCGCGGCGATCTCGACGCGATCTGCCTGAAGGCGCTAGCGAAGGAGCCGGAGGCCCGGTATGACTCGGCGGAGGCGTTTGCAACCGATCTCCGGCGGCACCTTGATGGGGTACCGGTCGACGCTCGGGTGCCGTCAATGGGGTATCGCACGCGGCGGTTCGTCAAGCGGCACCGGGCTGGGGTAGCTGCCGCTTTGCTGGTGGCTGTTGCGCTGATGGCGGGACTGGGGACTGCCTTATGGCAGGCGGGTGAAGCGCGGGCGGCACGGGATGAAGCCTTGGCGGCGCTCGGCGAGTCAGAGACCTCGCTGGCGCGGGCCGAGGCGGTCACGGATTTCCTGCAAGGCCTCTTCGAGACAAATAACTACATGGGGCCGGTCGGGGACACGCTCAACTCCATCGAACTACTGGCTCTCGGCGTCGAGCGAGCGCAAGAGCTGACGGACGAGCCTGAGGTGCAAGCGCAGGTGCTCCAGACGATTGGACTGACGTACTTCGCCATCGATGAGATCGAACAGGCCGACTCGCTCCTGCGCCAGGCCCTCGCCATTCGCACAGCCACGCTCGGACCGCGCCATCCCGACGTAGCCGAAACCATGGGTAGGCTGGGGTGGCGTCTCTCCTTAGCCGGGGCGTTTCGAGAAGCCGAGCCTTTGTTGCGCGAGGCCGTAGAGATTGAGCGGGCGTCCTTACCGGACAATCATCCCCGCATTGCCAGATCCCTGAGCAATCTCGGCGGCATCTTGCGAGTCATGGCGCAGTACGATGAGGCAAGGGACATCCTCCAAGAGGCCCTGACGACCGCACAAAAGCTTCCAGACGGCGACGAGCGGCGCGAAATCGTATTCGGTGTGTCCTCTGAACTCGGCATGGTGCATCGGTTGCTGGGCGAGATGGAGGCGTCTGAAACCGTGCTCCGCGAGGCGCTCGCCGCAGCGCGCACGCTCTACGGTAACCATCATGTCCAGACGTCCACTGCGCTATCTAACCTCACCGGGGTCCTTCTACGGATGGATCAGCTGGAGGGGGCCGAACGGATGGCTCAGTTGGAGGAAGCCGAGGCACTCGCGCGCGAGGCGCTCAGCATCAGCCGCGAGCGCCTCGGGGACAACCACCACCACGTCGCCATCGACCTCGGCGTGCTAGCTCACGTCCTCTGGAAGCGGGGCGACATGGAACAGGCGGAGGCTATGTACCTCGACTCTGCCGAGCGGCACCGCGAGACACTTGGCGCAGACGCCCCGCACCTCGGACCCCTGCTCTACCACCTCAGCCAACTGTACCAAGAACAGGGAGCCTACACCGAGGCCGAGACCGCCCTTCGCGGGTCTCTCACCGTCACCTGCGCAGCGTACGGCATCGACCATGTCCACACCGGGCGCGTGCAGCAGGCCCTCGCCGACCTGTATGCTGCATGGGGCCAGCCCGCCGGATCAACCGAGTGCCCGGCGGCTCCGCCTGATGTGTAGCGCATCTCGTAGACCGAATAGCAAAAGGGCCGCCCCGCGTGCTGCGAGACGGCCCTGTGTCTTCTGCTTGCTGTCCGCTGGATCAGGTGCCTGCCGAGTAGTCGGTGGCGTAGGCGACCTGTTCGTCGGTGAGGCTGTCGATCTCTAGCCCCATCGTTTCCAGCTTCACGCGGGCGATCTGCTGGTCGAGTTCTTCGGGGAGATCGAGGACGGTGTTCTCCATCGTCTCGCCGGCCTCGTGAGCTTTGATCAGTTCGAGGTGCGCTTGGAACTGGTTGGCAAAGCTCATGTCCATCACCTCGCTCGGGTGCCCCTCGGCGGCAGCGAGGTTGACGAGGCGACCGTCGGCGAGGACGTAGATCTTGGTGCCGTTGTCGAGGGTGTACTCGCGGTTGTCGGTGCGGATCATCCGCGTGTCCTGCGAGATCTCGGCCAACTCCTTGAGGTTCAACTCCACGTCGTAGTGGCCCGTGTTGCAGACGATGGCTCCTTCCTTCATCGTCTCGAAGTGCTTGCCGCGGATCACGTCCTTCATGCCGGTGGCGGTGACGAAGATGTCGCCCACCTTGGCAGCTTCTTCCATCGTCATCACGCGCATCCCGTCGAGCGTCGCCTTGAGGGCGGCGGTCGGCTTGATCTCGGTGACGATGACGTTCGCGCCCATGCCCTTGGCACGCATCGCGACGCCGCGCCCGCAGTGGCCGTAACCTGCCACGACGAAGTTCTTGCCCGCCACGAGGACGGACGAGCCGCGCAGAATGCCGTCGAGCGTGGACTGGCCGGTGCCGTAGACGTTGTCGAAGTCCCACTTCGTCTCGGCGTCGTTGACGGCGTAGACCGGGTAGCCGAGCTTGCCGTCGTCGGCCATCGCGCGGAGGCGGTGAACGCCAGTCGTGGTCTCCTCGGAGCCGCCGATGATGTCGTTCAGCTTCTCGGGGAACTGCGAGTGGACGCGGAAGATGAGGTCGGCCCCGTCGTCGAGCGTCGTGTCTGGCGTCTTGTCGATGGTGCGGTCGATGGACCAGTAGAAGCCCTCGGTGTCTTGGCCGTACCAAGCGTAGATCTCGACGCCGTTGCCGTCGCCTTTCGGTCCGGCAGCGAGGGCGGCGGCGACCTCGTCGTTGGTCGAGAGCGGATTGCAGCCGCTCCAGGCGACTTCGGCCCCGCACGCAGCGAGCGTCTCGATCAGCACGGCGGTCTCCTTCGTGACGTGGAGGCAGCCAGTGATCTTGTAGCCCTCGAACGGCTTGGTCCGCGAGAACTCCTCGCGGATCTTCATGAGCACGGGCATCCGGCTCTCGGCCCATTCGATGCGCTTGCGGCCCGCCTCGGCGAGCGAAAGGTCGGCGACCTTGTAACGTCCTTCTTTGTGGTCCATAATTGCCTTAAGGTTGGGGTTCAGAGTCGAGCAAGAGAACACGCGGCAGCCTGCCGCAGGTTCGACATTTGCGGCTTCTTAACTAGGCGACGGCCCCGGCAGCCTGCTTGAGGGCGTCCACATGGTCCAACTGCTCCCACGAGACATCGGTGCGTCCGAAGTGGCCGTAGGCAGCGGTCGGTCGGTAGATCGGGCGGAGCAGGTCGAGGCGCTGGATAAGAGCCTGCGGGCGGAGGTCGAACACCTCGCGCACAGCAGCGACGAGCGCAGCGTCGGAGACGGCCCCGGTACCGTAGGTGGTCACGTCGATGCTCACCGGCTCGGCGACGCCGATGGCGTAGGCGACTTGCACAAGCACCTCCTCGGCTAGCTCTGCCGCGACGATGTTCTTGGCGACATGGCGAGCCGCATAGGCCGCGCTCCGGTCCACCTTCGAGGGGTCCTTGCCGGAGAACGCGCCGCCGCCGTGCGCGCCCTTGCCGCCGTAGGTGTCCACGATGATCTTGCGCCCAGTCAGGCCCGTGTCCCCGTGCGGCCCACCGACGACGAAGCGCCCGGTCGGGTTGACGTGGAGGATGAGGTCGTCGTCAAGCAACTCAGCGGGGAGAACAGCAGGGAGGACGTGCTGGCGGATGTCGGCTTCGATCTGCTCCAGCGTCACGTCCTCGTCGTGCTGGGTCGAGAGGACGACGGTGTGGATGCGGCGGATGGTGCGGCGGTCGTCCTCGTACTCGACCGTCACCTGGCTCTTGGCATCAGGGCGGAGGTAGGTCATGATCTCGCCCGCCTTGCGGATGCGGGCTAACTCCTTGACGAGGCCGTGCGAGCAGACGAGCGCAAGCGGCATCAGCTCCTCGGTTTCGTTGGTGGCATAGCCGAACATCAGGCCTTGGTCGCCCGCGCCTTGGTCGGGGTTGAGGCCCGCGTTCTCGTCCACGCCCTGCGCGATGTCGCCGCTCTGCTCGTGGATCGTGACGAGCACACCGCAGGAGCGGGCGTCGAACTGGAGCGCCGGGTCCGTGTAGCCGATCTCCTCGATCGTCTGGCGGGCGACTTCCTGCACGTCCACGTAGGTGTCCGACGTCACCTCGCCGGAGACGACTACGAGACCCGTCGTGCAGAGCGTCTCGATAGCGCAGCGACTCTGGGGATCGCCTTTAAGGAAGGCGTCGAGGAGGGCGTCGGAGATCTGGTCGGAGACCTTGTCCGGGTGGCCTTCGGAGACGGATTCGGAAGTAAAGAGATAGGCCATGCGCGCAGTATCGGTAGGGCGGGTCAAGTTGGTAAAGAGGAGGCGAAAATAGCCTATATACGGGGTGCTTTCAACCAGAACGCTGCAACACGGCGGAGCTACCTGCCGTTCTAACCGGAACTTCGCAGCGTGTGCGCCGGACCTTATCCGAGCGGATTGCTTTCAAATGCGCGCCACCGTAGTTTTTCCTGTAGTACGGGCGCGCCCGGCGTCGTCCCTTAACCCGCCTTTTCACCCCTCACCCTCTCCCAACATGGCTGATACTGAAGCCCGCGTCACTTCCATCATCGTCGAGAAGCTCGGCGTGGACGAAAGCGACATCAACCGCGACGCCTCCTTCCAAGATGACCTCGGCGCGGACTCCCTCGACACGGTCGAGCTCATCATGGAGTTCGAGAAAGAGTTCGACATGACGATCCCCGACGAGGACGCCGAGAAGATCGCTACCGTCGGTAACGCCATCGACTACGTCGAGGCCAACCGCACCGCCTGAGCGGTCGCTCTGCTCACCGCTGAGAGTCTGACCCTGCGGGGACGTGGAGAGCGGGCGAAGAGGAGGACTTCGCGTTCTCGGCCTCGCCGCATCTCCCCGTCCCCGCTTATTCGCTAGACCGCCGACCCGTTCGCCGGCGTCGGTCGTTCCTGCCGACCCCTGTTTGCTATGGACCCCTTTCCCCCCGGCCGCCGCGTCGTCGTCACTGGTCTTGGTGCCCTCACCCCCATCGGCCTGAGCGCTGAGACGTTCTGGGAAGGCATGATGCGCGGCGAAAGCGGCGCCGCCCCCATCACGCACTTCGACCCCGAGCCGTTCGCCACGACGTTCGCCTGCGAACTCAAAGGGTTCGACGCGGGCGACTACCTCGACCGCAAGGAGGCCCGCCGCCTCGATGCGTTCTCGCAGTACGCCCTCGTGGCTTCCGATCAAGCGCTCGCCGATGCGGGCATTGACTCGGCCTCGCTGTCAGAGCAGGAGAAGCAGCGGATCGGGGTCGTCTTCGGGTCGGGGATCGGCGGGATGAAGCTGTTTCAGGATCAGGTCATCGAGTTCCATGAGAACGGCCCGCGCCGTCTCTCGCCGTTCTTCGTGCCCTACATGATCCTCGACATCGCACCGGGCCTGATCTCGATGCGGCATGGATTCCAAGGACCGAACTACGCGACCGTCAGCGCGTGCGCGACGAGCAACAACGCCATCGGCGACGCCTTTATGCTGATCCGCAACGGGATGGCGAACACGGTCGTCTGCGGCGGCACAGAAGCTCCAGTTACCAAGATCGGCGTCGGCGGCTTCGCCGCGATGCGAGCGCTCTCGACGCGCAACGACGAACCGGCCACCGCCAGCCGTCCGTTCGACGCAACCCGCGACGGGTTCGTAATGGGTGAAGGTGCCGGGGCGCTCGTGCTCGAAAGCCTAGAGCGTGCCCGCGAGCGCGGCGCTGAGATTTACGCCGAACTCACCGGCTTCGGGATGAGCGCCGACGCCTATCACATCTCGGCCCCGCATCCCGAAGGAGCCGGGGCGCGCCTCGCGATGCAGATGGCTCTCGACACGAGCGGCATCAAGGCCGAGGACGTGGACTACCTCAACATGCACGGCACCTCAACGCCGCTTGGCGATGTGGCCGAGACCGAGGCCATCAAGAAGGTCTTCGGCGCGCACGCCTACGAGATGAACCTCTCGTCCACCAAGAGCATGACCGGTCACCTCCTCGGGGCCGCCGGAGCCATCGAAGCCATCGCGTCGATCTACGCCGTCAAGCACGGCCGCATTCCGCCGACGATCAACTTCGAGACGCCGGACGAGCAGTGCGACCTGAACTACACGTTCAACGAGCCAGTCGAGCGCGAGGTCAACGTCGCCGTCTCCAACGCCTTCGGCTTCGGCGGGCACAACACGACGCTCGTCTTCAAGAAGTTCGAGGAGTGAGTCGCTCTATGGACCCCGACCTTGACGGCAACAGCATCTCAGTACCTTTTGATTCTGGAGATGCTGGTCGCTTTGAGTTCGAGGTTTATCCTGACCGTATCGATACAGGTGACGCAGTCGTACTAGCCCTCGACCGCGAGGCCTGTCGCTCGCTCGCAAACATCTTCAGCCAGCTTGCCGAAGGTGGTTATCCCGACGGGTACCATGTTCACCTCGGATGGGACGAGCAGGAATCGTCCGGCCCCGGGTTTCGGATCGTGCTGACGGAGGGTGGTCGCGTAGGGTGACGGAGGACGCGGGGTGCTCTTCGTGGCATCAAGCCTCAGTCCACACGGCGAGTTCGTTGCCGCTCGGATCGGTGAAGTGGAAGCGCCGGCCGCCGGGGAAGCCGAACGGCTCCGTTGTGATCGTTCCGCCTGCTGCTCGGACGGCCTCTAGGCTCGCCTCCAAGTCAGAGGAGTAGAGGATCACGAGCGGGCCACCCGTCCGCAAGGCGTCTGTCTCCTCCATCCCGCCGACTTCGCCCTCGCCTCCTCGGATGCCCGCGTAGGTCGGGCCGTAGTTATTGAACGCCCACCCGAAGGCATCGCCGTAAAACCGCTTGGCCTCGCCGAGGTCGCGCACGGCGAATTCGATGTAGTCGATGGTGTGGTGCCTAGGCATGAGGTTTAGCGTCCCAGCGCCTCGTTGATCTCTGTTTGGATTTGCTCTACGAAGTCGGCGGTCGATGTCGCGCCTTGGTCGCCCTCGCCGTGGCGGCGGACGCCAACAGAACCGGACTCCTGCTCCTTTGCCCCTACGATGAGCATATAGGGCGTCTTCGCTACCTCGGCGTCGCGGATCTTGCGGCCCACCTTCTCGCTGCGGTCGTCGAGTTCGGCGCGGAGTCCGGCAGCGCGGAGCTGATCGAGCACGGACTGGCCGTAGTCGTTGAAGGCATCCGAGACGGGGAGCACCTTGATCTGCGTCGGTGCGAGCCACACGGGGAAGTCGCCGCCGGTGTGCTCGATGAGGACGCCGATGAATCGCTCCAGCGAGCCGAACGGTGCGCGGTGGATCATCACCGGGCGGACGCGGTTGTCGTGTTCGTCGATGTAGGTGAGGTCGAAGCGCTCGGGGAGGTTGTAGTCCACCTGCACCGTGCCGAGCTGCCACTCGCGCCCGAGGGCGTCCTTGACCATGAAATCGAGCTTCGGCCCGTAGAACGCGGCCTCACCTTCCTCCTCCACCGTGTCGAGGCCCATCTCGGCGGCGGCGTCGCGGACGGCGGCCTGCGCCGTCTCCCACTGCGCGTCGTCGCCGATGTACTTCTCGGTGTTCGATGGATCGCGGAGCGAGACCTGGGCGCGGAAGTCGTGAAAGTCGAGGGCGCGGAAGACGAGGAGCGTCAGGTCGATAGCGTCCTTGAACTCGTCCTTGACCTGCTCGGGCGTGCAGAAGATGTGGGCGTCGTCCACGGTGAAGCCGCGCACGCGGGTCAGTCCGCCGAGTTCGCCCGACTGCTCGAAGCGGTAGACCTGCCCGAACTCGGCGAGGCGCACCGGGAGGTCGCGGTAGGACCGAGGGGCGTGGTCGTAGATCTGCGTGTGGTGCGGGCAGTTCATCGGCTTGAGGAGGTAGCCCTGCTCGTCCTCATGGCCCTCGTGCGAGCGCTCGTCAGGGTGCTCACCGTGCGGGATCACCGCGCCGCCGCGCTCCAGCATCGGCGGGAACTGGCTGTCGGCGTAGTAGGGGTAGTGGCCGCTGGTCCGGTAGAGGTCGAGCCGCCCGATGTGCGGAGTGATGACTGGCTCGTAGCCACGCCGGAGTTGCTCGTCTTTGAGGAAGTCCACCAGCGTCTCGCGGAGGACGGCCCCCTTCGGCAGCCACATCGGCAGGCCGGGACCGACCCGGTTCGAGAACATGAACAGGCCGAGTTCCTTGCCGAGCTTGCGGTGGTCGCGCTGCCGGGCGAGTTCGAGCCGCTCTAGGTGCTCCTCCAGCATAGACAGCTTCGGGAAGCTGACGCCGTAGATGCGGGTGAGTTGCGGGCGGGTCTCGTCGCCGCGCCAGTAGGCCCCCGCGATGTTGAGGAGCTTGGGATACTTGATCGGCTTCGTGCTCGGGATATGCGGCCCCCGGCAGAGGTCCACGAAGTTACCCTGCTGGTAGAACGTAATGGTCCCGTCCTCCAACTCCTCGATCAGTTCGAGCTTGTAGCCATCATCCTTCTCGCCGAAGTAGTCGAGTGCCTCCTGCTTCGAGACCTCGCGGCGCTCGTAGCGGTTGTCTTGCTTCGCCAACTCCTTCATCTTCGCCTCGATCTGTTCCAGATCGTCGGGCGAGAGCGTGTCGATGTCGGTGCGGCTGAGGTCTACGTCGTAGTAGAACCCGTTGTCGATGGCCGGGCCGATGCCGAACTGCACGCCGGGGTGGAGCGCTTCGAGGGCCTCGGCCATGAGGTGGGCCGTCGAGTGCCAGAACGCGGTCTTGCCCTCGTCGGTGTCCCACGTTAGGATGGCGACGGTCGCGCTGTTGGGGAGTGGGCGGTGGAGGTCGCGTACCTCGCCATCAACGCTGACCGCGAGGGCGGCGCGGGCGAGGCCGGACGAGATAGACTGGGCGAGGTCGTAGCCGCTGCTCCCGTCGGGGAGGTCGCGGACGGAGCCGTCGGGAAGCGTGATCTGCATAGGGGACGTGAGCGAGTGAAGCCCCACGATACACGAATCGCACCCCACTGGACGGTGAAGCGCTATTCAAATCGGCGGCAGGTCTCTGCACGCGGCGCAGTGCTGGGGCATTCGCTAGCGAGTCGCCTAGGCGAGGTTATGTATCGTAGCTTCTTTGCACTGCTAGGCTACGTTCTTCTCCATGGGTATCACCATTCATGACGTGGCGCGCCGCGCGGGCGTGTCGATCTCGACCGTGTCTCGTGTGCTCAATGACACGACCGCGGTTCACGAGGACAAACGACGCTCCGTCATTGAGGCAGCGGAGGCGCTCGGATACAGTCCCAACCCGGCTGCCCGCAGCTTGCTCGGCAAGAAGACTGGCGGCATCGGTGTCCTGCTGCCCCACGTAGGGGGCGAGTTCTTCGCCGAGTTGCTCAACGGCCTCGACGAAGCGGCGCATGCGAGCGGTCACTTTCTGGTGATCTCGACTTCCTATCGCCACCGCGATGAGTTCAACGCGGCAATCCGGGCGATGGACCGGCGCGTGGATGGGCTTATCGTCATGGCCCCCGAACTTGATGCAGAGGGTGTGGCGTCTATCCTGAGTTCGGGCAATGCGGTGTCCTTTATCAACACGTTGGTCGAGGAAGGGTCCGCTGATGTATTGAACTTCGACAACTTTGGTGGGGCGCTCGCGCTAACCCAGCACCTCCTCGGCCTAGGGCACCGTCGAATCGCTCTCATCAAGGGGCCGTCGGGTGCGTGGGATGCGCAAGAGCGTGTGCGAGGCTACCGGGCTGCGATGGCCGAGGAAGGGATAGAGGACACCGCAAGCCTTGAGTTCGAAGGAGAGTACACTTCGATTGCGGGCTATGACGCCACGGGCGCAATCCTTGAAGCCGTTCCCCAGCCGACAGCCATCATCGCCGCGAACGACGATTGCGCAGCAGGTGTACTCAGTGCGCTGAGCGAAGCTGGAGTCAGTGTTCCCCATGCGGTGGCTGTTGCGGGATTCGACGGGATACCTAGCACGCAGTACACGCTGCCGCCCCTAACAACCGTCCGGGTGCCCATTGGCGAGATTGGCTACCGAGCCGTCAGTCGGCTTGCAGCCCGGATTGAGGATCAAGAAGGAGAGGTGGCTACGCAGTACGAGACGGTTCCGGTCGAGCTAGTAGTACGTAAATCTACAGTGGCAGCGCTGCCAGATTCCGCTGACCTAGGCGCCGCTTCAACCGGATAGGTCAGCGTCGCAGGATGGTCTCGGGGAGAGCGGTGGGGCATAAGATGTTAATGTCATTTTGAAAACGTTTTCAAAACTATTATATTTACAAAGCCCCGTCCTATATTGGCGTGGGCTCCAACGAACGCACCCCTCCTAGACCGCTACCGACCATGACTTTTCTGCTACAGCCTTTCGCTTCCTCACGGCGCGGCTTCGATGGCATCCTTGCCTTGGCCGCTTTCGCCCTACTGGCCGCCACGGCGCTGGCTCCTCAGACGGCCCATGCGCAGGTCATCATTGACGATTTCAACGATGGCAACGTGGACGACATCATCACCTTCGCTGGCGGTGCCGACATGATCGGCATCGGCGTCGGCCCCGGCATCGGCGAAGACGGCACCGCTGACACGGGCCTCTCGATCGGCATCAACCCCGGCGCGGGCGGCGGCTTCGCGGGCTTCGTGGTCCCCGGCGGTGACGGCACCACCGACGTCACGGGCACGGAGTACCTGACGTTCTTCCTCGATCCGGGCACCATCGCGGCGGGCAACCAGCCGCTGAAGCTGGAGATCAACCTGCAGGAGGACCTCAACGGCGATGGGATGTTCGAGAACGGGGGCACGACCGAGGATGAGTTCCGGGCGGAGTACCTCGTGATGCCGGGTAGTGGCTACCATCTGGTGCAGATTCCGCTGGCGTCGTTCACGGACGAGAACGCGAACACGCCGGGCGCGGACGACGGGTTCGACTATGCGAACCTGCTGCAGGTGGTGTTCGCCTACGGTGGGCTGCAGGGGCCTGAGTTCACCTTCCTCATCGACGAACTTGGCTTCAGCGACGCTGTGACGGTGGCCAACGAGCCGGGCACGCCGTCCGGCACGGCTTCCCTGAGCAGCGCCTACCCGAACCCGTTTGCTTCGCGGGCACAGTTCAACCTGACGCTCGACAACACGGAGTCCGTGCGCGTCGAGGTGTTTGATGTGCTGGGCCGCCGCCTTGCGCTTCTGCACGACGGGCCGCTCGCGGCGCAGACTGTACACACGTTCGACCTCAACGGGAGCGCGTGGAGCAACGGGATGTATCTCTACCGCGTCACCGGCGAGACGTTCAGCGAGACGCGCCGAGTGGTTCTCACGAAGTAATCTCACCTAGCGAGTAACGGATCCTATGCCGCCACGGATCATCCCCGCCATCGCGGTCGGCAGCCGCCTACGTGCTGCTGCCGACCGCCACCTCGGAGCTACAGCGCTGCTCGCGCTCGTCATCGCTGCGATGGTCAGCCTCACACCGCAGGCTACCGCCCAGCTATTGGACAGGGACGATGCCGGGGCACCGGGCACAGACCTCATCGCTTCCGGTGGTGTGGTCGTAGCGGACTCTGTCTACCGGGACTATCCTTCGGCGGACACCACGGAAGCGCTTCGCAAGGTGCCCATCGGTTTGACCGCCTTCGGGTACTACCGGCTGTTCGTCTACAGCCGCAACATCACGAACCCATATCCGAGTCTCGGCCCCTTCAACCGGGTGTACAATGTGGGCGACGGTTATCGTGAGCCGCTGCTCTCCGTCAACGTCCTGGGTCGGCCGAGCGGGCGAGCCAGCTTCGGGACCGAACTCCTCCTCTTCTCCTTCTACGATGGGTCCGAGACGTTCGAGACCAATGCAATTACACTCAACCTCGGACTCAATTTCTACGGCAACTTCCGAACCGAAGCGGGCAACTTCGGTGTCCGCGCGGGGGGCATCCACTGGTACAACCTGAGCCCGTTCACGATCGGCGTTTACCAGGTCCTTGACCGGTTCTCGATCTTCGACCGGACGCCGTGGGAAGGAGTCAACGGTACGGAGAAATACTCGAACTACTTTGCGACGGGACAGGCCAATCCTGGAGATCAGCGCTGGAATTACCAAGCTTTCCAAGGGTTCATCCTCGACGGTCGTCGACTTCCCGGCGGTTTCGGTTTCGATGCCTTCTGGGGTAAGACGCAGCCCAACGGCGGCCTGCCGGGGGCTATCGACGATCCAAGCGAGACGGTGGCTGGCGAGGGCGAAGCGGGGGACGTCCCGACCTACCAGGGCTTCGCCGGTGAGTCGCGCGTCCTGCCCAGCTTCATCACGGGCGGGCGTCTGCAGAAGGAGTTTGGCGATAACATGGTTGCCCTCAACACGATCTACAGCTATCGCACGCTCGACAGCCTCTCCGCCGAGCGCCGGGACTATCAAGTGCATACCGCCTCGTTTGATGCCAACGTGTCCGGCGTCAACCTGTCGGGCGAGCTAGGCGCGAGCAAGTTCGACAGCCCGGAATACACCTCAGAGTGGGGCGAGGCGCTTATGGTCCGGGCGAAGACGACGCCCGAGGTGACAGGCCTTCCGCTCGACGTGCAGCTTTACCAGATCGGGCGGCACTTTTTCAACGAGAACGGCGAGATCGCAACGAGCAACAACCCGGAGATCAACGCCAGCTTGGCAGGCTGCGGTGGGAACCAGATCGTACCGGGGCAAGCGTCGGTCGGCGGTCTCGTCACCCAAGTCAACCAACTCGCCCACAACCGGCGCGGCATCAACGTTAACACGGCGTGGGCAGGCGGACCGGCCAAGCTGGCCGTTGGTTGGGGCCTCGCCCACGAACTCGCTCCGACGACGTCGGAGTTGTCGTACGTCCATCGCATCAACGGCCTCGCCGTCTCGCGCATCTACAATCCCTTCTTTGCCCAAACTTGCTTGGACCCATTTGGGCCGTTCGGGCGGCAGTACGGGTTCTTCCGAGGTGTCTTCGAGCGCGTGCAGACCACAGACGTGGATCAGGTCACCGGTACCCCCACCAACCGCAAGTACTACCACGCCGTCGACCTCCAGGCCAAGTTCCAGGGACGTACGCTCGGTGGGCGCAATATCTATCTGTTCTACCTCGGGAGCTTCGGGTCCGCCAACCGTACGGCCCGCGCCCTGCCGACCGACGATGACACCTACCTGTTTGTCCAGTATCATGAGTTCGACCTCTATCTCGAACTGGTCGACAACTTCCTCTTGGCCGGGTACCTCGGTCTGGAGAAGGTGAACGGAGG
The DNA here is from genome assembly GCA_028284265.1 of Rhodothermales bacterium. Lineage (GTDB taxonomy): Bacteria > Bacteroidota > Rhodothermia > Rhodothermales > JANQRZ01 > JANQRZ01. The sequence continues at coordinate 229,997 of JANQRZ010000004.1, forward strand.
ACGCTTCACGGACGTCGACCAAGCCAGCGGTAAGCCACGCGATCAGCGCGGTGTCGGTATCGGACTCGGCTTCGACTGGGCAATCGCATCCAACGCTGGTTTGTACGTCCGCCACCGCTGGATGGACTTCGAGGACCGCAGCTTTGCGGTCGACAACTACGGGGGCCGTGAACTCACCCTCGAACTCAAAATCTTTTTCTAACCGCCACTCGCATGCGCCCACTCTTTCGAACGTGTCTGCTCGTCTCGGCCCTGACACTGCCGCTGGCACCCGGCGTCGTCGCGCAGGGTGCCCCGGATGCCGAGGATGGTCCCGGCGTCCAATTCAACGGCTACGGTCGTAGCTACATTCAGCAGACTGGTCTCGGGGGCGAGGTCCTCGATCCCGACACGCTTGCTGTCGAGAACATCGCCGACGGCGAGTTCGTGCTCGACCTCGCGGTAAACGCCCAGCCCAACAGCGTCACCGAAGTGCAGGCCGTCATCCGGATGCGAAACGAGTTCGGAGGCTTTTTCGGGGCGGGCGCGACGCTGGAGGTCCGCGAATTGTGGGCACGCGGCGTCATCGCCGACGTGCTGCGCTACCGGATCGGCGACATGGACATGGCGCTTACGCCTTACACGCTTTTCCTGCCGGACGCGGACGCTGTGGTGAACGCTCCCGAGCTGTTTCGACCGCAGCGCGAAGCCGTCTACTACGATGAGTTCTACACCGGCTTCAACACACGCCGCCTCCAGGGTGCAAAGGTCGACTTCGGCCTGGCCTTTGACCGGGGGCTTGACGCGGTGGACGTGCAGCTCTTCCTAGCCCGGCTCCGTGCGACGGACCTGCTCAATGTCCCCACCCGATTTATCGGAGGTGGGCGTGCGGCCTTGGTTGCCGGTCCCTTCGGGTCCTACGGTACCATGGCGAAAGCCGGGGTCAACGTGGCCTATACGTGGGACGACCTCAAGTCAGGTGAGGCGAACACCGGCATCCGCAACGCGGTCATTTCGCTCGACGGTGATCTGACTATCCTCGATCAGGACGCCTATGATTTGCATCTCGTCGGCGAAAGCGGCTGGTCGCTCGTCCGGCTTAAAGAGAACACCAACGACGAGGAAGCGGAAGAGGCCGGGGAGCCTGTCGATGAGATCTTTGTCGAGGACACGGATACGTTCATCGAGATCGGTTTGGCAGGCACGCTCAAGGACCAGCACATCGGCCTGTCTGCGATGTTTGTCAACGTCGGCCCGGAGTTCTACAGCGCTGCCGCGCAGAGCAAGCGGATCGACTACACGCGCACGAAGTCTACCTTTAACCGTGTCGGAGCCGATGCCATCGTCCGGCCGGTTGCTCTCTTCGACATCACGCGGGATGCGGCCCTCTACACGTCCCGCATTGGGGACAACCTGATGATGTACGATCCGCGCTATGGGAACGTGCTGCCCTTCGGCCGGGCCACACCCAACCGGCGCGGTGTCCGGCTCGGTGCTTCGTATACGCCGGACAACCTCCCGGTTGATGCCGCGCTGGACTTTGCTGCACTCACAGAGATTCGGGGTGAGGGGACGGAGGAACTGAAAAACTTTATCCTGTTGCGCGGCGAGGCCAACGTGGCCGTCAATGAGTTCTTCGAGTGGGACCGCATGATCGGGATCACCCTCGGGACGCAGGTCGAGAACACGAGCCGGAGCGGGGAGCCTGCCGAGGAAGTCGATCTCTCGTCGGTGCTGTTCGAGGCGGGTGCGTCCGCCGAGGTCTACGACCGGCTCGATGTGCTCGTTGGGGCCAAGCTCCGCACCTCGACCGGGCGTGACTACTTGCCGCAGATTGAGAACTTCAACGATATCCGCGACTTCTTCGAGCCGTTCGTGACGGACGATCAGGAGTCGCTCGTGGGGGCGGGGCTCCGCTACCGGTTCCGGGACGGGATCGCGCTCACGGTGCAGTACCAGCACTTCAGCTATGGCAGCGATGTCAATCCGGATGCTGATTACACGCTGGGTCAGATCTTCGCTCTCTACACGATGACGTTCTAGCTCATGCGATTGATGCACGATTCAAACACGACGCGGCACCCGTTCGGGCTGGTTTGGGGCTGCACCTTCGTTCTTCTTCTAAGCGCGGCTTTTCTCGGCTGCGACCATGCCACGGAAGCCGCTGGCCCTAGCCTCATCGTTCGCTTCGGCGAGTTCGAGCTTCAGGAGTCCCTCAGCGCCAGCCGAGACTCCGTGGACTTCGCTATGGGCGAGAGCGTGAGCTTCAGCGCCCGGTTCAACAAGCCCGTCAACTGGACGGTCGAGATCACTGGCCAGGAGAGTGGAGCCATCAAGCGCGTGCAGGGCTTCTCCAATGAGCTAACCGAGGAGAACGCGCGCTGGGTTGGAGGGACGACCCAACTCCCGCTTTTCCGCCAAGAACCCGTCAGTGCTGTGCTCCTCGTTTCGGATGAGGATTTCGTGGCACCCGACACCGTTCGGATCGGCGTGCTCTCGGAGCGCTCATACCCCGGCAATGTCGTGACCAGCTTCGAAGATGATGACGAGGCTGTTGCAACGCTCCGGAATTTTGAGTTCGAGCTGGATGCTGCTTCAGGTCCAAGCATGGAGGTGCCCGCCGCCGCAGGTGAGACGTTCTACCTCCTGCGCGGTACCGACACCGTGGTCGATAACTTCTTCGTCGGGTTGGCCGAGATCACGTCGCGGAGCAACGACGGCTACTTCATGGTCCCCACGAATGTGCCGGAGAACCTCTTCTTCAATGCGTTCCTTTACAATTTCGGTAGTTCAAATACCATTGCCATCCTTGATGTCGTTGTGGATACCAACGGCAACGGTACGTTCGAGGACGGCACGGACGCCATCTTTGGCTCGGGTGACATCCGGCTAGATGAGCCAGGATGGTCGCAGTTCTCACAGTCCATTGCGGAGTTCGGGCTGACCGAAGCGCAGACGCAGCAGATTGTAGCGGTGCGCCTCGTGCTCATCTCCGACAACAACAGCCAGCCAGATCCTCGCGAGCCTGTCGATTTCGGTGTCGACTACATCACATTCACGGCGGGCGGTCCTCTCAGACCGTAGCTAAAGCACGTAGTCCCATGATTCAGCGACGCTCTTTCCGGCCTATCGCCTCTTCTGCTTTGTTCCTAGCAGGTGCCCTGCTGGTGTCCGGGTGTGTGCAGTTCCAGCCAGCGATGCTCTATTCCGGGATGGAAGCCGCGCCCGTGCCTGAGCGTCCGCGCACCCTCTCGCTCGCCGCCGAACCGATCATCTTCGACGATCAGACAGACGACACGATCTGGTTCCAAGATGACGCGCGCTGCACGCAGGGCGAGGTGACCTCGGATGTGGTCTACGCCGGCCAGCGTGCGGTCGCGGTTTCGTGGAACCGCAATGCCGACGGGTGCGAATGGGCAGGCTTCGGAATCGGTTGGGACGGGTGGGCTGGCAAGGACCTCTCCGAGTTGCTCCCCTATGCCGCCATCGAGATGCACGTGCGTTCCAAAGAAGGCACGATGTACGGCTTGCCCATCGTGCTCACGTTCGAGGACTATTCGGGTGGGATGGGCTTTGCTTACACGGGCAACGGCTACTTCGAGCGTTCCGTCATCGACGAGGACTGGCAAAAAGTGACAGTACCGCTCGCCAACTTCGATAACGAGATTGAGAACCTTGACATCACGAACGTCAAGCAACTCATGTTTGAGTTGCAGGGATCGGGCAGCATCTACATGGACGAGGTGAAACTCATCTTCTACGAAGAGCAAGAGCAAGAGCCGTGGCTCGTCGAAGAACCGCGCCCCGATCCAACCGCGCTTCCGATTCAACTCTTCGACGACTCGTTCATCAACGACAACGGTTGGGGCCTCGTCTCCGATGGCTGCCAGACCGTCGAACTCACAGACGCCGACCCGTCCACCGGCTCTGCGGCGTTGCACCTGCGCTGGGACCTCAGCCCCGATCTGTGCTACCAAGGGTCGATGGGCGTAAGCTGGGATAAGTGGTACCCGATTGATATGACTGAGGTCGTCGAGCAGACGGCGATCCAGTTCGATGTGCGCTTGACGTCCGGCACGTCTCAGAGTATCCCACTCCGCTTTGGAATTGAGGATTACAACCGTCAGTTCTCTGGAGCGAAACTGGACGGAAGCTACACGGAGTCTGGCCGGTTTACATCCGAATGGCAGACGGTGACGATCCCGCTTGTCAACCTGCGAGGCGGTGGCTTCCAACTGGCCGCTGCCCCGGCGACGACTGGCAATGTAGCTGAGCCTCAAGGTCGCGCCGATTGGGGCAACGTCAAGCAGCTCATCATCTACATGGACGAAGCGGGCGAGGTCCTCCTCGACAACATTCGCCTCGTAGAGATCAACTGACACGCGCGTCGGGGTCTCCCGTCCAGCGCACGGCCTCCATCGATATGAAAGCACTCATCCGTGCGGTCACCTGTGCCGCCCTCCTCGCCTTTAGCCTCTCCGTCCAAGCTCAGACCGACGGACGGTCTACTCTCAACGAGCAGTCGGAAGAAGCCGCAGCCGTTACGGCTGTGCCTCTCGCGAATCAAGGGGCTATCCCCGTCGAGCTTCGCCAAGACGAGGATGGAGGCTGGACGCTGTATCGCGGCGGCGAGCCGTACTACATTAAAGGGGTCGGTGGACAGGTTCACCTCGACCGCGCTGTGGAATATGGGGCCAACTCGATCCGGACGTGGGGGGCTGGCGAGGCGATCGGCGTGCTCGATAAAGCGCACGAAATGGGACTGAGTGTCGTCTTCGGTCTGTGGGCCGGGGTGGAACGCCAAGGGTTCGACTACAACGACGGCAAGGCTGTTGCCGCGCAACTCGCACGCTTCCGTGAGGTGGTCCGAGCGTACAAAGACCACCCAGCCATCCTGATGTGGGGACTTGGCAACGAAAACGACCTGTTCTATACGGACTACAAAGTCTGGGATGCCCTCGGTGACATCGCAGAGATGATCCACGAGGAGGACCCCAACCACCCAGTGATGCATGTCACCGCTGGACTCGACGTGGCCGAGGTGCAGCTCATCAAGGAACGTGCTCCTGCGATTGATGTCTACGGCGTCAACACCTACGGCGAGCTTGTCGGCGGGACACGCGAGTTTCGCTCATATGGATACGACGGGCCGAGCGTTGGCACCATGCTCCGGCGAGCAGGGTGGGACGGTCCCTACGTTATCGCAGAGTGGGGACCGGACGGACACTGGGAGGTGCCCAAGACCTCTTGGGGGGTGCCCATCGAGCAGACGAGCACGCAGAAAGCGAGGGTCTACCGTCTCCGCTATGAGGACGGTATCGCTGCCGATGACGAGTATTGCATCGGTTCCTATGCGTTCCTCTGGGGGCAAAAGCAAGAGACGACACCAACGTGGTACGGCATCTTCACGCCCGGCGGCTACGAAACGGAGGTGTCGGATGTGTTACAGTACGTCTGGAGCGGCTCGTGGCCTGACAACCGAGCCCCTCGCATCGAGGGCTTCACGGCGAATGGTCAGGATATGCTTGCGAGCGTCTACGCTGATCCGCTCGACATCGTCACCTTCGTGGCAGATGTGAGCGATCCCGAGGGCGAGGATATCCGCTATGAGTGGGAGCTGCTTCCCGAGAGCACGGACATCCGTGCCGGTGGTGATGCGGAGGCCCGCCCCGATGCTGTCAGAATCAGCGTCGTCAGCCAAGAGGGCGGGACGCTCACCATCCAAACGCCGCGCCTCGAAGGGCCGTACCGGATGTTCATCTACGCCTATGACGACGATGGGAACGTCGCGACGGGCAACTTCCCGTTTTACGTCGGACAGCCTGCCCCGTAGGTACTCGCCGCGTCTGGCGGGTATAGCATGCACCGACTTGGTGCGTGCTCCCACACGCTTTCATTCTGCAACAGAGCTCATCATGATCTATCGTCTCGCACTTCCTCTGGCTTTCGTCGCTGTTGTGGTCGTCGGTCTCGCCGGCTGTGACAACTCGGTCGAGCAAGTCATTCCCGATCCCGAACTCACGCCCGAGGGCTGGGCGCTCGTGTGGTCCGACGAGTTCGACGGGACCGAGGTTGACACGATGAAATGGGAGTTTCAGCTCGGCGATGGTTGTCCTGATCTCTGCGGGTGGGGCAACGCTGAGCTCCAGTCTTACAGCGCAGAGAATGCCACCGTAGCAGACGGCGTGCTGACGATTACGGCTCGCCAAGACACCCTGACGGGTGATACTAGGTACACCTCCGCTCGCCTCCGCACGCTCGGGAAGGGTGACTGGACCTACGGTCGATTCGAGGTCAAAGCCAAGCTCCCGATCGGGCAGGGCCTGTGGCCGGCCATCTGGCTGCTCTTCAGCGAAGACACCTACGGCGGCTGGGCAGCGAGTGGCGAGATCGATATCATGGAGGCCATCGGCAGCGAGCCTGGCGAGGTATTCGGTACGCTCCACTACGGTGGACCTTTCCCCGATAATCAGTTCTCCGGCGAGGCTTTCGAACTCGCCGCAGGCACCATAGCCGATGACTTCTTTGTGTTCACAGTTGAGTGGGACGAGGCTATTCCTGACAATCCGGATACCGAAGACGTTGACGAGTTCGTGCCTACGACCATCCGCTGGTACATCAACAACGTGCTCTATCAGACCCAGACCGAAGAAGACTGGTTTTCGACAGGCGCAACCGGGGGCAATACGGCTGCACCGTTCGACCATCCCTTCCACATGATCCTCAACGTCGCAGTCGGGGGCAACCTACCGGGCAACCCTGACGAGACGACCGTTTTCCCGCAGACGATGGAAGTGGACTACGTCCGCGTCTACGAGCGGAGCGAATAAACGGCTTCATTGTCTGGCATCGCCTGATCTAGAGCACGCGCCGAGATACACGTGATAGAGCCTCGGATTCGGGCGTTGCTCGATGCGATGACGCTGGACGAGAAGATCGGCCAGTTGTGCCTCGTGATGGGCGGCGAGGGCACCATCCCAGATTGGATCGGTGACGCCGTAGTGCGGGGCCGCGTCGGGGCCGTACTCAACGAGGTTCACGTCGATACGGTAAACGAACTTCAGCGCCTCGCCACAGAGGAGAGCCGACTCGGGATCCCGCTGCTCAACGGCCGTGATGTCATCCACGGCTTCGAGACCATCTTCCCGCTTCCTCTCGGTCAGGCGGCAACGTGGAACCCGGAACTCGTCGAACGTGGCGCGCGGATCGCTGCGCGAGAAGCAGCCGCGGCGGGGGCCAACTGGAGCTATGCGCCCATGCTCGATATCGGGCGCGATCCGCGCTGGGGTCGCATTGCTGAGACGTTTGGGGAAGACCCGTACATGATCAGCGTGATGGGCGCTGCGATGGTGCGCGGCTTTCAAGGCGGGAACCTTGCAGCGCCCGACGCGGTCGCAGCCTGCGCGAAGCACTTCGCTGGGTACGGTGCCAGTGAAGGCGGACGCGACTACAACACGACGAATATCCCCGAGCACGAGCTTCGAAACGTGCACCTCGTACCGTTCAAAGCAGCGCTCGACGCTGGAGCGGCCTCGCTCATGGCCTCGTTCAGCGACCTGAACGGGGTGCCAGCCACGGGCAACCGGTGGCTATTGACCACCGTTCTGCGAGACGAGTGGGGCAGCGATGCGCTCACCGTCAGCGACTGGAACTCCGTCGCCGAGTTGTACACGCACGGGCTGGCGGCAGACCACCGCGAGGCCGCCTTCGAGGCGATGACCGCCGGGCTGGACATGGAGATGTCGAGCACCACGTACATCGACCACGTCCATGCCCTCCTCCAAGCCGGGCGCATCACGGAAGAGCTGATCGATGCCCGCGTAGCCAACGTACTGCGTCTCAAGTTCCGCCTCGACCTGTTCGAGAATCCCTACACCGACCCTGCCGCGTTTCCTGCGCCCGCCAATGCCAACCACCTCGACGCAGCCCGGCTTGCAGCTACGCAGAGTGTTGTGCTGCTCAAGAACGACGAGCGAGCGCTGCCTCTCACTGCGGACCGGCTGAGTCGCCTTGCTGTGATCGGCCCGCTCGCCGACGATGAATACGAGCAACTCGGCACCTGGGCCTTCGACGGCAACCCGGAGCACAGCCAGACACCGCTCGGTACGCTTCGCAAGCGTTTCGGCGATGCGATGGAGATTCAGTACATACGGGCGCTAGAGACGACGCGCAGCCAGAGCCGGGACGGATTTGGTGATGCCATCAAAGCCGCCAAGCAGTCGGACGCCGTGCTGCTGTTCTTGGGCGAGGAGGCCATCCTCTCCGGCGAAGCGCACTGCCGCGCCGACATCGGGTTGCCCGGCGCGCAGGAAGCGCTCATCGACGCGCTCGCAGCGGTCGGTACGCCGCTCGTGCTCGTCGTGATGGCAGGCCGCCCGCTCACGTTGGAGTCAGTTCTCGACAAGGTCGATGCCCTCTTGTTCGCGTGGCATCCGGGCACGATGGCGGGTCCGGCACTCGTGGACCTGCTGTTCGGTGACGTTTCGCCATCGGGTAAGCTGCCGGTGACGTTCCCCCGGATGGTAGGCCAGGTCCCGCTCTACTATGCCCACAAGCATACGGGACGCCCGCCGACGCCGCATACCAGCACCCACATCGACGACATCGAGCCGCGTGCCGTGCAGACGTCGGTCGGCAACACCTCATTCTACCTAGACGCTGGGTACACACCGCTCTTCCCGTTCGGCTTTGGGTTGTCCTATGCCGCGTTCGAGTACGCCCACATCGAAACGAGCATCCACGAAATAATGCTTGGTGAGACGCTCACTGTGACCGCCGAACTAACCAACGTGGGCGATTGCGAGGCCGACGAGGTAGTGCAACTCTATGTCCGCGACCTCGCGGGAAGCGTGACCCGGCCCGTGCGTGAGCTAAAAGGTTTTCAGCGTGTCAGCCTCGGTCCTGGTGAGCGCACGACCGTCGCTTTCCAACTTCACACCGACGACCTCGCGTTTTACGACCGGCACATGCAGCGCGTCACCGAACCGGGTACTTTCCACGTCTGGATCGGCGGCGACTCAACCACGGAGCTACGTACGGAGTTCGTCGTGACGGCAGGCTGAGTTCTTGCCTAGCCTGTCTCGCTAGCGGTGGCACCACGCCGTGCTTCTAGCTCTGCTCGCACATCGTAGGCTGTCTCCTCGGTGATCGGGAACCGCCACACGGCCCAGATTGCAATGGCCGACGTGACTGCCGGGATGACCACGTCGAAGATGCGCATCAGGAAGAGCGTCTGTTCGGTCTGCGCGCTGCCGAGTTCCACGGCGAAGCCGGTTGCGTTGAGGAGGAAGCCGCCTGCCGCGAGCGCCGCTGCCATCCCGAGCTTGACGACCCACCAGTAGATCGAGCCGAACATGCCCTCGCGTCGTTCGTAGCTCGTGATCTCGTCGAAGTCCACCACATCGGCAATCATGGACGGGACTAGGGTGAAGAGGCCACCGAGCCCGAACGCCATGAGAGGCGCGGGGAGCATCACCAGCCACGGAATCTCCGGGTTGTAGGCCGGCCACTTCAGCAGGTAGCCCACGACCGATATCCCGATGGCGATCATCAATGCCCGCCGCTTCCCGATCTTCGTTCCGAGCCACGTCACGAACACGACGACCGCGAATGTGGCCACCGCGCCAACCGACCCGGCATAGCCCGCGTACTGTGCGCCTAGCGTCTCGTTGCCGCCGCAGACGTAGTAGATGATCACGTAGAACTGGAACGACGCGATCAGCATGAACCCGTTGAAGATCAGGAACGTCGCTGCGCAGAGCAGGAGGAAGGGGCGTGACTGCAGCACCGTCCCGAAGCCCTGGAAGAACGACTTGAGGATGTTCAGCATCCCCCCGCTGCTAGTGGCTTTGCCTTCGGCTGTAGCTACGGCTTTGAACGGCTCGCGCAGGAAGATTGCCGGGAGCACACCGATCGCTATCACGATGACAGCGATGATGATGGCAAGCCCCGCCGCGCCCTCGCGCTGGTTGGCGAAGAAGCCCTCGTAGGACATGATCCACAGGAACCACGGCGAGGCGACGTAGGCGAGCTGCCCGATGAAGTTGGACGTGCCCATGAGCCGCGTGCGCTCATGGTAGTCCGCCGTCAGCTCGAAGCCGAGTGCCACCCAGGGTGTCGCCCAGACCGTGTAGGCGAGGTAGAAAAAGAGCGAGCCGATCAGGAAGTAAACGAAGTAGAACGTCTCGCTCCGCCCCTCAGGAAGCTGCCACAGGAAGATGAAAATGAGGCCGACGGCAATGGCGCCTCCAAAGATGTAGGGTCTGCGGCGGCCCCACCGCGTCCGCGTATTGTCGGAGATATACCCCATCATGGGGTCGGTGAAGGCGTCGGTGATGCGCGGGAGCGCGCCGAGGAGTCCGACGAGTGCCGGGTTCATCCCGAAGCCGAGGTTCAGGACGATCATCATCCCGCCACTCGCACCTGCTAGCAGGTTATTGACGAAGGCCCCCAGCCCATAGATGATGCGGTGGCCAAAAGAGATACGGTCCTTCGCAGCGGTCTCGTGGTGGACGGGAGCGTTCATGCTAGCGTGCTGGTGGGAGGTCTAGGTCGATTCGTGTGATTCGTCCGGTGCGTCCGAATACCTCAGCGCTGAGGTCACGGCTGAGAGCGTCGCCTTCAATCTCGGTCACGGTTCCGTCCACTTCAGTGATGCGAACCGCGAGCGCATCGGCGCGGCGGTAGACAACCGGAATCTGGCAGTAGGTGAACGCCAAGCTGTCGGCGTTGAGGTCAATCGTTTGCGCGTTGCCGTGAAGGTCGAGGTAGCGGAACGTCGCCGCGTTGTGGAGGAACTCATCAGCCCGAAGAAGAGCGGGGCGGAAGACAATCTGCCCATCCCGGACCAGCAGACCCAACTCGCCCCAACGGCACAGGATATCCTCTTTGACCTGGCCCGTCATGCCGGGCTGCTTCGCGCCCGCATGGCCCGGCGTGTGGGAGTAGGCGTCGGTCGGGAAAGCGCCGTACTCTTCCGGTGTCTTGTTTACGCCGAGACCAGCCCGGATGTCGTAGTAGGCAGCGGCGAGGCGTTCGAGGACAGTGGCATCTTCTCCGGCAGCGTGGGCGCGGAAGAAGGTCTCTTGGGTAGCGAGGGCGAGTTTGGAGACCATGTGCCAGTAGATGCTTCCTAGTCCCTCGTAGCCGAAAAACGTGCCCGAGCGCCCGGTGTAGGCGCGGTGGTTAAAAATCTGCTCGAACGTGTCGAGCACATGCTTTGCCTCGCGGTCCACGAGGTCGGCGTATCCCTTCGCGCGGAGGGCGTCGAGGGCAGTCTGCACACTGGACTTGTTGCGGAAGGTGCCGTTGAAATGGATGCCGCCGCGCCGGTCCTGCACGATGAGGCTGCGGTCGCCGTCAGCAATCAGGGTTCGGAGCAACTCCGATTCAGCTACCGCTTCGGGCGGGAGGTTGTTCTTCGAGAGGAAGTCCGGGAGGTCACGGTCGGGGTAGAGGGTGTAGCTGTGCTGGTCTGGGCGGTAGAGGTCGCTCATCCGCATCGCTTCGAGCACGTCGGCGGACGCTTCGGGGGAGAGCACACCGGCGTCGAGCGACGCGACCTGACCTTCGAGCATCGCGTAGAGATGCGACACCGAAACCTCGTCGCCCTCGACCGCCATCAGGTTGTAGGCGTGGAAGAGGCCATCGTCGCGCCGGTTGACCGCGATGGTATGATCTAGGAACGCTGTCGCTCGTTCGATGAGGGCTTGGATGTCGGTATAGGCAACCTCGTCCGTCTCACCGGAAAGGCCAGCCTCGTAGAGCCGTTCGCGGTGGGTGCTCCCGGCAAGGCCGAGGGCATCGACGATCTGCTTGCGCTCGGCATCGCTCAGGTTGCGGCCTGCGAGGTCTGCGTGCTGCTCGAAGGCTGCTGCGACGTTGCCTAGCAACTCGGCGACCTCCGCAGAGAGTGTGGTGTGCTCTCCCGGGGCGTCGCTAAGTAGGGTACGGAGGAAGGCGAGGTACCGCCGGACGGCGAAGAGGGTCACCATCGAGACGCCGTTGCCGACGAGCGCGTTGTTGGCGTCGTTCCACTCGGGGCGCTGGGTGTTCATCCAGATGCCGCCCTCGGGGATGAAGTTGGTCAGCTTGGCGAGGACCGTGACGAGGAGCTTCTCGGCAAACGTCACCCGAAGCACGTTGCCGCTGCCGTCCCATAGCAATTTGCCGTCGGCCCCGACGGATGCCACACGCTCAGCGATGCGCTCCTCTTCGTCGTCGTCATAGACGACGGTGTCGTGTGGGTTGCGGAGGAGGTCAGCGTAAGGCTTGATCCGGTAGGGGACGTTCGCATAGCTGTATAGCCGACGTGCGAGGATGTCGCTCAGGCGGCCCGGGTCATGGTCGTGGAAGAGGGTGAGAAGGCGGAGGAGGTAGATGATCTGGTGGTCGCCCCAATAGCCGATGTACGACCACGGGTCGTCCGGCTCGATGATCTCCCAGTCGATGCCCTCGTCGGTGATCCGGTACGGGTTGTAGCCGTCGGCGGTCGAGGCGTTGACGAAGGTGGCGATGATCCCTTCGAGGAAGCCGGGGAACGAGCGGCTGAGTGCTTCCCAGTTTTGGAAGATGTCGCGCCAGTTGCCCTCGTAGCCTCGCTTCATCGAACCATCTTGGTTCGTGGTCTCGATGGAGAAGTGGTTCCACGGGCGGCTCGGGTCCCCGTGGCGGCGGCTGAAGTGCAGCGGGAGATAGGTGGTGCAGAGTCGTTGCAGGTCCGCGCTTCCTGCTTGCGCCGACTCGTGTAGGGCTTGGATGGAGAGACGCTGGGGAAGGCCGTTGAACCAGTCTGCGTGGGCCTCGGCGACGGGCGCGTTGAAGTGGGTGATGTAGGCGCGTACGTCCTCGCGGTTGACGACGTAGCCCTCGTCGAAGATGCCGCCCCGCATGATGTTGAAGAGGACGTTCATCCGGTGGCGCGCGGTCGTCATACGCTCGCCCGTGCGCTGCTCACCATCGGATGCGGCGATGAGGTAGCGAAGCCGGGCGCGGCCAGCCTCGATGTCGCGGTTCAGGTCGTCGCGGAGCGCGTCAGGGTCGGCAAGGCGGTCTTGGAGGTTGATTACATCAGCGACGTCCTGCTCGATGTCCGCTACGAGATCCCAGTCATGCGCCTCGCCCGGATCGAGGTTTAGTGTAGCGTGAACGAAATACGCTCCCCGCTCGGCGCGCACGGCGTCTTCGGTCTTGACGGCGTGCCCGGTACGGAAGCGGTCGAGCTGGCGCGCTGAGAGCAGGATGGCTTCGGCGTCAAGGCCAACAGACCACACGGTGGTCGCCTTCAGCGCTTCGCTCGGCTCGGCTTTGTCGACGGGGATAGCGCTCAGGGTGAACAGCCCGAGGGGTGTGTTAGGGACGCGCTCGTTCTTCTTGTACGCATCGGCGAGGACGCTCCGCTCGGTTTGCATCGAGCGTTCGATCCCGTAGGGCATCAGGTTTTGCACGCCGTCGAGAAGGCGCACCGAGACGGGGCCAGAACCGTGGTTCTTCAGCACCGAGCGCTTGACGAACCCAAACGTTTCGCTCGTCTGCCACGTAATCGAGAAGGTGAGACCGAGGTCCTCATTGACTTCCTCGAAACGGAGCGTATCGCCGTGTATGCTCTTGTAGAGCGTGCGTCGGACGGCGTAGAGTCCGGCATAGCGATCCGAAAACGGTTCCCAGAGCGAGTGCCGAGCCTCGCCATTCTGAGAACGGTTGACCAGAAAGAGCGTCTTCGGCCCGGTCAGGTCGCGCGCGTCGTGAATCTTGTCAACCGTCGTGTAGGGGAAGAGCGCATGCTCCGGATTGCCCCTCCCCGCCGAGACAGAACCATTGCTGGAGGCGAAGAGCCAGTGGTCCGTGCCGCTTACGACAGAGATAAAGAAGGGCGGCATCCGGTCGACATTCTCGATCCGGTAGAAGCGCATACCGTCGCGCTCAACGAAGTCGCCCTCCACCGGGTGTCGCTCGGTCCGAAGGGGTGTGCGGCCTACGTAGATGGGAGTCGTGTCCGAGGTGGGCACTGGCTCCGTAGGGAGAGAGAGAGTCGCTTCAGTCACTGACATAGAAGGGAATGTTGGCGTGGGCCGCGTGGCCTTGGCCGTCGTAGATGTAGACAAAGAGGCGGTAGGCACCGGACTCATCGGGTGCAGCCACCGTCGTTTGGGCGGCATCCGGCGTAGCGACCGCTTCAGACAGGAGGTCGGGTACGCTCTCGTCGTCGCCGCCGTGGCTCAGGTCCGTGCTCTCCTTGCGGACCTCCCACGCATAGCGTAGCGCGTCGCCGTCGGGGTCAAACATGACGATCTCCGCCGGAGTGGTTTGGCCGGGTGCGAGGGTGATGCCGTCGTAAGCGGTTTGGCCGCCGAGGGTGACGGATTGGATACGCGATGTGCGATTCTCGGGCCACGCGCCGTTCCAGAGATAGTGCATCACGTCCACCGACTCGGTCTCCTCGCCCGTGGGGAGGAAGAGACCATACCACGTCGGGGTGCGTTCTTGCTTCTGGCCCCACAGGAAGACGTAGGAGCCGAGACCGTGCGTCGTGTCAGACGCGATGGCTGTCTCGTAGCGCTCGCGGTAGAGATCAGCCTTGACCGTACTGTCGTTCTCGATGGGCGCGCCCCACGGCGTCGTGGCGATTTCCCAGTGGCCGGTTGCGCCCCACTCAGTGACCATATAGGGCCCGTCCCAACCTGCCTCGTCGAGCCGCTGTTCAAGGTTCTCGATATCGGCGTAGAACTGAACACTGAGGAGGTCGAGGTCGGGGGCGCGCACCTTGATCTCATCGACGAGGTCTTTGCTGATTCCGGCGAGCATCGTTGTGGTCAGGTGGTTCGGGTCGATCTCATGGATCATCTCCGAGATTTCGCCGACGGCGTCCCAGACCTTTGGGTTCGTCGCTTCGAGGTTCAACTCATTGCCGATGCCCCACATCAGAAGGGCCGGGTGGTCTTTGTACTTCATCACCTCGGCGCGGATGCGCTCCAACTGCTCGGCGACCGCCTCTTCGTCGTCATAGTCGAACCCGAAGACGCCGCGTCCTTGGCCGGGGCGCTCACGGGCGACCTCCAAGCCCATCGTGACGAGGAGGCCGTTGGCGTAGGCTTCGTCCAAGACCTCCAGCCCGGTCTTTTGTCCATTGTCGGTGCGCCAGGTGCGGAACGAGTTGGCCCCGTGCTCGGCCAGCCGCCCGATATCGCCGAACTCCAGCCCCGCGCCCTTGATATAGAACGGCTCGCCATCGACATGAACCTGATAGCGCCCGTCCTCATGTAGAAGTTCTACATGAACGGGGCCTTTGGCCCCGTCGGTGAGGGCGGAGGCGTCAGAGACGGTATCGTGGTAGGCAGTCGGCAGCATGGAGACGCAGGCAGTCGGGTTCGCAGTGGGGCGTTTGCTCAAGAGGTGCGGACGAGTTGGGCTTCCAGCTCTTCGAGCGACTTGCCCTTTGTTTCGGGCACGATGAAGATGACGAACACGAGGCCGACCGCGGCGAAGATGCCGTAGATCAGGAAGGTCAGAGAACTGCCGAGCGTCGCCAACTCCCACGGGAAAATCTGCTGCACGAGGAAGCTGACCGCTGAGTTGATGAGGCCGACGAACGAAATCGCGATGCCACGAATCCGGTTGGGGAACAGCTCAGAGAAGAGCACCCACATCACCGGGCCGAGCGAGATGGCGAAAGATGCAACGAAGCCCAGAATGCCGATCAGGATCAGCATCGGGTTCATCGAAATAGCGGATGTGATGAGCGGGGCCTCGAAGGCCGTCGCGGCCTCTACCCCGATAGCACCTTGGAGGGCGGTCTTGAAAGCCACATCGCTGTCGAACGTCTGCCCGATGAGCGGTGTGAGAGCATCGGCTTGGGCGGCGTCTACAATAGCTGTTGCCTCTGCCGGGAGCGTATACGTTGCCTGACCGAAGCCGTAGGCCAGAATCATCATACACGCCGTAATGCCGATCAGGCCGATGATGAGCAGCGGTTTACGGCCGAGCTTGTCGATCAGGGCGATCGCGAGGAGGGTGAACACGAGGTTGATCACGCCCACGAAGATGGCCTGTACAAACGACGCATCGGTTCCAATGCCGGACTGCTCGAAGATGGTCGGTGCATAGAAGAACACCGAGTTGATCCCTGTGGCCTGCTGGAGCACGCCGATCACGATGCCGATAGTCAGGACGAGCCGGAGCGAGGGCGCGAGCAGGTCGCGGATGCTGCCTTTTTCCAGTTCGGCGTCCTTCGCCATGCTCTTCTGGATCTCATCCAGTTCTTGCACCGCCGCTACATTTCCGACGGCCATTTGCATGATGGGGAGCGCCTCGTCTTTGCGGCCTTGCATGAGCAGCCAGCGCGGGCTACGCGGCACGAAGAACAGGCCGACGAAATAGAGGACGGCGGGCATGGTCTCTAGCCCGAGCATCCACCGCCACTCGTTGCCCGCAATCATGGGTGTCGAGTCGGCGAGTTGGAGAATGAGGTAGTTCGTAAAAAAGGCCACCGTGATTCCGATCACGATGTTCAACTGGTTGAACGAGACCATCTGGCCCCGGACCTCGGGTGGGGCGATCTCGGCGATGTAAAGCGGTGCGATGATGAGCGAAGCGCCCACGCCAAATCCACCGATCATCCGCGCAATCACCAGAACGGTAAACGACGGGGCGAAGGCCGACGCAATAGCTGATATCGCGTACAGAATAGACGCAAAAAAGAGAATACGTCGCCGTCCAAACCGGTCGCTCAGTGGCCCCGCGGCCATCATGGCGAGTGTGGCAGTCAGCGTAAGAGACGCGACGGAGAAGCCAAGCTGGGCCTTCGACAGCGAGAACTCAGTCTCGATAAATCCGACAACCCCGGAGATAACGGAGGCATCGAAGCCCATGAGAAAGCCGCCGAGTGCGACGATCAGGGCGGTTCGGATGACGTACAGGCGGTTCATAGGCCCAGTGTGTTGAGGTGGGACGGCCTTGGTAGGGTGAAGGATACAAGAGACGAGGGGAAGGCGGCAGCAAAAAGATCACTTCCACCTTCCCCTCTCTCTTCGGTCATGCAGAGGCTAGTCTGTCATGCGGAGACTAGCGCACGAGCGTCAGGCTTCCTGTCTTGGCCTGATCGCCAGCGGTGAGCTTCCAGACGTAGAGGCCACTCGCCAGGTCCTGCCCGTCGAAGCGTGCCTCGTGCTGGCCAGCTTCCACGGTGCCGTCCACCAGCACGGCGACCTCGCGGCCCATCACGTCGTAGACGACGAGTTGCACGTCCGTCGCGGCTTCCACGGCGAACGGAATCGTCGCGGAGCGGCTGAACGGGTTCGGGTACGCGGCGTCCACCGTCAGCGCACGGGCGGCAGCGGTCTGCGGTGCAGCCGTGCCAGCGCCAACGAACTCGAGGTCATCCCAGAAGTACGTGTCTTCCGTTTTCGACGGAGGACCGGGGCACTGGAAGTCGAAAAAGATCGACGCCTTGTTGTACGTGCTTGCGAAGTTCAGCGGTGCGGTGCCGGGCGACTCATTGCTGAAGTCGTAGACCAGCGTCTCCCACGCACCGGCGACCGTCGTGAGCTCGTCAGTCTCGACGCTGATCGTGGGATCGTCGAACTTCTCGACCTTGAGCTTGACCGAGATACCCGCCGCCGGTGACCAGACGCGCACGCTCATGCTTGTCTCGCCCGGAGCAAACGGGATCGGGTTAGCGAAGCCGCTGGCGTTGGCGACGGTGGTACCAGCGAAGCACTCGGCACCGAGCGTGCGGATGGACTGCACCACCATGTTGCCTCCACGACCAGCAGGGTCGGCAACGATCGAAGAGGAGTTGCCGCCGAAGTCGACGAGTTCGTAGTCGATCCCATCATCAAACGTGATCGGCAGGTCGATGGTAGACGGCTCGCCTTCTTTCTCGAAGGTGAAGCTGTCCGAGGCGATCTGCTCTCCGCCCATCGAGACCGCGAGGATCAG
This sequence comes from Rhodothermales bacterium, assembly GCA_028284265.1. Lineage (GTDB taxonomy): Bacteria > Bacteroidota > Rhodothermia > Rhodothermales > JANQRZ01 > JANQRZ01. The sequence continues at coordinate 247,910 of JANQRZ010000004.1, forward strand.
CGTGTAGGTACCCTGTGGAGCGAGGCCCGGCACGTTGCTTGTGAAGGTGATCGGTCCGCGCGTTGCACCCGCCGGGATCGGTACGGTCTGCGGGCCTTGGACCGGGCCAAACGAGCCGCCACTGGGGAGGATCGCATCGATCCGCGCCGAGACGATCTTCGTAGCGTCCGTCGTGTTGGTGAGCGAAACGGAGTAGGAGATCGAGCCGCCCGTGAAAGGAATGACGGTCGAGCCGACGGGGTCGAGGGTGACTTCTACGTCATCCGGGATATCACCGAAGGTGAGGTCATCCCAGAGGTACGTGTCTTCCGTTGTGGACGGAGGACCGGGGCACTGGAAGTCGAAAAAGATCGATGCCTTGTTGTACGTGTTCGCGAAGTTGATCGCCGCGGTGCCCGGTGACTCGTTGGAGAAGTCGTAGACCAGCGTCTCCCAGCCACCGGCGACCGTCGTGAGTTCGTCGGTTTCGACGCTGATCGTGGGATCGTCGAACTTCTCGACCTTGAGCTTGACCGAGACGCCCGCTGCTGGCGACCACACGCGGACGTTCATGAAGGTCTCGCCCGGAGCGAACGGGATGGGCGACGTGAAGCCGCTGGCGTTGGCGACCGTGGTGCCAGCGAAGCACTCGGCACCGAGCGTACGGATGGACTGAACGACCGTGTTGCTGGCGTCGTCAGGGTCGGCGATGAGCGAGGAGGAATTGCCGCCGAAGTCCACGAGTTCGTAGTCGATGGCAGCCTCGAAGTCCACTGGCAGGCTGATCTGCGCGTGCGACAGCGGAGCCATCAGCACAAACGCGGCCAGCGCGCATAGGGTAGTGAATAAGTTGTTCTTCATGGTTATAACGGGTGTAGTGAGTTGGGAAGGTGCCAGCGCAGGTTGCGTGGCTTGGTGAAGGGACCTATCAGTGAAGCGAGAGAGGGCGGTGGGGGATGCCCCTCTCTCGCTCCCGTTGTGGTGAGTCTTAGCGCACAAGGGTAATGCGGCCTGTCTCGACCTGCGTACCACTGACGAGGCGGTAGATGTAGACACCGCTCGGCAGGCTCGCGCCGTCGAACGTCACGCTCTGCTGACCGGCTTCCAGCGTGCCGTCCACCAGCGTAGCGACCGCGCGACCGCGCACGTCATAGACCACGAGTTGCACCTTGGCGCTCTCTTCGAGCGAGAAGGCGATCTCGGTCCGCTCGACGAACGGGTTCGGGTAGGCTGCGACTTCGCTTGTGCGGGCAGCGGCTTCAAACGTCGGCCACGGATCGGCGTCGACGAGCGTCCACTCGGTCGAGGTGCCAGCGGCGCGACCACCCGAGGTCACGGTCACGTTTACCGCGTCAGTAGCAACTGAGGCGCTCGTGTTCGGGCCAGCGCTGATCTCGACGCTGTAGGTAGCAGTCGGAGCGGCACCCGGAACGCCGAGGGAGAAGCCGAGCGTCGGCGAGCACGTCATCGCCGGGAGGCTGCCGCTCTGGACGACGCCCGGTCCAGCGACGGAGTTGTTCCCGAGGAAGGCCTCGAAGTAGATCACACCGCTGACGGGGTTGCTCGTGTTGTTGCAGACGATGTAAGTGAAGTTAGCCGTACCGGGGGCGTTGACCGTCTGCGACTCCGGGCTTGCGTCAAGCGTGAACGGATCGAGGTCTTCCTCGACCTCGCCGAAGAACATGTCGTCCACCTCGATCTGGAACTCGTCACCGCTCGGCAAGCCGATGGCGACGACGACCTCGAAGAGCTTGTTGAAATCGAACCCGTCGTCCGAGCCTGCGAAGACCGAGTTGTCATCGGCGAAGGCGGCCAGCGGAATCGCGACGAACTGCCACGCCCCGGCATCGCCAGTCTCGATGAGGTAGGTGGCCTGATACTCGTCCTCGGTACTTCCGTCGTAGGCACCGTTCATGTTTACGTCTTCGTGGAGGTTCAGCTCCAGCACAAGCGGCGTGTTGGTCGCATTAACGACCGGGCGGAGGTAGAACCCGATGTAGTCATTTACGCTCGTGGCGACAGTGCCGCCGCTGGGGCTGGTGATCACGAAGCCGGCGAAGGATCCGGTCTCAGCAGGGTTGAGGCCAACGGAGACGGCCTGCGTGCTGCCGCTGGCACCTGGAGCGCCCGCAGCGGTACCGACGCCGATGCCCATGTTGGTCTCGCTGAACGTGAACACGCTCAGCGTGGGGTCGGCCTCGAAGTTGTTCAGCACGACTTCCTGCACGAGGTCCGGGGCACTCGGCGCAAACGTGATGTCGTCGAAGTCGAGAGAGTAGGCCGTGCCTGCTGGGCCGCCGATGGCAACGACGAAGGTCAGCACGTTCGAGAAGTCGAACCCATCATCTGAGCCGGGGTTGACCGAGTTGTCGTCGGCGAAAGCGGCCAGCGGAATCTGGATGAGCTTCCAGCAGTCGTCAATGCTCAGGTCCACGACGAACGTGGCTTGGTACTCGTCATCGACAAAGGAGTCGTAGCCGTCATTGCCGGGGTCTTCTTGGAGGTTAAGTTCCAGCGTGAGCGGGAGGTTGCCTGCGGCGATGTTCGGGCGGATGTAGAACGAGAAGTATTCCTGACCGGAGGCATCGAAGGTGCCGCCGCCGGGTTGCGTGAAGCCGAAGCCCGCGAAGCTGCCTGTCGCGCTCGGGTCGATGTCTGCACGGAGGGCGGGCGAACTGTCCGGCCCATCGGTCGAACCGAGGCCGACACCGGCCCCGCCGTTCTCACTGAACTGGAACGTGTTCGAGAACTCGTCATCGTTGAAGTCATCAAAGACGACCTGCGCTTGCACCACGGGGAACGCCCAGAAGGCAAGCGCCACCGCGAGGAAAAAGAAGCGGGAAGTAGACATGGTTTTGGGGGGATTGATGGGTTGTTTGGTGAAGGGCCTTGCGTTGGGGTGGGGGCTTTAGGGTGTTGGCTGGTCGTTGCGCCGGTAGACGCGGACCCAATCGTACTGGGCTTCGGCGGGGAGGGCATCCGCGTCCAGTTCGCCGAGCCAGTTGGGATAGGCCGAGGTCCAAATGTTCATCATGAGCTGCTGCGGGAGATCGGGCACGGTCGAGGGGTCGCTGGTCTCGAGCACCAACTCGTCATCGATGAACCAGCGGACGCTGCCCGGCTCCCACTCGAAAGCGTAGACGTGGAACTCCTCGGCGGCATCACAGCCGAAGCCTGCATCGCGTGGGAACGGAAGCGGGTTGAACCCGCTGTTATTCGGTGCACCCTCGGGGCCGGGGTTGAAGAAGAGGTTGGCCTGCATCTGGTCCGTATCCTTCCCCCGGAACTCGATATCGATTTCTTGCCACGGATCGTAGCGGAAGGTGAAGAAGCTGGAGACGATCCCCAGTCCGTCGGCGGCTTTCATCCGCGTCTCGAAGCGGCCATAGGTGAAGAACCCATCCTGATTGTCTGTTCGCAGCTCGGCTCCTGAATACTGGCGCTGTCCGTAGGGTACGTCCGTCAGCCGGAGCTTCAGCAGTCCGTCTTCGACGATGATGTTAGCCGGATTGAAGTGCGACTCGTTGCCGTCGAACGTGTGATTACCCGCGTCCCATCGTTCTTCGAAAGCCGCGTCGCGGGCGTCGAAGTTTTCTTCCCACACGAGGACCCAGTCGCCCGTGGCCGTTTGGTCCGTGGTGTCGGCTTCGGCGGAGACAGGGTCCTGCCCGTCGCAGCCGATCAGGCTGAGAAGCAGCAGAAGGGGAAGGAGGCGATGGATGAAGCCTTGGGTCATCGGGCAGTCGAGGGAGGGCATGGAGTGCTCGGAATCGCTTCCGGGCATGGAGCACAAGGTTGGTTAGAAGGAGAGCGGGCGCATGGGTCAACGGGAAGAGCCAGAGGAGACGCGGACTTCGAGCCGGACAGGCAAGACCTGCTGGCGCGGCGGCGCTGGCACCTCTGCCGCGAGTCGGTCGAAGAGCCATTCGGCGGCGAGGCTGCCGAGGTCCTGCGTGTACGGGTGTACCGTCGTGAGCGGCGGGTTGAAATAGGCCGCGCTCGGTATGTCGTCGAAGGAGGCGAGGGCGATGTCCTCGGGGACGGTGAGGCCAGCCTTGGCGAGTGCCAGAATAGCTCCCATCGCCATGTAGTCACTCGATGCGAAGGCCGCGGTTGGGCCGTCGGGGGTGAAGACAAGCTCGGCGAGTCGACTACCCACTTCGACGCCGGACTCGCGCGAGAAATCGCCCCGTAGCACGAAGTCCTCGGGCGAGGGGAGGCCATGCTCCGTGAGTACGTTGCGCCACGCCGTGAGACGTAACTCGGCGTCGTGGTTGCTTTCTTCTCCCGCGAGGCACGCGATGCGTCGATGGCCGAGGTCGATCAGGTGCTTCACGGCGAGCCGTGTTCCACCGTAGGCATCGGTCGAAAGCACATCAAAGGCGTGGCCTTCGGCGGGGGCATTGAGCAGGACAACCGGGAGGTCGGGGGTGAGAGCCGCCGCCACGCTGTCTAGAGGGACCGCTGGGGCCATCACTACGAGGCCATCCACGCGCCCGTACATCGCCCGGAGGGCATGCTCCGTGTCGGCTGGTGTGTTGTGCGAGGACAGAAGGACGAGGTGGCGGTCGGAGGCTTGGGCCGCGAGGTCAAGGCCGCGGACGAGTTCAGGGTAGAACTCGCCGGTGAGGAACGGGAGCACAACGCCGATGGCGTCGGTTCGGCTGCGGACGAGGCCCTGCGCGGTCGCGTTGGGGACGTAGCCCAACCGCTCGGCGACCCCACGCACGGTGTCGCACGTCGCTTTGGCGGCGGGGCCAGAGCTGTTGAGCACGCGGCTGACGGTCGAGATCGAGACGCCAGCTTCGAGGGCAACCTGTTTGATGGTGACGGACACGGGGCCTGTGCGAAATAGAAACGTTTCCACATAGGATATGAAAACGTTTTCCCCGTGTCAAGTATCACATTGGCTTGTTTGGCTATAGCCATAGGCGCATGGCGAGGCTGACGACTAGCCATGCGCCCGCGATCTAGTATTGCACGGTCGTTCTTGTGGCGGATGGTGTCCGTCAGGTACTGGCCAACGGTGTGCGAAGACGGAACCCGTTTCGGGTACGCAGGCCCTGACGGTCGGTAGGCACTGATACTTCTTCTCTCAATCGATCACGTTCTGCCAAGCAAGCAGGGCAAACAACCTCTTCCCATAGAGCGTACCCGTGAAATGAAGAAAGCCCTCGCAAGGAAGGTGCTTGCGAGGGCTTTCTGTGGGCTCTACTGGATTCGAACCAGTGACCTCGTCGATGTCAACGACGCGCTCTAACCAACTGAGCTAAGAGCCCGTGATCGGGTACAACGCTGAAGGCGCTGAGTCACGCTAATGAGCGGCGCAAAATATACCGTCCGAGGCAGAGAGGAATCAACAGGCACAGGACGGTCGATACCTCTAGGGGCGTGAATCTTCAATGGACGAGGTCGAGAAGGTCGGTATGAAGGGGCCTGATAAACGATTACGAATCGGACACTCGGCAGGTACCTTGTCCCGATGGTGCGCCCCAGTGCGTGAATACCTGATACCACCTCACAGGTCGCCGCTGTCTGTTCGGTCAGCGATTCCGGCATTTTATTCCGCTCTGGCGCAATTTGGGCCGATTCCTCGGGGTTGTGGCCCTTGAGTGGCATATGCTTTGGTGCGCTTCATGAAGTATATAAATCAAGATGAGACGAGGCCCGGTCGATATTCATCGTGTACCACACCGGGTCTAACGAGTTAGACTCCTATGAACCTATCTCTTACGCCCCGTTCTCTTGAGCCTGAACGCCCTTCGGAGGCGATGCAGGAGGCTGCGCTTGCGCGGGCGATGGAGGCGGCACGCGATCCGCTGAATGTGCTCGATTCGGAGCCGTGGAGCTACTACCGGCTGGACGAGGAAACCATCTCGGCGGTGGTGTGGCTCTATGCGCGCCTGCTCGAAGAGGAGATGTCACCCCAAGAGGCGCGGGCTGCCCATGAGCAGTGGCGAGCCATCCCCGGTTGGGTCGTCGTCACCTGTGCGCGGCTCGATGATGCGGCGAAGATGGAGCGCGCCGTGGAGGATTGCCTGACCTCGGTGCAACGGGCCACGCTTTCGCTCTGGAGCGACAACGTCCCGAACAACTGGGTGACGGATATGATCACCGAGCATCCGGAACTGTACGCGCTGGTCGGGATCGACGAGGACGAGGAGAAAGTGCTCGGCATCATGTGGTACGGTCACCCAGAGCGCGGCTAGGTTGGCGACTGCGTAGCGGCAAGGGCCGTAGCTTGCAGGCTGTTGTTTCGCCTCTCGCTCGCTATGCGCCTCTACCACGAGCATCCGTGGGATGTCACCCCGAAGGAAGCCGTCGCCATTCAGCGCGACTTGGCGGGCCTCGTCCGCTTCGAGCCGCTGCCGGGCGAAATCGAGACGGTATGCGGCGTCGATGTGAGCGTGCGGGGCGACCGGGTGCGTGCGGCGCTCGTCGTCCTCCGACTCTCTGATTTCGAGGTCGTCGATCAGGCGACGTGGGAGGGGCCGACCGCGTTTCCCTACGTGCCGGGGCTGCTCTCTTTCCGCGAGATGCCCGCCGTCCTCCCGGCCCTCGACAAACTCACCGTCGAGCCAGATGTGTTCGTGCTCGACGCGCACGGGGTCGCGCATCCGCGACGGTTTGGCCTCGCGTGCCACCTCGGGGCGCTCCTCGACAAACCGGCTATCGGCGTGGCGAAGACGCGACTGACAGGCCGCTACGACGAGCCGGGACCGACGAAGGGCGACCAGTCACCGCTCACCGACAAGGGCGAGCCGATTGGAGCCGTCGTGCGGACGCGGGAGAAGGTCAAGCCGGTGTTCGTCTCCGTCGGGCACTGCGCCTCGCTGCAGACAGCGGTGGACCTCACGCTCCGCTGCGCCACGCGCTACAAGCTCCCGATGCCGACGCACCTCGCGCACCGTTTGAGCAAGGACGGCGCGTTGTGAGGCAAATAGATAGCTAGGTGAGTCGTTCGGGATAATGAGACTGGCTCCACATCGCCTCGAACTCGGCTAGGGTACTGTCCTCGAACTGGACCTTCTCACGGTCGCTTTGCCACAGACGGCTGTGACTGAGGCCGCCGTAGCCACTCTCTACATGTTCTTGGTCATACTACATGTTCTTGGTCATAGCGGTGAGAAGGGCCAGAGTCATAGACTTCAATTTGGCGCAAGACTTCGCCATCTACGGTGGTTTCGAAAAACCACCACGAAAATCCCCAGTGATCGTATTCGTCTCCCCGAGGCTCATCCCAGCGGCGTTTGTAGTATTGCGCGCCAGAACACTCCATTTTCAGGTCTCTCCTGTCATTGCGAGCGGAGCGAGGCAATCTCCAGAAAGATGAGACTACATTGGGAGATTGCCACGTCGCCTTTGGTTCCCCGCAATGACAGAGGAGCCGAAGGCAACCACTCTTTGATTAGAAACGCAGCCGCATCCGTACGTTGACGGTGCGCGGGGTGAGGCGCGTCGGGACGCGCTGCCAGATGCCGCGCGCGTCGGCGACGTAGGAGTAGGCAATCGTATTCGTCATGTCGAACACGTTGAGCACCTCGCCGGTGAGTTCGAGCCGGACCGGGTTGCCGGTCGGGCTACGCTGGGCGAGTGTGGCCTCTTTCGTGATGCCGAGGTCGAGGCGGCGGTATTCGGGGAAGCGCTGCGAGTTGCGGAGGCCGGGCGCCTGAAGCTGGACGCCGCCGACGACCTCGCCGGGGGCGGGCGGCGTGAAGGGCGTGCCGGTCCCGAACAGGGCGCGGAGGTGGACCTTCCACGTCGTGCTGTTGGGCACGTAGTCCTGCACGAAGAGCGCGAAGTTGTGCCGCCGGTCCGTCGGGCGCGGCACCGCGCCGTTGACGCCGGGTGTCGGCTGCAAAAACTCCTCGCTGGTTTTCAGGAAGCCGTAGTTGAGCCAACTTTCCAGGCCGGGCACAAACTCGCCGCGAAGCTGGAGGTCGAACCCGAAGGCGTAGCCGTCGGCGTCGTTCTCGCCGGAGTAGACGGTGCGGACGTTCTCGACGTCGTAGGTGATGAGGTTCGAGAGCGCCTTGTAGTAGGCCTCGGCCCGGCCGTAGAAGCGGACCTTCGGGAAGAAGCGCTCGACGCCGCTGATGAATTGGATGGCGCGCTGACTCTTGATGTCGCGGTTGAGCGTCCCGAGGATGATGTTGTTACTGCCGACGGTCGTGGAGTCGTAGATCGGCTCGCCGCGTAGTTCGCGGTAGGTCGGGGCTTGGTGGTAGACCCCGGCGGCGGCGGTGACGGTCGTGAGTTCGTCCCAGATGTAGCGGGCTGAGAGGCGGGGGCTGACCGTCAACTCGTCGTTGAACGAGAAGTAATCGGCGCGCACGCCGCCGGTGACGACGAGATGCCCCGAGGTGGGTAGCAGGTCGACGGCGTCTTGGATGTAGATGCCGTACTGCTCCTCGCTGAACGAGCTCTGGTCTGCGAGGCTGTCGAGTGCGACCTCGATCGGGTTGCCGTTTTGGGCGCGGCCTGCGACGTAGCTCACCTCGAAAAGCCGGTCACTGAAGTCGAACCGGCGCGCTGTCCAGCCGAGTTCGGCGGCGTGGCGACCGGCACTGAGGCGGTAGCGCCCGCCACCCGAGAGCGTGCTCACGCGGACGTTGTTGTTGGTCGTATCGCGCTGCGTCGCGGCCCCGGTCTGGATCAGGTTCGTCGGGTCGTCCGGGTCCTCGAACGGATTGTCGATGCGGAACAGCCCGACGCTCCCGGCGATGTTGAGCGTCTCGAACTCCTCGACATCGAAATACGACACGTCGTGCTCGATGCGGAGCGCGTTCGTGATCTTGTTCAGCACGCGGACACCGCCAAAGCCGAGCGTGTAGCCGTCTTCCTCCAGCCCATCAAACCCGAACGAGACCGATCGGAGGTCTTGGAACGTCCCAAAGAACGTCCGGCGGGTCGTTGGGACGAGGCGGAAGCGATGGTCGAGGAGGAGGCCGATGCCTTGGATCTCGTGACCTTCGGCGATGCGGTAGGTGACGGTCGATTGCACGTCGGCGAACTCGGGGTCGTACTCACCTTTCAACTCCTGCGTCCCAAAGAACCCTTCGGGTCGGGCTGAGCGTCCGGCCAGCGCGATGCCGAGCCGTCCACCCAGCAGGCCGACCTTGACGTGCCCGCCCGCGTCGAGTGTCGAGGCGTAGGCTCCGCCCGCGACGCCGTCCGCGTCGGGCCGCGCGTAGGCCACGTCGAGCGCGGAGGAGAGCTTGCCGCCGTAGCGCGCCGGGAAGCCACCCGCGTAGAGCGTGATCCGGTCGGTCATGTCGAGGTTGACGATGCCCAGCCCCTCCTGCTCGCCCTGCTTGGTGCGGAACGGCGTGTAGACCTCGAAGCCGTCGATGTAGTAGAGGTTCTCGTTGTAGCCGCCGCCGCGCACGGAGTATTGGTACGAGGTCTCGTTGTTGCTCGTCACGCCCGGCAGCACCTTGATCGCCCGCAGCCCGTCGTTGAGCGGAGACGGGATCTCCTGCGCCGTCTTAGGGTCGAGGGTGTAAACGCCTGCGTCTTCGGCGACGGCCTCCTCCACGACCTCGACATCGCCCAATTCGATGTCGGTCTCTTCGAGCGCCACGTCGAGGCGGGTCGTCTCGTTCTTGCGGATCGTCACTGAGTCTGTCCGCGCTTGGAAGCCGACAGCAGAGACGCGGAAGACGTAGTTGCCAGTCGGCAGGCGGAGAGCAAACGTGCCGTCCGCCTCGGTCGCGGTGCCGAACGAGGTGCCGTCCACGACGACGTTCGCACCGGGAATCGGGCTACCGTTGCTGCGCTGCGTGACGCGGCCCTCGATCTGCCCCGAATTCTGGGCGAGGGCGGCAGGAGCGATCAGAAACAGCGCGAAGCCGAGCAGAGCAAAAGCGCGAAGGAGACGAGGCATACCGTCGGGGTGCAGGGCACCGGAGGTTGATGAGCAGAAAGCGGACGGTAGCGAGGGTGCAGCGGCGTCGGGATTGAGCGGTCGGGGCGAGAATATAAGGCGTTGCGCGGCGCAGCCCTAACTCTGGCGGCGAAGGGGATGAGATTCTATCCTTTCGTGAGGATGGAGGCAAGAGGGTAGTTATGCATAAGAAAAGCCTCAGTCGTAAGTCATCCCGAGCAAAGTCGAGGAACCCGAAGGCTCGGCGAAGCCCATCTTTTCGGGGAAATGCTTTGCACGTCTCTACGCCCTTGCCCGAAGAGATCTCTCCACTCACTGCGTTCGGTCGAGATGACGTGGGCATGAGAACAACGACGGACGCCTCGTAATCGTGCCGTCTAGCCGGTCAGACCAAGCGCACGGACGATGATGGATAGCTCGATAATCGGCACCACCAATCCAAAAACCGCCCCGGCGAACACTTGCCCCGGCGTGTGCGCCCCGACGCGGACCCGTGCCCACATCAGGAGGGGTAGCAGGATGAGAAGCGGAGCGACGGTGAGGACGGTCAACACGGCCTCGGTGTCGGGTGGGAGGTCGCGCCACACCGTCAGCGAGACGAACAGCAGGATCGAGACGAAACCGGCCAGGCTCGTCATGTGGATCGAGATTTTCCAGCGGAGGTTGACGATGAGCAGGATTGCCGTGTTGATCGGATAGATCAGCGCAAGCGCGACCAGAAACGGCACGGCGGTCGTCCCGACGAGTGCCATTACGACCATCCCGATGGCATACGAGGTGATGCCGACGAGAAATGGCTTGAGCCGACCAGCTCGTTCTCGCACCTCCAGCGACTCGGCCTCGCCCCGTCGGATCATCGAGACCACGTAGGCCAGCGGGATCAGGCAGAAGAACACGAGCGAGACGGCGACGATTAGGGCAATCTCCTGCCCCGACGCGCCGAAGTGCCACAGAATCAGCCCGAACCCGACCGGCGGCAGCACAAGCGGGTTGATGACATACGACAGCAGGTTCGCCGCGTGGTAGCCGAGGTCAGCCTGCGCGTCGGGGTGGTTCGCTATCGCTCTGCCGGAGAGCATGGGTCTAGTACGCGCGGGCGAAGAGGACGCGACCCTCCGAGGGCTGGCCGGTTAGCATGTCCTCGCCCTGCTCGTCGTCGCGGTCGAAGGGGATGCAGCGGATCGTGGCCTTGGTCTCCTCCTTGATGCGCGCCTCGGTCTCTGGCGTACCGTCCCAGTGGGCGAGCACGAAGCCGTCTTCCACGGCCTCCTTGAAGGCGTCGTAGGAATCGACCTTGGTGGTCCGGCTGTCGCGGCGGTCGCGGGCTTGCTGGAAGAGGCCACGCTGAATCTCATCGAGGAGGCTCGTGACCGTGTCGGCGAGGGTGTCGAGCGGAACGGACTCCTTGCCATCGCGGTCGCGGCGGGCGAGTTCGACGGTGCCGTTCTGCACGTCGCGCGGGCCGACGGCGAGGCGGAGCGGGACGCCCTGCACCTCGTACTCGTTGAATTTCCAGCCGGGCCGCTGCTCCTCGCGGGCATCGACGTGGACGCGGACGCCAGCCACCTCCAACTCGCGCCGGATGGTTGCAACGGTATCGAGGACCGCTGCTTTGTCGTCGGGCTTGTTCGCCCGGTAGATCGGGACGACGACAGCCTGCATCGGGGCGAGGCGGGGTGGGAGGATGAGCCCCTGATCGTCGCCGTGCGTCATCACGAGTGCGCCGACGAGGCGGGTGGTGACACCCCAACTCGTGGCCCAGACGTGCTCCTGCTCGTTGTTCTGGTTCGTGAAGGTGCAGTCAAACGCCTTGGCGAAGTTCTGCCCGAGAAAGTGCGAGGTTCCGGCTTGCAGGGCCTTGCCGTCCTGCATCATCGCCTCGATGGTGAACGTGTCGACGGCACCGGGGAAGCGCTCGCTGGCAGTCTTTGGCCCCCGGGTCACCGGCATCGCCATCCACTCCTCGGCGAAGGTGGTGTAGACGTCGAGCATCCGGCGCGCTTCCTCGATGGCTTCCTGCTCGGTGGCGTGCGCGGTGTGGCCCTCCTGCCAGAGAAACTCCGAGGTGCGGAGGAACAGCCGCGTCCGCATCTCCCACCGGACCACGTTCGCCCACTGGTTGATGAGGATGGGTAGGTCGCGCCAACTCTGGATCCACCGGCTGTAGGCATCCCAGATGATCGTCTCACTCGTCGGGCGGACGATGAGGGGTTCTTCCAGTTTGGCATCCGGGTCCACGATCAGTTCGCCATCTTCGGTCTTGAGTCGGTAGTGGGTCACCACGGCGCACTCTTTGGCGAAGCCCTCAACGTGCTCGGCCTCGCGGGCAAGGAAACTCTGGGGGATGAAAAGCGGGAAGTAGGCGTTGCGATGGCCCGTCGCCTTGAACATGCCGTCGAGGGCGCGCTGCATATTCTCCCACAGCGCGTAGCCGTTGGGCGGGATGATCATCGACCCCCGGACGGGCGAATACTCGGCGAGGCCCGCGGCGCGGACCACATCGACGTACCACTGCGAATAGTCTTGATTACGGGGCGTGATGGCGTCTGCCATAGCGAACGGTGGTGGCGAGAGAAGAGGTCAGGAACGACGCGCGCCCCGTGGTTTCGGGGCGCGACGAGGGGAGACGAGACGCGGCGGGTTTCTTGCACGCGGTGAGGGACCGCCTCACCGTGTCGCTACCCCGGTGTTACTTCCAGAAGCAGCGCGGCGGCTCCTTGAGCGAAGGCGGCTAAATATACCGTGCCTGCCCGCGTGCCTGCAATGTGCGGACCCTGTGCCCGCTCTGTCGGTACACTGCTGAACGCGCCCGCCGTGCCAACCTCGATTCCCTCGCTGCTATGAACGCGCTCTCTCGTTTCCTCCTTCCCTTCGTGCTCATTGCGATGAGCTTTGGCCTGTCGAGTTGCTACACCCAACTCGGCCCCGACGCGGCGTATGCTGCGAGCAGCGACGCCTACCGTCTCCCAGCGGACCACGCCGAGCGAACGAGCGCCCAAGAGGCAGAGACGGCCCCAACGTGGACCGGCAGCACCGCTCGTGTCGGCCTCGGCTACGATCCGGGGGCGGAAGAGACTATCTACTATGAGGACGACGGGTACTATGACGAGGGTGTCTATCAGACCCAGAACCAGTATCCCGCTACGGAGGGTTACTACGACGATGGGTACTATGATGACGGCTACGACGAGATACGAGTCACGCGCTACCGCTACGAGGACTCGGTCTACGAGGACTACGACCACTATTACGACGGGTACGACGACTACTACGGCGGCTATTACTACAGCCCGTACTACGTCAGCTACTCGCGCTACTACCGTCCGCACCGCTGGCGCTGGCATCACTTCTACTCGCCCTTCTACGCGGCTCCGGCGTGGGCCTACCACTACGATCCGTTCTTCGACGTCCGCTACCGCTACCGCTACGGCTGGAGCTTCAGCCTCCACTTCGGCTCGCCTTTCTATGCGAGCTACTACGATCCCTTCTACTGCGATCCGTACTACGCGGGCTACTACGGCTACCGCCCGACCTACTGGGGCAGCTACGGCGGAGGCTACTGGAACGGATTCCACGATGGCTACGCCGCGAGCGTGTATGACAACGGCTACTACTATGGTGGCGGTGGCTACTACGGCGGTGGGCACTACGGTGGAAATAGTGGCATTCGCGGCCCGCGCGGCAGCATCCGCCCGTCGCTCGGCAGCACAGGACGGACGCGCCGCCATGCCCTCGCAGCCGCTACCGACCGCGATGATCGGGTGAGGCTCGATGCGCCGCTCGGCGTGGGGAGCATCCGCGATTTCACGCGCGATACGCGGCAACACGTCCTCGCGCAGCAGGAGTCGGTCCGTACCCCCGTTCGTCCGGCCGCCTCGGCTCCCTCGATTCGTCCGTCTGCTTCGACTCCGTCTCTTTCGACAGGTCGGAATGACACGCCGATCCGGCCCTCGGTCCGGCCCGGACGCACAGACTCGCCACAGCTAGGCACGACGCCGCGTGTGACTACGCCTTCGGCCTCGGCTCCGTCGGTTCGTCCTTCGACGCGGGTGCGCCCCTCGACGCAGGCGCAGCCTCCCACGAAGGATGCGACCACCTCGCGTGTCCGCCCGACCTCGCCGGACCGGACGCCTCGCGTCCGCCCGCAGCCGGATCGCACCACGCGGGTCAGCCCGCAAACAGGCCGCACCCCGCGTGTTACGCCGCAGCCGGACCGGACCACGCGCATTCGTCCCCAGCCGGAACGCTCGCCGCAGGTTCGTCCGCAGTCTCCGGCCCAGACCACGCGCCCCCGCACCGAACGTCCTGCGCCTCGTCCGCGCACAGAGCGTCCAGCCCCGCGGCCTCGTACTGAGAGGCCCGCACCTCGTCCGAGGACCGAGCGTCCGGCTCCGCGCCCGCGCTCCGAGCCGCCGCGCCGGTCCAACAATGACGATGGCGCACGTCCCAGCCGCTCCAACAACCGCCCCAGTGCCCGGCCTAGCTCGCGCCCGTCGTCCCGTCCGAGTGCGCGTCCGAGCTCGCGCGGGTCCAGCGGCTCCAAGGCGCGCGGCTCTTCGTCTCGCGGCTCATCGCGGTCCAGCCGGGGCGGCTCGCGGCGCGGTGGAGGCGAGTAAGCGCCCTAGCTAGATCTGCATTTCTGATGTGCTGAGGAGGCCCGTGCGCCCCGTGCGGGCCTCTTCTATGTCCGACCTCTACTGCGTACCCACCATCTCACCAGTTTCATGAACGCTCGCAACCTCTCTGTCATCGCTCTTGTCCTAAGCGTTGTCGTACTCCCCGCGCAGGCGCAGACAGGCGAAGACGTGCTCCGCTACGGTCAGCGCTTTCCTGCCGTTGATGCCCGGATGACTGGCCTCGCCGGGACCGGGGTGGCCGGGGTCGCCGACTGGGGCGCGACGTTCGCCAACCCGGCAGGCCTCGGGCTTATCCGGCGCACGCACGTCGTAGGGTCGCTCGGTGGCGGCTCCTTGGAGAGCGAGGCGCTGTATTTCGGCGAGACGACGGATGCGACGGTGACGCGCACCGCACTCGGCAGCGCGGCCTACGTCGGCGTCGTGCCGGTGCGGCGGGGTTCGCTCGTCTTCGGAGTCGGCTACAACCAGACTGCCGGGTTTGATCGCGAGCTATCGTTCGTCGGGTTCAACCCGAACGCCGAGGGTGCGTCCGACGGGTCGCGTGGGCTGGACCAGTTCGGTGACATCTTCGAGGAAGGGGAGTTGGGCGAGTTGTCACTCGTCGGGGCCGTCGAGGTCGCGCCGCGTGTCCTCGCCGGGGTGTCGGTGAACCTCGTCGGCGGGCAGTACCAGTTCGAGCAGTTCTTCGATGAGTTCGACAGCAACGACGCGCTCGTCTTCCGGGACGACCAGTTTCTCGAAGCAGACCTCGGTGGGGCCAACCTCCGCCTCGGCGTCACCGCCGAAGTATCGCCGGGGGTTCGCCTCGGTCTCGCTACCGAGACGCCGACCTACCTCCGCGTCGAGGAGTCGTTCGACTTCAACGGCGATGCCGGGTTGTTCGACTACTCAATTACGACGCCGTGGCGGCTCTCAGGCGGCTTCGCCTACGACCGGGGCGGGCTCCTGCTCGCCGCCGACATCGAGTTCGTGGACTGGTCCCAAGCCCGGCTTCGTCCGAGTGATGAGTTCACCAGCGCCAACTTCGATCTGCGCCGGAGCTACAGCGAGGTCTTCAACACACGCTTCGGCATGGAGTATGACCTTGGCCCGTGGGCTGTCCGCGCGGGTGCCGCGTTCCAGCCGGACCCGCTCCGCGAGGAGTTCGACCGGCAGGGCATCGACCTCGACCGGCTGCGCTCGACCTACACCATTGGCTTCAGCCTGAAAACGCTGGACCGGATCGCGCTCGACGTGGCCTATGCCTACACCGAGTTCGAGGATAGGCTTGTGCCGTACTCCGTGGTGGGTGACGAACCCGTGGTGATGGAGGATGTGATTCGCAACCGCTTCGTGGTCGGCGTCCGGGTCGATCTCTGAGGAGGGGGCGTGGTTGAGGGGTGAGTAGCCCGTGTGGCTACCGGGCGGCAGGTATTCGGCGCAACAGAGGAATTGTAGTATGTTTGCGCTCCGCAGTGTCGGTCGTGGGTTGGCTGGATGTGCTGCGGGACTCCCGCCTTCCGTGTCCTTCTCCACCTTCCCGACCCCTTCCCATGTATCGCTTCCTTCCCTTCGTACTGGTTTTTTGCCTCTTGCCGCTCGGTGTTGCAACCGAGGCCGAGGCGCAGGACCTCACCCCGCGCGTGCTCTCGGCTAGTCGGGTGAACACCTCCCAGCCGATGCGCACGATGCCGATTCCCCCGAGTCCGCACCGGGCCACGCCGCCGACGGTGATCCCGAACAAGTTTCACGACTTCACCAAAGGACGCGCCGCTGAGGAGCGGCCCGGCTTCGTCGATCCCGTGCTGGACGCGGGCCGTGGCGGCGTGGGGCCGGGCACCGTGCTGCAGAGCTTCGACGGCGTCTCCGAGGATGACAACGCAGCAGTCGCACAGGTCGTGGTGCCGCCGGACCCGAACGGGGATGTGGGGCCGAACCACTACTTCCAGTCGGTGAACCTCGCTGCGCGCATCTTTGACAAGTCGGGCAACCTGCTGCTCGGGCCAGTCCCGAATAACTTCTTCTGGCAAGGGCTTGGCGGGCGTTGTGAGACCGAGAACGACGGCGACCCGATCGTGCTCTACGACCACCTCGCCGACCGCTGGGTGATCATGCAGTTCCAGATCTCGGTTGGCGATGACCTGTGCCTTGCCGTCTCGACGACGCCGGACCCGCTGGGTTCGTACCACCAGTACGAGTTTGACTTCTCCGCCTTCCCGGACTATCCGAAGATGGGTGTCTGGACGGACGGTTACTACGTCACGACGCGGGAGTTCAACTTCGGCTACCAAGGACAAGACGCGGTCGTCTTCGAGCGCGAGGCGATGCTCCAAGGGTTGCCTGCCGAGATGGTGTCGTTCCGCATCCCCGGCGGCAGCAGCATCGACGGCTATCTCCCGGCGGACCTCGACGGACCGGCCCCGCCTTCGGGCACGCCGGGCCTCTTCGTCGGCGGTCCCGTCACCTCGCCGCAGCGACTCAACATCTACGGCCTTGACGTGAACTGGAATAACCCCGGTGCTTCGACGTTCACGCTCCTCAACAGCCTTGTGCCCGCGTCCTACGACCGCAACTTCGGCAACATCGCTCAGCCCGGAACCTCGTCGACCCTGGCGACCCTCTCGTTCACGCTCATGCACCGGGTGCAGTACCGCAACTTCGGCAACCGGCAGACGCTCGTGCTCAACCACAGCGTCGATGCCGGAGGCGACCAGGCAGGCGTGCGCTGGTACGAACTCCGCAACGGCGCAGGCAACACCGGCAGCGGCTGGAGCATCTACCAGCAGGGCACCTACGCCCCGAACGATGGCCTCGAACGCTGGATGGGCTCTGCCGCACTCAACGGCAACGGCGATCTGGGCCTCGCCTACTCCGTCTCCGGGTCGAGCCTCTTTCCTTCGATCCGCTTCACCGGTCAGACTGCTGACCAGAGCGGCTCGGGCGTGATGAACGTCGACGAGACCACGATCCTGACCGGCACGGGTTCGCAAATCAACAGCTTCTCGCGTTGGGGCGACTACAGCATGCTCGCTGTCGATCCGGTAGACGACCAGACATTCTGGTTCACCAGCGAGTACTACCAGACCACGACGAGTTTTGACTTCAAGACCCGCATCGCGGAATTCCGGTTGCCCTCGACGGGGAGCGTCGAGCTTACGGCGACCAACACAACGTCGCTGACTGTGCCGCCCGGCGGCTCCGTGTCCTTTGACTACACGGTAGCGAACGGAACCGCCGCGTCGGTCACGGGTGATTTGTTCTACACGGCAACACCGGGTGGTGTCTCCGGCACGATTGCGTCCGGCACGCTACCGGCCGGGCAGAGCGTGAACGGTTCCTACACCCAGAACATTCCTGCTAGCGCACCGGCAGGGGCCTACACCTACACCCTCCGCATCGGGCAATTCCCCGGTACGACGGTCGATTCGCAGGCCTTCACGATCAACGTGACACCGACCGGAGAAGCGAGTAGTTCGGGGACAGGCGACTGGACCGTGACGGGGGCGACGCCGTGGTCGGCGGACGACCTCGTTGCCCGGAGCGAGGCCAGCTTGCCGAATGAGGCCACGTTGAACGCCGCCTATCCCAACCCGTTCGTCGCTGCGACGACCCTCAGCTTCGCGCTGCCGACGGCGACCGACGTGACGCTGGAGGTGCTCGACGTGCTGGGCCGCCGCGTGGCGCTCCTCGCCGAGGGCGAGTGGGAAGCAGGTAGCCACACCGTCGGCTTCGACGCGAGCAGCCTGCCGAGCGGAGCCTACCTCGTCCGGCTGGCGACGGACACCGGGGCGCAGACGCAGCGGATTACACTCCTGCGCTAGGCTAGGCACACGATGGCAATGCCACGAGCGGGGCAGGCTTCTTCGGGGGCCTGCCCCGCTTCGTGTAAGGTCGAACGGGTGGTCTGGGGGCGGAAGCCAGAGGCGCTACCGGGTTGCGCCAGAAGCGCACGGCAAGGCGTAGGTGTTTCCGGCCTAATGCCTTATGTTGCAACGCTCTGCCTTTCCCGGTGCCCCGGCCTCGGGCCTTCCTTCACCCAACCCCCGAGCCGACCATGCGCCGACTCCTTCCCGTTCTCACCCTCATCCTCACGGCTCTGCTCGCGGCCCCGATCTCGCAGGCGCAGCAGCGCCCTGCCCCGACGCTCGACGCCGAGACGCGCGCTGCGGCCCCCGCCGAGCGTCCTGAGCGCCCGGTCTACTACCGCTACGACGAGGCGACCGGTGGCCTCGTGCTGAACGAGGCAGGCCGCGCCGCGTCCGCCGCCTTCCGAGCCGACCTCCCGCAGACGACCCGCCGCGCTCCCGCCGTGCGCCCCACCCCGCTGACCGACGCCGAGCGGCAGGCGCTACGCAAGGAGCAGGCCCGTGCGCTCGCCGCCGACCCGGTCCGCGCAGCCCGGCTGAAGCAGCGCATGGCCGACGCGGTGGCGCAGAACCCCCGCGCCGAGGTGGCGACGTTCTCGGGCAACACCACCGCCGCGCCCACCTGGCAGCGGCCCCTGAACGTCGGCGACGGATCGAGCGGCTCCTGCTTGCTCTCCGGCGCCGGCACCGATGTGCCCTACGAGGCCAACAGCTTCACCGTGCCCGCTACAGCGAGCTACGACGTCTACGCGAGCTACGACGTCGCCTCGAACTACGACGGCTACCTCACGCTCTACGAGGGGAGCTTCGACCCGAGCGACCCGTGCCTGAACCTCATCGCCCGCGACGATGACTTCGCTGACGCCTCGCAGTCGCTCATCGAGAGCGCCGCGCTCACGGCGGGGACGACCTACCTCGCGGTCGTGACGGGGTTCGACAATGACGACTTTGGAGTGTACGAAGGTGGGGTCTTCGACGCGGGGACGGTCCCAGTGACCTTCACCGTCACGGTGGCCTTCGACGACGAGTTCTCTCCAGATGAGAACCCCGGTGATGGTCTCTGTGACGATCTCGATGGCACGTGCGGGTTGCGCACGGCGATCGAGGAAGCCAACGCGACAGCGGCCGTGCGCCCAGTGTTCATCGACTTCGCCATCGACGACGGCCCGGCGGGCGCGGAGATCGCCCCCGGCGTGTGGCGGATCACCGTGGACTTTGCCCCGCCGCCGCCCTTCACAGGCGGAGGCCCCAGCCCCATTCCGCTCCCGTCCATCAACAAGTCTGACGTAACCATCGACGGGCTGACGCAGCCGGGAGCCTCCTGCGGCGACCTCGTCACCGGGCCGAAGCACGACCTCCGCGTCGTCCTCGATGGCAGCCAGCTCGCTTTCGGCGAAGGCCTCTTCGGGCAGGGCGGCGGCCTCACCGTGCGCGGTCTCGTCGTACAGAACTTCCCCGGCTTCGGGATCGAGGCTCGCAACGATGGCGACAACCTCGTCGAGTGTAACTACGTCGGCACTGATTACACGGGCGAGACGGCAGCGGGCAACTTCTCCGGCGTTTTCGCCAGTGGCACGGCGCAGAACAACGTCGTCTCGGGCAACGCCAACATCGGCATCCTGCCCGATCCCTTCGAGGACGGTATGGTGGTCCAGCGCAACCTCGTCGGGAGCGACGCCGACGGCAACCAGCCCCTCGGCAACGGCGGTCACGGCATCCACATCTCGGGGGACGATGCGGTCGTTAACACGAACCTGTCGTCGGATAATGGCGGGGTTGGCATTTTCCTGGGAGTCGATCCGGGCGAACATGGAGCGTTCCCCACAGGGGCAATGCTGACAGGCAACACGATCGGGCTGAATCGGGTTCGCACAGCGGCCCTCGGAAATAGCTTCGAGGGGATCCTGCTAGAAGACAATTCTTCCCCTTTCGGGGGACCGGTGCGCAACGACATCGGACTGCCCAACGACGGCAACTTCGTTGCTGGCAACGGACGTGACGGTATTCGTCTGGACGGGGGTATCGTAATAAGCAATCGCATCCGGGGCAACACGGTGGGACTGACCCGGCTCGGCGACGCGCTGCCGAACGGAGATGAAGGGATCAGAGTGGTCGCAGCGGACACGACGACCATCGGTGGCCTCGCCATGGGCGAGGGCAACGTCATCGCAGGCAACGGCGGCAATGGTATTCAGCTCGCTTTCGACGTAGGCACTACCGTTGAGGGCAACATCATTGGCCTCAACGCCAATGGTGATATCCGCCCCAACGGCCCCGTCGGTGACGGTCTCAACAACAGTGGGATCGAACTGCAGAATAGCCAGGTTGTGGAGATTCGGGGCAACACGATCTCGGGCAACAACGGCTCTGGCATCCGCTTTGAACCTGTGACGCGGGCCGACTTCGGAGAAGACGTGAGCCGTACAGCGTCCGACGCAGGCAGCCGAGGAGGCTTCTCCTCCAGTGCTATCATCGAGAACAACCGCATCGGCACGACTGCCGATGGCTCCGCGATTCGACCCAACGTCGAGTCCGGCCTCGTCCTCGGCAGCAGTGCGGGCTTTGCCACCGTCACGGACAATACGATCTCGGGCAACACCGACACCGGCGTCTTCCTCTTCGGCGGCGTTGAAGGCGTCACGCTAGAGAACAACTTCATCGGGACCAATGCGAGCGGGGACGCTCTAGGCAACGGTCTCCCCGGTGGTGACGGGCGCGCAGGCATCTTCTGCCAGAACGCCTCCAATGTCCGCATCGGGCAGAACTTCCAGCCCAACACCATCCGCTTCAACGGCACCGACGGCATCTTCCTGTCCGGCCCCTGCTCCGACATCGCCATCGTCGGCAACATCATCGACTCCAACGGTGGCCTCGCGATAGACCTTGCTCCGGATGGACCGAACCCGAACGACGCCGGGGACGGCGACACCGGGGCCAACGACCGCCTCAACTTCCCGGTCATCACCTCGGCTGAGAACGATGGCTCGAACTCGATCATCAGTTGGACCTTCAACGCGGAGCCTTTCACGACCTACGAACTGCTCTTCTGCCGCAACGACGCGCCCGACGCCTCGGGCTTCGGCGAGTGCCAGACGCCGAACGCACTCTCGACGCGGACAACCGATGGCGACGGCAACGTCTCGGGCACGCAGTCGCTCGGGGCTGGGGCGTACCCGGTAGGGTCGTTCGTAACGGTCAACGCGACGGCGTTCGCCGGGCCGCTGCCGCAGGGCTACATCAAGACGAGCGAGTTTGCTCAGTCGGTTGAGGTCGAGGACACGAGCACACCCGACGCGGTCACTATAGAGGCGACGCCGACCAGTCCGCTGACCGTCCCGCGCGGCGGACAGGTCTCCTTCAGCTACACCATTACCAATGGCACGGCCAACCCTGCCACGGGGCAGTCGTGGTTCTCGGCAGCACTCGGCGGCAACACACTCGCCCAAGGGGTCATCACAAATGGGACGCTGCCTGCGGGTCAGCAGGTGACGATCCCCTACGTGCAGAACGTGCCGAACAACGCGCCGATTGCGAACTACGACTTCTGCCTGCGGATCGGGCTGTTCCCGAGTCCGTTCATCGACGAGGCGTGCTTCGTGGTGACCGTGACGCCTGCGCCGCCGGTGGCAGGCAGCGGAGAGGACTGGTCGGTGGAGGATGTCGGCGACTGGGCACCGGAGCCGATAGAAAGTGCTTCGGGTGAGCCGGAGTCAGAGAGTGCCCAGGCTGCGTCGAGCGAGGCGCTACCGACCGAGGCGTTGCTGACCGGTGCCTACCCGAACCCGTTCAGCCGGAGCGCGACGGTCGGGTTCGCGCTGCCCGTGGCGCAGCGCGTGAAGCTGACGGTCTACGACATGCTAGGCCGCGAGGTCGCAGTGCTGGTGGACGGTGGCCTCGAAGCGGGTCGGCACACGGCGACGCTGGATGGCTCCACGCTGCCGAGTGGGGTCTACCTCGTCCGGCTGGTGGCTGGGGAACAGACGAGGACAGGGCAGATCACCCTGCTGCGCTAGCACGACCAACAAGAACACACCGCACGGTGCCTCCTCGACCGAGTGGGCACCGTGCGTTTTTTGTCCGCCCGCCAATTCGGAGCCTGAGTGAATAGGTTGTTTCCTTGGCGTGCGTTCAGGCGTTCGGTGGTACCGTTCGGTATGCCCGCGCTCATCCTCGACTCAGTCCGCAAGCACTACGGCGTCAAGCCGCTCCTCGACGACGTGTCCTTCAGTCTGGAGGACGGCGGCAAGATGGGCGTGATCGGAGCCAACGGGTCGGGCAAGACGACGCTCCTTCGCATCATCGCGGGCGTCGAGCCGCCCGACGGCGGGACGGTGCAGATTCCGAGCGCGCACACGGTCGGCTACCTCTCGCAGGAGCCGACGTTTGCGCTGGGGCAGACGGTCCTCGATGCCGTCTTCGCAGGCGACGGGCCGGCGATGCGGCTGCTCCGCGACTACGAGGCAGCCCTCCATCTCCTCGAAACGTCGGACGGCACGGACGACGCCCTCGCCGCGCGCGTCGCTGACCTCGCACACCGGCTCGACGCCGCCGGGGGATGGGACCTGGAGACGAACGCCCGCGTCGTGCTCGACCGGCTCGGCATCACCGACACCGAGGCACTCGTCGATACGCTCTCCGGCGGGCAGCGCAAGCGCGTCGCCCTCGCCCGCACCCTCGTCGAGCACCCCGACCTCCTCATCCTCGACGAGCCGACCAACCACCTTGACGCCGAGACCGTCGGCTGGCTCGAAGCCTACCTCCGCCGCTACACCGGCGCGCTGCTCCTCGTCACGCACGACCGCTACTTTCTCGACCGCGTCACCAACTGGATGCTGGAGCTCGACCGGGGCACGGCGCAGCGGTTCGAGGGCAACTATACGAAGTATCTAGAGGCGAAGGCCGTGCAGGCGGAGATCCGCGAGGCCGAGCAGCGGACCCGCGACAACCTCGCCCGGCGCGAACTCGCGTGGCTCCGGCGCGGCGCGAAGGCCCGGACGACCAAGCAGAAAGCTCGCGTCGGTCGTGCGCACAACTTGCTCAACGCGCCTCGCGAAGAGACCGAGCGTACCGCCGAGATTTCCGCCGTGTCGAGCCGCCTTGGCAAGAAGGTGATCGAACTAACCGGCGTGACGAAGGGGTGGGAGGGGCAGCCCCTCATCGACGGGTTCACGTACTCCTTCGCCCGCAACGACCGCGTCGGTATCATCGGCCCGAACGGGTCGGGGAAGACGACACTCTTGGAAATGATCGCGGGCCGCCTCGCGCCCGACGCCGGGCAGATCGAGGTCGGCCCGACGGTGGCGGTTGGTTACTACGATCAGGAGAGCCGGGCGCTCAAGGACGACCTCCGGCTCATCGACTACATCGAGGAGGTCGCCGAGAACGTCAAGACCGCCGACGGGTCGGTGATCACCGCGAGCCAGATGCTCGACCGATTCCTCTTCCCGCCGAAGCAGCAGTACACGCCGGTCGGGCTGCTCTCCGGCGGCGAGCGGCGGCGGCTCTACCTGCTCCGCGTGCTCATGGGCGCGCCCAATGTGCTTCTCCTCGACGAGCCGACCAACGACCTCGATATCCCCACGCTCGTCGCGCTCGAAGACTACCTCGACACGTTCCCCGGCGCGCTCATCACCGTCTCGCACGACCGCTACTTCCTCGACCGCACGGCCGAGCACCTGTTCCGGTTCGAGCCGGGCGGTCACCTCCGCGAGATCCCCGGCAACTACAGCGCATGGCTGGATATCAAGGAGGAGGAAGAGGCTGAGGCGGCCCGCATCGAAGCTGCCGCCCAGAAGAAGGAGGTCCCAGCCGAAACCCCGGTACTGAAGCCAGCGGCAGCGCAAAACAAGAAGCTCTCGTTCAAAGAGAAGCGCGAGCTGGAGGAGACGGAGGCGCGCATCGAATCTGCCGAGGCGCGGCAGGCCGAAATCGAGGCTGAACTGGCCGCATCGTCGAGCGACTACGAGCGGGTCGCCGCACTGTCGGCGGAGTTGGAAACCCTGCTCGCGCAACTGGAGCGCGACGTGGACCGCTGGGCCGAACTCGCCGATCGAGCTTGAACCGCTACGCAGCCGCAGGTGGTCATCGTTCGATTAGGTTTGGGTTTATTAGAGTGCAGGAGTGGCTTAGGACTGGATCATCAGTGTGCCACGCTGCATGTCCATGCCGCAGACGAACGCGAAGTCACCCGCCTCGGTCGGCGTGAATTCGACCGCGACCGGCTCGCCGAGAGGCAGGTCGGTTGCTGGCACATCGAAGGCAGGAACAGTGATCTGCGACGAGCACGCAGAGTCGACCGTGCGGGTGAAGACGAGGCGGGCGGGAATGTCTGCTTCGAGGTGAACAGCACCCGGTGCATACCCCATCGCTCCTGCCTCGATATCGATGACTTGAACACCGTCTTGGATTTCGGCCGTGACGGGTTCGCTGTCGGTGTTCTGGTGGTCGGTGTGGTCGTCGGCCATGATGGCACCGTGCTCTGAAGGCTCGTGATCTCGGCTGCATGCGGAGAAGAGAACGGCGGGGAGCAGAAGAAGGGTGAGGGCTAGTGTGTGGCTCTTCATGGTGTAGGGAGGTTGGGTTAGCGGGTTGTGTTGTGGGTAGATGATGCTGTTGGGTATGGCTCGGGAGCGAGTGGGGGCACGGTCATTGACTCCCCGTTGAATTCCTTGCGGAGCGTCCACGCATGCACGACGGCGTAGAGCGCTGGCACTACGATGAGTGTGAGGATGGTTGAGGTCACGAGGCCGCCCACCATCGGGGTCGCGATCCGCTGCATGACCTCGGCTCCTGTGCCGGTCCCGATCATGATGGGGACGAGGCCAATGATCGTCGTGAAGACCGTCATCAGCTTGGGCCGGACGCGGTCGACGGCGCCCTCTTCGAGCGCCTCCTTCAGACGGGGCACCGATGTGAGCCGACCGTCGCGGCGGTACCGCTTCACAGCCTCGTCGAGGTAGACGTGCATGACAATCGCTGTCTCGGCCGCGAGCCCTGTCACGGCGATCAGCCCGACGCCGACGGCAATCGAGAAGTTGTAGCCGAGCGCGAGCATCAGCCACACGGCTCCGATGAGTGCGAAGGGGAGCGGCACCATCAGGAGAACGGCCTCGCCAGCGCTCTTGAAGTGGAGGAAGAGCAGCAGGAAGATGATCGCGAGCGTGACGGGGACGAGGACGGCGAGGCGCTCGTTGGCGCGCTCCATGTACTCGTACTGCCCGCTCCACTTGATCGAGTAGCCCGGTGGGAGCGCGACCCGCTCGGCAACGACCTCGCGTGCACGCTGGACGTAGGAGCCGACGTCGGCCTCGTCCGTGAGGTCGACGAAGACCCACGCGTTCGGGCGGGCATTCTCGCTCTTCACCATCGGCGGCCCAGCGACGTAGGCGAAACTGGCGAGTTGCCCTAGCGGGACTTCCGCCCCCGATGCCGTGGGGACGAGAACCTGACGCAGCGCTGGGAGGTCGTCGCGTAAGGCACGCGGGTAGCGAACGTTGACGGGGTAGCGCTCCAGCCCTTCGACCGTCGTCGTCACATTCATTCCGCCGACGGCGGCCATGATCACGTCCTGCACATCGCCCGACGTGAGGCCGTAGCGCGCGGCAGCAGACCGGTCGACCTCGATGTCGAGGAAGCTCCCGCCCATCACGCGCTCGGCGTAGGCGCTCCGCGTGCCCGGCAGGTCGGCTACCGCGGACTCGACCTCGCGCCCGAGACGCTCCAAGACTTCCAAGTCCGGCCCGGCGATCTTCAGCCCGACCGGCGTCTTGATGCCCGTTGCGAGCATGTCGATCCGTGTCTTGATCGGCATCGTCCACGCGTTCGTCAGCCCGGGAAACTGGATGGCGCGGTCCATGTCGGCCGTGAGCGACTGCCTCGTCACCCCGTCCCGCCACTCGTCTTCGGGCTTGAGAATGATCGTCGTCTCGATCATCGTCAGCGGGGCCGGGTCCGTCGCCGTCTCGGCGCGGCCGATCTTGCCAAAGACGCGCTCGACCTCGGGAAACGAAGCGAGGATGCGGTCGGTGCGCTGCAGAATCTCCTTGGCCTCCTGAGGTGAGACGCCCGGCAGCGTCGTCGGCATGTAGAGCAGGTCGCCCTCCCACAAGGGCGGCATGAACTCGCTTCCGACTTGGGGAAACGGAACGAGCACGTCGCCAAGTACCAAGCGCTGTACAGGGAGGATCGTGACCGCGAGGAGTAGGCTCGCCACAGCGAGGACGGTCTTAGGATGGCGCAGCGTGCCCCGGATCATCGGGCGGTAGGCCCAGATGAAGAACCGCGCAATCGGGTTCTGGTCTTCGCGCCGTATCCGGCCCTTGACGAAGATCGCCATGAGTGCGGGCACGAGTGTGACGGCGAGAACCGACGCGGCGGCCATCGCGAACGTCTTGGTGAGCGCGAGCGGGCGGAACAGTCGGCCCTCGACCTGCTCCAGCGTGAAGACGGGCAGGAAGCTCACGGTCACGATGAGGAGGGAGAAGAACAGCGACGGCCCCACCTCTTTCGCTGCCCCGATCACGGCGCGCATCCGCTCGGCTTCGCTGAGTTCGGCTCCGGCTCCGTCGCCGCTCATCTTCGCCTCGCGCGCTCGCTCGATGTGTTTGTGCGCGTTCTCGACCATCACCAAGCTCGCGTCCACCATCACGCCAATCGCAATCGCGATGCCGCCCAGGCTCATAATATTGGCGTTGACGTCGAGCAGGTACATGATCCCCAGCGAGATGAGGATGCCGACGGGGACGGTCACGACGGCGATGAACGCGCTGCGGACGTGGAGCAAGAAGACCATCACGATGAGCGCGACGACGAGCAGCTCCTTCCAGATTGTGGTCGCGAGAGTGTCGACGGCGCGTCCGATGAGCGCGCTCCGGTCGTACTCGGTCACGACCTCGACGCCTTCGGGCAGGCCCGCCCGGAGTTCGGCGAGGCGGGCCTTCACACGGTCGATGGTTGCCTGCGCGTTCTCGCCGTAGCGCATCACGACGATGCCGCCCACGACCTCGCCCTCGCCGTTCACGTCAGCGATCCCGCGCCGAATCTCCGGTCCGAGTTGGACCGTCGCCACATCGCCGACGGTGACGGGCGTGCCGCCCTCAGCGCGTAGCACGACGTGGCGGATGTCGTCCACGCCGTCGAGGTAGCCCTTGCCGCGTACGATGAACTCGCGCTCGCCGAGTTCGAGAAGTCGTCCTCCTACGTCGCGGTTGCTTCGCCGCAGCGCCATCCCGACATGGCCGATGGGGATGCCGTAAGCTGAAAGCTTCTGGGGATCGACGACAACCTGATACTGCTTCTGGAACCCGCCGACTGTTGCCACCTCGGCCACGCCACTGACGGCCTGAAGCTCGTACTTGAGGTAGAAGTCTTGGACCGAACGGAGCTGTGCGAGGTCATAGGTCCCTGTCGTGTCGCGGAGCGAGTAGGCGTAGACCCAGCCTACGCCCGTCGCGTCGGGGCCGAGCGCGGGGCTTGCGCCTTCCGGGAGCCGGTCCTGGATCTGCGACAGGTACTCCAGCACGCGACTGCGCGCCCAGTACATATCCGTTCCGTCCTCAAAGATGACATAGACAAAGCTCGTCCCGAACATCGAGTAGCCGCGGACGGTCTGGGCAAAGGGGACCGACAGCAGCGCGGAGGTCAGCGGGTAGGTCACCTGCTCCTCGACAATCTGCGGTCCTTGGCCGGGATACTCGGTCTTGACGATGACCTGGACATCGCTCAGATCGGGGATAGCGTCGACGGGCGTGTTCAGCGTGGCCCACGCGCCAAGCGCAGCGACGAGGAGGGTCAGGATGCCGACGAGCAGCCGGTTGCGGGCACTCCATTCGATGAGACGTTCGAGCATCGTCGTTTTCCTCAGTGATTCATCTGGCTGTGATCGACTTCGCCCATCGGATCGGGGACAGCGCCGGTGCCGTCGGCCATAGCGCCAATCGAAGCGGCGAGTCGGGCCTCGGAGTCGATGAGGAACTGCGCGCTCGTGACGATCCGCTCTGTGCCGCTCAGGCCGTCGAGGACCTGAAGCATACCCTCGCCCTCTAGGCCGAGGGTCACGGGTTGGGGACGGAACCGACCCTCGCCGAGTGCGAGGATGACCACGGCCTCATCGCCCGTGCGGATCACGGCCTCGGTCGGAACGGTCGGTCGGGCCTCGCTTGGGGTACCGAAGAGGGTCGCGGTGGCGAACATCCCCGGCTTGATCCGGCGACCGGGGTTTGGGATGGTGACGCGGGCCGTGCCGGTGCGCGTGCCCGAGTCGAGGATGTCATAGACGTACTCGACGCGCCCGGTAAGCTCCTGTCCGGGCTGGCTCTCCAGCCGGACCACCGCGCGCGTACCGACGTCGATCCAGCCGAGGTCAGGTTCTGGCACGTCGACCTGGAGCCAGAGCTGACCGAGGTTTACGATCTCCATGAGCGTCATCCCGGGCTGAACCTGCATACCCTCGATGATGCGCTTCTCGACGACGGTGCCGGCGGCCGGTGCGTAGATCGTAAGCGTCCGTTGCACCTCGCCCGTTGCTTCCAACTGCTGGATCTGCTCGGCGCGAATGTCGAAGAGCGCGAGCCGCCGCCGGGCCGCCTCGACCACGCGGTCTCCATCGTCGCCCATGAGCGTACGGCTGCGAAGGGCGAGGAGGTATTCCTCCTGCGTAGAGACGAGTTGGGGGCTGTAGAGTGCGAGGAGTGGCTGCCCGGCGCGGACGCGGTCCCCCTCGGCATTGACGTAAAGCTCCTCAACCCACCCCCCAACCTTGAGGCTGACGGCCTCGCGCGCACGGTCGCTTGCCTCGAAGACACCCGTGGTGCGGAGGCCTCTACTGACGGCACGGACTTCGACGGAGGTCATCCGCACGCCGATGTTCTGCATCGTCACAGGGTCGATCTCGACGGTGCCCTCTACAACGCCGGAGACGGAAACCGGCTGGAGGTCCATTCCACAGATCGGGCACTGCCCCGGCTCGTCCTCGACGATGTGAGGGTGCATACCCGACTGATAGACGATGCCGTCGCCATTGAGATCTTTGGCGGCGAGGCCAGTGGCCGAAGCGAACCCGGCTGCGTCGGCAGGTAGAGCGGCAGATGGCGTTTCGCTAAGGACGCCCGAGCCATTGTCCTTGGAGAGCGTCCAGGTGAGGCCAACGGTGACGAGGAGCACGACGAGCGCGCCCGCAACGAGGGGTGTCTTGCGTCGCTTCGGACGCGGCGATGCGGGTTCGGCGTAGGGCGAGCGCTCAGGTAGGGCCGCAGGAGTCTGGGGCGTCGTCATCGGAGTCGGGAGTCTTCGGTGGGGACCGGAATCGTGGCCCCGTTGGATAGGTCTGGAAGGGCGATACCGCCGAGGGCGCGTTCCAGCCGAGCGGTGACGTCGAGGTAGCGACCGAGCGTGTCTTCGAGTCCAAGGTCGACCTGGAAGCGGGCGCGCTCGGCATCGAGAAGGGCGACGTAGTCGGCCTCGCCGGTGGTGTAAGCGGCGAGCACGCTCTCGACTGTGGCTTGAGCCTGCGGGAGGAGACGCTCGCGGTAGAGCGCCAACGTCTCGGCCTCGCGCCGCGCTGTGTAGGCGAGGTCGGCCAACTCCGTGACGATGGTGGTCTTCAGGGCATCCTGCCGCTCTGCGATCTGGGCGGTGCGAAGGCGAGCCTGATCGAGCCGCGCGCGGAGCCGCCTGCGCTGGAGAGGGATCTTGGCCGAGAGCATGACGGCGAGGGCGTCGGTGCCGTCGGCTGTCGGCGGAGCGTCACGGTCGGTCACGTCGAAGTAGGTGACGCCGAGGCCCAGGTCGGGGTAGAACGCTTTGTGGGCGAGAGCAACCTCCGCTTCGGCTCGGGCGGCGGCGGCTTCTAGGGCCTGTACCTCGGGCCGAAGTCGGAGGGCCAACTCGATGAGCCGGTCATCGATATTCGGAAGGGGCGGCGCTTCGAGCACGATGGCCTCGGCGAACGCGAGGTCAGTGCGGTCGGTGAGTCGGGCAAGCACCTGGAGTGCAGCCTGACGGCGGGCGTCAAGGGCGAGGAGCTGTGCGCCGAGCCGCTCCTCTTCAAGGTTCGTCTGGAGGATGGCTCCCTGCGGCCCGCGCCCGACTTCATAACGGACGGCGGCGGCTTCGGTGAAGGCGTCGAGCCGCTCGCGGAAGGTGCGGATGTGTGCGTCGGTGCGCTGGAGTTGGTAGAGCGTGTAGTAGGCGCGCTTGACTTGGAGAGCGAGGTCGAGCGCGAGCCCGTCAGCCTTGTATCCGGCGACCCGGGCCTCCCAGTCGGACGCACGTTCACGGAGGGCGAGTGTGCCGGGCCACGGGACCATCTGCTCGACGCGCCACTGCGAACGCTGCGCGCCGAGCGCGGTAACGAGCGGGTACGGGAACGCCGTGATGGAGACGGTCGGGTCGGGCAGCGCACCGACCTGCGCGCCAGTCTCAGCGCGGACAGCGGCTTCGAGGCGGGCGGCTTGGAGCGACGGGTTCGCAGCGTCGACCTCGACGAGGAGGTCACTGAGTGCGAGATTCGGTGCTTGACCTTGGGCGGGTAGCGCGCCGAGCGCGGCGAATAAGGCTACGCCAACGGCGGTGGTGCAGAAGAGATGCATCCCATCTTCCTGACGATTGAAGAGAACGAGTTCACACACCACGCTGGAGCGTGGGCAGAGCTCGTCAGGTCAGGAAGCGGCCAAGGGCGATATGGAGCGGGACGAGTCGGTTCGGCGGCCAGGCGTCCGGCCCGAGCGCAGGCGGCGTCACCGTCGGCACGATGTGCAGCGGAAGAAGCACGGCAACCACAAGTCCGACCAGTGCTGCATCCGCCTCAACGCGAGGAGTCGCCATTGCCGTAACGATGCAGCAGGGCATACTCACAAGGGTAGTCGGGTCGGACGTGTCGCTCACGGGGGCATCATCCGAGGGACTGCCGTGACACGGCGGCGCTGGGGATGTATGCTCGACCAGGGTCTTCGCCGAGGTGGTGTCTGGCCTCGCACAGCACGCTTGTGCGAGGGGAAACGCTGCGGCCATCAGGAGACTGGCAGCGAGCAAGACCGAGAGAGAGCGATATCGACGAAGGGAGAACACGATACACGTCTATGAGCAAAGTGGAGAAGCGTTCCTTCGTTGCCTATTTCGATCCAATGACATTTCCGAAGTGCATGTCCATCGCAATGCCGCACGCTTCGAGAAACGCCGTCGGTAGCTCGCCGCCGATGAAGATGAACACGTCTTCGTTGGGGAGCGTATGCGCCTGTCCATCGGCGTCGGTATACGTCACCTCGCTCGGCGCGATCCCCGTGAGATTCGTTGCCCACAGCGGCTCGATTGCACCCGAAGTGACCGCCGCCTCGAAGCGCTCTAGGTTCATGGGCTTGATGCGCGAGAGTTGGTCTTTACGGTATGAGAGACGCACCATCGTTCCCGGCTGGTCGGCAAGCATCAGCGCGGCTTCCACCGCTGAGTCGCCCCCGCCCACGACCGTGATCTGTTGCCCGGCGAAGTGCTCCGGCTCGGCGAGGCTGTAGTACACGTTCTCGCCGCCCTCGCCCGGAATACCGAGCTTCCGCGGAATGCCGCGCCGCCCGATGGCTAGCACGACGCGGCAGGTTTTGTAGGTATCGGCGCTGGTCTCCACCATGAAGCAGTCATCCTCTGTCGGGGTGGCGGCTTGCACGACCTCCCCGGTATGCACCTTCAGCCCCGTCGTGTCGATCATGTCGCGCCACACGGCGACGAGGTCTTCCTTGACGACCTCCTTGAAGTCAATGGCCCCGTAGCCGGGCACGATAAACGGACTCGTCATCACGAGCTTGCGGCGCGGGTAGTGGCGGACGGCCCCGCCGAGGTCCGCCTCTTTCTCGACGGTGACGAAGTCGAGACCGTGATGGATCGCGTTGACCGAGGCCGACAGCCCCGCTGGGCCACAGCCGACGATGAGCAGATCGAGTGCATCATTCGGTTTGGTCCGCTCCTCTTTCGCGATGCCCTCGATGCACTGCCGACCCTGCTCGAAGGCATTCTTGACGAGGCCCATCCCGCCGAGTTCGCCGACGATGTAGAGGCCCGGCACGTTGGTCTCGAAGTTCTCCCGGATGCGCGGAAGGTTCACGCCGCGCTCGGCGGTCCCGAAGACGAGCGAGATGGCGTCGGTCGGGCATGAGCGCTGGCAGAGGCCGTGCCCAACGCATCGTGCCGGTTGAATTGGATGCGCCTGCCCGTCGATCAGTCCGAGCACGTCGCCTTCGGGGCAGACGCGGACGCACGCTCCACAGCCGAGGCACTTGCTAAGATCGACGACCGGATGCAGCGAGGCCGGAACATGCAGCCCGTAGGTTTCGGCTTTCACCTCGGCCTCCTGCGCCCGCTGCTCGTCGCCGCGCCGCTTCCGCATGAAGGGATAGCCGACCACGACAAGCAGCACGGTAGCAATGGCGAGGATGATGAGTGTGTCCGTCATAGCCTCCACCAGAGGCCCGTGTAGAGGCGAGCGTTGGAGACCGTCTCGCCGAAAGCGGCGCTCCCCTGCATCGTGAGCGCGACGCCGCTGCGGAGCGGGACTTGCAGCGCCCCCTCGATGCCGTGCGTGATGAGCGACGTGTCGAGCAGTGGCGTCTGCTGGTAGCGATACCCGAGGCTGCCGTTGATCCGGCCGAACGACCGGGTGAGCGACGCCGAGGCATAGACCGACTCGCGCCTGCCGCGGGTCCATACGCTTGCGTTCACATTCAGTCCGATCTCGGCGATGGGGAGACGAGGAACGGTGCCGCCGCCGGAGACCGTCAGGCTCGCCGGGAGGTCGCCGCTGGAGGCGCTGGCGATGTCGGCGCGGACGACGGTGCCGCCGAAGGTGCGCTGCGGCAGTCGGTAGGAGATCCCTGCACCGATGCGCTCACTCTGGTCGCGGAGCACCTGCAAGCTCTCGAAGAGGATGTACGGGCGGCGCTGCTGATACCGACCACGCAGCCGCAGCCCACGCGCGAGGTTCACCGATCCGTTCACGCCGAGGCGCGAAAATGCGAGGTCGCCCGTTGCCGGGTCCTCGTCCACGAGGAGGTCAGTCGAAACCGAGAACCCTTTGCCGGAGGTGCGATGGGTGAGACCGAAGAAGGTGCGCGACACGAGGCCGTCTATCTGCGGCAGCACCTGCCCGGCGACGGCCCGCACCTCGACCCGAAGCGGGTCCGGCTCAATCCGGTAGTGCCCGAAGACGGTGTACTTCGGCAGGGTCGTCGAGAACAGCCCGTCGGCACGCTCGGGCTGGACGCCTGCCGTAATTCCGGCTCCCGCGGTCTGCGACCCAACGTGAAGGCTGACGCCATCGAGGTAGCCAGAATAGCGGTCGTACTCATTGTAGAACCGCCCCGCTTCGACTCGGACAAGACCGATGTCCCGCTCCACGCTCGCTTGGTAGAGCCGGAGGTCGGTCGGCTCTTCGAACGAACCTTCGGAACGATAGCGGTAGGAGAGGCGACCGTTGACGTTCACCCCAAGGCCGCCGGGCAATCCCGTCAGGCGTCCTCGCATCCCGACGAACGGCGTAGCGAACGTGCGGGTCCGGGCATCGCCGCCCCCGAAGGGCGAGGTGCTGGACCAGAGGGTATTCGTCCCGAACTGGAGACGACCCGTCAGGCGGACAGGATCAGGCGATGACGCACTCGGAAACGGGGCGGCAGACTGGTCGAAGATCGAGACCCGTTCCCGCTCGGGCATGACCAGCGAATCTGTCGGTGCCGCTTCGGGTTCGGCCATAGGTGGAGCTGCCGCTACTACGGTAAGTCGGTCCCCGCGCGTGAGCGGGAAGACGGCGTCAGCAAAGGTCACGACCGAGCGGGTAGTCGTCGCACTCACGACGATGAGACGGCCTACGGGTCGGTCGTCACGAAAGACGATCAGCGTGTCGCCCGCCATGAACCCACTATCAGTCCCCGCGCTGAGGTAGACATTCGTGCCTGCGATGGTCTCGACCTGTACCCCGACGCGGTGCTCCTGTGCGACTGCAGCAGTCGCCACCAAGGCGAGAACGAGTAGGGGAAGCCAGCGCCTCATCGTCCGAACTGCACCCCGCTGCGATTTTCCTCGCCGTCCGGGTGGCACTGGAGGCAGGCGTTGCTCTCGTAGACGTAGTCGCCCACATCCTCATGCTTGTCATCCATCTCCTCTCGGTTGTGCTCGTGGCATGTCAGGCATGAGAAGACCTCAAAGTTGGCCGGCTGCGTGTGGCAGGTCTGGCAGCTATCCCACGTCCCGGCATGCGAACCCGAGTTGATGGGGAAGAACGAAGCATGGTCGAAGTCAGCGTCGTCCCATGTATCAACCGTGTGGCACTGCAGGCAATCCGACGGGAAGCCGTAGTGGGCGTCGTCGGTATCCGCTTGGTGGCAGGCCACACAATCATTTTGCCCCGACGGCTCGAAGGCGAGGTCGAAGTCGGGGCCGGTATGACAGGATGAACAGGGCAAGCTAACGTGTGCGCCGACGAGGGCAAACTCCGTCGCAGTGCCGTGGTCGAAGTCGGCGTCCTCCCACGTCTCGACGGTGTGACACTGGAGGCAGTCGGTCGGGAAGTCCGCGTGCTCCTCCTCGTGCTCACGGGCATGGCAAGCAAAACAGTCATTCTGGTCGTCGGTGTCAAAGATCACTTCGAAGTCCAGCCCGACATGGCACGCCGAGCACGGCAGGGGCTGGTGTGCGCCGACGAGGGCGAAGCCGTCAGCGATAGTCGCATGGTCGAAGTCGGCGTCCTCCCACGTCTCGACCGTATGGCACTGCAAGCAGTCGGTCGGGAGGCTCGGATGCTCGGCTTCGTGCTCGGCGGCATGGCACGCGAAGCAGTCGTCCTGATTGTCCGTATCGAAGATCACCTCGAAGTCGTTGCCGACGTGGCAGGACGAACAGGGCAGGCTGACGTGCGCGCCGACGAGGCTGAAATCGGTTGTCGTATTGTGGTCAAAGTCAGCGTCGTCCCATGTTTCGACGGTGTGACACTGGAGGCAGTCGGTGGGGAAGTCGGGGTGCTCTTCTTCATGCTCACGGGCATGGCAGGCGAAGCAGTCATTCTGGTCTGACGGGTCCTCCAGCACCTCGAAGTCGGCTCCGACGTGGCAGGCGGAGCACGGAAGCGGCTGGTGCGCCCCGATGAGCGCAAAGCCGTCCGATGCCATGACGTGCTCGAAGTCAGCGTTCTCCCACACCGTCACCGTATGGCACTGCGCACAGTCCGTCGGAAAACCAGCCGCCGCATGGTCGGGGTCTCCAGCGCGGTCGTAGTCGTCTTGGTGGCAGGCGAAGCAGTCGTCTTGCTCGGCAGCGGCGAAGATCGGCTCGAAGCCGGGGACGGTGTGGCAGGCCGCGCACTGGACCTCAGCGTGGGTCCCGACGAGTGTAAAGCCGCCCGCCGCCGCCGCATGGTTGAACCCACCCGCCGACGAGAACGCGAGCGTGGTATGGCATTGCGCGCAGTCGGTCGAGAACCCGGCGGCGATGTGGTCGATGGAGGCTGCGTTCTGATACTCGGGCGCGTGGCAGGCGAAGCAGTCCGTATCGAGCGGAGCGAAGAGACCATCCAGCGCCTCGGTATGACACGTCTCGCAGGTGACCTGAAGGTGCGAGCCAGTGAGCGGGAAGCTGGTCTGCGCGTGGATGAGAGTCCCATTCGTAAGGCCAAAGTCCTCGGTGTTGTGGCAACTCTGGCAGTCATCGCCGAGTTGGCCCCGGTGGACATCGAGGTGGCAACTCGCGCAGTCGTCGGCGGTGAAGTTGGGTCGGTCGAAGCGGAGATCGAGGTGGCAGTTCGCGCATGCGACCTCGGCATGGCGACCCGTCATCACGAAGCGCGTCTGCTCGCTGTGGTCGAAGTCGAGGGTCTTGCGGAGCGGGGTCCACGCTTCGGGCGTGTGGCAGGCCTCGCAGGGGATCGCGATCTCGCCGTGCGGATTGAGGGTGGAGACAGGAGGAAAGGCGAGGGAATGAGCAGGAAGGAGGTCGAAGTAGACGAGCGAGTCGGGGGAAGAGGCGATTACATTTGTGCATAGCCCGATCACGATCCATGCAGCGAGGATAAGTTGCGAGACGACGTTTTTCATCGCACGTCTCCGTGGCAATCGGCGCAGTCGGTGCCGAGGGGGCGGAACCGGACGAACGGCTCACCGCTCGGCGCGGTCTCGGTCCGGTGGCACGAGCCGCAGGCGACACGCTCGTGTGCTCCAATAAGCGGGAAACTCGTCTGACCGTGGTCGAAGGTGGGCACGGTGAAAGCCTCGGCATCGTGGCACGTCGCACAAGATGCCCCCTCAAACTGCCCAGCGTGCGGACTGTCCGAGGCGTGGCACGCCGTGCATTCCGATTCGAGTCCCGCAAACTGGTGAATCGTCCGGCCCTCAACATCGGTCGTTGGCGTGTGGCATGTCTGGCAGTCGAGTGCGGCATGGCGACCAGTGAGGGCGAAACCCGTCGTGCTGTGGTCGAAGCTGCCAAGGTCCCAGCCATCGGGCGCGTGGCAGCCGCCGCAGACCGTCACCCCGGCTTCGTTCTCGAACTGATCGCCGTGCGGGTTCTCGTCGGCGTGGCACCCTTCGCAGGTCGTGCTCTCGAAGTCGAAGTGCGGCGGCGCATCGCCGGGGTCTCCGCTACCGCCGTGGCAGGCGAAGCAGGGCGTGGCGAGGTGCGCGCCGGTGAGGGCGAACGTCGTCTCCTCGTTGTGCCGGTCCAGCCCGAAGCTCGTCGGGAGCCAGCCGTCGGGCGCATGGCAGCTTTCGCAGTCGGTGCCGCCGGGGAGATCGGCGAAGACGTCGGTGTGATAGTCGCGATGGCAACTCTGGCAGCCATCCTCAACCAGGATCGCCGGAAAGCTCTCGGTCTCCGGGTTGTCCGCAAGTGTGAGCGCGATGGCGTTATCGTCATTGCTTCGTGCGTGGCACGTCGCACACTCCAAATCGAGGTGCGCCCCGACGAGCGCGAAGCCGGTGGCAGCGGCGTGGTCGAAGCGGTCGGCGGCGAAGGTGCGGCTCATCCGCTCCCAGCTCGCCGTTGTATGGCACGTCTGGCAGTCCGACCCGAGTTCGCCCTCGTGCTGGTCCTCGTGGCAACTCTGGCAGGTCTCGTGGGCGATGCCTTCGAACTGCGTCCGACCGCCGCTCTGCGTGTGGCAGGAGGCGCACGAGACACGAAGGTGGCGACCTGTCAGCGGGAAGTCGGCGAGGGCATGATTGAAGTGGGGGGCCTGAGTCCACGTCCGCGCATCATGGCAGGAGGCACAGTCCTGACCTCGAAACTGGCTGCCGTGGGGGCTGTCGGTCCGGTGGCACGTCGCGCACACAGGCTGTGTGCCGGTGAAGGACACGGTGCCGTCTGCCCCCTCACCGTGGCACGACGTGCAGACGAGCGCTGCGTGCTGCCCAACGAGCGGGAAGCCCGTCGTGCTGTGGTCGAAGTCGGCAACCTGCTCCCAACCGGTTGGTTGGTGGCACTGCTGGCACTCCGCCGTGAAGCCTGCGCCGTGCGGGTTGTCGCGGCGGTGGCACGTCTGGCAGTTGTCCGATACGCCGAGGTACGTCTCATCGAGCCGCCCGGCCGCGAGCTTGAACGCTCGCACGTCAGCGGCGGTGATGAACGAGGGCTGGTGGCACTGCTGGCAGTCAAGGCTGCGGTGCTCACCGACGAGCGGGAAGCCGGTCCGCCGGTGGTCGAAAGCGCCGGTGTCGAAGCGGACCGGGTCGAAGTCGCGCCCGAAGTGGTCCTTGTGGCACGTCGCGCAGTCGGCGTCGACCGTCGCGTGGAAGCCCTCATCGGCGCGGATGCGGGCGCGTAGCGGCGTGTGACAGGTGAGGCACTTCGCGGGTTCGATCCCGCGCTGCCCGAGTGCGTGGCAGTTCGTGCAGTTCGAGATTCCCTCATAGCGAGCGTGTGCCGCCGTCAGCTTGCCCGGCGAAATAAGCTGGGCTGACACTGGGGTCGCCAGCAGAAAAGCGAGCAGGCTATATCGAAGAATCGCGCTCACTCCTGCACGGCGAGGCTAGTGGCCGGATGCGCCATTACTGGCTGTCCCGGCGCAGCATGGGGGGGCGGGCGGGACGCGGCCGGACGCTGCGTCGTCTGACCACTGCTAGACCTGTCGAGTTGGGCGAGCGAGTTGGTTGCCTGCGTCGCGAGGGCCGTATCGGATCCGTCACGCACGCGCGCCCACCACTGCCGGGCTTCAGTCGGGTTGTCTTGATTGGCAGCGATTGCGCCGAGGTTATACATCGCCGACGGGTCATTCGGGACGCGCTCCAGCAGCGCGTTGGAGACACGCTGGGCCTCGTCCCACCGACCCATCCCGGCATAAACGTTGGCGAGGTCGAGCCACACCTGCCGGTTGTCCGGGGCGAGAGCGAGGTAGCGTTCATACGAGGCGGCAGATTCCTCATGCTGGTGGGCGTCCTGCTGAAGCCGTGCTGCTTCGAGCAGCAGTATCGTGTCCTCTGGGGCCGCGTCGAGTTGGGTCCGGAGCGTCATCAGCCGAGCGTGGAAGCTCGGGTCCACGTTCTCCGACGACGGTGCGACGGCCTCCTCCACCGACGTCCAGTTCGGCGCAGGGGGCGAACCGGCATTCCGGCTTGGGAGATAGGCAAAGAGGGCGAGCAGCACGAAGCCGCCAGCGAGCAGAAGTGCAGAGGGGGAGAACTGTTTCATGGAGTGAATTACGACCCCGGCGTCCAAGCGTACCCGAAGGCAATCGCTACGCCGATGTGCAGGGCGAGGATGAGGAACATGATGATGGCGAGTGGTAGGTGAAACGTGTGCCAGTACCGGAACAGCTTTCCGAAGGGTTGAAGGAGCACTTGCTGCTGCGCGAGTTTCCGGTGCTCGCGGGCTTCATCCACAAGACGCTGGCGCGTGGCATCATCTACGCCGCTTTTCCGGAGGAGCGCACCCACATGCCGCGCCTCGCGCCGCCCCTCCCAATCAAACCGAACGGCGAGGGCGAGGGCGTGAAGTAGGCCGCGCGGTTTTACATCGCGTTCGGTACGTACTAAAGCGTCGAGGTCGCTTTCGGTGAGCGCCCCGTTCTCGCGGAGGTCGGCGAGGAGCACGGACTGCCGGGCCTCAATCTCTTGCATCGAGCGAAACCGCCCGTTCACCGTCTTGGGAATGCGGACATAGACGTAGCGCCCGACCACGCCGCTCGCCACGACGAGCACCATGCTCCAGAACGCAATCGACACGATGCCGCCCACCTTGAACGAGGTGTGGAGCAGGATCAGAAACGGCCCGAGCGTGCAGAGCCAGATGTGGAACGAGAGCCAGTGCCGCAGCTTCCCGAGCGATTGCAGCCGCCCCCACCGCTTCCGCGTCGAGTACATCGCCACACCGAAGGTCAGCATCGCCGTTCCCACAATCGCCAGCCGGTTGCCGACAAGGCCCGTTGGCTTGAAGAGGTCGTGTCCCTCAGCGTAGGGGCGCTCGGTGAGCGGGAGGGCGTAGTAGTCGAGGCCCCAGAAGAGAAAGGTGGCAGCCACGGCGAGCCAGGTTATGGCGAGGCCGAGGTGATAGAGGCGTTGAGCCATGGCGGGCAACATGCGCACATCATGCGCGCCAGCTACGGTGTTGAGCATGACGTGCGCACACAGATGCGACGAGAGGGCAAGCAGGTGCGGTTTTGGGATGACGCCGGACCGGTTTGCAAACCACAGGCCATACTGCTCGCGGTAGGACGAGCGCGAGGATGCGAGGGAGGTGCTGCGTCATGGCTCATTCGCACCGACCATTACCTACACAACGAAAACAGGCCCTGCCAGCGTTCGCCGGAGGGCCTGTCGGTTGGTAGCGGGGGCAGGATTCGAACCTGCGGTCTTCGGGTTATGAGCCCGACGAG
>JANQRZ010000008.1 GCA_028284265.1 Rhodothermales bacterium
ACTGGGTCGGAAAAGATTTTGAAGCGGCTGGTCACGGTTCAGAGGGCAGAGGGCAGAGGGCAGAGGGCAGAGGGCAGAGGGCAGAGGGCAGAGGGCAGAGGGCAGAGGGCAGAGGGCAGAGGGCAGAGGGCAGACTAAGTTGGAAAAGGTACTCAGACGGTCGGAACAAGACGCTGCCTTCTGCTGGCTGCGTTCTGCTCGCTGGGCTACAGTTCGTAGGCCCCCAATTCTTCGCCTAGCTCCATCTCGGTGAACCACTTGCGCCCTTCATTGAGGTCGTCGTCCGTTAAACCGAACGGGAGGTGGACGAGGAGCAGCCGGTGCGCGCCCGCCTTCGCTGCAACCTCGGCGGCTTCTTCGATAGACGAATGCACGCCCGGTATCGCGCCCGTCGCCTCGTGGACGAGGAGGTCTGCCCCGCGCCCGAGTTCGACGACCTGCTCGCAGGGGGACGTGTCGCATGAGTATGCCACCGTTCGCCCGGACGCATGCTCGAACCGGAGGCCAACCGTCGGGACCGGGTGATCGACGGGCGAGGCGGTGATATGCCACGTATCGTTCTTTAGCACGTCTGCACCCGGCGCGTGGGCGACCTCTTGCCAGTCGATGTCAGGCACGCCATCCCACCGGCTCGTGTCGAACGCCTCCCACAGCCGACGGGCTTGGTCGAGCGCAGCGCGGATGCCATAGACCGGGATCGGACGGCGGCGGCCCAGCAGCCAGAGCTTTTCCATGAAGAGCGGGAAACCGCTGACGTGGTCCGGGTGCTCGTGCGTCACGATGAGGCCATCGAACGTGTTGAGGTCGATTCCGGCGACCATCATGCGCTGGACGAGGTCGCCGCCGCAGTCCACGGCGAGGGTAGAGGTGCCGTCTGAGACGGCGAGCATCGTGGTTGTGCGGTGCGGGTCCGAGACCGCCGCGCCGGTGCCGAGGAGGTAGAGCGTCATGGAAGGGGTCGAGTGACGAGGGGTGAGTGTCGAATGATACTCACACGCCTCGCAACGCGGGGGACGCCTCGCCGCCGGACTCGTCACGGTGACGCCACTCCAGCGCTGCCAGCCCGCCGACGAACAGGCCCTCACCCACCAGATGCGCCAGCCCAAACATGGAGGCCGTGCCGACCAGCCACAGCGCGGCGATGCCGCACAGCACCGCCCACATCGCGTTCGCTACCACCAGCGCGACGATCAGGCGCCGGGGTGGTTGCTGCCGCCGGGCCAGCGAGAATGAGAAGGTCCCATACCCTAGGTTCACGAGAGCGAGGGTGATGACGAAGGCGTGCGGCAGAGCGTAGAGTTGACTCAGCCAGCCCGACAGGGCCAGCACGACCGCCC
Organism: Rhodothermales bacterium; assembly: GCA_028284265.1. Taxonomy (GTDB): domain Bacteria; phylum Bacteroidota; class Rhodothermia; order Rhodothermales; family JANQRZ01; genus JANQRZ01. The sequence goes on from JANQRZ010000008.1 coordinate 1,338, forward strand.
CGGCGAGGAACGCTGCCGTGCAGTCGAGCCACAGCAGTTTTCTAAGCGACATCGCCCTGCTCGGATTGCGCCGCTGCCCGGAACAGCCACGCCGATCCCGCGAACAGCGCGACGAAGAAGCCAGTCAGCGTCAGCACCTCCGCCGGGCTGCCTGCTCCAGAGGCCACCGCGATGACCGCAACCACCGCGAGGCCAAGCGCCGTCGCGACCATAGCGAGCGCCATCCCGCCTGCCCGGAAGCGCGCGATGAAGGCACCGACGAGGCCGAGCACGAGCACCGCGACATACATCCTGTTGGCGTCGCTGTCCTCGGCCCCGACGATCCCAACAGCCCCATTGACCCACACGAGCAGCACCGTCGCTGCGATAGCGAGGCCAACCCCACCTCGGTAGGCGGCGTTGCCTGTCAGCCGCGTAGCTAGTTCGTAGATGCCGAGAGAGCCAAAGAGGAGCACGCCCGCGAGGACGAAGTCGCCGAGGCTCCAATTCACCTCGTCGGTGAATTGCATGGCGATGAGAGGCAGCAAGAGAAGGAGTGCGGCGGCCATCCACGCCGCCATCCGCCATCGGCTCATCCGGTGAAGGTCTCTGTGTACGTCCATATTCATCGCCCTCAGAGATTAGTGGATTGTCACGTTGTAATGTACTTTGTAACATAAAGTTTCAGATGCATTGCCATGATGGACAAAAATCAGTTGCACCGCTACGTTTGAGTTGTGGGCCTTGCTTTAGCAAGATGCTCTGAGAGCGGAGCGGGAGTCGTGCGATGTGTCACTTGCCATCGTCGACAAAGATCACGCGCCGCTTCAGGCCACGTCGGAAAACGAAACTCGAAACCATGCTCCGAGAGCAGGCCCGGTACCACGCGGCGGCTCTTCAGGACTAGCTCTGTCTCTGTCCGCAGGAAGAAGGCTCCAAACTCCAGCATCCACCGCGAGGCAGGAAGGCCGAGTGACGTACCCCACGCCTCGCGTAGCATTCGCATAAACTCGGCATTGGAGAGCGGGTGTGGAGCTGCTAGGTTGACAGGGCCTTCTACGCTGTCGTTGGCAATGAGCCAGTCGACAGCTCGCACGAAGTCGATATCGTGAATCCACGAGATGTATTGCCGTCCATCGCTAGCGCGACCTCCGAGGCCGAAGCGCACGAGCTTGAGCAATACATCGAACACGCCACCCCGATCGGGACTCATGGTCATGGCCGAGCGCATCGCCACGCGGCGCGTATGCGGAAGATTGGCCTCCATCAAGGTTTGCTCCCATGCCTTTGCCACATCGATGCTGAAGCTCCATGTGTCCGGTGCGTCAGGCTCATTGCCCCCGATCAGCCCGGTAGTCTCATCGTTCGGTGCATCGTAGCGGTGGGCATAGATCGTGGCCGTGCTCGCCTGAAGCCAAACGGCAGGTGGCTGCTTCGCCTGCGCGATAGCCTCGCCGACGATGCGGGTGGAATGAACCCGCGAGTCAAGTATGGCGCGGCGGTTCTCCGGCGTATAGCGGCAGTCCACGCTCCGCCCAGCGAGGTTGACGACGACATCGGCTCCGTCAACTTCCTCTGCCCAAGCTCCCATCGTTTTGCCATCCCAAGCCACCGTTCGCCAAGGGGCTTGGCTAGGGTGCCGACTAAGCACGACTACCTCGTGTCCAGCATCGTGGTAGGCTTTGGCTAGGATGCCACCGATCTGTCCAGAGCCACCGGGAAGGACGAGCTTCATGGCAAGCTATTTCTTCCGCGCGACGACGTAGGCGGCGAGATCCATCAGCGCGTCGCGGGCCGGGGTCGGAGGGAAGGCGGCGAGGGCGACGGTGGCCTCGTCGGCGAGGGTCTGCATTTTCTGGCGTGCGTAGGCCAGTCCGCCGTGCCGCTGGACGAACTCGCCGACGGTGCGGATGTCCTCGCGGGTCTTTTTCTTGCGGCGAACGATCTTCAGGATCGCCTTGCGCTCGCGGGCGTCGGCGGTGCGGAGGGCGACGATCAGCGGGAGCGTCATCTTCTTCTCCTGCAGGTCGATCCCGAGCGGTTTGCCCACATCCACGTCGCCGAAGTCGAACAGGTCGTCGCGTATCTGGAAGGCGAGGCCGAGCTTCTCGCCGATCTCCCGGAGGGCGGTGATCTCGTCCGTGTCGTCGGTCGTGGAGATCGCGCCGCAGGCGGTGCAGGCGGAGATCAGCGAGGCCGTCTTGTCGGAGATGATGCGGAAGTAGGTCTCCTCGTCGATATCGAGTCGCCGGGCTTTTTCGATCTGGAGTAGCTCGCCCTCGCTCATCCGGCGGACGGCGTCGGAGACGGTGTGGAGGAGGTCGTAGTCGCCGTGGTCGAGCGCGAGCAGGAGGCCACGCGAGAGGAGGAAGTCGCCGAGGAGCACGGCGATTTTGTTCTTCCAGAGGGCGTTGATCGAGAACAGACCCCGACGGCGCTCGGCGTCATCCACCACGTCGTCATGGACGAGGGTGGCGGTGTGGAGGAGTTCGACGAGCGCGGCGGCGCGGTAACTCTTCTCCGTAACGCCGCCGCTGAGTTGGGCCGAGAGGAGCACGAGCACTGGGCGAATCTCCTTGCCCTTCTGCCGGAGCACGTACCGCGTGACCTTGTCCAGCAGCCCGATGCGGGAGCGCATCGCGTCGCGGAAGTACGACCGGAAGGCGTCGAGGTCGTCCTCGACCGGGGCGCGGATGTCCGAGAGCGACGGGGCGCGGCGCGGGCGGACGGTGGGGGCGAGGACGGGTGGCTCCATCGGCGTTTTCAATTATAACTGAAAGCTGATACCCGACAGGCGTCCGGCAAGTTGCACCGCTGTGCGAAGATTCTGTACGGACGGCAAGGTACGATGCGATCACACGCCCGTGCGCCGGAGCAGGACGAGGAAGAACGGCACTCCGCACAGCGCCGTCAGCACGCCGACGGGTAGCTCCTGATCGGGCAAGACCGTGCGCGCCGCGAGGTCGGCCCAGACGAGGAACAGCGCGCCCGCCGCGAACGACAGGGGTACGACCCGCCGGTGGCTTACGCCGACGATGAACCGAACGGCGTGCGGTACGATCAGGCCGACGAACCCGATGATCCCGCTCGCCGCGACGAGTACGCCCGTCACGAGTGCCGCCAGCCCGACGAGCGTGCGCTTGATGCCCTCGACCGGCACGCCGAGGCTCTGTGCGGGTTCTTCGCCTGTCAGGAGTGCGTCGAGCGGACGGGCCAGCACCCAGAGCGTGCCGAGGCCGAGGAACGACGCGCCTGCCGGGAGGGCAACCTCGCTCCAGGTCGTCCCGGCGAACGAGCCGAGGAGGAGGAAGAGGACGGTGCGGATGCGGTTCGGCTCGGGCGAGGCGAAGGTGACAAACGCGGTGAGCGCCGCGAGGAAGGCGGAAACGGCGACGCCCGCGAGGAGGAGACGGGCCGTCGAGATGCGCGGCCCCTGTCGTGCCACGAGGTAGACGACGAGCATCGCCGCGAGCGCACCGAGGAAGGCAGCGAGAGGAAGGGAGAGGGTCCGCGTGAGGAAGGGTGGCAGGAAGCCGAGGTAGAACAGCGACACGCCCGCACTCGCTCCGCTCGATACGCCGAGGATGTACGGCTCGGCGAGCGGGTTGCGGACGAGCGCCTGCATCGCCACGCCGATCACCGCGAGGCCGCCGCCGACGAGCGCGGCGAGGAGCACGCGCGGGAGCCGGAGTTGCCACACGATCACGTCGGCCACCTCGCCCGGTGCTGCGACGGCTCCCGCCGTCAGCCGGTGCAGCACCGAGCGCGTGACATCGCCGAGGGCAACGTGCGCGCTGCCGAACGCGACTGCCATCGCCGCCGAGAGAACGAGCGCCGCGATGAGACCGAGGGTGAGCAGAACCGTTCGGCTCACGGCTCGGCCTCTTCGAGTACCAGCACGCGCGCGATCTCTCTTGCTCCCTCGACCAGTCGCGGGCTGGGGCGGAGCAGCAGGTCGGGGTCGAGGCTGTAGACCCGTCCGTTGGCGACGGCAGGCACGGCGCTAAACGCCGGGTGCAGTTCGACGAGACGGGCCACATCGTAGTCCTCGCCCCAGCCGCCGACGATCACGTCCGGCGCGGCCTCCAACACGAATTCCTCCGAGAGCGTCACCGCCTCGCCCTCGAAGCCTGCCGTCACGCTCTCGCCGCCCGCAATCTCGATGAGGGTCTGTGTATACGATGCCCCACCGAAGGCGAAGAGTGTCTCGTCTCCGATGAGTAGAAGGACGCGGGGGCGAGGGCGTCCTTCAGTCGCGGCTCGGATCGATTCGATTTCCGTCTCAAACGCAGCGGCCTTCGCCTCGGCGTCGGTGCCGACGAGTGGGCTGAGGGCGCGGAGCACGCGGGGCACATCGTCGACAGCGTCGAACGAGAAGAAGTAGGTCGGGATGCCTGCTTCAGCGAGCGGGGTGGCGTCGTCCGGGTTGTTGATCTCGGCGTTGGCGAGGACGAGATCGGGCTGGAGCGCAACGACAGCCTCCACGTCCAGCGGATACGTTCCGAAGCGCGGCAGCGAGTCGAGGCCGGGCGGATAGTTGTCGGCCTGACTGGCCCCGACGAGGGTGTGGCCGCCTCCGGCTTCAAAGAGCACCTCCGTCAGATTCGGCGCGAGCGTGAGGACGCGCTCGGCGGGGAGGTCGGCGTCGACAGCGCGTCCCAGGTCATCGGTGAGGGTGGGGGCCGCAGGCTCACGCTCGGCGCATCCGACGAGAAGCAGAATGCAGAGATAGAAAAGGGGGCGCATAAGAGGCGGATCGGGTGGATTGAAAGGTACTACGCTGCACGACGCCTTGCCGTAGCTTGCTCCGGTTTACCTCTACGTATGATGCCTGTTCGCTCGCTTGCTGTCATCCTCAACCCGGCTGCCGGGAACCGCCGTGCCGGTCGAGAGCGTGCCCGGTTGGAGGCGGCGCTGGAAGCCGCCGGGGTACCGTTCGAGGTGCTGCTCACCGAGCGCCCGAACCACGCCTCGACGCTCGCCCGTCGGGCTGCCGGACGGTTCGATGCAGTCATCGCAGCGGGAGGTGATGGCACGTTGCAGGAGGTTGCGGCTGGACTGTTCGGCGACACGAGCGGGACAGTGCTCGGCGTGATTCCGCTCGGGACAGGCAACGACTTTGCTCGGCACCTCAATGTCCCCAGACGACCCGAAGCCGCTGTGCCTTCGCTGCTCAGTGCAGACGAGGTGCCGGTCGATGGCGGCATCGTCCGCTGGCGCGAAGTCAGCGATACGCACCAACACGAGGCGGTCTTCATCAACGCGGTCGGGGTCGGGTTTGATGCGCTCGTGGCGGCGGAGGCAGCGCGGACGAAATGGGTACGCGGCGTCACGGGCTACGTCGTCGCTGTCCTTCGCACGCTCCGGCTCTGGACGCAGCCGACCATCGAGGCGCGGAGCATCGTGGCGGAGGGGGAGGCGTGGGGTGAAGTCTATCGCGGCCCCTTCTTCCTCGCGGCGGTCAGCAACGGCACGGCGGTCGGCGGCGGATTCCAACTCACGCCCAACGCCCGGATCGACGATGCGTTACTCGACCTATGCCTTGTTGCCGGGCCGCTCTCGCTGCCGCGCATCCTCTACCTGATGCCGAAAGCCATCCGGGGTCGCCACCTCGACGAGCCAGAGGTCCACATGGGCCGAGTGCAGCAGGTCTCCCTGAGCATCAATGCAGGTGTGCCGATCCACGTCGATGGCGAGATTCTGACACGCTCGGCGGTCGAGGTGAACGTAGCTGTGCAGCCGGGCGCGTTTCGGATGCTGCGTCCGAGGTGAGCCTAGGCCGTCGCGCCACCGCAGGAGGAGCCGGAGCCAGCGGTGCAGCCGTAGCAGTGGCGCGCCGTGCGAATCTGCCGGGCCTGCCACGCATCGAGGTTGAAGTCGGCGATGTGCGTGAAGGGAATCGCGGCGTCCATCTCCAACTGCTGGTTGAAATCGCAGTCGAACATTCGCCCGTCCCAGCTTACGGAAATCGTGTTGCGGCACATCAGCCCGTCGATGGTGGCCGGGTTAAAGGCGTTGACGAGGCGCTCTAGGTAGGCCTCGGTCATGTCTTTCTCCAGCAGCCATTCGAGGTAGCGCGACATCGGCATATTGTTGAGCGCGAAGAGCCGGTCGAACGTCACGTCGTGATTTTTGGCGAGGGCGGCTTTCCACTCGTCTTCGAGCGAGGCCTGGTTACCCGCCAGGAAGGCTCCGACAGGGTTGGTCACGAGCGTGAGGACGCGCTTCGGGTCGCCCTGTCCATAGCCTGCCTCGTTCAGTCGGTGCAGGGCCTTGATCGACTTCTCGTAGGTGCCGTCGCCGCGCTGCGCGTCGGTACCGAGCTTGCGGTAGTGCGGAAGCGAGCACGCCACCTCGACGCCGCGCTCGGCAAACCACTCGGGGAGGTGCTGGTAGCGCCGGACGAGGAGGATGGTCAGGTTGCAACGGTCGATGACGTGGAGGCCGCGTGCGACGCACTCATCGACGAGGTACTCGAAGTGCGGGTTGAGTTCAGGCGCGCCGCCGGTCAGGTCGACGGTGTGGAGGGCGCTGTCCGGCGCGGCCATGATCTGGTCGATGGCGGCGAGGCAGGCGTCCACGGCGTCGCGGTGCATGTTCTCCTCGGTCCGGTCTGGACCCGAGTCCACATGGCAGTGGCGGCACGTCATGTTACACAGCTTGCCGACGTTGATCTGGAAGATTTCCAGCGGGGCCGGTGTGAGCGCAGGCCAGCCGCTCGCGGCGAGGTCGGCGTCGAAGGCCCCGGTGCCCGTGGGGCCGCCGCTGAGGTCCACAGCGTTGAGAGCGCGGAACTGGGCCGCCGGTTCGGCCAGCGGCGTGCGGCGCGCGTGGAGACTGGTGGTCCGCTTCGGACCGACGTCGGTGGAGTCCAGCAGCAGTTCGCGGCTGAGAACCTTGAGGTCGATGAAGTCGGTGTCGGCAGAGGACATAAAATCGGGGAGAGAAGAACGAGGTGCCCGGAAGATGCAGCAGGCGACGAGCGTTGTCCAGACCGCTCGATGATCAGTTTGTGCTCAGGTGGTGCGCTACGCCCTACATCATCTTCGCCTTGGCGTGCTCCAGCATCTGGACGCCGTGGACGAGCGAGGCCCCGCCGCGAATCGCGCAGGCGACGTGGACGGCCTCCGTCATCTGCTCTAGGTCGGCTCCCTTCTCTAGCGACTCTGACGTGTAGGCGTCGATGCAATACGGGCACTGGACGGTATGCGCTACGGCGAGCGCGATCAGCGCCTTCTCGCGTGCCGAGAGCGCACCGTCTTCAAAGACTTGCCCGTAGTAGCTGAAGAAGGCGTCGGCCAGCGGCTGGCTGCCCTCGGCGATGTTGCCAAACTTGGCGAGGTCTTCGGGCTTGTAATACGTTTCCATGAGGGTAGTGAACGGCGTGGGAGGAGAGTCAGGAGGCGAGCAGGCGGGGGAAGATACTCGTCCAAACGAACATCGACTTCCTGATCGCGCCGAAGCATCACGAAAGCGAAACGAACGGGCGGCAAGACAGGCCGAACGCCCTCAGAAAATGCTTCCTGCGCGCTGCGTGTGAGGGGGGAGCGTGATAATAAAAAGAGGGAATGGTGGCAAGATGGGGAACCTTTTCGTGACATAAAGTCGCGGATTTGAGGGTCTGGGAGCGACGTAAAAGGCATGGTCCAGTGTCGGAGAGGCTTGCAGGGAATCACACCTCACTTGGAGTCTTGATGCACCACGACACGTCCATGCTCTACGGGCTGCTGCACAGCTTTGGCGTCATGTTGCCATATCTCGGCATCAGTACGCTCGTCTACGTGCTCTACCTCCGGCGTGCGCGGTCGCTGGTTGCCGCCGGACAAATCTCCCGGACCTACGCGCTGGAAACCCTGTTGGTGTTGGCCTTCGTGCCGCTGTACTCAGTGGACTGGGCGTTCCTGACCCTCGCTGGACTGCCGCCGGATGGAACAGCAGGCCTGCTCGTGTTGGGCGTGCTCATCACCGCAAGCCTCGCCTCGTTGGGCGTGTTGGCTTGGAACTTCAGAAGAATCGACAGCAGTCTCGCCGCTATGCTGGCTGCGCCGGCTGACCTGAAGAAGTCTAGGGACACCCTCGCCGGTGTGCTCACGTCTTCGCGCGACGGCATGATGGTCTTCGACGCCGTCCGTGATGATACCGATACCGTCATTGACTTCACCTTCGAGATAGTCAACCCGGCCGCTGAGGCGATTGTCGGGCGCACGGCAGATGACCTCGTCGGCAAGCACCTGTTGGTAGAGATGCCGGGCAACAAGAAAGAGGGACTGTTCGATGCCTACTGCCGGGTCGTTGAGACCGGCGAACCCTACCATGGCAGCTTCTTTTATGACCATGACGGTATCACGGCCTACTTCGAGAGCCTCGCTACCCGGCGGGGCGACGGGTTCGCGGTCACGTTCCGCGACGTGACCGAATACAAGACCCGCGAGCGTGCGTTGTCCGAGAGCCAGCAGTTGTTCCGCATGGCGTTCGAGGATGCCGCCGTCGGCAAAGCGCTGGTTGGCCCAGACGGGACATCGCTGCGGGTCAACGAAGCGCTGTGCTCGATGCTCGGCTACACGAAGGAGCAGTTGCTCGCGATGACCTTCCCCGAGTTCACACACCCTGAGGACATCAACATCGATGTCGAGCAGTTCATGCTGCTTACCAGCGGCGAGATCGAGAGCTATGAGTTAGAGAAGCGCTATCTCCACCGCGACGGGCACATCGTGTGGGGCTTGCTCTCCGTCGCGCTTCAGCGTGGGGCCGACGAGGACGAGCTCCATATTATTGCGGAGGTCCAAGACATCACCGCTCGCAAGGAGGCCGAGGAGGTGATGCAGAGGAACGCCGAGCGGCTTCAGTTGCTTCTCAAGGTCGCATCGGACGCTTCGGGGAGCTATACCTCACAGATTCATGAAGCCCTTGCGCTGGCGACTGACGTGCTCGGTCTGGGCATCGGCATCCTGAGCCGGATCGAGGCTGAGAGCTACACCATCGAGAGCGTCTATTCACCCGGAGTAGACCTAGCACCGGGGCAGGTCTTTGACCTCAGTCAGACCTATTGCGACCTCACGCTTGCGAGCAACGATGTCGTCGCCATCGAGCACATGGGCCGGTCCGAGTACAAGGACCATCCGTGCTACAAAGCATTCGGTTTGGAAGCGTACATCGGGATTCCGGTCTATGTGGACGGTGCGGTCTACGGCACACTTAGCTTCTCCAGTGCGGCCCCGAAGGCTACGCCGTTCAGTGAGGAGGACCGCAACTTCATTCGCCTGTTAGGGCTGTGGGTGATGCACGCCATCGGGCGGCGGAACGCAGGCACGGCTCTCCGGGAGAGCGAAACGCGCTTTCGCAATGCCTTCCGCCACGCCGCCATCGGCAAAGCGCTCGTCAGCACGGAGGGCCGCTTGATGCGGGTGAACCTTGCCTTTGCATCCATGCTCGGCTACACCGTGGAGGAGATGAAGAGCATGACCTTCGCGGAGATCACGCATCCAGATGATCTAGCCGCTGACCTCAAGAACATCAAGCGCCTCCTTGATGGAGAGAGCGAGTCCTACGGACGCGAGAAGCGCTACCTGCACCGGGAAGGACACGTCGTATGGGGCATGCTCTCCGTTTCGAGTGTGGTCGATGAGACGGGTGAGGTCCAGCACTTTGTCGCCGAGGTGGTAGATATCACGGCTCGCAAGGAGGCCGACCGTTTGAAGAACGAGTTCGTCTCGATGGTCAGCCACGAGCTGCGGACCCCGTTGACCTCCATCGCCGGATCGCTCCGCTTGATCGCAGCGCAGAACAAGGTTCCGGACGCAACGCTTCATCTGATTGACATCGCCTCGCGCAACTCCGACCGCCTCGTGCGCCTCATCAACGACTTGTTGGATGTGCAGAAGATTGAGGCGGGCAAGCTGAAGCTGGAGATTGAAACGCGGTCCTTGACGACGCTTCTGGAGGACACCATCGAAGCCAACCAGAGCTACGGCGAGGCGCGAGGCATCGTCCTCTGTCTGCGTCCGGGAGCACCCGGTGTTCAGGTCAGCGTGGACCCCGACCGCTTCATGCAGATTATGGCGAACCTGATCTCCAATGCGATCAAATTCTCCCCAGAGCAGGGGACCGTAGAGGTCACGGCTATCGAGCGGTGGGATGGAACGGTTCGTGTCGCTGTCACCGACCACGGTTCCGGTATCCCGGAGTCGTTCCAGAATAGGCTCTTCGACCGCTTTGTGCAGGCGGACAGCTCGACGACCCGGAAGCAGGAAGGCACGGGGCTGGGGCTGAGCATCACCAAGTCGCTCGTAGAACTGCACGGCGGACGCCTCAACTTCGAGACCGAAGCAGGCGTGGGCACTACGTTCTACTTTGATCTTCCAGTAGCGATCTCCTCGTCATTCGCCGAGGCGACGTCTGCATCTGACCAGGTCGAAGGATCGCGTCCATCGCTCCTTGTCGTCGAAGACGACGCTGACGTGTCCCGCGTGCTGAACATGATTCTGACGCGCAACGGTTTTCGGGTGGACATCGCCGCCGATGCCCAGGAGGCGCGTGCCCTCGCCGCCGAGCGGGTCTATGCCGCCGCGACGCTAGATCTTCGCCTGCCCGATGCCGATGGTATCACCTTACTGCGCGATTGGGGCGATACGATGCCAGAGCTTCCCGTCGTCGTGCTGGCCGTGGGCGCGAGCGACCGGCAGGAGGAACTAGTTGGCGGAACCGTGCCCGTGGCCGATTGGCTGGACAAGCCGTTCCACGCCCAACGTCTCCTCGAGACGGTTCAGCGTGTCGCTCTCTCGCCTTCAGTCCCACGTCTGCTTCACATCGAAGATGACCCGGACTGTGTGGCCGTTACCGCAATGACGTTGTCGTCTGTCGGTGAGGTTGTGTCGGTTGGCACGCTCGCCGAGGCCCGCGAAGCGCTCCACCGTGACCAGTTTGATCTTGCCATCCTCGACCTCGGCCTCCCGGATGGCGATGGGCTGGACCTACTGCCAGACCTGAAAGAGACTGGCACGCCCGTCGCCATCTATTCGGCACGCGCCACCGACGCCGAGGCGGCGCGGAACACCATCGGCCAGATCGTCAAAGGCCCGGTGGACCATGCCCGCCTGCTGGACGTGGTTTGTAGCAGCATCGAACAGAAAGCGCAGGCCCCGACTCGCCCCACCACCGTTCTTTCCAAGTAAGCCCTCTCCAAGAATGGAAGCTCTGCAACGCATTCTCATCGTAGAGGACGACCCCGATATTCGATCCATTCTGCAAATGTCGCTCGAAGCGATGGGCGGGTATACCGTTTCCGCGGCCTGCAACGGCGTCGAGGCTATCGAGCGGCTCGCCACCTTCACGCCGGACCTCATCTTGCTCGATGTGATGATGCCCGAGATGGACGGGCCAACCACCCTCGGGGCGCTTCGCTATATCCCCGCGTTTACATCTACGCCGGTCATTTTTCTCACCGCTAAGGCGCAGCGTCACGAAGTCGATCACTACAAAACCTTGGGCATCGCCGAGGTCATCCAGAAACCATTCGATCCCGTGCTGCTTTCCGAGCAGGTCCGGGACATTTGGAGTCGCCAGTATGTCTGATATGAACACGTTCCAAGCGCAGATGCAGGCCCAGCGTGACGCCTACGCTCACGATTTGCCCCGTCGCTTGTCTGGCATCCAAGCGTTGTGGAGCGAGGCGCTGGATGGTAATGAAGAGAGGCTCCGCGAGGCACACGCGCTGATTCACAAGCTGCGCGGCAGTGCCGGGATGTACGGCTTCGGTAGGGTTAGCGAAGCGGCAGGGCTGCTGGACGTAGCCCTGTCCTCGTTCTTCGGTAGTGAGCGGGGACTGGAGGAGTGGAGCGATCAACTCGGCGAATTAGTTTCGACACTGGTCGCCTCAACAGAGGAGCCGCAGGACGCCCTGCCCAACATTGCGGCTCCTTCGCTGTACGCTCAGAACTATGACCAGTCCATGGTTCTCGTCGTCGATGACGAGCAGCCAGTTCGCGACTCGATCCGGTTCTATCTCGAACAGGTTGGCTTTCGCTCGATCTGTGCTGCCAACGGTCAAGAGGCCATCGAGATGGCAACCCAGACGCCGCCCGACATCATTCTGATGGACATCCAGATGCCGGAGATGAATGGGTTGGAAGCGACAGCGTCTATGGCGGAGGACCCACAACTGAAAGATGTGCCGGTGGTGTTTCTCACGGCGGAGGACGATACGGACACCGTGCTCAAAGCACTCAGTGTCAGCAGCGAGGGGTATCTCGTCAAGCCCGTTGAGATGGACACCATCGCCAGCAAGCTGATGACCGTGCTGGCAGCGACAGCCTGAGTTTGGCTCGACAAGGAGAGGTAGTCATTGAGCAAACGTGGTGGGTAAGAGGGGAGCACATCCCAATCAACTTGCTCCTCACGACCCATGACCGCACGTCTCCTGCACCTTCGCATGGTGCTCCCACTTCTCTTCTTCTCGCTCCTCTTCACTGCCTGTGACAGCGACTCGGGCGATGATCCGGCACCTCTTCAGGACATCGTCGAGCTAGCCCAAGGAACGCCCGATCTGAGTATCCTCGTCGACGCGCTCGTCGAAGCTGGTCTCGTCACCACGCTTCAGGGCGACGGACCGTTCACGGTTTTCGCTCCGACCAACGCCGCGTTCCAGGCCTTGCTTGCCGATCTTGGCGTCACCGCTGAGGAACTCCTCGCCCGCGATGACCTCGGTGACATCCTGACCTACCATGTCGTTCCGACCGAGGCGTTCTCCACGGACCTCTCGGACGGCCAGATGCTGATGACCGTCGAGGGCAGCATGCTGGAGGTAGACATCAACGGTTCGACGATCTCGCTTATCGGCGAGACGAACACTGTCACCGTGACGACGCCGAACATCGACGCGAGCAACGGTGTCGTTCACCTCATCGATGCGGTGTTGCTCCCCGGCGATCCTGCGCCGACGCAGGACATCGTCGAACTCGCGCAGGCGACGCCGGACCTCAGCACGCTCGTCACGGCACTCGTGGAGGCTGAACTCGTCTCCACACTCCAAGGCCCTGGCCCGTTCACCGTCTTTGCGCCGGTCAACGCCGCGTTCGATGCGCTCGGCAGTGAGGTGGTAGGCCGTCTGCTGGAGGACGATAACCAAGCGCTGCTCCAGAAGGTGCTGACCTACCATGTCGTGCCGGGACAGATTCTCGCCGCTGACCTCGTGGACGGGCAGACCGTCACGACGGTCGAAGGCTCGACGCTGACCATCGACCTGGATGGCGGTGCGACCGTGGACGGCGTGGACATCATCGCCACCGACATTCTGGCTACGAACGGGGTGGTTCACCTCATCGACGAGGTGCTACTGCAGAACCTTGATGTTGTGGACGTAGCCACGGTGCAGGGCTTCAGCACGCTCGTCACGGCGATTGGCGTCGCCGGACTGGAGAGCACGCTACGTGGCGCCGGTCCGTTCACCGTCTTCGGCCCGACCAACCAAGCCTTCGACGACCTGCCCGACGGGACGCTCGACGACCTGCTCGCCGATCCCGACGCACTCGCCAACGTGCTGACCTACCACGTCGTCCCGGCCGAGGCGTTCTCGTCTGACCTCTCCGACGGACAGGTGCTCACGACCGTGCAGGGTGGCACGCTGGAGGTGGACATCGACGGCAGTACGATCTCACTCATCGGCGATGAGAACACGGTGACTGTGACCGCCGCCGATGTCGATGCGAGCAACGGCGTGGTGCATGCGATCGACGCCGTGCTGCTGCCGGGAGAGTAATCCCGGTAGGCAGCAGTAGGTGAGGGCGACGGGCCGTGGGTTACCGTCGCCCTCATTCTGTTTGTGCGCCGCTAGCGGTTAGCGCACAACAATGCGGGCGGCGCGCGCGCCACTGAGCGTCAGTCGCGTGTCCACCGTTTGGCGAAACCGTTTGCGCTCGCCCGGCGCGATCTCGCGCACTTCCACCTGCATCGTCTCGACCGGCTCCACGCCCGGCTCGACGGGCTGGTCGTAGAGGTCCACGTTCACCGTCGCGCTGGCGAGCGGCCGCTCGGTCGGATTGACGAGGAGGCCCGTGACGACTTGCTTGCCGTCTTCCTCGCGGACGAGCCGGAATTCTTCGACGTGGGCGTCGAGTGCGGCCTGCTCACCGCCACATCCAGCGAGAAGGATGAGGAGGAGCGCAACAGCAACGTGGCGGATTGGGAAGACGTGGGGCATGATTTCAGGGGCTTAAAGTTTCTCCCTCGGAGATGTCACGACGAGCAGAGCGAGGAGAACGCGAAGCCTCGCCGCAGGCAAATCTCCTGCGTCGAAGCTTATTGCACCGAAGGGGATTTCTCGCTTCGCTCGAAATGACAAAATGGGTAGTAGGCTCTTAGCCCAAATCGTCGAGGTTGGCGCGGAGCTTGTCAATCTCCGCCGAGGCGTCGGCAGCCTTCTGGCGTTCGCGCTCGACGACCTCCGCCGGGGCGCGGCTGGTGAACTGCTCATTCGAGAGCTTCTTCTGAACGCTCGCGCGGAAGCCCTCTTTCTCTTCGATGGCTTTGAGGAGGCGGTCGCGCTCGGCGTCGAGGTCGATCATCCCGGCGAGTGGGACAAACACCTCGTGCGACCCGATGACGACTGTCGCACTCGCCTTCGGCTTGGCAAGGTCGGTACCGACGGTCAGGCGGTCTACGTTGGCGAGGCGCTCGAAGTAGCGACCGTGCGCGTCGAGCGTCTCGGTGAGGGGGGCGGTCCCGGCAAGGTTGACGAGGGCTTCCACCGGCTTCGACGGGGCGACGCCGTACTGGCTCTTGACGCCTCGGATGCCGGAGATCAGTTCCTGCATGAGCGCGAACGCTTCGGCAGCGTCGGGGTCCGTCTCGGCGTCATTGGCTTCAGGCCACGCGGCGGCGATGCAGGCGTCCCCGGCTTCGCGCGGGCGGAGGCGGTGCCACAGTTCTTCCGTGATGAACGGCATGAACGGGTGGAGCAGCTTCGTCATCTGCTCATAGACCTCGATGGCGAGGGCGATGGTCTCGTCGTCCATCTGCTCGCCGAACTCGGGCTTGGCGAGTTCGAGGTACCAGTCGCAGTAGTCGCGCCAGAAAAGGTCGTAGATGGCGAGCGCCGCCTCGTTGAGCCGGTACCGCCCGACAGCTTCATCTACTGTTTTAACTGTCTGGTTCAATCGCGTAAGCAGCCAGCGCTCGACCAAGTCCAACTCATCAAAAGAACGGGTACGCTTGTAATCTTTGCCCGGCTCCATGAACCGACCGAACACGTTGAAGGCGTTCCAGATTTTGTTGGCGAAGTTGCGCCCCATCTCGAACTTCGACGGCTCCAGCTTGATGTCTTGGCCCGGTGTGCAGAGGACGTTGAGCGAGAAGCGAACCGCATCGGCCCCGTACTGCTCGATCATGTCGAGCGGGTCGATGCCGTTACCGAGCGACTTCGACATCCACCGGCCCTGCGCGTCCTTGATCATCCCGGTGATGTAGATGTCGCGGAACGGGACGTTGCCCGTGAAGTGGAGGCCCGCCATCACCATCCGGGCGATCCAGAAGAAGAGGATGTCGTAGCCCGAGACGAGCACTGTCGAGGGGTAGAACGCCTTGAGGTCGTCCGTCTCCTCGGGCCAGCCGAGCGTGGCGAACGGCCAGAGCCACGACGAGAACCACGTATCGAGCACGTCCTCGTCCTGCACCATCCCCGGCTCCGGCTGTTCGACGCTCACGACGAAGTCGCGGCTCTCGTCTATCTCGCCGTCAGCGTCCACGTAGTACCACACCGGGATGCGGTGGCCCCACCAGAGTTGGCGGGAGATCGTCCAGTCGCGGATGTTGTCGAGCCAGCGGACGTACTCGTTCTGCCAGCGCTCAGGATAGAACCGGATGTCGCCGTCGCGGAGTGCCTGCAGCCCGAGGTCAGCGAGGGGCTGCATCTTGACGAACCACTGCCGCGAGATGAGCGGTTCGATGACCGCCTTCGAGCGCGACGAAATCGGGACCGAGGTTTTGTACGGCTCCACCTTGTCGAGCAACCCCGCCGCGTCGAGGTCGGCGACGATCTGCTTGCGCGCCTCGAACCGGTCGAGCCCCTCGTAGGGGCCGCCGTGCTCGTTGATCGTCGCATCGGGATTCATGATCGTCAGCACCTCCAAGTCGTGGCGCTTGCCGATCTCGAAGTCGTTCTTGTCGTGCGCCGGGGTGACCTTGAGCGCGCCCGCGCCGAACTCCGGGTTGGCGTGCTCATCGGCGACGATGGGGATGGTCCGGTCGGTGAGCGGCAGGCGCACGCGCTGGCCGACGAGGTCGGTGTAGCGCTCGTCCTCGGGGTGGACGGCGATGGCGGTGTCGCCGAGCATCGTCTCGGGCCGCGTGGTCGCAATCGTGATGTGCCCGTCGCGGTCCGCGTAGGGGTATTGGATCCACCACATCTGCCCGTCGCGCTCGACGTTGTCCACCTCTTCGTCGGAGATCGCCGTCATGTTCTCCGGGTCCCAGTTGACGAGGTAGTGGCCCCGGTAGATCAGGCCCTGCTCGTAGAGCTTGACGAAGATGTCCTGCACGACATGGTTGTAGTCGTCGTCGAGGGTGAAGCGTTCGCGGGACCAGTCGCACGAGGCTCCGAGGCGGCGCTTCTGGTCGAGGATGATGCCGCCGAACTCTTCGACGTAGGCCCAGACGTGTTCGAGGAACGCCTCGCGTCCGATCTGCTTCCGCTCGATGCCTTCGGCCCTCAGCTTGCGCTCGACCACATTCTGCGTGGCGATTCCGGCGTGGTCCATCCCCGGAATCCAGAGCGACTCGACGCCCCGCATCCGGTTCATCCGAATGAGCGCGTCCTGCACCGCGTCTTGGAGCGCGTGGCCCATGTGGAGCCGCCCCGTCACGTTCGGCGGCGGCATCGGAATCACGAACGGTGAGGTGCCCGCGTCGCGTTGGGCTTGACCGCGTTCGGTGTCGGCGCGGAAGAAGTCGTGGCCTTCCCAGAAGGCGTACCACCCGGCCTCGACGGTGGTCGGGTCGTAGGCGGTGGCGTCGGCGTCCTGGGTGACGGGCGGGGCGGGGCGGAGGTCGGTCTCGGGCATGGAGGCGGCAGTAGAGCGGAGCCGATGAATCTACGGCGCGGCGGGTGCAGACGCCGTGAAAGCAGCGCGTGGCTCAGGGAAGGGAAAGGTGAGCTGTCAGGCGGAAAGAGAAAGTGCATCGCGTGCTGCTCGGACGTACTCCCCTACGAGTACAGATCGGGCTTATCCTTTGGGCCGACCTTACCATACTTTGCTCTATGCTCCGCATTCTAACTTTTGTCAGCTTTGCCTCGCTGCTGCTCTCGACTACTTCGGCGCAGCCCACCGCCATGCTCGTACCTCCTGACCCTGTGGCGGACGGTCGCTTCGGCAAGTCGGTGGCGAGTGTGCCCGACACCGACGGCGACGGGCATGAAGACATTTTGATCGGGGCTGCGGACGACAACGTCCCTGGAGCTAGAAAGGCCTATCTCTTCAGCGGAGCCACGGGCGTTCTACTCCACGCGTTCGATCCCCCCGACCCCACGCTGCGATTCGGCTATCCGGTATCCGCCGTACCGGACACCGATGGTGATGGACGCGGCGACCTGCTGATAGGGGCCATAGATGAAACTGGGCCGCCAATCTCGGGAAGAGCCTACTCTACTCCGGGTCTACCGGTTCGCTCCTCCGCACGTTCGAATCGCCCGACGCTGATTTTGGCAATGGCGCCTTTGGATTCGCGCTCGCAGGCGTACCGGACGCTGACGGCGATGGGCGCGGCGATGTATTGGTCGGCTCTTCTTGGGATCATTCCGACTCGCGCCCTTACGCCTATCTTTTCAGCGGATCAACCGGTGCTCTCCTGCACAGGATCGCTGACCCAAGTAAGAAGGGAAATGGAGGGTTTGGCTTGATCAACATTGCATCCGTCACTGATACTAACGGGGACGGGCGAGGCGATCTACTGCTTCCAGACAATATGTTCGATAACCGTGTCGGAGTCGTTTACCTCGTTAGTGGGGCAACCGGTGAGCTTCTGCATATCCTTGAGCCTCCCACGCCGCAACCAAGCGCACGCTTTGGAGCGATTACCGCTGGCCTCCCTGACCTCAATGGCGATGAGCGCGGCGAGATATTCATTGGAGCGTTATACGAAGATGAGAAGGTCATTAATGATGGTCGGGGCTATGTATATAGCGGGGCTACCGGTGCGTTGCTCTTTTCTCTCTCCTCGCCGATGCCAGAGGAGAACGGTCATTTTGGCCGTGCTGGCGCTGGGCTTCCTGATATAGACGGTGACTCCGTCCCCGACTTTGTCGTCAGTGCTTGGGAGGAAGGGGAGCCTCGTGGTCAGGTTCACCTCTTCTCCGGGGCTTCGGGCGCGTATCTACGATCGTACTCTTCTCCCGCCGCGGAAGGCGTCAACAGCGCCTTCGGTGTCGCGGTAGCCGGGGTACGTGACGCAGAGGGGAACGGGAAGATTCTCGCGGGAGCGCCGCGCGAGGTTGATAGTGCAGGGCGAGCCTACCTCATCACTGAAATTGGCGCGACGCCCGTTGAGCCGGAGAGCGAGATGTCCACGACACTAGCGCTTCATACGCCTTATCCGAATCCTCTCCGCTCGGTTACAACGCTCACGCTCGATATGCCCAAGGCGACGGCCGTGCGGATCGCGGTCTACGATGTGCTCGGGCGCGAGGTGGCGGTGCTGCTCGACCGAGCAGTGGCAGCGGGTCAGCACAGCGTTTCATTCGATGGAGCGGATTTGCCGAGTGGTGTTTACCTCATCCGAGCGACGACAGACGGGGCAGAGCAGACCGAACGGGTGACCCTGATTCGGTAGCGGCTTTCCCCGAAACTCCTTTTGCCCGCCGCCGCGCCCTCGATTTATATTGCCGCCCTGTCCAACCTCGGGGTGTGGCGCAGCCCGGTAGCGCGCTTCGTTCGGGACGAAGAGGTCGTGGGTTCAAATCCCGCCACCCCGACACCGCCCGCAAGGGTAGACGCAAGCAGGTTGGATTGCCAATGTAGCTCAGTTGGTAGAGCAGCTCACTCGTAATGAGCAGGTCACCGGTTCGAGTCCGGTCATTGGCTCCCTCGAAGGCCCAGGCGGCGCTCCGCGCTTCTTGGGCCTTTCTATTTGGCTCCGACCGCGTATGTCCAGCCTATCCGCCCAAGCGCTCATCCGCCAGACGGTCTTGGCCGAACTCGGCCTGCGCGTCATCAGCGCAGACAGCATCGGCACACTGGCTGGCTATGTGGCCCATGCCGTCGCGGATGCCATTGGAGCGGCGGTAGTCGGCGTGTTCGAGTGGGAGCGCGAGGCCCTCGTGCTACGCGCCGGCGCCGGATGGCCGGACGAGTTGTATGGGCGTGCCGTGCTAGGCGTTGCGGACCAGCACATCGAGACGGTGCTCGGTACGAGTGAGCCGGTATCGATCCACGACGAGGTCCCCGAGGCGTTGGCCGCCGTGGGTATTGCCTCCGGCCTTACGGTCCGTCTTGGCGGAGCGGGCGAACCGGCGGGTGCACTCGGGGCCTACGCCTTCGAGGATCGGGTGCTCGATGACGGTGTGGCGACGTTTATGGGGGCGGTTGCTGCCTTGCTGGCAGGAGGGATCGAGCGGGTGCATATGGAGCAAGCCTTGCGGGAAAGCGAAGCCCGTGCGCTCGCTGTGCTCCGAACGACCGTAGACGGCGTCATCACGATTGACGAGAGGGGGCAGATCGAGTCGTTCAACTTGGCGGCGGAGCGCATCTTTGGCTATACCGCTGCCGAGGTTGTGGGGCAGAACGTCCACATCCTCATGCCCGACCCCTACCACGCCGAACACGATGGGTATATCCAGGCCTATCACGAGACGGGGCGGCGCAAAATCATCGGCATCGGGCGCGAGGTCGTGGGGCGGCGCAAGGACGGCTCGACCTTTCCGCTCGACCTCGCCGTGAGCGAAGTCCGCCTCGCCAATCGCACCATCTTTACAGGTTTCGTCCGCGACATTTCCGAGCGACGGACGCTGGAGCACGAGGTACTCCGTGTCGCCGAAGACGAGCGGCGGCGGATCGGGCACGACCTCCATGACGGGCTGGGGCAGATGCTCACCGGGACGGCTCTCATTGCGCGCGGTCTGGCCCGAAAGATCGAGCGGAACGAAGTGCCCGAGGTCGAGGAAGCCGAGGAGGTTGTACATCTGATCAAGGAGGCCGACGCGCATGCCCGCCGCCTTGCACGCGGTCTGGCACCCGTAGAACTGAACCAAGGAGGACTCGCTGCTGCGCTCGAACGCCTCGCTGCGAACGCGGAGCCGCTCTTCGGCATCCGGTGCACGGTCGAGGTGCTGGGCGAAGGAACGGCTTCCCTGCCTGACGCCGTCCCGATGCATCTCTTCCGCATCGCGCAGGAAGCCCTCTCCAACGCCGTGCGGCACGGCCAAGCGGAGCGCGTCGCCATCACGCTCGCGCACGGTTCGGACCGGCTGCGGCTCCGGGTACAAGACGATGGACGAGGCTTCCCCGATGTACTTCGCACGGGCGGTGCTGAAACCCTCGCTACTCACCTGGATGCAGGAGAGGACCTCAGCGCGCCTACGTCCGGGCGACCGGAAGACAATCGGGGCATGGGCATCCGCATCATGCACTACCGTGCCCGCGTCATCGGCGGGCGGCTCGAAATTCGTCCGGGCACCGAACGCGGCACGGTCGTAACCTGTACGCTACCGCTTTCGCACCGTGCCTCTGACGACCTAGAAACATCACGGCTATGACCACGCGCATCCTACTCGTCGACGACCACCCGCTGATGCGAAAGGGTCTCGCCCTTACGCTCGACGCCGAAGCTGACCTTGAGGTGGTGGGTCAGGCGTCCGATGCTGAGGAAGCCCTCGGCGTCTTTGACGACCTCGCGCCCGACCTCGTACTCGTGGATGTATCACTCCCCGGCATGAACGGGATCGAACTCGTCAAGCATCTCATCGTGCGCGACGAAGAAGTTAAGGTGCTCGTCGTCTCGCGCCACGACGAGTCGCTCTACGCCGAGCGGGCCGTCCGTGCGGGGGCGAAGGGCTACGTCTCGAAGCTCGAAGCCGACGAGGCGATTGTGAAGGCGGTGCGCTATGTGCTCCGGGGTGGGATCTATCTCTCGGAGGAACTCAAAGACAAGCTGCTCTTCGGGGCCGCGGTCGGACGGAAGGACGCGATGCAGTCTCCTCTGGAGGTGCTCTCGGACCGCGAATTGGAGGTCTTCGAGATGACGGGACGCGGACTGCCGACGAAGGAAATCGCCGAGCGGCTGCACCTCTCGGTCAAGACGGTCGAGAGCTACCGGGCGCGGATCAAGACGAAGCTAGGCCTGGAGAGTGGAACCGAGTTGATGCAGCACGCCGTCCGCTGGGTCGAGGGCGAAGGGGCTGGCTAAAACCCGCCGGAAGCGTGTAGAGTAATTCCCTAGTGTTGGCGTAGGGGAGAACCGGCAAACCATTTCCAGCCATGCTGACACCCTCAGCAGGGTTAGGCCGTCAGTGGTGAGGTGCCGGAACGGGGACTTTAGGGCGGTTCATTTGTCACCCGCCTGCCCCCCGCCCATGATGCACTCCGGCGTAGCCCTCGTTCTTTGCCTCATCGTCGCTGCCCCCCCTCCATCGTTCGTCTTCGAGCCGAGCAGCCGCCTCTGGGTCGAAGGCACCTCTAGCCTCCATGACTGGAGCTGTGAGGTCGAGCATTTCGCTGGCACACTTGAGGCCGAAACCACCGACACCGGTCTCGCCAATCTCACGCATACGCGTGTCACGGTCCCTGTTCAGGGCATCGATTGTGACAACGGCACGATGAACGGAAAGCTGCGCAAGGCGCTGGCTTCCTCCGACCACCCGACCGTGACGTTTGCCCTCACGCGCGGTATTGTTGGCGCAGACGACACGGACGGATGGTTTGACATCGACGTCTTGGGGCAGCTCACGGTTGCCGGGGAAACGAAGCCTGTGCAGATCGCTGCACGCGGCAAGGCTCTCGGAGACGAGCGGTTCCGGCTGACGGGCCACCTCGCACTCCACATGACCGACTACGGCATCGATCCACCGACGGCACTGCTTGGCACGCTCAAGACCGGCGACGAGGTGACGGTCCACTTCGACGCCACCATCAGGCGCTGAGGCTATGCAAAGCATGTGGAGTCTAAGCTTAGGACTTGTTCTTCTCGGTAGTGTGCTAGGCGGCGTGCCCGCTCACGCTCAGTGGGAGTATGCCCTCCAGCCGGGAAGCGTCTTCTGGATTGATGGCACCACGTCCGTCGGCGGATTTACCTGCATGGCAGATCAGGCTGCCGGTGTGGGTGTGCTCGACGGCTCCTTACAGGAGACCGGGATCCAAGCTGCTCGGACGAACTTCGATGCTGTCGTAGCTGTGCCGGTCCGGGTATTCGATTGCGGCCTCCGGCAAATGAACCGCGACCTCTACGAAGCCCTCCGCGGCGCGGAGCATCCGGCGATACGGTTCACCCTCACGTCGGCCTCGATAACCGACACCAGCGCTAACGATGGCTGGGCCACCGTAGATGCGTGGGGTACGCTTTCGCTGGCCGGAGCCGAGCGTCCACTCCGCTTGCAGGCCGAGGGGCGGACCCTTCCCGATGGTCGCCTGCGCCTTCGTGGAAGCCACGCACTCCGCATGACGGATTTCGGGGTGGCCCCGCCTGCTGGTCCGCTTGGGCTGGTTCGCGCCCGCGACCACATCACCGTCCGATTCGACCTCATAGCTGCCCCGTCTAACTAGGGCATACGGTCCTTTCCGCTACCAACCAACCTCACCCGCCATGAAAGCATACCGCCTCCTCTTCCTCACTCTCGCACTGCTCCCGCTGGCTGCCTACGCCCAGCAGGGCAACAACTTCCAATACTACCGGCCTCCGGGGCAGGCTGGCCTCAACGTGTTCGAGGCACCCAAAGAAGCAGGATCGAGGTTCGACGGCCTCCACGTAGATGTGGGGGGTGACTTCGCCATTCAGTTCCAAGGCCTGACGCAATCGAATGATTCCACCTCCCTCGTCGAGTTATCGAACAACTTTGCGCTGCCGACGGCAAACCTCAACATTGATGTTCAGTTTGCACCGGGGATGCGGATGCACTTACGCACGTACCTCTCCTCGCGCCACCACCCCGAGGCATGGGTGAAGGGAGGCTACTTCCAAGTTGACAACCTCGACTTCGTCCAAGAGGGCTTCCTGTCGAACGTCATGGAGTCCGCACGCTTCCGCTTCGGTATGGACGAGATCAACTACGGGGACACCCACTTCCGCCGCTCCGACAACGCACGGGCGATGTACAACCCTTTCGTGGGGAACTACATCATGGATTCCTTCTCCACTGAACCGTTCGCCGAGGTGAGTGTCCTGAACTCGGGCTTTATCGGGGTCCTCGGGATCTCGAACGGGCGGCTCAACCAGAGTCCGCTGGAGGGGGACGACGGCATCGCGGTGTTCGGCAAGCTAGGCTACGACCGCCAGATCAACGATATGGTGCGGACCCGCCTGACAGGGTCCGTCTATCACAGCACAGATGCCGGTACGCGCGACTACCTCTACGGCGGCGACCGAGCCGGGTCGCGGTACTACAATCTCCTCGAAGTGATCGACGAAGAGCGGCCTAGCGACTTCCTGCCTCGCTTTAACCCAAGTTTCCCGTATCAGACAGCCTTCCAAGTCAACCCGTTCGTGCAGTATCAGGTGGCCGAGAGCGTAGGTGTCGAGCTTTTCGGTGTGGTCGAGCGGAGCATCGGCGGGCCAGACGGTGCCGGGGCCTACACACAACTCGGCGGCGAACTGCTTCTCCGGTTCGGCCCGGACCGGGACTTCTACCTAGGCGGTCGGTATAACACCGTCAACGGAGCGGCCGTTGAGGACGGGCCAGAGCAGGAGATCAGCCGCCTCAACGTGGGCGGCGGTTGGTTCCTCACAAACAATGTGATGGCGAAGGCCGAGTACGTGACCTCATCCTACGACGGGGCTGGGTTCGCCACCAGTGTCAAGTATGCCGGGGCCGAGTTCAGCGGTTTCGTTCTGGAGGCCGTCATCAGCTTTTAGCAGGGCTTGGCCTCAACATGTAGAGCCCCAATCACCGTAAACGTTGAAAACCCAGATCGCGGGATTCGTCTCGGGGCCACCCTAGCTCTGGCTGTACAGGCCCTCATGTCCGAGTTAAGCTCTACCGTCTCTTCGGGTCCGCACCGTTAACCGCCCTGCGCTTCTCGTCCCTCGCCGTCCAGCCCTTTCTTTTCGATGCAGCATCTCCTCGTTGCCCGTGACTTCTCTCCGTGTTCTGAGCGTGCCCTTGCGGTAGGCCTTGATCTCGCCGCTCGTACCGACGCTACGCTTCACCTCGTCCACGCCGAGGTGCTACACGGCGACCCCTACGGGAAGCCCGCCAACCCGGCTGGAACACTCGATAAGCTCCGCGAACGGTTGAAGGAGGGCGTAGAGCGCGACCGCGATCCCACTGCTCGGTACAACCCCGAAAGCGTGGCGGTCGAGCACGCGGTTGTCCGCGATGTGGCGGCGGCTCCGGCACTCCTACGCTACGCGGAGGAGCATGACGTTGACCTCGTCGTTCTTGGGACGCACGGACGGCGGGGGCTGCGCCGGGCCGTACTCGGGAGCGTGGCCGAAGAGGTGGCCCGCCTCGCCCCGTGCTCCGTCCTCGCTGTGCGTGCAGGTGATGAGGCGTTCGCGCCGGACACCGTGCTCGTCGCGGTGGACTTCTCCGACGGGAGCCGGGCGGCGCTCCACCATGCCGCGCGTTTTGCCGAGGTCTACGGCGCACGCCTTGCGATACTTCACGTCATCGAAGAGATTTCGGTCCCGGAGTTTTACGACCTCGGGCTGGTCAGCGTCTATACCTATGGACCCGAGTTCGACGAGCGTGCCCTCCGTCACCTTCGTGTGTTCGCGGAAGAGGCGCTTGGCGAAGATGTCGCACGCAGCGCGAGCTACTATGTCAAAGTCGGCTCGCCAGCAGGGACGGTAGTGGATATGACGGAGAAGGTGGAGGCCGACCTCGTAGTGGTTGGGACGCGGGGGCTGTCCGGTGTTCGTCGCCTGCTGCTTGGGAGTGTGGCCGAGCGCGTGCTGCGTCTGGCCCCAGTCCCCGTTTTCGTCGCTCGGTCAGGTAGTATGGAAGAGCGGTAGGAGCCTGTTTCTATTCTTCTGGGTGCTACATTGCCCTGTCGGCGTGCTTTCCCAGCCCGCGACCTTGTATCATCCATGTCCCAGTGCCGTGTCGGTCCAGATGCGCCCCCGCTTCGAGGTCGTCGCTCCGCATCCGCCGGAGGAGGTGGCGCGGCGGTTACGGGAAGCGCTTGCTCTGCCCGAGACGCTGTGGCGAGGCGATGTGTACGGCGCGCACTCTGTGTTCTATGTCCCACTCAGCGAGGAGCACGTCTGGTCTCCGTTCCTGTCGCTTGACTTGCAGTGGCAGGGGGAGGGCACCCTGGTCCGGGGGCGCTTCGGCCCCAAGCCCTCGATCTGGACGCTGTTCGTCGCGGCGTATGCCGTGTGCGGGTGCCTCGCCTTTTTTGCGCTTGCCTTCGGCTGGTCGCAATGGTGGATTGGTCAACCGGCGTGGGCGCTGGCGATGTTGCCCGTTACCCTAGTGGGGGCACTCGTCGTGTATGGCTTGGCGCGCTACGGGCAGCGGCGGGGGCAGGAGCAGATGGAGGCGCTCCGCCGCTTCCTAGAGGAGACGGTCGACGTTCGGGTGTAGGGGCGATCCCCACACTGTGCAGCAGGTGTGCCCGACGGGGAGGTTGGGCCGGGTCTGTCGTCGCCATCGCAAGCAGGGTTGGACCTTGGGAGACGTTCCTCACCCGCTCTTCTCCTGATGGCTGAACTCACGACCACTGCCCAAGCCGGCGCGCTCGCCCGTCCCACGCTTGAGGTCTTCCGCTACGACGACCGCATCGTCCGCCACTTCACGCTTGCGACGATCCTATGGGGCTTCGTCGGGATGCTCGTCGGCGTCATCATCGCGCTCCAGCTTCCGTTCCCCGAAGCCAACCTCGGGCCGTACCTCTCGTTCGGTCGGCTTCGTCCCCTCCACACGAACGCTGTCATCTTCGCCTTCGCGGGCAACGCCATCTTCGCGGCGATCTACTACTCGACGCAGCGGCTCTGCAAGGCGCGGATGTTCTCCGACTGGATGAGCCGGTTCCACTTCTGGGGCTGGCAGGGCATCATCGTGGCCGCCGCCATCACGCTCCCGCTCGGGCTGACGACCTCGAAGGAATATGCCGAACTAGAGTGGCCCATCGACATCGCGATCACGGTCGTGTGGGTTGTCTTCGCGGTGAACTTCTTCGGGACGCTCTACAAGCGGCGCGAGCAACACATGTACGTCGCGCTCTGGTTCTACATCGCCACGATTGTCACGGTGGCGGTGCTGCACCTCGGCAACTCGATGGCGGTCCCGGCGAGCTGGTTCAACAGCTACCCGATCTACCGGGGCGTGCAGGACGCGCTCGTGCAGTGGTGGTACGGCCACAACGCCGTCGCCTTCTTCCTCACGACGCCGTTCCTCGGCCTGATGTACTACTTCCTCCCGAAGGCCGCCGAGCGTCCGGTGTTCTCCTACCGCCTGTCGATCATCCACTTCTGGAGCTTGGTCTTCATCTACATCTGGGCCGGGCCGCACCACCTCAACTATACCGCGGTGCCCGAGTGGGCCGCGACGCTCGGGATGGTCTTCAGCGTGATGCTCTGGATGCCGAGCTGGGGCGGCATGATCAACGGCCTGTTCACGCTGCGCGGCGCGTGGCACAAGCTGCGCGACTCGGTTGTGCTCAAGATGTTCGTCGTCGGGATCACGTTCTACGGGATGTCGACGTTCGAAGGCCCGATGCTGTCGGTCAAGACGGTCAACGCGCTCTCTCACTACACCGATTGGAACATCGCCCACGTTCACTCGGGCGCGCTCGGGTGGAACGGGTTCATGACGTTCGGGATGATCTACTGGCTCGTGCCGCGCCTCTGGAAACGCGAGCTGTGGTCGCAGAAGATGGCGAACGCCCACTTCTGGATCGGGACCATCGGGATTCTGCTCTATGTCCTCGCGATGTACACCTCGGGTATCACGCAGGGCCTGATGTGGCGCGCCTTCGACGACACAGGCCGCCTGCTCTATCCGGACTTCATGGAGACGGTCATCCAGATCAAGCCGATGTACTGGGTCCGGCTGATCGGTGGGACGATGTACCTCGGTGGGGTGGTGCTGCTGATGGTCAACGTATGGCAGACGATCCGCCGTGCGCCGAAGGATCTTCCCGACCCGGCAGTCGCTGTTCCCGCCGCTTCATCCACGTCCGCCAAAGACATCCCTGTCGCCTAACCCTGCCCCGCGATTCCCATGTTCAACCGACTCATCAAAGCGAACGGGCGGCACCGCAGGCTCGAAGGCTGGCCGTTCATCTTCACCGCCCTCACCGCGCTCGCCATCCTCACCGGGACCATCATCGAGTTTGCCCCGCTCTTTCTCGTGGACGACAGCATGACGGCACCCGAAGGTGCAACGCCGTGGACTCCGCTCGAAGTCGCCGGACGCGATCTCTACATCCGCGAAGGGTGTAACAACTGCCACAGCCAGATGGTGCGGCCCTTCCGCCACGAGCTAGAGCGCTACGGCAACTTCTCGACCGCCGCCGAGACGGCATTCGAGAGTCCGCACCTGTGGGGATCGAAGCGGACCGGCCCAGACCTCGCCCGGCTCGGCGGGAAGTACCCCCACCTCTGGCATGTCCGCCACATGGAGGACCCGCGCTCGACCTCGCCCGGCTCGATCATGCCGGACTACCCGTGGATGCTGACGGCGCGGATGGACTACGAGTACCTGCCCTCGGTGATGAGTGCGCTCCGCACGGTCGGTCTGCCGTACTCCGACGCCGAGGTGGAAAACGCCCCAGCGCTCGCCCGCGCGCAGGCCGAGCAGATCGCCGCCGAGATCGTTGAGCAGGGCGGGCCGGAGGGCCTCGCCAACAAGGAAATCACGGCGCTCGTCGCCTTCCTCCAGCGGCTTGGTGTCCAGCACAGCGAGCCACTCACCGCAGCCCCCGACCAGCCATGATGAAAGACGCCGTCCGCGCCCTCGAAACGGGAGCCTTCGCCGAGATCGGCGTCCTCGCCTTTTTCGTGGCCTTCCTGCTCATCGTCGTCTACGCCCTTACGCTCTCGAAGCGCAGCCGCGACGCGGCCAAGCAGATCCCGCTCGACGACCTCCCCGACGCTTTCCCTTCCCACACGACCAACGGCAACCCCGCATGAGCGACGCCGCACCCATCCCCGATCCCGAGTCCCCGCTCCGCGACGCTACGGACTCCACACCGCTCGTCGGCGATGCGAGCGATCTTATCATCCGCGGCCATAAGTACGATGGTATCCGCGAGTACGACAACCCGATGCCGGGCTGGTGGACGATGTTGTTCCTCGCTTGTGTCGCGTTCGCGCCGCTCTACGTCGTTGGCGTCCACGTCTTCGACTGGATCGATGACTACGGCGAGGACCTCGCCGAAGCGCAGGCCGACCTCGCCCAGATTCGAGAGGTCTATGCTTCGACCGGACCATCGTTCAAGACCGACCCCGGCGCGCTCGCTGAGTACGCCGCCGATGCCGCGTTCGTGGAGGCTGGAGTGGAGCCCTACCAAGCCGTCTGCGCGGCGTGCCACGGCGACGCTGGGCAAGGTCTCATCGGCCCCAACCTGACGGACGATTACTGGATTCACGGCGCGACGCCGACGGACGTGTACCGCGCCATCAACGAGGGCTTCCCGGCGCAGGGGATGCCTGCTTGGGGCAACCAACTCACACCCGAAGAGCAGGCGCAGGCGATGGCCTTCGTGCTCTCACTGCGCGGCACTGACCCGCCCAACCAGAAGGAGCCACAGGGCGAACGCGTCACTGGCTCCTGACCGCTCCCGCCTGACCGCGTATGGCCTCGAACTTCGTCCCGGCCTCCGACCTCGACATCCTCGAATCGCCAGAGGAGATCCTCTCGACGCTCACTCGCGACGGCAAGCGGCGCTGGCTCTACCCGACGCCGGAGAAGGGGCGGTTCTGGCACCAACGACGCATCCTGGGCTGGGCACTCATTGCGCTCTTTGTTGCCCTGCCCATCGTTCGTATCAACGGGAAACCCGCCGTCTTCCTCGATGTGGTGCAGCGCGAGTTTACATTCTTTGGCTTCACCTTCTACCCGACCGACACCTTCCTGCTGCTCCTCTTCGGGATCGCCGCGCTGACGAGTATCGCGCTCCTGACGGCGCTGCTCGGGCGCGTGTGGTGCGGATGGGGTTGCCCGCAGACGGTCTACCTAGAGTTCGTCTTTCGACCCATCGAGCGACTGATCGAAGGAAAGGAACACGTCCGCAAGCGTCGGAACGAAGGGCCGTGGAGTTTCGATAAGGCCTGGCGGAAAGCCCTCAAGTGGGGCGTCTACGCCGTGTTTTCCATTGCCGTCGCGCACGTCTTTGTGAGCTACATCGTCGGGTGGGAATCGCTTCTCGATTGGATGACGGGGTCGCCGTTCGAGCACTGGGGGTTCTTCGTGCTGATGGCCGGGACCAGCGCGCTCGCGCTTTTCGACTTCGGGTTCTTCCGCGAGCAGATGTGTACCATCGTCTGCCCCTACGCCCGCTTCCAGAGCGTGCTGCTGGATGAGGATTCGATGATCGTCTCCTACGACCCGAACCGGGGGGAGCCTCGGTCGAAGCGGTCGAAGAAGACCATTGAGCAGGAGGAGGCAGGGCTGATGCCTTCGAAGGGCGACTGCATCGACTGCTTCGCTTGCGTCCGCACCTGCCCGACGGGCATCGACATCCGCGACGGGTTGCAGATGGAGTGCATCGCCTGCACGCAGTGCATCGATGCGTGCGACACCATCATGGACCGGATCGGCAAGCCGCGTGGGCTGATCCGCTACACGAGTGAGCACGCGCTCGAAGACCAACCGACCCGCATCGCCCGTCCGCGCACAGTGCTCTACAGTGTGCTGCTCCTCGCCGTGACCGTGATGTTCACCGTTGCCCTGACGACTCGCGGGGCTTACGATGTCGAAGTCGGGCGCGTGACCGGTATGCCCTTTACGGAATTGCCGGATGGCCAGATCGCCAACCGGGTTCGCTTCCGGGTTCAGAACCAGACGACACAGCCAACGGCCTTCTCTGTCGAGGTCATCGCGCCGGAGGGGGCGAGCCTGCGCGTCGGTGGTCGTCAGCCCATCCAGGTCGCACCGCGTGACCTAGGGCGCGTCGAAGCGTTCGTCGTCGTGCCGCGCACTGCGTTCAGCAATGCAGCGCAGCAGGAGGCACAGTTTCGCGTCGTCTTCGAGGATGGCCACGAGGAGACCCTGACTTTTCCCTTGCTCGGACCTAGCCGCTAGCCGCTCCCATGACATCTTCTCCTGACTTTGCCCACCTCGTCTGCGCGCTCGACTTCTCGGAAGGCTCCGAAGCTGCGCTCATCCGCGCCGCTGACCTCGCCGAGCGGTTCCACGCCCGCCTCCACCTCTTCCACACAGAGGCGACCTTTCGAGCGAGCAGGGGAGGTGAGCACCAAGCCGACCAGGCGAAGGACCAATCGCTGGTTCGGCTCTACGAGTTCGCGGAGGAGGTACTCGGCGGGACCGATGTCCTCGATGTCCTCGGCCCCGAGTTCGTGGTCCGCCACGGGGAGTACGCTGCCGATGCGGTCGTCCGCTATGCCACCGAAGTAGAAGCAGGCCTCGTCGTGCTTGGTACTCACGGGCGAAGGGGCTACCAGCGCCTCGCACTAGGGAGTGTGGCCGAGTCGGTTGTCCGCCACGCGCCGTGCCCGGTCCTGACGGTACCGAACGAGGCCGCACGCACCGCGCCGAGTCCTTCGCGGCCCGTGCTCGTCGCCGTCGATTTCTCGGCGCACAGCCGAGCGGCGCTCCAACTCGGCGAGCAGTTCGCGGCGCTCTTCGACGCACCCATAGAGGCGATCCATGTTGCTGAGGACCTCGGCCTCGTGCCGGAGTTCTACACCGATGCTGGGATGGTCGTCGCGCACAACATCCCGGAGCTGGCTGACAAAGCCGAGGCTCATCTGCAGCAACTGGTAGACGAAGAAGGCGGCACGGCTCGGCCGCATGTTCGGTTTGGGCGTCCTCACCATGAGATCGTCGCGCGCGCCGAGGAGGTTCGTGCCGGGCTTGTCGTCATGGCGACGCATGGGCTGACAGGCGTGAAGCACGCGCTCCTCGGGAGTGTCACCGAGCGCGCACTTCGGCGGTCTCACTGTCCGGTGTTATCGGTTCGCGCCAGAGGAGGTCGCTAGCATGCAAACGCCCGAGCTTGTTCACTATTCGACAGAACCGTGGCCCGCTGCCGAGTCGTCGGAGGAGAGAGCG
This sequence comes from Rhodothermales bacterium, assembly GCA_028284265.1. Classification (GTDB taxonomy): domain Bacteria; phylum Bacteroidota; class Rhodothermia; order Rhodothermales; family JANQRZ01; genus JANQRZ01. The sequence continues at coordinate 32,689 of JANQRZ010000008.1, forward strand.
GTCTTCTCCCGACTTCAAGCGGGATTCCGCGACCAATTTGAACAGGTCTTTCCCGACCCGCTCGCTCCGCGAACCGTCGTCGTGGTGCCCAGTCTTTCGCTGCCCGTTGATGAGCTACGCAAGATCAGTGGGGTGCATCACTACGAAGAGCGGATGCTCTTTACGCTGATGCTCTTGCGGATGCCGCATACGCGCTTGGTCTTCGTTACGAGCCAGCCCGTAGCGCCGGGCATCATCGACTACTACCTGCACCTTCTGCCCGGCATTCCCAGCGTTCATGCCCGCGAACGACTCTGTCTCCTTGCCTGCCACGATGCCTCCGAGGTGCCGCTGACGCAGAAGGTCTTGGACCGCCCGCGCCTCATCCAGCGCATCCGTCGCGCCATCGGCGATCCGGCATCGGCTCATCTGACGTGCTTCAACGCGACCGCTTTGGAGCGCACCCTCGCCGTTCGGCTCGGCATTTCCCTCTACGCCTGCGACCCTGCGCTTGGCCACCTCGGTACCAAAAGCGGAAGCCGGAAAGCATTCCGAGAAGCAGGAATCCTACTTCCTGACGGAGCCGAGGACCTGCGCGATATGGACGATGCAGCCGCCGCCTTGGCTGCACTGAAGGGCAGACAAGCCGGTCTACGTAAGGCTGTCGTCAAGCTAGATGAGGGCTTCAGTGGCGAGGGCAATGCCGTTTTCTCATTCGAGGGAGCACCCGAAGGGGCGGGGCTGGAGGCGTGGGTGCGCGGCGCATTGCCTGAGCGCCTTCGGTACGAGGCAGCTACTGAAACATGGGACCACTTCGCAGCGAGTTACGCCGAGATGGGTGGGATCGTCGAGGCATGGGTGGATGGAGAGATGAAGACGTCTCCTTCAGTACAGTGCCGCGTGGACCCGGCAGGGCGGCCTGCGGTGATCTCGACACACGACCAACTCCTCGGGGGGCCATCCGGCCAAGTGTTCCTCGGCTGCACCTTTCCTGCTGACGGGGTGTACCGCCGAGCGATTCACGAAGCCGGGCAGCGCGTCGCGGGTGTACTCGCTGAGAAAGGCGTGCTGGGACGTTTCGGGATCGACTTTGTCTCCGTGCGGTCGGGCAGCGAGTGGCAGCACTATGCCATCGAGATCAACCTTCGCAAAGGGGGGACGACGCACCCCTACGACATGCTGGAGTTTCTGACCGATGGGGCCTATGATGAAGGGAGTGGCCTCTACAGAACGCCGAGCGGACAGGCACTCTACTATTTCGCTTCAGACAACCTCGTCAGCGAGCGGTACCACGGCTTGACGCCACGCGACCTCGTGGACATCGCTGTGGAACGGCATCTTCACTTCCACGGGGGAACCCATGAAGGGGTCGTGTTTCATCTCATCGGGGCGCTCTCGCAGTTCGGAAAGCTGGGGGTGCTCTGCATCGCCGCGAGTCCGAACCGGGCGCGGACGCTCTACGAGGAGACCGTCGTTGCCCTCAACGTCGCCAGCGACGAGACCCGTGTCCTCTAGCCTCCTCAGCCACTGACGGTTCTGCTATGCTTGCCCCGAATCGCATCCTCGTCCCGCTCGACTTTTCCGGTGCCTCTGACGCCGCGCTCCGTCGCGCTGCCGATCTGGCTGCCCGCACCGGTGCTGCCCTACATGTGCTGCACGTTGTGGCGGGCTTCGAGATGACCGGTGCCGAGATGCCCGATGCGGACCGGGCCTTCTACCAGCGCGTTTGGGACCGGGCCGAGGCCAAGCTCAACAACTACCTTCAGCGCGCTGGCCTGTCTGGGACCGGGTTAGAGTACGTGCTCGCACACGGCGCTCCGTCGCAGGCAATCCTCGCCTACGCGGAGGCGCACGACATCGGGTTGATCGTGATGGGGACGCACGGGCGTACAGGGCTACAGCGCTTTTTCCTCGGCAGCGTTGCCCATGAGGTGCTACGCCGCGCCGAGATGCCCGTGATGGTGGTGCCAATGGCGGATGCTCCGCTGAAACCGCTCCGCCGCGTCGTGGCACCAACCGATTTTTCCGATGCGTCGCGTATGGTACTTCCCGTCGCCGCCAGCCTCGCCGCGCTGTACGGTGCCGACCTCGACCTGCTTCATGTCCTCGAACCGGTCCGCTACCTTGAGGCCATCGCGGGAACCACGATTACCGCCGACCTTACGCCGGGTCTCCGGGAACGGGCTGAACGCAAGGTGCAAGAGTTCGTGGCTGATCCAGACCTCGCGCGGATGCTGGCTGGGAGAGACCAAGCCGAGGACCTGAAGCCTGTGGAAGGGGGAGCCGGTCTAGCGCGCATCAGGTCGCACGTCGCTGAAGGGCGCGCAGCCGAAACCATCGCCGAAGCCGCTCGGGAGTGGCACGCCGACGCCATCGTGATGGCGAAGCGAGGCTTGCATGGCGTGGAGCGTTTCCTGCTGGGGAGCGTGACCTCGCGGGTGTGCCACCTCGCTCCGTGTGCGGTCCTGGTCGTTCCCTTCGGTTTTTCTGCGTAGCCGCAGACGGGGGCTGGGGGAATATCTGATCGTGTAGGGGGCACCCCTACAATACTGACCGCCGTAGCCCGACCTAGTACGTGCCCTACGCACCGTCATAGCGGCTTGGTAAGCTTCAGCATCTTGCCGTCATCACTAATCACCTCCTCGTGTGGATACTCTCTCTAGCAACGGGCATTCGGGAGGACGTGTTGGGCCGGGGCAGGCCGAGCAGCGTCCCTCGCTGGTACCTCCTCACATCGCGTGGCCACTCTTTATCGTGCTTCTGCTCGCGATGAGCGTCGGAGCCGCACTGTTCACAGCCTACATGGCCGTATCGGACGGTGGGGTCGAACTCGTAGAAGACGCGCCGTTTACGCACTGATGCCCGCCATCGTCCCCGATATCGCCCCGGTTCTGGTGACCGCCGAATCGCCGTGCGCTCATTGCAGCCTGCCGGTTGGCTCGCAGCCGGTGCGTCGGGGCGAGGCTGCGTTCTGCTGCACGGGCTGCGCGGTCGTCTACGAGGCCCTCGGCGCTGCCGGGTTTGGCGAGACCTACTATCGCCTCCGCGAACTCCCAACGGAGCGTGAGGCCACGCGGCCCGTCGCGCCGGACGCCCTGCAGGTCCGTGAGCTTGACACGCCTGAGTTTCTCGATACCCACACCCGGCGCACTGCCGATGACCAGCGCGTGGGCGAACTATTCGTAGACGGCGTGCATTGTGCGGCGTGTGTGTGGCTCGTTGAGCAGCTACCCTACCACGTTGAGGGCGTGATCCAAGCCCGCCTCGATCTGCCTCGGGCGCGGCTTCGGCTCACCTTTGACGATGGGGTTCGGCTGTCCGCTGTCGCCGACTGGCTGGCGCGGTTCGGGTATGCGCTCCGACCTGCCCGCACCGAAGCGCTCGGGCAGCGCACCGACGCCGAGCGGCGGCTCCTCGTCCGGCTCGGCGTGGCGTGGGCGCTCGCCGGGAACGTGATGCTCCTCGCCTTCGCGCTCTACGCGGGCCTCGACCGCACCGGCGGCGACGGCCTAGCGACGGCAGCGCGCTGGATCAGCCTCGCCCTTGCCGTCCCCGCTGTCACCTACGGCGCGGCTCCGTTCTTTCGGCGGGCCTCGGCATCGCTTCGGGCAGCGTGGGGCGTCCGCGACCTCCGTCGCCTCCACATGGACACGCCCATCGCCCTCGGTATTGCCATCGGGTTCGGTCACAGCGCATGGGCGACGATCACCGGACAGGGCGAGGTGTGGTTCGACTCGATCACGGTGCTCATCGCGGCGCTGCTGACGGCGCGGTGGCTTCAGCTTCGCAGCCGCCGCCTCGCAGGCGAGGCCTCAGAACGTCTCCTCGCGCTCGTGCCGACGATAACCCGCCGCGTCTGCTCCGATGGGACGGTCGAGGCCGTTCGTGTCGATAGGCTCAGGCGGGGTGATCTGGTGATGGTACCCGCAGGCGAGGTGGTGCCGGTGGACGGGACCGTGACTGGCGGGGCAAGCCGACTCAACAACGCGGTGCTGACGGGCGAGAGTCGCCCCGAGCCGGTTCGCCTCGGCGATCGCGTTGAGGCTGGGGCGACAAACCTGAGTGCCCCACTGCGTCTCCGCGTTGAGCGCGTCGGCGAGGCGACCCGCGTGGGACAGCTTCTCGCGTGGGTCCGCGATGCCGAGGCGCGCTGCGCGCCTGCCGTGCTCTTGGCTGATCGGATCGGCGGAGTCTTCGTTCTTGCCGTTGTTGCCCTCGCCCTTGGCACCGCTCTACTGTGGAGCGTCCTCGACCCGGCGGCGATGCCGCACCACGTTGTCGCGCTGCTTGTCATCACCTGTCCGTGCGCGCTCGGGATGGCAACGCCGCTGGTGTTCACCGTGGCGGCAGGCCGTGCGGCTCGCGCCGGGCTGTTTGTCAAGAGCGACGAGGCCGTGCAGCGGCTCACCGAGGTCGATGCGGTAGTTCTCGACAAGACGGGCACGCTCACTGAGGGACGGATGGTGCTGACGGCATTGGAGGGAGACCTCGGCCTGAGTCCAGAGCAACGTGAAGAAGCGCTCGGCATCGCCGCCGCGCTCGAAACCGAGAGCACGCATCCCATCGCCGAAGCCCTCGTCCGGGAACAGGGGAACGGTCGATATGGAGCTCCCACCGCGTTCGAGTCTGTCGACGGGTGCGGCGTCCGGGGCGTCGTCGGTGGCCGCGAGGTTTGGGTGGGTCGCCCCGACTGGATTGCTGCCGAGGTGGGGCCACCTTCGCCGCCGCTTGCCGCCGCGTGGAGCAGCTACACCCGCCAAGGCCACACGCCTGTTGGCGTGGCCGTAGACGGTTGCTGGGCACTCGCCCTCGCTGTCGGGGACGCCCTCCGCGACGATGCGCACGCGCTCGTTCAACAGTTGCAGGACGAGGGCAAGGGCGTCCACATTCTCTCTGGCGATCACCCCGTTACGGTCGCCACTGTCGCGGCCCAGCTAGGCATTGACCTGAAGCACGCTGTCGGCGGGGCCTCGCCCGAGGCGAAGCGCGAGGCGGTTACCGCTTTGCAGCAGGAAGGTCGCACCGTGCTGATGGTCGGCGACGGGGTCAATGACATCGCTGCGCTCCAATCGGCTGATGTGGGTGTGGCAGTGGGCGGTGGGAGCACCGCTGGCCTCGTCGCTGCCGACGTGTTTCTGACGCACCCCGGCCTTGCGCCCATCGCAGCGCTTCTCGACGGAGCGCACAGTGCGATGCGGACGGTGCGCGGCCTGCTCGCCTTCGCGCTCGCCTATAACCTCGTCGGAGCCGGGGCTGCGGTCGCCGGTCTCGTGACGCCGCTCGTCGCGGCGGTGGCAATGCCGCTCTCATCGCTCACCGTGGTTGCGCTGGCGCTGCTCCAGCCCTCGTTCCGCCGCTCGCGTGGAGGATCGTCATGACCGTGCTCTACGTCCTCATCCCACTCGCCCTCGTCCTTGCTGGTGGAGCCGTACTCGCGTTTCGTTGGGCCGTCCGCGACGGGCAGTTCGACGATACCGAGACGCCCGCCCTTCGCATTCTCCTCGACGACGATTCGCTGGCAAACCCAAACGCTTCCTCTGAACCTCTCGACGCCCCGTCCCTATGACCACGACATCTCCAACCGCTACTCGCTCCGTTTCTCCTCCGCGTCCCCTCGCGCCCCTCAGTGGAGCCGTGACCGATGGGGTCGCCGTCACGTTCCAGTGGGAGGGGGTTCCCGGTGCTCAAGGCTACCGGATTGAGGTCAGCTCGGATCGCCAGTTTGCGCGCGGTACGCTCGTGCTCGATGCCGGACCGAGCACCGAACTGGTCCTTACCGAGTCGCTTCCCGTCACCGACGCGCCTCTCTTCTGGCGAGTCCGTGCCGAGCTAGAGCGCGGCACGACGAGGTGGAGTCCGTACGGTCGTTTTCATGTTGGCTCCGACGATGCCGTTGATGCGTTCCGCCTGAAGAAGGAGGCGGAGCAAACCGAGGCCCGAAAGGAGTGGCTCCGCCACAAAGCCGACGCAGATCGGGCGCGCGACCTCGTGCCGCACTGGCAGCGCGATGACACGAACCCGACGGGTGCTGAGATTGCCAGCTACGGCGTCGTCATGCTCGGCTCGTTTGCACTCCTCGTCATCCTGCTCCTGCTTCTCTGAGCGAGGAGGTCGTCAGGGGAGGCAGAGAATCTGCTGCACGCCGCCTGTAGCGGGGACCGGATGCGCCATCACCACACGAGCGATGGTGAGACAGCCTAGAGCGATCACGAGTATGCCGCCCGCCCGTTGCAGCCAGAGCCGACGTGCCGGTGGTACGAGCGCGCCGACCGTTCCGGCGAGCGCGAGGGCCGGTACGGTACCGAGACCAAAAACGGCGAGGGTGGCAGCCCCGGCGGCTGCGCTGCCGGTTGTCGCCGCCTTGGCAAGCATCCCGTAGACGAGACCGCAGGGAAGGAGTCCGTTGAGCGCGCCTAGTCCGATGAGTGCGCCGGAGCGGCCGTTCTGCATGAGGCGGCGTACCGCCGGACCCAGCCGAGCCGCCACGCGCCCACTGAGTGCCCCGGCTCCCGGTAGACGGTGGAGCACCCCACACAGCCCCAGCCCGACGCCAACGAGCACCAAGCCGAGTACGACGCTCAGAGCGTTCTGTGCCCCTGAGATAGCGATGCCGACAAGCCCTCCCGCTAGCCCGGCGAGTGCTCCCAGCACGGCATACGTCGCCGTCTTCCCCACGAAGTACGCGGCCTGTCGATGGTGTGCACGGCCTGCTGGCCCCGTATGCGCGAGCAGGGCAACGAACCCGCCGCACATGCCCATGCAGTGCGCAGAGCCGAGAAGGCCGACAAAGAAGACGACAGAGAGGTCGAACAAGGTACTGGGCTACAAGCGAAGGCTTACAACATCGTCTGTATGCGAAGCGCACGCTGTACGCTTCCTGCGTGTCTTGGTGTGGGGGAACGCCTGACACGGCGGATGGCGTCCGTGTGGAAGGGTCTGACGACACGAGTGTTGATCGCAGGCTGTACTAAGAAACGAGTTTGACAATACGAGGCATCCACTTGTGAGCGCGGTAGGTGAGCGGCTTCACCATTCCTTTGTCAAGTTGGGCTGGAACCAAGCAATGTGGAGGCTGTACATTTCTTAGTACAACATGACATAACAAGTAGAGTTAATGGAACTGACTCAACCATGGCCTTGGTACGTCGCCGGTCCTCTGATTGGCCTCGTCGTGCCCGCCCTCTTGCTCTTCGGCGGCAAGGTATTCGGCGTCTCGGCCAACCTCCGCCACGTCTGTGCCGCGCTGCCGGTCCCCGAAAGGCGAAAGCCTGGCTTCCTACGCTATGACTGGCGGCGCACGGGGCTATGGAATCTGGTCTTCGTAGCCGGAGTCGCTGTCGGCGGCTTCGTCGGCATTCGCCTTCTCTCAGACTCGAGCCTGCCGCTAGCGCTTTCGTCTGACACGTTCGCCGCGCTCGCCAGTGTTGGCGTTGAGGACGTGACCGGCTTCGTGCCGAGGGATCTCATTTCGTGGGGTGCGCTCGCTACGCCCATCGGGGCGCTCATGGTGATCGGCGGCGGGTTTCTCGTCGGCTTCGGCGCACGGTGGGCCGGAGGCTGCACGAGTGGGCACGCCATCTCCGGCCTCGCCGATCTGCAAGTGCCGTCGCTCGTCGCTGTCGTCGGCTTCTTCGTCGGTGGGCTGTTCGTGACGCACCTTCTCCTTCCGCTCCTTCTCTCGTAGCCATGTGCACCGACACGCCTCCGTACCAACAGGGCGATGGCCTCCCGGACGACTGCATCGACACCGAGCAGGTCGCGTCCGATGTTCAGGACCGGGTGCTCGCCGAGGGCAGCGCGCCGCTCTCTCTCGCCATCTACGGACTGCTCGGCGTCGGTGTCGGGATCGTCTTCACCCAGAGTCAGGTCGTCTCGTGGTTCCGCATCTACGAGATGTTCCGGTTCGAGAGCTTCCACATGTACGGCATCATCGGAAGCGCCGTCGCCACAGCAGCCCTTTCGATCTGGCTCATTAAAAAGCTGAACCTCACGACCGTCCACGGCGAGCCGATCCAGCTTTCGCCCAAGGAGTGGGGCGACTCGCGCGTGCCCGGTGCGCGCTACTGGATGGGCGGGACGGTGTTCGGCCTCGGCTGGGCGCTCCTCGGGGCGTGTCCCGGACCGATCTTCGCGCTACTCGGCGGCGGCATCACGGTCATGGTGGCGGCGCTCGTCGCTGCGCTCGTCGGGACGTGGACCTACGCCGTGCTCCGCGACCGTCTGCCTCACTGAGGTCGGCTTAATCTGTCACCACGCTTCACGTCAACCCTCGACATCATGCTGTTTCGTCAATACACCGATCCCAAGCTCGCTCAGTACGCCTACCTCGTCGGCTGCCAGAAGACGAAAGAAGCGCTCCTCATCGACCCGCTCCGCGACATCGACCACTACGTCGAGGCTGCCGAGGCGGAAGGCCTTACGATCACCGCCGTCGCTGAGACGCACATCCATGCCGACTTCCTATCGGGCGCTCGCGCGTTCGCCGAACAGCACGGCGTGAAGCTCTACCTCTCCGACGAGGGAGCCGATGAAGGCTGGGCCTCGAACTGGGCGAAGGATGCAGACTACGACGTGACCTGCCTCCGCGACGGCGACACGTTCATGATCGGCAACATCGAGGTGACGGCGGTTCACACACCGGGCCACACGCCGGAGCACCTGAGCTACGTCGTCATTGACAAAGGCTCCGGCGCGATGACGCCTATCGGGATCGCAACCGGCGATTTCGTCTTCGTCGGTGACCTCGGACGGCCCGATCTGTTGGAGCAGGCCGCCGGACTGCATGGCGTCCAAGAAGACGCGGCGCGGACGCTCTTCCACTCGCTGCCGACGTTCCATGCCCTCGGTGACGAACTACAGGTGTGGCCCGCCCACGGCGCAGGCTCCGCGTGCGGCAAAGCCCTCGGGGCCGTTCCGACGACGACCGTCGGCTACGAGAAGCGCTACAACGCCTCGCTCGCCGCCGCTGATGCGGGGGAAGCTGCGTTCGTAGACGCCATCCTTGCCGGTCAGCCCGAGCCGCCGACCTACTTCGCCCGGATGAAGCGCGACAACCGCGACGGCGTCCCGCTCCTCGGCGATCTGTCGACGCCGCCCCGCGTCACAGCAGACGACTTCGGCGAGAAGATGAACGACGCGCTCGTCATCGACACCCGCCTCGACCGCTCGGCCTTCATGGCGCAGCACGTCCCCGGCGCGCTCTACGCCCCGATGAACAAGAGCTTCAACACGGCCGTCGGCTCACTGGTCGAGGACGAGACAACACCCCTTCTGCTCGTCGTCGAGGAGGGCCGCGTGGAGGAGGCCGTGCGCGACCTCGTCCGCATCGGCTACGACGAGGTCGTCGGGTACACCACGCCCGGCGATCTCGCCCGCTACTTCGAGGACGGCGGTGCGTTTGCCTCCATCGAAGAGATCACCTTCGACGATGTGGCGCGGATGAAAGGCGATGCGGACACAGCGGTTGTGGACGCCCGGTTTGCGAGTGAGTATGCCGAAGGGCACGTTCCCCGCGCGGTCAATGCTTCGTACACCCGGCTGCCGGACTACGTCGAGGACCGCGTGCCCCAAGACAAGACGCTCCTCGTGCACTGCGCCTCCGGTGCTCGTGCGGCGGCGGCGAGCGCCTTCCTCGCCCGCGAGGGCTTCGACGTGCGCTACGTCAACGACCGCTTCACCGACTACGCGGCGTTGCACGAGATCGAAACCGGTGTTTCCGAATCTATCGGAGCCTAATTTCCGAGCAGGGACAGGCGTTCACCACCGGCCCACCACCGAGCATCTGTCCCCGCTCACCCTTTCGCGCCTTCCCACTCCGGCCATGCTCTACGTTATCCTCGGTGCCATCGCCATCGGTCTCGTCCTCGGCCTCCTCGGCTCGGGCGGGTCGATCCTCACGGTACCCGTGCTGGTCTATCTCGCCGGTGAGCCGGACAAGGTGGCGATCGCCGAGAGCCTCGCGATTGTCGGAGGTATCGCGCTCGTCGGAGCGCTGCCCTACGCACGGCAGAAGCTGGTGGACTGGCACTCAGTGCTCTACTTCGGGGTGCCGGGCATCCTCGGAACCTACGGTGGGGCGGCACTCGCAAAGTGGATACCGGGGGCCGTGCAGCTTGCGCTGTTCGCTCTCGTGATGATCCTCGCGGCGGTGCTGATGTTTCGCGGTAGGAAAGAGCCGGAAGACGGTGCCCCCCGCGAGCGGCAGGCGCTGTGGAAGATCGCGAGCGAGGGGTTGCTCGTCGGCGTGCTGACGGGCCTCGTCGGCGTGGGGGGCGGGTTCCTCATCGTCCCGGCTCTCGTGCTCCTCGGGGGGCTGTCGATGCGGCTGGCGGTGGGGACGAGTCTGTTCATTATCGCCGTCAAGAGCGCAGCGGGGTTCTGGAAATACACCGACGTGCTCGCCGAGGCCGGTCAGTCGGTGGACTGGGGGCTGATCGGTCTGTTCGCGGCGATTGGGATCGTCGGCTCGTTCATCGGCAATGCGCTCAGTCAGCGGGTTCCGCAGGCGCAGCTCAAACGCGGGTTCGCCGTGTTCCTCATTATCATGGGCGGGTTCATCCTCGTCCGCGAAGGTCCGAGAGCCTTCGGCCTCGGCGAGGCGGAGGCCGCTATGCCGTCGACTACGATGCCCGTTGCACCGACCGCGGCAGCCACTGACTCAATGCCCCTGCACCTCGTGCCTGCACGCTATGAGTGATCGATTCCAGACCGACGTACTCGACAAGAGCCACGAGAAGCCAGTCGTGGTAGACTTATGGGCGCCGTGGTGTGGGCCGTGTCGCGTGCTCGGTCCGACGATCGAGCGGCTGGCAAAGGCGTCGGGTGGCGCGTGGCGGCTCGTCAAGATCAACACCGACACGCACCCGGCCCTCGCGCAGCGCTACGGCGTGCGCGGCATCCCCGCCGTCAAGCTGTTCGTGGACGGCACCGTCGCCGCCGAGTTCACCGGGGCACTACCGGAGCATGCCCTCCGCCAGTGGCTCGATCAACACCTGCCTGCTTCTTGACCTACTATGTCGCTTTTCTCTCGCCTGATGAACCGCTCCGGCGACACCAAAATGCCCGCAGCCGACTTCGTCGCCCGCTACGACGGTAGCGCGCCTGTGGTCGACGTTCGCACCCCCGATGAGTTTGCTGGCGGGCATCTCGCCGGTGCGGCGAACGCGAACGTCATGGCACCCGACTTCACTGACCAGATCGAAGCACTTAGTCTACCGAAGGAGGAGCCGGTCTATCTCTACTGCCGCTCCGGCAACCGCTCGGGCAAAGCGACAGCGATACTGCGGGAGAAAGGCTATACGAAGGCCGTCAACATCGGGGGCTACGAAGCGTTGAAGGCAGCGGGAGCAAAGGTGCGTCTGTAATCGACCGATGTGTTTTTTCGCTATGTCGTGTCGATTTCAACCGATAGCCCTGCGGTGTCGCTCGACGACTCCTTGCGGGTGCCGCCTGTTTTGCTCGATGTGCGGCAGCCCGAGGAGTACGCTGTGAGCCACCTGCCCGGTGCCGTCCGCGTCGATCCCGACGCCTCTGCCGAGGTACTGCGCGACACGCTCGCCGCCTTTGACGCGGATCGGCCGGTGGTGCTGTACTGCTCGGTCGGCTACCGATCCGCCCGCCTCGCCGAGCGCCTCGAAACGGCCGGTCGTCCGGCTCTGAATCTCGACGGCTCCATTTTTCGGTGGGCGAGCGAGGGTCGCCTGGTCGTCCGCAACGAAACCGTGGTTCGTGAGGTGCATCCCTACGATGCCCTGTGGGGACGGCTGCTGCCCCGTGATCTCCGCGCGAAGTAGCCGCTTCAGTCGCCCTGCTTCTTGAAGACTGGCTCGAACTCGCGCAGCGGCATCCCCGCCGTCGTCTTGCCGCCGGATTCGCGGGCGAGTTCGAGGTCGAAGGCTACGCGGTCAGCGCGGTAGTAGCGACGCTGGTAGTAGATCGCCCGGTCGCCCGCGCTAAGGCTCGTCCGCTCGACGAGGAGAAGCGGGGCACCCTCGGATATGTCGAGCGCTTTGGCTTCGTCCGGTCCGGCAAGGATGGCTTCGATGCGGTAGTGTCCCCGGAGTACGGGGATGTCGTAGTCGCGCTCCAGTACGCGGTAGATCGTCTCGTGCGCGAGGTCATGGCCTTCGAGCAGTTGGGCGTAGAACAGTGGCAACCACGTCCGGTCGAGCGCGACCGGCGCGCCGTCGCCAAGGCGGAGGCGGTCGAGGCGGACGACCGTGGTGCCCTCATCGAGACCAAGCGCTTGGGCGGCGGCGGGCGGGGCGATCTCCGGATCGTGGTGGAGTACGCGGCTCGACGCGGCTAGTCCGGCGCGCTCCATGTCCTGCGCGAAGTCAGTCAGCCGGACCAGCCCCTGCGGCAGTTTCGGTGGGGCGGCAAATGAGCCAAGGCCTTGGCGGCGATAAATCAGCCCCTCGTTCTCCAGCGTGGCGAGTGCCCGGCGGACAGTGATGCGGCTCACACTGAACAGATCGCCGAGGTCGTGCTCGCTCGGAAGCTGGTCGTGGGCGGCAAAGTGGCTGGAGGTCACCTGCTCGCGGAGCCAGTCGGAAAGCTGCTCGTGGCGCGGGCGACCGGATTGGAGCAAAGGGATATCAGACATCGGGCGGCAGACGTGTGACCTTCTTCAAAGTAAGAAGAGACCTCGTACCAAACGATAGCTGTAATTACAAGTTGCACAAGTCGTATTCTTTACTGTGTATAGCAGGGTCTCCACTGGTCGAAGTCGGCGTGGAGCTGTGTTTAGCGTCTGTCGGTCGGGGGAGCAGGCGGGGCAGGACGCAGTGGCCCCGTGTGCGAGTCGCGGGGGATGAGATGCAGGTCTGTCTGCCGCCCGTCGATGTACCACACGGTTGACCCATCGAAGAAGGCGTCCTGCTCCAGCATGATCCGCACTTTCTGGTCGCCCCACTCGGCGACTGGCACGACAGCATTGAGCTCGATGGAATAAGCGGTATTGGGATAGAGTGGGTAGTCGCCGATCCCCGGCACGCCGCCCTGCTTGTCCCACATACCAATCGCGGGCCCAGCGGCGTGTCCGTGGAAACCGATGGGATGAGTGTAGATCATGGCTTCGATTCCCTCGCGTTCGGCCATACTCAAGCTCGCTGCCAGCACCTCATTGCCGGTCCGGCCCGCCGCGAACTCGTTCGTGAGAATATCCTGCAGGCGGTTGCCGGTGGCGAAGGCTGTGCGGAGGCCTGCGGGGGCTTCGTGCTCGCCCGGGCGCAACACGTAGGCGTGCTCCTGTGTGTCCGTGTTGAGTCCGAGATACGTGATTCCAAAGTCGACGTGGAGCAGGTCGCCGGGCTGGATGGTGCCGCTGCTGCTGCCCCAGTCGGAGAAGTCGCTGCTGCGGGGGCCGCTCTCAGCGCGTTGGATGGAGACACTCGGGTGAAACCACGTAACAAGCCCGAGACGGCGGACCCGGTCGCGATACCACCACTCGACATCGTCCACTGTGGTGATGCCTGGGGTGATGACCTGCTCGGAGAATCCTTCGGCGATGATCGCCTGAGCGATCTTGACGATGGTTGGATAGACCGTCATCTCCTCGGGCGTGCGCGTTTCCAGCCACCCCACCGCGAGGTTCCCCCCGGAGACGATGCGCTCGTGGTAGCGTTCGGGGAGTGCGGCTAGGAAGCCGTCGAACTCGCTGTCGGTCATCCCATCGGCGAGGGCGAAGGTCGTGGACCGGTTGATGGCAATACGCTCGGGGTTGCGCTCGGCGACCACGTCTGCCAGACGCGCCCACTGGTCCGGCTGGGTGTCGGGGTCCCACGCTGCCGGGAAGGCGTCGCCCACGCTGTAGCGCGCAATCGCCAAGCGCTCGACGCCTTCGCTTTCGCCTTGGTCATAGAACAGCAGGATCGTGCGGCGGCGAGCGTTGAGCCACGTCGCGGGCAGCATCGTGCGAACCACAGGGTCCTCGTTGTATTCTCGGGCACTAAGGATCCACATATCGATGCCAGCACGCCGCATCACGAGCGGAATCACCGTCTCCAGACGCTGCTCCAGCCACGCATCTCGGACCTCGGCACGCTCACGCATCGAGAGAATGGCTGGGATAGCGTCCTGGGCTGTAGCGGGCGACCCGGACACGAGGAGCGCGATAAACAAGCAGATCAACCAGCGCATAGGGAGGCGGGCGGGTGGAGAAAGGTATTGTCGGATGATACGATGCTCGCAGCGTGTAGTGATGCGAGGCCGAGGCGTCGTCAGGGCTGTGCGGTGCTCACTGCAGGACAAATGTCAGAGCGTCTGCGGGGTACATCTCAAGGCTGAGACAGGCAGCGGACATAGCGCCGTAATTCAGTCGAATACGAGCAATAGAAGGGAAGAGGTGAACGCAGAGAGGACGCGAGCGCAGACTGGAAGGGGCAGGAATGGTTTGTGTCACTTGGACCATTGCACGCCAGAAAAACACCTGTCTCGTCTCACACTCCTTTTGGGTCCACCGCCGTGCTCCGCTTCGCTCTCTTTATCGTTCTGCTGCTCGCTACGCAGCCGTCCGCGGCGCAGGGGCCGTTGCCGTCCGAGCCGGAACAGGAGGCTTCTGTCAGCGGGACCATCCGCGATGCGGAAACCGGCGAGACGCTGATTCAAGCGACCATTCTCGTCGCAAGCACGGGAATCGGCACCACGACCAACCGGCAGGGGTTCTATGCCCTCACCGGGTTGCCATCGGGCGAGGTCACGCTGGTCATCTCCTACCTCGGCTACACCTCGGAGCGTATCGCGCTCACGCTCGGCGCAGACGAAAGCCGCCGACTGGATGTGGCGCTGAACCCGGCGACGCTGGAGAGCGGCGAGGTGGTGGTCGAGAGTGAGGCTCCGCTCGAAGAGGAGAAAGCCGTCGGCGTGCAGCGCGTACCGATGCAACTCATCCAGCAGATTCCCTCGGCGGTGGAGAACGACCTCTTTCGGGCGCTCCAACTTTTGCCCGGCGTCAAGGCCGCCAACGACTTCTCTTCGAAGCTCTACGTCCGCGGCGGCTCGCCGGACCAGACGCTCATCCTCCTCGACGGCACGACGGTCTACAACCCAACGCACTTCTTCGGCTTCTTCTCCACGTTCAACACCGACGCCATCAAGGACGTGCAGGTCTACAAGGGCGGCTACCCGGCGGAGTACGGCGGGCGGCTCGGCTCGGTGATCGACGTCCAGAACCGGGACGGCAACCGCAACCGCTTCGACGGCAAGGCGAGCGTTGGCCTGCTCGCCTCGCGTGTCAACGCCGAGGGACCGATTCGCCTCGGTGGTACGCGTGGGTCGTGGTTCCTCGCCTTCCGGCGCTCGACGCTGGAGCCGCTCCTCGCCGCGCTCCGCGAGTCCGAGGAGTTCATCCCCGAAGGGTTCTACTTCTATGACTTCAATGGCAAGGTCAACATTGACGCTTCGCCGAACGACCGCTTCTCCTTCGCGGGCTATGCCGGGGTGGACGACGTGAAGTTTCCTTTCGCCGACGATGCGCGCTTCGATCTCCGCTACGGCAACCAGACCGGTAGCTTCCGCTACACGCGCATCCTCTCGGACCGCGTCTTCGCGACACTCCGGCTGACCGGCTCGCGTTACGTCAACTTCCCCAAAGCCGAGGTGGCGGGCGTGACGTTCGAGCGGCGCAATACCGTCGACGACTACTCGGCGAAGGCCGATGTGGAGTGGCTGGCGAGCCGGGCGGTCGAGGTGCAGGGCGGTTTCTGGGGTGGCAATCTGACGCTCCGGCTCAACGACTTCTTCGATGAGCGGGAGACGCTCGCCTCACGCATCGAGAGCAACTACGCCTCGGGCTATCTCCAGACGAAGCTCCGCCCGACGCAGGACTGGACCATCACCGGCGGCCTCCGCGCTAACTACTTCTCGTCGGGTGACTATCTCCGCTTCGAGCCGCGCCTCCAGATCGACCGGACGTTCGGCGAGCGCGTGCTCGCGCAGGCCGCCTACGGGCGATACTACCAGTTCCTCACGCTCATCTCGAACGAGGCTTTCTCCGGGTTCGACGTGTGGACGACGACCGACGAGGGCGTGCCGCCATCGTATGGCGACCAGTTCATTCTCGGCCTCAAGACCCGCCCGCTCCCGAACCTCGGCGTCGATGTGGAAGGTTATTACCGCACGCTGCGCGATCTCTTCGAGTTCGACCCGACGATTCCGGACGTGTCGGGGTTCGACTACGAGGACATCTTCCGTTTCGGCGAGGGCTATGCAACGGGCGTCGAGTTTCTCGTCGAGCGCCCGCAGGGGCGTGTCAATGGGTTCGTCGCCTATACACTCGCGCTCACCCAGCGCAAGTTCATCGGGGCCAACGGCGAGCCAGTCAACCCGCATCCTGTGACGGGCGAGGCGCAGTTCTTCTCCCCGAAGTATGACCGGCGGCACGACCTCGCGGTCGTCGGGAATCTGGAACTCGGGCGCGGGTGGACGATCACCGGAGCCTTCGTCTATGCGACGGGGCAAGCCTACACGCGCCCGAACGGGCGGTACCACATCGACCCGCCTATCGGGAGCGTGGACGGTGACGCGATCACCACGTCGGGGCTGAATCGTGCCCGGCTTCCGGCCTACCACCGCGCCGACATCAGCTTCACGAAAGCAGGCAGCTTCTTCGGGCTGGGCGACTATGAGCTGCGGATGCAAGGAATCAATGTCTATGGACGCCGCAACGTGTGGTTCAATCAGATCGACCTAGATGACAACCCGGTGGAGACGCCCGTTCGGATGCTGCCTTTCCTTCCCAATATTTCGCTGACAGTAGACTTTTAGTCATGATGACGCGCTTGTTTGCTTTTCTGTTTTTGACGGGTCTGGTCGCAGGGTGTGACCTCGCCGAGGAAGACTTCCAGCCGGAGGTTGTCGTCGAGGGAATCCTCATCGCCGGGGAGCCGATGACGTCGGTTCGGCTTTCCGAGACGGCTCCGCTCGGGGCAGTCTATACGTTCGACCGCTATGCGCTCAGTGGGGCGACGGTTCGGGTGCTGCTGCTGACAGAAAGCAGCGAGGTAGAGGAGACCTATGAGCTTGTGGAGAACGTGGATATCCCCGGCAACGAGGGGAGCTTTCCCGGTGTCTACGTGCCCGAGCCGAGGCCAAAGCCCACGGTGTTGCCGAACCGCCGCTACCGGCTCGAAGTGGAACTGCCGGGAAGAGGCGATCTCGTCCCGTCCGGTACGCTGATTCGAGCGGAGACCGCTGTGCCGGATACGTTTAGCATCGTGACGCAGCCTCCGGCTTCGATCCCTTACGATATCACGAGGCCATCGCCCGCGATTGATGTAACGACGAGCACCGACGCGGAGCGGCAGTCCATCTTCATCTTCAACATCCGAGCGACGGAGCCGGAGAACTACCCGCTTACGCCGCTGGTCGCCTCGTTCGTCGATCAGGGCGACCTTGATGCTGAGGACCTCGTCTCGGGGTCTTCGCCGCTGCTCAACGAGGCCAACTACGAGCGCAACGCCGACGGGTCACTCCGTCTTCGGGTCCCGTGGTTTGCGATCAGCTACTTCGGCCCCAACGTTTTCACGGCCAACGCCCTTGACGACGCCTTCTACGATTTCCTTCGCTCCCGCGACGCCCAGTTCAATCCGACCACCCTCTCGCCCGGCGAAATCCAGCGCGTGTTCTCGAATGTGGAGAACGGCGTCGGCGTCTTTGGCAGCATGGCTCGCGCCAAAGCCGATCCGGTATTTATCGAACAGTAGGGCATGAGGCAAGAAGCAGGCTAAAAAGGGATATTGTCCTCGACATCGTCGGGTGCACGCTCGGTGCGGTGGAGTGCGATGCCGGTTGGGTCGAAGCCGAAGAGGTCTTCGGGGGAAAAGACGAGGCGGAAGTCGTGCTCGCTGGCGAAGAACGGGGTGAACTTGGCGGCGAACTCATCGAGGCGCTTGAGATAGTACGCCGTGTTCTCGTCCGGGTCGTCGGGGTTCCAGGCGTCGGCGAGGCGGGCGTTTTCAAACGCGGTCACGTTCGCGCTCGTCCCCGTGACATAGTAGCTGATCCGGTCGCCCTTCGTGACGGGCTGGCCGGTGGTCTCCGCGCGGCGGATCGCCAGTTCGTAGGACGCGGCCCGCGTGCGCTTGCCATTGGCTACATCCGCGAGGTACTGCTCGACGGTGTCTTTCAGTGTCTCGGTTCGCTGGAAGCTCTCGACGCCCTCCCAGTCGTGGTTGGTGACCTTGTCCCGCGTGTCGAGGTAGAGATCGTGCAGGCCCTGAATGTCTTCGTCGAGCAAGAGCGGGATGGCCTTACGGAGAAAGCGCCGCCCGAAGCGCTCCGACGAGCGTGAGACGAGCGAGGAGCCTTTGAACTTCAGTGTTCCGTCGTAGCGGAGGAGGGCGTAGTTCTTCTTCTTGTACGAGAGCATCTTCTTGAACCGCCCGTCGAACCCGATGCGGATGCCCTCCGGCATCTCGGCATTCAGCGTCTCGACAAACGCTCGTTCCTCGGCATCGCCGCGCACACCGTCCGGTGGGACGAATAGCACGCCGTCGGTATCGACCTCGACCACGAGGCCGCCGCGCTCGCGGATCAGCCGGATGATGGTTCGCAATAGCTCCTGCCCGACGCTTGCCACGCGGTCTGCCTCGGCAAAATCGTTGAAGATCGCCATGCCAAAGCCCATATTGCCGTAAAAGCTATTTATGATGTTCTTGTAGGCCGTCTGCCGGGCGTCGAGTTCGCCGCGCTCGTCGTCGGAGCCGGCCTCGCGCATGAGCGACTTGGTCTCGAAGCGGAGGTCGGTGAGCTTGCGGAGGAGGTTGGGGAAGAGGCCGAGGGTGTCGCCTGCGGGCTTGACGTCCCAGCCGAGCATGATGGACGGGTACAGGCTCTCGACGTCAGCGTAGATAATTGGTCCGACGACGCCGGTGACGAACACGTCGGTGTAGCCGCCGACGGTCTGGCTGCCCCACTCGGCCTTCGGCAATGCCTGTCGCTCGCGGAGGTACTCACGCACGAAGAGGGCTTCGATTTTCGCCGCCGGGCCGGTGCGGGCGCACTGGTCGTAGGGCATCGGCACCATCTGCGTGAGGTAGAACGTGCTCCCCGACAGGTGCCGACTCAGCCGCTCGGTCTCGATCACGTCGTCGAGTGCATACGCCAGCAGCCGCTCCGGGTCTTCGTCCCAGACTTTCGGGATGTCTGCGCCGTCCACGTAGGTGCGGTCCTCCGGCGCAAAGCCGAAATACTTGGCCGCCGCCTTCAGCCCGTAGGCCGGGAGGTCGCGCTTGAACACGTCGTAGCTCATCACCTGGAAGTAGGTGTCGATGACGTGCCGCCCCGCGATGTCGAGCGCGGGGAAGTCGATGCTCCGCTCGGCGAAGCGCATGGAGGAGGGGAACGAGCGCGGCACCGACCCGTCGCGGCCTATCGCGAAGGGCACGCCCCAGCGGTCGCACCGCGTCATGAGGTACGGGAAGTCGAAGGCGTAGCAGTTGTGGCCCTCGATCACGTCGGGGTCTTTCTCGCGGATCAGCCGAACGACCTCTTGCAGCAGCGTCTTCTCGGGCAGCGTCCGGGCGTCGAGGAGGCGCGTCCAGCCCCGGTTGTCGGAGAGCGAGACGATGATGACGGCGTCCTCGGCGCGCTCGGCGTTGGGGAAGCCGCCCGCGCTGGCGTAGGTCTCGATGTCGAGCTGCAGCCGGTAGAGGTCGTCGAAGGCCATGCCCTTGAAGAGCGTCCGCCCGGTCTGCATGAGGTACTGCTGCTCAGGCGGGCCGGGGAAATAGACCTCGTCGGGGCGCTTGGCGTAGGTCTCGGTGACGCGCTCGATGTGGCGGACGGCGTCCCAGTACGCGCCCCGGCTCGGGAAGGCGACGAGGTGCCGGAAGTAGCCGTCGCCACCCAATTCCTGAAACCGGAACCGCTCGCGGGGGAAGTCGCGCAGCAGGTCGATGTCGGCGAGAAAGAAGAACGGGTAGAACGGTTCGTCGCTCTGCTCGACCTTCGTCGGCCCGGTGCGACGGTAGACCCGCATCTGCTCTGTTCCATCGTCCGCCGCGACGAGGTGTAGCCCGACGATCCGCTCGGTCCGGTCGCGCCCGTAGAGGGCGTCGTCGTGGACGGCAGAGGAGGAGAGGTCGGACATGGACGGCGGCAGGTGGCGAGGAGCAAAGCTAAGGCGCTGGCTTGACACCCTCGCGTCAGCCCGTCCGTTCCTCGCGGCGGGACCGTTACGCTCCCACGCTGCGTACACGGCGGCATGACGACGTGCCTTCGCTTTCTTCTGCTTGCCGCGCTGGTCCTCGGCGCTGCCACGTCCGTGCGGGCACAACTCAGCGCCGCCCCAACTGCGCTGAGTGTGACTGTACCACAGGGCGAGCAGGCCGAGCGGACGCTGACGCTGACGAACACCGGGAGCAAGGCGGTATCGTTCTGCCTAAAACTTCGAGCGCCCTCTTCAACGACAGACAGGGTTGAGACTGAGCGAGAAGGCGACCGGATCGGCCTGTGGTGAGATCGGTGAAATCCTATTTGAGCTAGATGAGGAAGACACGGGCTTCTTTTGGGACCCCTATGGGCTAGCGATGACCCCTGACGGTCGCCTTTTCACCTCTGATAGTTCCGAACTAGAACTAACCGTCGAGTTGACAACGGAGCTCGAGGTGGTGCGGAGCTTCGAGCAGCCCGTCGTGGACCAAGTGGGCATCGACGCAATCACGCGGGGAGTGACCTATAACCCCGACACTGGCACACTCTGGTGGCTCAACATCGAGCGGGATGTGGTTGACCAGATGATTGTGTTCATCCGCGCCCTTCTTGTGGAGGGCGATCTCGACGGGGTTGCTACCGGACGCCGCATCGATCTTCCCCTCACCGGGGGCGATCCGCCGGTCGACATCTTCCCACTGGGAGCAAGCTACGATTCCGCTACCCACCGCTACTACTTCAGCAGCTTCTCGAATGAGGACGGCTCGACCATCTGGGCCGTGGACACGCTTGGGGCCATCGTCCCCGGTTATCCCGTCCGCGAGACGGCCTACCCCGGTGCAACGGTCACGGCCCCGGACGCTCACGGCGGGGCCAGTGGTGAGCCGGAGGCCGTGCGCCTAGAGCTTACCGTAGCGGTAGTCGGCGGCAGCCAAACAGATCGCTTGGTCGTGTCGGACCCTACCGGCGTCAATCTGGACGTCGAGACGCTGCTGCCGGACGTGAGCGGCGGATCGGGCTTCGGCAGTATCACAGGCGAACCGCTGCGGAGCCGGGTGGACCCGAACGGGGTGCTCTACTTCCCGTTCGTGAACTTCGACACAGAGGGGGTGGTCGGCATACGCCCGCATCCGCTGCCGCCGTCATGGCTGGCGCTGAGCGAGTGGGATGGAACACTTGGGTCGGGCGAGAGCGTGGAGATCGATCTGACGTTCTCGGCAGGCACACGTAACGTCGGCAACACCTACGAGGCCGCACTTCAAGTGTTCGAGGCTGAAACGGGCGAAGCGCTGGAGGTACCCCTGTCGCTGGAGGTCGCGCCGCCGGTGGACACGGAGAGGGATCTGCGCGCACAGGCGGGGGCCTCGCTGTCGGTCTATCCGAACCCGGCAGCAGGACCGGCGACACTCGCCGTTTCGCTGCCTGAGCGGGTACACCTACGGGTGGCGGTGTACGATGTGCTCGGGCGGCAGGTCGTGCTCCTCGCCGACAAGCAGGCGGAAGCCGGACCGCATCGCTTCTCGTTCGATGGGGCCTCGCTACCGGCAGGGGTCTACCTCGTGCGCGCCACCGCCGGAGCCGAGCACCTCACCGAACGAATCGCCATCGTGCGGTAGCGCCGGAGGCGGGCATCAGTCACAAGTTGGCTGTCATTGCGAGGAGGCCGTAGGCCGACGCGGCAATCTCAAAATGAATGAGCCTCTGTTGGGAGATTGGCTGCGCCGAGCCTGCGGGTTGCTTCGCTACGCTCGCAATGACAGGCTTCTTTACAGTAGGTCATCTCGACCGAGCGCAGACACATCGTGTCGGAGCGAGTGGAGAGATCTCTTCGGGTACAGTCTCAGCAATCTGGCAATGGTTTCCCCGGAGAGATCCCTCGACTGCGCTCGGGATGACCAAAGGGGGCAACGGAGCGCGATAGTCTCCGACGATCAGCGCGTCAGCGTGACCGACCGGGTCTGCTGCTTGCCGTCGGCGCTGAGGCGGACGAGGTAGGTGCCGGTTGCGGCGTCCGCGCCATCCCACGTCACGCGGTGCTCGCCCGTCGGTCGCTCCTCGTCCAGCAGCGTTGCCACGCGGCGGCCCCGCACGTCAAAGACTTCGAGCGTCACCCGCGCCGGAGCGTCGAGCCGGTAGGTCAGCGCGGTCGATCCAGAGAACGGATTCGGATATGCCGCGTCGAGCGCGAAGTCGAGCGAGGCCGCTTCGTTTTCCGTCGCCACATCGAGGCCCGACACGTCGAGTCGCCACATCGAGCGGCCGTGCGTTCCGGCAGCGAGGAATCGCTCGGTCGGATGGACCTTGAGGTCGTAGACCGACACGGCAGGCAGGCCGGTACCCAACGCGCCCCACGTTTCGCCCCGGTCGAGTGAGACGAACGCGCCCACGTCCGAGCCGACGTAGATCACGTCCGTGTCTACCGGATCGACGGCGAGGGCGTTGACGGGGGCATCAGGGAGGTTGCCCGTGATGTCGGTCCACGTCTGCCCGGCGTCGTCTGTGCGGAAGACGTGGGGGACCGGCTCGTACCACTTCAGCCCAGAGAACGTCGCGTAGGCCGTCTCGGGCAGGACCGGGTCGGGGATGACGCGCGTCACCCAGCGCTCGGGGAGATTCGGCTGCGTCACATCGGTCCACGTATCGTCGCCGTCGGTGGTCACCCATAGCTTGCCATCAGCGGTGCCTGCCCAGATGATGTCCGAGTTGGCAGGGGAGACGCCGATGGTGCTGACCGTGTTGATGCGCGGCTGCGTCCCGGCGAGGCGCGGCGAGATCCGGGTCCAGCTCTGCGCGCCGTTCGTCGTGCGGTAGACGTGGTTCGTGCCGTAGTAGAGTGTTAGGTTGTCGTTCGGGTCCATGATGACCGGCGTGGACCAGTTTCTCGGCTCGCCGAAGTCGATTCCGTCGGTGGCCCCGTTGAAGCTGAACCCGCCGTCCGTCGATTTGCCCAGCCCGCCGTTTTGCGACTCGGCGTAGATGATGTCGGCGTTGGTAGGGTCGACAATCGTGTAGAACCCGTCGCCGAAGTAGATCACGTCCCAGTCATCGAGTGCGCCGGTGAGGGTGCGGTTGGTGCTGTTGTCCTGCGTCCCGCCGTAAAGTCGCTCGGGGTTCTGCGCGTCGAGGCCGATCTCGTAGAAGTGGGTGATCGGCAGCCCGTTGATCGGTGTCCAGGTATTGCCGCCATCGGTTGAGCGGTCGATCCCGCCGTCGTTGCCGCTGAGGACCACGTCGGGGTCGTCGGGCTTGAAGGCCATCGCGTGGTGATCGACGTGGAGCACCTCGAAGCCGTATTCGGCGTTCCAGCCTCCGCCTTGGCGGCGGATGAGCGGCGTCGAGAGCACGAAAACGTCGTCCGGGTCGTCGGGCGCGACGCGCACTTGCCCCATCCACCACTCGAACCCGCTCGTGTCGAAACCAATCTGGCCGCCGGGATCGGCGTCGGTCCACGTATCGCCGCCGTCGTCGGAGCGGTAGAGGCCGACGTAAGACGTGCCGTTGGTGTAGTAGGCGTAGATCGTGTCGGGAACGTCGCGGCAGATCGCAAGCCCGATCCGTCCGATGGGTTGCGAGTCGGGGTTGGGGAGGCCGTTGGTGGGGCCGAGTTCGTTCCACGTATCGCCACCGTCGGTGGAGCGCCACAGGCCGCTCGTCGGGCCGCTGAGGTCGCTCCCGGTGGGGCGGCGGATGCGGCTCCAAGACGAGGCAAACAACACGTCGGGGTTGTCGGGCCGCATCTCAAGGTCGATCACCGCCGTCGAGTCCGAGAGAAAGAGCACGCGCTCCCAGTTCGCGCCGCCGTCCTCGGTGCGGAAGACGCCGCGCTGCTCGTTCTTGCCGAAGTAGGCTCCGAGCGCTGCGACGAACACCCGGTCGGGGTCGGTCGGGTCAATGCGGATGCGGCCAATCGAGTAGCTCTCTTCGAGGCCGAGGAAGTCCCACGTTGCCCCCGCGTCGGTCGTACGATAGATGCCGCCGCCCGCGAAGTTGTTGTGGCTCCCGTTCGCCTCGCCGGTCCCGACCCACACCGTGTTCGGGTCGGTCGGATGAACCGCCACGTCGCCGACCGTGAGGACGGCCTGGTCGTCGAAGATCGGTGCCCAGGTGAAGCCTGCGTCCTCGGAGCGGAAAACGCCGCCGGTCGCGGGCGAAGCGTAGACGATGTCCGGCTCACTTGGCGCAAACTCGATGTCGGAGATCCGCCCGCCGACGTTGGTCGGCCCGGCCTGCTCCCACGCCCCGAACGGGCCGCCGCGTGCCGCCTCGGCGCGGAGCACCTGCGCGTCGGCGAGGGCCTCGCGCATCGCGGCGGGATCGGCCTGCCAGACGGGGAAGAGGCGCTGGTCTGCCTCCCATTCGGCAGGCCGCATGTCCGGTCCGGGAACGTCTTCGGCCTCGGGCGTCGTCGGGTGCGTGGTGTTCGCGAAGCGCGGCCAGAGCCACACCGCAGCGGTGAGGAAGAGGAGGGCTGCGGGGAGGGCGACGAGGACGCGAGACGACATAGCAGAACGTGCAAAGCAGAAGACGGGATGGCTAGATACGAACCGAACCCGGTCCGATCAAGGCCTGTCTACATCTCTATTCTGCCGCCTCAACAAGTCGCCGGGCGACGGTCGTGTGGAAGACGGGTTGCCGTCGCTCCATCACGGTCAGGAGCAGGCCCTCGTTCTCCAGTTCGATCAGCGTTTCGCCGAGCAGTGAGAGCATCCGCGAGGGGTAGGACTGCGAGGTTTTTCGGTAGAACGCATCTAGCTCGGCGGCAAACTCGCTTGTGAGGTAGGGATAGGCAGGCTCCCACAGTTCCGCTGCCGGGTCGCCTGCGTAGCGGTAGCGCCGGAACTGGATGTCGAAGGTGGTCCCGAACTCGTGGCTGGAGGTCGTGCGCGAGGCGTTGACGTTGACGCGGCGGAGCGCGGCCTGGTCCTCCTGCGTCCGCAGCACCGACGAGATATAGAACTTGTACGGCGGCAGGCCATACCCCGCCAGCCTCGCCTGAAACCGCACGCCGATAGAGTCGAGCACTGCTGCTGCTGAGGGCGTGACATACGGCACCGAGTAGGTCAGCCTGCCGACCCAGTAGTAGGGGCTATCCCCGAGCCGAACCAGCCCGGCCTCGGCGGCTTCGTCGAGCACATCATCGCGCTTCTCGACCGAGGCGACGCCCAGCCGCTGCGCCATCTCGACATGCACCGCGTTGCGCGAGCGCCGGAGCAGGCGGCGCTGCTGGTCCGAGAGCAGCGGCACTTTGAGATACTGCGCCTCCCGCTCTTCGATAAACGTCGCCAGCCGCGCCCGCTCCGCCTCAACAATATGCCGCCGCTCCTCGGCTTTCTTGATCGCATAACTCGTCGCGGCAAGCGCACCGAGCAGAACCAAGATGAGGCCGAGCGGAATAAGGACTCGCTTCTTCCGGTAGACAGGGCGCGGCTTTCTTGGCTGGAGTGAAGGCCTAGTAATGCGGCGCGAGGACGGCTTCAGCTTGCGTTGTGCGGAGGGCTTGTACGGGTGGCCGATCAGGTCGGGCACGGGCGGGAGGGCGGTTCGGCGGGGGAGGACAGGCGGGTGGTCAATCACGCACTGCCCATCATCCTACCGGGTTCCAGAGCGTGATATGAAAGACGGGCTGGCGCGACTCCAAGAGCACCACCACCTTGCGCTCCTCCTGCATCTCCAACAGCACGCGGCCCATCAGTCCGGCGAGGTGTTCCCAGTAGCCTTGCGCGAGGGCGTTGTACTGCATATGCAGCAGGTCGGTGAGTGGGGCGTCGAGGTCAGGTAGGGCCGCCGACGGCAGCCGGTCCTCGGCACGAGGGACGTACTGGTACTTCGTGTAGACGATGTCTACCGTCGTGCCGAACTCATGACTGGAGCGCCCGGTCGTGGCATTGGCATTGATCTGCGCGAGGGCTGCCTGACTCGTTGCTGTCCGCGTCACCGATGAGATCGTGTACCTCAAGGGTGGCAGCCCGCTCTTGCGGAGCTCCGCCTGAAATCGTTGCCCAATCTCGGCGAGGAGGTCGGCGGTCTGCGGGGTGATAAATGGCGACGAGTGCTCTAGCACCTTGACGGTGTAGAACTCATTGTCGGCCAGTGGGACGAGGCGGCCCGCGCCGAGATGGCTCCGCAAGTCGGACTCTCCCCGAACCGGTGGGACACCAAGTGCTCGCCCGCGCTCCAAGTGCAGGCGGTAGGGGAGGCGGCGCAGGGCTGCTTCCTCATCCGACTGCGGCATCCGTATGCGCTCCAGTCCGGCTTGCTTCGCCCGTACCGAGTCGGTCAGCGCTTCGATCGTCTGAAGCACGGATGCTTCGAGAGACGGGCCTGCTGCCTCTTCGGTGGATGCGGTCGCGTCAGGCTCCACAAAGCGCGCCGTGCCGAAGCCGATGGCCGCAGCGATGAGGGCGGTGAGAACGAAGGCGAGGGCGCGGGGCACGGATTCGCAGGGGAGAATGAAGAGGGTTGAGGGGGGCGGCTACGATTCGTCGGCGGCTACGATTCGTCGGCGGCTACGATGACGCCGCAGGCGATACGATTGCCCGCGTCGCCGGTCGGCTGCGAGGTGTAGTCGTCCTGCCCGGCGTGGACAATCACGCCGCGCCCGATGATCGACGCGGGGCCGCTCATCTGGAGGACCGTGTCGATGCGCTCATAGCGGCCTGCCCCGTCGTCATCGCCTTCGATGTTGCCGAGGTCTCCAGCGTGGCGCTGCCCGGCCGGGTCATTCGGCGCACCGTGCGGTGAACCGTCGGGCGCGAAGTGTCCACCAGCAGAGGAGCCGTCGGGCGCGCTGCAGTCGCCGGTCTCGTGGATGTGCAGCCCGTGCGGCCCTTCGCCGAGGCCACGCATCTCCGCAACGACCCGGACGCCGCCCTCGACAGCGGTGAAGGTGACTCGCCCGCTCGTGGTGTTGCCCTCGGTCGGGTTGAGCACCGCGACAGCCTCATCGGCGCTGATCCCATCGGCTATGCCGACGGGTGTCTCCACGGTGTCAGGTTCGACGATGTCAGGCGGTTCGACGGGGTCCGGTTCGGTAGCGCAGGCAGCGAATAGGAGAAGCGGGGCAAGCAGGACGAGTGAGCGAGGCGACATGGCGGATAGGGAGATGGGTGGGAGGGCAAGGTAGGGCATCGGGGCAAGCGCTATTTTATCGCTGACCGCACCCAAACCGTTCCGCCCTGTCGCCCATGCTTGCCGCGCCGCGCCTCGAAGCCGAAGGCCTCCACCAGCGTTTCGGTCGGCGTGTCCTCTTCCGGGGGCTAGAGTTTGCGCTCGGGGCGGGCGACTCGCTCGCCATCACGGGTCGGAACGGGGCGGGCAAATCGACCTTGCTTCAGATTGTCGCCGGGGTTCTTACACCCACGCAAGGCGCGGTCCGGTTGTGGCTGAACGAGGAGGCCGTCGAGCAGGAAGATCGTTCGCTGCGCGTCGGTCTCGTTGCGCCCTATCTCCAACTCTACAATGCTTTCAGCGCCGAGGAGAATCTCGCCTTTCTCGCGCAGGCTCGCAGGCTCCCTGCTGCGGCGGCTCGGATCGCCGCTGTGCTCGATCGTGTCGGTCTCGGTGGACGTGGCAGTGATCTCGTTGGAACCTACTCGTCCGGTATGAAGCAGCGTGCCCGGTTTGCCGCGGCGCTTCTTGCCGAGCCGTCCGTGCTGCTGCTCGATGAGCCGACCTCGAACCTAGACGAGGCCGGGCGTTCGTTCGTGGAGACGCTGGCCGAGGCTCACTGCGAGGCCGGTGGCATCCTGCTTGTCGCCACAAACATCGAGTCGGAGGTAGCACTGTGCGACCGGGCGCTCGGGATTGAAAACTGAAAGCGCCCCGACCGCGGTGAGGCAGTCGGGGCGCTAAGGTCTGGCGAGAACGAGTCTAGCGCAGGCGGAACTTGACGGGGAGCGAGAAGCGGACCTTGACCGGCTGACCGCGCTGGCGGCCCGGCTTGAACTTCGCCTCGCGCACCGCGCGCAGCGCCTCGGCGCAGGTGTTGCCACCGGGGTCGCGCACGCACACCGGGTCGTTGACGTTGCCCTGCTCGTCCACCACGAACTGCACGAAGACCGTGCCCTCGATTCCGGCGCGGCGGGCGAGTTCAGGGTACTGAATCCGCGACTGCAAGCCTTCGAGGCCACCGATCAATTCCGGCGGGTTCTCGACGATCACGAAAATCTCAGGCTCGGTTGGCTCCGGCTCGTCTTCAGCGGGCGGGGGCGGGGGCGGGAGGTCCGTCGGCGCGTCGTTCAGGTCGAGGTCCATGTCGAGGTCGAGGTCGATCTCCTCGGTCACGTCCTCATCGGGGACTTCGACGGGGGCCGGTGGCTTCGGCGGGGGCGGCGGCTTCTCCTGCTGCTGCGTCTGCTCGATTTCTTCGACCTGCACGATCTCCTGCTGCTCCTCAACGATCTGGAAGTCCTGCGCCGTCTGGAAGTGGACCGTAAACAGGCCGAGGAGGATGAGCAGCGAGGCCGCAAGGCCAAGCTGGACGAAGATCATGTACCGTTTTTTGAGGTCGGCTTCGTCGGTTTTGCGGACGGGCATGGGATCAAGGGTTCGTGAGCGACAACGGACAATATAAACGTTGGAGGCGTTGCGTCTAGTGCTTGGTCCAACGAAATCGGTGCGGCAGGGTTCACGAGCCGCTCGATTTCACAATGGACCGAGCGAGAGCGATAAAGTTGCTCCCCTTCATCGCAGGCGGAACTTGATCGGGAGCGAGAAGCGGACCTTGACAGGCCTGCCACGCTGGCGTCCCGGCTCAAATTTCGCATCACGCACCGCACGCAGCGCTTCCTCACAGGTCCCACCACCGGGGTCGCGGACGCACACCGGGTCGTTGACGTTGCCCTGCTCATCGACCACGAACTGCACGAAGACCGTACCCTGAATCTCCGCCATGCGTGCCAGCTCGGGATATTCGATGCGTGCCTGCAGTGCTTCCAGCCCGCCGACCAGCTCGGGCGGTTGCTCCACGACAACGAAAATTTCTGGCTCCACTTCTCGGGGCGTTTCAGGTTCGGCAGCAGGTGGTGGGGGTGGGAGCGACGGCGGGGCGACAGACTCGCTTAGGTCGAGGTCCATGTCGAAGTCGAGCACAATGTCTTCCACGATGGCCTCATTCGCCACTTCGATGGGGGCCGGTGCCTTGGGAGGCGGAGGAGGCTTCTCGGCTTGATGTGTCTGTTCTACCTCTTCCACCAAGACCACCTCTTGCTGCGTTTCGACAATCTCCAACTCTCCTGTACTATCCATCGGTACAGAGAATAGTAAGATGATCGTGGTGAGAGAGAGGGCGAGTCCGATCTCAAAAAACACTGGATAGCGTCGGCGCAGGTCCGTCGCGCTGTTCTTGAGTTGGGGCATGGCTAGGGAGGTGGGTGAGACTCCTTCTAACCAACAGCTAACCTCATAAACGGCGTGTAATGATAAAACGTGTACATGCTGTACGCTTGAGCCTAGTCTAGGTGTAAGGATCTCCCGTACACTTAGCGGAGGCGGAACTTGACGGGGAGCGAGAAGCGGACCTTGACCGGCTGACCGCGCTGGCGGCCCGGCTTGAACTTCGCCTCACGCACCGCGCGCAGCGCCTCAGCGCAGGTGTTGCCGCCGGGGTCGCGCACGCACACCGGGTCGTTGACGTTGCCCTGCTCATCGACCACGAACTGCACGAAGACCGTGCCCTCAATTTCCGCGCGCAGAGCCATCTCGGGATAGCGGATGCGCGATTGCAGACCTTCGAGACCGCCGATCAATTCCGGTTGTTGTTCGACGATAGGGAAGATTTCTCGCTCGTCTGGAGACTGAGGTGGATCGACAGGTGGAGCAGGCGGTGGCGGAATGATGGTTGGTTCGGTGAGAAGGTCGCCAAGCTCGGGGAGGTGGACAACATCATCAACTTCAGTTTCCGCTACCTCGATAGGAGCAGGTGGTTTGGGCGGTGGGGGCGGTTCAGGGTGTTGCACTGTGACATCGATCTCGATGGACGGCACGAACTCTTGGTCAGTGGTGATGACTGTCACATCCTCGCCGAAGCGAAGCGGAATGGAGAAGGCGGTGACGCCGAGGGCGAGGGCCAGCAGCAGGCTGACTTGGAGCAGGAGCGGATAGCGGCGGCGGAGCGCGGTCTGTTCGGACATGGGAGCGCAGGGTTGGGTGGCCGGATTGCATCTATCCAGACACGGGCACCCTGCCATCGTTGCTCAGGTAAGCGCCGCGTGCCCTCTCCGCTGTATCCATAGAAGCACACCAAATCCTGCGAGTAACCCGACGATGTCGGCGACCACATCGAGCACTTCGGGGCTGCGACCGACGAACGCGATGAGGCCTTGGCTAATCTCGGTGCCCATGCTCAGGGCGATGCCCGCTGCGAGCACGCGCCCCGTGTGGTGCGGCCATGTCCACAGCCACAGGAGTGCCCCAATAAAGAACATGCCGAAGTGCCCCACCTTGTCGAAGCTGAGGAGCGTCGAGTCAGGCAGGGTTTCGCCGGGGATAAGGCAGAGGACGAGGATCACCAGCGCCCAGCCAATCGAGAGTGCTTTCAATGCGTCCTGTAGTGCGGATTAGCCGACGAAGAGGTACGGCAGTTCATTGAGGAGGTCGGTAGCGAGGAGAGAGCGGGGTTGCCGGTCGGCGGTGTAGCGGTCGGCGGCGCGCCCGCCGAGGTGGAGAGCGCAGACCGCCGCATCGGTGGCACTGAGGCCCTGTGCGAGGAGGCCGACGGTCATCCCAGCGAGAATGTCGCCTGTCCCCGCTGTAGCAAGAGCCGGGCCACCCGCGCCGGTTACGAACATCTGTCCTTCCGGCGTTCCGACCACGCTCGGCATGCCCTTGACGACGAGCACACTGTTCCACCGCGTCGCCCACTCAGCGGCGAGACTGATCCGGTTCGTCGTGCCGAGGTCGTCTGTGCCGATGAGCCGCTGGAGTTCACCTGTGTGTGGAGTCAGTATCCAGTGTCCATTGGCATGCTCGGCGAGAACATCGGTGTGTCCGGCGACGGCATTCAGACCGTCTGCGTCTATGACAACGGGTCCATCGAGCCGAGGGAGCAAATCGCGGACGAGTTGCTGCGTGGCCGG
This sequence comes from Rhodothermales bacterium, assembly GCA_028284265.1. Lineage (GTDB taxonomy): Bacteria > Bacteroidota > Rhodothermia > Rhodothermales > JANQRZ01 > JANQRZ01. The sequence goes on from JANQRZ010000008.1 coordinate 63,894, forward strand.
GTGCTTATTAAGGCCACAGCCGACGAGCACAGCATCGGCGTGGGCAGCGTGCTTGAGGATGTCATCGAGCGCATCGGGTGCGAGGGAACCGTCATCGGTTTCAGTGAGGCCAACGGTCATGACCTCGGTGAGGTGGGCGTTGATGAGGGGGCGAGCGCTCGCGGTGGTGCAGCACACCACGGCTCCGGCTCCCACCCGCGCTGCCGCCAGCGAGGCCATCACGGCAGCACCGGGAAACGCGCGCGACCCGGCTATGACCAAGACGCGCCCGGCGGTGTACTTATGCGCATCACGGGGACGCTCTGGTAGGAGGGACTGTACAGCAGCATCGGTCGTGCGGAGGGCGCTACCGGGGAGAGCAAGTGCCTCCCGCATCAGGTGCGGCGGAATGCCGATGTCCACGACCTCGATACGCCCCGCAAGCGTCGGCCCGTCGTTGAGGAAGAGGCCCACCTTGGGTGCCGCCATCGTCACCGTCAGGTGGGTGCGGATCGCGTTGTCTTGGGCGAGGCCGGTGTCGCTGTCGAGCCCCGTCGGCACGTCGAGCGCGACGACAGGAGCATCCTGTTCGTTCGCCCATCGAGCCAGCGCATCGACCGGCTCGCGGAGCGGTCCCGCTACGCCGATGCCGAGCAGTGCGTCTATGACGAGGTCCGGTGGGGGCGCTGCCGAAAGTCGCCGTATATCCTCAAACAGATCGAGGGTGAGGTGATCGTCGTGCTCAGCGAGAGTGCGGAAGAGGCGAAGGTTATGCACTGTGTCCTCGGTTGCACTGTCCTCGGTGGCTGTTGTCACCACGCGGACGTGCGCACCTCGTCCGGCCAGTACACGGGCGACCACGAATCCATCGCCGCCGTTGTTGCCTTTCCCGGCGAGGACGAGCACGTGCCGCCCGGTCATCGATCCGAATGTTTCCTCGATGGCGTCGGCCGCGCCGCGCCCGGCGATTTCCATCAACGTGAAGCCCGGCAGGCCGAACTCGCTGATCGCCCGCCGATCTGCCTCACGCATAGCATCGGTGGAGAAGACCGGGTCGAAGAGATCAGTGAAGAAGGACATGGCAGCGGGTAGCAGGTCAGTCGACCACCAAGGTATCGACGACGGTTTCCCAGCGAGGGCGGACGCGCTGCGGCGTGTCGATGAAGCGAAGCAACTCCGGCGGAGCATAGGGTGCGAGCCGACCACCATCCCATCGCCCATTACGGTTGTGGTCCACGAACACGCGGAGGCGCACATCGCCCTCGGGCAGCCCGGCCAACAGGAAGGCACCTGTCGCGTCAGCCTGCGCCGTGTAGCGGGCCGCGAACGCCTCGATCACGAGCGGCTCTTCGTCTGCCACAATGACGCCCGACAACTCGCCACGCGCATCGGCAGGGAGTGGGGTGAAGGTGCGCATGTAGGTCGAGTCCGGTTGGGGAACGGCGACTTGGAACGGAGCCTCGGTCTCGACCCGTATCCGGTAGCGTAGGCCATCGCGCGAGGCGAGGTCGAAAGCTAGGGCCGCGCCGAGGGTGTCGGTGACGGCGATACGGCGGAGGGCGGCGGAGTCGGGCGGTGCATTGAAGCGCACAGCAGCCGTGTCGAGGGCACCGAGGGCTGCTTCGGGCAGGAAGCCGAGGAATCGAGGCTGGAGGGTGTCAGGCTCTACGCTCGGCGTGAAGGTGAGCGGTTCGGGGCGAACGGCGTTGCCCGATGAATCGGTCACAGCCATGGGGCGGACGACACCGATCCGGTGGCCTGCCTCGGGAAGGGGCTCGGTCAGGAGAATGAGTTGCTGAGGATCATCGTCCACGTACACCGTCTGCACGGTTGCCGCTCGTCCATTCGTTGTGTCCACGAGCGACCATGCCGCCGGGTCTCGGTCGCGCAGCACGATGGGTTCATCGAAGCGTACCGCGAAGCGCTGGTTGCTCCGGGTGCGGACGCGGAGCGGGGCGGGTGGAATCGTGTCGAGCCGGGTGCGGAAAAAGCGGAGCGACTCGCGCTCTCGCACACTGTCCGGCCTCACGGTTGATACGGGGTCGTAGGACACCGCGAAGGCCTCGCCCACATCGGCCCGGCGGTTACGGTTGGCGTCCGCCACGGCGATGACGAAGAACGGCGCTTCACGGAGATAGCCGAGCGTGAACTGCCCGCTCGCATCCGTCTGTGTCCGGTAGTCCGGCGCAGCCTCGCGCGGGTCAGGGAGCGAGTCGGTCAGGACCAGCGAGTCCGCGAGGGCGAAGGCGAACACGTCCATCCCAGAGGTAGGCGCGCCCATCGCTGGATCGAGGACGCGCCCGACGATCTCACCTCGGTCCAGTTCGGTGCCGGTGGCGAAAGCGAGGGTGATGGGTTGGGCAAGGGCGACCCCGCGCAGGTCCCGCAGGTTGGTGTCGAGGGTTACGACGTAGGTCGTGTTGACCCGGAGCGAGTCGGGAAAGACGACCTCCACCCGGCGGCCCCGCACGATGATTTCCGGCGTGGTCTCCCAACCCGGCACGATCCCGAACGCTCGGACGACTGAGCCTTCGTCTACGGCTTCGGAGAACGTAAGCGTCAGTCGGTCGGCGCGGACGCTGACGGCGTCGGCAGCGGGTTCGCTTGTTTCGAGGCGCGGCGGCGTCTGGTCTGCGGGGCCGCCGCTTGGCGCAATCGGAGTCGCGCAGCCGGGGGCCAGCAGGCAGCAGGCCGCGAGCAGAAAGCAGAGGGCGGTGGGCGAGAAGTGCATGGCTCGCAACCTACAACGAAGGAGCCGCTTCGGTTGCAACCGAAGCGGCTCCTGTAGCTCCAAACTCAGCAGCGTGCGTCAGGCATAGATGCCACGCAGCTTGAGCGCCTGCGCCACCTTCTCGATGGCGATGATGTAGGCCGCGATCCGCAGCGGCGTGTCGTGCTTCTCACCCGCGTCGTAGACCTTGTCGAAGCCTTCGCGCATCATGCGGTCGAGGCGGCGGTTGACGCGCTCCATGCTCCAGAAGTAGCCGTGGCGGTTCTGGACCCACTCGAAGTAGGAGACCGTCACGCCGCCCGCATTGGCGAGGATGTCCGGGATCACCAAGACCCCGTTGTCCTTGAGAATCTTGTCGGCCTCGGTTGTCGTTGGGCCGTTGGCCCCTTCAGCGATGATTTTGGCCTTGATGTTGGCCGCGTTGTGCTCGGTGATCTGATTCTCCTTCGCGCACGGCGCGAGGATGTCCACCTCAAGTTCGAGGAGCTCCTCGTTCGTGATTTCCTCGGCTCCATCGAAGCCCGCGAGCGAGCGACCGTGCTCGGCGGCATAGTCCATCGCGGCGTTGATGTCGATGCCGTTGGCGTTGTAGTAGCCGCCGGAGACATCGCTCACGGCGACGATTTTGCAGCCTTGCTCGTGGAGTAGCATCGCGGCAATCGAGCCGACGTTGCCGAAGCCCTGGACGGCGACCGTGCTGTCGGCGGGGCGCATGCCGAGGCGCTCCATCGCGGCGAGCGTCGTCGTCATCACGCCGCGGCCCGTGGCCTCTTTGCGCCCGAGCGATCCGCCGAGCGCCAGCGGCTTACCGGTCACGACGGCTGTCTCGGTGCGACGAACGTGCATCGAGTAGGTATCGAGCAGCCACGCCATGATCTGCTCGTTGGTGTTCATGTCCGGGGCCGGAATGTCTTTGTCCGGGCCGAAGACATCCATCAGGTTCGCAGTGTAGCGTCGCGTGAGGCGCTCCAACTCGCCGGGGCTCATCTCCGCGGGATTGCAGCGGATGCCGCCCTTTGCCCCGCCGAACGGGACGCCGACGACGGCGCACTTCCACGTCATCCACGCCGCGAGGGCCTTGACCTCGTCGAGGTTCACGTCGGGCGCAAACCGGACACCGCCCTTGGAGGGGCCGAGGACTTCGTTGTGGATCACGCGGTAGCCCTCAAAGACTTTAAGGCTTCCGTCGTCCATCGCTACGGGCACGCTCGTGATGTGAACGCGCGCAGGGCGCGACAGATACGTGAAAACGCCCTCGTCGAGTGCGATGATTTCGGCGGCCTCGGCGAACCGCTCCATCATTTCCTGAAACGGGTTGTCCGAGTGGCCAAGGGGGGCAGGCTCTTGGTATACCGCCCGGCGGTATACGTCGCGTTGGAAAGGCATAGGGGATTTTATCGAGAGTTGGGCCGTGAATGTGCCGTTGCCGTGCCTGCCGTTACCGTTTTGCATGGAGGAGGTTGGAATCGGCAGCAAGCTAAAGATAGCTCGGGTACTGCCGGTGAGAGAAACATGAGGATGAAGCGATGCGGAATCTTCGGAAGCGCTTCCGGTGGTCATGCGTCAGACAACCGGGCGAACGGTCAGGAGATGCTGCATCCAGGCGGGGCGGGGCCTCAGAACGAACCGGAAACTCCGGGTAAAACGGGTCATTCGGAACGGATCAGTCGGACCCGGAGTGTGGAACAAGAGGTACGCGCCGCTTATCAGAAACCATGCCTGACCCCTCCGTTTTGTGTCTACGCTCTCTCGTCGTCATCTGAAAGACCTCGCCTCGCTGAGCCGCAAGAAGCACCGGTACCGCCTCGGACAGTTTCTCGTGGAGGGGGTACGCTCGGTCGAAGCGGCAGTGGAGGCTGCGGCCCCACTCGTCGAAATCGTGGTCACGGCGGAAGCGGGCGCGGATGCCCGTGTGGCAGAGCTGACCAGTAGGGCGGACGTTCCCGTCCACACCGTGACTACCCGCGACCTCAACCGGATCGCCGATACAGCCTCCACGCAAGGCATCGTCGCTGTCGCCCGCATCGAGAGGGCTGAAATACCGCAGCGCGGAGCTATTGTCGCGCTCGACAGGGTGCAAGACCCCGGCAACGTCGGGGCGATCCTTCGCACCGCTGCGTGGTTCGGAGCCGATGCCGTGCTCGCCGGTCCCGGCACCGCCGACGCATTTGGACCAAAGGTCGTCCGCGCCGCGATGGGTGGTCTGTGGGACCTCGCCATCGTCCCGACCGACGACCTTGAGGCAGACCTCATGCGTTTGCGCGAGGCGGGTCTACCCATCGCCGGGGCTGATTTGACCGGGGAGCCAGCGCGCGACTGGTCGCCGCCGCGTGAGGCCGTGCTCGTGCTTGGCAGCGAAGCGCACGGGCTGTCCGGCGGGGTCCGGGCGCTTCTTGACGCGCAGGTCCGCATCGCCGGAGCGCTGGAGACAGGCGCACGCGGGGTCGAGTCGCTCAACGTCGCTGTCGCCGCGGGCGTACTGCTGCATCAGTGGCTGGGGCGCTGAGGACGAAGGATATCCCTACCTAGCCTTGGTCTTCGTACTTTCCCCTGATTCGCTCAATGCAATGCCGGGGGGCGCATGGAAATACCGTCTGTCCAGGGGTTCGGAACCGAGTTGATGCCACTTGAGCGACCCGCGACGGTCGCCGAGCGGAAGCGCACGCTGCGGATCGGCGTGCCGAAGGAGGTCTCGGGCGAGGAGCGGCGTGTGGCCCTCGCTCCCTACGGAGCCGGTATCCTCGCCGCCGCCGGGCACAAGGTCTGCGTCGAGCGCGGCGCGGGCGAGACGGCCCACTTCACCGACGCCGAGTACGCCGACGCCGGAGCCGAACTCGTTGATGAAGCGGGCGAGGTGTATAGCCGGTCTGAACTCATCGTCAAGGTGTTCCCGCCGGACACCGAAGAGCTCGGTCTCATGCAGGAGAAGCAGGTGCTGATCTCGGCGCTCCACCTCGGCAACATGACGCCAGACTTTCTGCGGCGGCTGATGGAGCTTCGCGTCACCGGCATCGGCTTCGAGTTCATCACCGAGGCCGACGGGACACTTCCCATCGTGCGGATGATGCACGAAATCTCTGGCTCGATGGCGATTCAGGTGGCGGCTCGCCTGCTCGAAAGCTCGGAGGGTGGGCGCGGTGTGATGCTCGGCGGCATCTCCGGCGTACCCCCGGCGACGGTCGTGATTCTCGGCGCGGGGGTCGTCGGCGAGTGGGCGGCGCGGACGGCGCTCGGTTATGGCGCGCACGTCATCGTTCTCGACACGGACCTCGCGGCGCTTCGCTCGCTCGAACACTATCTCGACCGCCGGATCACGACGGCGATGGCGAACGCCCAGTACGTCCGGCAGGCCGTGCAGCGGGCCGATGTGGTAATCGGAGCGATGATGTCCGGCGGCCAGCGTTCGCCGATCCTCGTGACGCGCGAGACGGTGGCCTCGATGCACCCCGGCTCAGTGATCGTGGACCTCGTGACCGACCAGGGCGGCTGCATCGAGACCAGCCACCCGACGACCCACTCGGAGCCAACCTTCGTGGCGGAGGAGGTCGTCCATTACTGCGTCCCGAATATGCCCAGCAACGCGGCAAGGACGGCGACCTACGCACTCACGAACGTGCTCACACCCTACCTCCTCGACATCGGCGAGGCGAGTTCGATGAACGAGGCCCTCTGGCAGAGCACGAGCCTCCGCAGCGGTACCTACGTCTACCGTCGCCACCTCACGAAGAAGAGCCTCGCGCTGATCTTCGGGATGCCGCACCGGGATATCGACCTGCTGATCGCCTCCGGTATTTGAGACCGATGCGTGTGGTTTCGCTTCTGCCTGCCGCCACGGACTGGCTCGTCGCGTTCGGGGCCGCCGATCTCGTCGTCGGGCGTTCGCACGCCTGCGATGCAGCGGAAGTCGCGCACGTCCCCGTGCTCACCCAGCCCACCGTCCCGACCGATGGCGATTCGGCAGCGATTGACGGGGCCGTGCGAGGCACACTCGGGCAGGGGCTGAGTCTGTATGATCTCGACCTCGATGTGCTCCGCGACCTTGCGCCCGACCTCGTCGTGACGCAGGCACAGTGCGCGGTGTGTGCGGTCGATCTGTCGACGCTCGAACGGGCACTCGCCGACTGGACAGGTGCGCAGCCCGCGCTCTTTTCGATGGAGCCGATGACCTACAAGCAGGTGCTCGACGCCGCCCTCCGGCTCGGACGGGCGGTGGGCCGGTTGCCCGACGCGATGCGAATTGTCGCTGAGGGTGAGACCAAGCTCCGCGCTTTGCAGGAACGGCTCGGCCTCGGTCGTACTGACGACGAGAGCCGGTACCCGACCGTCGCGTGCATTGAATGGATCGAGCCGTTGATGACGGCGGGGCATTGGACACCGGACCTCGTGCGCCTCGCCGGGGGGCGGGCCGTCTGCGCCGAGGCGGGCGCGCCGTCGCGCTATGTGGACTGGCACACCATCGTCGAGGCCGACCCCGACGTGCTTGCCGTGATGGCCTGCGGCCTGTCCGTCGAGGTGGCGCAGCGCGATCTGCATTATCTCACCGACCGACCGGAATGGGCCTCGCTTCGGGCTGTCCGCGATGGGCGCTTGTTCGTCTTCGATGGCGATGCCTATGTCAATCGCCCCGGCCCGAGCCTCGTCCGCTCGGTCGAGCTACTGGCTGCCGCGCTCCACGGCGATCGAGCGGGAATCGAGGCGAAGCCGTGGGAGATGACACGGATCGGAGAGCAGGCAGCGTCGGCTGCACCGTAGCTTACCGGCATGGATACAGGCACCGAATCGCTGACCTGCGCTGAGATCGATCTTGGTGCCCTCCGCACCAACCTCCGCTCGCTCCGGGCGCTGGCAGGCAAGGCCGAGGTCGTGGGGATCGTCAAGTCGAACGCCTACGGGCACGGGGTTGACCTCGTTGTGCCCGTGCTCCGAGAGGAAGGCGTCAGCCTCTTCGCCGTGGGAACCGTGGCGGAGGGCATGCAGCTTCGCCGACTCGGGGTGACCGAGCGCATCCTCGTCTTCGCTGCACCGCTGCCCGAGCAGCTTCCGGCCTATGCGGCGCAAGGACTGGAGGTCACGGTGTCGTCGGTCGCTGTGGCTGAGGCAGTGGTGGCACTCGGCGCATCGCTGCGTGTCCACGTCAAGGTCGATACCGGGATGGGGCGGATCGGGTTGCAGCCGGATGAGGTGGCAGAGTCGATGCGGCTACTCCGCGCTACGCCGGGCATCGAGGTCGCCGGACTGTGGACCCACTTCGCCACCGCCGATGATCCCGACACGGATTTCGCCCATACCCAACTCGCCCGCTTCGAGGCCGTGCTGGCCGAGGTCGGGGAGCCGCTGCCGCCGCTGCATCTTGCGAATACCGGGGCAGTGCTCCAATTTCCTGAGACGGTGCAGCGTCGCGCCTTCGTCCGCGCCGGGGGCTATCTCTACGGGATGCCGTCGTCCGACCTCGTCGCCGAGCGCACCGAGGTCCAGCCGGTGATGCGACTCGTCACCCGCGTCGTTCACCTCAAGACCGTCGCGGTGGGCGACACTGTGTCCTACGGGCGGACGTGGACAGCCGAGGCTCCGACGCGCATCGCCACACTCGCGGTGGGCTACGGCGACGGCTACCCGCGCCAACTCTCGAACCGGGGCGAAGCCAGTATCGGCGGCAGGCGGTACCCGATTGCCGGGCGCGTCTGCATGGACATGACGATGCTCGACCTCGGCCTGCCCGAGGGCCCCGGCGCGTCCGTATCCGTCGCCGATGAAGCCGTGCTCTTCGGTAAAGGTGGCCCGTCGATGACCGAGGTGGCGGCGGCGATGGGGGAGATGGCCTACGTCCTCCCGACCGGCCTCACCGCCCGCGTCCCCCGCGTGCCGGTTGACGGGTAAGTGCTAAACTCCATGTGTGGTCATCCCGAGCGAAGTCCCAGAGGGGCGAAGTCGAGGGATCTCTCAAGGCAGTCTCATTAGAGATTCCTCGGCTTCGCTCGGAATGACAAATTGTAGAGGCTGCACTCTGGCTTGATCACCGCGCCAGCGTCAGCCGCTGCGTCTGCACCGCGTCCCCTGCCGTCAGCCGGACGAGATAGACCCCGCTCGGCAGCGATCCGGCATCCCACAGAACCGTGTGCTTGCCCGCCGCGACTGGCCCATCCGCCAGCACTGCCACGCGCCGTCCGAGTACGTCGAAGACTTCGACGCGAGCAGAGCCAGCCTCAGTGGTTTCAAATGTGATGCTTGCGCTGTGTTCTACCGGATTCGGATAGGGGGTGTGCAAGCGCACCGTTTGCGGCGATGCAGACGGCGCGTTGGAGACGGAAGCAGGCGAGAGTGCCCATAGCTCCCGCCCATATGTCTCGCTCTCTGCGCTGAAGAAAAGTTTACCGTCATAGACGACAAAGCCATCGGGATACGAATCGTCCCCCAAGTCATTTTCAGCAACGGGAGACGCTTCGCCCGTAGTGGCATCGTAGAATCCGACCCCATTACTTCTCCGGCTATAAAACAGCTTGCTGTCGTAGACAGTGAGGTGGTCGCCTAAGGAAACAGTAGAGGTTTCTCCTGTCGCTGCATCATAAAACCCGGACCGAAAGAATAGACGCTCATCATAGTTCGTGAGATAAAAGTATCCTCCAGCCTCCTTAATCAGAGATGTTTCATCTGTACCTACGTCGTAAGCCCACAAGTCATAGTTGAAGCGCGCATCTACAAAGAAGAGGCGATCATCGTAGACAGCGAATCGAAGAAGTAGATCGTCACCGAGAGAGAGGCCCGAACCGGGATTGATGTCGGTAATCCGCGTAGCCTCCTCTGTAACCGCGTCATATGACCATAGCTCGCGCCCGAACTCAAAGTCTTCGGCGGCGAAGAAAAGCTTGTCGTCATAAACCGTAAGCTGAGTGGGGTACGACCAGCCAACGGGGTTAATGTCTGCGGCGAGAGCAGCTACATCCTTTGCTGCATCATAGAACCACAACTCGTATCCATTTTCTGAGTCGTAGGCATTGAAAAAGAGTCGGTTGTCATAGAGTACCGGGAAATCGATGCCATCAATGGTACTAGGGCTTATGTCAGCAGCGAGGGATACCTCATCGGTAGCCGAGTCATAGACCCATATTTCTCGCCCTATCTCACTATCGCCATTGTATGCCTCGAAGAAAAGCCGACCATCGTAGACGATGAGATGCTGCAGAAAAGAGCTACCAAGTCCGGGGTTGATATCAACGGCAAGGGATACCTCATTGATAGCTGCATCATAGACCCATAGTTCTCGTCCATGAACACCGTCGTCCGCCGCAAAGAACAGCCTGCCATCATAGACCGCAGGACTAAAGTAGTCTTGGTCCCAGATAGATTCACGGATGGCGCTCTCTGGTCCGGGGTTGATGTCTGCGACGAGGGTGGCCTCGTACTGTGCCATCGCAGAGGAAACCATGCAGAGAACAGTAATCGTGAGCAGGAAGAGGCGCATAGTTAGAGTGATTGACTCGCAAGGCTGGAGGGCAAGGTAGGAGCTTGAAGGCTTCATTAGGATGCATTCCTGCTTGCCCTGTAGAACGGAAATCGCGCGGTAGTGGTCCGGGACTCGGGAATCACAGGGCGGACACTTCAGGAACGATGCTATTTTCTCTCCCCTGCCCACTGCCCACTGCTTCCCGTGCACGTCCCCGACTATAACAAGCCCGAGGCCCCCGGCCTCGCGATGAACTTCGACAACTCAGTCTCGCTCTACCACATCGTGGCGGCGGATGACACCTTCGAGCAGGCCGCGCAGGACGTGGTCGCCCTGCTCCGCGAGGCGCAGGACCGTTACCCGGACTGGCCGCGCGTCTTCTACCTCGACATCCTCGGCCATGCCGACGAACAGGGGCGGCTCGACGAGGACTTCGTCGAGTTCCAGCAGGAGTTCTTCTTCTCGGTCATGGCCCCGTTCCTGACGGCGTTCGAGCTACCGCTCACGGGCGGCCTTGTCAACCCGGACCCGCAGCGCAACGACGTGCCGGACCGGCTTCGGATCGGCGATGGGTAGCGATGGCCTGCGGCGGCTATCTTGACCCTCTCACCAGCCGCCGCCCGCATGTTGCTTCGCCTCACCGCTCTCTTCGCACTTCTGTTCACCGTGCCCGTCGCCGCGCAGCCGACGGAGCGGCCCCGCCTCACGGTGGAGCAAATCATGCAGGACCCTGAGACGTGGATTGGCGCGTGGCCGTCGGATGTGTTTTGGACTGACGCGGGCGACTACGTCTACTTCTCTTGGAACCCACGCGGGCAGTTTCCCAGCGACTCACTCTACAAGGTCGCCCCCGGTGAGATCGACCCGGTGGAGGTGAGCGCCGCCGAGCGCCGCAGCCTGCCCCCGCGCTTCACCGGCTGGCACACCGACCGGTTGGCCTACAACGGCGACTTCTCGATGCGCGTGTTTACCCGCGACGGTGATCTCTATCTCTACGTCGTGGGCGGAGACCCTGCGGTGCTTCCGATGACCGAGACGCGCGAGCGCGAGACCGACCCGCGTTTCTCGCTCGATGGGCGGCGCGTCGTCTTCACGCGGGAGGGCAACGTCTACTCGCTCGACTTCACGACGGGGACTCTGCGCCAGCATACCGACCTGCGCGAGGGCAGCGAGCCGAAGGACCACACGCCGAGCGATCAGGATGCCTTCCTCGAACGCCAGCAACGCGACCTCTTCGACGTGCTCCGTGAGGCTGCCCGCGAGGACTCGCTCCGCGAAGTCGCCGAGGAGGTCGAGACCGCCGCGCGCGCTCTGCCACCCACCTACTACGTCGGCGACAAGGACGTGCGGCAACTCAGCCTCAGCCCGGACGAGCGCTTCGTCACATTTGTCTTGGTCGAGGATGTCGAGGCCGCAACGACGAGCATGACGGACTACGTCACGCAGTCGGGCTATGCCGAAGAACTGATTGCTCGCCCGAAGGTCGGCGCGCCGAGTGACCGCTACGAACTCGTCGTCCAAGACCTCGAACGCGACACGAGCTACGTGGTCGATCTGACGACGCTACCCGGAGCTTTCGCCCCGATTGACGTGGCCGCCGAGCGCGGCGAGACCGCGGACTCTAGCCGCGTCCTCATCCCCTTCGGTCCACGGTGGAGTCCCGATGGTCGGTATGCCGTGCTCGACATCCGCACGACCGACAACAAGGACCGCTGGATCGCCCGCCTCGATGCCGAAGCGGGCATGGTCACGAGCCTCGACCATCAGCGCGACGAGGCGTGGATCGCCGGGCCGGGTATCTCGTGGTGGGTCGGGTCGAGTGACGGTGGCTGGCTGCCCGATAGTCGGACCTACTGGTTCCAGAGCGAGGCGTCGGGCTACAGCCACCTCTACACGGTGGAAGTGGCGACGGGCGAGAAGCGGCAACTGACGGAGGGCGACTTCGAGGTGGATGACGTGCAGCTCTCGCGCGACGGGCAGTGGTGGTATTTCGGCAGCAGCGAAGGCTCGCCCTACGAACGGCACTATTACCGGATGCCGGTCGAGGGTGGCGAGCGCGACCGGCTGACACGGCTCCCCGGTCGCAACGACGTGGCGCTCGGCCCGAGCGAAGACTGGCTCGGCATTCTGCACAGCCAGAGCAACCGCCCGCCCGAGGTGGTCGTCGAGCCGCCGTATGTCGGCGACCTGCCCGCCGGTCGGCAGCCGCCCATCCGGCAGGTGACAAGCTCGACGACGGATGTGTGGAACGCGTACCCGTGGCGCGCCGCCGAGATTATCACGATCCCCGCGAGCGACGGGGCGGAGGTTCCGGCGCGCATCTATCGACCCGAGAATCCGAACGGGGCTGCCGTTTTCTTCGTCCACGGGGCGGGGTATCTCCAGAACGTCCACCGCTGGTGGAGCAGCTACTTCCGCGAGTACCAGTTCCACAACCTCCTCGCTGACCGGGGTTACCTCGTGCTCGATATCGACTACCGAGGCTCGGCGGGCTACGGGCGCGACTGGCGCACGGCGATCTACCGCCACATGGGCGGGCGCGACCTGCAGGACTACGTCGATGCCAGCCGGTGGGTCGGCAGCGAGTTCGGGATCGAGCCTGAGCGGGTGGCGATCTACGGCGGGTCGTATGGCGGCTTCCTCACGCTGATGGCGCTGTTCACCGAGCCGCAGCACTTCGGCGGCGGGGCGGCGCTCCGGTCCGTCACCGACTGGGCACATTACAACCACACCTACACGTCGAACATCCTCAACACGCCCGTCGAGGACTCCCTCGCCTTCGCTCGGTCATCGCCGATTAACTTTGCAGCGGGACTCGAGGACCCGCTCCTCATGACGCATGGGCTGGTCGATACCAACGTGCAGCCGCAGGATATCTTTCGCCTCTCGCAGCGCCTCATCGAGTTGGGCAAGACCGACTGGGAGTTGGCCCTCGCGCCGGTCGAAGGCCACGGCTACACCGAGCCGTCGAGTTGGACCGACAAGATGCGCCGCATCCTCGACCTGATCGAGCACAGCGTCGGGCCGAAGCGCTCGGGAGACGAGAGCGAGCGGTAACGGCGGCTTACCCGTTGGAATAGACAGGGCTGCGGAAGTCAGCGCACGACGGAGAAACGACGGGCGAGCACCCGGCCTCCGGCTTCGAGTCGGACGACATAGGTTCCTGGGGCCAGTGAGCGCGTATCGACCCGAGCCTCGGAGCGCCCTGGACCGCGCGAGCCGGTTTCTATCGTCTGGACCGTTCGGCCAAGGGTGTCGAGCACCGTGAGGCGGATCGGCCCTCGGCGGTCAAGGCGGTATCGGACGGTGGCGCTCGTCGAGGTTGGGTTCGGGGAGATGGCATCCAGCGACATTCCTTGTTGCGCCGGTTCGGCGGTAGACGTGGATGAGCGGAACGCGAAGTCGGTGACGAGGGGAAGGTGGTCAGATACGTCGGTGTCGCCAGCCTCAAGGTTGAAGTGCGTGAGTTCGTCGCTGGTCAGGGCCGGGGTGTAGAGACTGAACTCGTTGCCTGCTTCCAAGAGCGCGTCCGAGTACACGATGTAGTCGAGGCGACCGGGTGAGAACGAACTGCTGGCTTCGGTCCAAGTGTAGTTGGCGGGGCGTCCGGTCGTCCGTGGCGCGGCGTCGGCGAGGGCCGTCCCATCAGCGTCGGGCGGGGCATCCGGCCCGAAGCGGTCGGTGTCTACGATGTCGCCTTCGAGGAGCGTCTGCACCTGCCGTCGGTCGCCGACAAGGTTCATGTCGCCCGCAACGATCAAGGCGGTCGTGGCGGTGAACACACCCGACGCCCGTGCATCGCGGATGTGAGCGGCCAGCAGATCAAATTCAGCTTGCCGTCCGGCGTCGTTGCCGCAGCATGGAGGGTGCATGGAGACCACGTACAGTTGGCGGTCGTTTCCTAGGTCGAGTAGAGCAGCGAGGTTGCATGAGGTGGGCACATCGCTTCGTTCGCACAGAGGCGTCGTTTCGAGAATGGGATACCGCGAGAGGACCATCGCGTCGGTGCCCGGCGACCCGGCTCCATACCACGATGTGCCGGGCAGGAAGTCCTCCAGCAGCGTGGCGATGTCAGCGGCGCTACTGTCGTACACCTCTTGCATCGCAATGACATCCGGCTGAGTCGTCTGGAAGATGCGCTCGAACGGTGCTCGGTAGGCTGCCTCCGTGATCCGGTCTCGAAGCACGTTGTAGCTGAGAACGCGGAGGTCTCCCGGTCGGCGGTCGAGGTCAACGGGAAGGCGGTCGGGTGGGGAGGCGTCTAGCTTGACGAGCACACCGCCGGTTTCGTCAGGGAGCACGTCGCCGTCAGCACCCACGATCACGACGCGGAGGGTCGGCGCTGGAAAGACCGGAGCACCACCAACGATGGCGTCGCGGCGAAGCGCCAGTTCGAACCGGTCTGAGGTCACCGTCGGCGCAGAGAAGAGGCCCAGTGTGGCGTGCCCCACTATCGTAGGGGATTGGCCGGGCAGGGTGACTTGACCTGTCCGCTCGCCGAATGCGTAGCGCACTTCGGCTCCGATGCCAGCGATAGCCTCGCCGGTTGAGGCGTCTCCGTCGGTGTCAACGTACAGGGTGATGGCGTCCTCGCTCTGGAGGCTGAGTTCCGTGCCCACCTCGAATGCGAGGTAGATATACGCCGCATCGCCCGATCCCCAGAGTCTGCCCAAGTCCACGGGCGACCCGTCGCCGGTGCCGTCCGTGTAGAGCGGTACGTCCCATTCGTCGAAGAGGCCGTCTACGACGGGTTGAGCATGGGGTGTGGCACTTGCGAAGAGGATGGCTCCAACGAGAAGGCAGAGAAGACGGGGCATGATTTTGAGGATTGCTATGCGTCGTGTTCCATCGCGTGCCCGGCGGCTTTCCAGCCGCGGACGCCGCCTTCCATCGAGGCGACGTTCGTATAGCCCATCCGTGCGAGATTGTCAGCGGCGAGAGCGGAGCGGTAGCCGCCTCCGCAGTAGAGCACGATCTCCGCGTCGAGGTCCGGGACGGTTTGCTCGATGTCGCGCTCGATGACGCCTTTGCCGAGGTGGATCGCACCGGGGAGATGGCCGGCGGCCCATTCGCTCTCTTCGCGCACGTCCACCAGCACGAAGCTATCGCCGCGCGTCAGCCGGTCGGCGATGGTCGGCACGTCGGTTTCGATGATGCGGGCGCGGGCTTCATCCACGAGGCGGACGAATCGAGGCGGGTGTTGCTTTGCCATGTCGGTTTAGGGCGTCGATCAGAGCGAGCGAGAATCGACCGCGTCGGCAGGCTGGAGGGCGGCGTGCAGCTTGGGGAGGGCCGCCTGCATCGCCCGCTCGCCCGCGGCGATGAGTTCGTCGGCCCGCGTAAACCCGAAGAGAACGTTTACGTCGGCGGGAAGCGCAGGTCGGACGATCACATCAGGCTGGGACAGCTCTAGGTTGCGCGCCGTAAGCGCCGAGATCGTCACGAACCCGGCCTGCCACACGTCGCGGACGCCCGGCGGCACAAGGGGTAGCTCTAGGGCTTCGACGCGAGGCACCTCGCCGAGCTTGTTGGCCGGGAAGTGAGGCAGCACATCGATGGCGAGCACCACCTCCGCCCCGAGGTCGCGGGCGCGGTCCACCGGGACATTATTGAGGATACCGCCGTCCACGAGCCGGTAGCGGCCCATCTCGACCGGTGCGAATATGCCGGGGAGCGACATCGTGGCCCGCATCGCAGGAACGAGCGGCCCCCTCGTGAGCACGACCTCACGTCCGGTGACGAGGTCCGAGGTGACGAGCGAGAGCGGACGTTTGAGGTCGCCGAAGGTGCTGTCCGCGCCCATCACTTCGGAGAGATACGTCTCGAAGCGCTTGCCGGAGAGTAGGGCTTGGAGCGTC
This sequence comes from Rhodothermales bacterium, assembly GCA_028284265.1. Taxonomy (GTDB): domain Bacteria; phylum Bacteroidota; class Rhodothermia; order Rhodothermales; family JANQRZ01; genus JANQRZ01. Next base: position 79,903 of record JANQRZ010000008.1, read on the forward strand.
GGGATGCGGTCGGCGAGGCGGAGGAGGCGGCTGCGCTGCGAGAGGCCGAGCACCTCTTGCTCGATCAGTTCCACGGGAGAGCCGGAGGCATAGGCGGCTCCGATGAGTCCGCCCATCGAGGTGCCTGCGATGACGTCGGCGTGCAGCCCCTCGCGCGCCAGCACCTTCAGGATGCCGACGTGCGCGAACCCTCGTGCGCCGCCGCCGCCAAGGGCTAGGCCGAAGAGGGGGCGGGTGGTCGCTGGTTCCATGCGAAGTGGAGGAGGTGAGTCAGGCACGGTGGTACGCGCCGAGAGACGATTGGGTTTGAGGGTGTGATAAGGCTATGTGCTCATCAAGAACTGCAAGCCATCGCCCGGTGCCACCTCCGACGGAGCCTCCTCGCCCCGGAAGACGAGGGCGGGAGCGTGGCCGACATACGAAAGTCGGTCGCCCTCAACCCGGACCCACGTTCCTTCGGGCAGACCCGCGACGGGCATTGCCGGGTTCACCGTGCAGAACTCCGCGATGCGGTCGGAGCGGGTCTCGCCCTGATGGCCGGGCGGGTGTGCGTCGGTGTAGTGCGGGTTGATCTGGAATGGGATGAGGTTCAGCGCCTCGAAGCTCGGCGGCTCTACGATCGGCATATCGTTCGTCGTGCAGATCGTCGGGCAGGCCACGTTCGATCCTGCGCTCCAGCCGATGTAGGGCACCCCGGCTTCGACGCGGGCGCGGATGCGGGGCAGCAGCCCGCCCTCGGCCATCGACTTGAGCAAGTGAAACGTGTTGCCCCCGCCGACGGCAATCGCCTCGGCCTCGTCCACGGCGCGGCCTGCATCATCGGCGTCGTGGATCGCATCGAGTCCGTAGCCCGCCGCCTCGAACGGCGTGCGGGCGTTCGCCGCGTAGTCGTCATACGAGATGCGAATGCCTGCGTAGGGGATGAAGAGGACGCGAGAGACATCGGCCCCGAGGAAGTCGCGGAATACGTCACGGGCGTGTTCGAGGTAGCCCTGCCCGGCGTTGCGCGAGTTACTGAGCAGAAGAAGGCGGCGGTTGGAGGAAGGCATAGGGTGTCGGAGGTTGAAGGTCGGGAGCCAAAGCTACGCCCCACGCCTCAACCCGGCTTCACCGCGTTCTGCTGGCCGACGCCGGGTAGTGTCCGAAACCGCACGGGCCGCTGGGGGATCAGCCCGGCCTCGCGCTGCCAGTCTGCGATCTCCTCGAACGTTCGGGTGCCTGCGGCGCTCGTGAGGGCGAAGTAGAGGCCTGCGAGCGCGCCGAGTTGGTCGTCCGGTTTTCGGTCGCGCATCACCTCTTGGACGATGAGCACACCGCCGGGGCGGAGGGCACGGGCGATTCGCCGCATCAGGTCGCGGCCGGTGGCTTCGTCGAAGTGGTGCACCAATTGGCCGACGAAGACCACGTCCCATGCGCCTTCGCCGAGGTCATCGGTCAGCACGTCACCGGGCTGGTGCTCGACTCGGCCGTTGATTCCAGCGCTCGCGGCAGCTTCGGCCAAGAGCGGAGCCGCGTGGAGGACCGCTTCAGGCAGATCAAGCACGGTGGCCCGGAGGTTCGGATAGCGCGCACAGAACGCTGAGGCAAACGCGCCGTGCGATCCGCCCACGTCGAGGAGGGTGCGTGCACCTTCAGGGACCGACGTGCGGCGAATCGTCTCGGGCACGGCGAGCCGGGCGAGGGCGAGCATCCCGCGCTGGTAGAGGCCCCACTCGTCCTCGGTCATCGCCCGGTGAAAGTCCAGCGGCTCGCCCGTCACGAGGAAGTCGTCGAGGCGACTGATCCAGTCCCACTCGATCGCCCGAAACCGGATGCTGTCTACGAGCGAGCAGGGGCTGTCGCGCAGGAGCCATTTCCGGGCGACCGGGCAAAGCACATAGCCATCGCCTTGGCGTTCCAGATACTCGGCTCCCGTGAGCGCATCGAGCAGGGCGGCGGTCGCGTCGGGGTGGGTATCGCAAGCGTGAGCGACCTCTGCCGCCGAACGAGGCCCGTCGGTGAGCGCCTCGAACACGCTGTGCTCGACGGCAGCGATCAGCGCGCGCGCCAGCAGGAGCGTCGGGTGCGTGTGGAGGAACGGCGTCGGCACGAGGCCGAGGGCGAGCGCCGCTCGCTCCGGTACGCTGTCGGGGCGCAGGCCGAACCGCATCGGCTAGCGGGTGAGCGCGAGGGTTCGGGTGAGCGTCTGGCTTCCCGTCTCCACGCGGACGAGGTAGACACCGCTCGACAGGTCGCTGGTGGTCCAGCGCAGCGTGTGGGTCTCGGTCACCGCGAGGTCGTCGGCGAGGACCGCCACCTCGCGCCCGAGCACGTCGAACACGCGGACGGTCACGGCGTCGGGACTCGGCAGTCTGAGGTCGAGCGTCGCAACGTCCTGCACGGGGTTCGGGTAGAGCGCGAGACTGAATGCCGCATCGGGACCCGTCTCGGTGTCGGTCGCGCCGGGGTTGTCGTAGAAGAAGAGGATGTCATCGACCTCGTCGATTCCCGTCATGTCGAGGTCGCCGTCGTTGTCGCGGTCGTGGAAGACGGCGCACGAACCCGCGCCCGAGACGGAGTACGAGACGGGGGTAGCAAAGGAACCGTCGCCGAGGTTCTCGTAGAGATCGAAGTCGCTCGTCAGATAGTTGCTCGACACCATGTCGAGGTCGCCATCGCCGTCTACATCGCCGAGGTCGATGGCGACGCTGAGGCTCCCGAACCGATAGCGGGCGATGCTGCCGAACCCGCCTGCGCCATCGCCCGGTACCACGACCACGTTGAACGGACTGACGAAGGCGGCTGCCGAGGCCGCCACGTCCACATGCCCGTCGCCGTTGATATCGCCCACCGCGAGCATCCACGGGTCGGTGCCCGTCTGTACGGTGGATTCGACCGCGAGGTTGCCCTCGCCATCGCTGAGGAGCAGCACGATCTCGCCGCTGCCGTACGCCCCGATGAAGACATCGGTGAAGCCGTCGCCATTGGCATCGGCCGCCGCGCAGGCGGTTTCGCCCGCTGTACCGGTTTCCACAGGCACGGGTGCCTCGAATGTGCCGTCGCCCACACCGCGCAGGATCGTCACCGTGCCCGCCGTGCGGTTGGCCGTCACGAGGTCGCTGACGCCGTCGTTGTCAAGGTCCAGCACACACAGGCCGCGCACGCCGGTGTCGGCTTCGTAGCTCGCGCCCTCGCGGAAGCCGCCCTCGCCGTCGCCGAGCATCACGCTCACCCGGTCGTTGCCGATGTTACCGATGGCGATGTCCATCAGTCCGTCGCTGTCGAAGTCGCTGCCCTCGTTCGTGCTCGGGACCGAGCCGCCTGGGAGGTCGTGGACGACGAAATCATCGTAGCTACCGGCTCCGTCGTTGAGGAACACCCGGAGGTCGCCGGAAATCTCGTTGGGGATGGCGAGGTCGCTCCAGCCGTCGCCGTTGAGGTCGCCGCCGTAGGCTCCGTAGGACTGGATATGCCCCTCGCCCGTGCGCCGCGTCGAAAGCTGGGCCATCTCGGCGAGGCCCATCGAGGCGGGGGCTGTGCGAATCCAGAAGTTGTAGGTATAGCCTTCGAGCGCGGTCCCGCCGGAGGTCTGCACGTCGCGGGAGACCGACACCGTCACCCACTCGCCCGCGAAGAACGGCGCGTCCGGCTCGAACCGCACCGTCGCCCCGTCCACCGTGAGCGTCCCCGTCGTCACGCCGGACCACCGACCGAAGACGCGGACGGAAGCGTCCGTGACCGTCGCGGCGTCCAGCGCCTGATCGAAGGTGATCTCGATGGGCGTGTCGGCGGCCGCCGTCAGCGTCTGAGGCGTTGGGGACGTGCTGAGTACGCGGAGCGGCTGGGCGAGGGCGGCTACGGGCAGGCACAGGGCGAGAACGAGCACGAATCGGGTCATCGGTCCAGAGAGAAGAACGAAGGAACGGAGATTCCAGAGTATACGGCACGCCCGCCGCTGATCCGAGGCCGATGTCCATGCCCCGGCACTCGCTGATGCGTACCGGGACATGGGTGATGCGGAGCGGGCTTATACTCCTATCCATGCAAGCGGTGCTAACTTTCCCTGAATGCCAAAGTAGTTTGAGGTTTGATTGGTGACCAAGAGTAGACGTCAGTGGGTCAATGAGTCGCCCCATCCAGGTCTGCCCCAAGGTGTGTATCGTGAGTATCCATCTCCGGATCAACGATACATATTCCCGCATCGTAGCATGGCCGAGCTGCTCGGTATGGGGGGACCTTCCGCGGGCGAGAGTTATCTCATTGAGCAAGCCAGCAAGAGGGCTACGCAGATCCAGGCAAAGAGAACCTTCGATGTTCTCTGCTGCGAACCACCTTACTGGGTAAGTCATGAACTTGTGGCGATGCCAGTGTACAGCATTATAGAGCGCAGCTTCCGACTTCTCGCTGTAGACCTTGCACGAGAACGGATTGGGATGCTCCCTCAAGTGCGCTTGGCGTATGCCCGTTCGATTGAGAGCAGTGGCACGGACTTTCGCGTGACTGCGTATGAGAAAACCAACCCGAAGGCTCGTCGTCGGAGCGAGGTCGTTCTATATGTCGGAATCGACGAACTAGAGTGGAGGCGATGGGAGCCGCGTTGGGAGGGTTGAGATTCTCAGGCAATCGTTCCCCATATGAAAAGAAAGAAGGTTGACGGGTGGCAGTACGGCTTGGCACCGCGAGCTAGAATCTTGCGCTGGTGGGAAGGAGGGGAGCACAAAGTTTAGCCGAAGGCCAACCGCCTACTTGATAAAGCGGATTGTGGCCGGGTAGCGGTACGACTCGCCGTCGCGGGCGCGCATCGCGGCGATGATGGGGAGGCCGATCATGGCGAGCAGCACGATGGGGAGCAGCACAAAGCCGATGAGCAGCGCCATCAGGACGGCCGACACAATGGCGGCAAGCGTCATGGAGAGTTGGAAGTTGACGGCCTCCTTGCCGTGCTCATCGAGGAACGGATCATCGTTGCGCTTGACGAGCCAGAAAGCGAGCGGGGCAAGCACAAAGCCGATTCCGTTTCCAATCAGGCCGATGAGGGCGCTCAGGTGGAGGAGTGCGGCTTTGGTACAGACATCGTCTGGAATCGTAGCGAACGTGGTGTCGTCGAGGTCGTGGACATCAAGGGTGTCAGGCATGGGAGCAGGGGTTAGGTGAAGAACTGTCCGGCGATACGGAAGGCTGAGCACAAAGTTTAGCCGGATCGTGTGCAACCTCGCCGTAGCCAGCGTGCGTATCATGGAGCCACTCCGCACGCCCACCTCTTCACCTCACTGACCAGCAGAGACCTTAGCATTATGGCACAGACCGTCTACCACGTCGTCCCGAGCGGCGATGAATGGGCCGTCAAGAAGCAGGGTGCCGAGCAGGCATCGCGCGTGGCCGCCACGCAGAAAGAGGCGATCAACCACGCCGAAGTGTTCGCCCGCCGCCAGGCCCCGAGTCGCATCGTGATCCACCGTGAGGACGGCGCGATCTCCGAGCAGCGCTCCTTCGCGCTGACGGCCCGGCAGGAAAGCCCGTGGACCGAGATCCTCACGACCCCGCCCGTACTGACAGGCCTCGCGCTCGCCCTCGGCGTCGGCGGCCTCGTCTGGCTCCTCCGCCGCGATTAACTGGTCTCGGCTTGCTCAATCATCGTCTCGGCTAGCTCGTCGCCGAGGTAGCGGTCCATCGCCCAGTGCGCGGCATAGATCAGCGGCGTGATGGCGACGGCGATGAGGAACTTGTAGCCGTAGTTGAACAGCGTGATTGCCACGATCTCGCCCACAGCCAACTGCCCGGCGAAGGCGACCGTCAGCACGATGGCGGTGTCGATAAACTGCGAGCCGAAGGTGGAGCCGGTGGCGCGCAGCCAGAGGTGCCGCCCGTCGGTCAGCCGCCGGAGCCAATGGAAGAGTGTGATGTCAGCGAGTTGCCCGATGAGGTAGGCGACGAGGCTGCCCAAGATGACACGCCCGGACGCGCCGAAGACGGTGTTGAACGCCTCGCCCGGCACCGGCGAGATGTCCGACGTGGGGACCGCCATCGCGATTTGCAACAGCGCGAACTCGAACACGATCATCGCCATGCCGACGAACGTGACGAAGCGGATGCCGGGCTTGCCGTAATACTCATTGAGCAGGTCCGTCACGATGAACGTGATCGGGAAGGCGATCACGCCCGCCGTCATCACGACCTCGTTGAACTCGACCCCGAGAATGGTGATCGTGAACGGGAGGTGGAATGCCGTGAAGAACTTGCTCGCCGTCGCCTCGGCGATGACGAGGGCTGTGAGGAAGACGGCGGCGCAGACAACGTAGAGTTTCTGCGGGCGACTGAGGACGTAGGCCGGGCGGTGCATGCGGGTCGGGAGCAGGTGGCGACGGGGAAGCTACGCCGCAGCGACCGACGGCATAGCCTTACATCTCAATTGACGGGTCGCAGTTCTGTCGCCGCCGTGTGTCCGAGGTGTGGAGGATCAGCCACTCGTCTCGGGTGAACGCGAGTTGGAAGGCGTTGACGCCGCAGTGGCTGAAGGTCTCGCCGATATAGAACGCGTAGGGTACCCAGACCGTCGCCAAGTCGCCGTCGATGCGGACCTCGGGCGTGCCGAGGCGTTCATCGTAGACCTCGTCGTGCGGCTGCGCGAGAAAGGCGACGAACGCTGAGATCGGGGTCTCGCGGACTTTCACCTCGCCCTCGTTATCTGGCGCGACCGTGTAGAGGGTCGACATCGGGTGGAAAGCCGAGGCGACCATGCTTGTGTCAGCGGCGCGCATCCCGTCGAAGAGGCGCATGATGGGCTTCATGACATCGGCGTCTGCTTCGTTTGCCATCGTGTCTGACTGGGCAATGGCGAGGGGCGCGAGCAGGAGGGCAAACAGGACGAGAGTAAGCGGGCGGTGCATCATAGCGAGGTAGGGCAAGTGGATGGAGAGATCGAAAAGTAGGGTCTCCAGCGCCGGGGCAAAACGGTGAGGTCGCCAAGCGGCCCGAGTGCTCAACCCAAGGGCTTAGGACTGTATCGATCCGGCGGTCTGCGCGCCGCTAATCCAGTCGGGAGATCGGCTCGGCGATGTGTTGCCGGACGCGGTTGCACAGGGCGTCGCTGCCGAGCCAGTCGCGCTCCCGGTTGGACATCGCGCGCGTGAGGGCGTCGTCGGCACAGACGCGGACGAGTTGCTGGAGCAGGGGGGCTTGCTCGCCTTGCACTTGCTCGACGCGGCGGCTCGTCAGGCGAACGTCGTCCAGCACAATCGCCACGGCGGCTCCGAGTCCCGCTGCTCGCATGGAGGCGATCCGTTCGTCGGTGGCGGCCTCCGGGAGAGATTCTGGCAGGAAGGCTGTCGCTAACTGCTTCATCGGCACGCGCACGCGCACGCGCTCGAAGACACGGAGGGCGGGGTTGCGACCGGGACGCTCGGCCTCAAGTTTGGCGAGGCGACCTAGGCCCACAGGCTCCGCGCCCACGGGTGCCGCCGCGATCACGTCCACATCGCGGAAGCGGATGTCGCTGTTGCGACCTCGCCCGACGAGGCTTTCCATCGTGCCGCCGAGATACACGTCCACGTTCTGCATATCCACGAGTTGCGCGTGCTTGCCTCGGTAGCGCCCGTTGTCGTAGCCGTGCCAGAGGTCGTTGAGTTTCTCGCCGCTAAGGATGACGCCGTCCCGCACCCTGAACGTGTCGACCACGCCCTCGAAGGGGTCGGCGATGTCGGTGCCCCGGAGGTCGAAGAAGAACCCGTCGAGGTCCCAACTTGCGCCTCGGGAGTTGATGACGGTGTAGTCCGGCCAAAAGGTGGGGTTCGAGGCGGCGCGCTCGACGACGAGGTTCTTGACGGTGGAGCGGGGTGCAAAGTGGGTCTTGGGGCACATCTCCGCGAACGTCCACGAGAAGTTGGTGAACGTCACGTCTTCCCACACGCCGTTTGTGCAGTAGGCCGCATGATTCCGTGTGTTCCCCCCGAAGAGTCCCTGGCGGATCGTCCAGAAGTTTTTCTCAATGCCGACCATGTCGGACGGGAAGCCGAGGATGGCAACGCCCTCTAGCAGGATTTGCTGACCCTGAGGCACCTCGACGCCTCGGTGGCCCTGCGAGGTGAAGCCGCTCCACTGGGGCGAGTTGCGGTGGTACTCCTCCAGTAGCTTCTGGCCCCGCTCGTCTCGGCCAAAGGCGCGGTGCTCGGCCATCTGGGCCTCGAGGTTGCTGTCGATCACGAAGTCGCGGAGCACGACGCGCTGGACTCCGCTCTGGGGATAGAACGCCGTCGCCCAACTGCGGAGCGCGACCTTGGCTCTGGCCCGGTCGGTCATCTGCGCCTCGGCCTGCTGGCGGCGCGGGTCGTTCTCGGGAAGCCTGAAATAGATGCCGAGGTGGGCCGTCTGCGGGAGTGCGAGCAGTCGGGTCGGGCAATCGACGACGCGCACCGGGCGGTAGTCCAGCGTCACCGGACCGTCCGGCCTGTCCACGGTCGTCTGGGCATCCACGACCTCGGTGCCGCCTGCCCCGATGATTTCGATGTCGTGTAAGGCGAGAGAGCCGTAGTAGCCATAGTCGCCGCACTCGGGGAAGCGGATCACGGTCGCGCGACGGAGCCGGGCGACGTTCAGGATGTGCGCGAGGAGCGGCTGGTAGTCTGCCTCAGCATTGGGCACGACGTTCCACCACGACACGTCGAGCGTATCGAGGCGGGCGTCGCGCTGTGCCCACGCGGCGCGTTCCCAGCGCGTGTCCGAGGTGGCGTAGCGGTAGGTAATGTTCATCAGGCAGGCGTCCCGCTGGTAGCCTGCGGCATCGCACGCGGCCTGAAAACGGCGGTCCCGGTCGCGGAATGCGCCGTCGCGGTAGTTGAAATACGGAGCCGGTCGTTTGGGATTGAACGCTTCGTGCCCGTGGAGGAGGCTATCGCTGACGGCGAGCAGTACGCGCCCATCCGGGGCGATGAGTTCGGCGCGCCCGGTGCCGTAGATCACGTTGCGGTGCAGCCCGATCTGCCGGGCACCGACGGAGAGGCTGACCTCAACCTGTTCTGAATAGTGGTCAGGCGGAACGAGGCAGAGGCCGCCATCGGGCAAACACCCCGACTCGGTCTGGACGAATCCCGCCGGAGGTGTCGTCGATTGCGCGCAGGCAGGGCCTGACGTGAGGCAGAGCGCGATAAAAAGCCCTGCGACGGCGAGGGAGAAGGGCAGAAAAGAGAGGCGGAGCATAGGAGCAGAGGTGGATGGAGCGAGGCAGTACGCCAGCTAAAGCAACTTGTTTGCCACGATGGCTCCAGCCGCGGTTCTTCTGCTTGTCATTGCGAGGAGCCGAAGGGACTTGTCCCGGAGGCGACGTGGCAATCTCCAAAGGGCAAAGACTAAGGTCAGGAGATTGCTTCGCTGCGCTCGCAATGACAACCGTGGTTATGTCCCTTTTTGATAGGCAGCGATCAGATAGTCGAAGCAATCCAGATCAATGGGGTGTTTCACCGCACGCTGAAGACGAGCGACGTGGTGTGGCTCTACAACGTATTTGTAATGCAGCGCGGGATCTTCGGGGAAGGGCTCGAACATTTCCAGCAACTCGGCCAACTCAATTCCGGCCAAACGCTCATCTCCTACTATCAACTCATCACCGGGGGCCTTCTCGTACCACTCCAGCGGTCCACTTCGGATTCATCCATCACTTCGTCAGACCCGGCGTGCGGTTCAGGTACTCGTCGTAGAGCTCCGTCTGCCGCGAGGTCATCGGCAGCCGGTAGCCGTCAATGAACAGGTGCCGGACCTGCGTCTTCGTCTCGAACGGGTCGCCGTCGGCGACGAAGAGGGTGGCGGCTTTGCCCGCTTCGATGGACCCGAGCCGATCATCTACGCCGAAGATGCGGGCGGGGACGATGGTCACGGCTTCGAGGGCAGCCTCGCGGCCCATCCCGTAGGCGGCGGCATAGGCCGCGTTGTAGGGCAGGTTGCGGACGTTCTCGACCTCTTTGGTTTGCAGCGCGACCTGCACCCCCGCGTCGCGCATCAGGCCGGGGTTGGCGTAGGCGCGGTCGTAGCGGTCGGAGTTGCGCGTCGGGAGCGAGAGGACGGGGCCGGTGATGACCGGGATGCCCGCGTCGGCGAGTTCGTCGGCCACGCGCCAGCCTTCGGCGACGCCGGTGAAGATGGCCCGGACGTTTTTTTCCTGCACCCATCCGATGGCGGCGGTGATGTCCTTCGCTGCATCGACCTCGATCAGCAACGGCACCTCACGACGGACGACCCCGGCGAGCGCTTCCATCTCGGGGACGTACTCGGGCGTCGGCTTCGGGTCGGGCGCGACCTGATACGCCGAGTCGATTCGTGCGAAGAGGAGCGCCTCATCCCATGTATCGTTCAGCTTATCCATCGCTTCCTTCGCCTGCTTCTCGATCTCCTCCGGCTTACGGCGGTCCCACCACCCGCGCCGCGCCGACGAGGGAAAGTCGAGCACGACGCCCCGGAACCCGGCGTCGAGTTGGTTCGGGGTGTAGCCTTGCAGGTTGATGAGCGCTGCCGTGCCGGGCATCATCCCGCCATCGGGCAGGGTGAGCACGGTCGTCACGCCGCTGAGGCGCGTGATCGGGATGAGGGTCGATGCCGGGTTGATGGCGGTGAGGGCCTGCATATGCGGCGTCACCTCGCCGATCTCGCGGAAGTCGCGGGTCTCCGGGAGCGAGCCGATCTCCTGCAAGCCCAGCCGCGTCCCGCCATCGATCATGCCGGGATACACCGTCAGCCCGGTCCCATCGATCACCTCGGCATCGGCGGGCGGCTGCACGTCGGCTCCGACGGACTCGATCAGCCCGTCACGGATCACAACGGTGCCGCGCTCGATTACGCCGTTCGTGACCGTCTCAATGCGAGCGTTCGTGATGGCAAATGTGCCGCGTTGTCCTTCGTCCGGGGCGTCGGTCGGGAAAATCGAGAGGGCGAGAAGGAGAAGCGATAGAAGGAGCGTCATGGGGTTGCTCTATTGAAATCTTTGGCTTCGGTCATCCCGAGCTTGTCGAGGGATCTCTTCGGAGAAGGTGCGAGCAGGATGACTAACGTTCTGCCCGGAGAGATGGGCTTCGCCGAACTTCGTTTCGTTCGACTTCGCTGCGCTCAGGATGACAAGGGTGGAGCATTTCGGTGGGGCGGAGGTGAGGGGTTACTGGAGCCACCACGCGTCTTGCGTGGCGACATCTTGCAGGCAGGATTCATCGTGGCTGTGACCGCGATGGTGCTCGTTGAGTGTGGCCTCGTCTACGATCTGCTCGGGATCGACGAAGACGCGCATGTCGTCGGCATCTTGGGCACGGTCGAAGCGGACGATGCCGTCCACGACAGTCAGTTGGGGGATGGCATAGACCGAGAGCGGGTGCTCGTCGAACAGCACGAGGTCGGCGTCCTTGCCGACTTCGATGGAACCGACGCGGTCGTCGATGCCAAGTTGCCACGCGGGGTTGATCGTGATGAGCGCGAGCGCCTCATCGTCGCTCAGGCCGCCGTACTTCTGCGCCTTCGCGGCCTCGTGGTAGAGGTGGCGAATGAGTTCGGCGGAGTCCGAGTTGATGCTCGTGCGGACGCCGTTGCGGGTGAGGATCGCGGCGTTGTAGGCCGTCGAGTAGTAGACCTCGAACTTGTAGGCGTACCAGTCCGAGAAGATCGACGCGCCCGCGCCGAAGGCGGCCAACTCCGGTGCAATCTTAAACCCTTCGTTGACGTGCTGGAACGTCACGCGGTCCACGCCGAAGTCCTCCAAGATCTCCATCAGCATCAGGATTTCATCAGATCGGTACGAGTGCGTGTGGACGAGAATCTCGCCGTCGAGGATGTCGGCGAGGGTTTCGAGGCGGAGGTCGTAGGGCGGGGGCGTCATCCGGCGGCCTTCATCGCGGGCGGCTTCATACTCATTCTGCCGTTCGCGGTAGCGCCGGGCTTCGGTGAAGGCGTCGCGGACGATCATCTCGACGCCCATCCGGCTCGCGGGTCGGATGCCTCGGCCTCGCCCGTGGACGCGGGTCGGATTCTCACCAAGGGCGAACTTGATCGTGCGCGGTGCGCCCTCAAAGCGCCACGCCTCGGGGTCGGTCAGGCCCCAGCGGTGCTTGAGCGTCTCGTTCTGCCCGCCGATCACGTTGGCCGAGCCGTGCATCGCGTGGCTCGACGTGACGCCGCCCGCGAGCGCCCGGTAGAGCCGGATGTCGAGCGGGTTGAGCACATCGCCGGTCCAGACCTCAGCGGTGATCGGGTTCGTCGCCTCATTCACCGATGAAATGCCGATGTGCGAGTGGGCGTCGACGATCCCCGGCATGAGGTAGCGCCCGCTGCCATCGACCGTGCGAACGCCGCGCGGGGCGTCGAGACCCTCGCCGATCTCGGCAATCTTGCCATCGCGGACGAGCACGTCGGCGTTGTCGAGTGTGCCGTTGGTGACGGTCAGCACGGTCGCGCCCCGGATCAGGAGGTCGCCCGTCGGTTGGGCGAGGGCGGCGGGCGCGAAGAGGAAGAGGAGGAAGAGATAGCGCATGATTATTCGGGGCGGCGGGTTGCGCTGAGGGTGAGTGGGGGGATGTTCGCGCCGGTCATCTCGGCGTCGTAGGTGTCGGCGGTGACGAGGCCGGAGAAGGCGATGGTGCCGAAGGCATCGGATGTGACGCTGAACGAGAGACGGTTGCCGCTCAGTTCGAGGTCGTCGAGCGTGAGGGTGCCGACACCCTGCGCGTTGATCGTGCCACTGAGCGAGCCGCCGTCATCGGTGATCGTCATAGTGCCCGTCATCGGCTGCTGGTCGGAGATCACGCGGTAGTCCCACGTTCCGGTGACGACCACCTCGGCTTCGGCGTCGAAGCCCTCGTCGGCATCGACCTCGAATCGCTGGCCGTCCACGAACACGAAGCGGATGCTCGTCTCCTCGTCGAAGTACGACCCGTCGGTGACGACAAGATTTGCCATCTTGCCTGCTTCGACGGTGCCGAGGCTACGGTCGAGGCCGAGAAGCGCGGCAGGGGTCGTGGTGAGCGCGGCGAGGGCGTCGTCCTCGCTCAAGCCCGCCTCGACGATCCGCCGCAGGTTGGCGCGGATGTCGCCCGTTTTGGCATCGAGTGTGGCAAAGCCGAACGGGACGTCGGCCTCGTGCAGCGTGAGGGCGTTGCGTTCATAGAGGTCGATGGCTTCGCTACGGCGTGCATTGAGCGCGATGACTTCGTCCTCGATGTCGGCATAAGATCGGGTGCGCCGATTGGTGGGCAACGTGTCTCCGCCGAGCGAGTCGGCGGCAGTCGAGTCAGCCTCGGGACGCTCCGGCAGGTCGAGCGATACGAAGACGGGGACGCCAGACGCTTGGAGCTTGTCGGTCAGCATTGAGCTTTCGCGCACCCCGCCAAGCACGAGGTTCAGTCCCAACTCGTCGGCGATCGTCAGCGCCCGATGGCCTTCGAGTACACCATCTACGGCGAAGAACACGGGCTGCTTGCCGCGGAGTGTCGGGGCGAGTGCCGAGAGGGTCGGGTCGTAGGTCGGGCGGTCGAGGCCAGCGGGGTTGTCGGCGTAGAGCGCTTCGCCGGTTTGCATCCGCTCGGCGTCGCGGACCTGCTGGCGGAGGACGGCCATAATCCCCATCGGCGTGGCAGGGTAGGCTCCAGACGCGCCATCGAACTGCGCAAAGAGGGAGGACGCGCCGCGCAGCACCATCGCTTCCGGTGCCTCACCCGCGAGCAAAATGATGGTGCCCTGACCGGCCAGCATCCCGTCGTGCGGCACGGCGTGGGCGACGGTGAAGCCAAGCTTGCGGAGCGCTTCGACCGATCCGTCTTCGGGGTTGAGGAGCGTGCGCGCATCGCGGTCGGGGGTGAGACCTGCCGCCTCGCGGGGCGGGTTGCCGGGGTCGCGGGGGCGCTCGTTATCGTCACTTTCTTGCTCGGCGATGCCTGCGTGACCGAGGCCGTCGATGAACCCGGCATAGACCGTCAGTGAGTCACCTTCGATTACATCGGCGTCAAAGGGTGCGGCTACATTCTCACCGACCGCTTCGATTAGTCCGTTGCGAACGACGACCGTGGCGCGCTCCAGCACACGCCCCGGCTCCGGGATGACGCGGGCGTTCGTGATGGCGAAGGTGTTGGTGACGGGCCGCACGCCGGGGTCGAGGGGCGGACGGTCCTGCGCCTGTGCCGGGAGGGCCAGCAAGCTGAGTAGCGAAAGAGCGAAGAGAAAGCGCATGGGCGAGAAGAGTGGGGAGAGCGCAAGATAGCGGATCAGGCCTCATCGAGGATACCCAACTCGCGCCCTAAGCTGCGTGCGGCTGGCGTCACAATCTGGCCGGGGCGAATCACGATTCGTTGCCCCTTCAGCCGGGCCTGCCGCACGTCTGTCTCGGTGACGACGCGCCCCGTCGGCCTGACTTTCGTGGACGAACAGGCAAGGGGTGTTGGCACCGAGAGGGAGACGTCGCGTGCCCACCGAGCGGTGTCGCCTTCTTTGAGGCCCGCAGCGAGCGCGTCGGCCCGGTCGAGGCAGATGAAGCCTTCGCCTTCGTTCACGTTCACATCGCCGAAGGCGACAGGGCCGGCCTGCACGGTCACGGTTTGTCCCGTCGTCAGTCCCCATGCTCGAACGAGGCCGGGTGGTAGCGCAAGAACGCGGCGCACGGGTTCGACAGTCGGAGCTTCCACCGATCCGGCGGGGCCACGCAGTCGCAGCGACGGTGCTTCGCCGAGCGCGTGGCGGTCGAGCGCGTCGAGGACAACTCGGAACGCGGAGCCGACCTCGACGGCAATTGGTACCTCGCGCTGGGTCGAGCGGGCGACGAACACCTGCTCGCTGCCCCGGAGCGTGTAGCCGTCGCCGAAGAGGGCGTGTACCCCGGTCGGGGTGAGCACCGCGCGGGAGTGGGCGAGGCGGAGGGGAATCGCGTCGGGCCGGATCACAGTGCGTCGGGCGAGCCGGGAAGAAATTTGGCCTCCACTTCCTCGATCTTCTGCACGCGCTTGGCGTGGCGGCCTCCCTCGAAGTCTGTCGTGAGGAAGATGGCGAGGATGCGCTTGGCGACTTCGATGCCGCAGGTGCGGCTGCCGAGGGTAAGGACGTGCGCGTCGTTGTGGGCGCGGGCGTTGAAGGCTGCGAATTCGCTCGCGCAGCACGCAGCGCGGACGCCCGACACCTTGTTCGCCACCATCGCTGAGCCGACCCCCACGCCGTCGAGCATCAGCCCAAACTGCACCTCGCCGAGGGCGACGAGCCGCGCCACAGCAAAGGCAAAGTCGGGATAGTCCACCGAGGCCTCCGAGTCGGTCCCTACGTCGCGCACGATCCAGCCGAGGGATTGGGCACGCTCGATGAGCGCT
This sequence comes from Rhodothermales bacterium, assembly GCA_028284265.1. Taxonomy (GTDB): domain Bacteria; phylum Bacteroidota; class Rhodothermia; order Rhodothermales; family JANQRZ01; genus JANQRZ01. Next base: position 95,193 of record JANQRZ010000008.1, read on the forward strand.
GCTTTGTACGCGAACCCCGCATGGTCGCAACCGACGGCGAGCGTCTTCGCCGGAGCAGAACGGGTGGGAGCGCTAGGGCGTGTTGCCTGTGCTATCTCGCTTCGTTCGACGAGCGCGATCCCGTGATCGCGGGCGGTGTCGCGGGCGAGGGCGGTGACGAGCGCGTTCGGGGCGATGGCGAGCGAGCGCTGTCCCTCGGCGAGGGCGCGGCGCACGTCGCGCTCGGTGATGAGAGGGCGTCCGGGCATGGGCGAAAGCTACGGCAGGTCGCTGTGCGCGTGGGCCTTCGGCAGCAACGTATCGCTCCGATGATTTTGGCGGCCCCTCACTTTCTAAAAAGCGCTTCCAGTAACTTCGTCGCTCACACCTCGCCCATCATTCGTCGCCCCATATGCCATCCATCGTCCAGGAACGCCCGAAGGTCTCGGCCTACGAAATCGCCACTGCCAACTTCCAGCGTGCTGCCGATGTGGTCGGTCTTGACGATCAGTGGCGGACGCTGATCCGGCGTCCGTTCCGCGAGATGAAGGTGGAGGTGCCGCTGCACATGGAGGACGGCACGCTGCGGACGTTCACCGGCTACCGCATCCAGCACAACGGTGCGCGCGGTCCCTTCAAGGGAGGCATCCGGTTCTCGCCGCTCGTTGATGCCGATGAGGTTCGGGCGCTCGCCGAGATGATGACCTACAAGACGGCCCTCGTCAACGTCCCGTTTGGCGGCGGTAAGGGTGGGATCAACGTGGACCCGCGCGAGCTGACGACGAAGGAACTAGAGCAGCTAACCCGGCGCTACATCTCGCGCATCCACCTCATCCTCGGCCCGAACCGCGACGTGCCTGCGCCGGACCTCGGCTCGAACGCGCAGGTGATGGCGTGGATCGTGGACCAGTACGGACGGCAGCACGGACACTCGCCTGCCGTCGTGACGGGCAAGCCACTTGCGCTCGGCGGGTCGCCGGGACGCGAGGCGGCGACGGGGCGCGGCGTGATGATCTGCGCGCTCGAAGGAGCGAAGGACCTCGGCATGGAGATCAAGGACCTGCGCGTGGCCGTGCAGGGCTTCGGCAATGTCGGGATGTGGGCGGCCAAGCTCCTCAACGAGCAGGGCGCGAAGGTCGTGGCGGTCTCCGATGTGTCGGGCGGTCTCTTCAACGGCGACGGGCTGGACATCGAGGACATCTGCACCTACAAGGACGCGCAGGACCATCACACCATCGAGGGCTACAGCGCACCCGGCGCCGAGCGCGTCTCCCACGCCGACTTCATGGGCGTCGATTGCAATGTGCTGATCCCCGCCGCCATCGAGTCGGCCATCAATGAGGACAATGTGGACAGCGTCAAGGCGAAGCTGATCGTCGAAGGCGCGAACCTGCCCGTCACCCCGGAAGCCGACCGACGGCTGAACGAGCGCGGCGTGCTCGTCCTCCCGGACCTCTTGGCGAATGCGGGCGGCGTGACGGTGTCGTACTTCGAGTGGTCGCAGAATTTCCAGCAGTACCGCTGGGAGGAGGACGACGTCAACAGTCGCCTCGAAACGATCATGCTCCGCGCCTACCGAGCCGTGCGCGACCGTGCCCAGCACTACAACGTGACGATGCGCGAAGGAGCCTTCGTCGTTGCCGTCGAGCGGGTCGTGGAGGTGGAGAAGCTGCGCGGTAAGCTCTAAGGGGAGTGACCGATGTAACAACACTTCGCATCCTTGCAGACAAGGCTCTTGAAGTGCCTTGTGGGCCGGAGTGTGTGGAGTGGGCTGCTTCGAAGTTAGCTGAAGGGCGTGGCGGACGGTACCTCGCTATGCTCGCGAGTGTAGCGCCACCCTATAACCATTTTGAATTAGCAGAACTCCGTGACCAAGCGCTAGCTGAGATGGGTGCCCCGGAGCTTGAGGGAGATGAGGCAGTCCGAGTGTACGTCGCCGAACGTTTCCGGCTGGCGTTTGCGGAGGAGGCAGATTTATTGGAGGTTCTTCGCGAGGCAAAAGACATCTGCATCCAGCACGATTATCTCGACAGTGTCTACGATTTCTACTTGCTTTACTTTGCCTATGATGAACTGCAGCACCGAACACAGCAGCACTATTGGGAGGGAGCTACGCGGGATAATATCGAGCGCCTCATCGAGGAGCGGGCACGCACCCTTGTCACTTCGGTGTAAGCCAGCCCGCCGGGTCCACGGCCTCGCCGCCGGAGAAGAGGGCGAAGAACACACCTGCGCCTAGCGGATCGTCGGCGGTTCCGGCGCGGCCTACGCCCTGTCCGGCGCGGACTTCTTCGCCCTGCCGCACGTCCACCGACGAGAGGTTGCCGTAGATCGTTGCGTAGTCGCCGTGCGAGACCATGATGCAGGTGCCGTAGCCCGGCATCGCAAAGACGCGCGTCACGAGGCCCGCGAACACGGCGCGGACGGACGCCGTCGGGGTGGTCGAAAGCTCCAGCCCAATGCTCCGGGTCTGGGTGCCGTAGACGGGGTGCGTTCGCGTCCCGAACGTGCCAGTCACGACACCCGTTGCGGGCCACGGCAGCCGCCCTCGGTTCTGCCGGAACGAGCCGGTCAGTTCCACGAAGGCCGACTCAGCGGCTTCGGCGGCACGGGCGGCCTCGGTGTTGCCTGCAGCGCGGGCGGCCTCGGCTTCGGCGCGGGCACGCGCGGCCTCCCGGCGGCGGGCGGCTTCGGCGGCGGCGATCATCTCCTGAATCCGTGACTCCAGCCGGTTCGCGTCGTCCTGCCGCTGCTGCAGCTCGGCTTGGAGTCCGCTCCGTTGCTGCCGAAGCTCCGTCACGAGGACAGCCCGTTCGCTCTTGCGGCTGGCGAGGGCCTGCTGCTCGGCCCGGCTCTCGGCGAGGAGCGTGTCGATGCGTGCTGCCGATGAGTCGAGCGCGGCCTGTCGGCTTGCCATCTCCAACTGGGTCTCGGTGATCTGCCCGAGCTTGCTCTGGCGCTGGCGGCTGAAGCGCTGGAGGTAGCGTGCCCGAATCAGCATCTGGTTGATCGATCCCGCTGAGAGAATCAGGGCGAGGTCGCCAATGCGGCCGCGCATATAGGCGTTGCGGGCGTGGACAGCGTACTCCTCCTTGAGGGCTTGCAACTCGGTCTCCAGAAACGCCATCGACTGCTGGATGGCGACGGCTTCGTTGCTGAGGAGCGCTTGCTGTTCGCGGTACGACTCGATGAGCGCCTCGCGGACAGCGATTTCTCGGTCGAGTTCGTTCAGGGCAGCGGCGGCGTTGGTCTCTTCGCGCCGGGTGCGGAACAGGCGCTGCTCGTAGTCGGCGATCTGGCTCCTCAACTCGCGCAGGCGGGCTTCGGCAGCCTGCTGGTCATTCTGTGCGGCGGCGGGCAAGGCCGCAAGCACGAAGAGGAGTAGGAGGAAGCCGCGTGGCATAGGTGTGAATCAGTCGAGCGGGATGATCTCGGCATCGCCGGGGGAGAAGGGAAACTCGAGCGCGCTCGGGTTGAGCGTGAGGCTCCGGTGCTCGACGGTCACCTGCGTGGCTTCCGCTGGATTGCGGAGCACGACCCGGCGCGGCAGCACCCGCCCGTCGATGAGGTCGAACGCCGAGAACGAACGCTCGTCGATGAGTTGCTCGGCGATGAACCCCTCGTAGCGCACCGTCCGCCAACTCGCTGGATCGACGGTGAACACTTCGTTGCCACCTTCGTCGGTGAGGATGTAGTAGCTGCTATCGCTTTGGACCGACCACCCTTCACCGGAAGCAGGTCGGATCCGCCCGAGCATGGTGTCGAACAATGCCGCCGTATCGACGGGACCGGGTAGAAACTGCGAGACCGTTTCCATCGAGCCGACGTAGAGCCGCCCGTTGAACTTGTCGTGCAAGAACACCGAGTCCGGCGTTGCCCGCGCCCGTGCGACTTCGATGCTGAACGGTCCTCGAGCCGATGCCCAGAGCGTATCGGCAGCCCGGTGCCGGATCGTCGCCGACAACTCGGCATCGCGCTCCGGTGAACGGACCTCGACCTTGGCCTGACTGGAAAACGCGACGAGGGAATCCCGCTCGGCGACCGTCTCCATCAGAAAGACGATCTGCTCGGCGGTGTGGTTCGGGAAGTCCGCCGGGGCCGTGAGGTCGGGCGCGTCGCGGACGAGCGGGCCGGAGGAGCACCCGGCGACGAAGAGTAGGGCAAAGGCGAGAAGCAGACGCACGAGAAGCAGGAGCGTGTGGTGGATAGCGTCCTATCGAACGATTGGGGCAAGCTAGCAAGTATGCTGCTCCCGTCAGGACTTTGAGCCTAGGTTCGGCTCTACTCCTCGAATAAACCAAGGAAGAACGGCAAAATAGCTTAGTGTGAGGGCAAACATCCACATGAGAGGATAATACCAGCGGGCACGCCAAGCACTGCCGTAGAGAAGGTAGTCGTCATAGTCTGGGCCGCACAGATGGTGCGACCCGAACCCTGTACTCAAGGCATGGTCCAGTACGAATAGAAGCGGAATAATGGTGACGATAGGAACCGTCAATCGAAGTCGCTGGCGCACTCTAGCAGGCGATGTCAGCGTAAGTAATGGGATCGAGACCAAACTTAGGAGGCCACAGAGAACAAGGGTCGTCCTCCACGAGTCGTCATCGCCCATCGTACAGGTCGTGGCGAAGGACAGCAAAACCAGAAGCGGCCAAGGCCACGTCAACATGGTTCCAATGATGCTGAGTGCGTTGGAAGCTCTCAACATTGGACCTACGGCGCAGTGCCGTCGAACTGGTCACGCAGCCGCTGCCGGTCCTCGGGCGCAAGGCCGGTGGCACCGTCCAGAGCATCGAGCATTGCGTTTCGCTCGTCCATGTCTGTCGGATCTTCGGCGAGGAGCGTGATCGCCTCCTCGAACAACTGGACCGCGTCGGCAGGGCGACCGGCCTCGGCGTGGGCGAGGGCGGAGACGCGCAGCAGGGCGACCTGACCGGGGAAGAGGAGCGTCGCCTCCTCGGCAGCAGCGAGGGCCGCCTCGGTATCTCCGTCGCGGAGGTGGGCGAGGACGAGCTGCTCCCAGCCTGCGAGGTTGCCCGGCTCCTCGGCCAGCGACCGGGCGAGGACTTCAGTCGAGGCGTCGGAAGACGAGGTTCCGGCGAGGGCGTCGGCGGCTTCGTCCTCGCCTGCGTCGCGGTAGAGATCGGCGAGCGCGGTGCGGGCTTCCGTGTCACTAGGATGCTCGGCGACGAGGGCTTCGAGGGTTGTGCGAGCGTCGCTGGTCCGACCGGCGCGGACGTAGACCTCGGCCAGCTCGCGGCGGAGCACGGCGTTCGACGGGTCGAGGTCCACGAGGGCTTCGAGGGAGCGGACGGCCCCGGCGATGTCGCCGAGGCGCTGGTAGATGCCGAGCATCCGCGTCCGCACCGCTCCGTTCTCGCCGACGCGGTCGAGGACGAGTTCGTAGGTGGCGAGGGCCTCCTCGAAGCGATTGGTCTGCTGCTGGACGCGGGCGAGGGAAGTCAGGGCCGTCAGGTCGCTGGGCGTCAGGTCGAGCAGGCTCTGGTAGGTGTCTACGGCCGCATCTGTCTCCCCGGCGGCGAGTTGCAAGGTGGCGAGCTGGCGGTACGTGCTCGGCTCGTCCGGCGCGACCTCCACCGCCTGCGCCGCGAAGTAGAGCGCTGCCGACAGGTTCTCCTCGGCCTCGTGGGCTTCGGCGAGAGCGATGAGTACGGCGGCCTCGCCGGGCCGCACTTCGAGGGCGCGCTCGTACTGCTGGATCGCCGCCTCGTAGTCGCCGATGTAGGCCCGCGTCATCCCGCGCACGAACGCCTGCTCGGCGCGCATGGCGCGGAGGGTATCGCTCTCCGGTGGTTTGCCCGAAATGTCGAGCGAACGCTGTGCCGTCGCAGGGAGACAGACAGCAACCGAGAGCGAGAGGATAAGGAGCGTGCGAAGCATGGGTCAGCGGGTCAGCCTGACAACGTGGTACGCACGATGTCGCAAAAGTTCAGACGGCTCGGGGTAATTTGGGCGCTCCGTGACCCCAGTGTCAGTATGACGTTTGCTATTTGTCATTTCGACGAGCGCAGACACAGCGTGTCGGAGCGAGGAGAAATCTCCTACCTCGAAGTCAAGCCAACCCTAGCCGAAGGGGATTTCTCGCTTCGCTCGAAATGACAGATGGAGACGCGGATGCCTGATTCCCGACCTACGACTCTCGACCCTAGATCATGCTCTCCAAGTTCAAGGCCCCCGATACGACCCTCATCATCTTCTCGATCATCATCCTCGCGGCGGTGCTGACGTGGATCGTCCCGGCTGGAGAGTACGCGAAGGCCGAGATGGAGGTCGAGGGTGCAGGCATGCGCGAGGTCGTCGTTCCCGGCTCGTTCCAGACCGTCGAGCGCGACTTCGACGGGCCGCTCGAACGGATCGTCCACACCGTCGCCATCGTCCTACAAGCCCCGATCCTCGGGTTCATCGACCCCGACGCTGCGCCGATCATCGCGTTCGTGATCCTCGTCGGGGGCGCGTTCGCGGTGCTGACGGAGACCGGGGCGGTCGAGGCGTCGCTGCGAAGGCTCGTCGTGGCCTCCCGACAGTCGCGGGCGGTCGAGGTGGGGATGATCCCGATCTTCATGGCCGTCTTCTCGCTCGGCGGGGCGGTGTTCGGGATGGCGGAGGAGACGATCCCGTTCATCCTGATCTTCGTCCCCCTCGCGCTCGCGCTCGGCTACGACTCGATCACGGGCGTGGCGATCCCGTTCCTCGGGTCGGCCGCCGGGTTCGCCGGGGCCTTCCTCAACCCGTTCACGGTCGGCGTCGCCCAAGGCATCGCGGCGGTCCCGCTGTTCTCGGGCGTCGGGTTCCGCGTCGTCCTGTGGGTGATCGTAACCGTCGTGGTGATCGCCTTCGTGATGTGGCACGCCGCCCGCGTCCGTCGCGACCCCACCCGTAGCCCCACCTTCGAACTCGACGAGCGGAAGCGGCACGACGGGCTGCACCTCGACGCCGAAGGCGAGCCGCCATCGCTCACGGGGCGTCAGCAGTCGGTGCTCTGGGTGTTCGCGCTCGGCATCGCAGCCCTCGTCTACGGCGTGCTCCAGTACGGGTGGTACATCACCGAGATCGCGGCCCTCTTCGTCGCGCTCGGGATCGTGATGGGCGCGGTGGGTGGTCTCGGGGGAAATGGCACGGCACGGGCGTTTATGGTGGGTGCGAAAGACCTCGTCGCCACCGCCGTCATCATCGGCCTCGCGCGGGGCATTCTGATCGTGATGCAGGACGGGCAGGTGATCGACACGATCCTCCACGCGCTCGCCTCGGGGCTGGAGGGGACGGGCTCGACGGTCGCGGCGATGGCGATGTTCGGGTCGCAGACGGTCATCAACTTCTTCGTCCCGAGCGGGAGCGGGCAGGCCGCGCTCACGATGCCACTCATGGCCCCGCTCTCCGACCTCGTCGGCGTGACGCGGCAGACCGCCGTGCTCGCCTTCCAGATGGGCGACGGCTTCACCAACATGATCATCCCGACGAGCGCCGTGCTGATGGGCGCCCTCACGCTGGCCGACGTGCCGTGGCAGAAGTGGGCGCGGTGGATGCTCCCGCTTCAACTCGCCCTGTTCGCCCTCGGCCTTGCCGCCCTCGCCGTCGCGGTCTCGATTGGGTGGGGGAGCTAGCTGCTTAACGATATGTGATGTTCACTATACCTACTTGTCTGACAGGAGAAGGGCAATATGAACATAGAAAGCATCATCTCATACATTGCTACGCTCGGGATAGGTGGCCTCATCGGTGTTCTCATCAAGTCTACCCTTGACGCTCGCCTTCAGAACAAGAGGTTGCTCTTTGAGGCACGCACTAAGGCTTATGCGGGCATTTCTGGCCGTGTACTGAATCTCTTTCAGGAGCCCGATATCCACGCGCTACCCGATCACGTCAAGATCGTCCGAATCGGGGCGATCTTGTCGGAACCAATGCTGCTTGGTAGTCACGAATTAGTTGATGTGTTAGGCGATTACCGAGTAAAGGTTCAGCAATTTCACGTTGCTCTGACTGACGGGGACGAGGACAAGCAGATCGAATTGCACCGCGAACTCATAAAGCTTGCCGGTAGAGTCATCGACCAGATGCGTTGGGACCTACATGGTGGACGAAAATCAGTCTGGGATTAGTTCTTTCGCGGAAAACAGCCCACCCGGCATTTTCGCAGGGTGGGCTGCTTGAATTGGCCGCGAAGCGTCGAGGCGTTTAGTCCTCGACGTTGTCGATCTGGGCTTTCTGGAGGGTGCCGGAGTAGTCGACGTAGACCGTCTTGGTCTCGGTGTAGAAGTCGAAGACCTCCCAGCCGCCTTCGCGGTGGCCGTTGCCGGTGCCCTTGACGCCGCCGAACGGCATGTGCGCCTCGGCCCCGATCGTAGGGCCGTTGATGTAGGTGATCCCGGCCTCGATGTCGCGCATCGCGCGGAAGGCGCGGGCCACATCCTTCGTGTAGACCGCGGACGACAAGCCGTAGGGGATGTTGTTCGCCACCTCGATGGCCTCGTCGAACGACTTGATCTTGATGACCGAGAGGAATGGCCCGAAGACCTCCTCCTTCGCCACCCGCATCTCGGGCGTCACACCCGTGAAGATGGTCGGCTGGAAGAAGTGGCCGTCGTCGAGACCGTCGCCCGTCGCCCGCTCGCCGCCGAGGGCGAGGGTTGCGCCCTCATTCTTGGCGATCTCGACGTAGCGCTCGACCTTCTCGATGGCCTTGCCGTTGATCATCGGCCCCATCTCAGTGGCGTCCTCGTTGCCGTAGCCGAGTTGGAGGTCGGCGGCGCGGGCCTTGAGCATATCGACCAGCTTGTCGTGCACGTCTTCGTGGACGATCAGGCGCGAGGTGGCGGTGCAGCGCTGGCCCGTCGTGCCGAACGCGCCCCAGAGGAGGCCCTCCAGCGCGAGGTCGAGGTCCGCGTCCTCCATCACGATCGCCGGGTTCTTGCCGCCCATCTCGAAGCTGAAGCGCTTGTGCATCCGTCCGCAGACCGCGCCGATGTGCGAGCCGGTCTCGGTCGAGCCGGTGAAGGTGATGACGTTCGTGCCCTCGTGCTCGACGATGGCCTGACCGACATCGCCCGCGCCCTGGACGAGGTTCACGACGCCGTCCGGGAAGCCCGCGTCGATCATTGCCTGGACGAGCAGCATCCCCGAGTGCGGGGCCTCCTCACTCGGCTTGAAGACGACCGTGTTGCCCGCGAGCACGGCGGGAAACATCTTCCACGTCGGGACCGCAACCGGGAAGTTCCACGCGGTGATCACGCCGACCACGCCGATGGGGAGGCGGATCGACATGTTGAACTTGTTGGAGAGTTCGCTCGGGACCGTGTGGCCGAAGAGGCGGCGACCCTCGGTGGCGGCGTAGTAGGCCGTGTCGATGGCCTCCTGCACGTCGCCCTTCGTCTCGAAGAACGGCTTGCCCATCTCGCGCGTCATCGCGTGGGCGAGTTCGGACTTCCGCTCGGTGAGGATGTCGCCCAGCTTGCGGAGAATGTCGCCGCGCTGCGGGGCGGGCATCAGCCGCCAGCCGTCGTACGCGTCGCGGGCGGCCTTGACGGCGGCGTCCACGTCCTCGGCGGTCGATTTCGGGAAGCGGCCGATGAGGTCAGACTGCCGGGCGGGGTTGCGGTCCTCGAAGGTCTCGCCGGAGGCGGCATCGCGCCACTGGCCACCGATGTAGTTCTGGAAGGTCTGCACGTCGGTGGCCGTGCCGTTGGTCGTCATCGTTTCTGCCATGATCTCAAGTCGATTACAGGGAAAGGGGAGTGCGCCGCGTCGGGCGAGTGGGTAACTTACCCGCGCCTCGCCCGCCGGGTCCGTCCGCTTTCTGTGGATTCCTGACCCCGGCGCACCGCTCGTTCTTGTCATCCTGAGCGGAGGTGAGCGCAGCGAGCCGCAGTCGAAGGATCTCTACGGGCACGGGATTGAATGATGCCCAGTGTTTCCCCGAAAAGATCCCTAGACTACGCTCGGGATGACACGATGAACCGGAGTCACTTAGCCTCAACGCTCATGCAAACCGCATCGCTCGACCTCGAATCCCGCCTCTCGGACCGCGTCCGCTCCGTCCCGCCCTCCGGCATCCGCCGCTTCTTCGAGATCGCGGCGACGATGGACGACGTGATCTCACTCGGCATCGGCGAGCCGGACTTCGTCTCCCCGCAGCCGATCATCGATGCAGCCAAGAAGTCGCTCGATGCGGGCAAGACGGGCTACACGGCGAACGCCGGGCTGATGGAACTGCGCGAGGCCATCTCCGAGGAAATCGACCGGCTCTATGGGGTACAGTACGATCCCGGCTCCGAAATCCTCGTCTCGGTCGGGGTGAGTGAGGCGATGCAGCTCGCGATGCTGTCGCTGCTCGGACCGGGCGACGAGGTGCTGATTCCCGAGCCGTGCTTCGTCAGCTACGGCCCGACCGCCAAGTTTGCCGGAGCCGAGGTGGTCTACGTCCCGACCCGTGCTGAGAACGACTTCCAGGTGACCGCCGAGGACATCGAAAGCCGTATTACGCCGCGCACCAAGCTCCTTTTCCTCGGCTATCCCAACAATCCGACCGGGGCTGTCCTCCGTCGTGAGACGTTGGAGGAAATCGCCGAGGTGGTCGTCAAGCACGACCTGCTGGTCCTCTCCGATGAGATCTACGACCGGTTAGTCTACGGCGAGTCGTACGACCAAGGCCACACCTGCCTGCCCTCGATCCCGTCGCTGCGCGACCGGACGGTGCTCCTCGGTGGGTTCTCGAAGGGGTACGCGATGACGGGCTGGCGGATCGGCTACTGCTGCGCGCCGCCGGAAATCCTGAAGGCGATCTACAAGTGCCACCAGTACGTCGTGATGAGCGCACCGACGATGGGGCAGATCGGGGCGGTCGCGGCGATCCGCGAGTGCCAGCCGCACGTCGAGGAGATGCGCCAGGCCTACGACGCCCGCCGCCGCGTGATCGTGGACGGCCTCCGCGCTGCCGGGCTGCCGACGTTCGAGCCGGAGGGCGCGTTCTATGCCTTCCCCGACATCACCTCGACGGGTCTCTCGTCCGAGGACTTCGCGCAGCGGCTTCTGCACGAGGAGCACGTCGCCTGCGTCCCCGGCGATGCCTTCGGACCGAGCGGGGCGGGCTACCTCCGCTGCTCCTACGCGACCTCGCTGGAGAACGTCACCGAAGCCGTCCGCCGCATCGGGGCCTTCGCCGAGCGCGTGCGCGCCGAGTGAGGCAATACGCGGTACCCCTCGCACGATTGTCCCATGCAGTGGCGTCTCAGCCACTGCACTCCTTCTCGTTTGTCTGATCGCTTTTCTATGTTGCGTCTTGCCGCGCTTGCTGTTGCCTTTGCTTTCACCCTCGTCGCCTGCTCGTCCACCCAACAGGTCTACGAGGTCACCGAGGTGGACCGTCCGCCGGAGTTTGAGCGCGATACGCTCGTCGTGGAAGACCCGGCAGGGGTGACGTACATTCTGCCCTCCGACGTGACGCCGGACGTGGCCCCAGACCGCAGCGTGGACATTCTCACGACGGCGCTTGACCTCCGGTTTGGATTCGAGGACGAGACGGTGCTCGGCACGGCGCGGCACACGCTGACGCCACTCCGCGATGGGCTGGAATCGTTCTATCTCCACGCCGCCGACATGGACATCGAGAACGTGCGGCAGATTGGGTCACGGGGCGTTGGGTTTGAGTACGAAGGCGAGCGGCTGACGATCATGCCTGCCGGGCCGCTCGTTGTGGATTCCACCTACACGTTCGAGATTGAGTACGTCGCTCATCCGACGCGCGGAGCGGGGCAGGGGAGCCTCGGCGATGGTGGCTCGGGCCTCTACTTCATCGACCCGACCGGCGAAGACCCCGGACGTCCGACGCAGATCTGGACGCAGGGGCAGGCCGAGAGCAACCGCCGCTGGTTCCCGACGTGGGACTACCCCAACGACCGGATGGGCTTCGAGATCGCGATGACGGTTCCCGACTCGCTCGTCACCGCCGCCAACGGCGCGCTCGTCGAGCAGACCGATCTCGACGATGGGATGCGGCGCGACCGCTACGTGATGACCGGCGATCAGCCCGCGTATCTCGCCGCCGTCGCTGCCGGGCCGTTCATCGTCGTCCGCGACTCGGTGATGAGTGTGGACAGCACGATGATTCCGCTGGTCTACTTCGTCGAGCCGGACTACGTCGATGCTGCGCAGCGCATCTACGGCGAGACGCCGCGCATGATGGAGGTCTTCGAGGACAAGTTTGGCGTGCCGTACCCGTGGCAGGATTACAAGCAGATGGGCGTCCGCGACTTTACCGCCGGGGGGATGGAGAACACGACCATCACGCTCCTCTTCGAGTGGATTCACACCGACGAACGCGCCTACCTCGACTATACCGGGCGCGACCTCATCGCCCACGAACTCGTCCACCAGTGGTTCGGCGACCTGCTGACGACGAAGGACTGGGCCAACCTCGCGCTCAACGAGAGCTTCGCCTCGTACTTCGAGGAGGTCTACCTCGAAGAAGCCTTCAGCCGGGCTGATGCACAGGCGCACGGCATCGCCGACCGCGATGCCTACTTCGCCGAGGCGGAGGAGCGTCGTCGGCCTATCGTGTGGTACGACTATGATTCGCCCGACGGCATGTTCGACCGGCACACGTACCAGAAAGGCGGCCAGGTGCTGAACCAACTCCGGTTCGAGCTGGGTGATGATGCGTTCTGGCGCGGCATCCAGCACTACCTCACCAAGCACCGCTACGGCAGTGTCGAGATGGCGGAGTTCCGCATCGCGATGGAAGAATCGACGGGCCGCAGCCTCCGCACCTTCTTCGACCAGTGGTGGCACCGCCCCGGCCACCCGGTGCTCGAAGTCGAGCAAGCCTACTTCGCCGGGTCGAAGCTGTACACGGTCCAGATCGTCCAGCGGCAGGATCAGATCAACGCGCCGACCTACGCCTTCGACACCAACATCGAGTTGAACTATCCGAACCAGCCGACCGAGGTGCGCCGCGTCCGCATCGCCAGCGCCGACACGACCCTCCGGTTCTCCGTTCCCGAGGCTCCGAGCTTCGTCCGCTTCGATGAGGGCAACTGGACCTTCGCTGACATCCTGCTCACGCAGTCGCTTGCCGAGACGCTCGTGCAGGCGGTGGAGGATGACGAGATGGCGGGACGCTACGATGCCGTCGCCACCCTCACCGAGCGCGACCTCAATCCGCAAATCCGCGAGGTGCTGCTCCGGGCGGCGACGGAGGACGCGCACCCGCTCGTCCGCGAGCGGGCTTCCGAAGCGCTCGAACCCTACGCGAGCATCCCCGAAGTGACCGAGACGCTGTCTTCGCTCGCGCAGAATGATGACGCGGCGACCGTCCGCCGTGCGGCGCTCCGCAGCCTCGTCGCGTCCGACGCCTCGGCGCAGGTGGAGACGACCTTGCGCGCCGCGCTAGACGACGAGTCCTATCTCACGCAGGCCCAAGCTGTCCGGCTGCTTGCAGCACACAACCGGGACACGGCCTTCGAGGCGTTCCGGCCACTCATGGCCGCGCCGCCCTCGTGGCGGGGCCGGGTGGAAGAGGCGCTCGTTGAGGTCATCACCGAGTACCGGCTCGACGGGATGGCAGGCGCGGAATACCTCGCAGCACAGACCGACGTGCTGCGCCCGGATCATGTTCGCCTCGCTGCCATCGAAGGACTGCTGACCCTCGCCCGGCGTGACGAGGCCATCCGCGCTTTCGCAGCCCAGACGCTCACCCGGCAGGTTGGCGATCTGCGTCCTGCGGTGCGGCAAGCCGTAGCCGAAGCGCTCGGCGAGATCGGTGACGACGCGGCGCTCGAAGCCCTCGAAGCACAGGCCGAAGTGGAGACCGACGCCGATGTGCAGGCTGCCCTGCGCCGGGCTATCGAGCAGCGCAGAAGAGGCTCGACGCAGGTGGGCAGCGGAGAGTAGGGGCTATCTTTTGGATTGAACCTGAACGGTGATGCCATGAAACGCGACGATTGGACCGGCCTCGGCGTGAGCCTCGCGCTTCACGCGCTCATCCTGCTCGGCTTCGCGGTCGTCTCCGGGGCAGCGCAGCCGGAGCCGCTCGGCCTGATCGAAGTCGAGTTCGGGCCGTTCGAGATGGCGCAGCCCGCCACCCGCGCCGACACGCAGCGTCCGGCCCCGACCACCCCGCGCCCCGATCCGCAACCCACGCCGCCACGCCCGGAACCGAGACCGCAGCAGACCGAGCCGGTCGAGTTGCCTGATCCGCCACCCGCGCAGGAGCAGGAGACCGTCCCACCACCGACGCCCGAGGAGACCACCCCAGAGCCGGAGCGCGAGACGATTCCCGACCAGCCTGTCGCCGACCCCGCACCCGTTGAGCAGACCGGCGGCAACCCGCAGGGCACGATCGGCTCTACGTCCGAAGAAGGCGACGAAGGGACCAGCACGACCCGCCGTGCGCCGTACTCCATTGACGGCCTCAACCGGACGCCCCGCCGTGCCCCGCTGCCGCAGAACCCCGGCGGTGTCGGGACCGTGACCGTCCGCGTGACCGTTGCGCCGAACGGGAGCGTCGTGGCCTATCCGCTCCTGCGTCGGGCCGGGCCTGCGCTCGACCGGGCCGTGCAGGAGGCGGTCCGCAACTGGACCTTCAATCCGCTCCCGCCTGCCGCGCCGCAGGAGAATCAGGAAGGCACCATCACCTTCTTCTTCAGCCTGAACTGAGCCTGTCTAGAGGTCCACGACCAACTCGGTGCGGACAAAGAGGCGGTTCGGGTCGTTGTCCCATTGCTGGTAGTCCGCGAACACGTTGAGGGCGATGTCGCGGATCGGCTCCCACGTCAGGCCGACGGTGAGACCGGGACCAGCAAAGCGGTCGCCCGCGAGGAAGATTTTGGAGAAGTCGCTGAACGGCGGCTGCCGCCCGTCGCCGATGTCGCCGCCGACGTTACGGACAACCTCGCCGGTTTCGGGATCGATGACATTTTCGCCGCGCCTCGCGTAGCGCGCCCGCACCTCGCCGCGCGTCCGCCACGGTCCCCATGCTCGCAGCCCGACCTCGACTTGATCCGCGTTCGGCCCAATCGGGTGGCCGAGTCCGAAGCCGTTGTGCTGGTAGGCATTGTAGAACGACCCGTCGAGCAGAAACCGGTGCGTGTAGACGAATGGCTCAATCCGCGTGTACTCGACCCAGCCGAGTGCCGGACCGATGGCACCACCCAGGCCAAGCTGGAATGCCCATTTGTTGTTGAAAGAGTTCTGCCCGAGCAGGCCCACGTCGAGGTCGTCGGCGAGGAAGGTGCCATAGGCTTCTACGCCGTCCAGTGGACGGAAGACCGCTTCGAGGGCGAAGAGGGAGTTGTCGCGGTCCCAGAGAGCGTGCTCGGCGGGCTTGATCGGGTTGATCGGGTTGAGATAGGCCAGTTCCGGCCCGCGCTGCCCGTAGACGACCATCTCGGTGAACGCAAGTTGGAGCCGCCGCCATGGGTTGAGCGTGAGGCGGTGCAGTGCGATATAGCGCTCTGGTCCAAGGAGTACACCGCTGTCCTCATCGCCTGGCACTACGAACGACTGGTCGCCGAGTGCGCCGTGCGCGAACTGGTACTGCACCACGCGCGTGTCGAGGCCGAGCCGGACGAACGAGAAATAGTCGGCGTTCTCGGTGAAGATCAGCCCATCGCCGAAGGAGGCTCCGAGCAACAGGCGTGCGTGGGCGATCTCGGCGGAGAAGATCCGACTCGCGGCGCGGAGCGAGGTCGTCGCCCGGTCGAAGTTGCCGGGGGGAATATCGGTGCGTCCAATGTAGTAGAGCGGGGCCAGCACGGGATCCGCTTGGAGCACGCGCGTGTCGCCGGTCATCTGCGCCCCGTTGAAGGTGCCGACGTAGAACCCGACGATGCCCCGATAATTCCCCTGAAACACGCCTTCCGGGACGAGAGAGAACCCCTGGTACGTCTCGCCTTCCTCCGAGGCGCGCCCCTGAAATCGTCCGATAGCGTTCAGCGCCAGTCGCCAGTCGTCGCTCCGATGGTAGTAGAGAAATTTCTCGGATTCAGCCCCAAGCGGGATGTGAACCCGCCCGCCCTCGCCGATCACAGCCGCGACAGCGTCGGTCGGCTCGAAGATTTCGCGCCGGTAGCGAGCGAGCCAGTCAGCGGTCGGCGCGTCGAGCCGGGCACCGTCGTCGGTGCGGACACTCAGGCTGTCGAGCAGGCGTCCGAGGTGGCCGCGTCCGAGGGGTCGGGCTTCATGGCGGTATTCCGGCAGGAGGCCGCGCACGCGCTGCTGGTGCAGGAAATCATAGAGGGGATGCTCGGCAGGGAGAATCTCCGGCTGGGCGGACACTGGAACACTTAGCGCTAGCAGCACGGCACCGATAGTGACGAGAGGCCGAGAGGATCGAAACGAGAGGAGAGGGGAGAGGCGCAAGGGTACGAGGGCAGCGGCGGAAGTGGAGCGACCAAAGCTAGGCTCAGTGCGTGCTCTGGTGCAATGGCAGGTGAATGGCCCACCGTTACCCTGTTCCAACGTGATAAGGGGTAGGTGTCGCGTGCCAAAGCAGGGCATCGTAGCGTGCCCCTCTTGCATGATTCATCGGACATCCATACCTTGATGTTATTCCAGTGTGATATTTCACCAGCCCGGTAGGCCCTATTCGCTAGCTTGCTACTCGCGTAACAGACCTCTACCACGCCTGTGGCTCGTAAAGCCGAACTGGCCGCGTTGCTGCTCAGCGACGTCGCGGCCCTCCTGCTTGCCTACCTGACGTTTCAGGCTGCCCGCACCTCGGGTTGGCTCGGCGCGTCCGCCGATCCCTCTGTCTTCGAGCTTCCCTCGGCGGGTTTGCTGTGCGCGTTCTGGCTGGTGCTGTTCCTCTTCGCGGGCCTCTACCGCGAGCGCCGCGCTGCCAGCCGCTTCGATGAGTTCGTGACGCTCCTCAAGGTGGTGACGGTCGGGACGCTGCTGCTGTTCTTCCTGCTGTTCATCGACCGCCTCGACCCGCTCGCGGCGCGGACCTCGGTCGTGCTCTACTGGGCGTGCGTGCTCGGATTCGCCGAGTTGGGGCGGTTTACGGTGCGTAGTGTGCAAAAGGCGCGCATCCTGCGTGGACACGGCCTGCACAAGGCCGTCATCGTCGGCTGGAGCGATCAGGTGGAGCAACTCTACAAGGAGGTGGCACGCTATCCTGCAGCCGGTCTCGAAATCGTCGGAGCCGTCCGGTTGCAGCCAGACCCGGTGGCGGAGCTTGCGCTCGCAGGTGCGGCGGACGCCTACCTCTACGGCGGCGATGGGCCGGTCGGCGCATCGGGCGACGGCGCGTCGCTAGCGGCAGGACACGGCGATTCGGCCCCCGCCTTCAATAGCAACGGCCTCTCCACGGCGGTCCACTCGATCTCAGCACTGCCCGGCCTCATTGACCGCCTTGGCGTGCAGGACGTGCTGATCGCCCTCGGTCCGGACGACCACGTCTACCTCGACGAAGTGCTGCGCGTCTGCGACGGACGCCCGGTGGCGCTCAAACTCGTTCCCGACTTCTACACTGTCATCGGCGGGATGGCACGAACCGAGCATATGTATGGCCTCCCGCTGATCGAGGTCCTCCCGGAGCCGATCCCGGCGTGGGAGAAGAGTACGAAGCGCATCCTCGATGTCGTGGTGAGTGCAGCGGTGCTACTCGTCGGGCTACCGCTGTGGCTGGCCGTCGGGGCACTCGTCAAGCTAACGTCACCCGGCCCGGCCATCTACCGACAGACGCGGATGGGTCGGTATGGGCGTGAGTTCACGATGTTCAAGTTCCGCACGATGGAGGACAACGCCGAGCGGCACACTGGCCCAGTCTGGGCACAGAAGGGTGACTCGCGCTACACGCCCATCGGCCAGACGCTCCGTTCCCTTCGCCTCGATGAGATTCCGCAGCTTTGGAACGTGCTCAAGGGCGAGATGAGTCTCGTCGGCCCACGCCCGGAGCGGCCCTATTTCGTCGAGAAGCTGGTGCGGGAGATTCCGCTCTACAGCCGTCGCCACCGCATTCAGCCCGGCATCACGGGCCTCGCCCAGGTCAAGTGGCGCTACGATCAGGACCTCGAAGACGTGCGTCAGAAGCTCAAGTACGACCTGTTCTACATCGAGAACATGAGTCTGCGGATGGACTTCCAGATCCTCCTCCAGACGATTCGCACGACGCTCACCCAGCAAGGGCACTGAGGGCACACAGGCATGGGTATCTTGACGCAGGGGCGGACCTCGGGTCTGCCCCTCTTCGTTTGAGCCTCTCGCCCATGATTGATACCCCACAGCAACTCGACGACCTTATCGCCCGTGCGCGTGCCGCCGACCGCGTCGCGCTTGACACAGAGTTTGTCTGGGAGCGGACCTACTACCCGCGCCTCGGTCTCGTCCAACTCGGCCTCGGGCGCGACGATACCTTTCTGATCGACGCTGTCGCGCTCGACCTGCGCCCACTCGGCGATCTGCTGGCCGATCCTTCCGTCGTCAAGATTCTCCACGACGCGCAGCAGGACCTGACGATCCTGCACCGGGCCGCAGGCGCGGACGATGATCTCGCACCGCGGGCAATTTTCGACAGTCGCGTGGCTGCCGGGTTCGTGGGGCTGAGTGCGACGACCTCGCTTCAGGCACTCATCGAAGAGACGGTCGGGGTGCATTTGCCGAAAGGAGAATCCCGCTCGGACTGGCTGCGGCGACCGCTGAGTGAGGCCCAACTGGAGTACGCCCGCGATGACGTGCGCTATCTTCCGGACGCCTACGATGCGTTGTGGGAGCGCATCCGCGAACGCGACCGGTCGGCGTGGGTGGAGGAGGAGATGGGGCTATACGATAATGCGATGCTCTACGCCGAGGACGATCCGTGGGAGCACTATCACCGAATCAAGGGGCGCGGCAAGCGGGGATTCTCGGCTCGGGACTACGCGGTGCTCCGCGAGTTGGGAGCGTGGCGCGAAGAAGAGGCACGGTACCGCGACAAGCCGCGTCGGCACATCGTACCGGACGAGGTGCTCGTCACCCTCGCCCAGCGCAAGCCGACCGACCTCGGCCAGCTCCGCAGTGTGCGAGGCCTGAGCGATAACGCGAGCCGGAACTACGGAGACGCCCTCATTGAGGTCGTGCAGCGCGGCCTTGACGTGCCAAAGAGTGAACGCCCGCAGCCACCGCAGGGCCGCCGCTCAGATGAGGCCGAGCAGGCGCGACTCGACCTCGCCCTCGCGCTCGTCAAAGGGCAGAGCCTTGCGCATGAGGTGGACCCAGCGCTCGTCGCCAACCGGGCGAGCGTAGAACAACTCGTCGCGGCGGGGCCTGAGGCCGACCCCGAGGAGCACACACTCCTCCGAGGCTGGCGGCGCACGCTCGTCGGCGAGGCGCTGCTGGACCTGCTGCGCGGTGAGAGCGCGGTCGGCGTCAACCCAGAGACGGCGCTGCCCCGCGTGCTGCCGGGTGATCGGCGATGACGCTGGACGAACGCATTGCTGCCGTTGCCGAGGTTGCGCGAGCGTGGCGTGATCCCGACCATCCGGCCCGCGCCGAGGCCGTCGAAGCGACGTTGGACGCGCCCAATCGATTTACCGAAGAAGGGCTGGCCTTTGCGCTGAACCACCGGATGCACCAAGCGACGGAGAAAACATTGCAGGTGTGGACTGGCGGCCAAGAGATTCAGCACCCGGTCAACGTCGGGGTAATCTGCGACGACAGTGATCCCCTCGCGGGATGGGAGGCCGTGCTCGGTGCCTATCTGCTTGGGCACCGTGTCGCCGTTGGCCTGTCGCGAGGGTCGAACCGTCTTTTGCGTGCGTTCTTCTATGGCGTGATGGATCGGGGGGAAGACGGATGGATACGCTTTGTGCCTCAGCACAGTGTCGGCGAACAAACAGGTGCTGTAATAGCAAAGGACAACGATGAAGGGCTAGCAATTGCCGTGATCGACGGCCGGGAGGATGCCGAAGCGCTGAGTGGACTGGCCGAGGACCTGTTGCTCCATGAAGGCGTCGGCCCCGGCCCGCGCATCGTGTGGGCACCGGCGGGGCTGGAGCCGGACGCGCTCCTGAACGCTCTCGCCGGGTTCCGCGAGTTCTTCCCGCCGCACCCCGACACCGACGGCACGCTCGCGCTCCCGACCGCTTTCCTCGCCTCAGCCAAGCAGTCGCACGCCACGGGGCCGGGGTTCCTCGTCAGCAAGGTCGAGCCGGAAGCCCAGGGAGCCGCGCACATCCGGTGGTCCGAGTATGCCACCCTCGATGACGTGGCCGATTGGCTTCGGGCACAGCCGAACCTTTCGCTCGTCGTCGCAACGCCCGAGGTGGCGGAGCAGCTGGATATAGATGTGCCGGTGATCGCGCCCGGTGATGTACACCGGCCCGCCCTCGGCGAGCGCAACCCCGACCTGATCGAGTACCTCGCCAACCTATGAGTTAGGCCGCGAGGTGCTGCGTCAGGATGGCCTCGATGCGGGGCAGTAGGTCGTTCCAGTCGGCGTCGGGGCGTTTGGTCACGGTGACGAAGCCGGGCAGCACGAGCACGTTGTGGACCCCACCGAGTGCGAAGAGGGGGGCACCAAGCGGGTCGCCCTCGGCCTCAGCAGCACTGGCGAAAGCGCCCATCCCGCTCTCGATAAACGGCTGGTCGGCAGCGGTGAACTTGAGGCTGTTGGGATTGGGCGTCGGCTGAACCGTGAACGGGGGCATCGGGAAAGCAAGTGGATGAGGCAGAAAGCTACTTCGGTCGGGAAGAGCGAAAACATATCTTACCTGTGAAGAGTACCTTTCGACCCGCGCCGCTCCCGTCTACCGCACCTCATGGCCTCGTCTGACCTCCGTCCTGTTTCCGCCCCGCCTCGACCTCAGGCGTCGGGGGATTCGCTCCCGCTCGATGCTCGGCCCCCGCGGGAATCGTTGCCGGTTGCTCCGCCCGCGCCGGTCGATGAGCGGCATCAGCTTCCGGCCCATCGCGGCAAGATCGGGCGTGTCACCGACCACGCGCGTGGACTGGTAGACGACCTCACGGAGTGGGCCGAGTTGCGGATCGCCCTCGTCCAGCAGGAGGTCAAGGAGAAGGTCGAGGAGAACAAGACGAAGGGCACCTATGGTGGCATCATCGGGTTGTTCGCAGCGCTGGGTGGGCTATTCATGCTGCTCGCGTTCGGGTTCGGGGCGAGCGCGGTGTTCGCGATCTGGGTGAGCCAATTCGTCGCCTTGCTGCTGGGCTTTCTCTCTCTCTCGTTGTTGCTGTTCCTCGTGGCCTTCGTGGCTTATAAGAAGTCGCCCTTCGATACGAAAGAGTCCGAATGACGCGCAACAACGGCCACATCGCCGCACAGAATCAGTCAGTGACAGGTATGGCAACGAATCAGAGTACCCAAGACATCCGCGCTGTGCTGGAGGCGAAGAAGGCCTCCATGAAGCACCGCATCGCCGAGTTGGAGAGCGAGCTATCCTTCAGCGATGTCACCGTGCAGGGGCGTCCGGTGATGGACTATATCCGCGAGCAGCCGCTGCTGGCGGTCGGCGCGGCGGCGGGGATCGGCTTGGTGGCAGGACTACTCAGCGGATGGCTCGCCCGAGACCCAGCGGACGAGCCGAGCGACCGCGACCTCTGGATCAGCGCCTACCTCGCCGACCTTGTGGACGATGCCGGGGTTCGGGTAGCGAGGGGCGAAGACACCAATGCGGCCCTCGGCAAAGCGCTCCGGCGACGTGCTCCGGTGATCGTGGTGGAGCAGGAGTCAGGCCCGGTGCCGCAGACTACGAGGTCCACCTTCAACGTTCTGCTGAACACCGCGCTCGGGTTCGGCGCTAAGTTTGTGCTGGACCAGATGGCTCGTCAACTGACGGGCGAGGACGGCATCGTCGATGCGTTGCAGGACGAACCCGACCCGTCGCTGTCCTCGATGGTAGATTAACCGCTCGCAACTACGTCCACGCCTTATGCCTGTCGCCGTCGTCGTTTTCCTGACCATCCTGTTCATCGCGGGCGTGGTGCTGATGTGGGAGGCGCGGACGGGCCGGTTCACTGCCGCAACCCGGCAGCAGGAATCGTGGCGGGCGGCCCTGTTTTTTCTGGCGACCGTCGCTGGAAGCGCTTTGCTGATTCGCTCGATGGGCGGAACCATCCTGCTGGCGCTCGTCTTTGTCCCGGTGACGATCCTGAGCCTGATGCGCTTCGTGGCCCTCGCCCGGCGGCGCTGGCAAGGCGCGGCCTCGTTCGTTACCCTCGCGTTCGTGCTGTGGGCCGGTTTGTGGCTCGGCCTCTACGCCGTGCCCTACCCGCTGGACGAGGGCTTCTTCATGGAGCACATTTTCCACCTCGACGGCGGCCCCGGCAGCCGCAGCATCGACCCCGCCGCCGGACGCCCGGTTCGAGTGTGAAAAGGCGGGAAGCATGATGCCCAGAGAGATTGAGCAGATTGCCGACGAGGTCGAGGTGGCAGCCCATCAGGACGCGGTAGGGTTATGGTTTGTCTGTGGCTACTTTCCTGAGACTGATGAGAATGCCGCTGCACGTCGAGCCGGTGTCCTCGCTGTGTGCGCCGACCTGATTGCTCGGCCTACTCTGCGCTGCGTCCACTTCCACGACGGAGTCTTTCACGTTTGGCCGGAGGATGGGAAAGCGATGGAGAGAATCGCCCGAGGCTATGATGTGTGTAGTGGGAATCCAGCGCTCGGCGATGTCGTATGGTTCGCCACAGAGACATATCTCCACTCACTGATTGACCCTCCGGTTGTTTGGTCGAATGAGCAGGAGGATGAATAGGTCCAGCTTGACTCTCACTGCGGATTGTACTGAAGCTAGAGGCCAATGTGAGTCCGTGCTCATCCTCAGTAGCATGGGCCCGCCGTATCTTCCGCCGTCGTCGGTGTTCGGCGGCGTAATCCACTTTTGACCTGTATGCGCCTCATTCTTTTCGGGCCGCCGGGAGCGGGCAAGGGCACCCAAGCCCGGCAGCTCGTCGAGCGGTTCCACCTGAAGCAAATCTCCACCGGCGACCTCTTCCGCGCCGCCCTCCGCGACGAAACGCCCGTCGGCCTCGAAGCCAAAGGCTACATGGACCGGGGCGAACTGGTGCCCGACTCGGTCGTCAACAAGATGGTCGAGGAAGCGCTCGGGGCCATCGGCAACGACCACTACATCCTCGACGGCTTCCCGCGCACGACCGAGCAGGCACGCTGGCTCCTCGGCTACCTCGATGAGCACGATGCACCGCTCGATGCCGTCATTAGTCTGAAGGTCGATCCCGAACTCATCGTCCAGCGCCTCTCGCGCCGCCGCACCGATAAGGAGACCGGTGCGATCTACCACCTCGATTTCAACCCGCCGCCCGCCGACCTGCCCGCCGACCGGCTCGTCCACCGCTCCGACGACCAGCCTGACGCGATTCGCACCCGGCTCGGCGTGTACGAGGCAGACACCCGGCCGCTCGCTGCGATCTTCGAGCAGGAAGCCCGCTTCGCCGAGATCGACGGAGTGGGGGAGATCGACGAGGTGCAGGGTCGGATCATGGATGCGCTTCGCACCCTCGGTGCGCGTGGAATTGAAGCCACCTCTTGACCGTCGACCGCGTGAATCCGTCCATCGCTCCCCCCGTGCTCGATGCCGAGTCATACCTCCGCCAGTTGACGGAAGGCGTCAACGAGGCGCTGGCCGACCTACCGCTTCCGGCAGAACCGGCGGCGCTCTACGAACCGGTGCGCTACGTCCTCGATGGCGACGGCAAGCGGCTGCGCCCTGCGCTCGTCCTCTTGGCTGCCGAGACGTTCGGCGCACCGAGCGAGCGAGCACTCCCAGCAGCCCTCGCGGTTGAGGTGTTCCACAACTTCACCCTTGTCCACGACGACATCATGGACCACGCCGACGAGCGGCGCGGGCGTCCGTCGGTCCACGTCGTCTGGGACGAGAGCACGGCCATCCTCGCGGGCGATCTGCTGATGGGGATGAGCTACGACCTCCTCGCACAGACTGAGACCGACCGCCTCGGCGAGATCGTCCGCCGGTTCCACCAGATGGTGATGCGGCTCTGCGAGGGGCAGGCCCTCGACGAGCAATTCGAGACCGACGACACCGTGACGGTCGAGCGCTACCTCGACATGATCGATCGCAAGACCGGCGCGCTGGTTGAGTTGGCGCTCGTCCTCGGGGGCCTCGTCGGCGAAGCGGATGACGCGATGCTCGGCGCGCTCGCCGAGATCGGGCGAAGCTGGGGACGCGCGTTTCAGATTCAGGACGACCTCCTCGACCTCACCGCCGACGACGCCCGGTGGGGCAAGACGGTGGGCGGCGACCTCCTCGAAGGAAAGAAGACGTTCCTGCTTCTTCGCGCCCTCGAACGCGCTGAAGGCGACGAGCACGCTTGGTTCCAGCGCATTGTCACCGACGGTGGGTTGCCCGCCGACGAGATCGACGAGGCGCGTCGCCGCATGCAGGCGCTCGGCGTCCTCGACGAGGCGCGGGAGACCGTGCTTCGCTACTACGACATCGGCGAGCAGGCACTCGATGCGCTTCCAGAAGGGCAGGGGCGCGACGGGTTGCGCTGGATCGCCGGACGCATGGCCCGCCGGGTCCGCTAGCCACCTTCCTCCACCGCTATGATCGAGCGCGAAGCCACCGTCCGCAACAAAGCCGGAATCCACACTCGCCCGGCGTCGATGATCGTGCGGACCGCCGCCAAGTTTGACGCTGAGTTCTACATCCGCACCGACGGCTATGAGATCAACGGCAAGAGTATCATCGGCGTGATGACCCTGGCCGCCGAGCAGGGGGCCACCCTCACGCTCATGTTCGACGGCGACGACGAAGAGGCCGCCGCCGAAGCGATGACCGAACTGTTCAACACCGGTTTCGGCGAACCGATTGAGTAGGGCGAGAACGTTATCGCGCTCTTCTGGTAGGTGAGACCTCGTCTCACCCTTCTGCTTCTCCTGCTTATGCCCCGCATCACCCACTCGTCTCCCTCACCTCCCGACGCTGCTGCGGGCGAGGAGCGCATCGTTGAGGGCGTCGGTGTGGCGCCGGGGATCGTGATTGGCCCGGCGCTGTCCTTTGTGGGCGAGACGTACCGGGTGAGTGAGGAGCGGGTCGATGACGACGAGGCGGAGGCGGAGATTCGCCGCTTTGAGCAGGCTGTCAAACGTGGCGAGCGCGAGCTAAACAAGATCGCTTCGCTGGCCCGCGACAAGCTCGGCGAGAGCAGTGCCGAAATCTTCCAGGCGCAGACGCTCATTCTCCGCGATGCCGCGCTGCACGCCGACGTGAAGTGCCTGATCCGCGACGAGTCGTACAGCGCCGACTTCGCCGTGCAGACGGTCATGGGGCGCATTCGCAAGCGGATGGAGGCCAGCACGAGCGAGTACCTCCGCGACCGCGCGGGCGACCTCGTGGACGTGCAGAACCGGCTCCTCCGCACCCTCCAGCAGAGCAAGGGGTTTTCCAAGATCGAGACCGGGCGTATCGTTGTCGCCGAGAACCTGACGGCGGCGGACCTCCTGCTTTTCAGCCGCCGCGATGTGCTCGGCTGTGCCATCGACTTCGGCGGTCCCACCTCGCACGTCTCAATCATGGCGCGTGCCCTCGGCGTTCCAGCCGTTGTCAGCCTGCATGGGTTCTCGAACACGGTCGAGGGCAACGAGACCATCATCCTCGATGGATTCTCTGGGCGCGTGGTGGTGAACCCGACAGAGGAGACCATCGCTGCTTACCGAGCGCGCCGTGAGAAATACCAACGTGGCCTCGAAGCGCGGCAAGAACTTGTGCCGCTGCCTGCCGAGACCAAGGACGGTCACCAGATCGCGCTGCGGGCCAACGTCGAGTTGGAGCAGGAATTTCCGCTCCTCGAAAAGTATGGGGCCGAAGGCATCGGGCTGTTCCGCACCGAGATGCTGCTTCTCGCCAAAGGCCAGCCCATCGACGAAGAAGAGCAGGTCGCTATCTACCAAGAGGCGATCCGCGCCGCCCGGCCGCACCCGACGACCTTCCGGCTGCTCGACCTCGGCGGTGACAAGCTGCTCCCGATGGCGCACCGCGAGCACAACCCGTTTCTCGGCTGGCGCGGCATCCGCATCCTCCTCGACAAGCCCGATCTCCTCCGGCCCCAGCTTCGGGCCATCCTCCGGGCAGCGGTCGATGGCCCAGCGCGCATCCTCCTGCCGATGGTCTCGACCCTCGATGAGGTCAAGCGGGTTCGTGAGCACCTGACGGATGCCGTCGCTTCGCTTCAGGCCGACGGGTTGCCCCACGAGGAAGACGTAGACCTCGGCATCATGGTCGAGGTCCCGGCGGTGGTGCTGCTGCTGGACCGCTTCGCACCCGAGGTAGACTTCCTCTCGATTGGCTCGAACGACCTGACGCAGTTCACGCTCGCCGTGGACCGAGGCAACGATTTGATCGCCGACCGCTACCACGAACTGCACCCCTCGGTGCTCCACCTCATCGCACAGGCGTCCATGGCGGGGCATCGGCACGGCCTGTCGGTCAGCCTCTGCGGCGAGATGGCGAGCAACCCGCGCGTTGCCCCGCTGCTCGTCGGCCTCGGCTTGACCGAACTCAGCGCGTCGCCCGCCTTCCTGCTCGATGTCAAGCGCGCCGTTCGTTCCTGCTCGAAAGCAAAAATGGCGGCCCTCGCCGCGCAGGCGCTGGAACAGCCCGACGCGCAGTCGGTCGTGACGCTGATGAACACTTGGCTGCGCGAGCACGTCCCCGAACTCGCCGTATTCTTCGACGAGACCGCGTGAGCGCCCTCGTCTCTCGTTCCCAACTCTTCACCCCACACCCCAGATGTCTGACATTCGAGACGCCATCCGCCAGCACGACCCCCGCAACATGTTCGACGCCGTTCGCGGCTTCGCCGAGAACTTCCGCGAAGGCTGGAGCATCCCCGGCGACTTCACCCCTGACCGCAGCGCGTCCGACTGGAAACAGGTCGTCGTCGTTGGTATGGGCGGTTCGGCGATTGGCGGCGACTTCGTCCGCACCTTCTGCCGTGAGACCTCGCCCGTGCCCATCTCGGTCGTGCGCGACTATGCCCTCCCGGCGTCGGTCGGCGAGGGGGCGCTGGTTATCGCGTCCAGTTATTCTGGCGGAACGGAAGAGACACTCGCGGCCTATGATGAGGCGAAGCGGCGCGGCGCGACCGTCTACGCCGTGACCTCCGGCGGGGCGTTGCAAGAGCGGGCCCTGCGCGATGGGAAGCCGCACTTCATCATCCCCGGCGGGATGCAGCCGCGTGCCGCGTTGGGCTACTCACTCGGGGCGATGATGCGCCTTGCCCACCAACTTGGCTTGTGCACAATCTCGCAGGGTGAGCTTGACGAGGCCAAGCACATCACCGACGAGTGCGCCGCCGCCTATGCCGATCTTGACGGCAACGAGGCGCTCGAACTAGCGCAGGTTTTGGCCTCGACCGTGCCGCTTGTTTACACCGGACCGGGTTTGATGGAGGCCGTCGGTGTCCGGTGGATGACGCAGATTCAGGAGAACGCCAAGCAACTCGCCTTCGGCAACATCTTCGCCGAGATGAACCACAACGAGGTGCTGGCGTGGGAGCACGCCCTCTCGGACGTGCAGAAGCTGCTCCACGTCATCGTACTTCAGGACCCGGCGGACCACCCCAAGATTCAGAAGCGGATGGAGGTCACGAAGGGCCTCCTCGCGCCGAAAGCTGCGGGTTGGATCGAGGTCACGCCCCGCGGCGAAGGCAAGCTTGCCCGCCTGCTCTCGACCATCCAGCTCGGTGACTCTATGTCGTTCTACCTCTCGATGCTGATGGGCGTGGACCCGACCCCCATCGAAACCATCGACCACCTCAAGCGGACGCTGGCCGAGGCGTGAGGCAACGCAAGGCGGCGCGGGCGTAATTTGGCGTGTGTCCTCACGCTCCCACATTGGCCGTGCCCCGCTTCGCTGTCTTTCTGCTCGTCTTGGTCTCCCTCGCGCTCGGGCGCTGTGGGAATGCCGAGACGCCTAGTGGAAGCACGGCCCATGCTGCGCCGCCGTACTACTTCGACCGCCCCGGCTTGGTCGTGGAGTTGCCGGGTCGCCTCGACGAGATTTCCGGTCTGACCGATCTCGGGAACGGTCGCCTCGGCGCGGTGCAAGACGAGAAGGGCAACCTCTACGTCCTCGATGCGGCCACGGGCGAGGTGGTGCATGAGCACGACTTCGGTGGCGATGGCGACTATGAGGGCGTCGAACGAGTCGGCGAGCGGGTGGTCGTGCTCCGCAGCGACGGGCGGCTGTTCGTGATCCTAGACTGGGAGACCGAAAAGGCCAAGGCTGAGACCACCGAGACGGGGCTGCATGGCTCGTGCGATGCTGAAGGACTGGCTTTCGACTCGGAGGGTGAGCGGCTGTTCATTGCCTGCAAGGAATCGCCGGGGCGAGGATTGCGAGGCGTCCGCGCCCTCTACGCCTACGACCTCACGCAGCAAGCGCTCGTCCCGGACCCTACCTTCGTCCTCTGGGCCGATTCGCTTGCCGGAGCGCAGCGTTCGGTGGACGAGGCCGTGCGTGCAGCGGTCCGTCCGTTCGCTGATATCAACGCCTTCAAGCCCTCGGCCGTCGGGATTCATCCGATTACCGGCGAGGTCTACGTCCTCTCGTCCGTAGCGAAGCTCGTCCTCGTGCTCGATCGAGACGGCACCGTTGCCGCCATGTGGCCGCTTTCGCCTCGTCTTTTTCCGCAGCCCGAGGGCCTCGCCTTTCTGCCTGATGGCACGCTTTTCATCGCCAGCGAAGCGGCTGGTGGTGACGCCACACTCCTCCGGTTCGCCTACCACCCCGTCCCATGATCCGCTCGCTACCCAGCCCGGTCTTTCCGGGATACGTCCTTGCCCTCCTCTGCGCGCTCACGCTTGCCGCCTGCACTTCGTCGCGTCCCTTCGTGGACGAGGCCTTTAGCGACTGGCAAGCCGAGACGCCGCCGGAGCGGTCGGACCTTGCGTACCGCATCTTCCTGATCGGCGACATTGCCGCGTCGGAAGACCGAGCGGGCCTCGGCGTGCTCGAAGCGCAGTTGGCCGAGGCGGAGGAAAACAGCACGGTCGTTTTTCTCGGCGATCAGCTTCGACGCCCGCTGCCCGATTCGCTTGCCGCAGACCGGACCGAGGCGGAGCAGCCGCTGCTTGATGTAGTCGAAGCGGTAGAGGGCTATCCGGGCCGCGTCGTGGTGATTCCCGGCGACGGGGAGTGGCGCGACGGAGACGCGCTCGAAGACGAAGCGGACTTCCTCATGGCCCGCCTCGGCGAGAATGTTTTTGTGCCCGAGGACGGCTTGCCCGGTCCGGTGAACCTCAAGCTCGCCGACGGCATCCGGCTCCTCGCGCTCGACACCGAGTGGTGGCTTCAGGACGCCGACAGCCGTCCGGCAGGCGAAGTGGGCGACTTCGATGTCGAGTCCGAACTGGATGTGCTGATCGCCCTCACAGAGCTTCTCGCCGAGTACGACGACGACCGGATCATCGTGGTGGGGCATCACCCCGTCTTCTCGAACGGCGAGCGCGGCGGGCACTACAGCCTGCGCCAGCACCTCTTTCCGCTGACCGAGGTGTGGGAGCCGCTGTATCTGCCGCTGCCGGTCATCGGGTCGGTCTACCCGCTGCTTCGCGGTTACTTCGGAGGGCGAGAGGACTTCTCTGGTTCGGACTACCGGACGTTTCGCGAGTCACTCCCGGCGGCTATCGAGGAGCACGACGGGGTGGTCTATGCGGCGGCGCACGAGCACGGCCTCCAGTACACGCCGTTCCGAACGGATGCACTCGAACTCCAGCACCACATCACGAGCGGCGGTGGCAGCACGCGCGGCTCGTTCGCCGGAGGCTTCGGAGCAGGGTTTGCCCACGCCTCGCAGGGCTTCGCCTCGATCCAGTTCTACGAGGACGGGACGATGTGGCTGGAGTTCTGGGAGCCGGACGCGGGCAATCCGCAAGGCCGCCTTGCCTTCCGCACGCAGTTGGAGGAGGCCCTCCGCGAAGGCGTGGACCCGGATGTGCCCGAGGTCGATCCGACCACACTGCCGGACTACACCGACAGCACCCGTGTGGTCGTGGCCGACCCTGAGCTTGGGGCTGGGGCGATGAAGCAGTTCTTCCTCGGTAGCAACTACCGCGATGTGTGGACGGCTCCGGTGTCGGTTCGCGTGCTCGACCTCGGGCGTGAGCATGGGGGGCTGACACCCGTGAAACGAGGCGGCGGCTATCAGACCGTCTCGCTCCGCGTCAGGAATCCTGAAGGGCGCGAGTTCGTCCTCCGGCAGGTCCAGAAGCGGCCTGACTTGCTCCTGCCCTCTGCGCTGCAAGGCACCGTCGCCGCCGACGTGTTCGCCGACCAGATTTCGTCGTCCAACCCCTACGGCGCGCTCGTCGTCCCGCGCCTCGCCGACGCGGCAGGTATCTACCACGCCAATCCCGAATTTGTCGTCATCCCCGACGATCCGCGTCTCGGGATCTACCGCGAGGACTTCGCCGGGACGCTCGCGCTGTATGAGGAGCGGCCTGCTGGCGATGTGTCCGAGCAGCCCCACTTCGGCGGGGCCGAGGATGTAGACTCGTCAGTGAAGGTGCTCCGTGAGCTACGCGAGGACAACGACACCCGCATCGATGCCCGGTTCTTCCTCCGTAGTCGTCTTTTCGACGCGCTCATCGGCGATTGGGACCGGCACGAGGATCAGTGGCGCTGGGCGCAGTTCGAGCCGTTCGAACTGGACTCCACGCTGACGGGCGACGACCGGAAGAAAGGCAAGGTGTATCGCCCGATTCCACGCGACCGCGACCAGGTCTTCTTCCGACTCACCGGCCTCTTTCCTCGCATCGCGCAACTCTACGTCCCCGGTCTCCAAGACTTCGACCCGGACTATGGCAACGTCGCTGGCCTTACCGAGAACGGGCGCGAACTGGATCGACGTGTGCTCAATGAGCTTTCTCGCGAGGACTGGGAGGCCGTCGCCCGCGATCTCCAGCTTCGCATGACCGACGAGGTCTTCCGCGAGGCGCTCCAAGACTGGCCCGCCGAGATCAACGCGCTCCACGGCGACCGGGTCTACCGGAACCTCCAGAGCCGCCGCGATCAACTGCTGGACTTTGCCAACGACTGGTATCGGATGCTGAGTCGCTACGTAGACGTCGTCGGGTCGGACAAGCACGAGCGGTTCATTGTCGAGCGCCGGGGCGAGGAGACCGAGGTGACGGTCTACAAGACCAACAAAGAGGGCGAGAACCGCAAGGTGATCTACCACCGCATCATCCACGAAGACGACACGCGAGAGCTTCGGCTCTACGGGTTGGGTGGGCGCGACCGCTTCGAGATTGAGGGCGAGGGCGGCCTGTATATCCGCGTCATCGGCGGGCCGGGTGAGGACACCTTCGCCGACCGTGCCCGCGTCGGCAAGCGGATCCACTACTACGACACGGGCAGCGGCAACGAGGTCGAACGCGGCGACGCTCGCCTTACGCTGTCGGACGATCCCAGCGTGAATCAGTACGACCCAAAGGAGTTTGGTTACGCTGCACGGATGGTTTTCCCAGTGGTCGGCTTCAATGCCACGGAGGGGGTGACGCTCGGCTTCAATACACTGATGACAACGTCCAAGTTTCGGCGTACTCCGTTCGGGCACCAGCACCAACTCGCGGCGAGTGTCGCCACCTTTACGGGAGCGGTCACGGCGTCCTACACCAGCCGCTGGACCGAGCGGTTCGGGCCGTTCGACGCTGTACTCGATGCCGCCGGAGCCACACCGCAGCGCGTGCTCAATTTCTACGGCCTCGGCAACGAGACGACGGACGATCGTAACCAAGACTTCTATCAGGTGCGCCTTGCTCAGGCTACAGCCTCGGCAGGTCTGGAACTGAACCTCGTGCGCGGTCTCCGGTTCGGCGTGTCGCCCGCTGCCGAGGTCACGCTTGTGGATCAAGACCCTGACCGCGTCACAGGTCTGCCGGGTGTCGTAGGCGATATGGACGACGAGCAGGCGTTCGCCGGGGGAAATGCGCTTCTCATCTTCGAGCATGCGGACCGGGCTGTGAACCCGCGCCAGGGGTTCCGCTGGGAGAACCACGCAGGCCTTCGCGCGGGAGTCTGGAACGCGGACAACACGTTTGGCACCTTCGCGTCGGCGATCACGGCCTACCTGTCGCCGTCGCTTCAGCCGCAGATCACCCTCGCGCTCCGCGCCGGGGCCGAGCACATCGAAGGGGACTTCCCGTTCTACCGAGCCGCCACGCTCGGCGGGACGACGAACCTGCGCGGCTACCGGAGCACGCGCTTTGCCGGCCGTAGCGCGTTGTACCAGAACGCCGAGCTTCGCATCGGACTGGGGCAGTTCCAGACGTATGCCGCCGCTGGATCGTTCGGGATCGTCGGGTTCGTCGATAACGGACGGGTCTGGGCCGATGGGGAAGACTCGTCGGTGTGGCATCAGGGCTACGGCGGCGGCCTCTGGATGAACCTGTTCGACCTCGTCCTCGTCAATGGCACCGTCGGATTCTCTGATGACGGCACGCTGTTCAATGTCGGGTTCGGCTTCCTTTACTAATCGGCTCCTGTGCCGATATTGTACCTGATTCTCCCACTAAACCCCCGTTCTCATGGCTGCTGACGAGCAACGCACGCCGGACGCGCCCGTCGAGGGAGCGCCCGCGACGGGCGACGGGCAAGGCACGCCCGAACCTGAGGTGCTGGAACCGGCAGACGTAGAGGCGGTCGCCGAAGCGGCAGCCGAGGCCGTCGAAGAGGCGCGCGCCGAGCGTAAGGCAGAGGAGAAGGCCAAGAAGAAAAAGAAGAGCGACAAGAAGGACACGCTCGGGACGAGCCGAGGCGTCGAGACCATGTTTCGAACGTCATACCGTGTCCACATGGACCTCTCCTCGCTGGCCGACACCAAGGCCAACATCATGATCTCGATCAACGGCCTGATCCTGCCGATTCTCCTCGGCGCGATCTCGCCCAAGATCGACTCCAACCCTTGGTTGCTGATTCCGACCTCGGTGCTGATGATCGGGTGCTTGATCTCGATGGTATTTGCTATCCGCTCGGCGCGGCCTCGCGTCAACAGCACACCCGTTACGCTCGACCAAGTCCGCACCAACAGCGCCAATATTCTCTTCTTCGGTCACTACGCGAACATGGGGCGTGACGATTTCGAGACCGGCATGACCGAGTTGATGCAGGACAACGACCGGCTCTACCGCAACATGATCCGCGACCTCTACGGACTCGGCAGCGTGCTGACGACGAAGTTCAGGCTCCTGCGCACGTCGTATACCGTCTTCATGTTCAGCATCGTGATCGGCGTGCTCCTGTTTATCGGGACTTACTTCCTCATCGCCACCGATGTGATCGGTGAGGACCCGGTCACGATCACCGCTCCGGCTTCGGGCGCGACGCCCGGCGCGGCTCCTTTGATTCCGATACCCTGATGACCGTCACCTTCTACGGCGTCCGGGGGTCCACGCCCGCACCGGGAGCCGAGTTTGCGCGCTACGGCGGCCATACGGCCTGCGTCGCGGTCGCCTTCGCGGACCGGGTGCTTGTGCTCGATGCCGGGACCGGCATTCGCCCGCTGGGTCGCGCCCTGCTCGGCAGCGACGACGACCTCTTCGTCCTGCTGACGCACCTCCATGCGGACCACGTCATCGGTTTTCCCTTCTTCGCACCGCTCTATGAAGCGGGGCGGACGGTGCACCTGATCGACTACGAGGCGGCAGCGTGGTCGCCCATTGCACTCTTCGATGGCATTCACTACCCACTCCGGCCCGGCGACCTGCCGTGCTCGGTGCAGCGGACGCGGGAGCAGCCGATGGCGTTTCTGCAGTCGCATGGCATGGCGGTGATGCGCCAAGCGGTGAACCACCCCGGCGGAGCTTACGGCTACCGGGTCGAGCACGAGGGGCAGCGCTTTGTGTTTATGCCCGACAACGAGCTAGGCGATGAAAGCCTCGCTGCTCGCAGCGACATCGTCGCGTTCTGTCAAGGCGTGGATGTGCTTTGCCACGACGCGCAGTACCTCGATGATGAGATTGAGAAGCGGCGCGGGTGGGGACACAGCAGCGTCAGCGAAGCCATCGAACTGGCCGTGGAAGCCGGGGTCCGCCACCTCGTCCTCATGCACCACGATCCCGACCGTACGGACGACGCACTTGACCTCGTGCAGACACGGGCACAGGCCGCCCTCGATCCGCACGGCATCGCGTGCACGGTGGCCTATGAAGGACTCACGTTTCACCTCGGCGAGGCTGAGTCGCTCCCGCCGGATCCCGGCAGTGTCGCTACGAAAGCCCAATCGTTATGAGCGACCTCGCCGACCGCCAAGACGAGTCTTCCGAGGCTGTGGAAACGAGCGAGTGCGCGCACATCCTCGTGGCCGACGACGAGCCGGACCTCGCCGCGCTCATCAAGCAGAAGTTCCGCCGCCGCATTCGGAAGGGTGAGTTGGACTTCCTGTTCGCCGCCGATGGAGAGGAAGCCCTTGACCACCTCCGCGAGCATCCCGACATCGATCTCGTCTTGACGGACATCAACATGCCTCGGATGGACGGGCTGACGCTGCTGGCCGAACTGACCCAGCTCAAGCGCGAGGACGAGGTACTCGGAGCCGTCGTCGTCACCGCCTACGGGGACATGATGAACATTCGCACGGCGATGAACCAGGGGGCGTTTGACTTCCTCACCAAACCCATCGACCTCGACGATCTCGAAGTCACCATCGACAAGGCACTCGCCCGCGTGCGCGACGAGAAGAAGGCCGCGCATGCCCGCGAAACCGTAGGACGTTACCTCTCCGACGAGATCGCCGAGACGCTGCTGGCAGGCCCAGAGGCGACTCAACTCGGCGGCGAGCGGCGGCGCGTGTCGATCATGATGGCCGATCTGCGCGGCTTCTCGACCCTGTCCGAGACCCTCGCGCCAGAGCAGGTACTCGATGTGCTCAACATCCACCTCGGCACGATAGCCGACGTGATCGGCGAGTTTAGCGGGACGATTGACGAGTATCTCGGCGATGGTATCCTCGTGCTCTTCGGTGCGCCGGTGGAGCGCGAGGATCACGCCCGTCGCGCCGTTGCCTGCGCTGTAGCGATGCAGCAGGCGATGGGAGGAATCAACGAGCAAGTCGAGGCGATGGGACTTCCGCCGCTTCAGATGGGGATTGGCATCAACACGGGCGACGTGGTCGTCGGCAACATCGGCTCGGAGAAGCGGATGAAGTACGGCGTCGTTGGCAGCCCGGTCAACGTGACGGGGCGGATCGAGTCGGCGACGGTCGGCGGGCAAATCCTGATCTCGGCAGCGACCAAGGCCGAAGCCGGGGAGGATATACAGATCCGCCGGACAATGGAGTTAGCCGCCAAAGGCTTCTCGGCTCCGATCCCGCTCTTCGATGTCGCGGGCATTGGGGGAGACGTTGACCTACACCTGCCCACCGAGACGCGAACACTCCAGCCACTCCCTCGCCCGCTCCCGATCCGCTTCCATATCCTCGATGGCAAGCAACTGGGCGACGAGGCCGTGGACGCCGACTTCACCGCGCTCTCGCCGACCGGCGGCTGCCTTCGCACCGACTATCCCCTCGACCCGTTCACAGACCTGAAGCTGCACATTCCGATTCGGGACGCCACGGATCGCCCGTTCGGCCACGCCTACGCGAAGGTGCTGGAGCGAGCCGAAGCCGGGTGGGCCATTCACTTTACCTCGGTGCCCGAAGCCGTCGCCCATTCGATGCGTGGCTATCTGGACGAAGCAGCCAGCGCCTGAGCGGCAAGCGCACCAACGAGCCGTTAATTTCTGTCCTCTCTGTCCTCTCTGTCCTCTCTGTCCTCTCTGTCCTCTCTGTCCTCTCTGTCCTCTCTGTCCTCTCTGTCCTCT
>JANQRZ010000015.1 GCA_028284265.1 Rhodothermales bacterium
CGTGCCTGCGAAGAGCGTCTCGACCTCGCGCCCGAGCGCATCGTAGACCGTGGCCGAGACGTGCTGGGCGTCGCGGAGTTGGAGGGTGAGCGTGGTACGACCGGAGGTGGGGTTGGGGTAGGCCGCGAGCAGGCGGTTTTCGGAGGCCGTCGTCTCGTCCTCGTTCGCCACCGAACCGGGGAGTCGCGGCTCTACGATAAAGAGACCACTTCGCGTGTCATTGACGATCACGATGCCGCTCTCGAAGAACGGGTAGTTGCTCCACGTTCCGCTGAACTCTGTTCCCTGGCTGACCGGGTTGGTGTCAAAGAAGGCCACCTCTTCAAGTACCTGGGCGGCACCGCCTCTGATCACCGACGTGTCGAGGATGCGAAGCCCCGCGCTATAGTTGGAGGCGTAGGCGTAGTTGCCCTTGACATAGAGGTTGTGGTCGATTGCTTGGTTCGGGTAGGTGTAGGCGTCCAAGAACTCGGGTTCGTCAAGGTCGCTCACGTCAGAGACAAACGTGCGCGTGTTGCCGCCAAATCGGTTTTCGTCAGCCTCGTCGTCATGGATGATGTAGCGCTGATCTTCGGTCAGCCAGCCTTGGTGGACGTAGGCAGAGTTGGGATACGTGACCTGCGAGATTTGCACCGGGTTCGACTTGTTCGTCACGTCCACGATCGTGACGGTGTCTTCGTTGTAAGCGAAGCAGATTTCGCTGCCGGTGTAGTCGGTATCGGGGCCATCGTAGATGACGCACTGGGCATCGTGCGTGTAGCCGTCGCCACTAAAGCAACCCGCGAACGTGGGTTCGGTCGGATTCTGGATGTTGACCATGTGGAGGCCGCCGGAGCACGCCGACTGCGTCCCGCTGTCGGCCCCAACAACGTAGGCAAAGCCGGTGTCCTCGTTGATGGCGATGTTATGCGCCGAGCCGACGCCGTTGTAGTGTGCGGTCTCCGCGTGGGGGCTCGGACGGGTCATGCCTCGGAGCTGCGTCAGGTCGTAGACCTGAACGCCGTGTCCACCTGCTTCGCTGAC
This sequence comes from Rhodothermales bacterium, assembly GCA_028284265.1. Classification (GTDB taxonomy): domain Bacteria; phylum Bacteroidota; class Rhodothermia; order Rhodothermales; family JANQRZ01; genus JANQRZ01. The sequence continues at coordinate 1,024 of JANQRZ010000015.1, forward strand.
GATGAAAGCGTGGTTGGCGTAGGTCTTGATGTCGCGCCAGATGGTAGCGTCCGTGTGGGTGTTGAGTTTGCCGAGATAGACCGGTGCTTCGGGCGTCGAAATGTCCACGAAGGCCGTGGCTTCGGCCAAGCCTACGAGCGCGTATTCCTTGCCGGTGTCGGGATCGGTCCAGCCCCAGATGTCATTGGCGTAGCCAGAGTTCATCCGGCTGAGGGTTACCGTGCCGAGGACATCAACGCTACTGCAAGCATGCGAGGTGCCAGAGACCGATACGACGCCATTTGCACACGAGGCGCGTTGGGCTTCGGCGTCGGGGGCAAAAGAAAAGAGCAGCAGGAAGGCGAGGAGCGAAGCAAGTCGGCGCATAGGATCAAGGGACTAGAGGAAAAGGAGGCAGCTAGGTCTCTGAGCAGGCTGTAGATACAACGTGAGCACGCCGGTGCGGGTTGCTTTGCATCCTTTCGTGCATACTTCACACAGAGGACGTTGCGGCCTCGCCTTTTGGCTCTAGGTTGTTGGTATCTCACATGGAGACAGGCGCTTGATACGTCTCGCCCTCGAAGCGGTTCGCGGGGCGATTTTTTCTGACCCCCTCGGCGGGGAACACGAGACCGTTCATCGCAACGTAGACGCCCTCGGGAAGCGTCTGGACCGCAGCCAGTGCGAAGCCGATGTTGAACTCTGCATCCGAGCCTTTGAACCGGGCCGGACTGAGGGAGCCGACGAGGACGATGGTCTTACCGTTCACATCGCCTAAGGCGCGTGCCGTTGCCGCCATCGTGTCGGTGCCGTGTGTGATGAGGATGCGTGGACAAGCATCGGCGTGAACATGCTCGGCGATAAGCGTCCGGTCATCATCGGTCAGGTCGAGGCTGTCCTTGCGCATCAGCGTCTCCACCTCGACCTCGGCTTGGACGCCGACATCGCGGAGAATGTCGACGATCTGAGGGTCGCCGATCTCATAGTCGCTGCGGGCATCGAAGTAGACCTTGTCGATGGTGCCGCCAGTGGTGAAGACTTTAATATGCACGCGGGAAGGGGGTAGGGGGAGCAATTCCGAAGTCGAAGAGCAACAAAGCTACGGTAGAATGCGCCAAAGGTAGCACCGATCTGCGGCGATGGATCTTGACAATCCAGTGGGAATTGGAGTACCTAGCGTACAGCGTTAACCGACCTGTCTATGGCTGACCCCCGTTCCAACGGCTCCGACCTTCGCCGCGCCATCCTCGACCGAACGCGGCGGATGCTCGTCGAGGTCGGCTATAACAATCTCTCGATGCGCAAGATCGCCCGCTCCGTTGGGTGCAGCGCCACGAGCATCTACCTCCACTTCGAGAACAAGGACGCGCTGCTCCACGCGCTCATTGACGAGGGGATGGAGCAACTCAACGCTTCGTTGCAGGAAGTAGCAGCCTCGCACACCGATCCGGCGGAGCGGCTCGAAGCGCTGAGTCGGAGTTATGTCGATTTCGGGTTAGAGAACCCGGAGTATTATGAGGTGATGTTCATGCTCCACCCGGAGCGCATGGCACGCTACCCGGCAGAGAAGTACCGCCGTGCCCGCCGCAACCTCGAACTCTTCGCTGAAGCCCTCGGTGCCGGTGCCGACGCCGAGCAGTTCGACGTGGCTGACCCAGCAGTGGCAGCAAGCGTACTGTGGGCGGCGCTTCATGGGGCGGTTGCGCTGTTACTCGCGCAGCGCGTGGACGTGCGCTTCGAGCGTGACGCCTTCGCCGAGACCGTCGTCCGCCACGCGATTGCCGGATTCTGCTTCCAAGCGGACCCGGTGTAGAACCAGAATGCATGGGCGTTCGTATTCTTCCCCTGCATGCTTCTAAAACCGCTTCTGCTCTCACGCCTAGCCCCGACTCCCATGCCGCTTCAAATCCACACTGCTCCCCCGAGTTTAGGCGAGGCCGTTCTCGGCCGGACGCTACCCGAGATCCTCGACGAAGCCGTCGCACGCTACCCCAATCCGAAGGCGTTTAACCAGCCGCAGGGCAGCGGATGGTTTACGATGTCGAACGCCGAGTTCCGCGAGGCCGCCGATGAAGTCGCACTCGGACTGCTGGACGCTGGACTGGAACGCGGCGATGCGGTCTCATTCTTCATGAACAGCGACATGTACTTTGCTCTCGCCGACTTCGGGTGCATCATCGCTGGGATCGTCAGTGCGCCGCTCTACTCGACCTTTACCAACGAGAACCTCATCTACGTCACCGAGCACGCCGAGGCGAAGGCGTTGTTCGTATCGGACCAAGAGATGCTGGCAAAGGCTGCGGCGTGGCTACCCAATGTGCCTGCTGTCCAAACGGTCATCTTAGCTGAGGGCGAACTCGGCGATGTAACGTTGCCGGAGGGCGTTCGCTTCGTCACACTCGATGAACTGCGCGGTCTCGGTCGCCGCCGCCTCGGGGAGAACCCCGATGAGCCGAAGCAACTCCGCGACCAGATTCAGCCGGGTGACCTGTTCACGCTCGTCTACACGAGCGGCACTACGGGTATGCCGAAAGGGGTGATGCTTTCGCACGAGAACGTCACCTCCAACATGCTTGGTGCGCTCTCGTCGCTCGGTGTGCTGGAGAAGGGAGACGGCGAACAGGTCGTGTCGTTCCTCCCGATGACGCACATCTTCGCGCGGATGCTCACGCACGCCCACACCGCGTGGGGGCACAGCATCTACTTTTCTACGCCCGACCTCCTCGTCGGGCATCTCGCCGAGGTCAGGCCGACGTTCTTTGCCACTGTCCCGCGCGTACTCGAAAAGGTCTACGACAAGGTCCACCTCGGCGTGCAGGAAGGGGAGGGCCTGAAGAAGAAAATCGGCTCGTGGGCGCTCGACCTCGCTACGCAATACGACCTCAGCAAGCCGAAGGGTGGTCTCAGCCCGCTCAAGTACGCCCTTGCCGATAAGCTAGTCTACTCGAAGCTCCGCGAGAAACTCGGCCTGACGCGCGTCAAGACAGTTGCTGTCGGCGCTGCGGCGCTGCGCTCGGACCTCGCCTCGTCGTTCAATGCCTTCGGCATCCCTGCCGTGCAGGGCTATGGGCTGACCGAGACCAGCCCCGTCATCACGATGAACCGCATCGGAGCCAACCGCGCCGGAGCCGTCGGCCAGCCAATTCCCGGTATTGAGGTGGCGATTGCCGAGGACGGCGAGATCCTCTCTCGCGGGCCGCACATCATGCAGGGCTATTACAAGGCCCCCGACAAGACCAACGAGGTGATCAATTCCGACGGCTGGTTCCACACCGGCGACATCGGTGAGTTCACGCCCGAAGGGTATCTCAAGATTACCGACCGTAAGAAGGCGCTGTTCAAGCTCTCGACGGGCAAGTATGTCATTCCTACGCCGATCGAAAACGCGCTTCAGTCAGAGTCTCTGATCGAGCAGGCCGTTGTCGTCGGGTCAGGCTACAAGTTCTGCTCGGCGCTGATCTTCCCGAGCGAGGATGCTCTCGGTGTCTGGGTGCGCGAGCACGGCGTCTCCGGGTCCAGCCTGAGCGAGTGGGTCAAAGACCCCAAGGTCATCGAAGCCTACGAAGACCTCGTCGACAAGGCGAACGCGGGCATGGACCACTGGAGCCAGGTCAAGCGCTTCAAGCTCGTCCCTGACCTGATGACCGTCGAGAACGAAATGCTGACGCCGACGATGAAAGTCAAACGCTCCGCTGTCAGCAAGGTGTTCGGCGGCGACATCGAGAAGATGTACAACGCCAACGTGAAAGACGGCCGCGAGAGCGTCGCAGTCGCCTAAGACTAGAAAGAGCGGAGGGGAGACAGCCTGCTCCCCCCTCCGCTCTTATTTTGATTCGGCACTTAACGCTGTTAAGTTTGTGGGGCAAACCCGGCGCGGACCCATCTCGGCTGAGCCGGATATAACCGCGCCTCCCTCGATTCGCTTCGCCGGCCCCGCACGCATGACGGACAACGCCTCACTCGACTTTGCCCAGCTCGGGCCGCTGATGAAACTCGCTCAGAGTCTCGATCTCGCCGCCGTGGCAGAGCTTGCCGAGCGCGTGGACCTAGGCGAGCTGATTGGCTTGGTGTCCCGGATGGATGAGGGGACGCTCGCGGCGATGAAGAAGATGATGGACTCGGCCTCCAACGGCAAGGCTGAGGTGCCGCCCATCGAGAGTGACTTCTACGACATCCGCGACATTCTCACCGACGAGGAGCGCCGCGTGATGCAGCAGCTTTACGACTTCATGGCGGGGGAAGTCGCGCCCATCATCAATGACTACTGGATGCGCGATGAGACGCCGGTTGAGGTCTTGCGCGAGGGGATGCGGCGTCTTGATGTGCCGACACTGATCTACGGCGAGGACATCCACGCCCGCGCTCCGCATGCTGCCGTTTTGGAGGGCATCGCCACGATGGAGATAGCGCGTGTCGATCCGTCCAGCGCGACCTTTTTCGGCGTCCACGGGGGGCTCGTGATGCAGTCGTTTATGCAGTGCGCGAGCGACGAGCAGAAGGCCGAGTGGTTTCCCCGCTTGCGCCACTTCGACGTGATCGGAGCCTTCGCTCTCGCCGAGCCGAAGGTGGGCAGCGGCGTGGCCGGTGGCTTGACGACGACGTGCCGCCGCGACGGCGACGACTGGGTGCTCAATGGCCAGAAGAAGTGGAGCGGTAACGCCACCTTCGCCGACCTCGTCATCGTGTGGGCGCGGGACGAAGACGACGCGAGCGTCCGGGGTTTCATCGTTCGGGCTAAAGAGAACCCCGGCTATGCCGTCGAGAAGATCACGGGTAAGACGGCGCTGCGCGTCGTGGAGAACGGACTCATTACGCTCACCGACTGCCGGGTGCCGGAGTCGGACCGATTGCCGGGATGCACCGCGTTCCGTGACGTAGCAAACGTGCTTCGGGTGACGCGGGCGGGGGTCGCGTGGATCGCCGTCGGGTGTGCGATGGGAGCCTATGAGCATGCGCTCGCGTATGCCCAAACTCGGCGTCAGTTCGGTCGTTCGATTGGGTCGTTCCAACTCGTCCAGGATAAGCTCGTCCAGATGCTCGGCAACATCACGGCGATGCAGACCATGTGTCTCAAGCTCTCACGCCTCCAAGACGAGGGGCGGCTAACTGATGAGCAGGCCTCGCTCGCCAAAGTGTTCACCGCCTCACGCTGCCGCGAAACTGTCGCCTTGGCCCGCGAACTCCTCGGCGGCAACGGCATCCTCCTCGATCACCACGTCGCCCGCTTCTTCGCCGACGCTGAGGCGATCTATTCCTATGAGGGCACGCACGAGATCAACACCCTCATCGTAGGTCGCGCCATCACGGGCACCGGCGCATTCGTATAACTGCTTTCTCCAACATCTGAACGTATGGAAACCTTAACCCAGACCACCACCAACGGGCAGCATACGCCTGTCGCCGGGCCTCGACCTTTCCGCACTGCCGCCGTGCTTGGTGCAGGCGTGATGGGATCGCAGATCGCCGCGCACCTCGCCAATGCCGGGCTGCAAGTGCTGCTACTCGATGTCGCCCCCGAGTCCATCGGCAAAGAGGGCAAGCCGAACTCGATTGTCGAGAGCGCCTTCAAGGCAGCGACCAAGATGAACCCTGCGCCGTTTTTCACCCCAGCCGCCCAGAAGCGCGTCACGCTCGGCAACTTCGACGATGACTTCGAAAAGATCGGCAGCGTCGATTGGGTGATCGAGGTGGTCGTCGAGCGGATGGACATCAAGCAGTCGGTGATGGCGCGGATTGAGGAGCACGCGAGCGACACTGCCGTGATCTCGACCAACACCTCGGGGCTGCCGATCAACGAGATCGCCGAAGGACGGAGCGATGACTTCAAGCGCCGGTTCCTCGGGACGCACTTCTTCAACCCGCCGCGCTATCTCAAGCTGTTCGAGATGATCCCGACGCCGGATACCGACGAGGCGGTCGTCGAGCGCGTGGCACACTTCGCCCGCGTTCATCTCGGCAAGGGCGTCGTCGTGGCGAAGGACACGCCCAACTTCATCGGCAACCGGATTGGTGTCTACGCGATGATGCAGGCGCTCCGACAGGCCACCGAAGGCACCTACTCCATCGAGGAGATCGACCAACTCACCGGCACCCTCATCGGCCACCCCAAGAGCGCGACGTTTCGCACCGCCGATGTGGTTGGGCTCGACACGCTCCGGCATGTCGCCCAGAACCTCTATGACGCCGTTCCCGACGATGAGAGCCGCGAAGCGTTCCAAGTGCCGGATGTGCTGAATAAGCTTGTTGATGCCGGTGCTCTCGGCGCGAAGACGAAGGCCGGGTTCTACAAGAAAGAGGGCAAGGTGATCAAGTCTGTCAACATGCAGACGATGGCCTACGAGGACCCCGCCGAGTCCGACCTCGACATCAGTTCGTTCAAGGGCGGAAAGCTGGGAGATCGTTTGCCTAAGCTCTACGCTGACGGAGGCCGCGTCGGGCAGTTCTTCCGCGAGACCACGCTCGACCTCTTCGGCTACAGCGCGCGCCGCGTTCCCGAAATCACCGACAGTCCGGCTGACCTTGATCGTGCCGTTGCGTGGGGCTTCGGCTGGGAGATGGGGCCGTTCCAGATGTGGGACGTGCTCGGCGTCGACCAAGTCCGCGACGACCTCAAAGCCGCAGGCGTCGAGGTGCCCGACTGGGTAGCCGATGTGCCATCGACCGGCTTCTACAAAGAGGAGGGCGGCACGCAACACGTCTGGATTCCGGGCAAGGGCGAGTACGTTGCAGACCCGCGCCCAGCGGATGAGTTTGGCCTCGCCATCATCAAGCAGGACGAAAAGAAGACCCTCTGGAAAAACAGCGAGGCCGCGCTTCTCGACCTCGGTGATGGTGTCGCCCTCTTCGAGTTCCGCTCGAAAGCTAACTCGCTCGGGCAGGAGGTCATGCAGGGCCTGAGCGACGCTATCGACCTCGTCGAGAACGACCGCAACCTGCGCGGCATGGTGATCGGCAACGAGGGGACCAACTTCTCCGTCGGCGCGAACCTCGGCGAGGTAGCGATGGCGGTGATGATGGGCCAGCTCGATCAGGTCGGCGGTTTCCTCGAAGGCTTTCAGAACACGGTGATGAAGGTGCGCTACAGCACCAAGCCGGTCGTCGTCGCGACGCACCAGCGTGTGCTCGGTGGGGGTTGTGAGATCACGATGGCGTGTCCGCATCCGGTGACCGCTGCCGAGACGTACATCGGCCTCGTCGAACTCGGCGTCGGGCTGATACCCGGTGGTGGCGGGACGATGATGATGGCAGCGAAAGCGGGTGAACTCGCGGCCAATCAAGACCGCCCGAGCGAGATCCAGCCGTTCCTCCGCCAGCACTTCGAGCAGATCGCCATGGCGAAGGTGGCAACCTCGGCGCACATGGCGAAGGAGATGCACTTCCTCCCGCCGGAGGCCGTGATCGTGATGAACGATGCGCGGCGGTTCCATGTCGCCAAAGCCGAGGTGGTCCGGCTCTCGGAGCAAGGCTATTTGCCGCCGCCTGTGCGGACTCACATTCCCGTTCTCGGCAAGCCGGGGCGCGGGCAGTTCGAGGTGGCGCTCCACCAGTTCGAAGAAGGCAACTACATCAGTGAGTACGACCACTTCCTTGCCTCGAAGCTCGCTTACGTTCTCACCGGCGGCGACCTCCCCGGTCTCACCGAGGTTCATGAGGACTACCTACTCGCGCTCGAACGCGAGGTCTTCCTCTCGCTCCTCGGCGAAGAGAAAACCCAAGCCCGTATCCAGAGCATTCTGACGACTAACAAGCCGCTCCGCAACTAGCTGTTGGCTCTTAGCTCTTGGCCTACGGGTTCAACACTGAGAGCTAGAAGCTAATAGCCAAAAGCCAACAGCTAACTACTATGCAAATCAACGAAGCCTTTATCGTATCCAGCGTCCGGACGCCAGTCGGCAAGGCGAACCGGGGTGCGCTCAAAGATGTCCGCCCCGAACACCTCGGCGCGACGGCCGTGCGTGGAGCCGTTGAGCGTGCGGGCAACCTCAATGGGGCGCTCGTCGAAGACCTGATCATAGGGTGCGCCTTTCCTGAGGGGCCGCAGGGCATGAACATGGCCCGCGTCATCTCGCAGAAGGCGGGTCTCCCGAACGATGCTGCTGCCGTCACCGTCAACCGGTTCTGTTCGTCGGGTCTCCAGACTATCGCGCAGGCCAACAACGCCATCGTGCTCGGTCAGAGCGAATGCATCGTGGCAGGTGGCACCGAGTCGATGTCGTCCGTTCCGATGGGCGGATTCTTCTTCAGCCCCGACCTCGCGCTCACTGAGGCCAAGCCCGAAGCGTACTCGGCGATGGGGATTACGGCGGAGAATGTCGCGGACCAGTACAACATCAGCCGCGAGGATCAGGACGCCTTTGCGCTCCGCAGCCACCAGCGTGCGATGGATGCCATCGAGAGTGGGCGGTTTGAGGCTGAACTCGTCCCAGTCGAAGTCGAGGAACTGGTCTACGCGGGTGGCACCGAGACCGAAGAGCGCTCGTTCGTTCACACCACCGACGAAGGGCCGCGCGCCGATACGTCGCTCGAAGCACTCGCTAAGCTCCGCCCCGCGTTCAAGCAGGGTGGGAGCGTGACGGCAGGCAACTCGTCGCAGATGAACGATGGAGCCGCCGCGGCGGTCGTGATGAGCAAGCGCATGGTCGAGGAGACCGGAGCCGAGCCTCTCGCTCGGCTCGTCGGCTTTGCCGTCCACGGTGCGCCGCCGGAGATCATGGGCATCGGGCCGATCAACGCCGTCCACAAAGTGCTCAAGCAGACGGGTCTCCGTCTTGGCGACATCGGATTGGTCGAGTTGAATGAGGCGTTTGCCTCGCAGGCGCTGGCTGTCATCCGTGAACTCGGTCTCGACGAGGACAAGGTCAACGTCAACGGCGGGGCTATCGCGCTTGGCCATCCGCTCGGCTGCACCGGAGCCAAGCTGACCGCCACACTGCTACACGAGATGGAGCGTCGCGGCGAGCGCTACGGCATCGTCACGATGTGCGTCGGTGGCGGGATGGGGGCAGCGGGTGTTTTCGAGAACCTGAGACGCTAAAGCTGGTCTCTGAGACGGGCGATTATCGATTTACACTTGCGCGAGCCACAAATTTGGTTTACACTGTTAACCAAACGTGACAGACCGCGCGACAGAAACGCTTCGTGAGCCTCGTTCAGGGCATGAGGCGTTTCATTTGCCCCGAGCGGTTAACACTGTAAACCTGAGCATACCGACATGGAAGCGCTACCATTCTTCGCAGACGCACCGTGGGGTTGGGCCTCGCTTGGCATCCTCGCTGTTCTCTTCGTCCTCGGTTTCACCGGGGCACCGCTCTGGCTGTGGGCTGTCGCCGGACTCGCCGCCCTAGTAGGCTTCGGCGCGCCGGTATGGCTGACGGCGATCTTCGTCGTGCTCGCCATTGTTTTCAACGTTCCGACGATTCGGCGGACGGTCCTCACGCGCCCGGTGATGGGGCTGATGGACGCGCTCGGCTTCCTGCCGACCATCTCGCCGACCGAGCAGACGGCCATCGAGGCAGGCACCGTCTGGGTTGAGGGCGAACTCTTCAGCGGTAAGCCCGACTTCGACCGGATTATGGCCGAGTCCTATCCCGAACTCACGCCCGAGGAGCAGGCATTCCTCGATGGACCGGTGGAGGAGTTGTGCCAGATGGCCGACGAGTGGACGACGATGCAGGAGCGCGGCCTCTCGCAAGAGATCTGGGACTTCCTCAAGCGTGAGCGCTTTCTCGGCATGATCGTCCCGAAAGAGTATGGTGGTCTCGGTTTCTCGGCTATTGGCGCGTCGTCGGTGTTGCAGAAGATCGACACCCGCAACGCAGTGGCAGCGGTCACCGTGGGTGTGCCGAACTCGCTGGGGCCTGCCGAACTGCTGATCCACTACGGCACCGAGGAGCAGCGCGACTACTACCTTCCGCGCCTCGCCGATGGAACCGACATTCCCGCCTTCGCCCTGACGGAGCCGAACGCCGGGTCCGACGCCGGGGCGATCTCGTCGCGCGGCACCGTCTTTCGGGGAGAAGATGGCGAACTCTACGTCCGCCTCAACTGGCGCAAGCGCTATATCACCCTCGCCGCCGTCTCGACGGTCCTCGGCCTTGCATTCAAGCTCGACGACCCGGACAACCTCCTCGGCAAGGGCACCGACCTCGGCATTTCCTGCGCGCTCGTCCCGACCGACAGCGAAGGCGTCGTGCTCGGTCGGCGGCACGACCCGCTCGGCATTCCGTTCTACAACTGCCCAACCGAGGGGCACGACGTGGTACTCCCGCTGGAGTTCACCATCATCGGTGGAGCCGAGGGCGCAGGGCAGGGCTGGAAGATGCTGATGGAGAGCCTCGCGGCCGGGCGCGGCATCACGCTGCCCGCCGGGGCCGTCGGCAAGATCAAGCTCGCGGCCCGCGTGGCCGGGGCGCACGCCCGTGTGCGTCAGCAGTTTGGGTTGCCTATCGGCAAGTTTGAGGGGATCGAGGAGCCGCTGGCCCGAATCGGTGGAGCGGCCTACATGCTCGATGCGGCGCGGCGCTACACCTGCACCGGGATCATGCACGGGGCCAAGCCTGCCGTTGTGACGGCGATGCTGAAGTACCACGCGACGGAGCTGTGTCGCGCCCGACTAAGTGATGCGATGGATATTGTGGGCGGGAACGGCATCAGCCGCGGCCCACGCAACTTGCTGGCTACCCAAATGGCAAGCTCGTTCATCGGCATCACGGTCGAGGGCGCGAACATCCTGACGCGGACGCTGATGATCTTCGGGCAGGGCGCGATTCGCTGCCACCCCTACGCCTATCGCGAGATCGAAGCGCTGATGGCGAAGGACGTAAAGGGATTCGACGCTGCGTTCTGGCCGCACATCGGACACGTCGTCCGCAACGCCTTCCGCGCCCTCAGCCTGAGCGCGACGCGCGGCATCTTCGCTGGAGCACCCGTCGGCGGCCCGACGCGGCGCTACTGGCAGAAGCTGGCGTGGACGAGCGCCTCGTTTGCTTTCCTAGCCGACCTCGCAATGGGCACCCTCGGTGGCGACCTCAAGCGGAAGGAAAAACTGACGGGCCGCTTCGCCGACATCTTCTCGTGGATGTACCTCGGCGCGACGGTGCTGCACCGCTTCGAGACTGAAGGCCGCCGGAAGGAAGACGAGGCGTTCATGCGCTGGGCGATGGACCACGCCTTCGAGCAGATGCAGGAAGCGTTCGATGGTCTCTATGCGAACATCGAAGTTCCGGGTGCGACGTGGCTCTTCCGTGGCCCCATCGCGGCATGGAGCCGGTTCAACCGCCTCGGATCGGCCCCGTCCGACGCCATCGGGCACAAGGTCGCGCAGGCGATTCAGGTCCCCGGCGAGCACCGCGAGCGACTCCTCGCCGAGATGTTCGTCCCGTCCGATAAGGAGGAAGCGCTCGGTCGGTTGGAACACGCGCTCGCGTTGGCCTATGAGTCCGACGGCGTGATGCAGAAAGTCAAGCAGGCGATCCGCCGGAAGGCGTTGCCGCGCAAGGTGGCCCCGAAAGTGCTCGTCGAGCAGGCCGTCGAGAAAGGCATCATCACGCCTGCTGAGGCGCAGCTTCTGCAGGACGCCAACGCAGCCCGGCAGGACGCCATCCAAGTCGACAGCTTCACGCTCGATGAGTACAAGCAGAGCGCCGTCTCGATGACGCCGGTACCTCCGCCATCGGGCGACGGGGCAACGGGCGCAACGTCTCTCGAAAGCTCCGGCGGCACGGCCTACGGTGCGGCAACGGCACCGACTGAACCGTCCGTCAAAGACGTGTAGCGCCGTACCTTTCCTACGACCGATCACCCGCGAGGGCGTACTGCCGGTGCGCCCTCGCTCATTTCACCCCGCCATGCCAGAGATTTACAGAGACGACCTCCTGAAAGACGAACACGTTGTAGTAACCGGGGGAGGCACAGGCCTCGGGCGCGTGATGGCGATGCGGGCCGCGTCGCTCGGAGCCGCTGTCACGATCTGTGGTCGGCGGGAGGAGCCGCTGGAGAAAACGGTCGGCGATATCCGCGAAGCGGGTGGCAAGGCTGAGGGTCTCTCGTGCAATGTTCGCGAGGCCGAGAGCGTCGCGGCCTTCTTCGACGAGGCCGAGGCGCGACAGGGGCCGGTGACGGGCCTCGTCAACAACGCGGCGGCCAACTTCCTCTCAGCCTCGGCGGAACTGAGTCCGAATGGATTTGATGCCATCGTCAAGACGAACCTCTACGGTTCGTTCTACTGCACGCAGCAGTGCGGCAAGCGGTGGATCGAACGGGGCACGCCCGGCGTCGTCCTCTCGATTGCAACGACCTATGCCGAGACCGGCAGCGCCTTCGTTCTCCCGAGCGCCGTCTCGAAGGCGGGCATCGTGGCGATGACGAAGTCGCTCGCGGCGGAGTGGGGGACCTACGGCATCCGACTCAACTGCATCGCCCCCGGTCCCTTCCCGACCGAAGGCGCGTGGAGCCGGCTTGTCCCCGACGAGGAGATGGCCGAGAACATGAAACGGCGCGTCCCTCTCGCCCGCTTCGGCGAGCCGCATGAGTTGGGTGATCTCGCCATCTTCCTGCTGTCTGATGGCTCGTCCTACCTCAGCGGCGAGTGTATCGCACTCGATGGCGGCGAAGTGCTCGCAGCGGGCGGGCAGTTCAACGACTTCATCAAGATGCCGCGCGAGGGCGTCCTTCAGGTTCTTGCGATGATGCGCGGCTGATGAGGGACATTTTACTGTCCTGAGAGAAGCCTGTCGAGCAAAGGAAGCGGCCCGGTGATGGCACGGGTGTGCCGGTTTGCTGCATCGGGCTGGTAGGGAATACAAAGCCGAAATAGCTTGTGGTGGGAAGGTGTATGCTAATTTTTTAGCATAAGTCCTTGACACGGTGAATTCAGCCCTCTACTTTGGTCGTGTTAAAAATTTAGCACAGGGTGTAACTCTGCGTTTCGTGCGCCCGTAGCGCCTCCCAACCCATCAGAGCACTATGTCTGCTTCTACTCTCAGCCGCCGCGAGCGGCAAATCATGGACGTCGTCTACCAACACGGCGAAGCGACTGCCGCCGAGGTGATGGACGGTCTCGCCGACCCGCCGAGCTACTCCGCCGTCCGCGCCCTGCTCCGCATCCTCGAAGAAAAAGGGCACCTCGCACACACGCAAGACGGGCCGCGCTACGTCTATCACCCAACGGTCGCGCCGGAGAAAGCGCGTCGCTCGGCGCTGCGCCACGTCGTCCGCACCTTCTTCGACGACTCGGCTGGTCGGGCCGTCGCTGCACTGCTCACCGCAGAGGGCAAGAACCTGTCGGGCGATGAACTGGATCGTCTCGCATCACTCATTGAGAAAGCCAGAAAGGAGGGCCGGTAGTATGAACCTCGTTACACACCTCGGCCCCTCAGACTGGGCTGCTTTGCTTCTCGCCGTTGCCCTCAAAGGCACACTCATTTTCCTCGCGGCCTTCTTCATTGTTGGACTCTTGCGCCGTGCGTCGGCGGCGACGCGGCACGCGGTCTGGACGCTTGCTCTCGCGGCGGCTCTCATTCTGCCTGTGCTCTTTCTCGTGCTGCCGGGCTGGCAGGTGCCGGTCCTGCCTGCTCCGCCGGTGGTGACTTTCCATGAACCGACACCGCCTTCGCCGCCTGTCGCTCCGGCTGCGCCCCGTGCGCCGTTGGCGCGCATGGCTCCATTGGCTTCGCCGCCCACGCCACCATCGCCGCCGAGTGCGCCACGGGTTCTGGTTAGCCCGAAGCCGGAGCGCCCAATCCAGAGAGACGCCGACGTGGAGGTGCGTTCGGACGTACAGGTTCATGTGCTCCGTGACCACGTCCACTCTCGTTCCGTGATCATCGAGCGCCGCGAGGCCGTGGTACCCGGTGGAGCAGTGGCCGGACTGCCGACGCTGCTCAGTTCCTCGTCGCCGATGCCGGTCAACGACTGGCGCTCGTGGTTGCTGCTGGTCTGGATCGCTGGGACCGTGATCGTCGCTGCGCGGTGGTTCTTTGCGATGCTGGGTGCGTGGCGGCTCGTGCAGCGTGCCGAGCCGGTCTACGATTTAGAATGGCTCGAACTGAAAGAGCGAATCGCGTTCGGCCTAGACTTGAATCGCCCGGTTCGCCTGCTTCGCAGCGACCGCATCACCGTGCCTGTTGCATGTGGAATCAGCACGCCCGTCGTGCTTCTGCCTGCCGATGCCGACGAGTGGTCCGAGGATCGTCGTGAGGTCGTCCTGACACACGAGATGGCGCACATCCTGCGGCGCGATTGCCTCACGCAACTCATTGCCCAAGCTGCGCTCGTGGTCCACTGGTTTAATCCGCTCGCCTGGGCGGCTCATCGCCGGTTCCTGCTCGAGCGCGAGCACGCCTGCGACGACTATGTCATCAACAACGGCGCTCGCGCCTCTGACTACGCCGATCACCTTATGAACATCGCCCGCCGCTTCCGCCGCGACTCGCTCTCTCTTTCTGCGACCGCTCCGATGGCTCGTCGTTCCAACCTCGAAGGCCGCATCCTCTCGATTCTGGACACCGAGCAGAACCGGAGTGCCACAAGCCGAGGGCGACTCGTTGGTTTCAGTGTGCTCGCGCTCGCGCTCGTGCTTCCCCTAGCAGCGTTCCATCCGGTCGAAGCCGAGCCGGACGAGCACATCGTTCGCCTCGCGCCTGTCGTAGTCAAGGCCGAGCCATTGCCCGTATCGCAGCCCGAGTTGCTGATGATTACCAGTTTGAACGGTGACGATACGTTCACTTGGGAAGGCCGCGTTTCCTCGGGGGACTTCGTCGAGGTTCACGGGATCAACGGCTCGATCCGCGCCCGCACGGGTTCGGGCGACCGGGTTCGCGTCGAGGCTGAGAAGAAGTCCGACCGGGGCCGCGAGGACGATGTGGAGATCGTCGTTAATGAGTTCGCCAACGGCGTCGTCATCTGCACGGTGTATCCGGGGCAAAGTCGGGAGTGCGAGCCGGGGCAGGGGGCCGAGGGCAACATCCGCGATAACGACGTGAACGTACAGTTCGACATCGAGCTACCGGAAAACGTCCGGTTCGTGGGCCGCACGGTCAATGGGAGCATCAAGACCGAAACGCTCGGGTCCGATGTGGACATCCGCACCGTCAACGGCAGCGTCGAGACCGCTTCGCGCCGGGGCGA
This sequence comes from Rhodothermales bacterium, assembly GCA_028284265.1. Taxonomy (GTDB): domain Bacteria; phylum Bacteroidota; class Rhodothermia; order Rhodothermales; family JANQRZ01; genus JANQRZ01. The sequence continues at coordinate 16,129 of JANQRZ010000015.1, forward strand.
CGTGACGGCGAAAACGGTCAACGGCAGCGTCAAGGCCGAGGCTGCCGGGATCGTCCGCGCCGGGACCGTCAATGGCAGCATCAAGGCCCGGATGGGCCGCGCCAACTGGGACGGCACGCTCGACTTTTCGACCACCAACGGCAGCATCACCCTCGAACTCCCCGGCGATCTAAGCACCGAAGTTCACGCCGAGGCTGGGACCGGCAGCATCAAGTCGGACTTCCCGCTAGATGTACGCCGCGATGGCTACACGGGCGCTTCGGCCAAGGGGCGGATTGGTTCTGGCGGTCGGGACCTGACGCTCGAAGTGCTCAATGGCAGCATCAAGCTTCGCCGCGCCGGAGCCTTCGGGACGAGCATCGGCATGAACCGCACGGAACGCGATGAGCGTCGGGCCGAGGAGCGGGAACGTTGGGCCGAGGAACGCCAGCGCCGAGCGGAAGCGCAGCATCGCCGGGTCGAAGAACGCTACCACCACCTCGCCACGCAGGCGCTCGCCGACATCGGCCCCGAGATGGAGCGAGCGATGGAGGAAGCAGCGCGAGCGCTGGAAGCCGTTGATTTTGAGGGCGAGATCGCATCGGCTCTCGCCAGCGTGGACTGGAGCGATATGCAGCGCGATATCGAACGCGCGCTGGAGGATGTAGAAGTGAACATCGACTGGAACTCGGAGGCAGAGTGGGACGAGGCATGGGAAGATGCCGAGGAAGACCTAGTCGATGCGCTCGACGACATCCGCGATGAACTCGCTGACCTCGAAGAAGAGCTTGCTGAGGGGGACCTCCAGGGCGTGACCGAGCGCCAGTTGCGCGAGGCCAAGGCCGCTCTGCGCCAAGCCGAGCGCGACTTGGAGCGAGGCCTTCGTGACGCGCGCCACCATCGTCATGCTCTTGATGACGATTGCGAGGATGATCAATAGGATCGTGCCGAGCAACGCCGATAGCTCTCCTACGTCTTACGGGCAGACGTCCTCTCTGGGGCTTCCTGCAGTCTCGCCCTCCACCTGCACCCACATCTGACCGATGACGTTGATTCTGACCTTCGCCGCTTTCTTTCTGACCGTCGGTACGGCGCTCCAAGATGACGATGCGCCGCCGAGCGTCCGCGCCGTCCGCGTGGAGGCGGCGGCCAAACCCACACTTGACGGTCGGCTTGACGAGGCGGCGTGGGCCGGGGCCGAAGTAGCGACTGGGTTCAAGCAGTTGCGACCGAACGCCGGGGAGCCTGCCACGCAGCGCACCGAGGCCTTCGTCCTCTACGACGAAGACGCACTGTGGGTCGGCTTCCGATGTCACGATACCAACCCCGATGAGGTCATCGCGCAACTCGCCCGGCGGGACGACTGGAATATCAGCGACAAGGTCTTTGTCTCTCTCGATTCCTACGGCGATGGGCGGACGGCTTTCGGGTTCGGCGTCAACGCGGCGGGTGTGAAGTACGACATCCTCACCTACAACGACAACAACGAGGACATGAGTTGGGATGCCGTATGGGACGTGGCAGTCGCCCGCACCGATGACGGCTGGACCGCCGAGTTTCGCATCCCGTTCTCCCAGCTTCGCTATCAGACCGGTGCAGCCGCTAGGACGTGGGGTGTGCAGTTCCAGCGCGACATCGCTCGGACGGACGAAAAAACGTTCTGGGCACCCATCCTGCCAGAGGTCGATGGGTTCGTCTCGCGCTTTGGCACGCTCGAAGGACTCTCCGGCTTGTCTTCGCCGCGCCGCCTTGAAGTCCAGCCCTACCTCGCCAGCCGCCTCACGCGCGAGCCGGGTGATGCCGACAACCCGTTCTACAGCGAAAATGATTTCATCGGTTCGGTTGGGGCGGACGTCAAGTATGGCCTCACCAGCAACCTCACGCTGTCTGCCACCATCAACCCGGACTTCGGACAGGTGGAGGCGGACCCGGCGGTGGTCAACTTGTCTCAGTTTGAGGTCTTCTTTCAGGAGCGTCGCCCGTTCTTTGTCGAGGGTGTGGATGTGTTCCAGTTTGGGCGCACGCGGGCCTTCAACGTGAACTTCCGTCCGACGTTTTTCTACTCGCGCCGGATCGGGCGACGCCCGCAGCGTGGCCTGAGCGGGGATGAATTTGTTTACACCGACTCGCCGGACCAGACAACGATTGCAACCGCTGCGAAGGTGAGTGGCAAAGTCGGCGACTGGTCCATCGGTGTGCTCGACGCGGTCACGATGGAAGAGCAGGCGCAGTATCTCGACCCAGACGGGCAGCGGCTCGAAACGCCCGTCGAGCCGCTGACGAACTATGCGGTCGGGCGTGTCAAGCGCGACTTTCGCGAGGGGCAAACCGTCATCGGCGGTCTGTTCACCGCGACCAACCGGAGTCAGAGCGAGCCGCTCTTCGCGGACATCACGCCGGATAATGCCTACGTCGGTGGCCTCGACTTCGAGCACGCTTGGGGTAACCGCGCGTGGACCGTCAGTGGGGTTGTCGCTGGGAGTATCGTCAATGGTTCCGAAGGGGTGATTGATGATCTCCAGCGTGCGCCGCAACGCTACCTCCAGCGTCCCGATGCCAATCACCTCAGCATCGATGAGGGGGCGACGAACCTGAGCGGCGTCTATGGTGAGTTCTCCGTTGCCAAGACCAGCGGCAAACTCATCGGCTCGCTCACGGCGAACCACGTCAGTCCGGGCTTCGACGTGAACGACCTTGGCTTCCAGTTCCGCTCCGATGTCTATTCGCACTCCGGCATCGTGATCTACAACGAGAACGACCCCGGCTCGGACTTGCTACGGCGCTGGGGCGGTAACGTCAACTGGAACGTGGCCCTCAACGGTGACGGGCAGACGATCAACCGGCGACTCAACTTCAACTCGAACGTTCAGTTCGCGAACCTCTGGGGAGCCGGTCTCTACGTCGGCGGCAACATCGGCGAGACCTATAACGACCGCCTCACGCGCGGAGGCCCCGTTGCCACGAGGCCAGCCGACATCAGCACGAACCCGTGGTTTTATACCGACAGTCGGAAGGCCGTCTCTGCCGAGGCCTATTCGTTCCTGCGCACAGAGTTCGTTGACAACCCCGAGTATGACCTCAGCCTCGGTGTGGACCTAAGCATTCGCCCCAGTTCCTCCCTTGAGTTCACCGTTAGTCCTGACTTCTCGACCGAGTTCGACACAGACCAGTACCTGACGGCGGTAGATGATGAGGCGGCCGAGGCGACATTCGGTACGCGCTACGTGTTCGGCGACATCGAGCAAACCTCATTCTCGCTCGGCCTCCGCGCTAACTGGACCTTCACGCCCGATCTCACGCTCCAACTCTTTGCCCGGCCTTTCATTACAGCGGGACGCTACTCGGGCTTCAAGCAACTCAGCGAACCCGGCACCTACGACTTCGATGTCTATGGCCGCGATACGGGCACGCTCATTGAGCGCGAGGACGAGTTTGAGGTCATCCCCGGCGACGGAGGCGAGGTATTCTCGTTCGACAAGCCGGACTTCAACTTCCGGTCGCTGCGTGGCAGCGCCGTCGTGCGTTGGGAGTACCGCCCCGGCTCAGCGATCTTCTTCGTCTGGCAGCAGCAGCGCGATGGCTTTGAGCCATTCGGCGACTTTGATCTCGACCGCGACTTTGGGGCCATCTTCCGCGAGGATGTGCAGAACATCTTCCTGGTCAAGGCGACGTACTGGCTGGGTATCTAGCGAGTCAGTCGCTAGCTCATAAACAAAGCCGGGGTGACCAACTGGTCGCCCCGGCTTTTAGTTTGTCATTCTGACTGGTCAGGCTGCTGTCCGGTCAGGCTGCCGTCGTAGCCGGTGTGGCAGGCGGTACATCCGCCGACTCCCCGACGGGCTGCCGCTCGAGCCAGAACACTAGAATGTCATCGGAAAAACGAGGCTCGGCGCTCCGGCGGAGCAGGGTCTTGAGCAAAGCCTGAACGGGCTGGTCGGTGCTGAGGGCCTCGGTTGCCGACGCGGCCACGCCCTTTTCTCCAAACTGCTCACCGTTCTCAGCTACCTGCTCGATCAGGCCGTCTGTGTAGGTGATGAGCGCACTGCCGGGCGGCAGCTGGAAGCTCCGGTCGGTGTACTCTTCTTGCTTGTCGAGTCCGAGGATGAGTTCCGAGTGCTCGACGATGCCAGAGCGGTCCGGAGTCACGAAGATGGGGCGGCAGTGTCCGGCGTTCGCGTAGGTAATCGTATTCGTCTCGGTGTCCCACCGCATGATGAGAAGCGAAGCGAACGTCTCTTCCAGCAACTCGTCGCGGACCAGCATCTCATTGACGCGGTGCATGAGCTTCGCTGGCGAATCGGTCTGCTCCAGCATCGCATGGATGGTGGAGCGGATATAGGATAGGAACGAGAAAGCGTAGAACTTGGCCTGGAGGCCCTTGCCCATGATGTCGCCGACCGTGAAGAGGTAGGAGCCGGGGCGCACCTCGGTCCAGTCAAACAAGTCGCCGCCGCCGTCGCCGAATGGCTTGTTGTAGAAGAAGGTGCGATACCCCGGCACTTGGGGCATCGACTTGGGCAACAGGCGATCCGAGAAGTCACGCCCGATCCGGGCGCTGAGTTGTTGTTGGTGAACTTCGATCCGTTCGAGGATGCGCTCGATACGCGTCAGCAGAAACTCGATGTCGAACGGCTTGGTGATGTAATCGTCAACGCCTTCGCCGAGACCCTTGAACCGGCTCGTGTCGTCGGTTTTGGCGGTGAGGAAGATGAACGGGATCGTCCGCGTGCGCTCGCCCTGCCGGAGGAGGGAGAAGAGCGCAAACCCATCCATCTTGGGCATCATGATGTCTGAGACGATGAGGTCCGGGATGGACTCCTCGACAAGCACGAGCGCTTCCTCGCCATTCTGGGCGGAGCGCACCTCGTAGACTTTACCGAGGCGGTATTCGAGGAGACGCCGGAGCGTCTGGTTGTCCTCGACGATTAGGAGGGAGTGTCGAGACATGGCGTTGGGGTAGCGGAGATCCAAAATTCGAGTCGCTGCCGAGGCTCACTGGCGGCAGCGGGGAGGGGAAAGTAGCGCAGGTTGTCGGTGCCGTTGAGCATGATTAGCAAACCCCGGCCGCGCTCTGCCATCATCTCATCTGCGAGCTTGGCGCGTTGCGTGGTGAGCTGTTGCCCGAAGTCGAAACCGTTGGAGTTGTCCTCAATGATGCAGTGGACATCCTGCTCGTCAAGAGCGAGCGTGAGATCAATGAGGGGCGTGCGATTCTCAAAGTCCGCATGCTGGACTAGGTTGGCGATCCACTCATGGATTACCAGCTTCATCCGGTGCAGACGGATATCCTCAGTTGCTAGGGGGAGCGCCGCGTCGTGGCTCCACGCTTCAAGCAGGGGATGTACCTCGGCAATGATGGTGTCGAGGTTACTGAACCGGGACTGCACGCACGTCATGATAGGGAGCGAGCCGGGTGGTGGACCGGGTAGTAGAGCTGAGGGCGTGTTGCTCACGCGGCACCAGCTCGGCTGCCACTGGCTGTGCGTCCCTGAAGCTGTTCGTGCGCGGCCTCGACGGTTGGGTACTGGCGGAAGACTTTATACGTTCGTGTAAGTTGCACGACCACTTGCACCGGGCGGCTCACGGCGGCGAACACGACCTGACCACCAAGCGGCGTCAACTGCCGGTAGAGCGAGAAAATGGCACCCAATCCGGTGGAGTCCAGAATACCCGTTCCGGAGAAATCGAGAACGAAATTCCGGGTGCCCTCTTGGATGTGGTCCTGACAGGCCGACTTGAATTCGGCCGCGTTGCGGAAATCGAGTGCCTTTCCGATGCGGACGACGGCGGTGTCGGGGGCGATGCTCTGGAAGGAAAAGCTCATGGGGGTTCTGGCAGGTGAAATCAAGGGTAGGGTTCGGACCGGGGGTACGGTGCGCCCGCGTTTGCCGTCTAATATCGTACCAGACAAGGCGATGGGGTTGGCGAGGCGTTGCGTGCGTGCGACAAAATACAGCGGCAAAGGCGAGGTGCCTGACGCCGTGTGAAGCCTCCTGTGGCTCCTATGCCTGAAAACGAAGGCATAGTTCCGATGAGGCCGCAGTGACACGAGGGTGCCCAATATGAGGCAACGCGAGGGTATCCTCGTAACACGATTCGTTCCTTTTGAAACGTTCGGAAGAGGGCTGCTGGAGGGCTACAGCGTATTTTGTCTTCGCCGCCATTTCTGTGCTCGTGTCCCTTGCTCGTGTTCTCTTTCGTTCGCGCCTCGTTGATTATGCTGGTCGCTGTGTGTCTGCTTGCAGGCTGCGTCCGGCGAGCTGATACGATTCCATCCGATGCACTGCTCGAAGAGACGCCCACCCAAGAGACGTGGGACGTGACTCTCGCCCTTGGGATGGGGGACCGGCCGCGTGCACTCGTCCGCGCGCCCTACCTCGCCCGCTTTGAGCGCGCCGACAGCACCTTCGCACGGTTCGGCCCAGCGATGCCGGAGGACACAACGCGCGTCGAAGTAGGCGTCTTCGATGAGGACGGTACCCTCAGCGCAACCGTCGTCTCTGACCGGCTGCTCTACTTCGACAAAGAGCGGCGCTTCGTGGCTGAGGGGCGCGTGGTGGTTCAGACGGAGACAGGCAAGACGCTTCGCAGCGAGCAGCTTACATGGGATGAGGCCGGACGTAGCCTTCGCACCGATGGCTTCGTGCAGATCACAACGCCCGATGAGAACTTGCAGGGCTACCGGCTCGTCTCGGACGAGAACCTAGAGACCTACACTCTCGCCCAAATCACGGGGCAGGTGACGGTGGAGGAGTGAGAATGTCACTGAGCGATGGGGCGATGGGGCGATTGGGCGATTGGAGCGGAGAACTGGGGGGCTTGCTCCTCGGGTTGCTAGTTGCAATGCTGTGCAGCCCGGTCCTCGCGCAGGATACCGAGGCACGCATCGTTACGATTGTCAACGCCGACTCTGTGTCGGGGTCCATGGTGGACGGGGAGCGGATTCGCACACTCATTGGGAATGTGCATCTTATTCAGGACTCGACTGACCTCCGGGCGAGGCAGGCAACGCAGTTCCTCGACCGTGAGGAAATTCTCTTCGAGGGCGAGGTCGAGATCGCGGACGGCGTGGACACACTCAATGCTCGGACCGTGACCTACGGCAGCCGGACCCGCATCGGTCGGGCCGAGGGCGACGTGCGGCTCGCCGACGATGAGGCTGAGTTGTTCTCGAACTCCGTCACCCATTACCGCTCCGAGGGACGCGCCGAGTTTGCCGAGCCAGTTCGCCTCGTGGAACGTGAAGGCACAGCGGTCCTGACGAGCGAGCGAGGTCGCTACCTCACGGACACCAAGGAGGCCTTCTTTCGGGACAATGTCCGGCTAGTGGACAGCCTCACGGTGCTCACGAGCGAGCAGGGGCGCTACGGCACTGAAGACAAGCGCGCTGACTTCTCTGGCAACGTCCGCCTTCAACACAAGCAAAGCACCCGCCTCGAAGCCGACTCGCTCACCCACTTCCGCGAGACCGAAGTCTCAACCGCTCGCGGCGATGTACTCGTCGAGCGCTTCGGTGGACGCGACGGTGACGAGACCGAGCCGGATACGACACGCCGGACCCTGCTCTTCGGAGGGCATGCTTTTCATGATGAGCGCGCTCGCTTCAGCCGCGTCGAGATCGACCCGCTGCTCATTCGTTTTCAGAGCGACTCTACGGAAACCGACACGCTCCTCGTCCGCGCCGAGATTCTCGAAGCCTCGCAGCCTGATTCGGTGGGCGGACGACCACCGCCGCCGGGCGGGGCATTTCAGCGCCTCGTCGCCCGGCGCGACGTGCGACTCTACGGGAACCAACTCGCTGCCATCGCTGACTCTGCTGTCTTCAACCGGGTCGAGTTTGAGGCCGACTCAACATTGGCGGACTCGCTGGCCCAACCGACGGAGGATGAGGTTTGGCTCTTCCGCGACCCTGTCGGGTGGATGAACGCGCGCGGCTCGGCGCTCATCACCGAAGTTTCTGGCGACTCGATCCGCGTCACGGCGCGAGGCGAAGCCGTGGATTCGATCCGCGTCGTCGGGCGGGCGTTTGCGGCGCGGCCCGACAGCCTGCTCGGGCGGATCAACCAGATGCGCGGTCGGCAGATGCTGGCGCTCTTCGACGCCGACAGCCTCCGCTGGATGAAGGTCTGGCCCAACGCCGAAGCTGCCTTCTTCCGTGCCGATAGCGTGGGCGTGCTTGAAGGAGCCGTCCAGCTTTCCGCCGACAGCCTCGCCTTCCGCTTCGACGGCGACACGCTCCGCCGGGTGCAGGGCGTGCGCGGCATCGAAGGAACCTACTACGACGTGGGCCTCGTACCGAACCCGCTTCGCCTCGACGGATTTCGCTACGCGCCGGAGCGTCGCCCCACCCGTGCCTCGCTCCTCGCCGATGATCCGCTGGAGCGCAACCGGGCGCGGCCCAATCCGCCGTCGGAACCCGCCGATGCACCGAAGCCTATCGTTATCCCAGCGGAGCCACTCCGCGACATCATTCAAGACGAGCAGGCACAGGAGCGCTAGCGAGGCGTAGACTCCGCTCGTCATCCAACCCGGCACCGTGGAATCACCCCAACCCGATACTCCACTCATTCTTCGCGCCGAGGGCCTCACCAAGCGCTACCGCAAACGCACCGTCGTGGACGGCGTGGGGCTGACCGTGAAACAGGGCGAAGTTGTCGGGCTGCTCGGGCCAAATGGGGCGGGGAAGACGACGACGTTTTACATGGTGGTCGGGATGGTGCGGCCGGACGGCGGGCAGGTCTGGCTCGGCGAGGAGGACATCACGCGACTTCCGATGTACCGTCGTGCTCGGCGCGGCATCGGATACCTCGCCCAAGAGGAGAGCATCTTCCGCAACCTCACCGTCGAGGAAAACCTCCACGCCGTGCTCGAATTCCAGCCGATCCCGAAGGAAGAGCGCGAGGCCCGCGTCGAAGAACTGATCGGTGAATTCGGGCTAGGCCGGGTGCGCGACTCGAAGGGGTACGTCCTCTCCGGTGGCGAGCGGCGGCGTACCGAGATCGCCCGTGCCCTCGCCACGCGCCCCAAGTTCATCCTCCTCGACGAACCCTTCGCCGGGATCGACCCGATTGCCGTCGAGGACATCCAGCACGTCGTCGCCGGGTTGCAGGGGCGGGGGATCGGCGTCCTCATCACGGATCACAATGTCCACGAGACCCTCGCTATTACGGACCGCGCCTACTTGCTCTACGAAGGGCACATCTTCCAGCAAGGCACCGCCGAAGAACTGGCTGAAGACGAAGAGGTGCGCCGCCGCTACTTGGGCGAGCAGTTCACACTGGAGCGGTACCAGCGCCGCGACTAGCCGCTGCGTCACCCGAACGCTGCTTGGAATCCGTTGACGAGCATCTGCACGGCGATCATGATGAGCAGCATCCCCATTAGTCGCTCCAACGCCGAAAGGCCGCGCTGCTTGAGCAGTCGGTAGAGCAGCGGGGCCGCCGAGAGCACGGCTGCGGATGCCGCCCACGCGATGAGGAGTGCGAGCGTCCACTTACCCATCGCGTCCGGCTCGCTGCGGACCATCAGGATGAGGGTGGCGAGCGCCGACGGTCCGGCAACGAGCGGAATTGCTAGCGGGACGATGAACGGCTCGCCATCGCCCGTGTCGCCCATCACGCCCTCGTGGGTCGGGAAGATCATCCGCAGCCCGATGATCATGAGCACGATGCCGCCTGCAATCGTGACCGATTCCTGCTCGAGCGCGAGGAGGTTCAGGAGGGCTTGGCCGCAGAACAGAAACGTCAGCAGGATCGCCAGTGCGATCAGAAGTTCGCGGACGATGATGAACCGCCGCCGCTTCGGGTCTAGGTCCTTGAGCAGCGAGAGGAACAGCGGGGCATTGCCCAGCGGGTCCATCACGAAGAAGAGGACGATGGCGGCAGAGAGGGCGGACGTTCCTGGCTCGAACACGGGCGTCACAGGTAGGGAAAGAGAGCCGCAAGATAAACGCCCCGCGAACGCTATTTTGCGGGTATGAACACCAACCCCGATCCTTTCGACGAAGCGCTACCTACTCTCGATACCGAGCGCCTCCGTCTCCGGCATCCGCGCCCGACGGACGCTGATGCCGTGCTCGCGATCTTCGGCAATGCGGAGGCGACGCGCTACTGGAGCCATGAGCCACTGCCCACCCTCGATGGAGCACGGACCTACCTCGCTGGCATCGACACCGGCTTTGCCGAGCGCGACTTCTTCCAGTGGGCTATCACCGAGCAGGAGGAGGACGGGCTGATTGGGACGGTCACGCTCGCGGACTGGAGCAAGCAGAATCGCCGCGCCGAGATCGGGTTTATGCTGCATCCGTTGCACTGGGGGAAAGGCTACGCGGGAGAGGCCGTCTGCGCCGTGCTCGCTTTTGCTTTCGGGCCGTTCGACCTTCACCGTATCGAGGCCGACGTGGACCCGCGCAACGCTGCGTCGGTGCGTCTGCTTGAGCGTCTCGGCTTCCAGTACGAGGGTAGGTTGCGTGACCGCTGGTTCACTTACGGCGAGTGGAGCGACAGCCTGCTCTACGGGCTGCTCCGCGCGGACTTCGATGCGGCGTAGCTTGTGTTCCCTACTCACCGAGTGCTGTTATTGCAATGAAAGAAACCGACGCTGCCGAGCGCACCACCTCTAGCGGCATCCCCGTCCAGCCCGTCTACGACCGTGCTGATCTGCCCGACGACTTGGACGACCGCCTCGGCGCGCCGGGCGAGGCTCCATTTACGCGCGGCGTCTATCCCGAGATGTACCGCCAACGCCTCTGGACTATGCGCCAGTACGCGGGCTTCTCGACCGCCGAAGAGTCCAACGCCCGCTACCACTATCTCCTCAGCCAAGGCGCGCGCGGATTGAGCGTTGCCTTCGACCTTCCGACGCAGATCGGGTACGACTCCGACGACGCCATGGCCGAGGGCGAGGTGGGCAAAGTCGGCGTGGCGATTGACTCGCTCGAAGACATGCAGCGGCTCTTCGACGGGATCACGCTCGAAGGGGTCACGACGAGTATGACGATCAACGCCACCGCGCCGGTGCTGCTCGCGCTCTACGTCGCGGTGGCGAAAGGACAGGGGGCCGACCTCAAGAAACTCGGCGGGACCATCCAGAACGATATCCTCAAGGAGTACGCCGCACGCGGGACGTACATCTACCCGCCGCGCCCGTCGATGCGCTTCATCACCGACGTGTTCGCGTGGTGCGCGAACGAAGTGCCGCGCTGGAATACGATCTCGATCTCGGGCTACCACATCCGTGAGGCCGGGAGTACGGCGGCGCAGGAGTTAGCCTTCACGCTCGCCAATGGCATCGCCTACGTCGAGGCAGCGCAGGCGGCGGGGCTGGACGTGGACGTGTTTGGCAAGCGGCTCTCGTTCTTCTTCAACGCGCACAACAACTTCTTCGAAGAGGTCGCCAAGTTTCGGGCGGCGCGGCACCTCTGGGCGCGCATCATGAAGGACCGCTTCGGGGCGACTGAGCCGAAGGCGATGATGTGCCGCTTCCACACCCAGACCGGTGGTTCGACGCTGACGGCGCAACAGCCGAAGAACAATATCCCCCGCGTCACGCTCCAAGCGCTCGCCGCCGTCCTCGGCGGGACGCAGAGCCTCCACACCAACGGCTACGATGAAGCGCTGTCGCTCCCGACCGAAGAGGCCGCCGGGCTGGCCCTCCGCACCCAGCAGGTCATTGCCCACGAGTCCGGCGTCACCGACACCGTGGACCCGCTCGCAGGCTCGTTCTTCGTCGAAAGCCTCACCGCCGAGTTGGAGGCCGAGGCCGAGCGTCTGATCGAGAAGATCGACGAGATGGGCGGGGCAGTCGCCGCCATCGAGCAGGGGTTCTACCAAGACGAGATCGCGCAGGCAGCCTACGAGGCGCAGCTTGCCGTCGAGCGCGGCGAGCAGATCGTAGTCGGGGTCAACAAGTACGAGGAGGGCGATGTGGAAGTGCCGGAACTGCTGAAGATCGGCGACGAGATTCGAGACCGGCAGGCTGAACGTCTGGCCGCCCTCCGCACCCGTCGCGACGAGGCCGCGTGGTCCGACGCCCTCAACCGGATCGAACGAGCCGCCCGCGCCGACGAGAACCTGATGCCGCACGTCCTCCACGCCGTCGAGCAGTGGGCGACGGTCGGCGAGATCTCGCACCGGCTCCGCTCGGTCTGGGGCGAGTACGGCGGGTAGCGTGAAGGCACGACGGTGGTCCGGCGAACTCTGCGTGAGCGCGACACCTACGCGGGCACGAGACGTAGCATGGTAGCCACCAATCCGCTGCCGCCATGTCGCCTCTCGCCCGTCGCTTCGACACTATTGACACCCGCATCGCTGCCTTCATGACGCGCCACGGAGTACGGGCGCTTCGGTGGGCCATCGGGATCGTATTCGTCTGGTTCGGGGCGCTGAAGCTTTTTCCGGGGATGAGTCCCGCCGAGGCACTGGTCAAGCAGACAGTCTATTTCTTCGATCCGGCGTGGTTCTTCCCGGTGCTCGGCGTGTGGGAGGTGCTGATCGGCCTGTTCCTCCTCATCCGCCCGCTGGTTCGGGTGGCGATTTTCCTGCTCGCGCTGCAGATGCCGGGGACGTTCTTGCCGCTCGTGCTGCTGCCCGAGGTCTGCTTCACGGCGTTCCCGTTCGGATTGACGCTGGAGGGGCAGTACATCATCAAGAACCTCGTCATCATCGCCGCTGCGCTCGTCGTCGGCGGGACGGTGCGGATGCGGCAGACGCCCGAGCAGCGAATCTAGTCGGTTGTCTTGCACTGAGCGATGAGGCCGAACGCCGCAATGCCTGCCGCGACGGCGACGTTGAGCGAGTGCTTCGCGCCGTACTGCGGTATTTCGAGCGCGAGGTCGCAGCGGTCGAGGATATCCTGTTGCACCCCTTTGACCTCGTTGCCGAGGACGACCGCGAGGGGAAACTCTGCCGGGGTGATTGCTCCGATCTCAGTCGGTGTGTCGGTTTGTTCGAGGGCAGCAAGGGTGAAGCTGTCGGCGCGGAGTCGGTCGAGCAGCGCCAGCGGATCGGGGGCGTGTGACCATGGGACAGTATGTTCGGCTCCGAGGGCGGTTTTGGCAACCCGAATGTGATCGGGTGTCGGCGTGTAGCCCGTGACGTAGACGTGCGCGAGGCGGGCCGCGTCGGCAGTGCGAAGGATCGAGCCGACGTTGTAAGCTGAGCGGATGTTGTCGAGCACAACCGCGACAGGGTGGCGGGGTAGCGCCAGGAGCGTTTCGGGCGAGGGGCGGTCGAGTTCGTCGGGGCGGAGTTTTCTCACGATGAGGCGTAGCGTAGGCACGGCAGGGCGGTTGGATGATACCTTACCGGCGTGTATCTCATCTCACCTCCTCCACAACCTCATCGATTCCTGCCATGCACCGCATCCACCACGCCGCTTCGACCCTCGTCCTTATTCTGCTACTCATCCCATTCCTCGCCTCATGTGCGGCGCTGCAGGAGATCGCCAACCTTCGCAATGTGGACTTCGCCATCGATGGCGTGACCGACACCAACCTCGCCGGAGTGGACGTCCAGAGCCTACAGGGATATGACGACCTCAACGCTTTGGAGATCGGTCGTCTCGGTGTGGCGCTGGCGCGCGGCGAGATGCCGCTCTCGTTCACGCTCAACCTCGGTGCGAGCAACCCGGAGACGAACTCCGTCAATGCCCGCCTCGTGCAACTTGACTGGACGCTGCTCCTTGATGACACCGAGACCATCAACGGCATTTTCAACGACGAGCGCGTGATCCCGCCCGGTGCCGACGTGCTGATCCCGATCTCGATGGAGCTGGACCTAATCCAGTTCTTCGGGCGCAACCTCGAAGACATCGTAAACCTCGCCGCCGCGATTGCCGGGCAGGGCTCGTCCGAGATCGCCCTCCGCGCTCGCCCGACGGTCACGACGCCCATCGGCCCGATTACCTACCCATCGGAGATCACCATTGTGAGCCAGCAAGTCGGAAACTGAGTCGTGTGCGGGGAACGCCGTTCAAGCAAGGGATGGTAGCTCGCATGGTGTAGCGGGTCAGGTCTCTTCGGAGGGCTGCCCCGTATTCGTTTCAGGCCAAGCGGGCTGTGCCGTGAATAGGCCGTTAACGCTTGGAGGGAACAATAGGTGGACGTATTTTGCCAATTCTGTCCTGTCCCCATCCATCCTCTAGCCTCGCGTGATCGTAGCCATCGACGGTCCAGCCGGTTCCGGCAAGAGCACTACTGCGCGTCGCGTCGCCGACGCGGTGGGATGGCTGTATCTCGACACCGGGGCCATGTACCGCACCGTCGCCCTCGCGTTCCTCGATCGGGGGATCGCATTCACGGACGAAGCCGCTGATGGCCTGCTGTCCTCGCTCAACCTCGATCTCCGGATGGGGTTGGACGGGCTGCAGGTCATGCTCGACGGTCAGGACGTCACAGACCGCATCCGCACACCCGAGGCCACCGAAGCGGCCAGTCGGGTTAGCACCCTGCCGTCGGTTCGTCACCGCCTCGTTGAGGAGCAGCGCCGCATGGCGCGCCAGCAGACGGCGGACGGACTGGGCGTTGTGATGGAAGGCCGGGACATCGGCACGGTTGTCTTTCCCGACGCCGACGTAAAAGTGTACATGGTCGCCAACCCGGAGGCGCGCGCCGAGCGCCGCCACCGCGAACTGACCGACCAAGGCAAAACGGTGTCGCTCGATGCCGTCGCCGAAGACATCGCTGAGCGCGACGCCCGCGACGCCACGCGCGCGGTCTCCCCGCTCCGGCAGGCCGAAGACGCCGTCGTTCTCGACACGACGGGCCTCGACATCAGCGATCAGGTCGAGCGCGTCGTCGAACTCATCCGCGCGCGGCTTCGCGAACGCGACGCTGCCACGCCTGTGAAATCAGACTCTGCCGCTCCGGCGGCCCATTCTCCATCTTCCTAAAGAAGCCCGGATGATGAGCGTACGAGACGCTCGTCCCTCGGGGAATCCTCAACCAAAACCCACGCAATCGGCTACCTCTCGACCGCCTCCTGCGGAGTGGCCGTGCCCTATCACCAATCACATGGCCGAAGAGCTGGACACCAAGAACCCGAACGAAGAACAGGACGCGACTGCCGAGCAGGACGCCCCGATCACCGACGAGGCAACGCCCACCGAACCCGAGACAGTCGAAGAAACCGCTGCCGAGGAAGCCACCGAGGCTGTCGAAGCCGTCGCTGAGGAAGCAGAAGACGTCGCGGAGGAGGCCAAGAGCCTTCTCGATGAGGCTGTCGATACGGTCAAGGAGACCGCCTCGGACGCGGTCGAAGCCGTCGCCGACGCCTCCGAACCCGTCATTGAGCGCATCACGGGCAGCACCGAAGCGGTCGATCCCGAGGCCCCCGTGGCCGTCGAGAGCGCCGACGACCTCTCGCCTGATGCCGGACGCTTCGGTTACACCGGCGAGATTCAAGGCAAGGTCATCTCGCTTGCTGACCTCGAAGAATACGAGAACCGCGTCGACCCCGACGAGCCGGAGGTCAAGGACGAGGCGCTCATGGAGCTCTACGAGAAGTCGATGACCTCCGTCACCGAGGGCGAGATCGTCCACGGGCGCGTCGCGTCCATCGGCGAGAAGGAGATCGTGATCGACATTGGGTTCAAGAGCGATGGCATCGTCTCGCGCAACGAGTTCGACGACACGCTCGAAGTCGGCGAGGAAGTGGATGTCTTCCTTGAGCGGCTCGAAGACCGCCACGGCCAGCTTATCCTTTCCAAGCTCAAGGCCGACGACCTCCGCCGCTGGCAGACCATCGAAGAGGCCCACGAGAACGAGGGCATCATCGAGGGCACGATTATCCGCCGCATCAAGGGCGGTATGATCGTGGACCTGCTCGGGGCCGAAGCCTTCCTGCCGGGGTCGCAGATCGATGTCCGCCCGGTGCGCGACTTCGACGCCTACCTCGAGAAGACGATGGAGTTCAAGGTCGTCAAGCTCAACCCGGCCAACGGCAACGTCGTCGTCAGTCACAAGGCGCTCATCGAGAAGGACCTCGAAGCGCAGCGCGACAAGATCCTCGACACGATGGAGGTTGGTCAGGTGCTGCAGGGTCAGGTCAAGAACATCGTCGACTTCGGTGTCTTCATCGACCTCGGCGGCGTGGACGGCCTGCTCCACATCACCGACCTCTCGTGGGGCCGCGTCGGCCACCCGAGCGAAGTCGTCGAACTCGACCAGGAGCTTAACGTGGTCGTGCTCAACTACGAGAAGGAGCGCCAGCGCATCTCGCTCGGCCTCAAGCAGCTTCAACCGCACCCGTGGGAGAACATCGAGGAGCGCTTCGGCGAGGGCAAGACCGTCCAAGGCCGCGTCGTCTCGATCACCGATTACGGTGCGTTCGTCGAGCTTGAGAAGGGGATCGAGGGCCTCGTCCACATCTCCGAGATGAGCTACACCGAGCACATCAAGCATCCCACCCAGAAGGTGCAACTCGGCCAGATGGTCGATGTCAAGATTCTCAACATCGACCAAGACGATAAGAAGATCTCGCTCGGTATGAAGCAGCTCGAAGCCGACCCGTGGGAAGGCATCCTCGAGCGCGTCTCGGTGGGCCAGACGGCGATGGGCATCGTGCGCAACATCACGAGCTTCGGAGCCTTCGTCGAGATCGAGCCGGGCATCGACGGGCTGGTGCACGTCTCGGACCTCTCGTGGACGAAGCGCATCAAGCACCCGTCGGAGGTGGTCAAGAAGGGGCAGGAACTGGAAGTGCAGGTGCTCGACATCGACGTGGCGCAGCGCCGCCTCTCGCTCGGGCACAAGCAGGTCCAGACCGATCCGTGGCAGCAGTACGCCACGGCCTACGCCGAGGACACGGACACGACAGCGACCGTCACCGAGGTGATGAGCGACGGCCTGCAGATCGAGCTTCCGCTCGAAGCTTCGGGCTTCGTCCCGGCCAGCCATCTTGAGCGCACCGGCTCTCCTGAGGAGGCCTATGCGGTCGGCGACACGCTGGAGCTTCGCGTGATCCGGCTCGACCGGAACAGCCGCGATATCATCCTCTCGGAGACCGCCCGGCGCATGGCCGCCGAGCGCGCTGAGAAAAACCAAGAGCGTGCTGAGAAGGCCGCCGAGCGCCGCGAAGAGCAGCGCGCCGTGCGCGACTTCCAGTCGCAGTCGCGCGGCCCGGCCACCATCGGTGAGCTGAGCGGCCTCGAAGCCCTCAAGGCCAAGATGGAGGCGCAGGAAGAAGAAGCGGAGGCGGCAGAAGCCGAAGCAGAAGTCGAGGTCACGCCCGAGAACGCCAGCGCGGACACCGACGCGGCGATGGTCGAGGGTGAGGCGGGTGAGACGCCTGAGATGATGGAGCAGCCTGCTGATGAAGCGGTTGCCGATCAAGCAGAGGAAGAGGCGGAAGAAGAACCTGCCGAAGAGGAGAAGGAAGGCTAGACCTCTTCTCGGTCAGTAGCACACACGGGGCGGCGATCCAAAGCGGATCGCCGCCCTTTTTGTTTTTCTCGTTGGCTGGTTTGGGAGTGGCCGCCTCTTTCGCGTCTCGTCAGATGAAGGCCCCACGCGGCCTCCCCAAACCAACACTGCATCTACCTACCAACGAAACACTACTCTACTCCGTCATGACACACACACACACACGAAAGCAGCGACCGCTTCAGGTCTTCCTCGTCTTTGGCCTCCTGCTGATGCTCGGCCTGAGCACTAACCGCGCCGACGCTCAGGACCTAAGTCTCGACCTCGCGTTTATGACCCACCTCGATATGGAACTGCCCGAGCAGGACGTCTACATCGAGCGCGAGCCGGGTAGCGGCACCGTCTACCGCGTCACACCCGGCGATCATAACATGAACGCCCCGCTCTATGCCACTGCCGAAGGCGTACCGCACGACCCGTTCAATCCCGATGCCATCGGACCCTACGCGAAGGGCCAGCCGCTCGGTATGACCCTCGGCGAGTGGCTTCGTCACAGCGGGACCGGCACATATAGCTGCCAGAATAGGACCGGCACGCTCGATCTCAGCTTCTCGGGCCTTGTCCCGAACGGGGTCTACACGATGTGGCACGCTTTCATGGCAATCCCGCCGCCCGTCCCGTTCACCGGCACGCTGGACTTGCCGCTCGGCGCGCGCGATGGCTCGGAGAGCGTCTTCACGGCCAGCGCGGACGGCACAGCGCAGTTTGAGCACACGTTCCAGCCCTGCCTCCAGATGTCGGATACGTGGACGACCTCCATGCTGGCGATCAACTACCACAGCGACGGCCTGACCTACGGCGGGCACCCCGGCTCGTTCGGCGATGTCGCCCACATCCCGCTGTTCGTGATGTTGCCGCTGCGCGACGGCGTGGACCAGACCGCGAGCAACTAAAGCATCGGCGGGGGAGGTCGCCTGCACGGCGGCCTCCCTGTCTGCTCTGCCTCTTCTCTTGAGTACCTCTGTCGCCATGAAAACGCTCCTCGCTCTCTTCGCTCTGCTCATTGTCCTAGCAATGCGGCCTGATCCGTTCTGGAACGCCCTCCCGGCTCCCGTGACCGACGCTGACTACTACGATGACGGCACTCCGTTGCCGGACAAAGTGGAGCTTGGCCGGATGTTGTTCTTCGACAAGGTGCTCAGCGGCAACCAGAATATCTCGTGTGCAACGTGCCACCACCCTGACTTTGCCGGAGGCGATGGCGTAGCGCTCGGCTTTGGCGAGGGGCCACGCGGACTCGGCCCGAACCGTCGCGCTGGCGTGTCGTCCTATGAGGCTGTCCATGAGCGGGTGCCGCGCAACGCTCCGGCACTCTTTAACCTCGGTGCCCGTGAGTTCACGCGATTGTTCCACGACGGGCGCGTTGAGGTAGATACCGCCGGGTACTACGAGGGCGGCTTCATCACGCCTGCCCGCTGGAAATTCCCGACGGGTCTTGACAATGCCCTCGCCGCGCAGTCGCTCTTCCCCGGCACCTCGCCGACTGAGATGACCGGGCAGCGTGGGGAGAATCCGCTCGCCGAGGCGCGGGCGCTCAACAACGTAGCCGGGCCGGGTGGTGTCTGGGACCAACTCGCTGGGCGATTGCGGGCTATTCCTGCCTACGTCGAACTGTTCGAGGCCGCCTTTCCCGAGGAAGTCGCTGGGGCCGACGATATCACGATGGTCCTTGCCGCCAACGCCATCGCCGCCTTTGAGGCGACAGCCTTCCGCGCCGACAATAGCCCGTTCGACCAGTACCTCCGCACGGGCGAGGGGCTGAACACTGAGGCCGAGCGGGGCGCGCGCCTGTTCTACGGCTCGGCAGAGTGCAACACCTGCCACAGCGGGCCTTTCCAGACCGACCATGAGTTCCACGCCATCGCCATGCCGCAGATTGGTCCCGGCAAGTCAGATGGCTCGGACGACTCCTACTGGCGGGCGACGGGCCTCAGGGCGTTCCCTGAAGACTTCGGACGAGGCCGCGTGACGCGGCGCGACGAAGACCTCTACACCTTCCGCACGCCCTCGCTCCGCAACGTGGCGCTGACCGCGCCCTATGGGCACAGCGGGGCTTATGCCTCACTCGAAGCGGTCGTCCGCCACCACCTCGACCCCGTCGCCTCGCTCGATGTCTACGAGGTGCCCGAGGGGCTGCTCGCTCCGGTGGGGGAAGTGCTGGAGACGACCGCCCAAGGGCCGAAGCTCGAAACACGCGCCCTTAGCCCGGAGCGCCGCGAGGCCTTCCTCGAGCGCGACACATGGGTACAGCGGCAGCCCGAACTGCGTGCCCGCATCGCCGCCGCCAACGAGCTAGAACCGAATGCTCTCTCCGACGCCCAAGTAGACGACCTGCTGGCCTTCCTCGAAAGCCTCACCGACCCGGCCTCGAAAGACCTGAGCGGTCTCATCCCTGAGACCGTGCCAAGTGGCCTGCCGGTCGTGGACTGACAGCGACTCAGCGCTGATCGATATCGGCAATGAGGACGTCCATCTCAGGAAGCCCCATCTGGGCTACGAGGAGAACTGAGCCATCGGTCGATGCCGCGAAGGCCGGTGCCCATAAATCAAGATGAAGGCCGGTACCAAGCGTAGAGTCCGGGTGCCCATCCGTCCATCGGACTAGGGTGGCTCCGCCGTCGGTTTGACGAAGGTAGAGTAGCCCATCGCGTGTCAGAGACCATGCGGTGGTATGCTCAGGATGCAGGTCTGGCAGTGCGAGCGATGGAGGATTCTCGGGCACTGGCTGTCCGTCGCTACCGAGCGGGAGCGACCAGAGGCCCGAAGCGTCGGCGCGGGTATACCACAGAGTCCGCCCATCGGGCGAGGGCGCGAGGACGACTGCATCGGGTACGACAACCACTTCTCTGCTTCCGTCAGCGGCGAGGTGTACGCCTTCCCAGTGGTTTACATGGCGTCGCCCGACGAACAGCGAGCGACTGTCAGGTGCCCAGCGCGGGTGAGTTTCGTCGGCGTCGGTGTTCGTGAGGCGACGAGGGGTGCCGCCTTCCGCCGGGATCGTGTAGAGATCGTCCTGTCCCTCGCCCCGCATCACGAAGGCGATGGTATGGCCGTCGGGCGACCACTGCGGGGTGCGTACCGCAGGCCCGGCGAACGAGGTCAGCGGGCGCGGGGGAGTGCCGTCGAGGTTGGCTGTCCAGAGTTCGGTGTACCCGCTTCGGGTGGAAACGAAGACGGCCCGCCGCGCATCAGGCGACAGGGCAGGCATCCGGTCCAGCCTGGTTGACGGAGCCAAGGCCACGCCCTCCGTCTCGGTGTCAGAGAGATCGTATAGCCGGAGTTGGATCGGCAAGTCCCACGACTCGACCACGGCACGGCTTCCGTCTGCGCTGAGTGCCGGACCGATGGGCATCGTGACTTCGAGCGGCAGTGGCATGGGCGAGGCGCCTGTCGTCGAGAACTGCCAGAGCCGGAACGTGCCGTCCCGGTCTGAGGAAGCCAAGAGGCGTTGGCTGTCGGGGAACCAGCTAAACCGGGCTACTTGGCTCCGGTCTGTCGATACAGCCACCGGGTCGCCTCCGCCGATCGATATAACATGGAGGTCACCGGCCATGTCGTCCAGGCGCCGGACGAACGCGAGGCGCTCTCCGTCGGGAGAGAAGGTGGGGAAGATGTCGCCTGCGGTAGCGGTGGGCGGTGTCGTGAGGCGTCGCTGCTCGCCGGTGTCGAGATCGAGTAAGGCGAGATGAAACGGGTTCGTCTCTGTAGCCTGTCTGACGGTCGCCAGCGTTCGCCCGCCGGGCGACCATGCCAGCCCGGCGGGCTGCACGATGAGATCGGCGAGCAGGCGCTCGTCCGTGCCAAGCGCTGACACTCGGTAGGGCCGACAGCCCGTGGCCTCGCAGCGTAGGAACGCGATCTCCTGACCATCCGGGGAGAAGGTGGGGTAGGTGTCGGCAGGGCCTTCGGTGAGCCGAAGCGGCGTGCCACCTTCCGTCCCGACGATCTCGATGCGGCCCATTCGGCCGCCTTCCTCGAACCGAACATAGGCCACCCGGTCGCCGGTTGGGGAGAGCGCTGCCAACCCCTCGCTTCCGGTCTGCGCGGTCACCGGGCGTGGCGTACTCATCGTGAGAGCAGGTGGGGAAGGCGATGTCCAAGGTTGCCACAGTGCGATGCCGAGGGCCACCACGACAAACACCGCGAGGATACCCCAGCCGACCATAGGAGACCGGCGAGCAGCGGGCACGGTCTCGGCGGCGGGATGTGGCCCAGTGATCTCGGCCCATGCAGGCACGGCGTCGCCCGTCGAAAGCAGCGCTGGAGCCTCAACCGGCTCGGGGGGGACCAGCATTCGGTAGCCCGTCTTCGGGATTGTCTCGATCAGCGTCGGGGTGCGCGGGTCATCGCCGAGGGCGCGGCGGAGGTCGGAGACGCAGCGGCTCAGGGCATTCTCGGTCACAACCACGTCCGGCCACACAGCATCGAGCAGTTCATCGCGGGAGACCACGTTGCCCGCACGGGCAGCGAGGTGTGTCAGCACGCCCATAACCTTCGGTTCGAGCCGCACGGTCTCGTCGCCCCGTTGGAGTTGCCCGGCCCGAGGGTCAACGGTCCAGTCGCCCAGCCGGAAGTGGCGAGGCAGGGGGAGGGGTTCTGTGGCGTGCGGGACAGGCATGGAAGGGAGATGCGGTTGTGCTCAGGCTACGCTGCGTCATCGACAGATGCAAGGCTATTCCTGCTCCACAGTCACCATTTCGCTGCATAATCGCCATCGTGGAGAATCCTCACGAGGTCCGAAGAAGACCCTCAGGCGAGCGGTAGGGCGGTCGGGCTAGGCTTGGAGCGTCACCATTCACTCGACCTCTTCGCGTTGCTATGGCTCCTCAACGACCCGTGTTCCACCATGCTCTTCTCCTGTGCCTCCTGTCCGGTATTGCGATAGCGAGCGCCGCCCAACCCGTCGTCACCACACTCACCGAGCCGTTCTCCGGTAGTGGTGGCATGACGCTTCACCCGACGATCGGTGCACTCTACGTCGCCGATTTTGGTGACGCGCTCGGATCGTCTGACCCGTCGGACTGGGGGCCGGATGTGAAAGAAGTCTCGACCGACGACGGCTCGTTCAGCGTCTTCGCCAATGGGTTCTTCATCGCCACTGGCAACGACTTCGCTTCGGACGGCACAACACTACTCCAAGTCGAACTCGGGCGCGGCTTGGTGTTTCAGGTCTCGCCGAGTGGGAATCCGGTGCAGTGGGCTAGTGGGCTAGTCTCGCCTGTCGGTATTGCGGCGGCACCCGATGGCGGTGCCTTCGTGGCCGAGTGCGGAGGGAATACTATCCAGCGGATCGCCCCCAGAGGGACCAAGGTGCTCTATGCCAGCGACCCTGAATTCAACTGCCCCAACGGCCTCACCATCGGGCCGGACGGTGTGCTCTACACGGTCAACTTCAACGACGGGAAGATCTTCCGCATCGACACCGACGGGACCGTGTCGCTGCTTGCCACGGGACCGGGCGGAGGGAATGGGCACGTCGCTTACGCAGCGGGTCGTCTTATCGTCGCTGACCGGGCCGGGCACCAGATTCTCGGTGTGGGTTTAGACGGGACGGTCGAGGTGATTGCTGGATCGGGCGAGGCGGGGAACGCCGACGGCCCGGCGTCCGAGGCCACGTTCCGTTTCCCCAACGGCATCGCCGTGACGCCGGACGGCTCGACGATCTACGTCAACAGCAAGTTCTCCGACGTGGAGGGCGAGTTGAATCCGACGCTCGTGCGCGTCATCAGCGGCGTGCCCGTCGCCGGAGAGGAGGAGACGCCGGAGCGTGATCAGCAAGGGTTGTTGCCGGTCGCGCCCAACCCGAGCCGGGGCACGGCGACGATCCGCTACACGCTGGCATCGCCCGCCTCGGTCGAACTGGCGGTGTATTCGGTCACAGGGAAGCGCGTGGCGGTGCTGGAAGACGCGCTGCGTGGGGCCGGGGAGCACGCCGTCGTGTGGGATGGAACCGATGCCTCCGGCCAGTTGGTGGCGGCGGGCACGTACCTCTGTCGCCTTCGCACGGACGCGGGGCAGGTTGAGTCGCGGCTGCTGACGCTCGTGCATTGAGGTAGGCGTGAGGAATCCTGTTCATTTCGCGGCACTATTGCACGGAGGCCCTCGCGGAAGATGTATACTCCGGACGTCCCGTGGCCGATATTCCGGCCATCGCCCGTTCGCTTCTGTTCGCCGACGTGCCCTCCGTCTCCGACCCCCGGTCCAACAAGCACGATATCCTGCAGGCTGTCTACGAGGACAACCTGCACGCGACGACCCGCGCTCCGCAGCCACGGCGCACCCATCGCCCGGTGCGTCAGGCCCCGAAGTCGGCGTTGCCCTCGCCGTGGCGGATGGCCCCGGTCGTATTGCTCGCTGTGGTCGGTGTCCTTCTCATAGGTCTCATCACGCTGAACCTCCAGCCGGAGCCGCCTGCCCCGCGCAGCCAAGCGTCGCTGCGC
The DNA here is from genome assembly GCA_028284265.1 of Rhodothermales bacterium. GTDB lineage: Bacteria > Bacteroidota > Rhodothermia > Rhodothermales > JANQRZ01 > JANQRZ01. The sequence goes on from JANQRZ010000015.1 coordinate 39,967, forward strand.
CTCGCCGATTCGCCGCGCCTCACGCCAGTCGCCGAACCCAGCGCTCGCTTCGATGTGCCGGACCTCGACCGGCTGCCGATTGCGGAGCTGTTTAATCTTCAGGTCAACACCATCGTGATCGACCCCGGCCACGGCGGGCGCGACCCCGGCGCGCTCGGACCGGCGGGGGGGCAGGAGAAAGACATCACGCTCGATGTGGCGCTGCGGCTCCGCGACCGGCTCGCCCGTCGCCACGGGGCGCGCGTGCTGATGACGCGAGAGACGGATGTCGAGGTGGCACTCGGTGAGCGTGTTGCCTTTGCGAACGAGAACGATGCGGACCTCTTCGTCTCGCTCCACGTCAACTCTATCCCCGATGCCTCGGTCGCGCCGCTCGAAACCTACTACTTCGGCTTGCGGGCCGACGATCAGACGCTTCGCCTCGCGCACGGCGAAAACGGGGCGGCCAATTATTCCGTGGCTGAGTTCAACACGATGCTGCAACGGGCCGGAAATACGGTTAAATTCCAAGAGTCGAGGCACCTTGCGATGTCGGTCCAGCAGTCGCTCGTCGAGACGGTCCGCCAGACGAACGCCGAGGCGAGCGACTGGGGCGTCAAGGCTGGGCCGTTCGTCGTGCTTCTCGGCGTGGAGGCCCCCGCGATCCTCGCCGAGATGGCGGCGATCAGCAACCCCGACGAAGAGGCGCGCCTCGACACCGACGCCCACCGCGAAAGCCTCGCCCGTTCGCTTGAAGAAGGCATTGCGGCGTACCTTCAGCACCGGCCGCTCACCAACGCACCTACCCTGATCCCCACCCACGATGGCGAAGAAGACCACTAAGTCCACCACGAAATCCACCGCCCCACTCCACATCGGTATCGACCTCGGCACGTCCCGCAGCGCGGTCGTCGCCTCGAACGGCAAGCGAACCTGGGTCGAGAGCTACGTCGCGTGGCCCAAGGACTTCGTCGCCAAGAAGATGCTCGGCGAGGCGATCCTTTTCGGTGAGCACGCGGTCGAGAACCGGATGTCGGTCGAGTTGGTGCGCCCGCTCGAAAACGGCGTCATCCGCGACGGCACCGAGCGCGACGAAGAGGCCGTGCGCGAGTTGATCCACCACCTCATCGAGCAGGTGGAACCTAAAGAAGGACAGCGCATCCAGGCTGCTGTCGGTGTGCCTGCCGAGGCGCTCAAGGTCAACAAGCTCGCCATCCGCGATGCGGTGCAGGAATACGCTGACGCGCTGATGGTCGTCTCCGAGCCGTTCGCCGTCGCCTACGGCCTCGATGCGCTCTCGAACGCGATGGTGATCGACATCGGTGCGGGCACGGTGGACTTCTGCGTGATGCACGGCACGATGCCGACCGAGGAGGACCAACGCACCCTCACGATGGCGGGCGACTTCGTGGACCGACAGCTTCAGGGCCTCCTCGCCGAGCGTCACCCCGAGGCCAAGTTCTCCGAGGTCGCTGTCCGTCACTTCAAGGAGCAGCACGGCTACGTCGGTTCCGCCAACGGCAAGCTAGAGATGAAGACGGCGGTCGGCGGCAAAGCCCTCAATGTGGACGTATCGAAGGAACTCAAAGAAGCCTGCGAGGCCATCATCCCGGCCATCGCTGAGACCGCCATCGAACTCATCGCCCGCTACGAGCCGGACTTCCAGGAGGTGCTCCGCAAGAACATCTACCTCGCGGGCGGCGGCAGCCAGATCAAAGGCATCGCCGAGGCCATCGAGGACGCACTCAAGGAGTACGGCCCGTGCCGCGTCCATACCGTCGACGACCCGCTCTTCGCCGGAGCCGAAGGCGCGCTCGCGCTAGCGCAGGACATGCCCGAGGAGTTCTGGGAGGACATGTAAGCGAAGGTCATTGGTGCTTGCCTAGCGCCTAGGTTGTGCCACCAGCGTTCTCAGGGCTGCGTCGCCCGGTAGAATCTTGCGTACCTCCGACGACGGGTGTGCCATCGGCTCATGGGTGTACTCGGGAGAGTCGAAGATGGAGGCGAAGATGTCCTCTCGCTGTGCCCAAGCGGTCGAGTCGGCGTACTCCGTCATCAGCATCACGTCCCAGCCTTGCATGGAGTCTGGCGAAGCCACAAGCGCCCGGTAGGAGAGAACCGCGCGGCGCTCCAGCGCAAGGTTGCGTGCCTGCGCCCAGTTCGCTTCGATGCTTCGAAGGTATTCGGCTTGCTGACCGGGTAGGGTGCGGACGAGGTCCACGGTCCATACGGACTGCGCAGTATCTGGGTCGATGGTAGCGGTCTGTTCAGTCGGCGCTTCGAGGCAGCCTGTCATGAGAAAGAGCAGGGTGATGACAAGCAGGAGAGCAGGATCGTGCATAGCAGACTGCGGGTGAGCAGGTGGGATAAAAGGACGAATCGGGGCACTTCACACGCTGGCGGAGTGCCCCGACTCCAAGCCCTCTAACTCTAGGTTCAGTTCTGGCCGCGGAGCTGGGCGAGGACGCCGTCAATGCGGGCATACTGCGCCTGCGGAGCCATCGAGCGGGCCTTCTCGTAGTGCTCGATGGCCTCGGCGGTGTTGTCCTGTGCGGCCAAGCCCTCGCCGTAGCTGTCCCAGACGTTCCACGACTCGGGGTGGTCCTCGGTGTTCTTGCGGAAGATGGCGACGGCGTCGGCGGTGCGCCCCTGGCCGAGAAGCTGGTAGCCGTAGGCGTTCATCTCGTTCTCCGTGGCGAGGCCCATCGCCTCGGCGCGCATCGTCTCGGCTTCCTGCGGCTGGCCGAGCTTGTCTTTGATGCTGGCGACCGTCATCACATTGGTGAAGTTGCGGTTCATCGAAACCGACTGCTCGGCCCAGCCGAGGGCGTCGTTGAGCCGGAGGTCGTTCTGCATAGCGAGGGTGGCGATCTGGTTCCAGCCCTGCCACGAGAAGCGCGGCAGGCTACGCATCTCGCGCTCCATGTTGGCGAGCACGACTTCCGGTGTGTTGACCGAGATCGGGATGGGCACTTCCACCCGCTCCCAGTGCATCACGGCGGTGACGGAGGTGTTGGTCGGGTCGTCGAAGCGGTAGAGAAGGCGCTCGTTCATCGAGGCCGTGCGCGGCGTGACGGAGACGCGAGCGGCGTCCTCAGACTCGTCGTAGCTGAAGCTGCCCCACGCCGAGTTGATCTCGCTGAAGATGGCGGTCCACGCACCGTTCTGGTTCGGGATCAGGTGGAAGCCGTAAGTCCCGGCGTCGAGTGGCTGCCCACCGACGGTAATCTCTGAGGTGGTCGTGAATGTCGTGTTCTCGTTGGCTCCGGCGCGCCAGACCTGGCCCCACGGCACAAGCGCGCCCCAGACTTCGCGGTCGTTGACGGCAGGCCGGTGGTAGTCGAACGTGAGATCGGTCAGCCCGACGCGCTGGGTGACGCTGGCATGTTGGCTGGCGCGGGGCACGGTGAGGTTTTGCTGGGCAACGGCGGTCCCGGCGAACAGCACGACGAGGCCGAGAAAAAGCGGGAAGCGAGAGCGCATGGCGACGGAGATTTAGGCGGAGAAAGACGCAGAACGTAGGTTAGATACACAATACGGCACGAAGGAGCAGTGGGTACGCCGCGCAGCGCCGTCTTGCCGCGTAGCGGAGCCGCTTCGCGTCAGAACCGTAGGGGCCGCACGATGCCCTTTCCGCAGTTGATGTCGATTTATCGTTGCAGGAGTCATGGCTGCATCGTATCTAGTAGCGTCATAAACCCGTTGAGCTATGGCTGTTACGATTGGCGTCCCCCGCGAAACCGCACCGGGCGAGCACCGCGTGGCCCTCACACCCGATGTGGCCGACCGGTTGGCGAAGATCGGTTACGAGATCATCGTCGAACGCGGGGCCGGTGCGTCGGCCTATTTCCCGGACGCCGACTACGAGGCCGTCGGTGCCCGCCTCGCCGAGCGGAGCGATGCGCTTGGGGCTGATCTCGTCGCCACCATCACGCCACCGGAAGATGAGTTGGGTGCGCTTCAGTCGGGGGCGACGCTGGTCGGGTTCTTGCAACCGCTCGACCGGCCCGACCTTAGCGCGAGCCTTGCCGCGCAGGGCGTGACAGCGTTCTCGATGGAGATGGTGCCGCGCATCACACGAGCGCAGAAGATGGACGCGCTCTCGGCGATGAGCACGGTGGCAGGGTACAAGGCCGTCCTCCTCGCCGCCGATACGCTGCCCAAATTTTTCCCGCTCCTCACCACCGCTGCCGGGACGATTCGTCCGGCCCAAGTCCTTATCCTCGGTGCAGGCGTGGCTGGACTTCAGGCCCTCGCCACGGCGCGACGGCTCGGGGCCGTGACGAGCGCCTACGACATCCGGCCCGCCGCCCGCGAACAGGTCGAGTCGGTCGGTGCAAAGTTCGTCGAACTCGACCTCGACACAGCGGATGCTGAAGACAAAGGCGGGTACGCGAAAGCCCTCGCCAAAGACCAGCAGGCGCGGCAGGTTGAGTTGCTGGCTCGGCACATCGCCAAAGCCGATGTCGTCATTTCGACAGCGCTGATCCCCGGTCGCGCTGCGCCGGTGCTCATCACCGAGAGCGGGGTGGAGGGGATGTCCTCCGGCTCCGTCGTCATCGACCTTGCGGCGGCCAACGGCGGTAACTGCGCGGTCACGAAGCCCGACGAGCGCATCGTCCACAACGGGGTCCAAATCCTCGGTCCGACCAACCTCCCGGCGTCGATGCCGCTGCACGCGAGCCAGATGTACGCCCGCACCCTCGCTGCGCTCGTCACCGAGTTCACCGATGAGGGTGCGTTTACCCCGAACTTCGACGACGAGATCGTGCAGGGGGCGTGCGTCGCGCACGGCGGCGAGGTCGTCCACGAGCGCGTGAAGTCATTGACTGATTCGCTGAATGGGTGATTTGCTGATTAGTCTCAACCCTTCATCCTGTGTCGCCTTCACCTATCGAAGCGTCCCAATCACTCAATCACCAAATCACTCAATCCTCCAATGGATATTGCTCTGATCGTCGTCTTCGTGCTCGCCGCGTTCGTCGGGATGGAGGTCATCTCGAAGGTGCCCGCGACGCTGCACACCCCACTCATGTCCGGTTCGAACGCCATCAGCGGCATCACCATCGTCGGGGCCCTCGTGGTCGCTGGAATGGTCGGGACGCCGTGGGCGAAGTGGCTCGGCTTCGCCGCCCTCGTGATGGCGACGGTGAACGTCGTCGGCGGCTTCCTCGTCACCGACCGGATGCTCCAGATGTTCAAGAAGAAAGACCGCAAGCTGCCCGCCGCGAAACCCGATGTGGTCTCGACCGATGGGGCGACTCGCGAAGCCGTGAAGGTCTGATCGTGAATCGCCCATCGTGAATCGCCCATCGTGAATCGCCCATCGTGAATCGCCCATCGTGAATCGCCCATCGTGAACGTTCCTGCCGTCTCTCCCTGACCTTCTGATCCGACGATGAAAGAGACCCTCATCACGCTCGCCTACCTCGTCGCAGCCTCGCTGTTCATCATCGGGCTGAAGCGGCTCTCCTCGCCCATGACCGCGCGCGGCGGGAATCAGCTTGCCGCCGGGGGCATGCTCTTGGCCGTCATCGCGACGCTGTTCATGCAGCAGATTCTAAGCCCCATCGAGATGGTCGCGGGCCTTGTGGTCGGGGGGGCGATTGGGACGTGGCTGGCAAGAACGGTCGAGATGACGAAGATGCCGGAGTTGGTGGCGGCCTTCAACGGCTTTGGCGGCGGGGCGAGTGCGTTGGTGGCGGCAGCAGAGGTGGCGCGCTACGCCGAGTGGAACATCGACCCCGTCGCCTCAATGCAGGCGATGGCGTCGCTTCAACCCCTCCCGACGGACGCCGCTGTCGTGCTGGAGCCGTTCACGGGCCTCACGGCGTTCACGGTGGCGCTCTCGGTGCTGATCGGTGCAGTCACCTTCTCGGGCAGCTTCGTCGCCTTCGGTAAGCTGAGTGGCAAAATCAGCGGCAACCCCGTCTCATTCCCCGGCCTCCGCCTGCTCTCCATCGTGATCGGCCTCGGCGTGATCGCCGCGACGGTGTGGGTGGTGATGGGGGCGGCGGACTTTGCCGTCATCAAGGACCCGGTGGTATGGGGGCTGACGGCGCTTGCGGCGCTCGCACTCGTACTCGGCATCTTACTCGTCGTCCCGATTGGCGGGGCAGATATGCCGGTGGTCGTTGCGCTCCTCAACTCCTACTCGGGCCTTGCAGCGAGCGCGGCAGGGTTCGTGCTGGGTAACTACGCACTCATCATCAGCGGGGCGCTCGTGGGGGCGAGTGGGCTGATCCTGACCCGGATCATGTGCGACGCGATGAACCGCTCCCTCGCCAACGTGCTCCTCGGCGGTTTCGGTGGAAGCAGCAGCACAGGCGATGGCGGTCCGGCGGTGTCCACCGAGGGCCTGACCGTCCGTGAGACGACGCCCGACGACGCGGCAATCCTGATGAGCTATGCGCAGAAAGTCATCATCGTCCCCGGCTACGGCCTCGCGGTGGCGCAGGCGCAGCACCAGGTCCGCGAGATGGCCGACCTGCTCCAGAGCGAGGGCGTTGAGGTGAAGTACGCGATCCATCCCGTCGCCGGGCGGATGCCGGGCCACATGAATGTGCTCCTCGCCGAGGCCAATGTGCCCTACGACCAGCTCTTTGATATGGACGATGTCAACGCCGACTTCGAGACGACCGACGTGGCGCTCGTCGTCGGGGCAAACGACGTGGTCAACCCAGCGGCCCGCACCGATCCAAGTTCGCCGATCCACGGGATGCCAATTCTGAACGTGGACAAATCGCAGAACGTGATCGTCCTCAAGCGCTCGATGCGCCCCGGCTACGCGGGCGTCGACAACATGCTCTTCTACGCCGACAACACGCAGATGCTCTTCGGCGATGCGAAGGATTCCATCTCCGAAGTCATCTCCGAGTTGAAGGCCCTGCAATCGTAAACGTCTAAACAGAAACGACCTGAATCATGGCTACGAACCCGACTCCTCCGACACGCCCTGGATCGCAGCACCCGCTCCTAGCACCGGGCGTGTTTGCTGGCGTCGCTCTGCTCCTTCTGATCCTAGGCCAGAATGCCTATGCGTTTGCCTCGCTTCTGCTCGCGCTCGGGCTGTTGCTCTACCTGATGGGTAAGACGCGACGCTGGAAAGGTGCCCCGCAGGCCGGGATGGTCGTGATGGGCGCGGCGGTCATCATTGCCCTGACCGTTCTCCTCGGCTGAGGCGTCAGCTTGCATGGCTCTAACCCTCCAAGGTTGTCGTTGCAATGAATCCTGGAAGGGAGCGGCAATTTCGTGGGCACCATATGCTCTTGCCATCCTGCGAGATGGCCACGTCGCTGCGCTCCTCGCAATGACAGGGAGTAGAGGATGCGAAAGCGCTACTACGTCTACATCCTCACGAACCAGAGGTGTACGGTGCTCTACACCGGCGTCACGAACAATTTGAAGCGACGGCTCGGGGAGCATCAGCAAGGTGATGGCAACGGGTTTGCGACGCGCTACAAGGCAAACCGGCTCGTCTACTACGAGACCTTCGAAGACGTTCATTCCGCCATCGGACGCGAGAAGCAGATCAAGAGTTGGCCGCGCCTCAGGAAGATAGAGCTGGTGGACACTGTGAACCCTGAGTGGCGCAACCTTGCTGCTTCCTTCGATGCACTCGGCAGGGTTTGACAGAAGCCCTTTCTTCTTGTCATCGCGAGGAGCGTAGCGACGTGGCGATCTCGCAGATTGCCAATCCTTTTGACCGGACGGCAACGCTCAGGGTTGCCACAAGGAAGACGTGGCCCTAGCTTGCCTCGAACGCGACCGGGCGGATCGTGAACGCGCGCTGCGGGCGGCGGTCCTTAACGCGGATATGGTCCGAGACGCGGCGGACGCCGGGCAGCGAGCCGAGGTCGCCGAGGACGGCGTCGTGCTGCTCGTGCGTGAGGACGGTGCCGTATACGGAGACGGTGCCCTCGAAGACGTAGAAGTGCAGGCCCGAGACATCGCTGCGCCGTAGCCGCTCGAAGGCGACGAAGACACGGGTGGCGATGCGGCGGTCGTGCTCGGTTTGCTTTTGCCGCGTGCGAAGCGTCGTAAGCAGCGTCCGCACATCGGCGATGCGGGAGCCGCCCGGACGGGGGAGTGTGGGAAGGGGCATGGCAGGGGTTGGGCAAAGGGTATGCCGGGCAGCGGGGGAGACCACCCGGCGGGCGCAGAAGATAGCGATACGGACCCAATCCGCAAACAGGAGATGCAAAAACGCTTGCCGCCTTCGCTCGGTCGCGGCCCGTGGGTTTACATCTCTACTCTGTCGCGTTACCGAAACACCTCACGGCCTCAAAGCCCGCCTGCGAGGTCGAACGTCCCGCGCACGTCGCTCTTCGGCACGTCGAACCGGAGCAAGTCGGCGAGCTGGCCGCTCTTGACGTAGATCGAGAAGCCGAACGACTTGAAGTCGCCGAACGGAATCCAGTTGAAGCTCATCTCCCAGCAGTGGAGGTCGCGCAGGATCGAGAGGTTGGTCGTGGTGATTTCATTCGCCTCGAAGTCATAGCCGGACTGTCCCGCGATCTTCCAGTTGTTCGTCAGGCTGAGATCGAACTGTGTTCCGAGCGTGGCGACTACCCGATTCTCTTGGTTCGGGACCGCCGTGTCGCGGTAGTTGAAGTTGAACGAGAGCGACCACGGAATGGCGAAGTCCACGTAGGCGAGGTCGCGCCGCCGGTAGTCATAGGGGAGTAGGCCGTAGGGATCGTCGGGGCTGGGGATGAGGTCGGGGTAGACCGGGACCGTGCGGCGTGGCGTGCGCGGTGTCGCGCCTCGGCGGGGTTGGCCGCGGAAGCGGGTCCTCGCAGAAAAGTCGAGTGAGAGAAACCGGAGCAAGCCGCCGGTCTCCTGATACTGAAATCGATTGATTTCGCGTCCCTGCGCGTTGATCGCGTACGGTGAATAGCGGGCGGAGAGGTTGAGAGTGACGAGGCTTCCGATCTGCGAGCTGCCTCGAAGTGTGACGTCATCGAACCGAAGCGAGTCGGCGGCGAAATTATAGTTCGACCTGAAGCTGAGGGTAAAGAGTTGGAGCGCGCGGCGTTGCACCTCGCCGGTCGAGTCGGTTCGGGCAATGCGGGTCTGGAAGGTGTTGTTGAGCGTGAAGGATAGCGACTGGGTCTCGCGGTCGCTGATCCCGCTGGCAATGGGGTACTCGACGACCTGCCCGGTCGAGTCGGTGTAGCTGCGGAAGTAGTTGAAGGGGGCCTTCGAGTAGTCCGGCGAAAAGGTATATCCAACGCTCGGCTCGACGATGTGTCGGAATCCATCGAGCGGTCCGATGCGGACGGGGAAGGTGCCGTAGAACTTGCTGTTGGCGTTCAGTCCCCCGCTGATCTGCCGGATCGCCGTGAAGCCGTCCTCCTGCACACGCTGAATCCGCCCGAGGCTGTCGAGAACGGCCACGCCGCTGTCGTCCGTGAGCACGCGCTCGGAGCGGAGGAACCAGTCCTCTTCATACCGGGCGTTCGGTGTGAGGTTGAGGTTGAACGGGATGGTCGTAAAGGGAACCCGCGTCAGGGCGAAGGTGGCGTTGATGGGGACGGAGTGGTTCGCCGTGGCGTCGAAGCGTTCCGTCTCGCCAGTTGCCGCTACGAATTCGTCGTAGCTCACGATGCCGTCGAGCCACGAGACGCCGTTGCTCCCGGCGAGCGAGGTGTCGGGAACGAAGCGGTAGGTGTTCTGAAGCCTGCCGCTATACGAATAGCCGATGCGTTCGTACCACCGCTGGTTCTGGGCGCTCGTCCCGGCGCGGCGGAGCGGGAAACGCTGGCTCTGGGTGAATGAGAGGTTGGGGAAGGTCAGGTCTGCCTGCCCCGTCGTGAGGTTCTGACTCTGGCGGAGAGTGACCGAAAGTGCGCGTCCACTGCGCCGCCAGTTCTTACTGAACTGGATCGAGGACTGGGTATTCTGTGTGACGCGGTCGTCGAAGTTTTCAGCGGTGGCGCGTGTACCGCTCGACCGGAGGTTGACGCTTCCGTTGAGCCTACCCGTGTTGTTGAAGAGTTGCTGCTGGTGCTGCCAGTCGATGCGGAAATTTTCCTGCACCTGAAAGCCGGGGTCTTGGCTCTCGCCTCGGCGGAGTCGCGAATAGGTCACGCCAAGGTTGCCGGAGAAGGCGTAGCGCTTGGCATAGCGGTAGGACGGGTTGATCTCGTAGCTGCCTTTCGTGTAGATCGCCCCGCGCACTTGGGCATCCATGTAGTCGGAGATCGCCCAGTACCAGCCTAGACCACGCAGGTAGAAGCCGAGTTGCGGGTCCTCGCCGTAGGTCGGCGGAAGCGGGCCGCTCCGTCGTCCCTCGGCGGCGGGGAAGAACCCGAACGGCAGCCACAGCGGGGTCGGGACGCCGAGGATGTAGAGTCGGGCCGGGCCGGTGTAGACCCACTCGCCATCGACGACTTTCATCTTACCCGCTCGCAGGCCGTAGTGCGGATGGTCGAGTTCGCAGGTGGTGTAGGTCGCATCTTGGGCGAAGGTGACGTGCGGCCCAACCTGCTTGACGATGCCGCCGAGCAAGTAACCATCCTCAATCGCCGTCCGTGCCCCGACGATTCGCCCGCGCTGGGTCGAGAGGTTGTAGGCTACCTCGCGCCCGGACAGCGTCTCGCTCCCGCGCTCGAAATACGGCGTCCCGATGGCTTGCCCGAGTGAGTCGGTGGCGGCATCGGCGGACGTGGGACCGCGTGCGCGCATTTCCTCGCGCCCGAACAAGAGGTCGATCTCGGCAGCGGTGAGGCTGGCGTCATCGTATCCCACTGTTGCGTCACCGAACAGCGTGCCAAGGTCGCCGTCGCCGGACGCATCGTCCTCCTCGGCGAAGACGATGACGAGCGAGTCAGTCGCGGTAAAGTTGATCGGTTCCTCCAGCCCCTCGCCGTCCGGTTGAGGTTGGGGCGGAGCGGTGCGCTGAAACCCAACCTGTGCCGTTGTGATGAGGGGAAGCGAGTCCGATAGCACCAGCGAGTCCGCATCCACGAGCAGCTTCAGCACGTCGAGCGTATCGGTCTCTTGCGCGAGCGCCGTGCTTGCGCCGAGGAGTGCAGCAACAAGGCCTATTGCAAGAGTTGCCCGTGAGGTCACAGTTCTGGCTGATGTTTCCAACCCAGAGGAGTCATCCCGGCTTCCGAGCCGGGACCCATCGGCCAGTAAGTCGTGTGGGTCCCCGCCTGCGCGGGGATGACGAGTGTAGAGGTGAGAGGCTTGGAACCGCACACCGGTATATCGACCGCTCTTTTTCACAACGCACTCGCCGTCACACTTCGTGCCGCTGCTCCTACGCGCCAATCTTCGACTCGGCGTCCTCGAACGCCAGCCGTGCCGCGCCAAGCACGCCGACCTCATTGCCCCGCGTCTCACGCACGAGTTCGAGGCCCTCGGAAAGACTCGGCATGACGGCCCCGTGCAAGGCCATGCGCGCCGGGTCGAGTAGGTAGTGGCCCGCCGCTGATACGCCGCCGCCGACGACGAGCTTACGAATATCGAGGAGGTTGACGACAGAGGCGAGGGCGACGCCGAGCTTGTGTCCAGCCCACGCGAGGACTTCGCGGGCGGGTTCGTCGCCTTGCTCGGCGGCTTGGTGGAGCATCTTCGGCGAGAGGCGGGCGAGGTCGCGTCCGGCCCACTCGTGGAGGATGCTCGGGCGGGTGTGCAGTTGGTAGCGGGCGTGGTGCGAGAGGTAGTGCAGGCCGAGGTACGCTTCGGTGGCTCCGGCCACGCCGCTCCGGGCATAAGGCCCCTCGTAGTCGATGGACATGTGGCCGAGTTCGCCTGCCCCGCCGGTCACGCCCCGGAACAACTTCTTTTCATGGATGATGGCTCCGCCGACACCCGTGCCGAGCGTGACCATGATGAAGGAGTCGAAGTCCCGTCCGGCACCCCACGTCGCCGACCCCAATCCCGCGCAGTTCGCATCGTTCTCGACGACCACACAGCCGGGTACGAGGTGCGCCAGCGATTTAGAGAGGTTGACCTCGTCCCAATCCGAAAAGTTGGGAGGTTTGATGACTGTCGTTCGGTCCATCGAAACCTTGCCCGGTGCGCCGATCCCGACGCCGCAGACCTCGGCTCCATCAGGGCGCTGCCGGAGCACCTGCCCGATAGCTTCGGCGATGCGACCGAGGACGTGGTCCGGTCCCCGATTGGCTTGGGTGCGAACGTGGGCGTCGCATAGGATCGCACCGTCGGAGTCGACGAGGCCCGCCTTAATGTTCGTCCCGCCGAGGTCTATGCCGACAGCGACCTGCTTTGCCATGAAAGGGGGAGAAAGAGGGTGAGGAGGAGAGGGCGTAAGATAGCGGAGGGCGGGGGCGCTGCGCTACTCGTCCTCGTTCCCATCGCTCACTGGATAGACCGTCTCTCCGGGGCGACGCATCCCGTACTGCTCCCGCGCTACTTTCTCGACCACCTCATCCGACAATCCGGCATTGAGGTCGCGGTGCAGCACCGCGTTCTCGGCTTGGAGCCGGGTGTTTTCCGCCGAAAGGGCCTGGGCGTCAGCATAGTATTGGACGCGCTGCAAGAGGCTGTGGCTGTCGAAGAACGCGAACCACACCGCCGCTACGACGAGGCCTGCGAGCATCAGCCGCCGTCGGAGGCGCGGGCTGGCGATAGCCTGTTGGATTCGACTCAGCATGGGGCAGGAAGGACAGCGGAGTGGCAAAATAAGGTGCTTTCGCCCTTAGAACAGGAACGCTGCCGGGCCGGGGTAGATGGCGGCCTCGTCGAGGGCTTCTTCGATGCGGAGGAGCTGGTTGTACTTGGCCGTCCGGTCGGAGCGGCTGGCGGAGCCGGTTTTGATCTGGCCGGTGCCGAGGGCCACGGCGAGGTCAGCGATGGTGGTGTCTTCGGTCTCGCCCGAGCGGTGCGAGGCAATCGAGGTGTACCCGTGCCGGTGGGCTAGCTCGATGGCGTCGATGGTCTCGGTGAGGGTGCCGATCTGGTTCAGCTTGATGAGGATCGAGTTCGCCGCGCCTTCTTCGATCCCGCGCGAGAGCCGCTCGGTGTTGGTCACGAAGAGGTCGTCGCCGACGAGTTGGACGCGCTCGCCGACGGCTTCGGTGAGGTTGGTCCAGCCGGTCCAGTCGTTCTCGTCGAGGGCGTCCTCGATGGAGATGATGGGGTACTCTTCGACCCAGCCCGCCCAGAAGTCGACCATCTCGTCGCTTGTGAGCTTGCGGTCGGGGTCGCTCTTGTAGAAGACGTAGTGCCCATCTTCGTACATCTCCGCTGCCGCTGGGTCGAGGGCGATGAAGAGATCGTCCCCCGCCGAGTAGCCCGCTTTCTCGACCGCTTCGAGGATGACCTCGATGGCTTCCTCGTTGGAGCGGAGGTTCGGGGCGAAGCCGCCTTCGTCGCCGACAGCGGTGTTGTAGCCCTTGGCGTGGAGCACTTTTTTGAGGTGGTGGAAGGTCTCGGTCCCCATCCGCAGCGCGTCCGAGAACGTCGCCGCGCCGACGGGAGCGATCATGAACTCCTGCATGTCCACGTTGTTGTCGGCGTGGCGGCCCCCGTTGAGAATGTTCATGAGCGGGACCGGGAGCGTCCGCGCCGTCGGCCCGCCGAGGTACGCGTAGAGCGGAAGCCCGGCGGTCGCTGCTGCTGCCTTCGCGTTGGCGAGGGAGACACCGAGGATAGCGTTCGCGCCGAGGCTGCTCTTGTTCGGTGTCCCGTCGATTTCGATCATCCGCCGGTCGAGGCGGGTCTGCTCGAAGACACTCATGCCTTCGAGTTCGGGGCCGAGCGTGTCGATCACGTTGTCGACGGCATCGAGGACGCCTTTGCCGAGGTAGGCCGCGTCCCCGTCGCGTAGCTCGACGGCTTCGTGCTCGCCGGTGGAGGCTCCGCTCGGCACGGCGGCGCGACCGAGAACTCCATCGGTGGTGATGACATCGACCTCAACGGTGGGGTTGCCCCGGCTGTCGAGGATCTGGCGGGCGATGACGGACTGGATGTACGACATGGGGTCGAGGGTCGGAGAGTCGGGCGGTTAGCGTAGGGCGATTCCTTGTGGTCGCCTTGTTTCGGGCATAGCACAGAACCGAAAGCTACGACATACGCCGGGTGTGCTGCTTAATCCGAGCTTGCGATATCGTTTGGCGGACCCGTTGCGGTCGGCGTGCGTAGCTTCCCCTCATCCGCCTTTTGCATCAACACTATCAACGCTCGTGGGTACGATTCTCGTTACGGGAGCCAGAGGCCAGATCGGGAGCGACCTCGTGGCGGAACTCCGCCGTCGGCACGGTCACGACGCCGTTCTCGAAACCGACCTTCACCCGCTGCCCAACGGTGGCCGTGCGCTTTATGAACCGCTCGATGTGCAGGACCGTGACCGGCTCGATGCGCTCGTCCGCACGCACCAGGTCGATACGGTCTACCACCTCGCCAGCCTCCTCTCAGCGACGGGAGAGCAGAAGCCCGACATCGCGTGGGCCGTCAACGTCGAGGGCCTGCGAAACGTGCTGGAGGTCGCCCGAAGCCACGGCCTCCGGCTCTTCTGGCCGTCGTCGATTGCTGCCTTCGGTCCAGCGACGCCGCGCGAGGACACGCCGCAGGAAGGCCCGCTCGATCCAATCACGATGTACGGGACGACGAAGGTCACGGGGGAGTACCTCTGTCGTTACGCCTTCCTGAAAGACGCCGTCGATGTGCGGAGCCTCCGCTATCCCGGCCTCATCAGCCACGCCACCAAGCCCGGCGGCGGGACGACCGACTACGCGGTCGAGATTTTCTATGCTGCCTTGGAGGGTGATTCGTACACCTGTTTCCTCCGCCCAGACACACGGCTCCCGATGATGTACATGCCCGACGCCGTTCGTGCTACCATCGATCTGATGGAAGCCGACGCGGAAGACATCTCGGTTCGGACCTCGTACAACATCACGGCTCTCAGCTTCTCCGCCGAAGAAATTGCGGCGGCGCTTCGGAAGCGCTTCCCGGCCTTCGAGGTGCGCTACGAACCTGACTTCCGCCAAGCCATCGCCGACTCGTGGCCCGCCAGCGTCGATGACAACCAAGCCCGTACCGATTGGGGCTGGCAGCCCGCCTTCGACCTCGACCGGATGGTGGACGACATGATCGACCACCTCGCAGCGAAGCTCAAGGTCGCGGAGCCTTCCTGAGGGGGTATGTCATTTACTCCTCTGTTTCCTCAGTCATCCCCGCGAACCGAAGGACGGCGAAGCCAACGCGGGGACCCACCGGGCTTGCAATACCTGTGGATTCCCGATCAGGGTCGGGAATGACTGGATTCTTTGCTTCGTAGGAAGACCCAAACACCCTACTTCATTCTATCTTACTGCCTCAGCCATGTCTACCACCGCCACCGCTCTCTACCGCGACATTCTCGACGACATCCGCGAAGCGGGTCTCTACAAAGAGGAGCGTGTCATTACCTCGCAGCAGGCTGCTGACATCGAGGTCGGTGAAAACGGGCAGGCCGCCGAGGTCATAAACTTCTGCGCCAACAACTACCTCGGTCTCGCCAATGACCCCGACCTGATGCGGGCCGCGCAGGAGGGGATAGAGAAATACGGCTTCGGCCTCGCGTCCGTGCGGTTTATATGCGGGACGCAAGACATCCACAAAGAGCTGGAACACCGCCTCGCCGCCTTCCATGGCAAGGACGATGCGATCCTCTATGCCGCCTGCTTCGACGCGAACGCGGGCCTGTTCGAGACGCTCCTCGACGCAGAGTGCGCGGTGATCTCCGACGCGCTCAACCACGCGAGCATCATCGATGGGGTGCGGCTGTGCAAGGCGCGGCGCTACCGCTTCGCCCACGCCGATATGGGCGAACTGGAAGACGCGCTCAAGGACAGCCAAGACGCAAAGATCCGCCTCATCACCACCGATGGCGTGTTCTCGATGGACGGCGACGTAGCGAAGCTCGACGAAATCTGCGCCCTCGCCGAGCAGTACGACGCGCTCGTCCACGTCGATGAGTGTCACTCGACGGGCTTCTTCGGGCCAACCGGTAAGGGCGCGGCGGAGTACCGGGGCGTACTCGACAAGGTGGACATCATCACGAGCACGCTCGGCAAGGCACTCGGCGGGGCATCGGGCGGGTTCACGGTGGCGAGCCAAGAGATTGTAGACCTGCTCCGGCAGCGCTCGCGGCCCTACCTATTCTCCAACTCCGTCGCCCCGTGCATCGTCTACACCTCGATCCGCGTCCTCGACCGGCTGGAGGAGACCGCCGACCTCCGGCAAACGCTCGAAGACAACACGCGCTACTTCCGCGAGCAGATGACCGCTGCCGGGTTCGATATCAAGCCCGGCGAACACCCCATCGTCCCGATCATGCTCTACGACGCTAAGCTCGCGCAGGGCGTCGCGGCGGACTTGCTCGATGAGGGCATCTACGTGATCGGGTTCTCATTCCCTGTCGTGCCGAAGGGCGAGGCGCGCATCCGCGTGCAGGTCTCTGCCGCCCACACGCGCGAGCACCTCGATCGCTGCGTCGCTGCCTTCACCGCTGTCGGCAAGCGGCACGGCGTGGTTTAACGCTGCGTAAATGTCTGCATCGGACTCGTGCGGTGCTTGGTGGCGCGCACGGTGAGGTCGGGGAAGCGCTCAGCCAGCCAGCCGACGAGGAGGCGCTCGGTGATCCACTCGGTTTCGTAGTGCCCGGCGTCGATGAGCGCCATGCGTGGCGTGCCGTCCGGGGCGAGGGGCTGGAAGAACGTGTGGTAGGTGATGTCCGCCGTCACGAACGCATCGGCCCCCGCCGCCATTGCCGTCGAGACGAGCGAGGACCCTGCGCCGCCGCACACGGCGACGGTCGAAACCATCGCTTCGGGATCGCCGACGTAGCGTAGCGATCCGGCCTCTAGCTTCTCCAATATCACTTCGAGCCATGCTTTAAGTGGCATCGGCTCATCTACTGTGCCGATAGCCCCAAGTCCGGCTTGCGTGGATGGTTGCTCGACGGGGTAGAGGTCGTAGGCGACCTCCTCATAGGGATGCGCCTGCTTGAGCGCAGTGACGATGCGCCCCACGTCCCATCGCGCCACTTCCATCTCAATCCGTACTTCGTCCGCCGACTCCAACGTACCGGGTGTGCCGGTGTGGGGATCGGTATCATCGCCCGGTCGGAAGTGGCCGGTGCCGGTTGTCGTGAAGGCGCACTCCGAATAGTCGCCGATCCGCCCGGCCCCGGCCTCAGCGAGCGCAGCACGAACGGCCTCGGTGTGGTCCGGCGGGACGAAGGTGACGAGCTTCATGAGCGACTCGGTCATCCCGTCGAGGAAGCGCACGTTGTTCAGACCGAGGTGCTCGGCGAGGGCGAAGGAGACGCCGCCGGGGGCCGCGTCGAGGTTGGTGTGGATCGCGTAGTAGGCAATCCCCGACTGCGCGAGCCGGTACGCCAACCCACTCACGAAGTCGGTTGGGACGAGTCGCTTGATGGGTTTGAACAGGAGTGGGTGGTGGGTGACGACGAGGTCGGTTCCCATCGCCTCGGCCTCATCCACAACGGCAGGGGTCAGGTCGAGCGCGACGAGCACGGAGGCCACGTCCTTCGCCGGGTCGCCGACTTGGAGGCCGACGTTGTCGTAGGAGAGCTTCGAGCCGGGCGGTGCCCAGCGTTCGAGGGCGGCGGCGATGTCGCGGACGGTCATGAGCGTACCGAGTTATGCGTTGCGTCCCGCGAGCCGGATGCCCTCAGCTTCGTTCACGCGGGTCAGGACCAGCGCGCCGATGGCGAAGAGCACGAGGACAATCGAGACGCCTGCGCGCTGCGTGCCGAACACGTCGGTCAGGATGCCGAGCATGAGCGGGCCGATGAACGCGGTGGCCTTGCCGGAGAACGCGAAGAAGCCGAAGAACTCCGTCTCCTTGTCGTCCGGCACAAACCGCCCGAGGAGCGACCGGCTCGACGCTTGGTTCGGCCCGATGGCGATGCCGACGAGGATGCCCGAGGCCCAGAAGACCGCCTTGCTCGTCGTGAGAATGGCGAGGAGCGAGGCGACGGTGAGGAGGGCGAGCGAGATGAAGATGACGGTCCGCCCGCCAAGCTTGTCATCGAGAAACCCGAACCCGAACGCCCCGAGGCCCGCCATCACGTTGAGCACGATGCCGAAGAGCAGTACCTCTTCGATGGTGAAGCCGAGCGTGCCCTGCGCGTAGATGCCGCCGAAGGCGATGAGGGTCACGAGGCCGTCGTTGTAGAACAGGCGGGCGACGAGGAGGCGGACGATCTCGCGATAGCGCTTGAGTTCACGCGCCGTCTCCATCAGTTCGCCGAAGCTCGCCTTGAGGAGCGCGCCGGGTCGAGGCTTGTCCTCGGCAGGCACCTCGCGCAGAATCAGAAAGGTCGGGATGCTGAACAGCGCGAACCACGCGGCGACGAGGAGGTTGGTCGCCCGGACGTGCTCGCCTGTTGCCTTGTCAAGTCCGAATGGCGGCACATCGATCTGCACGAACACGACGAGGGCAATCGCCATGCAGAGTAGCCCGCCCACGTAGCCCAGCGCCCACCCGTAGCCCGAGACGCGCCCGATCGCGTCCGGCGGAGCGATCTCGGGGAGGTAGGCGTTGTAGAACACCGCGCCCATCTCGAAGGCGATGTTGGCGAGGATGAACCAGAACAGCGCATGGACCACCTCGCCCGGCTCGGCAAAAAACAGCATCGCCGTCCCAGCGACGCAGATCGCGGTTGTGGCGACGAGAAACCGCTTGCGGCTTCCGCTCCGGTCGGCGAGGGCACCGAGGAAGGGCGAGAGGAGGGCGACGCAGATCGCCGTGATCGCCACGCCGCGCGACCAGAGGACCGTGCCGAGTTCGGGGTCGGGCACACGCGCCCCCGTCACATCGGAGGTGAGCGCCATGTAGCCGGTGAAGTACGTCCCGTAGATGAATGTGACGACGAGCGTGGTGAACGACGAGTTGGCGAAGTCGTAGAGTGACCACGCCCAGACAGTGCGGCGGTCGAGTCGGCGAGTCGCGGGCTGGCGAGCGGGTTCCATGTGCGAGGAGTGGAGAGGCGACGGTGAGCGCAAGCTAGCGCCTGGCGTGTTGCCATGTGCCTGCGCCCGTGTTATTTCCGCAAGTAGGGGCGGAGCGCCTCCAGCGTCGGGGCGATGGGGGCAACGAAGGTTGGTCGATTGGTAAGGGCAGCCAGCGCGGGCGGCGTCTCGGGCGCGAAGCCGAGGGCACGCTCGACAGCCTCGGGAAACTTGGTCGGGTGGGCGGTGGACAGGACGATGGCAGGTGTGGTGTCACCCGTGGCTTGGCGGTAGCGTCGGACGCCTTCGAGGCCGACCGCGGTGTGCGGGTCGGCGAGGTAGCCCGTCGCCTCGTACACGGCACGCATCGAGGCCAGTGTCTCGTCATCGGTGACACTGGTACCCCAAAGACGGTCGCGTAGCGTCTCACCGGGTAAGAGCGCCTGCAGCCGCTCGAAGTTGCTCGGCGCGCCGACGTCCATCGCGTTGGAGAGCGTGCGGACGGAGGCGGGGAAGTCGTCTGCCCCATAGTCGAGGTAGCGGGGGAAGAAGTCGTTGGCGTTGTGCGCGGCGATGAAGCGGCGAATGGGCAGCCCCGCTCGCGCTGCCATCACCCCGGCGGTGAGGTTGCCGAGGTTGCCGCTCGGCACGCATACCACCGCTTCGTCTAGATCGCTCTGTGCGAGCGCCCATGTGTAGTAGAGCATCTGTGGCAGCAGCCGCCCCACGTTGATCGAGTTGGCCGACGAGCGCCGCTCGCCCTCCGGCACCGGCTCGCCAAAGGCGGCCTTCACGAGCCGCTGGCAGTCGTCGAAGGTGCCTTCCACAGCGAGCGTCTGCACACCGGGACGCTCGACGATCAACTGCCGCTCCTGTACCGGGCTGACCTGTCCCTTCGGATAGAGCAGGACGACGCGCACGCCCGGCTGTCCGGCGAACCCGTCGGCCACCGCGCTGCCCGTGTCACCGGAGGTAGCGACGAGAATGGTCAGCCGCTCACCGTGCAAGGCCTCGGCGGTGAGGCGCGCCATCGTGCGGGCACCGACATCTTTGAACGAGAGCGTCGGGCCGTGAAAGAGTTCGAGGACGTATAGATCGTCGCCCAAGGGGACCAGCGGGATCGGGAAATCGAGCGCGTCGGCGAGGAGCGGACGCAGCCTGTCTGGGGCGAAGTCGTCCGCGAGCCACGGATGGAGCACCTCGAAGGCGAGGTCCGGTAGAGACGCCGCGTCGCGCCAGTCGGAGGGAAGAGGAGGAATGCGGTCGGGGAGATACAGGCCGCCGTCGGGTGCGAGGCCGTTGAGGAGGGCCTCGGCGAAACCGACAGCGGGGCTGCTGTCGCGGGTGCTGATGTACTGGGGAGTCGTCATGCAGAGTCGAGGAGGCAAACGCCTTCGAGGTCGAGGTCGAGGAGCCAATCGTCAGCTTCGATGCCGGACGCGAGGCAGGCCGTCTGCATCGCATCGAGAACAGGTTGAGCGTCGCCGGTGTCGGAGAGGAAAGCAAACATCGCGGGGCCGGAGCCAGTCAGCGCGCACCCGACTGCGCCCGCGTCGAGGGCAGCCGTTCGGATGGCTTCGTAGGGTGGGACGAGTCGGGCGCGGAACGGCTCGGCGAGACGGTCGCGCATCAGGTAGCGCCCAACCGTTTTCCAGTCGCCTGCTCCCAAGGCGTGGAGTAGAAACGCGAGGTTGGCGGCTTGCGCACTCGCGTCACGCAGTGGGACCGTCTCTGGCAGAATCGCCCGCGCCTCGCGAGTGAGAACGGTGACGTGCGGAAGGACGAGCGGGATCGGTGGGAGCGTGGGGAGGTCGAGGCGGCGGTAGTCCGTTGGATCAGAAGGCGAGACGAGCACAAGGCCGCCGAGGAGCGAAGGCAGCACGTTGTCGCCGTGCTTAGCTCCTGCCGCGACGGACTCGCCTTCTAGGACCGCCGGAATCAGCGCTTCTTTGTCGAAGGGAGCGTCGAGCAGCGCGTTTGTGGCCCATGCTCCGGCTACGGCGCTCGCCGCTGACCCTCCGATGCCAGAGCCGAGTGGAATGCCTTTGTGGATAAGGAGATGCACACCGAAGTCGGCACTCGCCTGTTCGAGGACGACCTCGGCGGCACGTCCTGCTGTGTTCTTGCCGGGTGCTGTCGGGATCGAGGCATTGCCACCTACCATCTCTACGGTGACACCAGACCGGTTCGTTCTCCATGCCTCGACACGGTCCCCGATGCCCTGCACGGCGAGACCGAGAGCGTCGAAGCCGGGGCCGAGGTTCGAGAGCGAGGCGGGGGCAAACGCGACGGCGTCGGGTGTACGGTCGGGCGCGCTCATGGCATCAACTCGGCGGCTTTCACGAGGTCAGCGAGAAGACCAGCCGCCGTGACCTCTGGCCCGGCCCCCGGTCCCTGCACCACGAGCGGCGTCTCGCAGTATCTGTCTGACTGGATGAGGATGACGTTGTCTGTCCCGCGCTGGCCGCCAAACGGCGGTCCCGGTGGTGCGGCGTGGACGCCGACGCGCAGGCCGTTCTCGTCGATGCGCCCGACGTAATAGAGCCGGTGGCCTACGGCCTTCGCTTCTGCGATGCGTGCGGCCCAAGCCTCGTCCTGCTCGTTGAGCCGGGCCATGTATTCTTCCCGCGACACATCGCGCAGGGAATTCGGAACGAGGCTCTCGACCGTCACGTCCGCACGTTCAACGTTGCGACCGGTTTCCCGTGCTAGGATGAGCAGTTTGCGGGCTACGTCTTCCCCCGCGAGGTCGTCGCGCGGGTCGGGTTCGGTGTAGCCCTTTGCCTTCGCCTCGCGCACGGCCTCTGAGAAAGGTGCGCCTTCGGCGAGGCGGTTGAAGAGGAAGGCGAGCGTGCCGGAGAAGACTCCCTCGATGCTGGCAATCTGGTCGCCGGAGCGGAGCAGATCGCGGATGGTGAACACGACGGGGAGGCCCGCCATCACGGTTGTTTCGTAGTGGTACGACACCTCGCGCCGCCGGGCCGCCGCGCGCAGCCGCTGGTAGTAGTCAAGGTCCAGCGTGTTTGCCTGTTTGTTGGGCGTGACGACGCCGACGCCGCTTTCCAATAGCTCGACGTAGCAGCGGGCGACGTCGGGTGAGGCCGTGGCGTCTACGAATAGGCGACGCTCCAGTCCACGTCCCGACAAGCGTTCGATGAATGCGTCGAGGTCAGCGGTGTCGCCGCTAGCTTCAAGGTCGTCGAGTGCCGTGTCGAGCGATAGCCCATCGGGGTTCCATTGCATCCGGCGTGAGTTCGAGAGGCCAACGAGGCGGAGGAGGATGCCGTGCTCGTTGAGCAGCCTTGGTGCGTACTCGGCGAGAATGTCGAGCAATGTTTTGCCGACCGTTCCTGTCCCGACCACGGCGACATGGACGCGCGTGCGGCGGAGGGGAAAGGCTTCGTGCAACGCGCTGAGGGCTTGCTTCACCTGCTCGCCGAGGACGACGGCAGAGATGTTGGTTTCGGCGGCACCCTGTGCGATGGCGAGCACATTCACCCCGGCCCGTCCAAGTGTCGCAAAGAGGCGACCTGCCAGCCCCGGCTGGTGGCGCATCCCGTCGCCGACCGCCGAGACGATGGCGCAGTCCGGGAGCGCGTAGACATCGCGCACGTCTCCTCGCTCCATCGCTACGCTGAAGGCGGCACGGAGTGCCACGACCGCCGCGTCCGCGTCCGCGGCATCCACGACGAGGCAGATGCTCTGCTCGCTCGACGCTTGGGCCACCATCCTGACGTTGACGCCGGAGGCCGCCAGCGCATCGAAGGCGCGCGCTGCCGTGCCCGGCACGGCTAGCATTCCTGCTCCCTCCACCATGACGACCGCCACGTTTGGAATCGAGGAGATCGCTTTGACGCGGAGGTCCACCGCGTCCGTCTCAGCCGAGATGAGCGTGCCTTCGGCTTCCGGCTCCATCGTGCTCTTGATGACGAGCGGGATATCACGACGTTCGACGGGTCGCATCGTGCGCGGGTGAAGCACATGCGCACCAAAGTAGGCGAGTTCGGCGGCTTCGCGATACGAGAGACGGGAGAGTGGCACGGCTTCGGGGACGAGGCGCGGGTCGGCGGAGTAAACACCTGCTACATCGGTCCAGATGGTGCAGCGCTTGGCACCGAGAGCGCCAGCGAGAATCGTTGCCGTGTAGTCAGAGCCTGAGCGTCCGAGCGTCGTCGACACGCCGTTGGCCGTCGCACCGATGAAGCCGGTGACGATGGCGACGTGATCGGCGGGCAAGGCCTCGAAAGCCTCGCGGATGCGTTGATCGGTTACTGCGAAGTCGACCCGCGCATTGCCGAACGTGTCGTCGGTGCGGATAAAGGCGTCTGCTTCGAGAGCTACGGCGGCGTGCCCAGCAGCGCGGAAGGCTGCAGCAATGAGCGGGGCCGAGAGCCGCTCACCCATGCCGAGTACGGCGTCGCGCGTGCGCGGCGTGCACTCACGGAGGAGGTAGACGCCGTCGAGCAGTTCACCGAGAGCCTCGAAGTGTCCAGCCAGCCGGGTGCGAACCGTATCGTGCTCGTGCGATGCGACGATTTCGGACAGCACGCCCTCATGGCGGTCTCGGAGAGCGGCCAGTACGTCACGATGCGTGCTTCTCCGCTCCAGTGCGTCGTCCAAGGCACGGATCAGGTCGTTGGTTACTCCGCCCAGAGCCGAGACGACGACGATGTGTCGGCCCACGGCTCCATCGGAGTAGACAAGGGGCGGAAGGGATCGGATGCGATCAACTGTAGCAACGGATGTGCCTCCAAACTTGGAGACGTAGACGGGCAGGATGGAGGGCGAAGTCAAGGCTGTTCGCGTGATAGGGTGAAAAGAGAAGGGAAGCTAGTACAAATAGAGCACCGCCATGCAGCCCGTCGGCGCTATCCATGTCGCTCGGTGAAACGGCCTATCTTGCTATTCCGCCCTCGTAGCTCAGGGGATAGAGCGTCGGTTTCCTAAACCGCAGGTCGCAGGTTCGATTCCTGCCGAGGGCACGTTGTGGAGATGTATTAAGTTGATTCCGTCTTTAGATACGTTAGTTTGACGGGAATAGGCTTTGGCCTCGTAACGCTAGGCAGCCAATAATTCGAGGGAACGTGCTTGCCCCCCTCCACGCGGTAAAGGGGCGATTTCGTAGAGGCGATTAAGGGAACAGTCGCTGGCCTGTACGGGCCATCAGGCGCGATCGACTGCCGTGTGCATCGGTCTCCACCACCACTCTGGCCCATGCTTGGGTCTCCGGGAGCGTCCGCCTACCGCTCAGGCAACCCCACCATGAATTGATGCGTCTTCCCCTTTTTGCTATTGCTCTTCTGTTACTATTCATTGCTGGGTGTGACTCTCAAGTACCTGTAAGCTCTGGCTCGCCAGAGGCGCGGGGTCTTGAGGGGGTTCCTCATACTCCCTTCAGTAGTACCTCATCATGGCAGTGGATCGGCCCTGCAGAGGTGCATCCAAAGCCGGGTACGATAGACGATATCGGGCTACGCTGCCGCGATGGGAGCGCGACAGGCTTCTCCTACCGACCGGGGACTCGACCCTATCTGCTTCTCTTCCTGCGCGGCGGTGGAGCGTGCCAAGACGAGGCGTCGTGTCTCGAAGCCAATCGAGATCGGGCCGATATGAGTGAGTTCCAAGACTCGTTCATCGCCACCGGGCGCGATGAGAACGGCGTCTTCTCGATGACGAACCCCAACAACCCTTTCCGGGACTGGCATATCATCGTCGCGCCGTACTGTACAGGGGATGTCCACTGCGGAAGCAATGCGAAGGGTGTCATTCCGGGGGGCAAGCTTGGAACACAGATGTTTGTCGGGTTTGATAACGTCTCGATCATCGCCCGCTACGCGGCGTCGATACTGGATGTGGAAGGGGTGGTGTTGGCTGGGACGAGTGCGGGTGGCTATGGGGCCGTCGGGAACTGGGCGCAGGTGCAGGAAACGTTCGGTGATATACCCGTGGATATGCTCTCGGATGCTGCCCCTATCCATCCGAGCAACCGGGTTATGACAGAGTCGCTCGAGCATCACTGGCGCACGATGTGGGGCATGGACCAGATCGTGCCAGAGGACTGTCTGGAATGCAAGCAGAAGGGAGAGGATGGCAAGGAAGTCGGGCTGGAGCATGTGCTCGCCTATCAGGCGCGCCGGAATCCCGACCGTGTTTTTGCCGTCATCAGTTCAACAGGGGACTGTACGATGCGAGGGTTCCATCGCTTACGCAATCCCTATGGTGCGCGCATTGACGCCGAATGCTGGGGAACCGAGCGGGCTAGGATATTGAACGTCTCGCGGACCGACTATCGCAACAGTGTCTACCATCTACGCGATAACACCTACGCCGACCTGCCGAATGTGGCGATGTTTATTCCCGACAACGTAGACCATGGCCATCTACCGAACCGATACTTCTACCAGCGCTCTGCTGGCGGCGTCATGCTGTATGATTGGCTCTCCGATCTCACGGAAGGCGACGTCTACACGACCTATGACGAGCCAGAAGCACCTACCGAGGTGTGGACGGTAGGAGGCTAGATATACGGGGCTTAGCGCTAAAGTAGGAGGTTTGTTTGCTTAGGGGTGGTCGGCAAAGACGGCTTTGGTGAGGTGCATCGCCACAAGGACGTGGGGGACATCCACCACCTCGGCGATCTTGAGGTCGCCCGCGAGTGAGACGAGGGCGTAGGCGTCGTAGCGGTCAAGTCCGTGCGTCTCGACCAAGTAGTCAATCATGTAGCGCGTGGCCTTCTGGGCGGCTTCGTCGAGGGTTTCGGCGAAGGCAGTGACGGCGTAGTAGGCGTCGGTCTCGTACTCTGGCTCGGGGATGGACCGGCCGCCCTTGACCACGTTCACCTCATACACGATTCGCATGGGCGCTTCGATGGCGGTGCCGCAGACCTCGCCTGCGCCCTGTGCTGCGTGCGCGTCGCCAATCGAGAACAGCGCACCCTCGACGAATATGGGGAAGTAGACCGTGGTTCCTTCGACGAGGTGTGGGTCGTCCATGTTGCCGCCGTTGGCACGGGGCGGAATCGTCGAGAGCATCTCGTCGGTGGCCGGGGCGACGCCCATCACGCCGGGGAAGGGAGCGAGGGGAACAGAGATGTCATCGCTGAAGCGGGCGACGGTCTGCCCCTCCTCGAAGGTGAACGTCTTGAGGTACGGCTCGGGAAATTCGTCGGCGAGGAAGCCGAAGCCGGGGACGACGGCGGTCCATCCGTAAGCCCCTAGCTCGATCTCATGGAGTGTGACGGCCAGCACGTCGCCCGGCATCGCGCCCTCAACGTAGACGGGGCCGGTGAGCGGGTGGATCGGGTCGAAGTCGAGCGAGATAACATCTTCGACCGTGGAGCTTGCCGTGATCTGCTCGTCGGATGCTTCCTCGGTATAGGCTTCGATGACCGCCCCCGAAGGAACCGACAGGACCGGTGGGATTGCGCTACTGAACCGATTGTGAGTTTGGTCTTTTGTCAGGCGGTATTCCGGTGCGGGTGTGTCTTGAGCACGAGCGGGTGCGATAGAAAGAAGGCCAACGAGAAGAGTGAGTCCGAGCCGGAAGAGGGGCATAGCTTTGTGGTTTGATAGGGGATCAATAAGATCGCTCTGCAAGAGGAATTGATGGAGCTTCACTAGCGCCCGCTTGCTAACGCTAGTACTTTAAAAAGTATCGGTGGCTTGGCTCGGCTGCCGGTGGCAGGTCAGGCAACGATTTAGCTCAAGGAATGCCCTGCCGATTTCTGATACGCCTAGACTCTGAAAACCCACGCTTCCCATGCTCTGGCTCCGCGATCTGCTCATCGTCTTGTTCTTGGGGTACATCTACTACCTCGGGCAGATTACCATTCACAACTGCGTACACTACACGCTCTTCAAGCGGAAGCAGTGGAACAAGGTCGTCGGCTACGTGCTGTGCTCGATCCAGCTCACGCACTTTGAGGGATGGCGCATCGCGCACATGATGCACCACAAGCACACCAATACCGAGCGTGACCCGCACCGCGTGGACCGGCACCTCCTGCCGTACCTCGCCACGCACTATTTCCGCGTGTCAAAGTCGGTGTGGGAGCCTAGGCTTTACGCGCTCGCTGTGCTGCCGCCGATTCTTATTGCTGTTGCTGTTATTGCATCGCAAGCCTCGGTAGGGGAGCCGCTGCGTGGCGTTCGCTGGGTCAGTATGTACTGGCTGCTACCGCTCATCATCAGCCACCTCCTCGTGGCGCACTTCAACTTCATCACGCACGCCGAGATGCCCTATGGGCGGGGGCACGATACCCGGAGTTTCAACGACGGCATTTGGCGCGTCATTAACTTTTTTACGTTCAACTTCTATCTGCACGCGGAGCACCACTTTGCGCCGGGCGATGCCATCCCCAAGTTCGACCCGAGGTTCCACAAGCCGCTGGACGATGCCTCTGAGGCGGTGGGGCACCGCGAGGCGTAAGTGAGGTCAACACGACCAGTAGGCCACGAAGCCTTGTTTCAAAGTGACCGTTTCAGAAAAAAAGAGCGCCCCGGCCTGACCTCAGGCCGGGGCGCTCTTTCTGGATCGAAATCCAGAGGATGAACCTACTTCGTGAGGACCACCCGGTGGGTGCGGGTTTCATCGCCGACTTGGAGTCGGTAGAGGTAGGTGCCCGCCGCGAGGTCGCGTCCGTCGAACGAGACACGGTGGGTGCCTGCGTCCTGTACGCCCTCGACGAGCGTTGCTACGGTGCGACCTGTAAGGTCGTAGACCTTGAGCGTCACAGAGCTAGCCTCTGTCACTGTGTATTCCACTGTCGTTTCGGCGTGGAACGGATTCGGGTAACTGGTGAGCAATGCAGGCTGCGGAGCCGCGGTCGTGCTCTGGGCAACCGGAGTCTTCAGCCAGTCGATGACGTCCACTTCCTCGCCGGTCTCGGCATCGAGAAGCATGATGTCGTTGCCAGAGGCCGGGCGCGGGTTGCCGTCGTCGAGCTTCGTCCAGAAGAAGCCGTCCTGGGCCAGCACGTCAGGGAAGAGACCCACTGCACCGCCGCAGAAGTACTCACCGGACATAGCGCCCGATCCGATGCGGAACTTCAGCGTCCGCATGAACATCTCGCCCGGTTCGAGGGTGATGTCGATGGGGCCGCGCGCCGGGTTGAGGGTGACGCCGTTCGGCAGCTCTTCGATCAGCCAGCCCTGGATCGGGCACACGTCGTTGTCATCGTTGTTGGTGACGGTGACCTTGAAGGTGATGAAGCCACCATCGGCTGGGAGTGTCGTGCTGCCGATCGGCATGAGTTCGACGTCGAAGTCCTCGCAGATGCGGTCCTCGCACTCGAAGTCAAGGCCAGTGATAGCACCGCTGGAGGAGAACGCAACTTCGAGTCGGCGCACGCCCTCTGCATCGAGCGTGACGATCTGCGCGCTGTTGTTGCCGAGCGCGAGAGCGGCAACGGACGTGATCTCGTTGCCATCCCCGTCGAAGGCCGTGATAACGGCTCCTTCATCACTGTCGATATCGAGGACGCCGACAGATGCCACGCCGACTTCCTGCTCGAATGAGAAGATGATCGTACCACCAGCAGCATCATCATCCGGGTCTGAGGTGTCGCCGTCCTCCGAAATGATGAGTACGTTGCCAAGTGGTGTGTCGTTGCCCGGACCGGAGCCGGGTGTGCCGAGGTCAGAGTCGCCGCCGGTCGGGTTGGCCGTATCAAAGATCATGGCCGGGTGGTTGACCGGGTCGTTCGTGGTGACGCTGATGCCATAGGCCGCGTACTCGTTGTCGACGATGGTGCCAGCGGGGAGGTGAAAGCCGTCAGCGTTCGCTTCAAAGTCGATGTCTTCGGCGTCTTCGCAGACGAACTCTTCTTGCTCCTCACAGTCGAGGTCGACGTCCGTGATGGCACCGGGGCCGGAAAAGCAGACCTCGAGACGGTACACACCTGAGGCGTTGAGCACGACGCGTTGGATGCCGTTCTCGCCAATGCCATGTACGGCCACTTCCTCAATCACATTGCCGTACTCGTCGAAGGCCGTCACCACGACTTCTGTGTCGCTGTAGACGCCGAGGAGGCCAACGGAGGCGACGTCTTTTGCGCTGTCGAAGTTGAAGACAATGGTGCCGCCATTCAGGTTGTCATCTGGGTCGGAGGAGTCATTGTCTTCCGAGATAATGAGCACCTTGCCGAGCGGCGTATCGTTGCCCGGTCCATAGCCCGGTGTGGCGAGGTCGTGGTCGTCGCCAGTGGGGTGGGCCGTATCGAAGATCATGGCCGGGTGGTAGTGCGGGTCGAGCGTCGTTACGCTGATGCCGTAGGCGGCAAACTCGTCGTCGATGACGGTGCCTTTGGCGAGCGGGTGCCCCTCGGCGTTGGTCTCAAAGTCGAGATCGTCGCAGAATTGAGCCATCGCGTCCGGCGTCAAGCCCGCAACCATCAGCCCGAGGGCTGCCAAGAGCGCAACACGGCGCAGGAGTGTAGTTGGTTGAGTCATGAGAAGGTGGGTCTAGAAGGAAAAAGAGTGAGCCAAGCACAACCTCGCGGGTGTGCAGATACGGTTAATCTAGCTACCGGGGAATCAGGTAGTTCGGTAGAGAGAAGAGCCACAGGCTTACTCTCTATGCGCCAACAGGAGCAAAGTGGATGCGCCACTAGGCGCGTGGACTTCCGCCGACAGCTGTATGCACGGGGCAATCCCTCTTAATTAGGCTGGATTCAAAGGTTAGTATTCGTTACATAGCCTATACATCTGTCTGCAGTAAAGGAATGTGTCGTGATCGACTCTCCTGCGTTTCTCGACTCGACAACAAGCCAGCGTCCAGCGTCAGTGTGCTCTCCATGAGGAGGGGACTAAACCCCGCGACGTGGGATCGGTAGTCCGTGATGGAGGTAGAATCAGACATGCCCATCACCAAGCCGACGACTGCGCCACTTGTTTCCGCGCCTGCCCGACTGGCGCTTCCCATCGAGGGAATGGAATGCGCCGCGTGCGCAGTGCGGATCGAGAAGCGACTCGGCAAGCAGACGGGGGTCCAGTCGGCGAGCGTGAACTATGCCACCGGCGAAGCGCTCGTTGAGTACGACGCAGACGAGGTCCGCGTGGACCAGCTTGTGGCAGCAGTCGAGCAGACCGGCTATGGGGTTCGCTTGGAGGCTGCCGACGAGGAGGGTGTCGTTCACGAGCAGGAGGCGCGCTATCGGGCGATTCGCCGCCGGACCATCGCTGCCGCTGTCCTCTCGCTACCGGTTGTCGTGCTCTCGATGGCGCACGGGGCGCTGGACTTTCCCGGCATGCGTTGGCTCCTGTTGGCACTCACGACGCCAGTGGTAGTGTGGGCCGGGGCGGGGTTCTTCGACGGAGCATGGCGCGCCTTTCGTCACCACGCCGCCGACATGAACACGCTCGTCGCGCTGGGTGTCGGGACGGCCTACGGGTACAGCGTGCTCGCCACCGTGGCACCGGGGTTGTGGGCGGCAACGGGTCAGAGGCCAGAGGTCTACTTCGAGGCGGCGGCGGTGATTGTCACGCTCATCCTGCTCGGGCGATTGCTGGAGGAACGAGCGAAGGGCAAGACAGGGGCAGCGATTCGGCGGCTGATGGACCTCCAGCCCGATACGGCCCGTGTCGTCCGCGATGGGCATGAGGTGGAGGTGCCCGTCGCAGACGTGTCGGTGGGAGAGATGGTCGTTGTGCGCCCCGGCGAGCGCGTGCCTCTCGATGGAACGGTGATTGACGGGGCCTCGGCAGTGGATGAAAGTATGCTGACCGGCGAACCGCTGCCAGTCGAGAAAGGACTGGGCGATGCCGTGACCGGAGCGACCGTCAACCGGACGGGCGCGTTCACGCTGCGCGTCAGCCGAACGGGCGCGGGCACGACGCTCGCGCAGATCGTCCGGCTCGTCCGCGAAGCGCAGGGCCGCAAAGCCCCCATACAGCGCCTCGCCGATATCGTCGCGGGCGTCTTCGTCCCGACGGTGCTCCTCATTGCCATTGCCACCTTCGTCGTCTGGTTCGACTTCGGGCCGGAGCCGCGCCTCGCCTATGCGCTGCTGACGTTCGTGAGCGTCCTCATCATCGCGTGCCCCTGCGCGCTCGGCCTCGCCACGCCGACGGCCATCGTGGTGGCGACAGGCAAAGCCGCCGAGCACGGCATCCTCCTCAAGGGTGGCGATGCCATCGAGCGCGTCCGCGAGGTGGAGGTGGTGCTGCTGGACAAGACGGGAACGCTCACCGAAGGCACCCCCCGACTCACGGACGCAGCGCCGGTCGGTGGATGGGATGAGGCGAGTCTCTTGGCACTCGCGGCGGCAGCCGAGATGCGGAGCGAGCACCCCATTGGTGAAGCCATCGTCGCCGAGGCTGAAGCGCGTGGCCTAGCGCTGCCTCCTCTCGAAGCGTTTCAGTCGCAGACCGGGTTAGGCGTTGAGGCAACGGTAGCGGGGCGCACCGTACTGATCGGCAACCGCGATTTTCTGGATGAGCACGGCATCGAGCAGGACGTGCTCGATTCTATAGCGATTGATCTCGCGCAGGCAGGCAAGACCGTTGTGCGCGTCGCCGTCGATGGCAAGGCGGCGGGCGTCCTCGCGGTGGCCGATACCGTCCGGGCTTCGTCGAAGGCGGCAGTGCAGGCGCTCCGCAATCTTGGTTTGGAGGTGGTGATGGTTACAGGCGATGGGGAGGCGTCAGCGCAGGCGGTCGCCGAAGCGGTTGGGATCGAGCGCGTCGAGGCGAACGTTCGGCCCGCCCAGAAAGCCGAGGTCGTCCGGCGGTATCAGCGCGAGGGGCGCGTCGTCGCGATGGTGGGCGATGGGATCAACGATGCGCCTGCCCTCGCCGCCGCCGATGTCGGCGTGGCGATGGGGGCAGGCACCGACATCGCCATCGAGGCCAGCGACGTAACCTTGATGCGCGACAGCCTTGCCGTCGTCGCCGAGGCCTTCCGCCTGTCGAACCGGACGCTGCGGACGATCAAACAAAACTTGTTCTTCGCATTCGTCTACAACGTGCTCGGTATCCCCATCGCCGCCGGGCTACTCTACCCCTTCTTCGGCATGCTCCTCTCGCCGGTCATAGCGTCCGCCGCGATGGCGCTCTCGTCGGTCTCGGTCGTCACCAACAGCCTGCGGCTGCGCGGGTTCAACCTCGGGGAGACGGCGTGATGGACACCGCTTCGTGGATTGTGACGCTCGCCGGGATCGCTGCTGCCGCGTGGGTGGTGTGGTACTTCTGGCTCTACGAGGACTCAGGCGGCGAAGCGTAGCACGTCCTCGGCCAGCACACGGTCAAGGGTGTCAGCGAGGCGGTCGGCATCGGCCATGCTGAAGACGAGGGGCGGCTTGATCTTGATGACATTGTGGAGCGGGCCATCGGTGCTGAGGAGGATGCCGTGATCCTTCATTCGCTCGACGAGGTAGGTGGCCTGCTCCGGTGCCGGTTCCAGCGTAGCGCGGTCAAGCACGAGTTCGATGCCGAGGAACAGGCCGAGGCCACGTACATCGCCGATGATCGCGTGCTGCTCGACGAGGGCTTCGAGGCGGCGCTTCAGGTGGGCACCGACCGTCGCCGCATTCTCGCGTAGCCCCTCGCTCTCGATCACATCGAGCACCGCGAGGCCGACGGCGCACGAGACGGGGTTGCCGCCGTAGGTGTTGAAGTATTCCATCCCGTTGGCAAACGAAGATGCAATCTCCGGTGTCGTTACGACCGCTGCGAGCGGGTGGCCGTTGCCAATGGGCTTGCCGAGCGTCACGATGTCCGGCACTACGCCCTGCGTCTCGAAGCCCCACCAATAACTTCCGACGCGCCCGAACCCGACCTGCACCTCGTCGGCGATGCACACGCCTCCGGCATCACGGGTGTGCCGGTAGGCCTCGGCGAGGAACCCGTCCGGCAGCACGATCTGTCCACCGCAACTCAGGATCGACTCCGCGATGAACGCCGCGATGTGCCCGTCGGCCTGCCGGATCGCCTCGGCCACGTAGTCAGCGTAAGGCTGCACGCCGCCGCGATACGTGTCGGGCATCGGGACGGGATGGACGTAGTCCGGCGGGCCGCTGCCGCCGGGGCCGTCGTGCTTGTACGGGCTGATCTCGATGAGCGACTGGGTGTGGCCGTGGTAGGCTCCGTCGAGCGCGATCACATCCTGCTCGCCGGTGTGCGTCCGGGCAAGACGAAGAGCTAGGTCGTTGGCCTCGCTGCCGCTGTTAACGAAGAAGCAGACCGAGAGCGAGTCCGGCATGAGGGCGGTCAGCCGCTC
This sequence comes from Rhodothermales bacterium, assembly GCA_028284265.1. Taxonomy (GTDB): domain Bacteria; phylum Bacteroidota; class Rhodothermia; order Rhodothermales; family JANQRZ01; genus JANQRZ01. The sequence goes on from JANQRZ010000015.1 coordinate 73,098, forward strand.
GGCGTAGGCGATGATGTTGGGGTGGAGGTAGCGCGTGTTGGTGTTGAGCGTTGCCATCTGCCGACTCGCCGCCGCGACGACGCGCGGGTGTGTGTGCCCGACATGGCAGACGTTGTTGACACAGTCGAGGTAGGGCCGTCCGGTTTCGTCGTAGAGCGTGGCTCCGACGCCGCGCACGATGTGGAGCGGACGCTGATATGACACACTCAGCGACGGTCCCAGTTGTTGCTGCCGGGCTGCGAGTAGGTCGCGCTTCGTAGGGCCGGTCGGAGGAAACGCCTCTGCCGGGATGCGGAGCAGCAGGTTTGGGTCGGGACAGAGCGAACGCCACACGGCGCGCTCGTCGGCGGTCCCGACGCCGGGGAAGTCGCCGCGCTTGCCGAGAGGGTCGGCGATGATTTGCAAATGGAGGTGCGGTGCCCAGCCGCCGTTTTCCTCTGGTGCGCCGAGGGTTCCAATGGGTTGGCCTCCTCGGACGACATCGCCCTCGGCGAGTCCATCGAGCGAGGCCCGGCTGAGGTGACCGTAGAGCGTCCAGAACGTCGGTCCATCATTTGGCCGGTGTTCGAGGATAATCGTCGGTCCGTAGTCAAGCGGGAGGGTGTTGTCGGCGACGCTGTGGATCGTGCCATCGAGCGGAGCGAAGACGGGCGCGCCCGCCGGTTGGAACAGGTCGATGCCGAGATGGATCGTGCGCGTGTGGCCGGTCGCCTCGTGGAACTGCTCGCCAGTGTAGACCAGCCGCGCCTCGTCATAGCGCCCCACACCGACCTCGGCCTCAGCTTCGACCATGCGCTCCACGATGGTATCGGACGCGAGCATCGGGACGCTTAGATTGTCTGTATCCCACTCGGCGCTACCTACGCTGAAGTCGAACACCACAACGGGCGACGTGCTTGGGTCGGGCGCGACGAACGGGGCGAAGGCGCTCTGGTGCGCTTTCAGCCAGTCGATGAGCGCCGGTGTTTGGGGACACGGTTCGAGGCCACATGCGGCGCGGATGCGATAGGTCGCCCAGCGAGGGTGAATCGTGTCGAGCCGTTCGAGCGCGGTCCACGCAGCGGCTTCGCTGATTGAGAGGTAGGCGTCGTCCGGTTCATCGCGCTTCCGATACGCTGACATCGCCACGCTCAGGCACAGCCGCAGCGTGACGAGCGAGAAGAACGCTTCGAGTTCGTCCTCGGTGAGCGGGTGCTCTGCATGGAAGCCCGCCGCCACCTCCGCCATCGCTCCGACCGGATCGGGCTTGTCGAGCAGGGCATAGGCCGCCGCAATCGCCGGGTCCGCGACGGTGTAGGACCACGTCGCATCGCCGAAGTCGATCAGCCCGGCGATCCGGCGCTCCGTCGAGATCGGCGGCGAGACGAGGATGTTGTAGTCATTCGCATCGCCGTGAATGAGACTCCGACGAAGCGTGTCGAGATGGGGTGCTGTCTCACGCTCGAACCGGTCGAGGAAGCGCTCGACGAGGTCTTGACGTTTGAGATCGACAATGTGCTGGAGTCGCTCGCGGATCACTGCCGGTGCGCGGCTCATCTCCCAGTCGAATGCACGGTGCGCGGCGGCGTGGTCAAACCCATCGAGGCAGACGGCGAGCCGACCGAGCGTAGCGCCGAGGTCATGGAGAAGAGGGGCGGTGTGCGGGTTGACCTCGGCGAGCGGGACGCCCTCGAGATAGGATACCGCCCAGGCAAGATGTCGCTGTCCATCGCCCTCGACGGTCGTGATGGCGTCGCCCGACGTGTCGAGGCGAAGCGATGGGCAGGGCACGCCGCTCGCTGCGAGGCATTGCAGCATCTCGACCTGCATCGTGAGCACGCCTTGGTCCTCGGTGGCACTCGCTATCTTGAGGACCCATGCCGGTTCGCCGTCTATGCGGAGCAGCCAGTTCTGGTCACGGTCGCTCGGCAGCGCCGACGCAGCAGCAGCGAGGCCGAAGTGAGTGCGGGCAATTCGCTCCGCATCAGCAGGGGAGAAACGAGGGCGAGCAGAGGCGAGAGTCAGCTCCATCGGGCAGCGGGAAACGTGGAGCCGAAAACTACGCGATCTGGCTCATCGGCTAGTGCTGGGCGAAGACGGCGGCTCGTCCGTCGCGCGTAAACATCAGCACGTCATACCGCTGTGCCGGGCGGCCCTCGATCTCCATCCCCGGCGAGCCAATTGGCATGCCCGGCACGGCGATACCGATGGCCTCGGGCGGTGGTTCGGCGAGGAGCCGCCGCACATCCTCTGCTGGAACGTGGCCCTCCACGACGTAGTCGCCGACGACCGCCGTGTGACAGGACGCCAACTCATCCGGCACACCGAGGCGGGCGCGGGTGTCGGCGGTGTTGGAGACCTCAATGGTCTCGACCTCGAACCCGGCTTCGACCATGTGATCGACCCAGAACCCGCAGCAGCCGCACGTCGGCGTTTTGTAGACCGTCACAGTCGGCGTCTGGGCTTGGGACTGGCAGCCGGAGAGGACGAGCAGTGTGACGGTCAGTAGGGAGATAGGGAGGCGCATCGTCTCAGAGGTTAGTTCGTGTAGCCACGCAGTCGGTTGTAGGCAGCGGTTTGTTCGGGCGTCAGGGCGGCCCGCATGGCGACGTGGGCCTTCAGGTGAACGGCGCGGAGCCGGCCTTTCGTTTCGCCGATGTGAGAGGTGATACGCGCCACGGCGTCCGAAGTCGCCTCGCCGCGTGCAAAAAGGGTATCAAGGTGGCGTTCCATCTCGACGAGCTGGGTGCCGAGGGCACGGGCTGCGGTCTGTACCTCGTCGTAGAGGTGTTGGGCCTCGACGTGTTGCTCGGCGGAGAGGTTCAGGCTGTCAGCCAGTTCGAGGACGTGGAGCGGGCCGGGGTAGCCATTGAGTTCGGCGGCCATCGCCAGCCCGAGGCCGCGCCCTTCAAGCAGACCGGTCATCTCCTGTTCGGATAGCGCCTTGATGCTGCGCTCGGTGTCGTCAACATACGGCGAATGGATGTGGTGATCGCCGTGCTGAGCAGTAGCGGAAGAGACTACCGCGAGAAACAGAAAGAAGAAGAGAAGGCGCAGGGGCATCGAATGGGGCACTCCGGGTGCCTGTTTGGTGGGTGTGCCCCGTCAAACTACGAAGCACGGTGGTGGACATATGGCAAGGTCGCGCTATCGCCTGCGGTGAGGCATGAGGATATTTGGTCAACCTGTGCCTACCTGTAATCTTCAGCCGCACGAAGGCGTTGTCTCTTCATTAAGAAGTAGCGCGCTTGCGCTGATTCATACGATATGCCCGCTCCCGAACAGGGCGCAGACATCAATGCACCTAGCACCATTTCGATAGTTTCATGGAGTTTGCAGTAGACGCTCATACGCTTGCTGATTCGCTGACCGACGGAGGAGATACCCGGCTCCTGCTCGACGACAATGGGTTGAGCAAGTATGGCTGCACACCGTTTCCCCGCAATACGATTCCCTTCGGGAGCTGTACTGCGTCCACCATGTCGCTGCGGGCATGGGAGGCGGCACAGGCGGGAGCTATACGGATACGAGAAATGCTTAGGGATCAGTCACCCGCCGAGGTAGCTGATGCGCTGTGTGCCGAGATTCGGGAGACACTCGCTGGCCTACTTGGGCTGGCCGAGGTTCCAGGAGGCGAACTGGTTCTCACCCCGTCGGGGACGGACGTGGAGCTGATTGCTTTGCTGCTGGCAGGGCGAGAAATGGGCCGTGATATTTTGAACATTGTAGTCGGGCCGAACGAGGTGGGCAGTGGGACCACACTGGCTGCCGGAGCGCTTCATTTTGACCATCAAGTACCAAGTGGTGCCCAGCGCGAGGTAGGGCAGGCGGTTGATGAAGCCCTCGCGGCGCGGGTCACGGTTGAGACGGTATCGCTCCGCACAACCGACGGATCGATGCGGCTACCGGCTGAGATCGACCGGGCGGTTGAGCAGTTGGTTGAGGCTGGAATCGAGGCTGGGCAAAGAGTGATCGTCCATGTCGTCGCCCACAGCAAAACCGGGGTTCATGCTCCCACGCTCGGCACGGTCAACCGGCTCGTTGAGCGCCACGGGGACCGCGTCGTAGGCCTGATCGACGCGGCACAGGGGCGCATCAGCCGCCGGGGACTTCGGGCCTATCTCCAGCGCGGTTACCTCCTCATGCTCACGGGGTCGAAGTTCTACGGCGGCCCGCCGTTCTCCGGCGCGCTCCTCGTCCCGGACCGTCTCGCCAACGCAATGCAGGAGACGCGTTTTCCCGAGGGCTTCAGTGACTACTTCACGGCCGCCGAGATGCCTGAGGCGTGGGCAACGGTTCGAGATCACCTGCCCAAGCGTGCCAACTGGGGGCTTCTCCTACGCTGGTTCGCGGCGCTTGAAGAGATGCAGGCGTACTACCTAAGCTCACCCGAAGCCCGCCTTGCTGTCCTCCGCCATTTTGAGCGGGAAGCGCCGCGTGTACTGAAGGCGAATCCCGTTGTGGATTTGCTCCCAGTCTGGCCTCCGGTTCTCTCCGATACGGCTGAGCGGGTACTAGAATCAAAGACGACAGTCTTCAGCTTTAGGGTCAGCATAGAGGGCCATGTCGGGCCGCTGTCCAAGCTCGCTCTGAAGCAGTGGGTGCAGCTTCTCAATACCGACCTCACGGAGCGCCTTGCCATCAAATCTTCCTCAGCTGACTATGAAGCAGCACGCCAACCCTTTCAGATAGGCCAGCCAGTGGGCTTGGGAGATAGCGGTCTTGCCATCGTGCGTATTGCTCTCGGAGCGAGTTTGATTACGAGCCTGGCCGAAGATGATGCGTACGGGGCAACGCTTGACGAGCGTCTTGGCTGGCTGGATCGGCACCTTGCCCTTCTTTCAGAGAAAATGACGGTCATGGCTGAGCGATGGACCGATCTACACACAACGCATGATGACTGACTCGCCTCTTTCCCACACGTGGACGACCAGACCAGCCACACCTGACTTAGCGAGCGTTCTGCGCCGCGCCTTGCACGAGGGCACACTCGACGATCTCCCCGCTGCGGTCTTCCACGACCTCGGCATGATGCGGGCGAAGGTGCAGACGCTCCAACGCCTCTTCCCCGACGGTACCCTCCATGCCGTCGCCATCAAGGCCAACCCCCTCATCGAGGTCCTCGGAGAAATCGTCGCGCTCGGCGCGGGCCTCGAAGCCGCCTCGATGGAAGAGGTCCACTGCGCCCTCGCCGCCGGATGTCCGCCTGAGCGGATCGTCTACAACTCTCCTGCGAAGCGAGTAGATGACCTTGCCGATGCACTCCGCCTCGGCCTCCATATCAACGCTGATACCCTCGACGAACTCGACCGCATCGACACCCTACTCGGCTCGATGGATACGACGAGCACGGTCTGTCTCCGCATCAACCCCCTCGTCGGCAGCGGGGCGATTGCCATCACGAGCGTCGCCAACCGAACGTCCAAGTTTGGAGTTCTACTGGAAAGCGAACAGTCTATCGTAGATGTGTTCCGCCGTTACTCGTGGTTGAGCGGTCTGCACCTCCACGTCGGCAGTCAAGGGTGCGAGGTCGAGATGCTCGTTGAGGCAGCGCGCATCATACTGGACTTACGCGTCCGCATCCACGAGGCCACCGGACGCACACAGATCACGACGCTCAACATGGGCGGCGGCCTGCCGTGGGCCTACCGGGACGAAACTAGCCCGCCTTCGCCGGAAAACTACGTTGAGTTGCTGAAGCGCGAGGTCCCCGAACTGTTCGAGAACGACCTCACGCTCATCACCGAGTTTGGGCGCTCGGTGCAGGCCGGGTGCGGCTGGGCTGCGAGCCAGGTAGAATACGTTAAGGAGGACCGCGACCCGCACATGGCCGTCATCCACCTCGGCGCGGACTTCCTGATGCGAACGGCCTACCACCCGGACGACTGGCCGCACCGGCTCTCGGTGCTCAACTCCGAAGGCGAAGTCAAGGACGGCGACCTCGTGCCGCAGACTATCGTTGGTCCGCTGTGCTTCTCGGGCGACATCATCGCACGGTCGCGCCTGCTGCCCCGCATTGAGCCGGGCGACTGGATTGTGATCCATGACACAGGGGCATACACGCTAGGGATGTGGACCCGGCATTGCAGCCGGGGGATGCCGCTGGTGTTGGGCTATGGCGAGGGTGTGGTTGAGGCCGGGTTCAAGACGCTCCGGCGACGCGAAACCCCGGAAGACATCGCCGCCTTCTGGAGCGCCTGACTATGGACTCACACCCTTGGGAGAAGCAGCGAAGTCGCGGGCAAGACGAAGCCAACGCTCAGCGGTGACGAGGCGTCCGATAACCTGAGCGTGGTTGCGCGCACCCTCCGTATGCTCCTGCACGAGTAGCTCGACGGCTTGGCGTCCGAGCAGCGTGACCGAGAGGCTGTCTGGTCGGGTGAGTTCGTCTCGAATAGGGGCAGACAACGGTCCCGCGAACATGTCAGCCTGGGCCTGCTCGTGTCCTTTGGCTGCTCGTCCATCCGCGGCTGGGGCTATCCGGGACTTGACCTTGCCGGTTATTGCCCGAAGACGGCGGTCCACGCGGGCAAGTAGGGGGGCGTCGTGCAGAGGCAAGAGCCTCTCGTGGTTGATACGGATCCAGTATGCCCAGGGGAGCGATTGGCGGATCAACGTTCTATGTATGTGCGCGTACGTACTGATGGGAGCAGGGAACTCGAACCCCAGGCGCAGCATGCGGCGATCCTTGAACGGTGTCCAAAACGCTGTTGGTGTCCATGTGAATCGGTCCTTGATCGAATCCCAGATCGAGAAGTACTCGTGGACCGAGTATAGGTCGAGGATGTCGTAGCCATTTGGTGAGAAGCTCGCGTAGTGCTCTACGGTCGCTGCTATCCGTTGATGCAACTGCTCCGTGACTTGGGGATCGGCAAAGGTTAGCTTCCGACGGAAGTTTTTAGCATAGATATGCTCGATAGCTTCCTCCAACCCGAGGGGGCGGCCACCCGCCGAGTTGTAATAGATGCCGCGATAGATCCCGCCCGTGCCGCCCCATGAGAGGGCGTTTACCCGCTCGGCATAGACGCGGTTGACCTGTGGTGCCCGTTTGGCGTTCGTGTCCCCATTCATCGAGAAAGCGAACAGGTCAGCGACCTTCATGAAGCCCTCGGGCGATGGAGCCTGAGGCTCAGTAAGCTGGAAGCGTAGTCTGTAGTGCTTCGCGAGCCGCCGCGCCGTTCGGACGTCCGGGCTGTCTGGATAGCCCGTCGTCTGGACGAAGGTGCGCTCCCGGTCGAGGGACGGCAGAATGGCCGCCAGAGCGGCGCGGCTGTCGACCCCAGCGGTGAGTTGGATCCCCGTAAGCGGCCATTGCTCTGCGAAAGCACGTGCCCCATCGCGGGCCACGTCTGCCATGGCATCGAGTTGCTCCCGTATCCGTTTCTGGTCTGCGGGGTCGATGCGCCGGTCAGGAACGAGCAGCGGCGCATCCTCGCGTGCCAGCGCACCGCTTTGCCAGTGCACTCGCTCATCGGGACGACTCGTAGCGATGTCTTTGAGGAGGCTACGCCCATTGAGCGACCAACCGGCCATGGCCATGCTGGCGAACGAGACGAGGTCCAGCGACAGGTCGACGAAGCCAGAGGCGAGCAGCGTCAAATCGTGCGGCGAGGCCAGAATGAACTCCTCCGTGGCAGCATAGCGAAGTGCGCGCCCGCCGATACAGTCCGTTACTAGGCTGACCTTCCCAGTCGGGCGATCCACGACCACAGATCCGAAGGAGCCGTCTAGGTCAGACGCTGCCTTGGCACCAACTTGTGCGATCCGCTGTGCAGTCCGGTCGGCAGGCACGCCGACAAGGTCGCCGAACACGAGGGCAGCGCGGTCTGCGTCGATGTGCTCGTCCAAGACAGGCAGTCCCACCGTCCCGCTCGGTTCGATTCGGCACCAACCAGCGTTCGCTCCTTCGAGAAAGGTAGTCGTCACTTGCAGGGGGACCCCTGCATCGGGCATGACGCGGGCGATGTGTTCACCCGCTTGGCGCAGAAACTCTGCCTGAGGTCTGCCCGGTCGCCCGAAATAAAACAGGAAGGTTTCCACGGGCTACGAGGCTTGGAGGATGAGGCGCGAAGGAATCAGGTTATTCTTCCTCAAGCATCCATTCGTATTCGGTACCTCGGAGCAGCGTTGCCACCTCCTCATAGTTGAGCAAGATGTCGGAGAGCGGGTACGGATTGGTCTTCCTCAGCGAGACTGATGCTGGCTCGACGGGTATTCCGAGGAAGTGGCACACCTTTTCATAGGCGACGAGAGGATTCTGTTCGATGTCGTCCTCATAGGTCAGCCGGAGCACGTCCATGTCGGCGAGCAGTCGGTCGAAGTCATCGTAGAGCTGGTCGAACTCCTCGAATCGCTGGAGCAGGGGAATGGTGCCGCTCGACAGGATCGTGTGCTCTAGGTCGAGCTCAATTTGGACCACCTTGGCCTTTTCGCCTTTCTGGATGTGCCGTCGCTTGTCTGCCCGCCCGACGCCTGCCGAGACCGCCTGCCGCAGGTAGTTCTTGCGGCGCAGCACGATGAAGCGCGAGAACCCCATCGCCCGGAGTCGCCCGATATACGTGTTTGTGTCGAGGCCGATGGGCTTGAGGTGCTGCAAGCGGTGCGACTTTGTCTCGAAGCAGTAGGTCCGGCCGTGCGTGTTTCGCATCCGCCACCGGAGCACGGCGAGGAAATCGTCCACGACGTGTCGCTCAGGGGTGTTCTCATTGCGGTACTTTTCGTATAGCTCGCCATCCCAGAACAGTCGGGGGTGCTGCTTAAGCATCTTGGCAACGACCGTTGAGCCGACTCGGCCCGTGTGTAGCATGGCAACGCTACCCGGTACCGGCGGGAGGCTCTGCAAGCGGCGCTTGTATAGCGCCGAGCGGATCTTTCGGAAGGGGGCGGTAAGCGTTTCGCGCATAGATGAAGGCCTCGGCGTACTTAGCCGCGGAGGCGGTCGAATTGCTGTTGCTGGGGTGTCCCGGCGGGGATGTCATAGGGCGAGGCCGGGAGGCGGACGCGCCGGATCACCGGGTACTCGTCGCGGAAGACGAACGGATTCGGCTGCCCCACAATGTCGTGCCCAATCACGAGGACCATCGTGCCCTGCTCATGGATCGTCGCGCCGACGGACGAGATGTGCTCGCCGCCGGTCTTTTCCCAGGTATCAGTCCAAGCGTAGAGCCAGCGGGCGTCGGGATCAGAGAGGCGGACGCAGCCGTGGGAGGCGGGGCCGCCCATCGGGAGGGCATACTGATGGAGGTGGATGCCGCGTGTCTCGTGAATGTTCATCACCCAGTACATCTCCCACAACTCTGCATCGGGCGCGGAGGAGCCATAGCCCGGGCTGAGGGTGGAGATGCGGTACTCCTCCTTCCAGTTGACGTTGAAACGGCCGCCCGGCGTGCGGGCGCTCTCGGTGCCGGTGTTGATGATGCCCCAGCGCGTGAGCTTACCCCACTCATAGGCCCCGAACGCCTGAATACTCTTGTCAAGCACGAGCAGCTTCTCGATGTCGCGGGCACCGGGATAGTAGCGCGGATAGGGCGAGTAGGCGCGGAAGTCGAGCGTCAGTTCGGTCGGGACGACGAGGGTGTCGCCGGGGCGTAGGTTTTCGAGGTCGTTGCGGTTGAGGAGTTGGAGGAGGCCCTTGTTCTCCTCGCCGTAGCGGCGATAGAGCTTGAGCCGCGCCTCCAACCGGGAGTCGCTCTCGATAACGTGATAGTCGTAGTAGACTGGCGGCACATCGTCCAGATCACCGCTGCGGCGCTCGATCACCTCGGCGATCACATTCTGGCGAAAGTGGGAGGTCTCCTGCGCCCGCGCGATGGGAGCCGCCAGCATCAGGGTGAGTAGGGCTAGGAGGGGGCGCATGAAAACGTCAGGCGAATAGAGGAAGCGAAAGATACCAGAGGTATCAGGGTTCCGAATGGGCGCGGCGCGGGTCGGTCTCGAAGGGTGAGCACCCCTCTTGCCGCAGCCGGTTAATCATGTCGCGGTCGCCGAGGACGATGAGGATGTCTCCTGCTTCCATCGGCGCAGTCGCGCTGGGATTAAAACGCCACTCGTTCGTGTCTTCGTTCAGGAAGGCGATCACGACCGCGTTGAAGCGGTTGCGGAAGTCACTCTCGGCAAGCGACCGGCCATCGAGGAGCGACCCCGTCTCCACGCGGACTTGCTCCATGCGTAGGTCGAGAGCATCGACGTGGAGCACTTTCTCCATGAACTGGTCTACGTAGGGGCGAAGGATCACCTGCGCCATCCGGTCAGCTCCGATCTCGTAGGGCGAGATGACTTTGTCGACTCCTGCGCGCAGGAGCTTCTGCGCATTGCGATGCTGGTTCGTCCGGGCGAGCGTGAACACGTCGGGTTGCAGTTCTTTGGCGGTTAGCGCGACGAAGACGTTCGCGCTGTCCTCAGGGAGCGTGAGGACGAGACCTTGCGCCTGCTCGATCCCGGCGGTGCGTAAGGTGTCCTCGTCCTCCGCGTCGCCCTCAACGTAGAGGATACCCTCTGTGTCGAGGATTTCGATCCGCTCCGGGTCGTGCTCGATCACCACGACATCGCGCCCGGCCTCGGCGAGGTCGGCGATGATGCGGCGGCCTAGGCGGCCATAGCCACAGACGACGTAGTGCCCTTGGAGGCGGTCGATCTTGCGCTGCATAAACCGTTGTTGGAGACTCTGGTAGCGGATGAGAACCTGAACCGTGCGCGTCGCTACGAACGCTACGATCCCGATCCCGAAGATAGAGATAAGGATCGTGAAGACCTTGCCCGCATCCGAGAGCGGATGCACCTCCTCGAACCCGATGGTGGTCAGGGTGATGAAGGTCATGTACAGACTGTCGAGCGCGCTCATGCCTTCGATGAGTTCATATCCGACGGTCCCGATGATGACCAGCAGGAGGAGGGCAAGGTTGGCGACGAAGATCTCACGCTTCGGCCCGTCCATCTGGCTCAGGCTGTCAGCGATCTTCTCGATGAAGCCGGGGCTATTCACGTCAGGCGGGGTGCGCAAGGTGGAACACACGCGCATGCCACGTAGCATGAGCCGGCCGTTCAAGGCCTTCCTCGCGGAGCTCTCTCAGCGTATCTAGGGTCGTGATGAAGACGCGCGTCTCAGCAGTCACGATACCCTCGCGCACCTGCTGCCGGAACGCTGCCCGAGGCAAGGCCTGCACCACATCCTTGTCATCGCGGTAGACCACATGCAGCCCATCGAGCCATGCCACGCCGAGACTTTGGCCGGCCTCTTCTACGGCGTGCGTCATGCTATCGATGCCACAGCCCGACACCCCACCTTGCAAATGGGCCGCAACGACGAGGAAGTGGTCGTGCAGCAACGTGGCGTCGCCCGGCACGGCCCGTCCGTGGGACGCCCAGCTTTCGACGAAGCGTTGCATTGTGCCGAGAAGCTGGTCTTGGGCAGCGGGATCGAGTGTCCGGTCGGCGGTGAACACCCAGACACGGGCGTCGGTAGGGAGGTCGGGAAACAGCATCGGCAGCGGGGAGGTCGGGAGGCGCGTCATAAATCCCGGTGCTGCGGGGAAGTTTCGAGGGCTGGGCCTGCTATCCGGCTACCATGTCTTGACGCGATACCGCACGCCTAGCTCGGCATACGTAAGCAGGTCGTTGCTGTTTTGCACAGGTTGCCCACCTTGCGAGTTGATGTGGTCCACAGCCGTGCCGGGGAATAGAAGCGTGGCGCTGAAGCCCATGAAGCCAGCAAGCGTTGGCGTTACTTCGATATCGAAGCCAAGGCCCGCTCGGGGACCGAAGCCCACCCGTGTGTTATTGTTGATTCGGCTGACTGAACCAGTGGCTCCCAACTCGACATACGACGAGAGGCGGCTTTGAATCGGATAGAACGCGCGACCCGCGAGAGAGAAGAGATGCACCGACTTGCTGGACGCATCAGGGTCGATCTGCGCACCGACTTCGCCCTCCCGGTCGGCGGACCGCAGGGTGAGCAGGCGGGGAATGTGGTGCAGTCGGTAGTCTAGGCTGGCGTCCAGCATCCGGTTGACGCTGAAGCTGGCCCCAAGGCTCAGGGACACGCCGCTGTTGTTGGTGAACTCACTGAGCCACCATGCACCATCGACCCCGCGTTCGCCCCCATAGCTTCCGGCTCCGAGTGTGGCGTACACATACAGCGTTCGGGCTGTCCGAAACGCTGCTTGCGACTGAAACGTTGATACTTCCTCCTCAACGGATACCTCGTCGACAAGAGGAAGCGTCTCTTGTGCAGCGAGGGCTTGTTCGCGCTCGATGCGAAGCGGCTCCTTGATGGACTCAACGAGCGCCACATAAGCGGGCGGATCGAGGATGGGGTCGGGGATATAGTCGAACGAGACGTCCTCCAAGAGCCGGGTGATGACTTGCTCGGCCTCGGGGCGGTTGTCTTGCCGAAGGTAGACGAGTGTGAGGAGGCGGTGGACCTGGATGGATGTCTCCTCGTCCACATCAGGGCGGGTGACGCACTCGCGCAACAAGGTCTCGGATACATCGAAGTCTTGATCGACATAGTACGCCTGAGCCGCGGCCAGCGAGGCGGTACAGGGAGCGTCATCCTGTGCGATCACGGGTGAGGTCCCGAGGAGGGCGAGGCACAGGCCGCCCACAAACGCCGTGTGCTTGAAGACCATTCGACTATCAATCCGGTGAATGTAGTGGTAGTGAATGCCGTGCTGAGGCAGCGTGAGGGCATGCGTGAACCAGAAGGCGTTGGGGCACTAGCGGGGGCTTAGGTCTGCCGTCAGCGAGGTCGGCTGGTCGGGCCTCACCTCGACGGTACGTTCCCAAACGCCTAGCGCCGGGTGCTCGACCCGGATCCGATGCTCCCCGACCGGCAGCGTTACTTCGTAGCGGAGGTCAGTGTCGCGTGCGTGCAGGGTTCCATCAATGTAGATTGATCCCCACGGGTGAACGATGACACTCAACGATCCCGTTTGCGGCGCTGCCACAATAGGCGTCATCGCTGCCTGCACGGTGTTTTGTTGCCCCGCCTCGACGTTTACCTGGAACGTCTGCGTCTCGTGGTCTGGCAGCGTAAGCTCCACGATGTGAGCGCCTGCATCCACACGGTTTAGGTTTAGCGGCGTCGTGCCGACGCTTTGTCCGTCGAGGGTGACAGCGACGCCGGGCGGATCGGACGTGACTCGGATGGAGCCAGCCTGTGCGGGTGTAGGCTCTGGCGTAGCCGCTGGGTTTGTAGCCTGAGGAGGTGTTTGCACAGGACGCGGCGTGCGTGCGGATTGCTCCGGCTGTCCGGCTACCTGCGTAGCAAACTCGACCTCAGACTCACCGTCTGTTTCGATGGGGGCAGACGGTATCAGGGTCACTGAGAGTCTTGCTCGCTGGCCGGACTCAAGGTAGACCAGCGAGTCGATCGGTGCGTGACCGTCTTTCCGAATGGAGAGCACGTACCACTGCGAAGGGAGGCGGTCTCTGTAAACCGGTGTCTCGCCTGCCACCTGACCGTCAATCGTGACGGTGGCACCAGAGGGATAGGAGTCGATGTCCAGTATTGCCGATCCGATTCTGCTTTCGCTGATAGCCTCGGCGTTGGCGCGAATGGTCTGCTCTTGCTGGTGGATCAGCGCGCCGATCGTCTCCGCTGTGAGTTCCTCCGTGTCTGCCTGCGAGGAGAAGAACAGAAACCCGCCTGCGCCGAGCAGAATGGCGAGGAGTAAGCCGAATAGCAGGGCCGGTGGGATACGCGGAGCGAGCGGGGGAGGCGGAGCCTGAGAGACTCCCGGCAGCGCGTAGTTCGGTCCGTCCATAGGTTCAAAGGAACCCGCGGGAACACGTCGCTTCTTGCCAACCGATTGCTCGGGAGGGGTCATCACGTAGTGCGGAAATCAGTCTCTTACGCTGGAATGCCTGAATCTGCGATTGGCTACTATCCGTTTATCGCAAGCAAGCTTGCCATCAGATAGGCAGAAACTACAGAACGAATAAACGGAATGAGTCGTTTCCCCCTAGAGGGAGAGTAAGACAATCCGGCAGAAAGCGCAAGGTACTATCAACACCTCCACAGACGCTTCCCTATTCCCGAGAGTGGCCTCCCGGCCACAAACCGGACCAAGCCTACAACGCACGGCAGACGCATTTCGTGCGATGCACCAGAAGCTACCGCTGCTTAATTCGTCGGGAAGGCTCCTTTGACCACAGAGACAGCTTGGGCTGTCACTTCCGCTCGGTAGGACACCGGGGTCCGGCCTGGCAGCGTCAGTGTCACCACGTAGAAGCCGGGGCGAAGTCCACTGAGCGAGAGCGGGGCTTGCCCGTGGGGCACCCCATCTACGAGCACCTCTGCTCCAGCCGGGCTGGACGATACGGAAAGCGAGCCGGTGTGGCTCACGCGCTGAAGGACTTCTGGACTTGCGCTCTGGAAGGACGGAGGTGGTTCCGGTGCGGGACGCGGTGCAGTGGACCCACCGCCGGACGGGGTACCCGGTTGGGTGACACGAGCACTGGGAGTGCTGGACGGGGTCTCTCGCCGCGTGGCAGGTACCGGCTCGACAGGCATCGCATCGGTGGAGGCAGCTACGTTCTCGCGGAAGGTCTCGTCAGGTAGTTCCAGCGGTTCGTCGGATTCATCAGCTGGGAAGAGCGACTCCATTGCCACGTTGAGGGCAAACACAGAACTGCTGGCGAGGTAGATAGCGGTGTCGAGCGGGGCGTGGTCGGGCAGTTGAAGCGTGACCCGGTAGAAATCAGGCCGGAGGTTGCCGAGTTCGATTGGTGTAACGCCGATGCGCGTGCCGTCGAGAAGAACCGTAGCCCCGACAGGCTCCGTGGTCAGGTGCAGCGTTGAGGGACGGGTCGGGGTCTCCCACCGCGTAGCGGAGGAGGGTTGGCCTGGAGAGGCGGCGTGTACCAGCGCCTGCACCTCGGCATCCGTCAGGTCAGTGCTCTCCTTTTCAGGGATGAAGAGAAGCCCTAGGCCGATGAGTAGGGCACCGACCAAGGTGCCGATAAACGCGAGCGGATGAATGCCCGCCCTCGGAGGCGGTGGTGGGGGCGTAGACGGAGCGAACGAGGGCGGTGCCGTCCGCGGCGGAGCCGTGGCCGGAGGGCGCGAGGCAGGATCGAGGAGCCGCTCGTTCATAAGGGTTAGGACCGATGGGTCTCCAGAGAGACCGTCGTCTTGATCTGTGGCAGATATAGCTCCTCTGCCGAGGTTCTGCAACGCCGGGGGGTATGAACGGTTGCAAATGTCACTACTATGCGCGCAGTCCTGACCGCATCGCGGTGAGACCACGTGGACAGCATGGACGAGGGGGAACAGGCTGTTCCCACCGTTCTAGAGAGAGAGACGGAGTGGGCCTATCGAACGGGACACGCCGTGCGTGGCACTCAGGCAGCTTCGATGTGCTGCTCTTCTCCCATAAAGGCGAGCGCATGGTCCACAAGGCCATCGGGCCCGATGCCTACCTCGTCATGGAGTTCGCGCTGTGAGCCGTGCTCGACGAAATGGTCGGGGAGGCCGAGACGAAGCACGTCGGGCTGGGCGTCGGAGTGGTCCGCCAGCCATTCGAGGACCGCAGAGCCAGCGCCACCCACCACCACGCCGTCCTCGACGGTAATCACCTTGTCGAACGTGGCGAACACCTCGGTCAGAAGCTCGTGGTCGAGCGGCTTGCAGAAGCGGAGGTCGTAGTGGGCCGCGTCGATGCCGTGAGCGCGGAGCCGTTCGCGCGCTTCGTAGACGTATTGCCCGATGGCGCCGTAGGTCAGGAAGGCGATGTCTGTTCCATCTGCGATCTTTTGGCCTTGGCCGATCTCGATAGGCTCGAAGCCTTCGCGTAGGGGCATACCCGTAGCCGCACCGCGTGGATAGCGAATGGCAAACGGGCCATCGTCGTACCCAGCCGCCGTGAACATCAGGTCGCGGAGGTCCTGCTCGTCGAGCGGGGCGGCACAGACGATATGTGGGACGCAGCGCAGATAGGCCACATCGAGTGCGCCGTGATGCGTCGGGCCGTCGGCTCCGGCGACGCCTGCGCGGTCCATGCAGAAGACGACCGGAAGGTCCTGAAGCGCTACGTCGTGGATGATGCCGTCGTAGGCGCGCTGGAGGAAGGTCGAGTAGATCGCCACGAATGGTTTCAGCCCTTGCGTGGCGAGACCGGCGGCGAAGACGACGCCGTGCATCTCGGCGATGCCCACATCGAAGGCCCGGTCCGGCATCTCGGCGATCATGTACTTCAGGCTCGTCCCGCTCGGCATCGCCGCCGTGATCCCGACGATGCGCTCGTCTTGTTTGGCGAGGTCGATCATCGTGTGGCCGAACACATCCTGCCACTTCGGCGGTTTCGTGCCGTTGGACGTGGCGACGGCGAGGCTCTTGCCCGTGACCTTGTCGAAAGGCGAGCCGGAAGCGTGCCACTTGACCTGGTCCGCCTCGGCGGGGGCGAAGCCCTTGCCCTTCGTCGTGAGCGTGTGCAGCAAGATCGGGCCTTTGAGGTCTTTCAGGTTCTGCAGCCGGTCCACGAGCGCGTTGACATCGTGCCCGTCGATGGGGCCGAAGTAGCGGAAGCCGAGTGCCTCGAACAGCATGCCCGGCGTGAGCGTGGCCTTGAGACCGTTCTCGACGCGGGCGGCGATCTTCTGGAGCGTTCCGCCGCCGACGCCGCGCAATTTCTCTAGGATCGTCCAGACATCGTCCCGCAGTTCGTTCCAGATTTTGCCCGAGGCGACCGAGGCGAGGTATTCGTTGAGCGCACCCACGTTGGGGTCGATGCTCATCCGGTTGTCGTTGAGGATCACGAGCAGGTCGGTCCCGGCAGTGCCTGCGTTGTTGAGCCCCTCGAACGCGAGGCCGCCCGTCATCGCCCCGTCGCCGATGATGGCGACGACCTTCTCATTGGTGCCTTTGATGTCGCGCGCCTTCGCCATGCCGAGCGCGGCGGAGATCGACGTGCTGGCGTGCGCTACGCCGAAGGTGTCGTACTCGCTCTCGGAGCGCTTCGGGAAGCCAGAGAGGCCGCCATACTTCCGCTGCGTCGGGAAGTTGTCGCGGCGACCTGTGATGATCTTGTGCCCGTAGGCCTGGTGCCCCACGTCCCACACGAGTTGATCGTGCGGCGTATCGAACACGTAGTGCGCCGCGACTGTCATCTCGACGACGCCGAGGGAGGCCCCGAAGTGCCCGCCGTGGACGGCCACAACGTCGATGATGTAGTCGCGGAGTTCGTCGCAGACCTGCTGGAGTTGGTCTTCGGAGAGCGCTCGCAGGTCCGCCGGGCTGTCGATCCGGGCGAGGAGCGTGCCGGGCGTGAACATCACATCGGCGGAAGGCATCGGCAAAATGGAAGGTGGGAGAGGTCAGGGCAAATCATGAGCAGTCGTCGCCCGGCGAAATATACTGGCAGGCAACATGGGAAACGCCTACCGTGCGTTGACGCGAGGGCCGGGAGGAGGTTTCAATATAAACTGAAAGATAGAAGGGGTCTGTGGATACTTTCCACAGATTCTGCGCATCCTGGTCCTGCCTCACGGCATAGAATGCGACCTCTTACTTTCACCATGTTGCTCGCCTATGGCCCGCTCGTCTTCCGATCCCATCCGTGTCCTGTTCGTCTGCCTCGGGAATATTTGCCGCAGCCCGCTCGCCGAAGGCTATTTCCAGCACCTCGTCAACGAGCAGGGGTTGGCTGACCGCTTCGAGATCGACTCGGCAGGCACCGGGCCGTGGCATGTTGGCGATCCGCCGGACGCGAGGATGCGCTCGACGGCCCGCCGCCGGGGGGTCAGCCTCGAAGACCTGCGCGGACGTCAACTGGAGCGGCTTGACTTGCAGCGCTTCGACCACATCTTCGTGATGGACAAGTCAAATCTGCACGATACGCTCGCGCTCGACCCGTCGGGCGATCACAGCACTCGCGTGCGTCTCTTCCGCGAGTTTGACCCCGAGCCGGAGACCTACCAAGTGCCGGACCCCTACACGGGCGGGCAGGCCGGTTTCGAGCACGTCTACGACATCGTCGAGCGCACGAGTCGCGCCATCCTCGACCGCTTCAAAGAGATCTACGATCTCGACGGGCAGGCAGCGTAATGCTACCTGAACCTGTCGCCGATGCGTTGCGTGTTCATGTCGGTGCAGTGCGGCAGACGGAATCGATCGAGGGTGGCTGCATCGCCCACGCGACGCGCATCGAGACGGATCGGGGGCGGTTCTTCTTGAAGTGGAGTGACGGCGATGCAGGGCTCTCCTTCGAGGCGGAGGCCGCCGGACTGAAAGTGTTGCGGGACGCGGGCTCACCGCTGTGGATTCCTGAGGTGATCGCCGTGCAAAACGCAAGCGGCCTGCGACCGGGCTTTCTGCTGATGGAGTGGGTCGAGCAAGGGGCGAGGAGCGACATGTTCGGGCATCGCTTCGGCGAGGGGCTAGCCGCGATACACCGGCATACGGCGGAAGACGGTCAGTACGGGTTCGAGCGGGACAACTTCATCGGTCGGCTTCCGCAGCGAAACGGGAGAGCGGAACGCTGGCCCGACTTCTTCCGCTCGCGGCGTTTGGAGCCGCAGGTTGCCCTCGCCCGAGACCAAGGCCGGTGGAACGCTGCGTGGAACACCCTCGCCAATGGTCTTCTCGACAGGCTCGATGAACTACTGCCCGCATCGCCGCCTGCCTCCGTCCTCCACGGCGATTTATGGAGCGGCAACGTGCTCGCGGCCTCGGACGGTCGCGCCGCGCTGATCGACCCCGCGACCTACTTCGGCCACCGCGAGACGGACCTCGCCATGATGGAGCTATTCGGCGGGTTCGATCAACGGTTCTACGATGCGTACCGAGCGTTCTGGCCGCTGGAGCCGGGCTACGCCGAGCGGCGCGAGGTCTACAACCTGTACCACCTCATCAATCACCTCAACCACTTCGGCGAGGGCTATGCCGCAGGCGTTGAGCGGACGCTGAACCGGTTTAGCTGACGAGCAGATCGAGGACCGCGTCGGTGTCGGCGAGGCTGTTGAGCAGAACATCTGGTTCATGCTCGGCGAGGGTTGCCCGGTCGAACTTCCCGGTGGCGACGGCGACGACGCGGGCACCATGTACGCGGGCGCACTCGATGTCGCGTGGCGTGTCACCGATCACGATGATGTCATGGGCCTCAAACGACCGTCCGGCGTGTGCAGTAGCCCGTTCGGCAGCGATGGCCGGGAGTGCGTTGCGGTCTTCGTGGTCACTTCCGAACGCGCCGAACGGGAAGTGGGTCTCGTTCAGTCCGATGGCTCCGACTTTGAGGTAGGCCATCTCATTGAGGTTGCCGGTCAGGAGAGCAAGCTGTACGCGGTCGTCAGGGTGCAAGCGCTCAATGAGAGTGGTGGCTCCATCCAGTTCATCGGTGCCTGCGGGATCGAAGACGCGGTGCATCGTCTGGCGGAATGCCTCGACGGCCTCGGCGAAGCGGCCGTTGGTCCACGTATCGTCCGCACCGTTGTACGTCAGCACCTCGCGCAGAATCTGCGGATCGGTCTTGCCTGAGAACGAAATGCCCTCGGTGGAGATAGGCTGTCCGACGAGATCGGAGAGGGCGGACTCGACGACGCCTCGGCCCGCGCCGTTGGTGGTCAGGAGGGTGCCGTCGATATCGAACAGGAGAAGCTTCATCGGGCGTCGTATTGCGTGGCGTAGTAATCGCGGTAGGAGGCGTCGGCGACGGCGTCTAGCCACTCGGCATTGTCGAGATACCAGCCGACCGTCTCGCGCAGTCCCGCCTCGAACGAGTGGGCAGGACGCCAGTTCAGGGTTCGCTCGATCTTCGCCGGGTCCATCGCGTAGCGCCAGTCATGGCCGGGGCGGTCGGTGACGAAGGTGATGAGATCGCGGGCCGTCCCCGGTGCCCGTCCGAGGTGCTCGTCCACGAGGTCGGCCAGCGTCTCCACGACCTCGATGTTGCGCCGCTCGGCCCGCCCCCCGATAGCGTAGGTCTCGCCGGTCTGCCCCTCACGGAGGATAAGGTCGAGTGCGTCGACGTGGTCGGCGACGTGGAGCCAGTCGCGGGTGTTTTTGCCCCGACCGTAGACGGGGAGCGGCTCGCCCGCCGCGGCGTTGCGGATCACGAGCGGGACGAGCTTTTCGGGGAATTGGAATGGGCCGTAGTTGTTCGAGCAGTTCGAGATCGTGACCGGCAAGCCGTAGGTGTGGTGGTAGGCTCTCGCGAGATGGTCGCTCCCGGCTTTCGAGGCGGAGTAAGGGCTGCGCGGGTCATAGGGCGTGGCCTCGTCGAAGGCCCCGGTGTCGCCGAGTGAGCCAAAGACCTCGTCGGTCGAGACGTGGTGGAAGCGCACATCGTCGCGGTCACCCCATGCTTGCCGCGCCGCTTCCAAGAGCGTCGCCGTCCCGACGACGTTGGTGCGGACGAATGCGAGCGGGTCGAGGATCGAGCGGTCTACATGGCTCTCGGCGGCGAAGTGGACGACCGTGTCGAAGCGGTGCTCGTCGAACAACTGGCGGACGAGGTCGGCGTCGGCTATGTCGCCGTGGACGAACGTGTAGTTCGGCGCGTCCTCGATGGATTGCAAGTTGAGCAGATTCCCGGCGTAGGTCAGCAGGTCGAGGTTGACGAACTGTACCTTGGGGTAGCGTGGGACGAGGGCGAGCAGGAAGTTCGACCCGATGAACCCGGCCCCGCCGGTGACGAGGACGGACCGTGGCTGGTGCATGCGAGCGGCAAGTGAGTTCAAGAGACCGGGGAAATTACCCCCATCGCTCAGAACCGGTAGCCAAGCGAAACGGTCCAGCGGTTGAGAGCCGCGAGGTCGCCTCGGAACGCGGCCTGTGCCGTGAGGCCCGAGCGGAAAGTCATCACGGCTCCAGCATAGAGCGTGCTGCTCGATGAGAGCGCATCGCTCGTTCTCTCCGTCTCCTGTTCAACGACCGGAGCCTCCGGTAAGGTCGTGGTCGGGATCGAACGCAGTGTGCTCTCTGTATGCTCGTAGCCGTAGGTATAGGCTCCACCGCCGAAGGCATCGAGTCGCTTGGTGACACTGAACCTGACGTAGAGCGGGAGCGTCAGGGCCAGCGTCGTAACGTCTGTTTCCTCACGAGCGACGGAAGGGGTCGGAGTGGACAAACCCTCGCGCAGCGATTCGGTACGGGCGAAGCTACCGCTGGGGTTGAGCGCGGCCAGCACGGTGAGGCCTCGGTGCTCATGCGCGTAGACGTAGCCCAGCGAGACGCGGGTGGCCTGTCCAGAGAGATCGGCCTCCGTTTCTGACGTCAGGTCGAGCATATCCTGCTGCAAGTCCAACCGGCTCTCGATGCTGCCGCCACCGAAGGTTGCATCGACAGAGCCAAAGAGGTAGTCGGCCCGCCTGCGCCCCATGCGGACTGTTCCGAGCACTTCGACATCCACTGCTGCCGGACTGCCTTCCAAGTCGACCGAGTTGATGTTTTCGATATCGCCGAAGGAGTCGGTGAAGTCTCGCTCGGCGTCCGCGATGCGGCCCTGGTAGGAGACCGATGCGGCGAGGTCCCATGTACGTCCGGCAAGCGCTACCTCGGCCCCGACCGCGACTTCGTCCTGACTTGTCTCGATCAGCCGAGTGGTCGTGGATGTTTCGCCCGAGCCTGTTTGCATCGAGACGAATTCAGAAAGGTCGAACCGGGTGGCATTGCGATAGCCTCCGAACAACCCGAACGCGACGCCGCCGAAATCCGTGCGGCTAATCAACGTTGCTCGCGCCCGCGTCTGTGTAGCGACGAGTTCACGTTCGGAGCGTTGCTCATCGAGCACCATATCGGGGGCGGACGGATTGGTTAGGAGCCGGGTCTGGATACTCGTGGACTCCTGCCGCCGAACGCCATTCTCGACGGTGAAGAGCCACCGACGCTCACGAGAACCGAACAGAGCCGCGAACGAGACTGGCTGTTCGGGCGAGACGTTTGGGCGAAGGGTGCCATAGATGAAGCGGTGCTTGGCTCGCGCCGCCCGAGCCGGGTTGGCGAACACCGAAGCCGGGCTGTCCATCCCGAGCCAGAAAATTGCGGGGACCTCTTCGGTGAGGGCGAGCGGCGCACGGTCCGGGCGGATCGGGTCGGTGATGGAGGAGACCTCGAGTTGTGCGGTGGCGGAGACGGAGCATTCAGACGGGAGCCGTGGATGAATAGAAAGAGCCTAACCTACGAGTCGCCGCTCGGAGGTACGGAGTAACACGTCGTGAATCCGGTGGGCGGCTGTGTCGCCGCGCTGTCACCGATCAAGCGTAGTTTTCAGCCCCCTCGCTTTTCGCTACCGAACCACCGCCCGATGTCCGATTCCGGCAACGAACGTCTCTACCTCGCCGACGCCCTCGCGCTCGCCTACCGCGCCCACTTCGCCTTCATCAACCGACCGCTGATGGACGCCGAGGGCAACGTCACCTCCGCTGCCTACGGCTTCACGACCAGCCTCGTCAAGCTCCTCGAAGACGAGCAGCCCGAGCACATCGCCGTCGTCTTCGACCCGATGGACGGCAAGCCCAACTTCCGCGACAAGCTCTACGAGGAATACAAGGCCCACCGTCCGCCGATGCCCGACGGCATCCGCTACTCGCTCCCGTTCATCAAGCGGATCGTCGAGGCGTTCGATATCCCGGTGCTCGAAGTCTCCGGCGTCGAGGCCGACGATGTGATCGGCACCCTCGCCGAGCGCGCCGAAGGGGAGGGCGTGGACGTGGTGATCGTCTCCGCCGACAAAGACTTCCGGCAGCTCCTCTCGGACCGCGTCTTCATGCTCCGCCCGGCTTACAAAGGCGAGAGCTTCGACATGGAAACCGACGAGACGTTTCGTGAGACCTACGACGGCCTTGACCCGGTGCAGTTCATCGACCTGCTCGCGCTCGAAGGCGATACGTCGGACAACGTTCCAGGCGTTCCGATGATCGGGAAGAAAACGGCGCTCACGCTCGTCAAGAAGTATGGTAGTGTGGAGGAGATCATCGCGCACGCTGACGATGTGGGCGGCAAGCGCGGCGAGAGCCTCGTGGAGAACGCCGATCTCGCTCATCTCTCGAAGAAGCTCGTCACCATCGACACCCGCGTGCCGCTCGATCTCGACTGGCACACGCTGCGCCGCACCACGCCTGATCTCGCCGCGCTCAACGCCGTGTTCGACGACCTCGAGTTCGGCACTCGGCTCCGCAACCGCGTCCGCGACTATGTCTCCGGCGATGGTGGTGGTACGCCCGATCTCTTCGGCGACGACCCAGCGCTCGCGTTCGACTTCGGCCCCTATGAACCTGTCACCCGGCTCGATGAGGCGGTGGTCGATTACCACACGGCGCTCAACGCGAACGACCTCGAAAAAGTCGCCGCCGAGATTCAGGGGCACGAGGTGCTCGCGCTCGACACCGAGACCACCTCGACGGACCAGATGATGGCCTCGCTCGTCGGCGCGAGCTTCGCGTGGGAGGAGAAGACGGCGCGCTACGTCCCGACCCCGATGCCGGACCGGACGAGCGAGCAGGCCGTCCTCGATGCGCTCCGTCCGGCCATCGAAGACGCCGACAGCCTCAAGGTCGGGCATAACCTGAAGTACGACCTCGTCGTCCTCGCTCGTCACGGCGTCCGCGTCGCGGGGCCGATCTTCGACACGATGGTGGCGCACTACCTGATCGCCCCCGAGGAGCCGCACAACCTCGACGCGGTGTCGTCGGCCACGATCAACTACCGCCCGAAACCGATCACCGACCTCATCGGGACGGGCCGCAACCAGATTTCGATGCGCGATGTGCCGGTGGAGGACGCCGGACCCTACGCCTGCGAAGACGCTGACATCGCGCTCCGACTCGTCGCCCCGCTCCGCGAGAAGCTCGAAGAAGATGGCCTGCTCCAGATCGCCGAGGAGATCGAGTTTCCCCTCATCCCGGTGCTCGCCGACTTGGAGATGGCAGGCGTCAAAATCGACACTGAGGTGCTGGCGAAAATCTCGGAGGAGTTGGGCAGCGAGATCGAGCGGCTCGAAGGCGAGGTCTACAAGATTGCGGGCGAGGAATTCAACATCGGCTCGCCGAAACAACTCGGTGAGATTCTGTTCGACAGGCTGGGGCTGCCGGTCGGGAAGAAGACCAAGTCGGGTGCGCCGAGTACGGCGGAGAACGTGCTCCATGAGCTATCGACCCAGCACCCACTGCCGGGCCTCGTGCTCGACTGGCGTAGTCTTGCCAAGCTCAAGTCCACCTACGTCGACAAGCTCGGCGAGCTGATCCACCCGGAGACGGGTCGCGTCCACACCGATTTCAACCAGACTGTCACTTCGACGGGTCGGTTGTCATCGAGCAACCCGAACCTCCAGAACATCCCGATCCGCACCGAGACCGGGCGCGAGATCCGGCGGGCGTTCGTCGCCGAAGAGGGCTTCGTGCTGATGGCAGCGGACTACGCGCAGATTGAGCTTCGCATCCTCGCCGACCTCAGCGGCGACCCCGGTCTCCGCGAGGCGTTCGCGCAGGGCCTCGACATCCACACCGCCACCGCCGCCCGCGTCTTCGACCGACCGCTCAATGACGTGACGCGGACGATGCGGAGCCAGGTCAAGCAGGTCAACTACGGCATCCCCTACGGCATCTCCGCCTTCGGCCTCGCCCAGAGGATGCGCGTTGGCGTCTCCGATGCCGAGCAGCTCATCCAGCAGTATCGCAGTGCGTATCCCGAGGTGATCCGCTTCCTCGACGATCTCATCGAGCGGGCAAGGGAGAAGGGCTACGCCGAGACGCTGACAGGACGCCGCCGCTACATCCCGCAGATCCATGCCCGCAACTTCAACGAGCGCGCCTTCGCCGAGCGCGTCGCGGTGAATATGCCCATCCAGGGCACGCAGGCCGACATGATCAAGATCGCGATGGTCCGCATCCACGACCGCCTCGCCGCCGAGGGACTCCGCTCGAAGATGATCCTGCAAGTCCACGACGAACTCGTCTTCGAGGTTGCCGAGGGTGAGCGCGACATGGTGACCGATCTCGTTCGCACCGAGATGGCGAACGCGCTGCCGCTCGATGTGCCCATCGTCGTTGATGTTGGCTTCGGTTCCAACTGGCTCGACGCGCACTAACTGAGAATCCAATGACTGAACCGGACAACACCAATCGTGTGGCACTCGTCACGGCAGCAAGTCGGGGCATGGGTGAGGCCATTGCTCGACGTCTCGCTTCCAATGGCTATCGGCTCACGCTCTTCAGTCGGGGTGAGGAAGTAGAGGCGCTCGCGGATGATCTTGGCGCGCTAGCCGTGCGTGGTTCCATCGCTGCCCCGAACGATCTCAAACGTTTTGTC
This sequence comes from Rhodothermales bacterium, assembly GCA_028284265.1. GTDB lineage: Bacteria > Bacteroidota > Rhodothermia > Rhodothermales > JANQRZ01 > JANQRZ01. Next base: position 98,317 of record JANQRZ010000015.1, read on the forward strand.
CAGTCTGCGCTCGATGCCTACGGGCAGATCGATGCTGTCGTTAACAATACCGGCCACCCGGCGAAGGGTGATCTTCTCGATCTGTCGGATGCCGATTGGCACGATGGGCTAGACCTCGTTCTCCTGAACGTAGTCCGACTAGCCCGGCTCGTCGTCCCGACGATGCAGGAGCAGGGCGGCGGGGCCTTCGTCAATATCTCGACCTTTGCTGCCTTCGAGCCGTCGCTTGACTTCCCAGTGTCGTCGGCACTGAGGGCGGGGCTGGGCAGTGTCACTAAGCTGTTCGCAGATCGCTACGCCGCCGACGGCATCCGCATGAACTGCGTGCTTCCCGGCTTTGTGGAAACGTATCCGGTCACGGAGACTACCCGCGCCCGGATTCCCATGCGCCGGGCGGGCAGGGTGGAGGAGATTGCGGACGCTGTGGCGTTTCTGCTCTCCAATGAAGCGAGCTACATCACGGGGCAGAACATCAAAGTGGACGGCGGGCTAGCACGGTCGGTGTGACTCGGTGGTCAGGCGCTCCAAAAGGCGGCGACATCCTCCGGGGTCTCCCGTCGCCGAAGCGTTCGGAAGCCGGTTTCGGAGACGGCCTCGTTGTAGCCTAACACCAGCGGTAGCCCTCGGCTGCAATGGCGGGACCACATGCCGAGCGTGTAGGCCCCGACATCGTGCAGGAGCAGCCAGTCGCTTGGCTCGATGCGGGGGAGCGGGCGCGACCGGGCGATGATGTCGCCGGAGAAACAGAGTGGTCCAACGATAGTCTGCGGCACGAGGTCGCCGGTTTTTACTTTGCCCTCCGGCGTCAGCACCGAGAGGCGGTGCGGCCAGTCATCGGGATGGTAGGCGGTGCGGAGCATGAAGTCGGCCCCGAGGTGGATGACGGCCATGCGCGGGTCGCGGTCCTCTTTGACGTACTCGACGCGGCTCGCGGCCCAGCCGCACCCGGCCTGCACCGAGCGCCCGAACTCGGTGATGAGTGTGAGGTCGTCCGCGAATAGTTCGGGGTTCTCGCGCCTCAGCAGTTCGACGTAGTGCCCAGGCGAGGGCGGAGTCGCCTCGTCCCGGTAGGCCCACGGCAGGCCGCCGCCCATATTGAGCGTCGTGATCTGATTCCGACCGACGGTTTTGTGGACACGCTTTCTGAGGTCCAGGATGATGCGTGCCGCCTCGACCAGCATCTCGACCCGGCACCCTTGGCTGCCGACGTGGAGGTGCAAGCCGGTCAGCCACGGGTAGCGGCGGTAGGCGTCCATGATGTCGTCTTCCACCTCCAGCGATACGCCGAACTTCGAGGCCCGGTTGGCGACGCTCGTGATGGCAATGGTGCCGCTGCCAACGAGCGGGTTGACGCGGAGCGCGATGGTGCTCGTCGTCTCCATCGAGCCAAGCAGCGCGTCGATCCGAGCGAGTTCGTCGAGGGTGTCGGCGTTGATGTGGAGGCCGAGGCGGAGCGCGTCGGCAAGGTCGTCGGTACGCTTGGCGGGGGAGTTGTAGACGATCCGCTCGGGCGGGCATCCGGCGGCGAGCGCGCAGTGGACCTCTTCCATCGACGCCGCTTCGAGGCCCGCGCCGAGCGCCACGAGCTCGCGCAAGACTTCGATCAGCGGGTTGGCCTTGATCGCCACGGCGTGGAGGGTGCCCTCCGGGAAGAGGTGCTGGAGCGTCTGCACCTTCGCCCGCATCAGGCCGAGGTCATGGAAGACGGTAGCAGAGAGGCTGTCGAGCGCACCATCGTGTAGGGCGCGGCGCAGAATATCCGCGAGGTCGTGCGCCGAGGGGCGAGTCGTCCAAGTGTGTGGTGGCGTCAGGTCTGTCATAGAAGGGGCGAGTCTAATGGCGGCGGAAAATACCCTCATCTGTCGAATAGCAGAGGAACCGAAGACGGGGGGTGGTATGTTGTTTCTCTCCTCCTTTGATCCTGTCCTATGCAAGTCGCCGAATCTACCCCCGTCGAGCACCATGCCTTCGAGTTTGTCAAAGCCTCCGGTGGGATTGAGGAGTACCGGCTGACGCGCAACGGCCTGACGGTGTTGCTGCTACCCCAGACCGCCGCACCCGTCGTGACGTTCATGGTGACGTACCGCGTCGGGAGCCGGAACGAGCGGGCCGGACTGACGGGCGCGACGCACCTCCTCGAACACCTCATGTTCAAGGGCACGGAGCGCTACAACAAGGACAACGGGACGGCCATCTTTCCGACGCTCCAGCGCGTCGGCGCTGTCGTCAACGCGACGACGTGGTTCGACCGAACGAACTACTACGAACTCCTACCAAAGGAGCACCTCGCGCTTGCCGTCGAGGTGGAGGCCGACCGGATGCGGAACGCCCGCGTCCGCGATGAAGATCTCGCCTCAGAGCGAACGGTCGTGCTGAACGAGTTGGACCGGGGCGAGAATGACCCCACGCGCAAGCTTCTCCAAGCGCTCCACGCGACGGCCTATTTCGCCCACCCCTACGGCCACCCGACCATCGGCTGGCGCTCCGATGTAGAGCAGGTCAGCGCTGCCGGGCTGCGGCATTTCTACGACACCTACTACTGGCCCGACAACGCGACCGCCTCCGTCATCGGCGACTTCGACCGGCTGGAGGCTCTCGACCTCGTCGAGCGACACTTCGGGGCGATCTCGGCGGCTCCGGACCCGTTCGAGCACAACGTCACCGCCGAGCCGCCGCAGATCGGCGAGCGCCGCGTGACGGTTCGGCAAGCTGGGCAGCTTGGAGCCGTGATGATGGGCTACAAGTCGGTCGCCGCGCTGGACGCCGACGCCGATGCGCTCGACGTGCTCGCCGTCGCGCTCGGGAACGGCAAAAGTAGCCGCCTCTACCGCCGCCTCACCGATCAGGGCCTGACGACAGGTGTGTTCGCCTACGCACCGCGCCTCCGCGATCCCGGCCTGTTCATCGTCTACGGGGCGCTCGCGCCTGACGTGACGCACGACGAGGTCGAGGCCGCGCTGTGGGAGACAGTACAACAGGTTGTCACGGAGGGCCTGACTGAAGCCGAGATCGTTCGGGCGCGCAATCAGGTTGTCGCACAGGAGGCGTTCGGGCGCGACGGGCCGTATGCCATCGCCTCTCAACTCAACGAAGCCGTGGCGGCGGGCGACTGGACGCTCTATACCACCTACCTCGACCGGATCGAGCGCGTCACGCCCGAAGCGGTGCAGGCCGCTGCCGAGCGCCTCTTCGTTCGGGACACCCTGACGGTCGGTATCTACGATCCCATCGTCGCAGAGAACGGAGTACCCGATGCAGGTTGACGCTGCCCCTACGCTCGCCGAGCGCGTCCACGAAGCCGACTGCGGCGCGGCGCGCGTGCTCACGCTCCCGACCTCGGCGGATCGCGTCGTCTCGTTCCGGGGTTCGTTCGAGACGCTGCCCGACTTTGGGGCAGGGGAGGAACTGGAGCAGAAGCTCGTCACGATGATGCTCGACAAGGGCACCCTCCGGCGCGACCGCTTCGCTGTGGCCGAGGCGCTGGAGAACCGGGGCGTCCAGCTTCACTTCAGCGCGAACGGCCTTCGCTGCGGCTTCTCCGGACGGACACTCCGCGACGACTTGCCCGAGGTGCTCGCCGTCCTCGCCGAGCAACTCCGCGAGCCGCTGTTCGACCCGGACGAGTTCGAGAAAGTCAAGGCCCAGCACGCGGCTTCGCTCCGTCGCTCACTCGACAACACGGGGACGCAGGCTGCCGGTGCCCTCGCCCGCAGGCTGTATGCTGCCAACCATCCGAACTTTCAGCCCGACTCCGAGGCGATGCTCGAACGGCTGGACGCGCTCAAAGTCGAAGATGCGCGGGCTTATCACGAACGTCACTTCGGCGCGCGCGATCTGCTCGTTGCCTTTGCTGGAGACTGCGAGCCTGCACCAATTGCCAAGCTCGTCACCGACACGCTCGGCGACTGGCACGCACCGACCGACGGAGCAGCCTTCGCTACGACTGCTGATCCTGAGCCGCCGGGCCGTGTCGAGGTCCCGATCCCTGACCGGCAGAACCTCGACGTGCGCTTCGGGCACCCGGTCGCCATCCGGCGCAGCGATGACGATTTTCTCGCACTCCACCTCGGCAATTACGTCCTCGGCGGCAACTTCTCGGCGCGCCTGATGAGCACCGTCCGCGACGAGCAGGGGCTGACTTATGGCATCGGTTCGTCGCTCTCCGGCTTCCGGGTCGAGCACGAGGGCTATTGGCGCATCGCGGTCACCCTCAGCGGCGACGCTCTGGAGCGTGGCATCGAGGCAACGCTGGAGCAGGCGCGGCGGTTTGTCGAGGGCGGTATCACACAGCCGGAGCTAGAAGAGAAGCAGCAGACACTGACCGGAGCGTACAAAGTCGGTCTCGCCACGACGGGTGGTCTCGCCGGGGCGCTGCTCACCAACGCCGAGCGCGGGTTCGATGTGGCTTATCTCGACAACTTCCCGAAGCGCATCGAGGCACTCACCGTTGAGACCGTCAACGCGGCTATCGAACGCCACCTCGACTCCGACCGGCTGCACCTCGCCATCGCCGGGACGCTGCCGGAGGCGGGTTAAATACCATCTGTTCGCCCGGTAGACGTTCGTGCGGTGGCTTTGGGCCGTATGCGCCGAAAGACTACATTAAGGTAAGCTGAAAGCGCTAGGACTCTTCGCGTCGGGGCCTTATGATGAAATGTTGCATGAGATTCAATCATGCGACAGACTCTTCCCTACACCTAACCCGCTTGCACTATGAACCGCTTTCTACCCTTTATGATGGCCGTTGTCTTCTGCGCCGCGGCCTTCGCCCAGCCGTCGGACCTGCTGATTTCCGAATACGTCGAAGGCTCGTCCTTCAACAAGGCCATCGAACTGTACAACGGCACTGGCAGTGCCATCGACCTCGAAGCGGAGGGCTACTACCTCCGCATCTTCTTCAACGGCAATACCACCGCAGGGAGCAACATCGCACTCACCGGGACGGTCGCCGATGGGGATGTGTTTGTGATCGCCGAAGACGATGCAGACTCTCTGCTGGTCATCCCCTTGGCGGATCAACTCAGCGGGTCGCTCTCCTTCAACGGTGACGACGCGGTGGTGCTCTTCCGCGATTCGACAGACATCGTCGACACCATCGGACAGGTTGGTTTCGACCCCGGTAGCGAATGGGGCATGGACGATACGTCGACTGCTAACAACACGCTCCGCCGCCTCTCCGATGCCTGCCTCGCAGACGCGGACACGAGCGATGTCTTCGATCCGGCAGTGAACTACACCGGCTTCCCCAACAACACCTTCGACGGTCTCGGCAGCGCCTCATTTGATTGTGATGGCGGTGGCCCGGCCTTCGACCTCACGGCCTCGCTGAGTTCGATGACGGTCCCGCAAGGCGGCACATTCACCGTCAACTTTACCGTAACCAACAACACAGCTAACCCGGCCACGGGCGACCTTTTCTGGACCGCCTCCCCGGGAGGTGTTCAGGGTATCGTGTCTGATGACTTTACGCTCGGAGCTGGGGAGACAGTTGCGACAGGCTATAGTCAGAACGTGCCGGGTAGCGCACCTCCGGGTGACTACACCTACACAGTTCGCATTGGTCAATTCCCGAATGGGACCGTTGACTCCGAGGTCTTCACCGTGACAGTGACTGCGGCCCGCACGACCGATGCCTCGACCGAGTGGAGCGTGTCCGACCTCGGCCCGTGGCAGGAGAACGGCGATCTCGTCGCTGCTGCTCGCGCCGAAGGCCTCTCCGTGTATCCGAACCCGTTCGTGCGCGAGACCGAGATCGGCTTCTGGCTGGAGCAGGCCTCGGAGGTCTCGCTCGTGATCTACGACGTGCGGGGCCGTGAGGTGGCGCACCTC
>JANQRZ010000023.1 GCA_028284265.1 Rhodothermales bacterium
ACGGCGACCTTGCTGCTCTCTTCGAGCGAGAAGGTGATCTCGGTCCGCTCGACGAACGGGTTCGGGTAGGCCCCGACTTCGCTCGTGCGCGCTGCGGCCTCGAACGTCGGCCACGGCGTGGCGTCGACGAGCGTCCACTCGGTCGAGGTGCCAGCGGCACGGGCTCCGGCCACGGTCACTTCCACATCGTCGCTTGCAACGGAGGCGCTGGTGTTCGGGCCTGCGCTGATCGTGACGGTGTAGGTGCCGTTGGGAGCCGCGCCGGGAACGCCGAGGGAGAAGCCGAGCGTCGGCGAGCAGGTGTTGGCCGGGAGGCTGCCGCTCTGGACGACGCCGGGTCCGGCGACGGAGTTACCACCGAGGAAGGCCTCGAAGTAGACGACGCCGCTGACGGGGTTGGCCGTGTTGTTGCAGACGACGTAGGTGAAGCTAGCCGTGCCGGGCGCGGAGACGGTCTGTGCTTCAGGATCGGCGTCGAGCGTGAACGGATCGCCACCGCCATCGGTCATGATCTCGACATCGTCAACGAAGAAGTTCGTCACGCCGTCGCCGGGCTGGGTTGTGCTTTCGAACAGGAGCGTGTGCGTCCCACCATCAGCGAATGCATCGATGTTGACGGAGACGGCGGCATACGTGCCATAGGTCGTCGTATCAGCTTCCGTGGCCGTGAAGACCACGGTACCGTCGAGGCTCACTTCGAGGATGCCCTCGTTGTCACCAACGGGGATTTCGAGGAAGAACATGAGGTCGGCGCTGCCGCTCGGGATCGTCACGTCCTGCGAGACGGTGCCCGTTTCGACAGCATTGATGCCGCCGAACCAAGCCCACCAGTCGCCGGTGTTGGGGCCGGTGCCGCCACCAAATCCACAGAGGCCCGTGGTGCAAAGCGGGGTGCCGAAGTTGGTCGAGGACTCGCCCCAGTCAGCGTTCGGGCTGCCGCCTTCGAAGGAGCCGTCCGCCACGATGCCGCCACGGTCGACATAGTTGGTCTGGACTTCAACGTCGTTGGTCTGACGCTCGAAGGTCTCAGCGGCGCGGTTCTGCGCGAGCGCGAGGGGGCTGAGGGCTACAAAGAGCGCAGCCACACAAAAAACACGTAGTGCGTTTGACATGGTAGGTAGGGAGTTAAAGGTGAAGAGGAAAAACCGACTGGCAACGTGCCAGCACAGCAGCATGGATAAGGAAAGCACGAAGTGAAGAAAAAGCTAGGGGCAAACGAAATTATTTAACGCCTCTGGCGCGGTATGCTCCAAAGACCTATCCGGTATGCTCCAAAAGCGTACTCCGAGCGTCCTTTGCTTGCCCCGGACCTTACTCTGGGCTGTATAGGAGTGCCGCGCCTACCCACTTCATTCTCCGAAGGCATCGTGATATTGCACGACGCTGTCCACCTCAGCGAGTGCGCCCGGCTCCAGCTCCAATGCCATGAATACCTCGGCGGGTACATCGTATCTCGAGGCGAGACCGAACGTGGCGGACGGCTTGAATCCGTACCGAGGGTAGTAGTCCGGGTGCCCGAGCACGACGACAGCTTGTGTTCCATCCTGTCGGCAGGCGTCGAGTCCTCGGCGCACAAGTGCTGTACCGACTCCGGTGCGCTGGTGCTCCGGTAGCACAGCCATCGGAGCCAGCCCGCGTGCGGCGAGGTCGGGTCGGGGCGGATCGAACGTGACGGGCGTGAACGCGATATGGCCCACGACCTCGCCATCGAGTGTGGCGACCAAGCCGAGGTAGTCCGTCTGCGCGCGGAGCCTGTCTACGAGCTCGGCTTCGTCGGGCTGTCCGAAGGCCGCTTCGTTCACACGCCGGACGGCAGGGATATCCTCAGGCTGTTCGGGGCGAACCGTGACCATGCTACGCTGCCGTGCGTTCTTGGTCGGCGTACTGCAACTCGTAGAGTTTGCGGTAGAGGCCGTCGAGGGTGAGCAGGTCTTGGTGGGTGCCGCGCTCACGGATCTGCCCTTTGTGCATCACCAGTATCTGCCGAGCGTCCTGAATCGTCGATAGGCGGTGCGCGACGACGAGGGCGCTTCGGCCCTTCATCAGCGTCCCGAGCGCCGTCTGCACTAACTCCTCGGTCTCCGTGTCCACCGAACTCGTTGCCTCGTCGAGGACGATGATCGCGGGGTCGTAGACAAGCGCCCGAATGAACGAGACGAGCTGGCGCTGTCCGTGCGAGAGCGTCACACCGCGCTCGCCGATTTCGTGCGCCAGCCCGTCCGGCAGCACGTCGATGAAACGATCCGCGCCGACGAGGTCGATGGCGTGCTGCACGTCGGTGAGGCTCTTGGCCGGGTCGCCGAGGGTGATGTTGTCGGCGAGGGAGCCGGAGAACAGAAACACGTCCTGCAACACGAGGCCGATGTGATGGCGAAGGTCTTCGAGCGCGAGGTGCTGGATCGGGACACCGTCCACGCGGATTTCGCCGCGCTGCACCTCATAGAACCGGAGCAACAGGTTGATGATCGTCGTCTTACCCGACCCCGTCGCTCCGACGAGCGCCACCGTCTGGCCCGGCTCGACGGTGAACGACACGTCGCGGAGCACCCAGTTCGGCTCGTCCGAGTCGGGCAGGTTCTCGTAGGCGAACCACACGTTCTCGAACTCGATCCGGCCTTGGCACTCGTCAATCGAGCGCGGCTCGTCCGGCTCGGCGAGGGCGGCGTCGTGGTCAAGCACGTCAAACACGCGCTCCGACGCGGCCATCGCGCTCTGGAGTGTGTTGTACTGGTCCGACAGGTTGCGGATCGGCTCGAAGAAGCGGCGGACGTACTGGATGAACGCGATCAGCACCCCGACCGTCAGCGTCGCTCGCATCGCCTCGGTCCCACCAAACCAGATCACGAGCGCGAGCGCGAGGCTGGCAATGAGATCGACCGCCGGGAAGAAGAGGGCGTAGTAAAAGACGCCTTTCACTTGGGCCTGCCGGTGCTCGTCGTTGATGCCCCGGAAGCGGCGCAGCTCCTCGGCCTCGCGGTTGAACATCTGGACGACCGGCATCCCGGTGATGTGCTCCTGCATGAACGAGTTCAGGCGGCTGACCTGCTTGCGTGTCTCGCGGTAGACCACGCGGACCCGGTTGCGGAACGTCATCGTCGCCCAGAACATCAGCGGCATCACGGCAAGCGCCACGAGAGCAAGGCGCACGTTCAGCGTAAACATGAAGTACGCGATGAACACGATCTGCGAGAGACTCCCGAGGATCGAGACGACGCCCGCCGAGAGGAGGTTGGAGAGTGCTTCGATGTCGCTCGTGGTCCGCGTGATGAGCCGACCGATGGGGGTCCGGTCGAAGTAGCCGAGTGGCTGGCGCTGGATGTGCCGGAAGACACGCGTGCGGAGGTCGTAGAGCGCGTGCTGCCCGACCCACTGCGTGAGGTACCCGCCCGCAAACGCGGTCAGCCCCTGCCCGACGAGCACGAGCGCGAGCAGTCCGACGATTCGAAGCAACCCGGACACATCGCCTTCGACCACATGGTTGTCAATCGCAAGCTGGACGAGCTTCGGCTGGAGCGCGCCGAGAAACGCGGTGCCGAGGACGAGCACGCTGGCGATCAGCACGCGCCCTTTGTACGGCCCGAGGAACGACAGAATCCGGCGGAAGAGCCGCCCGTCATAGACGGTAGCCTCTTTCGCCTTGTCGCCGCTCTGTTGGCTTTTTGTCTCGTCGGCCATGCGTGTGTTAGAGAACCCCGGCGAGTTCTTCTTCGAGGAGCTGCTTCCGGTAGAGGTCGGCGTAGATACCGCCGTGCTCGACGAGGGCATCGTGGTCGCCGCGTTCGGCAATGGCCCCGTCTTCCAGCACGAGGATCTGGTCGGCGTCCTGCACTGCCGAGATGCGGTGGCTCACGATGACAATCGTGCGCTGGCCGTAGTGCTTCTTCAGGTGGCCGAGGATGGTCGCCTCAGTGCGGGTGTCCACAGCGGAGAGGGCGTCGTCGAAGATCAGGATGCGGGGTTCACGGATGAGGGCGCGGGCGATGGCCGTACGCTGCTTCTGTCCTCCTGAGAGCGTGATGCCCCGCTCGCCAACACGGGTCTCGAACCCTTCGGGGAAATCCTCGATGTTGGCGAGCAGGTCGGCTTCGAGTGCGGCCTGCTCGATCTCTGCCTGCTCAGCGTCGAGTTCACCGAAGGCGATGTTATTGCCGACCGAGTCGGAGAACAGAAAGACCTCTTGGGGAACCATGCCGATGTTCGACCGGAGCGTGTCGAGCGGGATCGTCTGCACATTGCGCCCGTCCACCTTGACTGTGCCCTGCGTCGGCTCGATCAGGCGCGGGATCAACTCGATCAGCGTCGATTTGCCCGAGCCGGTCCGCCCGACGATCCCGATGGTGGTCCCGGCAGGTACGTCGAACGAGAGGCCGCGCAGCACGTCCGGGCCGCCGTCGGTGTAGTGGTAACTCACATCCTCGAACGTGACCCTGCCTTCGATGGAGTGGATGGCTTGATCTGTCCGCTCGGTGTCGATCACGTCGGGCGCTGTGTCGAGAATTTCGAAAAGCCGGGTGGCCGAGGCGCTGGCTTGCTGGATCATCGAGATGACAAACCCGAACGAGGCGACGGGCCACGTCATGATGGCGACGTAGATGATGTACTCGGCGATGTTGCCGAGCGTGATCGTGCCCTCGATCACAAGCCGTCCGCCGATCCACACGACGAGGATGGTGCTCGCGCCGATCAGGATTTGCATGATCGGGCGGAAGGCGGCGTCGATGAGCGCGAGATCGAGCGCCCGCCGCTTGTAGTCCCGGCTCTCGTCCTCGAAGCGCTCGGCCTCGAAAATCTCGCGCGTGTAGGCTTTCACCACGCGGACGCCCGCGAGCGCCTCCTGTACCCGACTCGTCAGGGTCGAGTATTGCCGCTGCATCGCGTCGGTGCGGGCATGGACGAGTTGGGAGACGAAGAAGATCACAACGGCGAGAGCGGGCATCGGAAGCAGCGCCCACAGCGTCAGCGTCGGCGAGATCAGCAGCATCACGATCAAGACCGTCACAACGGTTGTGAGGGCGCGGACGGCATACATGATCGCTGGGCCGATGTAGCGCCGGACCTTCTCGATGTCGCTTGTGGCGCGCGTGAGCACGTCACCTGTCGGGGTCCGGTGGTAGAACCCGGCGGAGAGCTTCTGGAGGTGATCGTAAAGCCGATTCCGCAGGTCGAACTCGATGTGCCGACTCGCCACCACCACCGTTTGCCGCGTCAGGAATGAGAACACGCCGCTGATGATCGACAGCCCGACAATCGCCACGCCGATGACGACGAGCGTGTAGGCGAAGTAGCGCCACAGAAAGTCCTCGACCGGCGTGCCCGCGTAGAGCTTGTGGACCGTCACCATCCGGGGAATCGCGTCCACCGCCTCGCGCACCACGACCGGCACGACAATCGCGAACCCCGCCGACGCGAGGGCGGCGAGGAGGCCCGGAATCATCAGGCCCTTGTACTTCCAGAGGTACGGGTTAAGACGACGGAGCGGATGCGCGGATGAAGCCATGCCTCCCGAACGCCCGGACGGAGGTTGTGATCCGCCTACGTCTCGACGACCGTGACCTCGGGATGGACGCGGTCTTTCGGGATGAGCGCGGGCCAGTAGGCGATTACCTCGCTCGGCTTCGGGCGGCCCCCGGCGAAGCCGGTGACAGCGCTCGGCCCGGTGAGGATCAGTGGGGCGATCTCGCGCCCGAACTGTTCGACTGCACCCTTGTCCGAAGAGCGGACGGAGACGCGGAGCATCACCTCGTCGAGGTCGCCCTCGCGCCCGGCGTTTCGGTTCTCGTCTTCGGAGAGCGCGTTGAGGCCGATCAGTTCGGCGCGGTACTCGTCGAATGAAAGGTCGAGTGCGTCTAGGCGGGACTTCAGGATGTCGGCGGCAGCGCGGGCTTTCTTCGCGGCGTCGGGCCACGCATAGACGAGCGTGGAGCTTGCCTTCCAGCCATCGGAATAGGCGGCGCTGACCTTGTAGAACTCGGTGTCCGGCTCCCCCGCGATACCGTGGACGCGGACGCGGTTCTCGCCCTCGGCTTCAAGGTGGATCGAGGTGAAGTCGGCGATGCAGTCGGGGGTGATGTAGTCCTTCGGGTCGCCGATTTCGTAGAGCAATTGCTCGGCGACGGTGGCAGTGGAGACGAGGCCGCCGGTGCCGTCATGCTTGGTAACGGTGAACGTCCCGTCGGGGCGCGCCTCGACAATCGGGAAGCCGATCCGGGCCATGTCGGGGACAGTCTGCCAGTCGGTGAAGTTGCCACCCGATGACTGCGCGCCGCATTCGAGAATGTGACCCGCGACCGTGCCCGCCGCCATCTTGTCCCAGTCGCTCCGGTCCCAGCCGAATTCGTGGATCATCGGCGCGAGTGTGAGGCCGGTGTCGGTGGTGCGCCCGGTGATGACCACGTCCGCGCCCTGTTGCAGTGCTTCGACAATCGGACCGGCCCCGAGGTAGGCGTTCGCGCTCACCATCTGGTCGCGGACCGGCGCGAGCAACTCGCCCGTCTCCATGTGCTTCAACTCGACACCATCGTTCAGCAGATCATCGAGGTCGTCCAGCAGGTCATCGCCCGTGACGACGGCGATCTTGATGCCCTCGATGCCGCGTTCTTTCGCGTTTGCCAGAATCGCATCGCGGCAGCCGAGTGGGTTGACGCCGCCCGCGTTCGAGACAATCGTAAAGCCCTTCTGCTTGATATCCGGCAGCAGTTCGGTGACGACCTCGACGAAGTCGCGCGCGTAGCCGAAGGCGGGGTTGCGGAGCTTCTGCTTTTGGAGAATCGACATCGTGACCTCGGCGAGGTAGTCCATCACGAGATAGTCGATGGGGCCGTTGCGCGCTTGGTCGATGGGGGCGCGCTGGAGGTCGCCCCAGAAGCCTTGGCCAGAGGCGATGCGGATGGTGTCTTTCATGGAATGGCAGATGGGTGATGAGCGGCGGGGGAAAGGTACGGGAGGCGCGATGCGTGTTGCGTGAACTCACCTTCAACGGCAGCGCTTGCTCTCATGCATCACTTGTCACGCATACGGACTCTGCGCCCGCGCTTGGGCGATCTTCTGGGTGTCGATGGCGATGACCAACTCCTCGTTTGTGGGGATCGCCCATACCTGCACCGCACTGGCATCCGTCGAAATCTTTGCTGCGGTGCCGGAAGCCGCTTCGTTGCGTGCCGCGTCCATCTCGATGCCTAGTCCTTCGAGCCCAGCGCAAATCTGGGCGCGAATGCGCGGGCTGTTTTGCCCGATCCCGGCGGTGAACACGACCGCGTCGGCCCCGCCGAGCGCAGCGAGGTACTGCCCAATGTAGCCTTTGACTCGGTAGCAGAACACGTCCACCGCTTGACGGCATCGCACGTCGCCGTCGTCGGCTTCGGCGAGGAGGTCGCGCATATCGGCGGCGTAGCCCGACAGGCCGAGCAGCCCGCTGTACTTGTTGAGCAGCGTGTGGACTTCGGCCAGCGTCAACTCCTCCTTCTCGACGAGGTCGAACACAATGCTCGGGTCGATGCTGCCGGAGCGGGTGCCCATCACGAGGCCTGCGAGCGGCGTCATCCCCATCGATGTATCCACGCTCCGCCCGTCGCGGATCGCGGCGAGTGAGCAGCCGTTGCCGAGGTGAGCCGAGATGACGCGGCTGCTGCGCTTGTCGAGGTCGGCGAGTTTGTAGAGTTCGCGGCTGACGTAGTAGTGGCTGGTGCCGTGGAACCCGTAGCGGCGGATTTTATGGCGGCGGTAGAGCCGGTTCGGGATGGCGTAGAGGTAGGCGTGCTCCGGCAGCGTCTGGTGGAACGCCGTATCGAAGACGGCGACGTGGGGCACGTCCGGCAAGGCGGCTTGGGCGGCTTGGATGCCACGCAGGTTGGCCGGGTTGTGGAGCGGCGCGAGGTCGAAGGCATCGCGGATTGCCTCGACCACCTCGTCGTCGATGAGGACCGAGTCGGCGAAGTGCTCGCCGCCATGGACGACGCGGTGCCCGACGGCGTCGATGGTCGCGTCGAGCTTTTCGTCGCCCTCGAAGAGCGTCTTCATTACGAAGCGCAGCGCCTCGCCGTGGTCAGCGGCCTGAAGCGCCTTCCGCTGCTTCTTGCCGTCGCCGACCCGCACCGACGCCAGCGACGATACCGCGCCGATCCGCTCGACCTGCCCCTCGGCGAGTGTCTGTTGTGCCTCCACATCGAGCACGTCGAACTTGAGAGAGGAGGAGCCGCAGTTGATGACGAGAACAATCACGAGGGTGGCGAGTGTCGAGTGACGAAGGGCGAGTTGAGGGACTGAATGATAACTCGCCACTCGAAACTTGCCACCCGACCTTTTGCTTCGTGGAGCCGAGCGATCTCGAAAATGTTCACTGGGTGATTGCCGGAGCCGTCTTCGGTTTCCTCTTCTTGGCGTTCATCCTGCTCTTTCCAGTCTACCGGTTTCTCAACCGGGAGGAAGAATCCAGCCGCTCGTGGACGCCAGAAGAGATCGCCCACCACCAGCCTCGCGGAGATGGCACCACACAGCCCGAGCCGCCCGAGGCAGAGCCGTCGCGCTGACGCTACTGGTCGCCTTCTGTTTCCTCGACAAACAGGTACGGCTCCAGCTTCTCAAACGTCTTCGGGCCGATGCCTTTGACCCGGACGAGGTGTCCAGGTTGGGCGAAGTCGCCGTACTGGTTGCGGTAGGCGATGATCCGTCCGGCGAGCGCGGGGCCGATGCCGGGTAGCCGTTGCAGCAGCCGCTCTGAGGCCGTGTTGAGGTTCATTCGTACCGGCCCCGGCTTGCTCTGGCGCGAGCGTGGGCTCGTGGACGCTGCCACTACCGGAGCCGTCTCGGCAGGCACCGCTTCTTCTCGGGTCGAGTCTGCCGCCGCCTGTTCCGACGAAGATGCTTCGGCTCGAAGGGGTGCGGCCCGCGCGTCGAAGTCAGCGTCGAGCGCGGCGTAGTGCTCGGCAGAGTAGGGGACCGACTGACCCTGCACATAGCGCACGCAGAGACCCGAGAGCAGCAACCCGGCAATGAAGAGTAGGGCGGTCGCTTCGGTCCCCGTAATGGCGAGACATTGCTGGAGGCGGTAGAGCGAAGGCATCACGAGGCAGAGGCTGAACGGAACGTACCCCGCTAGACACGGTGGGCCTAGGAACATAACCTCCGCGCCGACTTTTTCGACACCTCGCCCCGCACGGCAGCGCTGACCGTGACGAACCGCTGACAGTCGGACGGGTTAGTTTCAAGACCCCCGACTCCTGACCCAAGACCCTCGACTCACTCACGATGATCGTCCGCACCGACGCTGTTGTGCTCCGCGCCATTGAGTATGGCGAGACGAGCCTGATCGTCACGCTGTTCACGCGGCGGCACGGGCAGGTCACGGTGATGGCGAAGGGGGCGCGGCGGCCCAAGTCGCGCTTCGGTTCGGCACTCCAACCGATGGGATATGTGCAGGTCGTCTATTACTACAAACCAGGGCGCGGCCTCCAGACGCTCAAGGAGAGCGCGCACGTTCAGGTGCTGCATGGCATCGCGGCAGACATCGGGAAGATCACGGTCGGTCTGCGGCTCGTGGAACTGGTGCGCGCCCTGACCGAGGACGAGGAAGAGCACCTGCTCCTTTTCAACCTGCTTATCCAAGCTCTGCTCTGTCTCGACGACGCCACCGAGCGGGCGGACAACGTGTTGCCCCACTTCCAGCTTCGGCTGGCCGCTGTGCTCGGCTTCTCGCCGGACGTGCAGCGGGACGATGTGCTCGCGCTGCCCGATGAGGGTGGGGTGCTCGCCCTTGACACGGGAGCCGTGCTGTCACTCAACGCAGCCCCCAAGTCGGGTGCCCGCGCCGGTCGGCAGGCTCTCCGCGCCTTCGCGGTCTTCGCCCGCGCCGACCTCGATACAGCCATGCGCATGACCCTCACCGACGAGCTACGCGGTGAGGTCCAACGGCTCGTGGACGCTTACTTGCGTTACCACGTTGAAGATGCTTTCCCCGACCGGGTCCGCAAGGTGGCTGGACAGCTTGCATTGCCGACGCAGAAGGAGGCCTCCTCGTGATCGGGAAACCTTGCTCTGTATAGCAATGTGCCTGCTCTCTCCACAGCGTTCTGCTCTGTGCTCGTTGTGTGTTGAAAATGCCTAGCGTCTCGGTCTCGTGCTTGACTTATCGAGACGCGCACAATTATGTTCAGGGTGTGGCAACCCACGGATTTATGCCTTTCTGCCCGCCTTGCCCGCTATGAGCCGCAAGCAACTCACCGCCAAACAGCACACATTCCTTCAGTTCCTCGCTGAGCACGTTCGCAAACAGAAGGTGTGGCCGACCTACCGCGAGATCGTTGATGAGTTTGGGTATCGCTCTCCCAACTCTGTCACCCAGAACCTCCAGGCGCTCGCCAAGAAAGGCTACCTCACCCGCGATCAGAACGGGTACCGGCTCATCGGACAACGCGCCGGACTGCAGCCCGGTGGCTTTCCGGTCCAAGGCGTAATCGAAGACGGAGCCTTCGAGGTGAGCCTGAGCATCGACGAGATCACGCTGAAAGACCTCTTCCCCGGTCTCGACAAGACGTTTGCCATTGCGCTCAACGGGGAGGCTGTGCGCGGGATCGACCATGCGGGGCACGGCTATCTCTTGCTGCAAGAAGGCACGGTCGGGGACGGTCACATATCAGCGGTACTGCATCACGGGACCGTGGCACTCTGCCGCGTCTATGAAGACGAAGGTGGCCTGCGTCTTCAGCACGTTGATGGCACCGAGAGTTGGGTCGAGAATGCACACGGCAGTGTCAAGCTGTTGGGCCGCTACGCCGGGCACATCAACCAGCAGGGCCTGTTCCGGGCTGCCGGTGCGGTCTACATGGGGCACCCTCTCAACGGCGAGACCGTGACGACGACCTAACCCTGCGTTTCTCCCTTTCCACGGCGTCGGTGCTTCCCTGCCCGACGCCGTTTCTTTAGGTCTCGGGTATCATGCAGGAGCACACGCTTTCCGTCTATCGCACGGCTCGCTACCTCACCCTCGGAGACCCGTCGGGACCGGTGGAAGAGGTCTGGATGGCCTGCCATGGGTATGGGCAACTCGCGCCGTACTTCCTGCGGCACTTCCGGGCCATCGAAGCGCCACACCGAATGGTCGTAGCCCCAGAGGGTCTGTCGCGGTTTTATCTGGAGAACCACCAGCGCGTTGGAGCCTCATGGATGACGCGGGAAGCGCGCTTAGATGAGATCGACGATTACGTCCGGTTCTTAGACACCGTCTATACGGACGTGCTGACCCAGACTCGGCGAAGCCGAGTTCGGCTCATCGCTTTCGGGTTCTCGCAGGGTGGGGCCACCGTCGCCCGGTGGCTCGCCCGCAGCCCGGCGCTCGGAACGCCGCCTGCCGACCGGCTCGTGCTCTGGGGATCGGTGCTCCCGCACGATCTTGACCTAGACGAGCACGCCGACTGGTTGCGATGCGTTGGCCTCACGCTCGTCGTAGGTGACCGGGATGCGTACGCCACGCCGGAGCGCATCGCCGAGCAGGAAGAGCAGTTGCGTGAGGCAGCCATTCCGTTTGAGGTGGTCCGCTTCGACGGCGAGCACCGTCTCGATACCGAGGTGCTACGCGACCTCGCTCGCTAGGTGCTGGACACATATACCGAGGCTGGCTTTATCTTTACGTTGTTGCTCGACGCTCCGAGACTCCCCCACTGCTCATCTCACGAGGTTCTGCTGTGAAATACCCCATTCGCTTCGTACCGGGCATGCTGCTCGCTCTTGCTCTCCTCACCGCCGGATGTGCCGGTAGCAAGCTGCCACCGCCGGACATGTCTGCGGCCCGCTCTGCTATCGCCGAGGCGGATCAGTCCGGTGCCAGCGAGGCCGCCCCGCTCGTGCTCCGTAACGCCCGCCAGAAGTTCGAACAGGCCGAACGGGCTGCCGAGAATGAGGACTACGAAGCCGCCCGCTTCCTCGCAGACCAAGCGCAGGTCGATGCCGAGCTAGCCGAGGCCAAGGCGCGCTCGGCGACGGCGATGGCCGCCGTGGAGGAATTGCGCGAAAGCATCCGCGTGCTGCGCGAGGAAATCAACCGCAGCCGTCCGAGCAGCGGCGGTCAGTAAACCACTCACGCCGCGTCCTTTTTTCCCACCGACTGTTCCTGCCATGCATCGCTTAGCCCAACCACTCACGCTGTTTCTGTGTCTCCTGATCGCCGGTTGCGGAGGTCCCCCGCGCGCCAACCCGGCCCTCACCGACGCCCGCGAGGCCTACACCACGGCGGCCAATGACGCGAAGATTGTCTCTAATGCTCCCGTCGCGTTGCAAGAGGCCGAGGAGGCGCTTCGTCGTGCGGTCTCGGTTTGGGAGGAGAAGGAAGGCGCCGACAAGGTGAACCACTACGCCTACATCGCCCACCAGCGCGTCCGTATCGCCGAGGAGAAGGCGAACCAGCGGGCCGCCGAGAAGGAAATCGAGACCGTCCGTAACGAGCGTCAGGCCGTTGTGCTCGAAGCCCGTGCTGCTGAGGCTGAAGCTGCCGAACGCCGCGCCGCCGCCGAGCGGATGCGTGCCGAAGCCGCTCGCGCCGAAGCCGAGGCCGCCCTCGCCCGCGCCAACGAACTCGCCGCGCAGGTCAACGAACTCGAAGCTGAACTGACCAAGCGCGGCCTCGTCCTCACGCTCGGCGACGTGCTCTTCGACACGGGGCAGGCGACGCTCAAGCCGGGCGCGGAACGCACCACGGAGGCTCTTGTCACGTTCCTCATCGAGAACCCTGAGCGGAACGTCATGATCGAAGGCTTCACCGACAGCGTCGGCTCGGAGGAGATGAACCTCGGCCTCTCGCAGCGCCGCGCCGACGCGGTGCGGACGTCGCTCATCGAGCAAGGCATCGCCGGGACGCGCATCCGCACGCAGGGCTATGGCGAAGCCTACCCGGTGGCGGACAACGGCACGCCCGCCGGTCGTCAGCAGAACCGCCGCGTCGAAATCGTCATCTCGGACGTAGATGGTACGATCCCCGCACGGACGCCGTAATCGTGTTTGGCTCCCACAGAAAGGTCGCTTCCCCCGAGCGGGAGGCGGCCTTTTTTGGTCTCCATACAATCCGCTGCATTTCCTACCTTTGGCGATCCGATCGCTTCCACTCACTGCTTGCCGCTACGCTCTATGGCCGAACCTCACGCTGCGCCTCCACCGCCCGATCCTCCTCCGCTTACGCCGACAGCTCCCTACCGCGAAGTGACGGTCGCTGCCATCGTCTTCGCCATCGTGATCGGGATTATCATGAACGCGGCGATCACGTATGCAGGCCTCAAGATCGGGTTCACGATCACCGGCTCTGCGATTGCGGCGGTACTCGGGTTTGGCGTGCTGCGCGGCGTGCTGCGGAAGGGATCGATTCTGGAGACGAACATCGCGCAGACGGTCGCCAGCGCGGTCAACATCCCGAACTCGGGGATCATCTTCACGGTGCCGGTGCTGTTTCTGCTCGGCTACGAACTGACGGCGGGGAGCACGGAGTTCTGGATGATCGCCCTGGCCACGATTGCAGGAGCATTCCTCGGGACGGCATTCATCATCCCGCTCCGCAAGCAGATGCTCGATATCGAGCGACTGCGCTTCCCGAGCCCGACGGCGGTAGCGTCGATCCTCAAGTCGCCCGGTGCCGGGGCGGCGAAGGCGGTCGTGCTCGGCGTCGGCGTGGCGGTCGGCGCGCTGATCTTCCTGCCGACTCAGCTTCCGACGTTTGGCATCGGCGGACCGGCGGACTGGCCTCTGCTCGGCGTCAACAACGGCGGATTCGTGACGGACACGACGATTGACTTCGGCATTCTGTTCGGTCTGCCGTCGCAGTTCCAACTCATCTTTGCGATTGCGCCGTTCGCGCTCGGGGCAGGGTACCTGACGGGGCGAGCTGGACTATTCGTTCTCGCGGGCGGCATCCTCGCCTTCTTCTTCCTCACGCCGATCGCTTTCTCGCTCGGGTGGATGCCGGAGACCGTCACGGCAGCGCAGGCTCCGGGCTATGGTTTCGGCGCGTTCAACCGACCGCTCGGGATCGGCCTCCTGCTCGGCGGGGCACTCATGGGGATCATCTTCTCGCTCCCGGCCACGAAGGAGGCGATCAAGTCCATTGCTGCAGCGAGCAGGCTCAAGGGTAGCTCGGACGAGTTGGAACTGAAGCCGATCATCGTGACCGCCGTGGCCGCTTTCATCCTCCTCTTCATCGCCACCGACTTCATCGGGAGCCGCCCGATCAACACGACGGACCCGGTCAGCGGACAACGGCTGGAAACCGTCGCCGAGACGGTGAGCGTGAATGGCTACGTACTCGGGTTTGCGTCGGCAGCGTCCGCCGAGACGTGGACTACGTGGCCTGAGCCGCAGCGCCAGACGTACCTCCGTGACCTCGATGCGAAGCCGGGCTGGCTGGCCGGGGTCAATCCCCACCTCCGGGCGCTCCTCATCGCGCTCGTCGGGGCGCTGTGGATCTGGTTCGCAGGCATCATCATCGCACAGGCGGCGGGCATGACCGACTGGTCGCCGATCTCCGGGATGGCGCTGTTGACGGTGGTCCTCGTGATGCTCATGGCGGGTACGGGTGCGGTGGTCGGGGCCGTGCTGATCGGCGCGGCGCTGTGTGTGGCGATCACGCTCGCGTCCGACATGATGGGCGATATGAAGACGGGCTATCTCGTCGGCTCGATTCCGCGTAAGCAGCAGATCATCGAGCTGTCGGTGGTGTGGATCGGCCCGATCATCTCGCTCCTGACGATCTTGCTTATCGCCTCAGCGAACACCGCGCAGTTCGGCATCGCGATGGGGCCTGGCACGCCGACCGTCGCGCCGCAGGCGCAGGCGCTGGAGGCAGTCATCACGGGCGTGCAGGGCGGCGAACTGCCGTATGCGCTCTACGGAATGGGAACGCTGATGGGCGCACTTCTCGGGATCGGAATTTTTCCCGGCCTCGGCGTGCTTGTCGGGCTCTCGATGTACCTGCCGTTTATCTACATCGCCACCTACGGAATCGGCTGTCTTGCCAACATCGCTGTCGGGTGGTGGAAGGGGCGGGCGTGGGCCGAAGCGTGGGGCGTTCCGTTCTGCGCCGGTCTCATCGTCGGGGAGTCGATCCTCGCACTCATCATCAATATGTACGTCCTCGCTTCCGGGTCCTAAGATGAAATACCTCGCTTACGTGCTCATCACATTCGGCCTGATCGCGGGCAGCCTCGCCGCCGTAACGGCCTACGTTCCCTCGCTCGATATGGCTGCTACGAGCGAGTCGCCGCTCACCCTCAACGCGCCTGCCGGTATCGACGCCGCCGGGGAACCGCTCGCCACGCCGGGAGAGGACGAGTCGGTTCTGCTGACCGAGCCGCTCGCTGCCGAACTTGCCGAGGCGGGCGTGCAGCGGGTGCGGGTCAAAGAGTTCGCGTTCGGGCGATGGGACTTGGGGTGGCTCTTTGGTATCTCACTCCTCGCCATGCTAGCAGGTGGGCTAATCTTGCGCCGCGAGGATAAGCAGCAGATGGCGATCCTACTCAACAAGAAGACCGACGAGACCACGACGCCTGCCTATGCCCTTAGCGCTGCGTGTCAGGAGATCGACGAACTGCTGGCCGCACTCGACGAGCTTCCGCCCGAGACGCACACCGATGCCATTACGTCGCGGCTCGATGCGTTGCAGGACACCCACCTCGCCGCCTTCGTGGACGCGCGCGCCGAACTCATCGGGCGCTATGGGATCGCAGGGTATGCGCGCCTCATGGATTCCTTCGCGGGGGCCGAACGGGCGCTCAACCGCTCGTGGTCTGCCGCTGCCGATGGGGTGCTGCCAGCCTCGCTCGAAGCGCTCCAGATCGGTAAGGCGCGGCTCGAAGAAACGCAGCGCCGCCTCGCCTCGCCCTGAACAGCGAGGGGGCGAGCGCTTTGTCGAGCACTCGCCCCCATGCGATGCGTCCGTGGAGCGGTTAGGCTGCGGAGCGCATCGTGCCGGGCGGCTGCGTGGCGGTCAGGAGGTTGCGGAGCTTGAGGAGCGTCTTGCCGAGAATCTGCGAGATGCGGGCGTCGCTGACGCCGAGGATTTCGCCGACCTCGCGGAGCGTGAGGTCTTCGATGTAGTAGAGTGCTAGAATCGTGCGCTCGCGCTCGGGTAGGGTCGGGAGGATCTTTTCGAGTGCCGCCAACTCGGATCGTACCTCGACGGCATCGAACCCGTCTCGCGCATCTTCTAGGCTGAGGGTGTCGACCACCCGCTGGCTCTCATCCTCATGGATGGGTTGGTCCATCGAAAGCGTGAACCGGTGCTGGGCCTCGGAGAGCAGGCTGTGGTAGTCAGCCAGCGAGATGCCGAGATAGTCGGCCACGTCCTCGTCCATCGGTTCGTCGCCGAGCATCTGGGCGAGGGTGCCAAGGGCGCGTTGGGCCTCGGCCATGAGCTGCCGCTTATCGCGCGAGAGTACGTCAATGGAGCGGAGATAGTCCACGAGCGCGCCTTGAACGCGGCGGTAGGCGTGGGTCGAGAACTGCGCGCCTCGGTCGGGATCATAGCTGTCGAGCGCCTGCATCAGGCCGAGCAGGCCCGCGCCTTCAAGGTCTTCCCACGACGCGAGCGGGTGGTTCGGGAGCGTCAGTTTGCCGACGAGCGAACGCACGAGCGGCAGGGCAGCCAGCACGACGGCTTCGCGGTGGGGAGGCGTCGGGTCGGCGACGAACCGCAAGGCGTGAGTCTGGAGATCGTCCTCCGTCATAGCTACGAGGTGGGTTGCATGGACGATGGCGATTCAGTTGGCGGGGCGTCAGAGGCGGACGTAGGCGGTGGCGCCGTCTCAGTCGTGTTCACAATGTGTCGGGCAATCCTCTGCCCCACCAGCAGCACGCCGTAGACCGCGACGCCCACGACGGCGGTGACAACGAGGGCGCGTTCGAGTGAGGCGTAGCTCCAGAGTTGGTTGAGCAGTACGAGAAGCGCGCTGATGCTGCTGATCTGGACGAGGAGAGAGCGCATGACACGGGGGAGGGCTTAGAGGCCGAGCGGAAAACGTTCGGGTTGCCGGTCGGCGAGCGCTGTGGCGATCTCGCTGAAGGCATAGCGCATCGAACCGGACTTGCGGATGGCAGGGGTCTGCGTAGCTACAGCGCGGCGCATCTCAGCAGCGTAGGGCACCCAGCCGAGGTAGTCCGGCGTGCGTCCCGTGAAACGCTCCGTGATGGCCCCGAAGCGCTCGTTCACGCTCCACGCATCTTCCTCTGTGTCGGCGAGGTTGACCACCGCACAGAGCCGATAGCCGGGGTCGTTCTCCCAGATGAGGCGGGCGAGGCGATAGGCGTCGGCCACAGCCGTCGGCTCACCTGCGAGGACGAGAAGGCCGAGGTCGGCGCTGTCGAGTGCCCAGCGCACCGGCCCGTCGAGTCCAGCGGGTGCATCGATCAGGACGTAGTCGTGGTTGGCGCGGAGCGCGGTTACGACACGGTCGAGGTCGGCGAGGAGAGGCCCCGTCTCATGGGGCGGTATTGGGCCAGCGGCACCTTGGACTAGTGTCACGCCCGCCGTGGTCCGGAGGCAGAGGTCGGCTACGGGGCCGCGCCGCTTCGACCATTCGTAGGCTGTGGAGGGCGGCGTCTCGTTGACCAGCACGGCGCAGGCTCCCTGCCCAAAGTCGGCATCCACGAGGGCGACGCGCGCGCCGGTGGTGGCTAGCATCTCCGCGAGGTTGACCGCGATCACACTTTTGCCTACGCCGCCTTTCCCGCTGACGACCGCGAGAGTGGTCGGGCCTTTGGTTCGGACTAGCTCCATGCGATGAGGCCCCCGACCTCGGACGTGTCGCCATCGGTGGCACGGTGAGCGATTTGCTCGACAAACCAGCCGGGCGTGAAGGTCCGCACGCCATCGGACGCGCGCGGGCTGGTGGATACGAACTGCACGGGCAGGTCGAGCGCGAGCAGCCACTCGGCCACGCGGCCCCAGCCGTTGGTTTCGTCGAGGCGGGTGAGCGAGGCGGCGGTTGGGCGGAGCGAGAGGCTGCGCAAATAGGCGGCGTCGAACCCTTCGAGCGCCCGCGTCGCATCGAGGACGAGGTGCACGTCAAAAGTGTCGATTCCGCCGAGCAGGTCGTGCAGCCACGTCGTGGTCTTGCGCGCCTCGCGCGGGTTCGGGTGAAGCGGTGGTGTGTCGATTAGCAACTGGTCGAAGTCGGCGGTGCGGGTGAGGGCTTGATGGACTTCGTCGGGCGTGCTCGCGGTCTGGACCGGGAGACCGTGGCGACGGTAGAGGTCGGCGGGGTTTTGGTGGAGGTGGTCTGAGTCCTCCGGGACGAGCACCAGAGCCGCTGTCTTACGCCGTCCGTAGAAGCTCGGATGGAGCGCGAGCTTGAGGAGCAATGAGGTCTTGCCTGCGCCGCTCGGCCCGACGAGGACGAGGGTGCCGGTGGTGTCCTGCGAATTGGCGGGGCGATAGAGTAGCTCGCGTAGCTCCTGCATCAGCGCCCATCGCATTTCACTGAGCGTCCGGGGGCGGCGGTCATCGGCCCGGAAGCCGCGCTTGGCGATAGCCTGAAAGAGCTGGTCGGCGGTGTCGGGCCGGAGACCGGAGGCGAGGAGATCGCCGTAGAGCGGGTGCGTGAGCCACTGCCGGGGCAGACCGAGCGCAGGCTCATGAGATTCGAGCGCGTTCAGCCGGTCCAGCAGGTCGCTGAGCCGACCGTTGAGGAGGGTCTCGATGGCGGCGAGATCCGTCGTCGGAGCGGCGGGTTCAGGGTCGAACAAACGAGGGGGTGCCGGAGGGCGTGGCGCGGAAGAAAATGCGGCGGCGGCAGCGGCAGGTCTTTCCGCATGAGGAAGGCCACGTTGGGCCGCATAGCCATAGCCCACGGGATCAGCTATGGCTAGTTCAGGCTCTTCCACAGGATGCGTTTCTGGGGAGACGGCAGCTAGTGTTTCGTCCACCATCACGGTAATGCGGGCAGGCTCCGACTCGCTCGCGGCGACGGATTCCAGCAGCATTACATGGTCCCCTAAAAGGCGGCGTGCTTCGGCGAGCGCGGTCTGGATGCTGGAACCGGTCAGGGTCTTGATATCCATGAAAACGGGGCGTTAGAGGAGCTTTAGCTGGTCGTCCACGTCCACGGCAGCTTCGGGAACGAGGTCATTGTAGGAGAGCACGGTGATGTCGGAGAGCATGGGCGATAGGAAGCCGAAGAGGGCGGCCCGGAGAACCGGCGAGGTGAGCAGGACTGGCGGGTAGCCCTGCGCGAGCAGCTTCTTCGTGAGGCGACCCGCTTCGGTGACGAACGTCTCGGCTCGGGCGGGGTCGAGGCCGAGGGTGTTCGGGTTGAGCGTGCCAGCTTCTGCCTGGTCTAGCAAGTGCTGTTCCAGCACGGGGTCGAGCACGAAGCAGTGGACGCTGTCGCTCGTCGCAAACTGCCGCGTGATGGTCGGCGCGAGGGCGGCACGGACGTACTCGGTCAGCACGTCGAGATTCTTCGTCTGCGGGGCGTGGTCGGCAAGGCTCTCGAGGATGGTGACGAGGTCGCGGATCGGGATGCGCTCCTGCAGCAGCCGCGCCAGCACCCTTCGCACGGCACCGACCGACAGCACGCCGGGCACCAACTCCTCGACGAGGGCGGGAGCGGTCTCCTTGACCTTGTCGATCAGCTTCTTCGTCTCCTGCCGGTCGAGGAGCTTGTAGGCGTGGCCCCGGAGCACTTCGAGGAGGTGTGTTGTGATGACGGCGGCGGCCTCAACGACCGTCAGGCCGAGTCGCTCGGCCTCGTTCAGGTTGCGCTCGGCGACCCACACGGCGGGCAGGCCGAAGGTCGGGTCCTCGCAGCGCACACCCGGCGGGATGTCGCTCGCGTCGTCGGGCAGCAGCGCGAGGTGGTAGCCTGGCATCACCTCGCCCTCGGCAATCGCATTGCCGCGCAGCTTGATGACGTAGGTGTTGGCCCCGACGCCGACGTTGTCGCGGATGCGGACCGGCGGGATCACCACGCCGAGTTCGACGGCCAACTGGTGCCGGAGCATCTTGACCCGCTCCAAGAGATCGCCCTGCTGGTTCGGATCGACAATCGAGATCAGCGAGTAGCCGATTTCGAGTTCGAGCGGATCGACGAGCAGGAGGTCGGCGGGGGCAGTCTCCGGCTCGGCCTCGGCGGCGGCGGCTTCGCGCATCTCGGCCTCGTGGACCTCGACAGCAACGGCATGCTCGGCATCGCTCCGCGTTTTGCCGAGGAAGAGCGTACCGCCCGCGAGCATCCAGAACGGGAGCAGCGGGAGGCCCGGCATCAGGCCGAGGAGAAGGAGGAACCCACCCGTCAGCAGGATCGGTTGCGACTTCGTAAAGAGCTGCCCTTTGAGTTCGCCCGCAAGGTTGCCCTCGCCCGAGGCCCGGCTGACGATGATACCCGCAGCGGTCGAGATGAGCAGCGCCGGAATCTGGCTGACGAGGCCGTCGCCAATCGAGAGGAGGGTAAACGTCTGCGCCGCCTCGCTCAGCGACATGCCGTGCTGCGCCGCGCCAATCAAGAGGCCGCCGATGATGTTGACCGCCGTGATAATCAGACCCGCGATGGCATCGCCCCGGACGAACTTCGAGGCCCCGTCCATCGCGCCGTAGAAGTCGGCCTCGCGCGATACGTCCTCGCGGCGCTGCCGCGCCTCGGCCTCGCCGATCAGGCCGGCGTTGAGGTCGGCGTCAATCGCCATCTGCTTGCCGGGCAGCGCGTCGAGCGTGAACCGTGCGCCCACCTCAGCAATACGCCCCGAACCTTTCGTGATGACGACGAAGTTGATAAGGACGAGGACGAGGAAGACGATCCCGCCAACGATGTAGTTGCCCGCCACCACGAAGTTGCCGAACGCGGCGATCAGCGACCCCGCTTTCGCCTCGCTCAGGATCAGCCGTGTGCTCGCCACGTTCAGCGACAGCCGGAACAGCGTCGTCATCAGCAGGAGGCCGGGGAAGATGGCGAAGTCGAGCGGTCGGTTTGCGTAGAACGCTGTCAGCAGGACCGCGAGGCTGATGGCGATGTTGGTTGCCAGCAGCAGGTCGAGCAGGAACCCCGGCAGTGGCACCACGAGCACGAACAGCACGAACACGACGCTGCCCGCCACGACCATGTCGGTCCCGACGCGGAACGTAGGCGGAGCGAGCGGGGGAGTTGGGGCGGGGAGGTTCGACATGGGCTAGACAGCGTCGCGGGCGCGGTAGATCTCAGCGAGGATGGCGGCGACGGCGGGGTAGAGGTCTTCGGAGATTTCGTGCCCCTCCTCGACGGTGGCGTGGAGGGCGCGGGCGAGCGGTCGGTCTTCGACGGTCGGCGTACCGAGTTCGGCGGCTAGTTCCTTGATGCGGAGGGCGCGCTTGCGGACGCCCTTGGCGAGGACGCGCGGGGCGCTGCCCGTAAGCGGATCGTAGGCGAGCGCGACAGCGTAGTGCGTCGGGTTGGTCACCACGACATCGGCCTGCATCACGGCGTGGTCGAGGCGCGGTCGGCGGGCCATCTCGCGGGCGATCTGCCGCCGCTTGCCCTTGATGTGCGGGTCGCCGTCTTGGTTCTTGTGCTCGTCCTTCACCTCGCGGTCGGTCATCTTGAGGTCCTCCTTGTACTTCCACTTCTCAAACGAGAAGTCGGCAGCCGAGAGCACGGCGAGGGCGACAAGCATCTGAATGAGGAGCAGGGCGATCCATCCGGCGGCCATCGTGAAGATGCCCTCGAACGGGACGGTGTGCAGTGCAAGGATTTGGGGCAGGTGGCCTTGGATGGCGAAGAACGCGAGCGGCCCGACGATGGCGATCTTCAGCAGCGACTTGCCCGTCTCGAACAGGCCCTTCGTCGAGAACATCCGCTTGAAGCCCTGCATCGGCGAGATGCGGTTGGCCTTCGGCGCGAGCGGCTTCACGGAGACGTTCCAACCGGTCTGCGCGATGCTGAGTCCGGCACCGGCCACCAGCAGCGCGGCGAAGAATGGGGCGAGCACGAGCGTCACCTGCCAGCCGACATCGGCGAAGAGGCCCTGCACACTCGTCGGGTTGAACTCCATCGTTGGGGCACCGAGGAACAGGCGGGTCGTCATGTTCTGCAGCACGCCGAATGCGGCGGGCATCCCGAGGATGAGCAGCGCCGCGCTGACGGCCAGCATGCCCACCGACGACATCTCCTTCGAGCGAAACAGGTTGCCCTCCTCGCGTGCCTTCTTCAGGCGCGTCGGGGTCGGGTCATGAATCTTTTCTTGGCGGTCGGGCTGGTCGCTCACGGGGCGGCTCGGGAGTTCTGCTGCTCCAAGTCAACGAGTGTGCCACCTTGACCCTCTGATGCGCTTGCAGTCCCTCGCTTTGCTCGTTCCTAGCTAGGCGCGGCTGTCCCCCTTAGTGAGGGGGACGGCTTCACAAGTGCTTGAGTGCCAGCGATGTGCTTGTGAAGCGGAGAGTAGGAAACTCACGCACGCCCGACGTGGAAAGCTTTTCCTCAACCGCCGAGCACGTTGAGAAGCTGCGCCACGTCCTCGATCATCCGAATGACGAGGTCTGGGGTGACAGGACCGAACTGCTGGATGAAGAGGGCGAACAGCGCGAGTCCCGCGAGAATCTTGACTGGAAGCCCGAGCGAGAACAGGTCGGCTTGCGGTACCATTCGGGCAAAGACGCCGAGGGCCACATCGATGAGGAACAGCGTCACCATGAACGGTGCGGCGAGGCGGAGCGCCGTCGTGAAGAACGCCCCGGTCCACTCCAATAGAAGCGGTCCGCTCGCCGTGAGGTTGGCTCCCGCAAGGGGCACGATCTGGAACGATGAGACGAGTGCCATGACGAGTTGCTGCGGCCCGTCGAGGAGGATGAACAGCAGCATAAACCCAAGCGTGAGTATGCGCCCGAGCGGATTCGATGCCTCGCCGCTGATCGGGTTGTAGATCTGGGCGAGGCTCAGGCTCATCTGGAACCCGATCACATCGCCTGCGAACTGCACGGCGTAGAACACGAACTGCGCGGCGAATCCGAGGAGCGCCCCTGTCATCGCCTCGATGAGAACGGCCACGATGAAACCGACTGGATGCGTGATCCTCGGCGGAAGCGTGCCGCCTGCGAACCCCGCGAGGCTGAACGCGAGCACCGCTGCCAACATCACCTTGATCTGCACCGGAATCAGTCGCTGTCCGAAGAACGGGGCTGCCACGAACAGCCCGCTGATCCGCACGAAGACGAGCAGGACGCGCAGGAGATACTCGGGGTCGAGGATCAAGGCGTGGAGCGTTTGGGAGGTTGAGAGGATGGGAGTGTGAGGGTGCGCTTGGGGGCGAATGAGACGCTACTTTCACACGCTCATACTTTCGTACTCTCACACCCGAACTCACCGCGAGACGTTCGGGATGAACGAGAACGCTTGGGTGGTGAAGTCGGTCAGCATCTCTAGCATCCACGGGGCGAGGAGCAGGAGGACGGCAGCGATGGCGAGAATTTTCGGGATGTAGCTCAGCGTCATCTCCTGCATCGAGGTCACGGCCTGAAATAGACTCACGAGGAGGCCGACCGCGAGCGCGACGCCCAGCATCGGGGCCGTCACCATCACCGCGAGCTGCATCGCCTCGCGCATCCAGAACAGGGCTACGTCGGTATTCATGCGAGTCAGGGATTAGCCGCCGAAATACCCGCGCACGACGGACTCGACGAGGAGGTACCACCCGTCTGTGAGGACGAACAGCAGGAGCTTAATCGGGAGTGAGATCATCACGGGCGGGAGCATCATCATGCCCATCGACATCAGCACGCTCGCCACGATGAGGTCCACGATCAGGAATGGCAGGAACAGCATGAACCCGATCTGGAAGGCAATCCGCAACTCGGAGATCACGAACGCGGGGACGAGGACGTGCAGCGGAACCTCGGCCACGTCCGCGAACCCGTCAATGCCTGCCATATCCATGAACAGCATCAGGTCCTTGTCGCGCGTCTGCTCTAGCATGAACGCCTTGGTCGGCACAGCGGCGAGTGCGAGGGCGTCCTCCTGTGTGATCTTGTCGGTGAGGTAGGGTTCGAGCGCATTTGTGTTGACCTCCTCGATCACGGGGGCCATGATGAAGAAGGTCAGGAAGAGTGCCAGCCCGATCAGAATCTGCGTCGGCGGCGACTGCTGCATGCCGAGTGCCGTGCGGAGGATGCTGAAGATGACGATGAGCCGCGTGAAGCTCGTCATCAGGATGATGATCGACGGCGCGAGCGTGAGCACCGTCAGCAGCAGCAGTAGTTGGATCGGAAGCGCGAGGTCTTCGTCGCCCTTTGTGATCGAGACGCCGGGCAGCGGCGCGAGCACGCTTCCTGTGCCACCTGACGAGGTTATGGTCTCGGTAGCAAGGTCTGGCTGGGCTTCCTGCGCTATGGCCTCCGGCGGTAGGCCGATCAGTAGCGCAGTGAGTACCAGCAGGTAGATCGGGCGGGCGTCACGCATGGGTAGGCCGCCCGAGGCTGGTGCGGAGAAGCTCGGCAAAGCCCGGCGGCATCAGTGTATCGTCCGATGCGATGCCGGGAGCCTTGGTCTCGAATGCCTCGACGGCATAGCGCCGGAGCAGCGTGATCTGACCGCTCGTCACGCCGAGCAGCAGCACTTCTCCGCCGCAGCGGACGAGCCGAAGCTGCTGCCCTGCCGCAATCTGCATCTGGCCCATCGACTCAAACAGCGCCGGAGCGTTGCCGGGGCCGGTCGAGCGTTTTCGGAGATAGAGTGCCCACGCGCCGCCGCCAGTCAGGAGCGCGAGAGCGATCAGGTTGCCTACGCTAAACAGACCAACGCCGTCGCGCTGTGGCCGGACGGTCTCGTAGTTGTCGAGTGCGGTCGCTTCCGCTGGGGTGCTCGGGCCTGTCGGCGCAAGCTGGATGGCGAGGAAGAGAAGCAGCAGGCCTCCCGCGAACAACAAGGCGCGGTGGATCGGGCGTGGCGCGGCGAAGGCCGCGCGGAGGCGAGACGGCGAGGGCATGGGGCGGAAGGCGGGTGTCGTGCAACCCTATGCCAAAAACGATGCCGTCTGGTTCAATTCCCCGGCATAGCCCTCACACACGACGCAAGCGAAGCGTAGCGGGACACACGAACCGGAAAACGTTTCATGTCCGGCACGGAAAGAGGTTCACCCCACGATGGGAACGCCTTGCTGCTGGGCTTGGGGTATTACAGTAGCGTCTTCTGCTGCCGTCGTCGGGAGGCGAGGCTCGTCACGCGAACCCCGAACTGCTCGTCGATGACGACCGCTTCGCCCTCGGCGATGAGGCGACCGTTCGCATAGATCTCTAGCGGTTGTCCGACGAGCTTCTCTAGTTCGATGATGCTACCCATCGTAAGACGGAGCACATCGGAAAGCGGAAGCCGTCGTCGGCCTAGCTCGACAGTAACCTCAAGCTCCACATCCGAGAGGGCTTCAAGGTTGCCGCTTGCGCCATCGCCAGCGACCAACTGCTCACTACCAAAGTCCTCAAGTGAAGCGCGAGTCACTTCGACGATTTCGGGCACGCCCGTCGGAGTCGGCTCGGTGTGTTGGGGAACGGGATCAGGCATGGCCTGAAGCAGCTCTGTGGGAAAGAGAACGCTACCGCTTAGGGGGACGTCTTCGTTTGACCATGAGAACGTTAAGGTGCTCAACGGCTCAGAGAGCGCGGGGACCGAGTCAACGACCGTGAAGACTATCTCTGGTGGACTGAATCCTATCGACTGGGCTTGTGCTTGGAAGGCACGATAGGTTTGGGCCGCAACATCTTGGAGAAGGTCGTCAGCTTCGTCAGCAGATAGTGTCTGGTCTAAGACTGCTTCGGAGAGGACGGGCACCCAACCCTCATCTAGTGTCACAGCGAGGCAGGCAACGCTTGCAGCGTTGCCCGCGAGAATGAGTTGACCGTCCGGGGAAGCAGCAGTCTCATCGAGTTCGGCTGTGAGGTTCACCTCGCGGCTGAGGAGTGTAGTAAGGAACTCGCGGACGGCCTCAAGTGCGTCCTGCACATGAGGTGGGAGAGGGGGCGTGCTCATAACGGTAAGGAATCAGAGGAAGAGGAGAGGCCAGAGATATCGAGGATGCGAAGAGCACGTTGGTTTCCAGCACGCCCCGTAGTAGCCTTGAACTTTTCCTGCTGGTCAATGAAGACTTGGATTGGCTCGTCTACCCGGTGGCGAAGCGGGATTACATCGCCTTGTTGGAGGTCAGACAGGTCTTTGAGAGAAAGTCGGGCTCGACCTAGCTCGGCGCGCAATTCCACACTCATTGAGCGGAGGGTGTGCTCATAGCGGGTGCGTACCTCCGGGGTCACGGAGGTAACGGTGCTCGAAAGCCAACGCTCCATGCCTGTGTGGCCCAGCAACTTCTCAAGCAAGAGGTAGGGGTAGCAAATATTTACGAACGAGCGGTGGCCCTGTACCTGAATGTCGAAGGTGCCGACGAGGACAGGCTCCATGCTCGGGAGGATCTGGACGAAGTCGGCATTGAACTCGAAGGCAGTTTCGTGGAACTTGATTTCGCTTGCTTGTTCCCATGCGCTCTCCAACTCGTCGAACGCCCGACGAACGACGCGGCTCATAATTCGCTGTTCGATCTGAGAGACCTTGTGCGGCTCTTCTTTGAAAAGCCCTTGGCCGCCAAAGAGCTTTTCAACTGTATAGACCACAAGGCGGGGGTCTATCTCGAAGATGATTTGATGCCCGAATCCTTCCGCCTTGCCTATATACAGAGCCGACGGCGAGACACTAGAGGCAACGTACTCAGAATAGAGGACCTGATCTACTGCCGAGAGCGTGATCTCGACCATCGTTCGGAGCTGAGCCGAGAGGTAGACAGAGAGGTCGCGTGCAAAGGACTCATGGATGTAGTGAAGGACGCGCGTTTGATCCTGCGAAAACAGGCGAGGTCGCTTGAAGTTGTAGGCCGTAACCTGCGCTTCGCCGCCGGCTTCGAACGCTTCCAACTGAGTCGATAGGTTGTCGTCAAGGAGGAGAGGAGCCTCCTCATCGATCATCGAACGAACCCGGAGAAGGGCGTCGATCTCGCTTTGGTCGAGTACTTTAGCCATCGGTGCAGGCTATCGGGTGCAGATTATTGGAGCATGAACTGGGTGAAGTAGAGCCGGTCGATCTCGCCCTCGCTGAGGTGGGTATTGATCAGAAGGCGGATCTCTTGTTTGAGGCTGTCCCGGTTGGAGACATCTGAGAGCATCTCCACCGTCTTTGTGCTAAGCACATCATTGACCAAGTCTCGCACGACGATGTCTTTCAGCGCCACTTCTTCCAGTACAGCAGGGTCGGCACTCTCGATGCCTACCCCGACCATCAGAAAACGAGACCCATTGGTTTCTGCAGGGTTGATGACGAGAGGCTCGAGCTGCGCGAACTCGCCGTATTCAATGGGCATGTCGGTAGGTTCTTCTTCCGGCTCTCCGAGAAACTTCTGGGCGGTCTGATCGATCATGCCGAACTGGCTGTAGGCCACGCCTGCGCCGAGTGCAATGGCTACGAGTAGAGCTGCCAGTACGACGACCTTGCGCTTCTTGTTGGGAGGCGAAGGCTGCTCGTCGGCACGACTTTCTTCGGGGCTTTCCATTCCGGGCGTAGGATCATCCGCCATGAGGTGAGGAGGCTGGAGGTAGGGGAATAGGGCTGGAGATGCGTGCGTCAGGAAGCAGAGGCTGCGGCGCTTCCGGCTCTATCGACTCTTGCCACTCAAAGAGGATTTCGACCCGGCGATTGCGAGCGCGGAGGGCCGGAGACGTGTTCTCGGTGATGGGACGGTGTTCCCCATGACCGATGGCGGTATAGCGGTCCGGGGCCAGAACATGAGGCTGTTCCAGCAAGTAGCGAACCACCGAGGTGGCTCGTGCGGCTGACAGCTCCCAGTTGGAAGGGAACCGGGCCGTGCGGATAGGGCGGTCGTCGGTGTGGCCTTCCACGAGGACCGCTCCAATGTCACCTGTGCTGAGGATACCCGACAGGCGACTCAAAAGGGTTCGCGACGGCTCGATCAAGATTGCCTCACCAGAGTTGAACATGACCGAATCGGTAATGATGACGTGCAGGCCACGCTCTGTGAGATGCACCGTGACCACATCTTCTAGGTTGTTGTCCTTGAGGTATTGGAGGAGCTTCTCATACTGCTCGGCTTTGCTCTTCTCTTTGCGTATTTCCTCAGGGGTCATGCTTGAGGACGGGGTCACGGCGCGGTGATTCATAGGGCCTGTGCCACCGCTGAAGTAGCTCAGGGCTTCTTCGAATTTCTTGACCTCCACCTCGGACATCGCCACGATCATCACAAAGAAGGCGAGCAGCAGCGTCACCATATCGCTGAACGTCGCCATCCAGAAGGGGGCCGTTGGCATGCCATCTTCTTCCTCTTCCATCCTGTTTCTCCGGGGAGGCGTGTGGGTGGGCTAGGCGGCCTGGGCGAGGGCTGGGGCTGCCTCGTCCGTCCCGGCGGCCTCGGTCTCCTCGCCACCGATGAAGGCGCGGAGTCGCTTCTCTAGAAATGTCGGGCTATCGCCTCGGGCCAAGCCAAGGACGCCGTTCAAGAGAAGCATGCCCTCTTGTGCCATCATCGTTCGCTGCTCCTTCGCTTTGTTGGCGAGGGGGAGAAAGATGAGATTGGCGACGAACGCGCCGTAGAACGTGGTGATCATGGCGACAGCCATCGCAGGGCCGATAGCGCTAGGGTCGTTGAGATTCTGGAGCATCTGGATGAGACCAATCAGCGTGCCAATCATCCCGAAGGCGGGCGCATACAGTCCTGCCGTATCACAGACACGGGCCAGAAGGCGGCGGGATTGGAGGCTCTCTTCGAGCTGAGCACGCATCAGTTCCTCGATCTCATTGGCCTCGACGCCGTCCACCATCATTTCCAACCCTAGGCGCAGCATGGGGTTTTCCGTTTCGCCTAGCTGGCGGTCAAGAGCGAGGACGCCTTCACGACGCGCTAATCGGGCTAGCTCTGTTACTTCCTCGACATGGGCCTCGAGGCTTGGCTCCTGAAAGGCCATGAACTGCTTGAGGGCTGGAGCGACGCCTTTCATCTCTGCCATCGAGAAGGCTACAAACAGCGCCGCTGTCATCCCCCCGAGCACGATGAGGAGGGAGCCAGGGTCGAGGAAGGTCATCCAGCCGTCGCCCATGAGGATCGTCCCGAAGATGAGGACGAATCCGGCACCGAGACCGATAGGGGTTGACTTCTCCATAGAAGCAGTCAGGAGGAAAGAAGAGGCGAGAGGGGACGGAAAATTGTGCCGCTCGTCATTTGGGAGAAGGCACAGGCTTTATTCCGAAGCGGACGGGGTGCTTTCTAAGATGGACTATCGGACGCATGAGGCTCAGCCTCCGGTATCGACTCGGCTTCCGCAGGCTGAGGTGGTGGCGTTGGGAAAGAGTCTTCGAGAATGCGATCTATCTTTGCATGGAGCACCTTCGCCGTGAATGGTCGCACTACGTAGTCGCTGACCCGTGCATCCATCGCTTCGAGAACATCCTCCTGCATACCCCGTGTCGTGATCATCAGAACGGGGAGTGAACCGTGCTCGGGATGGTCACGGATGGTGCGGGTCAACTCAATGCCGTCCATGTTTGGCATATTCCAGCCTGTGATGACAAAGTCCGGTGAGTTTGTTTCGATCTGCTCGAGTGCTTGGACGCCGTCTTTCGCTTCCATGAGGTCGATGTAGCCGATCTCACGAAGCGCATTGCATACGATGCGGCGCATGGTGGGGGAGTCGTCGACGATGAGGCCTTTCATAGCGTACTGGATAGGGGCTGGGTCCGCGAGTTTCGTCTCCATCGCACACCGTCGTCGTAGGCGATGAAAAGGAGATGCAAGGATTATCGGTCCGCTTGCAGCGGCGCTAAGTTGTAGCAGAGCCTCAGTTGAGCATTGAAAAGACGGGCACCACGCAACAAGCGAAGCCCCCCGCCTTTCACGTTGGCGGGGGGCTTCGCGTCCTATGAAGACCAGGTTGGAGGTCTACCGCTTGAGCTGGACAAGCTCCTGCAGCAGTTCGTCCGAGGTCGTAATGACACGCGCCGAGGCCTGGTAGCCACGCTGCGTTACAATCATGTCGGTGAATTCGGTGGCGAGGTCCACATTGCTCGTCTCAAGTGCGCCTGCCACGACGGAGGTCATGACTTCTTGCCCGGCGCGCCCAATGGTCAGGTCGCCCGAGGCATTCGTGACACCGTAGAAGTTCTCGCCGAGTTGCTCTAGCCCATTGGGGTTACTCACGGAGCCAATGGCAAGCAAGGCTATGGCGCGTTGCTCTCCATTCGAGAAGCCCACCGTGAGGGTGCCCGACGGGTCAATGCCGTAGCCTACGACGGTCCCGGCCGCGTTCCCATCCTGACCGCTTACTACGGCTGTAGTGGAACCACCGAATTGCGTAATGCCTTCGAGGTTGAGGGTGATCGCTACATCATCGCCATTGGTATCCGGGAAGTTGCCCGAGATATCGAACGTTGCAGGGTCCGGTGCGATGAGGTTGCCGTCCGTGTCAAACTGGATCGTTCCAGCAGAGACGGTAAGAACCGTCGGCGGTACTGGTGGCTCGGCATCGGGATCGCCCGCCAACTCGGCAGAGGCGACTTGCCATTCGTCCACGCCGGTTTTCTCGAAAGTCATCACCATGGTGTGGGCCTTGCCCTGTGCGTCGTACACGACAGAAGAGACGGTAACCTCGTTATCATCCGAGGTTGGGTCTATGTCGGCAGAGAAGTTGCCGCTGACCTCCACGTTGGCAGTCTCATCAGGCGGGGCACTCACGTCTAGGTCGAGGGTGACGTTCTGGACTTGTCCGGTGTTGAGGCTGCCGTCGGCGTTGTAACTCCAGCCCTGTACATTGAGTCCGGCTGGGGTGACAAGCTCGCCGTTAGAGTTGAAGGCGAAGTTGCCGGAGCGGGTGAGAACGTTGCCGTCGAGTCCGCTGGCGATGAAGAAGCCATCGCCGACGAGAGCTAGGTCCGTGCCGAGGCCGGTGTACTCGAAGGCACCTTGGCTCCAGTCTTGGTCGATGGAGCCAACGGAGACGCCGTTGCCGACGTTGGCAGGGTTGACGTTGGCAACACTAGCACTACGCCCGACGCCAAGCTGCTGCTGCCCGAGGAGTTCGTGAAAAGCGACACGGCTACGCTTAAAGGCTACGGTGTTTACATTGGCGATGTTGTTGCCAATCACGTCCATACGGACCTGATGCATCTTGAGACCGGAGATGCCGGTGCGGAGAGAGCGGATCATGGAGGTACCTCGTTGGGTTAGGACGCAGCGTCAGTCGGTCGGCTGCGGTCCGGCCTCCCGTGCTCGCCGAAGCGCACAGCGCGGAGCGAGGATGGGGCCAGCCGGGGTGGTAGTGGGTGGGGCCTAGAGCACCAAAGCGCTGTCGATTCCTGTGAATACGCGGTCTTTCATGTCGCTCTGGCCAAGTGCCGTCACGATGGTCCGGTTGGGGACGTTGACGATGAATGCGGTATCGGAGCGAAGTAGGAGAGCGTCACGCGCTCCCTTCGCGTCGAGGTGTCGCATCGCGTCCGTGATCGAATCGAGATCGGCTTGGGTTAACGGAATCCCGCGCTGCTCGATGCGCTCGGCGGCGTGGGCTGAGAGGGTGAGGTCCGGCGTTTGCGCTCGCTGGAGTGCCTCGGCGAAGGAGTCGCCCGTCGGGACAGGGTGTGGAGCCGTGCGGGGCCTCAGCGAAACACCGGAGCCCTCGACGCGGGACGCGAGGTGGCGAACGTTCAAGGAGGTTGAGGTTGGTGAGAGAAGAGGTTAGGGGATGACACTAAGTACGTCGTCAAGCGCCACGGCGAACGGGCCGATCCACAGCCTAGCCCCGTCTTCATCGATGCTGATCCGGTCCACACGTCCTCGTGTGAAGGTCGTTGCCTCGATAGACTCGCCCTCCGTGTTGGTGGCTTTGACAGAGAAGGTGTAGGCACCCGGTTCAACGGGATCTCCCTTGTCGTCGAGACCATCCCACGTCGGAGCGTGCGCGCCTGCACCGAGATGGCCGGGGTCGATAGTGCGAACGACTTCGCCATTGGCATCGCGGATCGTGATGGTTACCTCCGCGGCGGGTGCGTCGAGCCGGAAGGAGAGCGGCGATGGGTCGGTGCCGTTGTAGACCGTTGTGTCACCGGCAGCCTCGATGGTCTGTCCGATGAGAGCGGTGGCCGCCGACAGAGTCGTCCGGTCGTTGATCGCATTGGCGAGGGCGATCTGCTGGCTTGCCGCCGCCGCTGTGCCTTCGGAGAGATAGGCGAGCTGCTCGGAGTGTATGGCGAGCGTGTTGCTGATGTTGGCGAGTTGCTCGACGGATGAGAACTGCGCGAGTTGGGCGGCGAACTCATGTCCCTCCTGCGGATTGGTTGGGTCCTGATTCGCAAGTTGCGCCACGAGCAGTTGCAAGAAGTCGTCGCGGTTGAGGTCGCCCGAGCGGTTGGAGACCGGCAAGCTGTTTTGGCCTTGTGTGATCTCAGAGATGGGAGACAGGTCCATAGGTCCTCTGGGTTGTGTGGTTAGCCGATCCACTCATGGTGACCGGTGGAAAGCGGTGTGTGCTCGGTGTCCTGCTCTGCTCCTGGTGTAGAGGTAGGCTGGACGAACGAGCGGAGGGTCTGCTCAGCGTCGGCTGACTGCTCGTGTGATGCGCCACCGTCGTGCTCGGAAAAAGAAAGGTCTACATCGGCATCGTAGCGCGTTTCGAGGGCACCCTGCAAGCGCTCAGCGTGATCGGCGGCGAGGGCACGAAGGCGCGGATCGCTGAAGCTGATGGTGACAGCAATGCGCTCGTCGTCTCGGCGCGTGCTGACCGTTAGTTCACCATCGCCATCGCCGAGCGCGAGGCGTACGGTTTGCCACATCCCATCGAGCGCACGGGGTGTCATCTCGCCGAGCCGCTGCAACCACGCCGCCGATAGGATAGGACGAGGAAGAGTGACCGGTTCGCTCTTGGCACTCGATAGCGGAGCCGCTGTCCGTTCCGACGTGGGAGGCTGAGTATGATCTGATTCGATTACAGCAACTTCAGTTACCGGCGTCGCCTCGGCTACGATGGACGTGTCAACGAGTACCGCTGTCGGTTCGGGTTGAGCATTGACAACGTCTGTCGAGACGGAAGTCACCAGCGTTGTGTCTGTCGGGGCAGGGCGTGCAGGAGTGTGCTGGTTCAGACTGTCTTGACGTACAGCAAGGTTAGATAGAGGTTGTTCAGGCGGTGCCTCCATAGATGCCGGACTTGCCTTCGCGGAGAGTGGCGGGGGCGTTTCTTTTGTCAGAGTAGGAGCGGGGTGCGTGGCCTCATTAGCTTGAGGACGATTTAGAGCATCTGCGTCAGAGGTTGGAGAATCTGCATCAAAAGGCGTTCGCTGTAGCTCGGTCCATTGGATGGTTGTGTGCTCTGCTTGATATTCTTCTATGACTTTGGCGAGCGGTACGGGCGGGTTGGGGGTGGTCATTTCAGCAGACCGTGCAGCAGAACGTGCGCTTGGTGCCTTCGGTCGGGGAGGCGGCGTGGGGGCTTGGGCAATGAGTACAGAGGCATCTGCTGATCGTACAGTTTCCTTCGCGGCAGATGCCATGTCGGCTTCCGTGGATAGGAGAGATGGGTCTACTTCGAGCCTAGGCAGCACGTCATCTCCTGAGACCGATGAAGCGTTTGGTGTGATCGACACCGAGCTAGCGTTGAGAGGGAGAGGTACGGCAGGAGCACTACGCGGAGCATGTCGCTCGGTGACGATGCGTTCTGGTTTCTCTGCATCGGTTGATTCAGCACGGCTGGTCTCTGTTCTCGCCGGTTGAGCGGGAGCAGAGTCTGGAGGCAGGGAATCCGGCTGATCCGTGAGTGTTACGTCTGTC
The DNA here is from genome assembly GCA_028284265.1 of Rhodothermales bacterium. Lineage (GTDB taxonomy): Bacteria > Bacteroidota > Rhodothermia > Rhodothermales > JANQRZ01 > JANQRZ01. The sequence continues at coordinate 33,787 of JANQRZ010000023.1, forward strand.
TGAGAGACCGTAAACTGCTTGGAGGAGCGGAGGGGAGTGGACTCAATGAGATGAGTTTCCAGCAGGGGCGTTTTCGCCCCTGCTGGTGAGAAGCTGTTTGCCTCGGCTGGCGACGGGAAGACGATCGGGCGGGTGTCAGTCGAGACGGGAATAGACTCAGGTGGATCTGCTGCGATGGCTGGACTCGGTGCTCCGGTGCTCCCTCGGGTGCTCCCCTCGTGCTGCACGACATGTTTCTGCTTCGCTAAAGTCTTTTTGTCGGAGGTCGTCTCTGGTGAAAGCGAGGGCGTAGGGAACAGTTGGAAAAAGTCGGAGACCTCGTGTGGTGTTTCAGCGCGGAGGATATCTGTCGCTTCAGAGTTATCTGAGTCGTCTGGCTCCGATAACTCTGGCAGAGTAAGAGAAAGGCCTATCGACCGGTGAACAGTCTCGGTTGCAGCACCCATCATGGCCGAGAACGATACGTCGTTTGAGTTCGCCTTTAGGGCTTCGCCCAGTGCCTCGTCGAAAGGCGGGGCGGCTACGCGGGTCTCGGGAGAGGCCTGAGTGATGTTAGGAGCGACAGGCTCGGCGGGAGATGCTGGGAGAGGAAGCAGCACGTCGGAGGGGTTAGCTGGGGACATTGGCTTGAGCGGAAGCAGACGCAATGCGACGAACGAAGAGGGCCGTTCGGGAGGGGCCGAGCGATCCGAGGAGTCGTGTGCGGTCACGAGCCGACGACTCGTTATAGAGCAAGGTCAATACGTCAAGGTCGAGACGAGCGAGGACGCTCGAGAGATCACTATCTTCGAGTTTCATTAGCGTAGTAGCTAGGTCACGGGCCTGTGCCCGCTGGGCTTTTGTTGCCCCGATCTCCGTCTGGAGAGCTCCGATCTGTACTTCATATTCTGCGAGTTGGCGGCGCAGTATGGCGAGAGAGTCGCCCTCCGCGTCATCGGAAGGAGCAGCCGCTTCCGCGGCTAGGAGCGAGTCGGCAGTTAATACCGCTGCCAGCGAGTCGAGGGCTAGGCTGTCAGCCCTTGCTGCAAGGCTGTCGGCGCGCAGCCGCTCGGCGGCGATGAAGTCCGGGGCGATCATCGGCATCAGGATGTAGGTCCCGGCTAGGCTGACGGTAAAAGCAGCGAGCGAGCCGAGCGCAATGAAGAGGATGCTTCGCATGATCAGGAACGCGATATACGATGCTTGTGGCGGTGCCGGGTTGCGGACTGCTCATCGAGGAAGGCTGCTTCGGCCTTAGCTTGGGTGCGGCGATGAGCCGTGGCTTCCTGATGGCGGAGCACTTTGAGTGCCTCTTCTGGTTGGCGGAGCACGGTGAGGGTGCGGCGGGCCTTGCTCTCATGCTCCCGAACAGCGGTAAGGCTCCGGGCTGCCTCTGCCTCGGTCTCACGGAGATCATTGAGGAAGTCTGCTCGGCGGCGGAGCATGGTTGAGTCGGTTGGTCCTTCAGGAGCTTCGGCGCAGGCCTCGGCCCGCTGTTGGCTGGCCGAGGCGAGTTGCTCTTCGTGTGCCCGCCGCTCCTGCATTGCGCGACCAAGGGCGTGCTCGGCCTCCTCAGCTTCGCGGCGGCGAAGGTCGAGAACGCTTTGCAGCGAGAAGCGGAACGTTTTTCCGGCCATAGCAGAAAACAGAACAGGATGAGAGCAAAACAGAGTATGCTCAGAGAAAGGCAAGCCCTAAGCCAAACAGAGGGCTAGGCTGTGACACCATGGAGCACTTGGCGTAGCGTGTCGATGGGGGTTGCATCTGTTGTATCGGTTACGCGCTGCCGGAGGAAGTTGGTGAGGGCACTATGTGCGTCAAGGGCACGGTCGGCGAGTGGGTCTTGGCCGCGCTCATAGGCCCCGACACGAACGAGGTCTTCGATCTCGTGGTAGGCTGCAAGCAAGCCGCGCGCTTCGTCTGACGTAGAGCGCGCCTCTGGTGTCGTCACGCGGTCTATCACGCGGCTCACGCTTTGGAGCACGTCGATGGCGGGGAAATGACCAGCGTGCGCCAGCTTGCGTGAGAGCACGATGTGGCCGTCGAGGATGCCTCGCGCCGCATCGCCTACTGGCTCGTCTAGGTCGTCGCCATCAACGAGTACCGTGAAGAGGCCGGTGATAGAGCCAATGGCTCCCGGTCCGGCCCGTTCGAGGAGTCGGGGTAGGAGGGCGAACACACTCGGCGTGTAGCCGCGTGTGGTGGGTGGCTCGCCGATAGCTAGGCCGATCTCACGCTGTGCCATCGCCACGCGCGTGATCGAGTCCATCATCAGGAGGACGTCCTGCCCTTGGTCGCGGAAATGTTCGGCAATAGCGAGCGCGGCCGTGGCGGCTTTGACGCGCATCATTGCGGCCTGATCGCCTGTTGCGGCGATGACAACGGAGCGCCGCAAGCCCTCTTCGCCAAGGGTGTCATGGACGAACTCCCGCACCTCACGGCTCCGCTCGCCGACGAGCGCGATCACGTTGACATCGGCTTCTGTCTGCCGCGCCATCATACCGAGCAACGTGCTCTTTCCGACTCCCGATCCGGCAAAGATGCCGATGCGCTGCCCCCTGCCGAGCGGGGTGAAGGCATCGACCGCGCGAACGCCTGTCAGCAGCGGTGTGTTGATAAGTTGTCGCTCCATCGCAGGCGGTGGCGGAGCCTGAACGGGCCGTGTATCCGTGAGTACGAGCGGTCCGACTCCGTCCAGCGGGCGACCGTTCGCGTCGATCACGCGACCGAGAAGGCCACAACCGACGCGAACGGAGAGCGGTAGCCGGGAGCGTTGGACGAGGCTGCCTGCCCGGAGACCGTGTGTTTCTTCGAGAGGCATCAGCACTGCGACTTCAGAGCGAACGCCGACTACTTCGGCCTTAATGCGCCGACCCGTAGGGCGCGTACCTTCATAGATGTAGCATAACTCGCCAACAGCCGCGTTCAGTCCGCTTGCCTCGACGAGTAAGCCGACAATCGACCGCACCTTGCCATAGGCTACGGGGCCTCGCGGGACGGCGCGGGCCTGCTGGAGAGCGTGCGAGAGGGCCGTCATGCGGTATCGACGTCGTTGGGTGTCGGTCCTACTTCGAGGCCGAGGCGGCGGCGTAGGTCAGAGAGAATCTCGGCGCGTACGTGTCGGATAGCGGCTCCGGTAGCGTCGAGGCTCCAGTCGCCCTCAGCCAACGTGGTGTCGGGTGCCCAGCGGAGGCCGGGATGTGAAGCGGTGAGGGCGTCTACCATCCCAGCCTCCTGCAACCGGAGATGGTCCACGGGGTGCAGCGTGATAACGAGCGGTGGATGAGCCGCGAGTCGTTCTACCGCTGCGGTGACGGCGGCTGTGGTTGCCTCGTGAGCCTTGTCATCGAGTGGTCGGTCCAGCACAGCTTCGGCCACGTCCACGGCGAGTTCGACGAGGAGGGGGTCGATGACAGCGAGGTGATCTTCCCAGAGCGAGCGGAGCCGGGCTGCGTCATCAGCGAAGGCTGTGCGCTCCATCTGCCATTCGGCGTCACGCTCGGCTTGAGCGGCGGCCATGCCCTCGGCATAGGCATCCTCTCGCGCAGCAGCGACGGCTGCTTCCCGCTCGGTGTCAGATTGCTGCTTCCAGATAGCTTCCCATGCTGTTCGCAGGTCGTCACGATCTTGGGGAGAGAGTAGCGTGTGGTTCGTTTCGGGAAGCGAGGGAAGCGATTCTGAAGACCAGTCTGCACTATCTATGGCAACAGGCTGAGCGTGCAGCCGTGCTACTTCGTCCCGAATGATGCCGCCGAGGAAGGGCGGGGTGTCAGCGGCACTCGTGTCCTCCAGCAGCTCCAGATCAAGGTTCGTTTCGGGAACCAAGCTGCGTGTATGCTTGATGATGGGTGTCGGGGTCAGCATAGGGCGATCAGATCATTTGGTCTTGGCCCCCGGAGGACAGGGATATTTCCTCGTTTTCCTCCAACTCTTGGGCTGTCTCGAGCACGCGCTGCTGGGCTTCTTCGACCTCGCTGATGCGGACAGGGCCGAGGAGGTCGAGCTCCTCTTCGAGGGTCTGTGCCACGCGTTCGCTAACGTTTTCGAGGACTTTGGTTTTGAGAGCCTCCGGTGCCCCTTTGAGGGCAAGTACGAGGTCTTTCTGCTCCACCTCCATTAACAGACGCTGCAGGTCACGTCCGCTAACTTTGACGAGGTCGTCGAAGACGAACATCAAGCTCTTGACAGCGCCTGCGAGGTCAGCATCTCGCTCGCGAAGCGCATCCATGATGCCGCGTTCAGCAGAGCGCGGTGCATTGTTGAGGATGTCAGCCACTTGGCTTACACCACCGCTCGCACTCCTCTCGGACCCTAAAACAGATCCCATCTGGTGCCGAATCACAGACTCGATGTCGCGGAGGAGTTCTGGGGAGGTCGTTCCCATTGTGGCGAGCCGGTAGGTCACCTCGCCCTGTTGATCTTCGGGTAGACCGGCGAGGATTTCGCCTGCTTTACGAGGATTCAGATGAGCTAGGATGAGAGCCGCCGTTTGTGGGTGTTCCAGTTCAATGAACGATGTCAGCTGGCCGATCTCGACAGCTTGAAGGAGATGAAAGGCCGAGACCTGCATAGCTGCCTCAATTCGCATCATCACTTCTGCGGCGCGCTCTGGTCCCAGCGCGCTTTCGAGTACTTCGCGGGCATAAGGAATGCCGCCCTGTGTTACATACGTGCGAGCTAAGGAGGTGTCACGAAAGTCGATGAGCAGTTCGTCCACTAGGTTGCTGGGAATGCTCTGGAACTTGGCTATCTCGATCGAGACGCGCTCAACGGTCTCGCTGGGAAGCAGAGCCAACACCTTGCTGGCTGTCTCGACGCCGAGAAGGATCAGAAAGGCCGCGGCCCGCTGGAGGCCCGAGAGTGCAGCCAAAGGGGAAGCGGGGGTGCTAGGTGCAGCCGCCGAGGCGGCTGGTGCTCGCATAGCAGCAGTTTCAGACATAGGCAGTCCGGCGAGAAGCTAGGTGAGATTGGGGCATAGTGGCTTAGGCCGTGTCTTCAGCGATCCAAGATTTGAGCAGCTCGGCTGCATCTTCCGGGTTCTCTGTCACGCTCTGTTTGACATCCTCATAGACCATGTGTTGTGCGTTGAGTCGATGCTTCGCTTCCGGTGACAGCTTGCTCGCGTAGGGATCGTCGGCGGGTGCCGGGGCGATACCGTCAGGTGCTGCCGGGAGAGCGTGTGTGGTGCGGTCAGCGAGATCACTAGCTGTATGGCGACCCGTGAGGGCAGGGGGGGCTTGCCCGACTCCCAGGGCCAGCGGGTCGCCTCCGGCACTTGCCACACTGCTCACAGTGGAACGGATGAGGAAGGCAGCGAGGACGAGGGCAAGCGCCATCAGCCCGTAGCGGAGGTAAAACTGGAACCGCTCGTTCTTGGTCATCGCGTCCATCTCCTCTGCAATCTGGTCGTCAATCGTTGTATCGAAGCGGGCTTGGTGAATGGCGAAGCGGTCGCCACGCTCGGCGTCGAAGCCGACCGCATTCTTGACGAGGTTCTCGATCTCCCGGATCTGCTGCGGGGAGTACGGCTCCGGCTCGGGTGTTTCCTCGTCTGTGTCGGCAGCGAGGAGAATAGGCGGTTTATAGTCGAGGACGACGGAGACGGTGAGGACCTCGACGGCTCCGGCGGTGCGCTCGGTGCGCTCGCGCTTCCGGCTCAGTTCGTAGTTGCGGACCATCGCGTTGGAGTTGTCGGTGGCGGCCTGCTCTTCGAGACGTTCCTCGCTGATGATGGTGGCGCTCTCCGGGTCGATAGCCTCGTTCTCTTCGATGGTCCGGCTGAAGTCGAGTTGGGCCGCGACGCGGACGACCGCCCGGCCCGGCCCGAGCATCCGGTCGAGCATCGACTGGCCGCTCTGGGCGAGGTGCTCCTCGACCGCGTGCTGTGTGCGAAGCTGGTTCGAGGTGAGCGTAATGTCCGGGTTGCCCGCGTCGGGATTGGAAAGGAGCGTGCCGCGTGTGTCGAGCACGGTCACGTCCGATAGGCTCATGCCCTCGACCGCTCCGGCGACGAGCGAGGCGACGCCTTCGATCTGATCCAGCGCCAGCCCGCCCCCGCCACCGAGTTGGAGGACCACGCTTGCGCTCGGTTTCGTCTGGCGGTCGCGGAACGGGCTACGCTCGGGGAGCACGAGGTGAACGCGGGCCTGCGCCACTTGGCGGATGTTCGAGATCGTTCGGGCTAGCTCGCCTTCGAGGGCGCGCTTGTAGTTCAGCTTCTGCATGAAGTCCGTCATCCCGATGGTTCCGCTGTTGAACAGCTCGTAGCCGACTGGGCCTTCGGAGACGACACCCTCCCCAGCGAATCGGAGGCGTAGGTCGTAGACTTGCTGGCGGGGGACGTAGATCGCACCGCCGCCATCCTCCAGCTTATAGGGGATGTTCTCTGTGCGGAGCGTCTCGACTACTCGGCTGGCGTCCGTCGCTTCGAGCCGACCGAAGAGGAGCGCATAGTCGGGCTGGCCGGCCCAGTAGGCGATCCCGCCCAAGACGGCGAGGCCGCCGATGAGGACAGCGGCGAGGAGGAACCGCTGCCCCGGCGCGAGGCGGAGCACGAACTGGCGGAGGTTCTGGAAGAAAGACATGTGAGTGGCGGGTTACGAGTGTCGAGTGTCGAGTGGGTAGGCTGGGCATTCGTCACTCGCACCTCGTCACTTGTCGTTAGCTAGACCTGCATGCGCATCAGTTCTTGGTACGTCTCTAGCATCCGGTTGCGCACCTCGGTCATGAGCTGGAAGTGCACCTTGGCTTCGTTCATCGAGATCATCACCTCGTGTACGTTCTCCTGTTCGCCCGCGATGAAGGCTTCGACCTGCTCATCGGCCACCTTCTGCGCGCCGTCCACTTTGTCGATGGCCGCAGCGAGGGTATCACCGAAGCCGGTGTCCTGCGCCTCGCCACCGAAGGGTGTGCGCGGGAAGCTGTCGGTCCCGGTTGGGGTGAGCTGGCGGAGACGCTGGAGTTCGGAGACGGTCATGGAGGAGGCTGGGGTGTGGGAGGATGAGCGTGTGAGGGTAGGGGCGAAATCGGGATCGAGCACGACGCTCCTACCCTCAAACACTCACACTTCCATCAGGCGTTGAGGTCGAGGCGGCCACCGAGGGCGTTGGGGCTGACAGTCTGCGCCTCGCGGCTGGGGCCGTAGAGACGGAGCGTCATCTCCGGCTTCGGCGGGAAATAGCGGTCGATCATCTGCTGCTCGGCGACGGAGAGGTCGCTCGCCGGAGCCGGGGCGCTGGCGGAAGCGGTGGGTTTGGTCTCGTCCGTGGTTTTCGCCTCGGCGGGTGCCGGTGTGGTCGGGGCTACTTGGGCGGGCAGCGTCTGGGGCCGGGTATATGCGGCAGCAGCGGCTTGTCGGTGGTGGGAGATCTTCATGGGATTAGAGGTCCAGATAGAGTCAGATTTCCAGCGTGCGTTTGAGCATTTCCTTCACGGCTTCGACGGTCGTGAGGTTGGCCTCGTAGATGCGGTTGGCCGAGATCATGTGCGCCATTTCCTCGACCACGTTCACGTCGGGGTAATGGACATATCCATCAAGGTCGGCGTGCGGGTGGTCGGGGTCGTACTCGTACCGCTCGGCGTTGAACTCGGTGATCTCGGTGGCTGGTCCGGCGTCGGCATCGCGGAAGCGACCGAGGAGGCGACCGTTGGGGAAGTGGCGGTCGTCGGTACGTTGCAGGCGCGTCTTGGCCTCGGTGAGCAGCCGCCCGAAGCGCCCAGCTTGCTCGTCGACCGACGTGACGGCGCGCTTGATCGCGTAGGCGTTCCCGTCCTCGGCCCGCGACGAGGTGGCGTTGGCGATGTTGTCCGTCGCTGCGCCGAGGGCGAGGCGCTGGGCTTCCAGCCCGCGGGCGGCGGTGCGGAAGATGGAGAGCGAAGGGGTGTTGCGGATGATCGGCATGGCGCGGAGGGTGGGCCGTTGGGTTAGGCGGTGCGACCGGTGATGCCCGTGCTTAGAAGGTCGAAGTGCTCGCGTAGGGCGCGAGTCGTGAGCTGCGTCCGCATCTGCGTGTCGGCGAGGCTCATCATCTCATCTTCGAGCAGGGCAGGGGCGTCTTCGCGCTCGTAGCGGGCCTCCACGTCTTCGGGCGAGCGAAGGCCGGGCGTGCTGCCGCGTCGCGCCTGCAACTCGGCCTCGAAGCGCACTGTCTCCCGCTGATACCCCGGCGTGTCGAGGTTGGCAATGTTGTCGGCGAGCGCCTGCGTCCGCATCGCATACGCCTGCATGGCGTGGCGGAGAACGGAGAGTTTGGGCGTGTCCATAGCACGATCGGGATGCGTGGTGCTGCCCGGTAGGACAATCCCTGTGCCGCCGCCTGCGTGGCGATCAGGTGGACAGGACCAGCGTGCGCGCCGTGCGGCAGAAAGGGTCTGGTTTATGCCCTCATCTGCTACTACGGCCCATTCATGCACGCTGGGCCGCTAGGCAGTACCTCATAAGGGAGCGTCCGCGCTCCGGGAACAAGCTCCCGTCCGCCTTCGGAAAAACTTGCCGCTGCCGAGAACAGACAACGCCTCTTTCCAGCCGCCCCATCCGCCATGCCGCCTCTTTCTCCCGTCTCTTCTGACGAAGCGATAGCCGGAGACCGCCCCCTCGCCGACCTCGCCCAAGTGCTGGCCCACCGGATGCGCGGACCGCTCACGAGTATCCAGTGCTACACCGAACTATTGGCGGACAGCGTCGCGGCCTACGAAGAGCGCGACATGGTTCTGCGCATTTTCGAGAGCGTGTCTTCGCTGGAGAAGACGCTCGCCGACTTGCACCGATATAGTTTTTCCGTGGACCCGATGCCGCGTGCGCTGGATGCCGTTCAACTGATGGACGACGTGCTCACCGGGCTGGGAGATATTGGGGCTGATGTGGAGGCGGACGTGCAGTCCGACGCGACGGTTCACGGAGACCCGCTCCTGATTCAACAGGCTCTCCTCATTTTGCTTGAGAACGCACTCGATGCGGTAGAGAGTCCGAGTGGGAGGAGTCGCGTCACGAACGTTCGCTGCTCGGTCAGACAAGGGGCCTCTGGAACGCTCGGCTTGGGGGTGACGCGGTTCGAGGTGTGGAACGCAGGGCTTCTCGATGTGAGCGAAGCCCAAGCCTTCTCGCCGTTCTTCACGACCAAGTCCAGCAACCTCGGGATCGGGCTGCCGATAGCACGCCGAATCGCTGAGTCTCACGGCGGTAGCCTCCAACTCACGACGCCGGGCAACGCTATCGGAGAAACCGGTGTGACCTTTACCCTTCTACTACCCTCAGCCGCAAATTACATCGATTCGCTTCATGGGGGCTTGGTCTAATGGATATATAAAACATAGGTTTGGGTCTAGTGTCTTGATTTGGGTATGACATTTGACGACAATTAGTCGAAGTAAAGAGGCTTTTCGTCGAAGCATGAGATTGTTTCATCGGAGATCGGGAGCGGCGAGTGGCACCTTTGCGTCACCCCGTCATTCGTTAGACGTCGCCTACCCATGTCCGCTACTGCCAAGCACAACCGCCAATCCCATATTCTCGTTGTTGATGACGAACACCTCCTACACGGCGTCCTTGAGCGTCTCCTAACGCGCCACGGGATGAAGGTCACAAGTTGCCACAGTGCGCCCGATGCGTTGGACGTACTCGGCGAGGAAGCCGTCGATCTAGTGATCACCGACTTCCAGATGCCCGGCATGAACGGGTTCGAACTACTGGCGCACGTCCGCGAGAGCTATCCGAGCATCGGCGTCATCATGATCACGGGCCACGCCAACATCCAGCACGCCGTGCAGGCGATGGCGAACGGGGCTGTGGACTACCTCCCGAAGCCGTTTTCCACATCGGCATTGTTGGAGCGCGTGCAGGAGCAACTCGCTCGTCTCGATGCAGTGGAGCCTGAGCCGGTTGCGTCCCGCGCTTCTGCTTCACGTCGCCGCAATTCATTGTCCGCGCAGACCTCGTTCGTCGGGGAGCACCCGAGCATCGAGTCGCTTCGGGCGCTGGTGGTCCGCGTGGCGCAAAGCCTTGCTCCCGTCTTTGTTCATGGCGAGAGCGGAACCGGCAAAGAAGTCGTATCCCGCCTCGTTCACGAAGCGAGCGAACGAGCGGATGGTCCGTTCGTCGCAATCAACTGCGCTAACCTACCGCGCGAACTCGTCGAGAGTCACCTCTTCGGGCACCGCAAAGGAGCCTTCACGGGTGCTGTGGACGATGTCGTGGGGGCGTTTGAGCAGGCCGAGGGGGGCACGCTGCTGCTCGATGAGGTGACGGAGGTGGAGCCATCGGTGCAGGCCAAGCTGCTCCGTGTGCTCCAAGAGCAGGAGTACCGCCGCGTCGGCGATCCGAAGCCGCGCAAGGCCAACGTCCGCATCATCGCCACGAGCAACCGCGACCTGAAGGCTGCGGTGGCCGAGGGGACGTTCCGCGAAGACCTGTATCACCGGCTCGCGGTGTTTCCCGTGACGCTGCCTCCGCTGCGTGCGCGGCGCTCCGACATCCCGCTGCTCGCAGAGCGGTTCGCGGAGAAATACAGTCTCCTCTACGGTCTCCCGCTCAAGACGCTTTCGCCCGATCTCCTCCAGCGGTTCCAGGCGCACGACTGGCCCGGCAACGTGCGCGAACTAGAGAACATGATCCACCGGGGTGTTGTGATGGCCGCCGAGGCGAACACGATCTCTGCCGACGATGTGATGAACAGCTACTTCTCTGGAACAGGGGCGGTGTCCGCGCCGGTCGGAGTGTCGTTTACCGCCAGCAACGGCGAGACGCTCACCATCGAGGAGATGGAGCGACACATGATCCTCGAAGCGCTCGCCGCGACGGGCAACAACCAGCGTGAGGCTGCCGAAAAGCTCGGCATCTGCGCCCGGACGATCCGCAATAAACTCAAGAAGTACCGGGAAGACGGCCACACCGGGGCCATGCTTCCGATGTAGGCCTGGCGCTTGATTTACGGTTGAGGCTTCGCTCCTTGCGCGTCGAGCGGCTGCTCCGTCAGGTCGGCGTAGAGACTCTCGGCAACTTGCTTGAGAATGTCGGATTTATTGTAGAACCCGTCTTCCAGACGTGCGAGAATCATCTCAATGCGCTCGGGGTCGAGGCTCGGCCAGTCGCGCAAGACGTTGCTTGCCTGTTCGAGCACCGGGTCTTGCACTTCCTCCGTGCGCGTGAGGGCTTCATCGGAAAGCTCGACCCGGTCATTGTCCGAAGGGGTCAGGGTTGGTTTCTCGACAGGAGAGGCTTCTGGAGTGCGCGTAAGGTTAGCAGCCTCCGTAGCCTTCGGGTCCAGGCCGATGCGGCTGGAGCGCGTAGGTTGGATGTCCATAATAGAAGCTGTGCCGGACGGTGGATGGTATAGGGTGGTGCTAGCTGGGTTATCGGACGGTCTGTGGATGTACTAAGCCTTTTAGAAAAGCTATCCGTGGATCGTGTGGAGAATGCTCGAGCGGGCAAGGGGGGTGTGATAGGAGGTGTGTGCCTTTTGGTGCTGTTTGAAGGTCGTTAAGGAGCTTCGTAGAGCCTTCGCGTGAGCGGTTAGTAGGGCCTCAAGGGTGGAGTGCTGTGACATCAAAGCCTCCCTCTCTTCGACCGTGTGCATCGCTGGGGTTGTCTCGACGATGAGGCGGTCCATGAGGACGCCGCGTACAATGGCGAGTTCGCTGGTACGTTCAAAGTCCTGTGATTCAATGGCACGGCGTAGGCGTTCACCGGCGGCGAGGAGGTCTTCGATTAAGGGAGACGGCATGGGGCAAGATTAGAAGTAGAAGGAAACCAAAGAGTCCTGCTGGCTCTGCAATGTGGCGATGGTCTCTTGCAGGGATGCATACTGTGCGCGAAGCTGGTCTTCGCGCTGGGTGAGGCGCTCGTCCCAGCGCTCGATCTGCGTGTTGTATCGAGAGATACGGGCCTCAGCGACATCAAGGCGATTGTCTAGGATGCCCCCAGTGTCGAGAAAGATGTCGAGGCGGGCCTGTAGCCGCGTCGCCAGCCCATCGTCCGCCGCAAAAAACGACTGCACGGCGTCAGAGTCAGCCTCGGCGGCGGCGATTAGTTTCTCTTCATCGGTGAGTTGGAGGGTGCCGTCATCATTGATCTCGATGCCGAGGTCGGCGAGTTCCGAAGGGGCGTCCGATGATTGGCTTTCGACAGCGGTAAGACTCTCATTCCGCATTCCGAACCGAAGGCTCGTGATGCTAGCATCGCCGGCAAAGTCTCCGCGTGCTCCGGATTCGGGATCAACCTCGGACTTGTTCTTGATAAAATTTAGGGTCGCGTTGTAGTTGGCGATGAAGTCCTTGACGCTGGCTACGATGCTATCGCCATCAGAGCCGACGCGGAAGGAAGTCACATCGCCGACAGACTGGAGAGAAAGAGTGAGGCCCTCGATGGCATCCGTGACCTCGTTTGTGCTGCGATAGAGTGTAAGCCCGTCAAGCACGAACCGGCTGTTGAGGTCGCTGTCGGTCTCGCTCGTGCCGACGGCGGTTACTTGGCCTCCACTGGTTCCCGCGACGACCCCGGCATTGTCGATGTCGAGCACGCCGAGCAGGCCGTTGGCGGAGTCCGTGAATGATAGGCGGTTGGCGAAGCCCGTGCCGCCGCTGCGAAGCGAGAAGCGGGCCGTGTCTGAGGTCTCGTTCATCACCGAGGCGCTCGCACGGTCTCCGCCCTGAATCGTGCCTTCGTCCACCGCCGCGCTCATCGCATCATTGATGGCTGCACCGATCTCAGTGAGAATCTCGGCATCCGTCGTGCCTTCGGGATTGACCGTGACCTCGATGCCTACGCGCTGGTCGGGGTCCTCATCGGTCGGGCTGGCGACTTCGATGGTGAAGGTTTGGGCACCGTTGGTGTCGAAGAATGAGCGGAGCGTACCGTCTGCGGATGTGAACTGCTGGGAGAGGCGCGTATCCGTCGAGGCGAGTCGCTCTACCTGAAGCGTATGCGATCCCGGTGCCGCACTATCGGAAGCTGTGACTCCAAAGCCTGCGCCCTCCGGCACTGTCGCTGCTCGTGCTTGGAAGGGATTGGCGAGCGTGTCGGTGAGCTTGTCGAGCGACGTGTTGAGGGCGGAGAGCGTGCTGTCGAAGTCGCTCAAGACGGTCTTGAAGACCGTTTGCTCGCTGCGCTTCCCGAGTAGCGCGAGTTGCGGCTGGCGCTCGATCTGGATGATCTGCGAGATGAGCAGTTCATAGGGGTTGTTCGCGTTGAAGGAGGAGACGTTCATAGTCCCGTGCGATTGGGGTAGAGGAGAGGTCAGGCAGCGCGGTTCAGGACGCCGTCTTGCCATGCTTCGCGTAGCCCATCCAGAATTTCGGCGACTGCTGACAGCTCGCCGAGTGCGCTTTCGTTGAGGCAGTAGACGTACAGCGTATAGAGCTGGGCAGCGAGGTGGCCTCCCTGCTCATGGTTGAGCGACGACATCAACTCGACAAGGACTGCTCGCGTCTGGACGCGGTCTCCCCGGTAGCATGCGGCGATACCGAGATCATAGAGCTTGAGGATCAGTCGCTCGGGTGAGGCTGAGGTGACATCCTGGTGCTGGTACTGGCGCATTCGGGCGGCAGCGTGCATGAGAATGAGGTGTGGGGTTCAGGAGGCAAAAGGGGATGCTGCCGAGGTTCTGTCAGGCGGCGCTTGCTTTGGGGGCTAGGCCGGTTATCGGGTCCACGAGGGGTGTGTTAAGCACGAGTAGGGTTGTAGATGAGCATTGAAAAAGTGAGCCGCCGCCTTCCCAAGGGAAGGCGGCGACTCAGCCGGAGGCCTCGGGAGGAGGCCCGGTTCGGTGGGGGTAGGTTTAGCCGAGCAGGGCGAGGATCGACTGTGGAGCCGCGTTGGACTGGGCCAGCGAAGCGATGCCGGTCTGCTGGAGGATCTGGAGTTTCACGATCTCCATCTGCTCCTTGGCGAAGTCGGCGTCCTCGATCCGGCTTCGGGCCGCGTCCAGGTTCGTCGTTGAGGTCTGGAGGTTGTCCAGCTTGAACGAGAGACGGCTCTGGCTGTCGCCGATATCACCGAGCTGATCCGAGAGGCTCTGGATGGCCGCGTTGATCGTGTCAATGGACGCGCGGGCCTCGTCGTTCGAGGTGACGTTCACGCCGCCGGTGTCGGCGGTGATGGAGAAGGTGTCACTGGCGAGTGCCCCGACGAAGTCGCCGTCAAAGCGCAGCAGGCCGTCGTTCGAGGTGTACGAGCCATCAGCGGCATTGTAGGCCACTGCGCCGCCGCCGTCGGTGAGGCCGCCCGTTCGGAGTTGGATCGTGAAGCCGTCTGCGATGGTACCCTCGTCGGTACCATCGGCGGCGTCGAGAATATCGAACGAAAGGCCGTTGAGACCGACCGTCACGTCGCCGTTGCCTGCGCTTAGGTCCACGCTCTCGAAGCCGGAGACCGTCTCGTACTCACCGTCAGCATTCAGGTACTCGATACGCATGTCCTCACTCTTCTCTTCATCGGTGGCGCTTCCGGCTGCGTTCGTCACACCGCGAAACTCGACAGTCTGGCCCACATCGAACGAGGTGGCACCGGGGGCAAAGGAGCCGCTAAGCGCAACGACCCGACTCTCGGCATCGGCCACCGTGTCCACGGTGAGGTCGAGTGTGACGTCATATTGCGTCTCCGAGGAACCGCTGAAACCGAGAACGGTGACCTCGCCCGCGGTGAGGCCGCTGGTGTCCACCGTCGATCCAGCGCCGATGAGGGCTTCCTTGCTCATCCGGGCGATGTTGACGCCGAAGCTGTCCGTGCCCTCCGCGCCGACTTGGAAGTCGAGCGTGGTGCCCGCCACGTCGTCCGTGAACAGGTCGGTGCCGTTGAACTCGGCGGTGTTGATGATGTCGGTGATTTCCGCCGAGAGCGCGTCGATCTGGTTCTGGATCGAGGTGCGCTCGGAGTCGCCGAGGGTGTCGTTGGCGGCCTGGACGGCTTTCTCTTTCATCGTCTGGAGGATGTCCATCACGCTGCCGAGCGTGCCTTCGGCTACGCCGAGCATGCTCTTGGCGTCACCGACGTTCGACATAGCCTGCGCCTGACCACGCACCCGGCTTTCGAGCTTCTTGGCAATCGAGTAGCCCGCCGAGTCGTCCTCGGCACGGTTGATTCGGCTACCGGTGGCGAGGCGAAGCTGGCGCATGCCCAGCTCCGAGTTGATCTTGTTGAACTGACCCAGTGCTTGCTGTGACTGGATGTTGGTGTTAATTCGATTGAGATCTCCGATGCTCATGGGGTGTACCTGTTGTGGTTACTGGATGGGGGTAGGAGAGTTTGCTCTTGGCCCAGTTATCGAGCACCCTCTCACTCCACTAAGCAACCGGCCCGAAAAGTCCGATGAAGCCTCAATGGAAGGGCCTAGCGTGGCATTGCCATACCGGAGGCACCACGCAAAAGGGGTAGCACCGAGCGCCGGTGCTACCCCTACATGCAGCTCCTCGGTGCGTAGCTAGGCCGCCATGGAGGGGGTGAAGGACTGAACCTGTGGGTCGAGGTTTTCCCGCTCGCCGAAGACGGCCTCGATGAGCGCCTCAGGTGTGTCGATGGCTGAGGGCGCAAAGGGGAGGTAGTAGGCCCAAGCCGGGTCCGTCGCGCACATTTCTTGCGAGCAGGGCGATGTAAACGCATGGCCCATTGCGCGTGCTCCGAGGTCGGCGAGAGTCGTGGCAGCGACGAGGTGCTTGATACCTACATCGCCTGCCAACTGCTCTGGCCTGTGGTGAAAGTGAATGGCTTGGGCGAGCGCGTCGGGGAAGTCGAGTTTGTTTGCTGCAAACACCCCAGCCTCGGTGTGGTCGCAGCCGAAAAGGAGGCGCTCACGCTCTTGCAGAGCCGCTACGTCATCTTGGCTGAGTCCGTAGTGATCGTATAGTGGGACCGCCTTGTCGGGGAAGTTGTAGACGAGGACGATCTTGCCGAAGTCGTGCAGCAGTCCCGCAGTAAAGCCGATGCCTTTGAGGTAGCCGTTCGGGTTACTGGCTCCGTGTTGGGCGGGGAGTTCCTCAATGAGAAAGCGAGAGAGGTGTGCTGTTGCAACACTATGGCGGATGAGCCGGTTGAAGCTCGGACCGGCGGGGCCGCTGAGGGCCGAGCGGAGCTTGAGCATACTCATGCCCACCACGAGGCCAATAACCTGCATTGACCCAAGCATGACGACCGCGTGCTCTGGGCTGCTGATAGCTCGTCGGAGGCCATGCAGCGATGAGTTTGCCATTCTGAGCAACCACGCAACCGCTAGCGGGTCTTTCCGAAGCATCTTCGTGACGCTCGTGGGGTCAATCTGCTCAGGGTTTTTCGAGAGGACAAGAGCCTCCATCAGCGTCTCGGGCATCGGAGGGCAGCGAAGCTCGAGTTTGCTGAGGGATACGGAAAGGGAGTCGGGCATATGCGGAGCCAGGGGAGTCGTAGCAGACCTACGACGTTCTGGGTGTAGTGAAGGACTGGATGTAGTGCTCTAGGTCGTCCTGTTTCGAGGCGAGGCGTTCCGTGAGGGTATCGGGGGTGCACGGAGGGGCGTGCTCGGCATAGAGTGTCCAAGCAGGATGTGCGGTGCAGGCATCCCACGTACGGGCTTCGGTAAATCCGTAGCCCATCGCTCCAGCCGCCAAGTTCGCGACAGCGACGGCACGGACGAGCGGAGCGGTCTCTGGGGCGGCCTGTTCCGGGGTGTGATGATGGCGGGCGACGTGCGCGAGCGGATCGGGAAACCGCAGCTTGCGGGCCGCAAACTCGCCGGCTTCGGTGTGGTCGGAGCCGAAGAGGAGGCTCTCCATCTCGCGCTCGTTGTCAGCTTGCACAGTCAACGAGCGCTCCTCGTAGAGAGCGACCGCTTCGTTGGGGAAGTTGTAGACGAGGATGATCTTGCCGAAGTCGTGCAGCAACCCTGCCGTGTAGCCTGCGCCGGTTCGGGTTCTCCCGATGGATGAAGCGGCGCACGGGTTTGGTTCCTTCGTCAGATAGTCGGTCAGGTAGGCCGTCGCAATGCTATGGATGATGAGCCGCGAGAAACACTCCCCGGCTGGGCCGTCCAGCACCGACCGGAGCCGCAGCATGCTCATGCCTACAATGATGCCTACCACAGCCACAGGGCCTAGCATGACCACGGCGCGCTCCGGGCTGCTGATCGTGCGAGGCAGACCGTAGTACGCCGAGTTGACCGTCTGAAGGAGCCGGGCGATCACGAGCGGGTCGCGCTCCAACAGTGTCGTCACGGTCTTGGTGTTGATCTGCTCCGGGTTGTCGACGAGGTTAAGGGCCTCGACGAGGGTGTGCGGAAGCGGAGGACATCGAAGCTCTAGGCTTCCAAGCGAACTGGACGGGCGAGGGGCGGGGTTCATGGGGCGGAAACGGGCTGGGTGAAAAGCCGATTAGCGCAGGTAGTCGAGCAGGGTGGTTTGTACGATGGAGGCGGTGGTGGTGAGGGCGGCCTCCAGCGTGTTCTGCGTTTGCTGAAACGCGGCGATGGTCTCGAAGTAGTCGGCGTCCTCCAGCTCGGAGCGGCGGCGCTGCGTCTCGATAGAGGCGTTCTGAAGCTGGAACTCGGCCTGGCTCAGCCGTTTGGCTGTGGCCCCCAACTCGGCTCCGAGGTCGATGAGGTGGTCGCGGGCTATCTCCACTTGTCCGACGGCTTCTTGCAGGTCCGGTGGGTCGCCTCCGGGCACGCCAATGCCGACGCCGCGCAGCGCGTCGATCATGTTCTGCAAGCTCTCGATGATGGTGTAGCCCGCGCCGGTATCGAGCACTTGCTCGCCCGACACGTTGATCGTGACCTCGGTGTTGGGCCCGATCTGCCGAATCCGACTCCCGCTGAGGTCGCCGGTGGCGGCTCCGTCGTCGTCGAACGGGACGGTGGTGGTTCTATTCCCAGCGAAGAGGTATTCGTTGCCTGATTTGGCGTTTAGCCCGTCGATCACCTCTTCCAGCAGGGACTCAATGCGGTCGGCGACGGCTGCACGGTCGTCGTCGTTGAGCGTGTCGTTGAGGGCGCGGAGGCCTTCTTCATGAGCTTCGGCGAACAGCTCGGTGAGGTTGTTGAGTTCATCCGAGGTTCGGTTGACCCAGAGGCGGGACGAGTTGATGGTGCGGGTGTACTGAGCGTACTGATCGTCGAGCGAGTCTAGCATCCGGGCTTGGGCGAATGCCGACGGATCGTCCGAAGCTCGGTTGACGCGGCGACCGGTGATAAGCTGCTCTTGGAGCGCCACGAGGTCGCGCCGCAGCGCCGGGATGGCGTTGCTCGCCCGCGAGGCGTAGAGGCTTTGTTGGCGAGCGATGCGGGAGGGAATCATAAGAAGGAGGGCTGGTCGGACGAAGTCGATAGTTTAGAGCGCGAGGATGGTTTCCATCATCTCGTCTGCCGTGTTGAGTACGCGGGCCACCGCGGCGAAGGCTTGCTGGGACTCGATCAGGTACGTCATCTCTTCGTCCAGCGAGACGCCGGAGACGCCCCGTGCCATCGCGTCGAGATGAGACACCACGGCAGCGTGTCCACCGGCTGCAGTCTGCGCTGCCTTCAGCTTTGCGCCAACGCCTGAGACGAGATCAACCACCTGTTGGTCGAACGTCTCGCGGAGCTTGGAGAGTTCGAGCGCTATGTCGGAGTTGCCCGGTTCGTCGAGTGCGCTCGATGCGGCGATCTTGGCGGGATTGTCCATGTCATCGGAGAGGCGGATCGATCCGGCGGTGAGGCCCGCCGGGTCGAAGAAGTTCAGCCCCGTGCTTCCGTCTAAGCCGAAGCCTGTGGCGTGCTGCGCGTTGACCGTCGTGACGAGCGATTCGGCGAAGGTGTTGAGAGCGTCGCGGGTGTCAGGGATGGTCTCGTTGAGCGTGCGAAGCTGAGCACCAACTTGGCCGTCGGAGGATGAGAAGGCGACGGTGGTACCCTCGAACCGGATAGCGGCAGGTCCCCCGGCGGGCGTGTCGAGCGTGAGGCCGCGCGCCTGGTCGCCCTGCACGGCGATCATCCCGTCGATGGTGACGGCATAGCCGTCCGACTCCTCGGAGACGTTGACGGGGACAAACGCGGCTAGCTCGGCGACGGCGCCATCGCGCCGGTCTTCAGCCGCAAGGTCGGGTGATCCGGCGGCCTGCGCCGTGCTGATCTGCTCATTCAGCGCGGCGATCTCGTCGAGCAGCCCATTGACCTGATCGACGCTGTTGCCGAGGGCGGTCTGGGTTTCGGTAGCGAGCCGCGTCATGTTGTCGTCGAGGTCGTTGAGCGTCCCGGCGACGGTCTCGGCTTGACTCAGGAGCGACGCCCGCACGCCGGTGTCGGTGGGGTTATTGGCGAGGTCGCTCCACGCATTCCAGAAGTCGCCCATCACGTCTTGCAGTGACGCTCCGCTATCGACGCCGAACAGGCCTTCAAGCGCGCTCAGGAGGCGTGTTTCCTCTTCGGCTCCGCCGAGGTCCGTGCGGGCTTCGCCCGAGGCTGAGGCGAGCAGGCCGTCACGCATCCGTTCGAGGTTCTCAGCCGACACGCCTGTGCCTACGGTTGGAAAGGGGGAACCGAACTGAATGCCGCGCTGGGGTGGGCCGACGGTCGCAAGCGTGAGACGGCGGCGCGAGTAGCCGGGCGTCGTCGCGTTGGCGATGTTCTGGCCTGCGACGTTCATCTGCGCGGAGAACACGCCGAACGAGCGGCGGCTCAGACGGTAGAGGTTCTGGATGCTCATGGCTCATCCGAGGTGGTTGACAAAAGGGCGAGGCGGCACAACATCGGATCCAGTGCCGCCCGCCGTGTAGACTTGGCTCGGGGCATCGATGTGTTGCCACGCGAGAAGCATCTCGCGCCCGATGTGCGCGGCGACGTGCAGGGCGAAGGCGAGTTCGTCGGAGCGTTCTCGTGTGGCGCGGACGCTCGCCCGCAGGGTTTCGTGGGCCGTCCGAAGCCGCTTTGCGAGTGGGCGACTGTGGGCGGCAAGTGCTTCGGCCAGTTCGTCCGACTCCGGGTTTTCGAGGCGGAGTAGCCGGGCGAGCAGCCGGGCCTGGCGCTCCCGGACTTGTCTCAGGCGGTGCATCTCGCTGACAGCACGGCTGGCCTCATCGGTAGCGTCCATGAGCGACTCCTGCTGGTTCGTCTGGAGGGCGTCGAGTTGCTGGGCGAGTGCCGCGGCAAGGCGGCTGACGGTCTCCCTCTCTTGGTTGAGGGTGTTAAGCAGCGCCTCGACAGCGGGTTGAGGTCGTATAACGTCGGATACGTTTTCGGAGCGTGACATGGGCATCGAAGGCAGGCTGGGTTAGTCGAGCGTGGGGTCCTGATTGTGTGACCACTGGCGGAGGAGAAGGTCAGAGAGCGAGAGCGCTCCGCTGCCGACGAGATGCTCCGTGAGCGCATCGGTGAGTACGTCACGCTGCGTGTCGGTGTGACCACTCGCAACGCCGCCCTCGCCGGAGAGCGATTCCTTGAAGAGGTCTTTCGTCATCGCCTGCACGAACTGGCGGACCAAGACAGCCTCGAACTGCTCGGCGGCTTCGGCCTCGTTTCGAGGCTTGTCGGCGGTCGGCGAAGGTGTCGCGGAGGGGATTGCGTTGATCGAAGACATGGTGCTTAGAGGATGACGAGTTCACCTTGCAAGGCCCCGGCACGGTCGATGGCTTGGAATATCGAGATCACATCGCGCGCGGCGAGGCCGAGTTCGTTGAGCGCGGCGGCGAGTTCGGCTACGTCCGTGTTGGGCTGGAGGACGACGCTTTGGGCGATCTCCTGCTCGACGCCCGCACGGCCCGTCGCTCCGGCGACCGTCTGCCCGTTCGAGAGGGGGGCGGGTTGCGAAACGAACGGCTCGACCTGCGTGGCGATCACGAGGCCGCCATAGGTCACCATGACCTCGCTGATGCGGACGTTGCCGCCTGCGACGATTGTCCCGGTCCGCTCATTGATGACGATGCGGGCCGGCACATCGACCGTCACGTTGAGCGCTTCGAGCTTTGCCATGAGGCCGACCGCGCCGTTCTCATCGCCCGAGGCATCTACGCGGATCAGTCCGGCGTGAACGACCGTTGCCGACCCCGGCAGGAGACCATTGACGGCCTCGGCAACGGCGGTGGCGTTCGTGAAGTCGGGCTGCTTGAGGACGAGACCGAGGTCGGTGCCTGTCACCGTCGCCGCCGTACCTGCCATCACGAGGCCGCCGCCGGGAACGCGCCCAGTGTTCGTCGGCCCGGTGCGCGCACTCGCACCGAGGCTCGCTGCCATCACGGTACCCGTTGAGACCGGGCCTTGGGCCATGACGTGGGCTTGGCCGGTGATCGGGTTGAGGAGCGGCGTCTGAAGCAGCACGCCGCCGGAGAGCGACTTCGCATCGCCGAGTGCTGAGACCGTCACATCGAGCTGGCCGCCTGGTCCGCTGAACGGGTCCATCGTCGCTGTCACCATCACGGCGGCGGCGTTCCGCGCCGAGAGAAGTGCCGGGTCTACGGTGATCCCGAAGGCTTGCAACATGTTGGTGATGCTCTGCACGGTGTGTGGGGCACCGCGCCGCCCGCGCACCCGGTCGCCCGTCCGGTCGAGGCCAACGACGAGGCCGTAGCCGGTGAGTTGAACCGGAACTGCGCCTTCAAGCACGACAAGGTCTTTGAGTCGTGCTGTTCCCGTGCTCTGGGCGTAGACATCACCGCCGAGCAGCAGAAGAGAGAAAGCAATAGCTAGATAGCGCATTCAGGGCGGGGTTAGTTGCTGCCGAGGGCGATGGCGGCCCCTACGAGCGCGGCGGCTCCGATCTTGAGGAGCGTGCCGGGGCGGAAGAACTTGTTGCGGAGGCCCTTCTGCCGGTAGTCCACGCTCGCGTTGGCGATCTGGTAGGAGAGGATCGTGTTATTGTAGGTCACGTCGAGCGGGCGCACGGTGCCCTTGACCTTCATCAGGTGCGTCACGCCGTTGACGTGCAGCGAGCGCTCGCCTGCAATTTGGAGATTGCCTGTGCTGTCCACCGCGACGACGAGAGCCGTGATTGTCCCGCTCAGGAGGTCGCTCTGGACCGCTTGGTTTTCCGCCGACTGGTTCTGGTTCATCGTGGCGTCGAGGCCGAACTGGCCGCTGAGGTCGCCGCCATTGACGCTGGCGCTGCCGCCCAGTCCGGCCTGCGAGCGGTCTTCAAACTGACTCACGCTGGAGGCCGCTGTCCGTTCGGCAAGAACAATGGTGATTGGGTCGCCGGGTCGCGAGGCCTTGGGGTCGGCAAAGAGCGACTGGGCGAGGGCGGCGGGGCCGAAGCCGAGCAGGAGGAAGAGGGCGAGAAGGCGCATGGCGGCAGGTTATAGGGTGGCGATCCACTCGGCCTCGCCGGGGGCGGTGAGGCGGGCGCGGTAGGTGGTGCCGGTGGCGGGAGCGAAGAGGCGGACGGCATCACCCACCGCACCCGGCGCTCGGGTGTGGCAGGG
Source organism: Rhodothermales bacterium (assembly GCA_028284265.1). Lineage (GTDB taxonomy): Bacteria > Bacteroidota > Rhodothermia > Rhodothermales > JANQRZ01 > JANQRZ01. The sequence continues at coordinate 56,108 of JANQRZ010000023.1, forward strand.
AATCGAAAAGGCGAGCGCGCCGCGCCGATACTGCATCGTCACGGTGTCGCCGGTGTCCACTGCGAGGGGCGGACGGAGGTCATCGCGTCGGAGTGCTCGGCCTTCACGGAGGGATCGAGCGGCGAAAAGCTGATCCGTGACGAAGGCGCGGAGATCGGCAGCGCGCATCGGTTCGCCGTGGAAGGTGGTGGTTTCAAGCCAAGCAATACCGAGGTCGGTAGCGGCCACCGCCTCATCCCGTGGCACCGAGCGCCACGCCACGACGACCGAGTCGAAGTGGGCGACGTGGAGCAGTGCCCAGCCGGTCTTCTGCCAGCCGCTCGGGGTGTCGGCCAGCACGTTAACCTGCGTATGCCCGCGCGGTACCGTCGCGTCAGCGGGAAGGTCGACGCGGAGCGACGGGGCGGACACGTCGCCGCCGGTGCGGAGGACGCGGACGCGAAGGCGCTCCGCATCCTCCGGGAACCGAGCGGCGAGAGCGTTCTCGGCGGCAGCTTGAAGAGACGAGGGCGTGGCGGTCGCCCCCGTCAGCGGTAGAATGAGTAGCAAAGCCGCAAGAAGGCGCATCGCTATCGCTTGACGTTGTTGGCGATCTGGAGCATTTCCTCGCTCGTCGTGACCATCTTCGAGTTCAACTCGTAGGCCCGCTGCGCCGTGATCAGGTTGACCATCTCCTGCACCACGTCCACGTTGGCAGTTTCGAGAAAGCCCTGACTGAGCATCCCCAGTCCGTCTTCGCCGGGCAGGCCGATGGTCGGTTCGCCGCTGGCGTTGGTCTGCTCGAAGAGGTTGCCGCCGAGGCTGCCGAGGCCACCGGGGTTCGCAAACCGCGCCAGTTCGAGTTGGCCGAGTTCGACCGGTTCCGGCTCGCCCGCGAGGCGTGCCGTGACGATCCCGTCTTGGCTGATGTTGACATTCGAGGCCTCGGGCGGAATGGCGATGTCGGGTTCGACGAGGAGGCCGGTCTGGGTGATGAGTTCGCCGTCAGCGCTGAGGCCGAAGGTGCCGTCGCGCGTGAAGGCGATCTGGCCGTCGGGCTTGCGGACTTGGAAGAAGCCGTCGCCGTTGATCGCCACGTCGAGCGTGTTGCCGGTCTCGGCGAGGCTGCCCTGCGTGAAGTTGCGGACCGTCGCCACCGCCGTCGCGCCGTGGCCCATCTGCATCGAGGCGGGGTCTGCGCCGCCCGCTTCCTCGCCACTCGCTTGGACGTTCTGATAGAGGAGGTCGTGGAAGACGATGGACGAGCGCTTGTAGCCTGTCGTGTTGGCGTTGGCGAGGTTGTTCGCCGTGTTGTCCACGCCGTTCTGCTGGGCGCTCATTCCGAGGGCGGCGGTGCGGAGTGCTCGAAGCATCGGTTCGGAGGTTGGGTCGATTAGAACTTGCCGAGGTCGCGGGTGACGGCACCGAGGGCTTGGTCAGTTGTCTGGAGCATCTTCTGCTGCGACTCGAAGAGGCGGAAGTGGGTGATCATGTCCGTCATCTCGGACATCGGGTTGACGTTGCTCATCTCGACGACGCCGGAGCGGATATCGGGCGCGTCGAGTGGCTCCGGTTCAGCATCGGTGCCGAAGGTGGCTCCGTCGAGGCGTTCGAACGCGGTGTCCTCGGCGAACTGCACCGTGCGGAGCGTACCGACCTCCTGCTCGCCGACGGTGATGGTGCCGTCGGCGGTGATGGCAATGGGACCGCCGTCGGTCGGAAGCTGGAGCGGGCCGTCCGTGCCCTGCATCGTGAAGCCGTCCGGTGTCACGAGCGTCCCGTCAGACGTTGGCGTGAGCCGCCCGGCGCGGGTATAGCGCGTCGCCCCGGCCTCGTCGGTGACGACGAAGAATCCTTCGCCGCCGAGCGCCACATCGAGCGGGTTGCCGGTCGTCTCGAAGGCTCCGCGCTGCGGGTCGCTCCACTGCGTGGCGGTGCGCTGGCTGACGGGGTTGCCTTCCTCGTCGATGCGTCGACTCAGCACGTCGGTGAACGTCCGATCGCGGCGGAAGCCGACGGTGTTCGCGTTCGCGAGGTTGTTCGCGGTACGTTCCTGCTGCCGGTTCATCTCCGACATGGAGGCGGCGGCGTTGCGGAGGCGGAGAAGCATGAGCAGTCGGGGTTGGCTGTGAACCGTCTTTCAAAGCCAGGGCCAAGCCTCCGGAACCGATCTGTGCCGAAATGAAGCGGAATAGGCCCTGCCGAGGGGCACATTTTTCCTACCCTCCAGCGGTATGAATTGCCGAGGGCACCTTGCGCAAACCGCCCTATTTCGTGTGCCAATCGCCATTGTGAATTGCGGCGCGCGGCATGCGAACCGAGGCACTTTGGCGTTGCTCCTGTTGACTTGACTGCGTTCGGACCCCTACCTTTGGGGCCGCTTCGCCGCGCCGAAGCCCTGTTTCGACCACCACTGGCTCTTTTGGACGCGATACGCTCCATTGTTACGCGCTGCCTGTTACTCCTTGCTCTGCTCCCGGCTTCGGCTGCTTGGGCACAGCTAGAGACTGACGGGATGGTCCACGCCCTCGATGCAGGGCAGGAGGTTAATGCGTTCTTCCGCTGGATGGGGTCTGATCCGATTGAGGGTCTCCACCTAGACCTTCCGCCGGATTGGACGGTGGAGCGTGTGCAGGCCGTGTATGCCCGGTCGTCGGTTCCTATAGAGGCCGAGGTTCAAGCTGCCAGTTCAGAGCGCGCTCGGGCGATGATGGACGAGCCGTTGCGCGGTGTGCAGACATTTGTCGTCAGCCTAACTGTAGGGAGTCGTCTCGGCTATCAGGAGGTTCGTGTTACGCCGATTGTACCGGGTCAGACGGAGCGGGCGATGCCTACGTCGTGGCAAGCCTATGTGCGCGAGGCGCTTCCGGCAGGCCGTAACCGGGCCTTCCACCTCGATGCCGAGACATCGCCCGTTGCTCTCCGTCACCGGATCCTGCCTCCCCTTGATCCGCGCGAACCCTATACTCTCGAGTTCTGGATTCGCACGCTCGGGTTGAATGAGGTCGTGCTCTCGACGTGGGACGGCGATGAGGAGCGGCCCTACCCGCTAGAACTGATGGTCGATGGGCATGGGCGGATCGTGGTCTACCGAGGTCGTCCGGGTCGCCACGAGACGATGAAGTCCGAGGTGCCAGTAGCCGATGGAGCTTGGCACCATGTTGCGATTGTCAACGACCCGCAGGCCGAACGAGCAGGGCTTTTTGTCGATGGCGTGAGGGCGGACTCGCTGCGGAGTAGCGATCCATCGGGGATGCTGAACACAATGTCGCTCGCGCTCGGCGGTCGGCCTGAGCGACCGGGTGTGGCCTCGGCTCGGCGCTTTACGGGCTATCTCGACGAGTTCCGCCTATGGAGTCTCGCGCGTCCAGTCGTGGCCATTCGCCGCACGATGCGTGTCCCGCTTGACGAAGCACCGGCTGAAGTCTTCCGCCTTGGCTTCGATACCCCGTTTGTGCCGGAGGTGCTCGTTCAGGTTCCTGATGCCGTCGTCCGTGTACCATCCAATCTCTCGTTTGCCTTCCCTGTAGAGGCCCTCGAAGCGTCGGTGCAGCAGGGCATCGTCACGCTTACGTGGGAGACCAAGAACCGCCGGGCCAGCGAGTTTCAGGTGGAGCGCTCATCGGACGGGCAGCGGTTCGAGACGGTCGGGACGGTGGATGCCTCCGAGCAGGTGGGAGAGACGGTAGACGGCGGTGTTCGCTTCGCCTACACCGACTTGCCGCCCGAAGACCGGGTGCTCTACTACCGCGTCCGGCAGATCACGCCTGACGAGCCGGAGCGCGTCTCCGGCGCGTTCAAGCTCGGCCTCGGAGCCGATGGCGCGAACGCGCTGATCGTCGGCAACTCGCCCAACCCGTTCCGGGGTAGCACGACGATCACCTACGAACTGGCGCAGTCGGCTCCCGTCCGGCTCTCGGTGTGGGATGTAGCAGGCACGCGCGTTGCTACCCTCGTGGACGAGACACTGCCGCCGGGGCGGCATGAGTACCGCTTCACGGCGGATGGCCTGCCGAGCGGGGTCTACTTCGTCCGGTTGGAGACGCCAGGTGGGAGCGCAGCGCACAAGCTGACGCTGACACGGTAGGGGACCGAGCGAGGACGCTATATTGAGTGGAGCCCTTTCCCTCCATTCCGTCTAGCTCCATGGTCCTCACGTATTACGGTCACGCCGCGCTCCAAATCGAGATGAACGGCACGACGCTCCTTTTCGACCCGTTCATCACCGGCAACGGGCACACCGAAGGTATCGTCACAGCCGACGATCTCTCGCCCGACGTCATCCTGCTCACCCACGCCCACGGCGATCACTGGGGCGATACGCCGAGCATTCTCAAGCGCACGAACGCCCTCCTTGTTGCCAACTACGAGATCGTGATGTACGCCAACCGTGAGCACGGGCACGAGAACATCCAGCCGATGAACACAGGCGGCGCGTTCGATTTTGGCTGGGGCCATGTGACCCAGACCTATGCGCGGCACTCGTCGTCCTTCCCGGATGGTACCTACGGCGGCAACCCGAACGGCTACATTCTCCAGGTCGAAGGCAAGACGGTCTACATCACCGGCGATACGTGTCGCTTCAGCGGGATGGCCCGCATCGGCGAGGCCTACGACATCGATCTCTGCGTGCTGCCCGTCGGCGATGTGGTGACGATGGGGCCAGACGAGGCCGTGCGTTGCGTCGAGGTGCTGAAGCCGAAGCTGTCGCTGCCCATCCACTACGGCACGTTTCCTTTCCTGACCGGCACACCAGACGCATTCTCCGAGAAAGCGAGCGGGGCGGGATTTGAGTCGCGCTCGCTGAAGCCGGGGGAAACGCTTACCTTATAGGTGCGTAGACACGGGCGTAACGCCTTATGGCACATCGTATTCCGATCCGCACCCTCAGTCGCTGGGCTTCGGCTCTGGCCTTCAGCGTGCTCCTCCTGCCGGGGCTGGCCCTCGCGCAGCGGCCCTTCGATGTGCTCGACCCGTTTTACCAAGAGGAGTCGGCGCGGCGGGCATTCTACGATGGGTTTGCACTCTCTGGCGAGATCGGGTATCGGTCCTCCGGCCCCTTCCGGCAATCGCCTGACGCGGACCAGCGCGGCCCGCTCGCGCTCTCGTTCCAACTCGACTATGCCCTCGCCTCGCAGATCGACTTGAGCGCCGTCTTCGACGTGAGCGGGGGGTTGGTCAGCCAACTCGGCGGTGGCCCGGTCCGGCTGAGTTGGATCGTGGTCAAACCCTATTGGCATAACGAGCACACGGACTATGCCGTGCGTATCGCGGTAGACCCGGTCAGCGAGGGCGGCCTCGGCTTTCGGCAGACCGACATTGCCTTCGTTTCCACTTCGGATCTCTCGCCGCTGATCTCGTCAGACTTTGCGATTGGATTGAGGAGAGCACATGTTGGCTACGAGCGGTTGCAGGTCGGCGATCCACTCGACATCGGCTTGGAGGTGGGCGACCCCGAGTTGGTGCGGACGCGCGCCATCGGCAACGAGATCCACCTGATGTGGGGTCACAACCTCCACTTCGACCCTGCCGGAAGTAATTTTTTTCTGACACTCCTCGCCGAAGCAATGGACTACGACCTCGTCGAGTCTCGCCCGTTCGAGGACACGGAGCCGGAAACGGCGGATGATGCGGACAACGAGGACCGGGGACGCTATCGGGGCGGCGTCGGTTGGGTGCGGGCCGGGTTGGAGCTCAACCGGCCGGGCTATCAGTTCTCGCCGTTCGTCGGCGTCCCGATGGCGACGTGGATGGATATTGAGGGCGAGACGAACACATGGGGGCCGCGCTTCCAGAACCTCCGCTTCGGCCTACGCCTGACGCTGCGGTGACGCTCGGTATTGTGTCGGACACCCACGGCTGGCTGCACCCGGCACTGCCCGAGATGCTGGCGGGCGTCGATCTGATTCTCCACGCAGGCGATGTGGGTACGCCCGATATCCTCGACGCGCTCGAAGAAGTCGCGCCTGTTCGGGCAGTCTACGGCAATGTCGATGGACAGCCGATTCGGCATCGCGCCCCCGAGCACCAGCGCCTCCGGGTCGAAGGGTTGCGTATCTGGATGACACACATCGGCGGGCGGCCGGGGCGCTGGGCCAAAGGCATCGGGCCGACGCTGCGTGAGGAACGCCCCGACATCTTCATCTGCGGGCACAGCCATATCCTCCGCATCGAGCGCGTCGCTAACCTTGGCAGGATGCTTTATCTCAACCCCGGCGCGGCGGGACGACAGGGTTTCCACACCGTCAAGACCTGTGTTCGGCTTCAGGTGAAGAGTGGCATAGCACGGCAGGCCGAGGTCGTTCATCTGGATGAGGACTAGGGCGTAGTTTCTCGGCTCCCATCCACGCTTGTGCCCATGTCCGAAGCCCGGACGCAAAAATTCGACCTCCGCGCGCTCCTTGAAACGAGCCGCCTCCTCAGCTCATCGCTGGAGATCGACTTCGTACTCGGCAACTTGCTGCTGACGGCGATGAGCAAGCTCTTCGTCACGCGCGGCGTCGTGCTGCTCGACGATCCGCTTGCCGGGGCCTACCGAGTCGAGGCGGTCAAGGGCTTGCCTGCGCTCAAGCCAGACACGTTCCTGCAACTCGGTGCCGCACCGGAGGCGGTCGTGCAAGGCGATGATGTGCCTGCCTTGTTGCGCGAGCATGGGGTCATCCTCCTGCTGCCTGTCACGTATCACGACCGCGCCATCGGGATCGTCGGTCTCGGATCGAAGGCGACAGGAGGCGATTTCACCGAGGATGAGATCGCGTTTGTGGACTCGCTCGTTCACATGTCGGCCACGGCGATCCACAATGCCCGCATGGTCGAAGAGCTGCAAGAGGCCAACCAAGACCTCGGCCAGAAAGTCCAGCAGCTCGACACGCTGTTCGATCTCTCGCAGGCGTTCAGCCGGACGCTCGATGTGGAGCGCTCGGTTCGGCTCTTTTCGCTGGCCTTGATGGGCCAACTACTCGTAGGTCGCTACGTTTTCTTGCTCCGAAATGATGAGGGACACTTCGAACCCGCAGCGAGTCGCAACGCTGTTGAACTCAACGATGAAATGCTGGCTCGGCTCGGCGATCTCAAACGGCTTCTGCTGCTTGACGATGCCGGGTCGGAATGGAGTGAACTAGACGGGTTTGCACTCGCGCTACCGCTACGGATGCAGGACGAGACACGCGGTGTCCTGCTCCTCGGCCCCCGCCCGACCGGCGTGCCATATGAGGCCGACGATGTCGAGTTTCTGACCTCGCTTGGGTCGCTTGCCCTCACGTCGATTGAAAACGCACGCGGCGTCGCCGCGCGGATCGAGAAGGAGCGGTTGGAAGAGGAGATGCGACTGGCCCGCGATATTCAGGAGCGCCTCTTGCCGCAGGAGTTGCCCGTCTTCGAGAGTATGGACCTCGCTGGTCTCGCCCTCCCGAGTCGCTTCGTCGCCGGGGACTATTTCGACCTGATGCCGCTCGATGAGGACCGATTGCTCGTTGCCATCGCCGACGTGTCCGGTAAGGGGATGCCGGCGTCGCTGCTGATGGCGAACCTTCAGGCATGTCTCCACGTCCTGCGCGGTAGCCTTACAGCCGATACGGTCGATCTCGCTGCTGCCACAGGCCGCGTCAACAACGTCATCCACCGCAACACTGGGCTGACCACCTTCATCACCTTCTTCTGGGGTGTTTTCGACCGGCGCGACGGGCAGTTCTGCTACGTCAATGCGGGGCACAACCCGCCTTTCCTCGTCCGGGCTGATGGATCAGTGGAGCGGCTCGAAGAGGGCGGCGTGCTCCTCGGCGCATTCCCGGATATGCCCTACGGTGACGGAATCGTCACACTTGATGCAGGCGACACGCTCGTCCTGTTCACCGACGGCGTCACCGAAGCGTGGAGCGCGACCGACCACGACGACGAGTACGGCGAGGATCGGCTCCTCGCCCGGATTCAGGCGCACGCCACCGATCCGGCTCAGGCCGTGCTCGACGCCGTGCGCGAGGAGGTTCGGACCTTCACCGGCGGTGGCACGCTCGACGACGACCTCACGATTGTCGTGCTGAAGCGGACCTAGCTGGTCGAAGCGTTGCGCACCATCCGGTAGCGCTCGAACCACGCGCCCCGTCGCTCCACGCGCTCAATCTCGTCCAGCACGAACCCGAAGCGCTCGAACACCGGTCGACTAAACTCGCTGGCCTCGGTGTAGAGTCGTCCAATGCCGTGCTCGGTAGCGTGATCGAGCAGCGCACGAAGTAGGATAGAGGCGACGCCTTGGCGCATCCGGTCGGGGCGGACGTAAAGGGCTGTGACGTGCCCATCCGGCTTCAGGCCCGCGAAGCCGACCGGGCCGGTCTCGTCCTCGGCAACGAGCGTGTGGGGTTGCAAGACGAACACCCGGAACCTCTCTTCTTGAGCAAAAACCGCCCACGCTTCGACCTGCTCGGGGCTGTAGTGTTTGGGCCCGAGCGCCCGGACCGCGTCGGCATAGAGCGCAGCCAGCGCAGGAACGTCCGTCTCCGTTGCTTCGCGGAGTTGCATAGCCAAGAATCCTGCCGCTCAGTCCTTTGCGCCCAGCGGAAGGTGCGTGGCTTTTCCTTCCAGAAAGTCCGCCACCCACTTGTCCACACCGACTCCATCCACGCTGTCCGTGTAGAGCAAATCGTGCGCGAGGAAAGAGTGGGCGTCACCGGGGATGTACATCGTGGTGAAGTTGCTTCGTGCCAGTTTGGCGCGGTCCCGGAGGTTGTAGAGCGCTGCTTGGAACCGCTCTTCTGGCAGGGCACACCCATTATCGCTGCAGCCGGGTTCCTCCGGGAAACCGGGGCCGAACACGCGCCGGACGGTGAGGTCGGCGTCGTGCGTTACGAGCCCAAACGATACCTCCGGATACTGCTCAAAGAGCCACGGGAGCGTCTCGCCAAGCCGGTCCGTCTCCTTGCCGAATACGCCGGGAGAGATAGCATCGCACCGTTTGTCTCCAAAGCGGCCCCACGCCGCACAAAACACGCCTTGGAGGAGGGGAGAAAAGGCATCATCTTGCGGGAACACCACGCCAGAGTCGAAGAGGACATGAACCGTCTTGGTAGGGCTTGGTGCCTCGGCCACTCTGCGAAGTTGTCCCAATATGAGGTTGCCTGTAGAAGCAAGGCCGAATGCACCGGCCGAAGATCCTGCGATCAGAAAACGCTCAGCAGGTTGCAGATGGTCTTCCTCGATATCATCCAGAATGAGGGCAAGATTCTTCGCTCCAAAGAACTGCCTAGGCTGGCCTGAAATGAAAGCGTCAGCCCGGTTGCCGCCGTGGGCATCGCCGGAGCAGTAGGGCACGAACACTTGGGTCCACGCCCGGATGGGGTTGGAGAGTGAGTCTAGGGCGAAAAGTCCCCGTGTGCCCTTGCCCATGAGAAACTCGTCTCGTTCCACCTCGCCGAAGCGGTCGTTTTCGCACGGGAGATCGGGCAGGCAGAACCCGCCGCCCGAGAGGTAGAGGTAGACGTTTTGCGGCTCTTCTCCTTCGCGGATGTAATAGCCCGACTCTGAGCCGTCCATGCAAACTGTCCCCGGCATAGGCATCCAATTCCACTCTGACGAGTGAGACACGGCGTCGTCTACACCGCGTGCGGGCGCAGGTGGTGCGTCCTGCTCTGGAGATAGCAGATCGCACCCGGCGAGGAATACCAGTAGCAGGATCGGTAGTCGTCGCAGCGTCATCTAAGGATCGGGGGACCTAGGTTTGATGTTCGGTAACAGCGGTTATAGAGTCAAACGGAAAAATAACCGCTCCTTGTCCCTAGGAACAAAAAAGAAACGGCCACCGACATGTCTATCAGTGGCCGTCCTGTTAGGTACACCCCCTCGGATGCCATTGAAATCATCAGCAGTGCGGAATATAGCCTCAATAGGCTGTTCGTCGCCGCGCCAATCCTGCGGCCCTTCATGCGAGCGGCCTAGCGTTGGAACTCGTGGGGTTCGACGCCCCGGGTAGGACAGGAAGCCAACTACTCACGATGGGTGAGAGGGGATTTCAGACCCGCCATGCATGAAACGTGCATAGTCTGACCCTGCCCCCGATACTCACGATGGGTCAGAGCGAGTCTCAGACTTGTATTCTGGGCTGTATCCTGGATGAGCGGCACCGACTCGGGGCCCGGTCGGGTACCGGTGCGACAGACTGCATGACGGCGAAAACGTTTGGTACGAGAACCATCGAAGGACGGAGACGGCTGTGTCGATGGTGAACGCTCCGCACTGGCTATGGCGCAAGTTCCCCAAGGGGGGTGTCCATATCCACAGGACCTGTCTCATGGTGCCAACAGATTCTGTTCTGTTCATCACAGCGTGTCCCGCCCCTCCTGAAGCAGTCTGCGCAAAACGCGTTCTCATGCGGGAGGTCAATATCTCCTGGCTCGATCGGCTTCTTCTTTCGCTTCTTCGCAGATGCGATGTAGCTCTCATTCTGTGAGATCGCATAGAGTACGCGACCAGAATCCGGGCACACCACAAACACAGTCTTGAACGGTGACATGTAGGCCGCGAGCAAGCCTCTACTGAGTCTTTCCGTAGACGAGATACCGATTGCTGCAAACAGATTGTGGTTCTGCCTGCCTTCCTTGGTGAGGACGATCTTAAGGTCATCCATTGGATCGCAATGAATAATATGGAACATGTCTGGGTATTGATTATGCATGGCAGAGATGGTTTTGTTTGGTCGAGAGCAGGCAGCTAAATCCTAATATAGTGTGGTGAGACGAGAATCTGAAATCGTCTGATTTTCCTGCTCGGAACAATGCTGAAGTCCTGGCTCAAGCTTCAGCTTGCCGAGGCCACCCGGTCGAGCGCGACGCCCTCGGCGGTGTCGGCCCCGGTGTAGAGCACGTCCACGGTGCCGTCGGTGTTGAGGCGGCATAGCTGATCGTCGCCGAACGTCGAGAAGTAGATCGCCCCGTCCGAGTCGATCGCTCCGTCCCAGATGAGCGAGGCCGTGACACCGTCCTGCGGACTGGAGAAGAGCGTATCGACGAGCGTCCCGTCGCTCTTGGCGTACTCCCGGATCAGCCCGGCCTCGCCGAAGACGATGAGGTTGTCGCCGCCCGGCTCGCCCGTGATTCCGCGGACGGTCTCGCCGATGTCCACAACCTCGCGCCTACCGCTCCAGTCGAAGGGATCGATCTCGATGATCTCGCCCGTCTGGCAGCCGATGTAGAGGAGACCCGTGATATAGTCCTCCCACAGCGAGTAGTAGTCTAGCGTGTTGTCGGGGTCTGCGTAAACCTCTACCGTCTGGAGCGGAGCGTCTGGGTCGTAGATTTCGAGCTTCGCGTCTCCTTTCGTAAGCAACAATCGCTGCTGTACCTCGCTCCAGCACGACCCCAGCCTGCGACCGATGATCGAGTCGAGAAACGTCACGGTCCCGTCGCGCGAAATCTCGTAGAGGTAGCCGCTGGTCCGGTCCGCGTTGACAAGCCAGCGGTCGTTCGTGGGGTCGTAGTGAATCCGGTAGGGATCGAAGCCGAGGTTCGTGGAGGGAACGTCTTTGATGTCGGCAAGCTCCGATGTCGAATCATCGGAGAGGTCCACCGCTCGGATTTTGCCCTGCCGGAAGCTCCCGACGAGTTCCGTGGCCGCAATGTAGGGTGGGGCCGCGCTCGGCGTCGCGCTCACCTCATTCGAGATTCCGAATCCGATAATAGGCATACTCGCGCTTCTGGCTACGTTTCGATATAGGGCTCCACCACGAAGTAGTAGAGCGTGCCGCCGGTGAGGCCGGTCACGGTATAGCTCCACGTCCCGTTGCCGTTGTCGGTGAGGTCGCCGTCGTCGACCTGCAAGCTGTTCGCGTAGGGCGTCCCGGAGTTCGTATCCCAGTAGACGATCACGCCGTCCTCGCCGCCCATCTTGTCCCACGTCAGCGTCACGGACTCCTCGCCCGCCACCGCCGACAGGTTCACGTCCACGCCCGGAAGGGAAGGGAAGACGACCCAGTTGAAGTCCCGGTCAGCCGTCGCCGCCGCGGCCATCTCGATGTCGAACGTCGGCGGGTCCGTAAACGGCTGAATGTTCGTGATACCGAAATGCTCTTGGGCGACACCGACGGCGGTGACTTGGATTCCGGTTTCGTTGAAGGTGGTCTCGGGATCGACGGTGATAGAGGTCGTGGTGTCGAGAATGGTGGCACGCCCAATCCGGGGCGCAAGTGAGTCGACGGATATTTCCAGTTCGGGCGGGACTCCGTCGACCCTGACCGTGTTGAGCGAGAGCGCCGGGCTGCCCGGTGCGTTTAGCTCCGAGCCGGGGCGCGGTTCGAGGCCGAGCGCGGCCCCGATTGACGACCCGTCCGGCTCGCGCTGCCCGAGCGAAAGGCGCTTGATGCGCCCGACGTTGGTGGTGGCCGTCGGCCCGCCGTAGTCTGCCTCGACGGCCACCACGGGAACCGTCACGTCGGTCTCGTAGGGACGTCCGAGAGATTCGGGAAGGAGCACGCGGACGTTGTCACCGACCGCGATGTCGGCAAGCGTCGGGTCCGACAAGACGCCGGGGTCGATCACCTCACCGGCATACTCGGCGAGTGGGTCCAGCGACAGCTTCCTCAGCTCACGCGCGGCGCGCTGCCACGCCTCGAATGGGCCGAGGCCGGGGCGGTAGGGGTATTCGAGGGCGCTCTGGGTGAGGGTGGCGGCGTCCAGCACGATAGAGGCCGCCCCGCCCTCGCCGAGATCGACGCAGGTGATGCGGAGCTTCACCTGGTAGCGGCCATTGGTCTCTTTCCCGACGTTCGACGGCTCGAAGCCTGCGAGCGCAATCGCCTCGTCCTCCTCCGCATCGAACCGGCCCACGTCGTCGCCGGGGAAGCTCACGCCCAGCGAGTCCACGATCTCGACGTACCATTTCCCGGATTCGTAGTGCGCCCCCAGCCACGCCGAGGCGTAGGGCGGGAGCCGCTGCGGGAGGTCGCCGGACTTGGTATCCCCGATGTCGAGGTCGTACAGCTCGGTCTCGATCCCGTCGCCGACGGCGCTGGCCGTAATCCGGCGGCTCCCCTCGCCGAAGCGCACGAGCTGAGGACTGGCCGACGCGGTGACGGCAGCATCGGCAGCCGTCCCGAGGAGCGTGAAGTCACTCACGGTCTCAAAGGTCGCGTCGTGGCCTGCCTGCTCGATCAGGTTCGGAGCGGGGCCTACGTCCGCATACCGCCTCAGCCGCTCGCGGACTGCCGCCCCGGCAGGTGTGCCGACGACCTCCAGCGAAGTCAGCGGTGCGCCGAGCGCATCTTCAGCAAGTCGCACCTTCTCGCCGATCACGAAGGGCCGCGAGCCGTCGGTCACGAGCGACGAGGGATAGGTCGAGTCCGTGATCTCAGCGAAGCCCTCGTCGTCGTTGCCAATGAACGCGCCGATGAGGGCGTCCGACTTCCAGACGGGGCCGATGTCGATCCCAGCAGACAGGCCATTGGCCCCGGCGGGTGTCCGCACGTCCACCGTGTCGGAGGGGCTGTTGTAGCCTGCCACCGTCCAGACGAGGTCGGCGATCGTGACGCCTGCCCCCTCTGGACCGGCCAGCGGAAAGAGCCTCGTCGGACGCTCGCCGTAGTCTTCGGTCCGGCGGAGCGCGAACACTTCGCCGTGTCCGAGCGTGGCGACCGCAGCGTCCTCGAAGGGTGCTGCGAGCACGTCAACGTAGACCACGCCGCCCACAGGACGGAAGGAGAGGAGCGCGCCCTCGTTTCCGGTTTCGGCACCGACGTTCTCGACGAGCAGCCGAAGAAGGTCGAAGTGCGTCGCACCCTCCGCGGCGAACGTGACGGCGACAGAGGCGAGCGAGGCGTCCACGTCGCCCGGTGGAAAGCTGTCCTTCGCCGTCGTCGGCCCGCCGGGGTCGCCGAGGTCTTCGAGGATGAAGTCCAGCGCGTCCGAGACGGCCATATTGTAGACGCTCACGTAGGGCGTTACCGTGCCGTCTGAGTAGGTGCGCTTGGCAATCGACTCCTGGAGGTCTAGCTCGATGGGCCGCGCGGTGATCCGAAACCCACCCCCGGCAGCGCCGCCTCCGGCCTCGTCGGCCTCGGCTCGCGTGATGCGCCAGCGCTCGGTGACCTCTTCCTCGGGGTCGGTGTGATCCAGCGTGTAGGTAAGCTCCAAGACGCGGCCTGCCGTGAGGTACTCGGCTGCCGGATGGACGGGCGAGACGAGCGCCGTGCGGAGCGAGCCGCGCCCGAAGCCGAACTCCATGCGGACGGTGACGATGTCGAGGACGTTTTGGAGCGCGTCAACGCTCGCCTCGGCGGGTGGGGCGGGGGAGATCGCCGAGAAATCCGGCTCCCGGAGGAAGATGCTTGTCAGGACGCGGGCCATAGTTGCAGCGATCTACCGATTACCGAACTCGCGCTGGAGGTCACGATTCCAGCGGCGGAGGAGGCGAGGCCCTAGTTTCTCCTCTGCCTCGTCCAGGTCAACGGTGCGAATCAGAGCGGGCGTCCAGCCGTCCGGCACGTTCCCGAAGGTGTGCGCCGCGCCCGGTGTTGCAGCCGGGCGCGGCGAAACCATCGGGGGCCGAATCTGCGGCGGCTGAATCATGGGCGGTATCGCCGACGTGTCCAGCACGCTCCCCGGCGAGACGACAGGCGGGGCATTCAGTGTGTGCGCCGGGCCGCTCGGCGGCGCTGGAGGCTGCACGCCTGCAATGCGCTCAACGACCCATAGAATCGCCTCCAGTACGTCGATGATCTTGTTAGCCTGAAACTCCGTGATGACCCGTGCTGCCCGAACGGCATTCGACTCGCTCCCCTCGCCCGACCCTAGCTCAAATTGCCCGCCGAGGTTCTGGAGTTGAGAGAGGATTAGGTCGAACGTCTCATCATCCAACCCGAACGCACTCGCCCCCATCAGGAACATCTGGCGGATGATCTCCGCGAGCGCCGCCTGTCCCTCTTCGGTCGAGAGGTCGAGGCCAGCAATCTGGTCGAGGAAGCTGTCGAGGACGGAGTTGCCGTCAGCGCCCGTGAACACGGTCGCCGTGCCGTCGGCGGCCTCCCTGATCGACTGGAGGAGCATGGCGAGCGCGTCTTCCAACGAGATTGCGCCGTAGCGGAGGGCGCGCGTGATGTGGTCGATCGCGCTCTGGAGCGGGTCCGAATCGAGGGCTTCTGCTGCTCCCTCGGCGCTCAGGGCGACGATGTCGAACTGTCCGGCAAGCTGCTGTAGCTGAGACAGGAGCGCGAGGAACGCGCCTTCCTCCATGCCGAATGCGCCGGGGCCGAGGTCGAACATCTGCCGGATGATGTCGGCGAGTGCCGCCTGCCCGTCTGCCGTGTTCAGATTCAGCCCAGCGATCTGATCAAGAAAAGCGTCGAGGATCGTGTTGCCGTTGGCGTCGGTGAGGAGCGGGCCGGTGGCGTCCCCAGCGAGCGACTGCACGCGCTCGATGAGCATGGCGAGAGCGTCCTCTAAACTCGCCCCCCCGAACTGCACCGCGTTTCTCACGTCCTCGATGGCCTCGCGGATGCCGGAGGCCGAGACGAGGGCACTCAGGGCCTCCGTCGCCTCGTCCACGCCCGAGGCGAAGTCCTGAAGCGAGGAGAGAAGCAGTTCCAACTCGTCTACCGAGAGACCCGAAGCAAGGCCGAGGCGGTACATCTCAGCGATCAGCGCGTCGAACGCCGCCTGCCCGTCGCTGGTCGAAAGATCGAGGTCCAGCATCTGCCGGAGGAGGTCCTCCATCTCCGGCGTGAGGTCGCCGACGTTGTCGAGCAGTCCCTCGATGAACGCGCCTACGGCGTCGTCACCCGAGAGGCCGAGGAAGCGGAGCGAGTCGCGGATGCGCTCGATCTGACCCTCGACCGAATCCGCATAGTCGCCGATCGAGTCGAGGATGCCGCCGATGACGGCGAGGAGGCCGTCGGGGCCGGAGAGGAGCTGCTCCAGCGCGTCCGCGGGCGACTGGCCTGACTGAACGAGGGCGTTGAACTGTTCTTGGAACTGGCGCACCAGGTCCTCTTCGATCCCGAGGCCTGCGAGCTGCTCGAAGAGGCTGTTGACGGCGCTGATCGAGCCGACGAGTTCTTGGAGTCGCTCGGCAGCGTTGTCGAAGGCCGAGATGTCGCCGAAGGAGAAGTCGGCGAGGCTCCCGACGATGCCCTCGAAGACGCGGAGGAGCGCCTCGCCTGCTGCGGCCTGCCCCTGCGTAATGTCAGTTCCGACCTGCGCCTCGGCACGGATGGCCTCGGTGAGATCGGCCAGCGCTCGGGCGTTGTCTCGGAGTTCTCGCTGTAGTTCAAGACGTGCGCGGCGGGCCTCGGCACTCTCGCCACCGAAGAGACCCTCCAGCACGCCGACCGCGCCCCCGATGGCCTGCACCCAGCCGCCGATGTCGGCAGGATTCGAGGCGACGCGGCTGATGCCGTCGAGGAGATCGATGGTCGATTCGAGCGCGTCTTTGGTCTTCTCGTCGAGGTCGCCGAACGCATCCGCGAGCCTGAGCACGCCCCGCGCTCCGGCTGCGAGCGATCCGACCTTGTCCGAGAGCGAAGCGACGCCCTTGTGGAGCGGGTCGATCTCGCGGAGAGCCTGCTGAATGGCCTCAGCGAGGCCGGGGTACTGGGCGAGCAGTACTTCGTAGTCTGCCGTGATCTGGGTGAGTTGCGCTCGGTGCTCGTCCGTCGCACGCTCGCGGGCACGCGCCGCGTCCTTCGCCGTCATCATCCCCGCCGCTTCCAGCGCGTCGATGCGGGCGATCTCCTCGCGGTAGCCCCGAGCAGCGCGCTCGACCTCGGCCACCGTCCGCTTTAGCACGTCGAGATCGCTCGTGTCGATCTCGGGGAGTTCGAGCGAGTCGACGATCTCCTCCCACATCTGGGTCACGTCCTGCCCGAGACGGTTGATCTCATAGCGGAGGTCGAGCGCCTCTGGCATCTTGAGCGCCTCGCCCGCCGCCTTCGCGCTCCGCTTGATGCGGGCGAGGATTTCGTCCACTTCTTTGAGGTTCGACGTGTCGATCCCGCCGGGTCCGTCGTCGCCCAAGATGCGGGAGAGGTCGGGACCGACCAGTTCGCCCATTTCACCGATCGCGCTGTACGCCTCGGCGGTCGCGGCGACGGCGTCCTGTGCCCGGCGGCGAATCTCATCGGTCGCATCGCCGACCGTCATCGCGGCATTCCAGAACTCAGCACTCGCATCTGAGGCAGCGTCAGCCTGCTCGCGGAACCAGTCAGCGAGTTCGGTCTGCCCGACGACGCGCGCAGCAGCTCCGCCGAGCCGGAAGAGGCCCTCGCGCCCGACAGCGAGCGCGGCACCGAAGATGTAGAGGAGACTCGTGACGCTCTGGGTTAGCCCGATCAGCCATTGCCACGCGCGGCCCATGATGCCGACGGCCCCGGTGGTGCCCGAGAACAGACTCGTCGCCGCATTCAGCGCACCGCCGAGTTCGCGGAGCGTCTGAATGAGCACGATGCCCTCGGTGACCGCGGTGTGGAAGCCCGAGGCGGCCATCTCGGCGAGCGACCGCTTGGCCTCGTCCGAGCCGTCGGCGACCTCAGACAGAAGGTCGAGGAGAAATCCGAAGGTCGGGAGGAGGCGCTCTGCAAGCTCTTCGGCCTGCTCACGGAACTCGGCCCTTAGCCTGCGGGCGCGGTTGGCGTTCGAGTCCTGTGTATCGACGAGATTGTCTGCCGCCGCCTCGGTACCCTCGAACATGAGCGCGAGGCGTGCCATGACCTTCTCCTGCTGAGAAAGCTCGCCCGTCATGTCGCTCGTCCGGTCGGCGAGCGCGCGGGCCTCGACGGCCGCCGCCTCCAAGTTCACGCCGTACTTCCGCATCGGCTCGACCTCGCCAACGAGGCCCGACTGCATCGCCCGGAGCACCTCGCCGATGGGCACGTTGCGGAGCGAGGAGATGTCGCCTGCGAGCGTGATCACCTGCTCGGCGAAGCTGGCGGCTGCCTCGCCGGTCATCCCGAACCCGCGCCCGATGCCGCCGAGGGCAACCGACATCTCGCGCGCCTCGGTCTTCGTCATCCCCGCCATGTTGGCGAAGCGGTCGAAGAAGCGGTCGAGAACCGGCGCACCCTCCTCGAAGGTCCGGCGGAACGCATCTTCCGTCTCACCCACAGCGGCCCCTAGCTCGAACATATCCGCCGCCCCGCGCGCGACTTGCTGGGCAGCCTGCACGGACAAGTAGGCGAGCACCGCACCCTTAAGCCTGTCGAACCCGCGACCGAGGAGGCCGACCTCGCGGTTCGCACGGGCGACCTGACGACCCATGCCTTGGGCCGCATCGCCCGCGCCCACAAACCGGCCCTTGGCGTCGCGTAGCCTGCCGTTGGCGTCGCGGTACGTAGCGGACAGCCGCTCCCCTTCATCGACGAGGCCACGAGTCGAGTCACGAAGCCGCTCCACCTCGGGGCGGCCCGTCGTTTCCACGATAATCCGTCTTCTCAGAACAGGTGGCATTTTAGGCCTCGGCCTGGATCGTATCCGATCCGATGAATTCTCTCCAGTTCAGCATTGACCCGGTCTCGTTTAGCGCGGCGAGTTGCGCCTCGATCATAGCGGCCTGCTCACGCCCAGCCTCGGCCTCTTCTTCGGTCGGTGGGGGAGGCCCGTACCCACCTCGGCGGAGGAGCGCTTTCCACTGATCTTTGCCGAGGCGAGCGGCGGCGTATCCACCGGCCCAGTCCACGGCTACCCTTGCGCGCTCGGCGTCGATCTCGTCGGCGAGCGCGAGGAAGACCGGCCACGACTCGGCGAGCACATCGCCGCCGTAGAGGCTCCGGTAGCGGGCGAGCACCTCGGTCCAGCCGAGTCGCCGGACCTTGTCGCGGAGCGCCTCAGCCTGTTGCTGGGCCTGCTTCAGCCGCTCGTCCGGCACGCCCGCGAGCATCGCCGTCAGAATTACACGACGGCGCTCCTCGGTCCGCACAGAGCGGCTGAAGAGCACCGAGCGCAGCGAGAGAGGAAGCCACTCCCTGACGGCATCAGCAAGCAGCACGTTCACCTCCTCACCACCATGCTCCACGGCGGCGTTGACAGCGAAGGCGGTCAGAACGGTCGGGGGGCGCACCGTATAGGCACGCCCCCCGACGACGATTCGACTGCCGAAAATCGAGGCGGCGGCAGCGATCACTCTAGTTCCGGGTTAGGATGCCGGACCGTAGGGATCGGGGAGCACCCACGTCATGCCGTGCGTCGAGAGCTGGTCGCCCCGGAACTGCGGGAGCGCGGCCTCGGGAACGGCGGTGCCGTCCTGGTCGGTGGCGACGTAGCCCGCCTCGAACGTCAGCTCGACGAAGTTCGTGTCGTCGAGGCCGTCGCCGTCGGCGTTGAAGGCTTGGTTGCCCGCGTTAGCGAGACGGATCGACGGCACCCAGATCGTCTTGTTCGACGCTCCAGCGGTCGTCGAGGCGGCGTCATCCGGGTGGATGAGAACCAGCGTCTCTTTGCTCATCGAGGAGCCGAGGGCGAGGTACTCGTCCGACGAGTTGATCGTCTCAAGGAACGTGCGGATGCCGGTGGCGACCGCGCGCGGGACCTCGATGGTGATCGTGAGGTTCGTGCCTTGGTAGAACTTGGACTCGTGGTTCTCGTTGCCGGTGACGGTCGTGCCGGTCTTCACACGCGGCTGCTCTTGGATCGAGACGCGGCGCGAAAGGCCGACGGCGAGCATGTCCGCGCCGAGCGCGGTCGTGGGGTCGCCGATGAGGACGTGGCGGGGGCCGATGTCGGGGACTGCGATAGCCATAACAGTGTCGGATTGAGTTGGCGGAGTGGGCGGTAGGGATTAGCTGGAGGCTCGGTTAGCCGGAGGTTCGGGCCGAGGCGTCGCGGATTTTCTTGAGCGAGGCCGGGCCGAAGCCCTTGATGGCGAGTAGTTCTTCGTCCGATGCAGCCTCGATCTTCGCTTTCGTGTTGTAGCCTGCGCCGACGAGGAGGTCGAAACCATCGGGCTTCCCGCCCGCGGCCTTGGCCGATTCAGTCTTGGCGCTGCGACGCTGGTAGTAGTTCTTGCCGTTCGCCGTCGTGTAGGCCACGAACCCGGCCTCGATCAGGTCGCGGTTCTCGGGGCTGCCGACGGGGGCGGAGGCTCGTTCGTAACGGGGCATAGTAGACGTTGTCAGGTGGCCTCAGTGGCCTGAAGGACGCAGGTGTATTCTGCGAGGCTCTCGTTCACGCCCATTGAGCCCTCGTCGCCAACCTGCGGGTTGTAGCTCGGGGGCGTCGGCTCGCGGTCCTGCCGGACGCGGATCACGCCCTCGGCACTACCGAGGCTTGGCTTGAAGCCGACGAGCGCACGGTGAATACGGGCGTGTAGCTCGGCGTGGAACGAAGCGAGCGAGGCGCGCCCGGTCGGCTCGGTGCCGACCCGGTGCTGCCGAGCGCCGAACGTGGGCGAGGTGCGGACGAGAACCTGTACGGGGACCGACTGGTGCCCGGTGAAGCGACGGCGGCGGCCTCCGATCTCGACGCGCTCGCGGACGAGGATGCGCGCCCGAGAGGCGACCTGCCGGGCGAACCCCTTCGGCTCTTCGTGCGCTACGACGAGTTGCGCATCAAACACACCCGCCTCGCCGCCATCGACGACGAGCGCGCTCGCCTGAAGGCGGTCGCGGAGCGCCTCGACGAGTTCGTGAGTCCGGACGGGCGTGAGGGCGGGATCGTAGACGGTCAGCACGCTCATGACGACACCCCGCTCGAATTGGTGTACGAGCCGCGGTCGTAGCGCACGCCGTCGTAGTCGTAGGTCTTCGTCCAGCGCTGGCCCGACGGTGCCGTCAGGACGGCGAAATAGGCGCTTGCGAGCTTCGTCGTGCGGTCGGCCCAGTTCAGCCCGCCCGCGTGCTTCGGGCGCTCGGGGAGACCCTTGCGAAGAGGCGGCTGGAAGGCAGGGATAAACTCTTGGAAGTAGCGCACCGTGTCCTCGGTGGCGGCGAGCATGGTCCCCGCGAGCGCGGCCTCGGTGAGCGGCTTACCGGAGGCCAAGTGCGCGGCGAGGAACTCCTCGACCGTGCTTATCCACTCGCCGACATTGATGACGCTGTAGCCTTCCTTCTCGTGGAGATAGACGGCATAGTCCATCAGGTTGCCAAGGGCAAGCTCGAACGAGCGCCCGAGGACGGGCGTGCCCACATTCGACCCGTCGCCGCTGATCGCTGCGAGGTCAGCGAGGAAGGCGTGAGCGTGTTGATCCTGAACTCGGATCATGGCGATGTCCTCGTCATACCGTCACCCTCCCAAACCCGTGCATCGTCCGCCCGAGAATCTCCGGCATCCGCGCGACGACTGTTCCCGTCTTGAGCGTGCCTCGGTTCACGTAGAGGTCCTGCACGATGAGCCGCAGGGCCGTTTTTACGTTCTCCGGCACCTCGCCGTCGGCGTAGCCTGCGGTGAAGCTGGCAACGATGGTGTCGCGCGGCGAGTTCGAGACGGGCGAGCCGTCGGCGAAAAAGACGCGGCTGCGGCCTTGCGTACCGGGCCGCACGTCGAGGTTGGCAGTGAGCGTCTCCGTCTCCGTGCCGTCGTGGTCGGTCACGACGACCGAGGCGACGGAGGCGACCGGAGCCACCGGCAGGTCGAGGTAGGCCGCCGGACCCCGGAAGCTCGCCGTACCGTCCCGGCGAATAAGCACGAGGTCGTAGATGCCCTCCAGCGTCAGGCGCGCCGTGCGGACGAAGTCCTCGACGAGCGTCGCCTCCAGCGTCGTCGTAAGCTCCAGATAGGCCTCGGCCTCACTCCCGGAGAGCGGCTCCCCGCCGTCACCCGCGTCCTCCAGCACGTAGCCCAGCGGCACGCCCGCGCCGAAGGGCGGGGCGTTCACCAGTGGAACGTGGGGGCTGTGGAGGACGAGACTCACGGAGCGGTGCGTTGTCGAGGCGGCTGGGTGGCGGGCCTACTTGGCGTAGCCGATCTTCTTGAGGTAATCCGCGCCCTTCTTGGACACGGTGAGCTTGGTGCCTTTCTCGACGCGGGCACCACCGGGGTGCTTGGCGAGGTGCTTCGGAAGGCCCTTCTCGCCGGTGAGCATCTTGAGCGAGATGTTCCGGGTCGCCTCGACGGTCACGGCGTTTTTGCTGTCGCCGGTGAAGTCGATGGCCTCGGAATCGGCTTTCTCGTTCTTCGTATCGGGCTTGTCTTTGGTCTCGGACATGGTCGGTGTGATTCTGTAAGTCTGATGGAAGGCCGCAAGCGTGCGCCCGGCCCACGCCGACGGTCAGTTCGGCGGGGCCGGAGAGCGCCGCTTAGGAGCCGGTGATGGCGACGGAGAAGTCGCCGTCGATGAGCGAGCCGGGCTGGTAGACCTTGAGGCCGAACCGCCCGTAGGCGCGCATCGTGGCGAGGAGCTTGTCGAAGTCGTCCTCGTTCTCGGTCGAGACCATGACCTCGACATCCTTCCGGGTCACGACCTCGACCTGGTTCATCGCGCCGACCGTGAACTCGTCCTCGGTCTGCTGGGTCGTCGAGACGACCGGCACGCCCCACGGGCGAATCATCTGCCCGTCGTTGGGGTTGCTCACGAACAGGTAGCGCTGGTCACCGTCCTTGAGGAGCACGATGTCCGTCGCGTCGTTCGGGTGGAGCACCATCCCGGTGGCCGGGAAGAACGTGAGCGCGGTCTGCGTGACGGCCCACTTGAGCACGTCGAGCTTCTGGAGGTTCGCCGTGCCCGCGTCCTGCGTCACGTCGTAGGCCGTCGCCTGATTCTTGATGCCCGAGATGTTCTTGCCGGTCCCGTCGCCGTTCAGAATCTGGTCTTCGAGGTCGAAGCGCACCATGTAGCGCATCTGGTTGTCGAGGTAACCCCGGAGTTGTCCCACGTCTTCGAGAAGCTGAATCGCAATCTTGGCCGTGTGGCCGAAGGTGCGCGTCTCGGCGCTCTCTTGGTTGAAGACGAAGTCGCTCTCGCCGAGCGCCGTGCCTTGGTCGGTGCCGGTGAAGTCGAGCGACTGGATACCCGTGTTGTTGGTCCGGCTGCCGAGGACCTCGCGCACCCAGTAGATAAGCGAGCTTTGGGTCGAGGAGCGCGGGAGCACGTCGAGGAGTGTGATCGGCTGCTGCCCCGGCGCGATGATCGTCGGCTCGTAGATAGGAATCTGCGTGTCGCCGCCCGAGGCCGCGAGCGAGGTGACGGCCTTGTAGATAGCCTTCACGTCGAAGCCACCGAGCGAGATGCCCGCCTTGAGGAGGTTGCGGAGCGAGGAGCCTTTGGCCTTGATGTCGTCGGGCAGCCCTTCGGCCTCCAACGTCTTCATGACGCTCGCGTAGGGGTCACCGCCGCCGCCGGGCGCGCTCTTGCCAAACTTGGTCTCGAACTCGTCCTGCCGCTCTTCAAGCTCCTTGGCAATTTTGGCGGTCTCTTCGTTGATCTTCTTGATGGCCTCGGCGTTGTCCGAGGCCGTCTTCTGGACCTGTTCTTTCAGCTCGGCAACACCAAGCTCAGACTCCAGTCCCTTCTTGATCTTCGCCTCCAGTCCCGTTTCGGGGTCGAGCATCTGCTTGGTGAGCTTCATCGACTCCTCGATGGCGTCCTTCAGCTCCGCCGTCATCGCAGGCGCTCCGGTAGCGAGGATGATCCCCGACGGATCACCCGTCAGAGACGAATACAGGACGAGTCCACCGGCAGCCAGCGCGGCGACCGCGCCGGTCGGAACCCGGAGCGAGCGAGCGGCGGGAGCATGGAAGGCGGACGCGCCGCTGTCAGAGTGGAGAGTCACGCCCTCGAAGTGCTCGACGTTTACGCCGAGATCGGGGCCGCTCAAGCGTTCGACGCCGAAGGTGTCGGCGTGCGCCGTTGCAGTGACGGCGAAGAGGGCGAGGAGGCCCATGAAGAGCCGTCGGAATGGATTGCTGCGCATGGCTACGCTCGGAGGTTGGTTGCTAGGTTGTGGTTGTGGAGCTTCAGCGAGAGGGCGAGCAGCTCCGGGTCAAAGTCGTTGGAACCGATGCCGGTCGGCCGCAGCGAGCGGAGCGTCTCAGCGCGGGCCTTGAGGGTCTCGTAGGAGACAATGCGCTCGACGGCCACCCACTCACTGCGGGCGGCGAAGGTGATGGCGGAGCCGTCCTCGGCATAGCCGATTCGATAGAGGGTGCCGGAGTCCTCGTCCTCGGCCACGAGGAAGGTGTCGTAGACCTCCAGCACCCACCAGTAGTAGCTCGCTACGTGGGTGTAGAAGGCGTCCGCGACGCGCCAGAAGAACTCGGAGTGCCCCTCGCCGTCGCGCATCTTCAGCGGGGTGAGCGACGAGAGCGGGACCGCCTTGCCAAGAACCGAGGTGCCGGCGACAGTGCGCGGCTCGCACGGGGTCGGGGTCGGGCTGCCCTCGATGAGCCACCACTTGAGAATCTGACCGTCGGCGGCGCGCTTGTAGGTCTGGAGCGCTGTCGAGGAGGACCACCCGAACGGCTTGCCCTTCTCGATCGAGTTCTTGATCGCCGTACCGACCGCCCGGTGGTAGTCGTCGGCCATGTCGTAGGTCGTCTCGACGAAGATGCCGATCTCGTCCTCTGTCATCTTCAGGAGCGGGAGCGGCGCGTCGAACACGGTGCCGTCTTTGAGCGGCATCCCGTGGTGGAAGAGTTGGCCGGTCATCTTCAGCTCGCGCGCCGGGCCGAAGTCGGTTTCGCGCGTGAAGTAGTCGCCCGCGAGGTCCTTCTGCGGACTGGCGGGATCGTCGAAGACCACGAGGTGGCCGCCCACCGTCAGCGTGTCGCCCTCGGCTTTGAGGACGCGGACGGCGTTGCGCGCGGTCGGAGTGTAGACGAAAGAGCCGGGCATGGTGCATTATCCGGCGTACATTGAGGTGCGTGACCCCCAACCGCACCCCCAACCCTTCCGACAAATGAGCGATCAGCAGGCACGCTTGACCAAAGACCGCAAGCTGTCGAAGGGGGGGGGCACGACGCCCGAGGATTGGACTCACAACAGCACCCGGAGGACCACCATGGTTGATGACCCTCTCTCCGTACTGAACAGCCTGCGCTGGAGCGTCGATCAGAAGGTCTTCAACTGCTTCGACGAGCACGTATGGCTCGGGCCGTGTTTCGACCGCGACGGCAAGCGCATCGGCATAACGGATTGCTGCTTCGTAGAAGACCCCTGTGAGCGCCACCGCGCCATGCAGGACGACGAAGACGCCGCAGCGCTGAACTAGGCACGACTAGCCTGCCAGTCGTGGCTAGCCTCCGCCTCACCCCCAGCCTAGCGCCCGCTCCACCGTCCGCTCGCTTACTGCGTGCTCCTCGGCCAGCACCGTCAGCGCGTAGGCGCTGCCATGCTTCGACTTGAGCGCCGGATAGGCTTCGCGGATTGCGGCATCCCGCTCCGCTTTCTCGAAAGCGTACACGCTCTGCTCATTCGCCGAACGAGTCCCCGCCGACCGGACGGTCTCCGCCGGAAAGAAGCTCACGGTGCAGCGGCAGTTGATACGCTCGCCCGGCGGGAGTGACGGATGTCCCGGCCACGGGGTCGAGAGTCCGCCGAGCACGAAGCTGTCGCCGAGCCTCACACGCTGCCCGTTTGCCGCTGAGTGCGTCTCCCGCGTGTCCTCGTCGATCACGGCGTCCCACACCTTGTCGAACCCCTCGGGAACGGCTGCTGCCGCCGCTTCGGCCCCGAGGTGGACGCCGTAGTTGCTCGCGCCCACCACCTCCGTCTCGACGACGACCGCTGCGCGCGTCCCGGCGATCTCTGTCCACGCCTCCCGCATCTCCTCGACCACATCCGCGTCCGTTTCTCCCGAGCCGAGTGCCTCGCGTGCTGCCTCGGCGAGCGCGGCGAAGCGGTCGCGGAGGGTCTGGGTGATGCTCGCCACCATCGCCGCTCCGTAGCTATCCTCACCAAATAGGAACAGCCGAATCTGCTCGGCCCACGTCCCGGCGTCCGGCGGGTCGAGCTTCGAGGGCGGCACGAGCGCGTCATAGCTCTCGGCGGCGAACGCGCTCGCGGCTTCGGTCCAGACGGCGAGGAGCACCTCCTCGATCGCCACCTCTGCGTCTCCGAGGTCAGCGCCTCCTGATTCAGCGAAGGTGTCCAGCGCCGCCTGCCCGAGCTGGTCGAAGGCGGCAGCGACCTCGGGCCGCAGCTCCGCACCCAGCGCACGGCGGGCGGACTCTACCGCGTCGGTGTAGGCGGTGTCTTCGCTCATGCAGCTTGCCGAAGCGCGGGGCGGCCCTTGGCGAACCGGAGCCGGAGCGACTTTCTGACCTCGTCCATCGCATCGGCACGCGAGGCGTCCGGCTCACTGGGCGGCTCCAACGTTGGGGTGCGGTTCATCTGTTCACGCTGTTCGTCGGTGAGCGGATCGTAGCCAAGTGCTTGCCGGGCCTCGTCGTCGGTAAGGATGCCGTAAATGGCGACGGCCTTGCCGTAGCGCTCCCACATCCCGTTCATGTCCTCCTGCAGGACCTCGATCTGGTCGCGGTCGAAGGCGAGGCGCTCGTCCATGTCGTCGCCGAGGAGCCACAGGGTCAGCTCTTCCAAGAGCCACGCGAGGAGCGGTAGCACGGTGAGTTTGTAGAGCGCCGCCATCTCGGAGTCAACACCGGCGTCGGTGAGGCTCCCGGCCTTCTCGTCGCCGAGGAGCGTGGCGGGCACCCCGAGGACCGCGGCGACCTCGCGCGCGTCTACGTTGCGGCCCTTCAGCCAATCGGCGTCTTTCGGGCTGACGGAGCCATCGCGGTAGTCGAACGCGCCGGAGAGCACCTGCGGTAGGTTCAGCCCGCGGCGCTTGACCGTCGCCTCGTCCACTCCTTCTTGCGCGGCTGCCACGTCTTCGGGCTTAAGCTGTTTGCCGCCGTCGAGGCCCTGCGGCATAAAATAGCCCGGCACGCGGCCCGCGTTGCGCGAGATATTCCGGTTCCACTCGTCGGCGGCCTCGATCTTGGCGAGCGCCCGGCGCGCGGCGACCAGCAGCGGGAGGCCGCATTCGTCGTCAGTAGCCCCGTTGCCGTAGGTCGTCGGGTTGTAGGTGCGGATGTGGAGCACATCGGCCTCGGGGATGATCCGCGCCTTGCCGAGTCGGTTCCTGAACTCGTAGCCGGTAAGCTCGTCCGTCGTCTCGTCGCGCACGAGGCGCACGAAGCGCTCGTTGCGGAGGACGTGCAGCTCGCGCGCCCGGCCTGCGTTCGGCCCGGTGACGGGGCCGCGCTTCTCGATCCAGAGGTCGCCGCCGCAGTAGATGCCCCAGACGAAAGCGTCGCAGAGACGTCGCCACGTCGTCCGCCGCCCGTCGAGGTAGGGACGCTTCAGGAGCCTCAGCACGTCGTGGCGCGGGTCTTCCTCCTCGGCCATCTTTCCGGCGTCGTCGGTCGTCTCGCGGAAGACGGTCACGCGGACCTCGGCCATGGTCTCGGCGATCAGGCGGAGGCCGCGCCCCGCGTAGGCGTTCTCGCGGGCGAGGCGGGCGAGCTTCTCGAAGGCTACGCTCCCCCAGCCTGCGGTGAAGCCCCGGTACCAGTCCGAGAAGATGAGCGTCGTCGAGGTGTAGGTCGCCTTGACCGCAGCACGCGCGGCGACAAAGGCGGCTTTAAGGGCGAGGAGTGGTTTCATTCAGGCTCCAGTTGAAGGGAAATCAGGACGAGAACCAGCCCGATGCAAAGAACTATCTCTCCGTCCGAAAGCATAGCCAGCTCCGCCGCGACGCCGAAGGTGACGACGAAGACGAACGTGAGCACGATTTTGATTGGGCGGAATACGTTCATGTCTGCCGGGGTTAGAACACGCGGGAATAGTCGAGCCTCAGGTCGAGGTGCTCGGCGAAGACGCCCATCATGAGCATGTCGCCGTAATCGGGCGAGCGGCCCAGCCGGGCTTTCAGGCCCCACGCCTTCGAGCGCCCGTCCTTCGGCTCAACCTCGATCTTCTTCTCTTGCCCGAAGCGGTAACGCGGCGCGAGGAGTTCCTCCTGCAGCTTTCGTTTCGCGCCTTCGTCGGTGATCGAGATGGCGACCGCGCCCGCTTCCATCTGGACGCGGAGGTGCCACCACCCCTGCGAGCGGAGGTTGTTGAAGTCGGGCCACTCGTCGCCGAGGGGTGGGGCGGATAGCGAGACGGGCGAGGCCCCGGCGATGAACTCGGTCACGTCGAGGCCCTCGTCGCGGAACGTGTCGGCGGTCCCACCGCCCACGCCGACGGTATCGACGACGACCATCTCAGCAGAGATCGAGTGCTCGCGGGCGAGCGAGACCCCACGCCGTCCGGCCTCGGTGGTAGAGGACATTGGGTAGGCCTCGGTGTGGGCGAGCGCCCAGCCTTTGAGGTGCCCGAGCACGGTCTCGTCGTCGCCGAAGCGAGCCACGTCGAGCGCGAGGCGCTGACGGCCATCGTGGGCCGCGTCCTCTGGATCACGCTCAAACGCGGCTTTCACCCACTCGTACTTGATGAGCTGATCGGGTGCGTCCACGGCCACCAGTTCGCCGCGCTCGTAGACGGCTTGCATCACGCCGCCGAGGCGCTGGAAGACAGCGACATAGTCCTCGCCGACGAACGGGTTGTCGCGCCATGTGGTGTGTTGCACGAAGACCTGCCCGCCATCGTATTCCTTGTGGCTCCGCACAGGTAGATCAGCCGTCGAGACGCCGACATACTCGAACAGGCGCTGCGCGGCGAGCGTCGGGTTGAAGGTGAGCGTGATCGAGGGGCGCATCTCGGGCGCGACACCGCGGAGGCGGAGGTCCACTTGGGCGAGGTCCGGCTCCTCGGTCTCTGAGAGCGGGAAGTCGAGTTCCGTCGCCTCCTCGATCCAGATGTGCGTGATGCCTGCAATCGACTTCAGCTTCTCCACGTCGTCGAGGCCTGCATGGAGAATCTCGCCGCCCGAGGCGAAGGTGATCGCCATCTCCTGCTTGTTGACCTTGGCGGGCGTGCCGGTGGAACGGATGATGTCGGTGAAGAGCTTAAAGGTCGAACCCCGGCACGTCCGGGCGACTTTGCGGAGTACGAGGACACGGGCACCCGTGAGGTTCGAGGCGAGGTCTACGAAGTGCTGGCCGATGGCGACACTCTTCCCCGATCCCGCGCCGCCGTAGACGATGCGGTAGCGGGCGCGGCTCTGGAAGGCAGGCCGATATGTCGGGTTGATCGTGTTCATTCGTCGCCCCCGCTATCGGCCCCATCCTCGCCCCACGTCAGAGGCTTTCCACCGGAGGTCACGTCGATGCGCTCCACGAAGTCGCCGTTCATCTTGCCGAGCAGCTCCGCCGCTTTGATCCGGTCCTTCGCGAGCGGGTCTTCGGTGACGACGTTGCCGTCTTTGTCTCGGAGGAGGCCGACCATCGTTTTGACCGGACGGCGGCATCCCGTGCCCCGCATGACGGAGGTGAAGAAGCGCTGGCGCTCCTCGCGGTCGGCGACGAGCGGGTCGCCTTCCTGCCGCTCCTCGATGGCGCTGGCGATCTTAGGCTTTCTTAGGTTCTCGCTGGCGATGGCCGCGAGCGTGTTGTCATTGCCTTTGTAGCCTGCGAGACGAGCGGCCTCGACGCCGTTGCCCTCGGCCTTCCCCATGTAGGCCTCGACGAACTTGCGCTGTTTTTCGGTCAGTCTATTCATCTGTCTACCCTGCTGCCTGCTCGACCCTTTCAAATCGGACAACCCCGTTTCGCTGAACGATGCGAAGCGCGGAGACCGGAACGCCCAGTACCTCGCTCGCGTGATCGACCACGGCGTCCATGTGCTCGATCGACGTGATGGAGCGCACGGTGTAGCCGATCCAGCCGTTGCCCTTGCCCCAGACCTCAGGGATGGCTCCGGCGGGACGCTCGATTGATGTGGCGGGCGCGGTGCTCACGAGGCCGCTGGCACCTCCCGCCGCTGGACCCGGAGGCGGTACTCCTCGACCTCGACGAAGCCTGTACCCGCGTCGTCATCGTATTCGAGTCGCCACTGCCACACCCCGCCTGTGTCGAGGTCAACGGAAAGCACGAGGTCGTTCCCGTCCTCTGCGCTGTCCGCCGTCACGTCGGTCGATGCCGAGCGCGGCTTCTCTTGGAGGAGCGTGCATTTCGCTTTCGACAGTGCGACGGGGTCGCCGTTTTCGTCGGCGAGCGCGAAGCGGAGTGTGCGCCGGTCGCCGACGACGGGGCGGCCTGTCGTTGGGGTGAGGTCAGTCATGACGCGCGGATCATGTCTATCGCCTAGCCGATTCCGGCTTAGACGAGGGTGAGCAGGTTGGCCCCGAAATTGATCAGGAGCGTCTCGGTGTCGGCCAGCGTGATGGCGGAGCCGTAGTCGAAGTAGCCGATCAGCGGGTCGCCGGTGGCCGTCTCGTCGTAGATGTACAGGTACCGAAACGGGCCGACTGCACCGCCCGAGGCCGTCAGCGTGAGGTCGTCGACGACGAGGGTGTAGGTGCCCGCCGCTTCGTCCGACGAGTTCGTCGTGACGTTCCGGCTGGACAGATTCGTGTAGGCGATCTGGGTAACGTTGGCGAGGACGCCGTTGCCGGAGGCCGTCGGGTCAGACGATTCCGACCCCGGCGCGGTGTTCGAGAGCGCGACCGTGAGCTGGTCGGTCTGGAAGTTGACTGCGCCTTCGGCGATGTATTCGCGGATGTCGTTTACGAGATTGAACGTTGCCATAGGTCCGTGCGGGTTTACGTGGAGGTACTTTAGGTGGAGGAAAGGGCTGCGGTGAGCGAGTACGACGGGTCGAGTGTGGCCGAGAGGGTGAGCGACGGGTCAAGGGAGCCGGTGAGCCTCGCCGGGATGACTGCGCCGGAATAGGTAAGCGTTGCCGCCGTACCGGCAAGGGTGAGTGTCGCCGGGTCGGCTGCCAGCACACGCGAGAGGCGGAGGCCTGCCGCCGCTCCGGCGAGCGTGAGTACGGCGGCGTCGGCTGCGAGGACGCGGGACACGGTGAGCGCGGCGTCTGCCCCTGCGAGCGTAAGGGTGGCCGGTTCTGCTTCGAGGCGGCGATGCACGACGAGGACGGCATCCGTACCCGCGAGCGTGATCGTCTCGGCCTCGGCGACGAGCGTGTAGTCTGGGCCACCGTCCGGCGTGTAGACGAGCGAGGCGTCCGTGCTTGCGAGGGTGAGAATGGCCGGTTCTGCGGCGAGCACCCGGCCCGCCACGAGATCCGCGCCCGTCCCGGTCAAGGTGATCGTCGCGCCCTCAGCAGCAAGCGAGCGAGAGACAGACAGCACAGCGTCTTGTCCGGCGAGGGTAAGGGTCGCGGCCTCCGCGTTCAACCTCCGCGAGACGACGAGCGCGGCATCCGTTGTAGCGACGGTCAGGCTTGCAGGCTCGGTCTGAAGAACCCGCGAGACCGTGAGGGTGGCATCCGTCGCGGTGAGCACGAGGCTCGCTCCTTCGGCGGCGAGAACGCGGCTTGCAACAAGCGAGGCGTCGGTTCCGGCAAGCGCGAGGATGGCAGGCTCCGCCGAGAGCACGCGGCCAACCGAGAGTGCTGCCTCCGTGCCGGTGAGTGTGAGGCTGGCCGGGTCGGCAGAGAGCGTGTAGGTCGGCCCGTCCGCAGTCGCCCCGTCCTGGTAGAACGGCTCTGGCGGAAAGCGCACCGTCTCGTCGTCGCCGAGCGTTGCCCCGGCGGCTTGGTCGCCGTAGGCAAACGAGACAAGGACAGGGCCAACGAGCGCCTGATCGACTGTAACGTCAACCTCGTGTGCCGCCGCACCCTGCGCTGCCGACGAGACCGTCCGCGTGCCGTTGCCGTCCTCGACGAGCCAGCCCGTGT
Source organism: Rhodothermales bacterium (assembly GCA_028284265.1). Taxonomy (GTDB): domain Bacteria; phylum Bacteroidota; class Rhodothermia; order Rhodothermales; family JANQRZ01; genus JANQRZ01. The sequence continues at coordinate 87,731 of JANQRZ010000023.1, forward strand.
CGTCGGTGTGGTTCGTGAGGCCCACATCGAAAACAGCCGTCACGACCGAGCCTGAGTACGAGGCCGACTGGATGCGAGGCCCGCGCTGCGGTGCGGTGCCGCCCTCGAACGCCGCGTCGATGATCCGCGCCCAGCGGTCCGCCATGACGATGGCTTGGGCGTCGGTCGACCAGTGGATGTCGTCGGCGAAGTCCTGATCGACGGCTGAGAGGCCGACCTCGATGTCCGCGTCGTTCGCGGCGGCATTGAGGACGCCCTCGCGGATGGCGTGCACGTCGGCGTCGGCGGTGCCCTCGCGCTGGATGAGGTAGGCGAAGAGAGAGACGCCAGCAAGGTCCGAACAGTCGGTTTGTAGCCGGTCCACGAGGTCAGACAGGCCGGTCTCGTAGTTCGCCGCGGTGACGCTATCGACGGCGTCGGCCTCACCCTGCGTCCAGAGGATGCAGACGGCCCCACCTGCCGCGGCCGCGTTGATCGCCGTCACCGCGTCGTCGTAGGTCGTGCCGCCGTCACCCCACTCAGCAGGGGAGGCGACGAGGTGGGTCGCGCCGTCTGCGGCGTCGATGAAGGCGACAGGCACACCGGTGACGGTCTCCAACTCGTCGGCGAGAAGCGGGAGGACCGAGTAGGTCGATTTGCCGGTCTGCTGATAGCCCGAAGTGAGCTGCTGCCACTCGCCGTCTACTTCCGAGTAAACCGACGCGCCCTCGGCCCCGGCGTAGGCCTGCGAGTTGGTGAAGTTGCCAACGGCGTTCGACTGCCCGAGCCAGACGAACACGTCGCCTACCCCGACACGGAGGACGGAGTCAGTGACGGAGGTGGCATTGGAGAAGCGGACCTCGACCGTGCCGCGGCCCGCTGCGATGGTGGCTGTCCCGGAGAACGCGCGGCCCGACGGCGAGGCGTCGAGCGTCGCCCACGTCCCGCCATCGAACCGGTACTCGATGGTGGTCGGGTTTCCGGTGTAGGTGCCCGAGATCGTGACGACGTGCTCGTCGCTACCGTTTCTCTGGAAGGTCTGGTCGTCTACCGGCGCTTCAATCGTGACCGTGTCGGCTTCCTTGACCTCGATGATGAGGCCCGCCCAGTCGCGCGTGCCGGTGCCTGCGGTGGACGGGACGCCCCACTCGACTGCGCCGGTGCCTGGCGCGGCGTTCTCGCCGAGCAGGCACGTAGCTGCCTCCTCGGCCTCAGCCCAGCCCGTCGGCTGATCCCAAGGTTTGTTCGCGTTGTTGGTGGCGACGCCCCACTGGAACGCGCGCGAGTTCGCCTCGTAGCCCGAGCGGTCGGTAGGCTCGAAGGTCTGCGTGCCCGTCGCGGTACCGAAACCCGTGTCGCCCTCGGGGGCGGTTTCGTCGCCGCCTGCGTAGTCGATGATCCCGAGGCGCGAGAGGACTGACGACGTGTAGTTCACCTCGACCGTCTGGCTGCCGGTTGGCGGGTCGAGGAGGCGGTAGACGTGAATCGTGCGGGTCGGGATGAACTTGACCTGCGTCATCGTCTCGCCGCCGTAGGAAGGCGCGCCGTCGAGCACGTCCGAGACCGCGAGGCCATATACGCACACGTAGACCACGGTCGCCCCGGCCTGAACCGTGTGGCTGACGCTGTGGGTCGTGTTCGACCCCTGAACGTGGACGGCGGTATTTGGACTACTCAGCGCCATTAGCCGTCGGTGTGCCGTTCAGCGAGACGCTCGGCGTCGTGGAAGTAGCGCTCGCATAGGTCGCCAGAGAGCGCAGAGTAGGGCCGACGCGCGCGGAGATCGGTCTCGCGGAGGCAGACCCGCGTCGAGGCCGGAGCCGAATAGTCCCGGCTGCCGGAGAAGAAGTCAAAGCGGGCGTTCGTCTTGACATTGTCAAGCAGATAGAGCCGCCCCGAACCCCGGTGCCCGAACTCGCGCATCCGCTCAGACGAGTCGAGCACGTTCAGCGTTGAGTTGCGGATGTAGACCGGCCCGCGCCCCGGCCCAACAAAGGTGTTGACGCGGTCGAGGTAGGCTGTCACGCCGTCGTAGACGACATGCTCGCGGGCGTCGCGGACGAGGCCGGGGAGGCCGAAGTCGTAGCCGCCTGCCCGGATGGCCTTCGAGACGACGACCGTGTTCGAGATCCGAACCGCGTGCGGCTCTTGGTAGACGAAGGTGTTGAGGACGGACGGCGAGCCGTCCTCCTCGTCGGGCGTGCGAAGGTCTACGAAGGACGAGTCGAGCGCGAAGTCGGAGCGCCGGACCTCGATGAGGCCCTTGTTGTAGCGCACGGGGTTGGCCCGGAGCCGCTCGAATGTGATGTTGACGTTCCGGCGGACGTGGCCGGGAAACTTCGTCATGTCGATCGGGCACTCGACGTGATGGTCCCATGAGAATCCGGTGTGGGTGAAGTCCTTGTAGTCACCGCCCGCGCAGTAGGTGACATGGTTGATCGTGTTGTCGCCGCCCATCGAGCGTCGGACGTGCCAGAAGGTGGCTCCGATCTTGCCGAGGTAGCTGGAGGCGACACCGGTCGCCTCGACGCCGTCGAGGTAGATGATGGTCCCATCGCGGACCTCGACGCCTGCGTGGTTTTGCACGACGAAGCAGGCGTCGCTCGGTGTGTTTCTCGCGGTGTCGAGGATCGGGCCGCGCCAGTCGCTCTCGCCGGGGTAGGTGTCCGAAATGTGCTGCTGGATTTCGAGGCTGGAGGCACCGTCTGGTCCCTCGACGCCTTCGACTCGCTCGTAGAGATTGCCGTCGCAGATGAGGTCGCGGATAGCGGTGCCGGAGCCTGCCCGGTGGACGTAGAACATCGCCATGCGACCCGTGCCCAGCGCGAGGCTCTGGGGCGCAGGGGCGTAGTACGGGTCATCCGCGTCGAGCTGGGAGCGCAGGAAATCACCGACCGCGCCGGAGCGTCGCTTGAGGTGGGTCTTGGTCCCCGAGACGCGCCGGGTCGGTCGGTACTCGAGGGTGACGGTCTCGCCGTTCACCTCGACCGTCGTCTGGGCTTCTACGACCTCGGCCCCGCCTGATCCTCGGATGTTGACCGGGAAGGCGAGCGAGATCGAGCCGTCCCATTGGTACGTACCGGGCGGGAGGACGATCGTTGGGGTTACACCGCGCAGCTCCGGCGGGGCGCTCGCCCGGTACCGGGCGACGACGTTCACGACGTGCGCGAGGATCGGCTGCACGTCGAGCGTCGAGTCGGGCTTGGTGCCGCGCTCCGGGTGATGGCGGCCCCACCGCGCTGCGTGGAAGACGCTGTCGGGCGTGAGGACGAACTCGCGCTCATCCGACGTAGCGTAGCTATAGGTCAGCCGGACGATGCAGCGGTTGTCCCTAGTCGAAGCGTTGCACACGTCGCGGAGACCTCGGTAGCGGTCGTGGAAAGTGGCGTCAGCGAGAAGCGACTTCGCGGGTTGCGGCTCCATCCAGTTGTGGCCGTGGAGGTCTCGCCAGCCGAGGAAGACGCCGACGGTGTTCTGGTCGGTGTCGAGAAGCTCCAGCGTCGCCGTACCCCAGATGACGAGGCCGAGGAGCGGGACGCGCTCGCCGGAGAGGGGAAACGCGACCGTCTCGGTTGCCTGCGCGTGCTTCGGGACGGGGCAGAGGACGGGGTCGGGGACGCAGACCTCCATCTCGGCCCGCGAGAATCCAGCGAGCGCGCCCATGACGAGAAACAACGCGCCGAGAAGCACCGCGAGCGCTACCGACGCGGCGATAGAGTGGAGGAGCTGCTTGCGGTCGATAGGAGACGCTTGCGGGGTGAGGAAGGTCATCGTGTGGGTGTCTTTGTTGATGATGGTCGGCTTGCGGATTGACATTAGGGATCGGATTGCCTCTGCCGGCTGGGAGTGATGATGACTTCTGCCAGCGTCCCAGTCGACTTCCCGTGGTTGTTGCCGATGCCCTTCTTGCGCTCAAAGCGCTCAATCATGCAGCCTTCGTAGAGGCGGCGCACGAGCGGTGTGTCGTCGTAGGTCAGCACCCAGCCGCCTTCGAGTGCCAGAACCCGCTCGGCGAGATCGATGTGATCCGTTTCGGTCCACGCTCCGACGTCGTACTGCATGCCCTCAACGTAGGGCGGGTCGAGGAAGAAGGCGGTCGTGTCGCAGTCGTATTGGTCGAGGAAGGCTCGCCAGTCGAGGTGCTCGACATTGACGCGGTCCAGGCGGGCAGAGAGCATTTCTATGGAAGCGAGGCGGCTCTCGCGCGAGGCGTAGGCCGAGCCTCCTGCTTTCTTGCTTTTGCCGTAGTGCTTGCCGCGCCCACCGAAACTGAGACGCTGGACGGTGTACCAGCGCGCCGCGCGCTGGACGTCCGTGAGGCCGGGCTGTTCGCGGAAGTCTTTGAACTCCTCGCGGCTGTTGAGTACGAGGGTGACCTCGCGGATAAACTCCTCGTGGTGGAAGCGGACGACGCGGAAGAACCGGACGAGGTCGGAGGATGCATCGTTGACGGCCTCGATTTTCGAGTGCTCCTTAGCGAGCAGGACGGCGAGGCCACCGCCGAAGACCTCGGCGTAGCAGATGTGCTCGGGGAGGCGAGCGATGATCTCGGGGGCGAGTCGGCGCTTGCCGCCGGGCCAAGGGAATACAGGGTTCATGGGCGTGCTATCTTGCGTCGCTAAGACACGTGACTGACCGGCCCGCCTCCGGCGAGTCGGCATCGGCCTACACTGTGGGTCGAGACCGCCGCTTCCGTGAGGCGCGGCCAGCCAGTCACGTGGCTGTAGCAGGTCTCGGCCCGCTTCAGGCCGGGGTGGGTCGGTCGGTAGCACGCGACCGTGAACGATATGAGGAGCGAGTGCCGTCAATGCGCCGCGAGGTAGATCACGCCGCCGATCACGACGAGGCCGCTGACGACGACAGCGTTGCGCTCCCACCGATATTTCGCGGCGAGGCCGAGCGCAGCGTTGGTCGCCGTGCGCTGCTCGTCGAGGGCCGTCTGCCCGAGCGAGAAGGCGACGCGGAGCGAGTCGTAGGCAGACTCGAGTCGGAGCACCTGACGCCCTCGCACCTCGATCACCTCGCGCTGCTGGATGATGAGGGTGTCGGCGCGGGCGAGGGCGCGGGCGAAGCCGATCCGGGCACTCGTGCAGGCAGAGAGGGCGTCTCTGCAATCTTCGGGCGTTCCCGTGTCCTCGAAGCGGAGGCGGAGGGTTTCAGCGGATACGCTGGCTTCCTCGGCCTCGCGGCGGGCTGCCCGGAGTGCGCCCTCCTTGGCGAGAAGCTCGGTGGACAACTCGTCGATAACGTTTCGCAGTTCTTCGGCGTCTTGGCGTAGCGAGTCGGCGGCGTCGCTGGCCCGGAATGCCTCGCGTTCGGCGATGCGGGCGCGGGTCTCGGCCTGCTCTACAGCAACGAGGGACGCTTGGTCGAGGTCGTAGCCCTTGGAGTGGCAGCCCGCAGCATAGCCGACGAGCAGCGTCACAGCGAACGAGAGGACGAGGGCCGGTATGGAGACGGAGCGAATCACGCTGGCTTGCGCTCCTTGACGATGTAGCCTGCGAGGAAGACAAGCGCGGCGATCACGAACGGCTCAAACGTGTCAGGCATCGCCGCCCACGCGGGTTCAATCACGTCCACCAGAAAGGAGCCGCCGAGCGCGGCGAGCGAGGAAGCCGTGACCTTGCGGTTTACATCGGTCCAGTCACGGGTCACGAGGGGCTGTTTCATAGCTAGCGGTCCTGAATGGCTTCGAGGCGGGCCAGGCGGCGGTTGAGGTCGTTCATCTGGCTCTGAATGAGATTCTGGTCTCGCCGAGCGTCGGCGGCGGTGTAGCGGTCGGCGGCGGCCACGTCGAGGCGTTCGTTCATGTAGTCGAGTTCGACGCGAATCTGGCCGAGGGTGACGAGCGACGTTCCGGCGGTCAGGAGGAGGGCGACGAGGAGGGCGAAGAGCATCCCGACGGCCTTCTCTCGGACGATGTCAATCAGCGCGGGCATAGTCACAGCGGGTTTCTCCGGCGGTCGTCAGCACGCGCCGATGGTGAACAGATTGCGTTGGGCCGACTCGCCTCATCGCTCGTCCCACCTCCGAGAGACACCTTCCACGTCCACATGGGTGAAGGTGTGGTAGCGCCCGAGGCCGCCGGGCTGGAGCGTCTCGGCGAAGTCCGCGACCGTGTCGGGGTGGACTCCGCGCACGTCAATGTCGGCGGCGAGGCCCATCGTGTGACGGCTATTGCGGGAGCCGCGTATGGCTCGGTTGTGGCTCTTCGTCCGGTAGCCAGAGTTGATGTGGACGGGTTTGCCGAAGTGCTCGCGGATCGCCTCCAGCGCATCGATGAGCGCCGGGTGGACGAGAACGGTGTCGGCCCCGTCTCGGCTGGCAAACTCGATGAGCCGGAAGTGGGGCGAGAGTTGGAAGCTGGGGCCGTGCTCTTCGAGGGAATACGCCTTGGCGCTGCCGTCGGCGTGGCCTTGGTAGTCCATGAAGCGGGCGGAGGATCGTGGACGATCTGGCATAAACGCAAAACGGGCCACCTCTCCCTCTGGAGAAGCGGCCCGCGTAGTGTCGGGGAGCCGTATTTAGGTATGGATCGCCGATGTCACATCGGCTGTGGGCGTGGTTGTGTGGCCCATTGGTGGATAAACTACGCCGCCGCCTTGGGGTTCTCCAAGCGGTGCGAGGTCGTGGGCGTGATCCGCTGCTCGACCTCGACGACGAGTTCGCCGGAGCGGCGGTCGAAATAACCGGTGAAGCGCTTGACCTCGCCGAGGCAGGCGAGCCGGGCGATGCGGCGGGCGAGGGCGAGTTCCTCGTCGGTCGGCTCGCGGAACGGTGTGCTGCGTGTACTCATGCTCCCCCAAGCATGGTGAGAGCAGAGGATACGAGGGAAGGGGCTAGGAGGTCAATCGGCGAGTAGCCATCATCCTCTACGAGCCCAAAAGGTGAGGGTTGAGGTCGTCGCGTATCCGGGCAATCAGTCTCCGCCTGTCCTGATCTTCGCCCAAATAGTAGACATCCGAGACGCTTTCCAATTCTCGTATCGTTTGCGACGTCGCCTTGCCAACTTGCCGCGCGCCGCTGAGGAGCGTGATGCGCTCGGTGAGAAAATCCCCATCGGTCGCAGCCTGAGACAATCGCCGGTATTTGACGATGATAGATGCAGCCTTCTCAACCATCCCGTTCTCGCTGTTTACGTCGCGAATGTCGGCGGCCTCCATTACATGCGTCTGGCCGTTGACGTACCCATAGTCGAAGGCAAGGCCAATGCGGCGCAGTTCATAATTCCGCTTCACCGGACTATGCGGTGACCTCGGCCTGTAGAGATTCTCCTTCTGAAGAATGTCATCGACGCGGCTCTTGAACGTGGGAATGGCCGACGCTTCGTCTTCTTCGTACTTGTACCACCTAACTTCTCTTTCTATGGTGTCGCGAAGGATTTCGGCTAGCTCTGGTTCTCCAACCGGGGCTTCGAGGTACACTGGATTGAATGGACCGACGTGGACTCGCGAGGCGGAAGTAACCCGTGACAACTCCTCCAGCACAGTCACCGCTGATTGCTCACGTTCGCTACTTGCACTGACCTCGCGGAATAGTTCGCGGTAAGATTCTAGCCATTCAACATGGCTCTCGATGCGCTCCTCTTCGACATTAGGATCGAAGCACCGCAGACGGGTCATTTGACCATAGAGCTTCAGCTCATACTCGAAGTAGGAGACCTCTGGGGACGCGACAACTGCGCCCACATAGACTGCCTCGCCCCGCGCAGGGTGGGGAACGTAGCTGATAACAGAAACGAATGCCTTCATAGCAGCGTCAACGCACAAAGGCGGAGCGAAAGAGAACGTCGGTCGTTAGGGCGTCGAGGAGACCGTCAAGACGAGTCTGGCGCATAAGGAGAACCTCAACTAGGGCTGTTGCCTCTTCATCAGAGAGTATGTCCTCGGGGACAGACCTCACGATTCCGGCTACGGTTTCTGGTGGGACGTTTTGGATGGATGCGATAGTACGCGCGACGTGTGACATGGGCAGCGTCAGGTTTCGCTTGCGAACGAGGATTTTCTCAATATCCATGTGCATCAGGTACGCACATGGCCTTTCGTTTGCCTGCATCAGGAAGGGGATCGTCGTGCCCTGAGAGAACAGCGCTCGGTCGTGATCGATCACTACAACATGGTAGCCTAGGTTGTCATAGCGCAGGAGGTAGTTGCCAGCATGCCGATCTGTGTTCATAATCCAGCAATCGAATGTGATTACGGATGCGAACGACTCGGCAAAAACGCGGTCCTGGACGAAGGCATACCCGAGGTCTCGGGCGGTTGGGAACCTTGACTCTCGGGAAAGGAAATACCACACACCCTCGAGTTCCCTCAGTCCAAAGTCAGGAATCTCAAATTCTAGTTCCTTAGCCAGAAGCCCCGCAACGTATTCGTTTGCTACTGCGAACGGGTGGCTTGCCGAGGCGGTCTTGCCATAGTAAAGTGTGCCATTCTCATCCTTGAAGCGGTAGGTGTTCCCGCGGCTGCCAACGAACGGGCCAAGGCTTTGCAGCCTCTTCGGGCTAAACATGTTCTGGCGGTAGATCATTGTTGCAATCGCTGATTCAGTGCTGCGGGGAACAGTATATCACCGCCCCAGCCGAGGGCATCGGCCCGGTGTGGGGGCACCACTCGATGAGTTCGAGCCGGGGCGGTGTGTAGTCATCGGAAGAAGCCCGCTACATCGACACCGAGCGCCGTGAGGAGCGCCCAGAGGAGAAGGAGGGTGAAGCCGATCACGTAGGGGACGGGGGAGAGGCGGGTGTCTCTGGGCACAAGCGTCAGTCGGTATAAGGGCAGTCGTTCTCGAATCCGTCCACGAAAATCGCTGGTAGCTCCCGAACATAGGTGTACGTTCCGCCATCCATATACTCGACTCTCACGCGGCGAATCTCAGCACAGGTGATCGTGCTGTTGTACCAGACTTCACCCCACGAAAAGCGCTCGCCGGGTGCGAACAGCCTTGACTGTCCGTCCCATGTCCTGAAACCCTCCACATCTACATTCTGAGCAATGGGGCCGGTCAGCTCTAGCTCGACTTCCGATTGCCCCCTGATACGACCTCGTTGCCTGTCACCTACTCCGTTGTAGGGCACCACCCAGAGGTTTAGATACTTGACTGCACGCTCTCCGAAGTTCATTAGTGCGATGGTATAGCCGACCCCTCCTGCGCTATCAGGCGCACGGCTCCAACCATAGATTCGGAACGGATGCCGTGATTCGCCCACCTTGCCTATTTCAGCCCGAACGGAATCCCTTTCTAGCTTGGCCTCGGCTTCTTGGCGACGCGATTCGCCGTTGATCACCTCATCGGCCTCGGGTGTCATAGCGAGCGCCCTCGTCCACACAAAGCCATTCCCGAACGCCGTCACCACCTCAGCCTGAGAGTTTCTGTTGCCGCCGGAGCCGACAACCAATACCTCTGTCCCGACGGGGAGCCGACGATTGCCAAATCCATCCATCAGGCGAACCTCTTCGGACACGGTCGTAAGTGCGACTTTGCCATTGCGTTCGCTACTCCATTGGGCGATTGTCGCTTGCCACTCTGCTCGCTCCTGTTCAAGTCGCTCAAGTGGCACTTCCGGGAGATTCTGTACCACATCTTTGTTTCGGAGGCTCTGGATAAAGGCGTAGCCTGCATCCGGTCCCGAAGCAGAATCGCCTCTTGTTACCCAGACAAACACGCCATTTCTGCCGAGGCATCGGTAGGAATCAGTGGAGCGTGACGTATAGATCGCCCGTACCATATTGTCCGCCGTCGGCCTCACCGTTGACGCGGGCTTCAGGCGGCATACGGGAGCTTGATCTACGTCGAGAATGCCGCTGGGCTGGGCTGCGAGCGGTGGGGCAAGCAAGAGCAGGAGCACCAAGCGCATTCTCGTTCTGGGTGAGGGTGGCGGATAATGGTCGAGCGAGGTCGATTAGAGTCCTCGGTCGTGCAGGGTGTTTGCTGCTCCGGTAAAGAACGACCGGAATAGGAGGGCGACTTCATCGACGCGGGCCATATCAGGTAGCGACCGGGGCCACAGCACGCGACCTGCTATGCGTAGATCTACCCTGTCGCCAGTGAGCACGTTGACGACGAGGGGTGCGTCGGCCTCGTCGGGGTCGTCCAGCGGCTTGTACGTTTCGTTCGGATAGCCTTCAAGCTGATTGTCCGAGACGAGCGTGAAACCACCCGATAGGATCGGGCTAACCTTCTTGGTAATTAGCTCCGGCGGCTTCCCGTTTTTCAGGATCACGTAGCGTCCGGGCAGGTCGCCTCGGTCGTTGGGGTCAATAAACAGCAGCGTTCCATCGGGGAACGTAGGGAGCATGGAGCGCCCCCTACAGAAGAAGGCAATCATCGCGTCCGGTGGGTTGAAGCCCACGAGGGCGCGAATGATCTCCTTGGGAACGGGGATGGTGACACGCCGCTCGGGTTCAAATATGACCGTTCCTTCGCCAGCGGCGGCGGCTGTGTCGAGGTAGATGTGGAGCAGGTAGGATTCCTCTAAGCGCTCGGCTAAGGCCCCAGCCTCTTTGCCAATGCGCATGAGTGCGCGTGTGATCTCAGAAGGGTCGGCGCTGTCGATGTCCCAATCGTGAGTACCGGGAATAGAGACATCGCCCTCGTTGCCACTAGAACCGTCGCCAGACTCGCCTTTTCGCAATCGGGCAATTGCTCTTTCGATAGGAGCGAGGCGACGATCCGTGGCTTTTTCGGGATCGAGGGCGCGGCTGATGCGCGATTCGCCAAAGCCGATTGCTTCAGCAAACGCCTTCTGCGAGCCGTATTCGTCGATTACGGCGAGGATTTCATCCCTTCGGTTGGCGATCTCCGGGGACACGGGCAACAATGGCAAGTTTTTCAATTTGGGTATTGCGTTTTGGTAATTATCGCAATACCTTACGGGTGTCACGCAAAGCAGGTTACGAAACCCTATAGACAGCCGCAACCCCGATGCATAACCCCGCCGCCGAAATCGAGCCTGAAGAGCGCACCGCGCGCCTCCGTGCTCGCTGCGCTGCTGCCAAGCCACGGATTCTGTATTCCGACATCGCCGCACGGGTGACCTACGCGCACGGCTATGTCAAGATGGTGATGAGCGACAACGCCAACACGTCTGACGTGGGGCCGGTCCTGTCGGCCATCGAGGGGGCGGTCGCTGAGATCGAGGCTGAACGCGAAGCGGCGAGGGTGGCGGCATGAGCGCATACGCACCGCGCCACCGGGACCTATTGGAGCAGGGGTTCAGCCCCGCCGTCGCCCGCGAGATAGAGCGCCTAGAGGCTCGCGAGAACGACCTACTGGACTTGCTATGCGAGCAGGGGCGCGTCAGCGACCGCCGCCTGCAGGACGAACTCGACGAGGTGCAGGGCTGCCTCGCTGAACTGACCACGCGGCCCGCACTACTCGCCGCCTAACCATAAAAACGGCCACCGCGCCGGGAAAGCATCGGTGGCCGTCAAATCCTACACTCCTATGGAATATACATCACCATCGATGATCCGCACGGCATCCAGTGCCGAACTTGGGCCTCCGATGCTCGGCGGCTTCGAGCCTCACGCTCGCCGCCACTACGAAACCGGGGGCGCACTCCTAGTCCACTCGCTCAGCGCGCTCTGCGTGGGTGCGATCCCCGCGAGAGGCCCGCTGACCCGTGCTCGCCTGACCGAGCTATACGGCGCAGGCTACGAGGTCGTTACCCAGACGCCGGAGCGCTACCCGGAACGCGCCTACATCCGCGTCCCTGATCCCGAGGGGCTAGAGTGGGCCGAGGTCGAGGTCTGCACCGTCACGGTCGCAGCGGCTCGCCCCGAAGGCCTCTCGGCGGTCCACCCGCACACGTTCGAGGCGCTGCGCCGCGACGGGCGGGGCCGAGTCACCTCGGCTGAGGACGACTTGACCGCCCCGGTGTCACCAAGTTTGTCAGACGACATCACGCGCATTTACGGGGAGTTGGAAGGAGAGGTGTCGCTCGGTGTGTCAACAGATGTGTCCGGCTCGGTGTCTGGCGACGGGCACGCCTCCCGCCCGCCGATCCCGCAGGGCTACGCCTCGCCACAGGCCGCTGCTGCCGCTGCGTGGAGCCGCATCACCGACACCCGCGAGGAGCGGCTGGAGCGTGCCTCCGAGATCGTGAGCCGCTGGCGCGAGGAGAGGGTCACGCTCGGCAGCTTCAACGAACTCACGAGCAGCGAGGCCCGCCGGTTGGTGGCCGTCGCCCAGCAGGAGGAGGTGGCCCATGCCTGAGCAATCCATCACCTACGAAATCAAGCACCGATTCTCGGGTAAGGTCATCTGGTCCGGCACCATCGAGATCGACGACGAAGCGCCGGAGCGCGTGCGTATCGGGCGAGCGGTCATTGCCGCCCTCGCAGAGGGCGCGGACCTGTGCGAGGCGGACCTGTGCGAGGCGGACCTGCGCGAGGCGAACCTGCGCGGGGCGGACCTGAGCTGGGCGAACCTGCGCGGGGCGGACCTGTGCGAGGCGGACCTGAGCTGGGCGAACCTGCGCGAGGCGGACCTGAGCGAGGCGAACCTGAGCTGGGCGAACCTGCGCGAGGCGGACCTGAGCTGGGCGAACCTGCGCGGGGCGGCGAATATGCGAGAGGTCAAGGCCGCGCTCTTCGACTCGTGGCCGGTCGTGTGGACACAGCCGAGAGGGAAGAACGGTCAGCCGTCCGAGGCCGTGATTCAGATCGGGTGTCAGCGCCACCCCGTCTCGAAATGGCGCGAGGCTGACGACCGCTGGATCGCCAAGATGGACCCGGATGCGCTCGCGTGGTGGAAGAAGCACCGCGACCTCGTGTTCATGCTCGTCGAGACCTCGCCCGCCGTGCCCTACGGCAAGCCTGAGAAAGACGCTGAGGCGGAGGCCAACAATGGCTGACCTCTACGCCAAGCTCATCCTCGCCCGCCCGACAATGCTCCAGATGGTCGTCGTGCTCCTCGTCTTCCTCGCCCTCACCTCGCCGGTCGCCCGCCTCGCTGCTCGCCGCGGCAAGCGCCGGGTCCGCGAAGCCGTCGAGCACGTCGAGGCCAGCGTCACGCGGGCCATTGCGAGGGTGTCAGGATGACGGAGCGACCGATTCTCTTCACCGCCGACATGGTGCGCGCCATTCTTGGCGGGCGGAAGACGCAGACGCGGCGTGTCATCCAAGCGAAGCTCTACGACGACGAGCATTTCGAGCTAGACCGATTTGAGCGTTACCCGGACGGTTCGTACCGGGCAGTGCTTTTCGACGCCGAAGGTGAGCCGTACTCGATCCGTTCTCCCTACGGTGGGCCGGGGGATAGGCTGTGGGTACGGGAGGCGTGGCGCGAGTCCGGCAACATGCAGCGCGCCGACGGCAGGATTCCGAGTGAGCACCCTGGCTTTGGCGAGGTACTGTACCGAGCCGATGGCGGCCACACAGGCCCGTGGCGCCCCTCTATCCATATGCCCCGCTGGGCCTCCCGCCTCATTCTCGAAGTGACGGGAGTGCACGTCGAGCGCGTGCAGGACATCAGCTACGAGGACGTGAAAGCAGAGGGTGTTCCGCTGCCGGAGTGGAATGAGCGCTCACTCTGGTTCAGGTCTTTCCGAGACCTCTGGAACAAGATCAACGCCGGTCGCGGCTACGGATGGGACGAGAACCCACTCGTGTGGGTCGTCGAGTTTCGGAGGGTGACGGGATGAACGGCCCCGAACTTATGCGCCTCGTCGCGCTCGTCATGATTTCGGGCGGCTCGATCATCGCCGCCATCATGCTCCTCGCGCTCCGCCGGGAGCGTCGCCGCGAGCAAGCCGAGCGGGAGACCATGCAAACGCTCGCCCTCGCAGATGCGCGTGCCCGGAAGGAAGAGGAGGCACGCGAGGTCGCCCGGCGCGAGGCCGAGGCGAAGCTCGTCGAGCAGGACATCGACGCGCTCATCGTCCACGTCGCGCGCGAGGCTGGGCAGACCTGCCAGCGCTGGGGACCGGCCCGCGCCATCTCTGTGACCAAGAAAGAGGAGTTCCGGTCGTGAGCGCTGCCCACGCGGATACCCGATCCGCTTCCCATTCCAACGTGCGTCCTATGAAGCAGCGCTACGACTTCGACGACGTGCGCCGCGCCGTCCGACACGACAAGCGGATCACCTTCGCCGCCCGCTGCTACTTCGAGGACGTGTGCGAGCTAGCCGAAGAGAAGGGCTACTGCTGGGCCGGTGACAAGCACTTCGAGGAGGTCTACGGCGTCACCGACCGCTCGGTCCGAAACTGGAAATCCGCGCTCGTCGAGGCGGGGTACCTCCGCATCGGCACGGTCGGCGGAAGCGCCGCCCTTTATCCACAGAAAAGTGCCGCTCAAAGCGCCGCGAACGGCTCAAAATCGAAGGATCGGAAAAACGGTTCCGCTGCGGAAAAATTATTCCGAGGCGCGGAAGATTCGTTCCAAAAGGACCGGAATAATTATTCCGACACCAAGAGTTATATAACCCCTGAGGGGGGCGAGAGCGGGGCGCGCGCGCACGAGGGGTGTCCTTCGGACGGTTTGGGTGCCAGCCCTCGAAGTCGTGAAGAGGTTGTGGCTGCTGCTGGGGCCGAGGGTATTCCGGCGGCGGTCGCCGGGGCCGCGTTCGATCACTACGACGCTCAGGGCTGGGTGACCGGCGGTCGGCATCCGCAGCCGATCCTGAACCGCCTCGCCAAGATTCGGCAGTGGGCAGCGAGGGAATCCGATTTCAAGCCCGCATCGCCGGCAGCACCCTCGGGTGGAGCGGCGGCGCATGGCTCCGGTGCATCCCCCGGTCCGGCCCGGCCCAGCGAGGCAGAGATGCAGCGGCTCGTTGGGCAGGCTGTTGAGCGATTGCCGAGAGCGATGCAGGAGCGCTACGAGCGTCGCCACCCGTCGGAGGCCGACCCCGAACTCGACGAGGCTCTCGGTCGGGAGTTGGAACTGCTGCTCCAGCACTGGACGCCGGAGGCAAGCCGATGAGCATTGTCAAACGCCCAGCCCTCCGCTACCACGGCGGCAAGTTCGGCTCGCACGGCTCGACCGCCGATTGGATTGTCTCGCATCTGCCGCCGCACCGTGTCTACGTCGAGCCGTTCTCCGGCGCCGCGTCGGTGCTGCTGAGGAAGCCGCGGTCAGCTTCCGAGGTCATCAACGATCTTGACGAGGATGTGGTGAACCTCTTCCGGGTACTCCGCGACCGCGCTTCTGCTTCCGAACTCCGCTGGGTGCTCAAGCGCACGCCTTACGCCCGGCGCGAGTTCGAGCTTGCCCGTGAGCACACTAACCACCCCATCGAGCGGGCGCGCCGATTGCTCGTGTGCAGCTTCATGGGGCATGGATCGGCAGGCCTCCGCGCCAAGAGTCGCACCGGATTCCGAAGTTCGGAATCCGAAGGGCGCTTCCTCGCCGCTGCCGATTGGGCGCGCTACCCTGATCACATTACCTCGTTCACGGACCGCCTCGCTGGCGTCACCGTTGAGTGCCGAGACTGGCAGGATGTGGCAGCGCGCTACGATGCGCCCGACACGCTCGTCTACCTTGACCCTCCGTACCTCGCTGAGACGCGCACATCGAGTGCGACAGACGGCTACCGGCACGAGATGAATAGTGAAGAGGAGCACCGGGCGATCGCGGAATGGTGCCGGTCGGCGAAGTCCATGATCGTGCTCTCGCACTACGACCACGCGCTGTACCGCGACCTGTACCCAGGCTGGGAGCGCGCCCGTAAGTCGGTACGTGTGGATTCTGGTGCCGAGCGGACTGAGGTGCTATGGATGAACCGGGCGGCGGTCGAGGGCCAGCCCCGCAACTTGTTTACCGCCGCGACTGGCAGCGAGCGGCTTCGGAGGCTCACGGCATGAGCGACCTCTTCACTCCGCCACCCTCTGGGCAACCTCCCCGCCGCCCGGGCCTGCGCCGCGAACGCGCCACCGACACCCGCGACGCGAGCCACCGCAGCTACCGCCGCGCCAAGCAGTCGCCCGTCCCCGGCCTCACCCGCGACGCGCTGAACGTGCTCCTCAACTGCGTGCGCTACGGCCCCGTCACCGACCGCATCACCGCCGAGCGCATCGCAGCGGCGAAAGGCACGGATTTCCCGCCGGGCCGCTGCTCTGCCCGCCGCCTCGAACTCGTCGATTTCCCCGCTGGGCCGCTCGTCGAGCGAGCGCACCAGGTCAAGGACCGGAAGACGGGGAAGACCGTCTGGGCGTGGCGGGCGACCGAGGCGGGGCGGCGGCTTCTGCAAACACTCAGCCAGAGGTCACGATGAAATCAATCCGCCAACCCTACCTCGCGCCGCACGCATGGTCGCTCGCCCAGATCGTGAGCTTTCGCGCGGCCATTCTTTCTCGCCATGTCCGGCTCGGGAAGAAAACCCTCGACGAGGCACGAGGCGAAGCGCGTCCGCGCTTCGCCTCCCATCCCGATCTCGCCAGCCTCACGATTCGAGAGATCGAGCGGAGGGTCGAGGCGTGAGCAAACGCAAATACACCGACTGGCACCTCGACCGAGCACGCGCTGCCTACCTCCGTACTGGCTCGCTGGCGCAGGCCGTCGAAGCGGCGAAGGGACCGAGCGACACATGGGTTTACACGCGCCTGAAGGCCGAGGGGCTGATTGACGACCTCGTGAGCTACGGCAGTCGAACTCGGCGGCTGATGACGGAGCGCGCCGTCGCGCTCTACCTCGACGAGGAGTGGCCGCACTCGCTGCGCGAGATTCAGCCGGTCCTCAAAGAGGAGTTTGGTAAAAGCCCTAGCGACCAGTGGATTTACGAACGCCTGAAAGAGCGCGGCGTGATTCGCTCGAAAAGTGAGGCCAACCGGATCAAGAACCAGAAGGCGACTGGGCTGAAATACTCCGAGATGGAGAGCGCCGTGCGCTACCTCTACCACGAGCGCAAGTGGTCGGCCCGAAAGACCGCCGACCACCTCGGCCTCAGTCGCCAGACGGTCACCCGGTGGATGAAAGCAGACGGCCTGTTCCGAGACCACCACGAGGCATGTATCGTCGCGCTATGGGAGGCCCAGACGAACGTTGCCAGAAAGCGCCGCAAGGAGGCTGACCTCGTCGCTCGGCTACGCTTCGAGCAGAAGCTGACCTACCATGAGATCAAAGCCGAGACGGGTTTCTCAATCGGCAAGATCGAGCGGGCACTCGACGTGCTCAGGAACGGACGTCCGACCTATCGCTACCCGCAGAAATCGTCACCTTTCCGAGGGGTCTACTACAACCGTCACTGGGGCAGATGGAACGCTGAACTTCGCGTAGGAGACGACCGCGAAACACGCGTTGGCTTTGCAAGTGACCGGCAGGCTGCCGAGGCCTACGACGAGATGTGCCTAGAGCGGGGACTACTGGACCGCCTCAACTTCGGGGCTTCCGTCATGGAGGCTGCCGCATGAGCTACCGCGAGCGCCCCCGCGACTACCGAGGCGGCTTCTACCAGAACGCTGTCCTACCCATCAACCCAACCCAACAATCCCCATGTCCAGCACTACCACCTTCACCGAAGAGCGCACCGTCAACGCTCGCTACACCTTCACCGACGAAGAACTCGACTCCATCGCGCTCACCCTCGTCCACAAGCTAGCGGACAAGGACCAGGCGGAGGCGGAGAAGAAAGAGGTGATGGATGACTACAAGCATCGCCTCTCGCTGCTCACTGCCGAGATCAACGATCTCGCCCGCAAGCGCCGCGACGGATTCGAGATGCGACCCGTCCGCTGCCGACTCGAACGGGACTTCGAGGCCAAGAAGCGCCAGTGGGTAGCCACCGAAGGCTCCGGCATGGAGGGTGAGGTTGTGCGCGAGGAGCCATTCAACCCCGAAGACTACCAGATGGAGCTTGCCGACATCGAGGCGATGAGCGAGCGCGCCGAGAACAGCAAGACGATGGGGAAGGCTTCGACCAATGACCTCGCCGAAGACGTTGAGATAGACGACCAAGTCGAAGAGGACGCGGCCAGCGAGGAGGAGTGATGCCGATCAAGTCCTACACCACCGACCGCAGCCCGCGCCAGACCGTCGAGAGCCTCCAGAACCTCCTCGCACGCAAGGGTGCCCGCGCCGTCATGATCGAGTACGACGACGAGGGCGAGCCGCTGGCCGTCGCCTTCCGCGTCATCGTCACCGCGCACGGAGAGGAGCGGCCCATTTCGTTCCGCCTTGCCGCGAAGCCAGAGGGCGCGCTCGCCGCGCTCCAGCGGACACCGAAGCTGAAATCCACCCAGCGGACACTCCAGCACGCGAAGCGCGTAGCGTGGCGGCTCGTCTACAACTGGATCGACGTGACGCTCGCCTTCGTCGAGGCCGAGCAGGCGACACTCGCACAGGCGCTCTTGGGGATGTCGATGACGCCGACCGGGGTGACGTTCTACGAGATGCTCATCACCGGCGAGGAAGGGAAGCGGCTCCTCACCGAAAAGCTGGAGGCGTGAGCGATGCCCTACGATTCAGAGAACGACGTCTACCTTGACCACCACTGGGCTGTAGTCTGGCCCGACGGCGCGATCCATCAGACCGGTCGCACGCAGAGCGAGTGCGTGACGTTCGCCGTCGAGTTCTGGACCAACAATGACGACCTGTCTCGCGCGTCCTTCTGGCGCAAGCTGAAGCGCGAGCACGGCTTCCGCATCGTCCGCGTCGTCACCCAGTCGCTCAGTCGGGAGGCCGAGGCTCACAGGCTTCTCGTCCGGTCGCTCGGCATCCTCCGTGACATGATCGACGCGGGCAACTGGCACGACACCGACGGCGATATGGAAGCACTAGAGGAGCGTATCGAGCGCTTTTTGGGGAGGTGACGTGAGCGAGCGCGACCTCCATACCGTCCACGCCTCCGAGCGCCAGTGCTGCATGTGCGGCGAGCAGGCCGTCGCGTTCTGGCCGGCCTCTGACCCGGATATTCAGAGCCACCCGTACTGCCGGGCCTGCCTCGACACGGCGAAGCTGCGTGTGCTGGAGGAGATCATGCGGATCAGTGACGAGAGGCGATGAGGATGACCCCTGAACGCGCCATGCACATCCTCAATGACGCCTCCGCTGGCGCGGGCGGCTCGGGGCGGGTATACTCTCTAAGCGAAGCGGCGAAGCTCCTCGGCGTGAGCAGAACCATCGAGCGCATATCGCGGAGCACCCCGAGACCACCGGCCACCATTCATTCTCTACCCCGACGCCATGCTCCGGCAGAACCTCAGCGGTAAACGTGCTATCCTCTACCGGCGAGTCTCAACGGATGAGCAGGCGAAGGATGGCTACTCGCTCCGCGCCCAGACGGAGCACCTGAGACGCTTCTGCGAGCAGGCCGGGATCACCGTCGCCTGTGAGTACGAAGACGACGGCTACAGCGGCAAGAACTTCGAGCGCCCCGCCTACCGGCAAATGCTCTTGGAGCGCGATGGCACGGGGGCGGACTATCTCCTCGTCACCAAGTGGAGCCGCTTCGCTCGCAACGTGGACGACGCGAGAGCCGAGATCAACCGGTGGGCGTCCCTCGGCGTCGAGGTGCAGGCTACCGAGCAGTGGGTCAACTACGCCGACCCGAATCACCTCTACGTGCTCCTCATCAACCTCGTCGAGCCAGACGTGGCTAACCGCTGGCTGTCTATCAGCGTCAAGCAGGGGATGAGGCGAGCGATGCGCGAGGGTCGCTGGGTTGCCCGCCCGCCGGTCGGCTACCGCCGCGTCCGCGACGCCGACGACCGCCCGTACATCGCGCCCGACCCGGAGCAGGCCGAGATCGTCGCCGGAGCCTTTGAACTCGCTGCCGATCCGTCGCTCCCGCTCGCCGAGGTCCACCGCCGCGCGCGGCGGCTCGGACTGAACATCTCCCGCAGTTCTTTCTACGAGATGCTCAAGAATCCGATCTACACCGGACGCATCTCGCTCACCGCATGGAAGGACGAACCGGCGGAGATTGTCGAAGCTCTCCACGCTGCTATCGTGGACGAGCACACCTTCGCCCGCGTGCAGGAACGCTTTGCCCCGAACAGCTACGCCAGCCGCAGGCGCGGGCAGCGCACGCCACGCCCAGAGTTTCCGCTCCGGGGCCACCTCCTCTGTCCTCACTGCAAGCGCAAGGTCACGGGGTCTCGCGTCAAGGGTCGCTCGGCCTACTATGCGTACTACGACTGTCACTACTGCTCCCGCGACAAGGCGAGGCGGATAGCCGGGGTCCGGTACCGGCACCGTGCGGGCGTCGTTCACGAGGCGTTCCACGCCTTCCTCGGCTCGGTCGAGATCAGCCGGGAGTTCGCGGTGCTGCACCAAGCCGTGAGCCAAGAGCGCGAGCGCGAGCAGGCAGCACAGGCCGAGCGCCGCGCCCGGAAGATCAGAGCCGAGATCGAGCAGGAAGACGACCGCCTCGCCCGCGCCGAAGACCTATACATAGACGGCAAGCTAAAAGACGACGCGCTGGAACGGGCGACGGCGCGGTACGACGAGCGCACGACCAAGCTCCGGGCGACCCTCGCGGAGGTCGAGGCCGCAGCGCCCAAGCTAAGTGCCGAGCACACGCGCTTCGGCTACGACGTGCTGGCTGATCTGACGGGCCTCTGGGAGCGCGGCGACGCCGAAGCGCGGGGTGCGCTCACCGGTTCCATATGGCCCGCCGGAGTAGTCTTCGACGGCGACGGTTTTGAAACCACCCCGGAGAGCGAGCTAATCGTTCTTCTTGCGGGCAAAAAGGCCGAAAAAGAGACGGCCACCGACATCGCTGTAGGTAGCCGTCCTGTTAGGTACGCCCGGCAGGAGTCGAACCTGCGACCTCCAGAACCGGAATCTGGCACTCTATCCAGCTGAGCTACGGGCGCAAAGAGAGCGGCGAGCCACTCGAAACGTTCAAGCTACGAAACCACCGGGTTGATACAAAGCCGATTGCCGACCGGCACGGACTTTTCACGGACCTATCGCGCCAAGCGCTGCGTATCCGCCGCGCATCTGACCAGCGCTAGCCCATGCCCGTTCGTATCACCGAGATTGAGCCAGGCTCGCTCGCCGACGACCTCGGCTGGCGGCCCGGCGACCAACTGCTCGCCATTAATGGCGAGACGGTGCAGGACGAACTCGACCTGCGCTTCAAAGCCGCCGAGGAGCGCTTTACGGTGAAGGTGCGGATGGGTGGCGATCTCCGCGAGCAGTCTGTCTCGCGCGACCTCGACGAGCCGCTCGGGGCGGCCTTCGAGGAGTTTCGCATCAAGACCTGCGGCGACGACTGCGTCTTCTGCTTCGTCGACCAGAACCCGGTCGGGTTGCGCGACACGCTCTACTTCCGCGACGGTGACTTCCGCATGTCATTCCTCTACGGGAACTACATCACGATGACCAACCTCCGTGACCGCGATATGCGGCGGATCGTGGAGCAGCGCCTCAGCCCTCTCTACATCTCGGTGCACTGCACCACCGATGAGATTCGCCGCCGGATGATGGGGCACCGGACGCAGCAAGACCGGTTGATGGAGAAGCTGGAGTTCCTGCGGGCACACGGCATCGACATGCATGCCCAAGTCGTCTTGGTGCCCGGCTTTAACGATGGTGAGGCACTCGTCAAGACGGTCGAGGACCTGTACGCGATGAACGACCGGATGCAGTCGCTCTCGATTGTGCCAGTCGGACTGACGAAGCACCGGCGCGAGCTGACCGACCTTCGCACGCTGCGCCCGGAGGAGGCGCGGGCACTCGCTGGACAAGTCGAAGCGTGGCAAGCTCGGTTCCGTGACGAGATCGGACGTGGGTTTGTCTACCTCTCGGATGAGATGTACCTCCTCGCGGGCCTCGACTTCCCCGAAGAGGATGACTACGACGGTTATCCGCTGATGGAGAACGGTGTTGGCATGAGTCGCGACTTTCTGAACGAACTCGACTACCAGCGCGAATACCTCCCCGAAGCCCTGCCTGAGCCGAAAACGCTGACCCTCGTTACAGGCACGCTGACGGAATCGCTGCTGGAGGAGCGCATCGCTCCGGTGCTGCGCGAGGTCAGGAACCTCGATGTGCAGGTGGTCGAGGCAGAGAACCTGCTTTTTGGCGATTCGGTGACGGTGAGCGGGCTGCTGAACTTTAAGAGCTTCTACGCTGCGCTGAAGTCCCTCGGCGAAGCCCGGCAACTCGGCGACCTTGTTCTCCTGCCGCCCGACTCCGTCAACTTCGAGGGGCTGTTTCTCGACAATCGCCCTGGCCAGAACTCGCCAGACGACCTCTCGGCGGCGCTCGGCGGCGTACCGGTTGAGGTGTTCGGGGGTGATTGGGCGAATGTGATCGAAAGCCTCGGCGATGCGGTAGCCTGTTGATTCCGCAACCTGTGGTGCCGATACTCGTCTCATTCCCCTGTCTTTAGCCCGCACGCGATGCCTGATCTCCTAGACCACCCTCCCCAAGCGCCTGCCCCGGCTCTGCTAGACCCGACGCCTGTGCTGCGGGACGCGGTGCCGTGGGCGAAGCCGGTGCGGCTGGCCGGTGTGCTGGAGCGGCAGCGGTTTCACCCGCTACTGATGGCTTTGCTTACGTTCGTCGGTGGGTTCGTGGTCTACCAGTTCGTCGGCTCTGTCGTGATGATCGGGGCGGCGTTGAGCGCGTCAGGTGGCGAATTGGATCCGGTGGGGTTGTTGGATTCGATTGGAGACAATGCCTTCGTCCTCTTCGGCGGGAACGCGCTCGGACAGGTGGCCGGATTTCTCGGCTTTGTCCTGTTCGTCGCGTGGCTGCACACGCCCGATCTTGCCTCGTTCCTCCGGGTTCGCCGACCGGACACGATGCAACTGGGTCTGAGCGCTCTTGGTCTCTTCGCGCTGTTACCCTTTGTGGCGTGGGTCGGGATGCTCAACGCGGAGTTGCCGCTTCCCGAGTCGTGGCGGGCATGGGATGAGCAGCAGGCGGCCCTCATCGAGCAGGTGCTCGGGGCCGATATGAACGTGGTGCTTGCGCTCCTCTTCGTCGCCGTCACGCCTGCGATCTGCGAGGAGGTGATGTTCCGGGGGTATCTCCAACGCCAGGTGGAGCGGAGCCTCGGCGTGGTGGGAGGCATCGTGCTCATCGGTGTGCTCTTTGGGGTGTTCCACCTGCGCCCGACGCAGGTACTGCCGCTGACGACGCTCGGACTGTATCTCGGCTTCTCGGTGTGGGTGACGGGGAGCCTGTGGGCGGGCATTCTCGTTCACCTGCTCAACAACGGTCTCGCCGTCCTCGTGAGCGATTACATGAAGCGCAGCCCGAACCTCGACCCCGCTACGCTCGACTCTATCGCAGTGCCGTGGTATCTTGCGCTGCTGAGTGCTGCTGCCGTCGCAGGGGTTGTCGTTCTTCTGCTCGGTCGGCGGCACACGCTACTTGCACGTACGTAGCCCGTTGTCGTTTTCCTTCGCTTTCGCCTCTCTGCCATGTCTGACGATCCGCGCGTCTACGAAGACTGGGTTGCCGTCTTCAGCACCTCCACCGATTACGAAGCCGACCTCGTGCGCGACCGGCTCGACGCGGCAGGCCTCGCCGCGGTTGTGTTGACGCAGCGGGACCACGCCTTCAATCTCAATGTCGGCGACATGGCAGCGGTCCATGTGATGGTCCGGCCCGAAGACGTCGGGGCCGCGCAGGAGGTCATCAACCAGCAGCCCTTCACCGACGCCGAATTGACCGAGGCGGCCCTCAATGCCGACCCCGATGCGGAGGATGCGTACACCGCTGACGAAGAGGGTATGCTCGACTCCGGCCCCGATGCGATTCGGTTCTCCGCCCCCGACGACGACGACCCGGTGAAGAAATGAGCGAGGGGGAGCCTGCGCCTAGACCCGCTATGAGCAACCTCGCGCAGCGCATCCTGACATCGCTCGTCGGCGCGCCCCTCGTCATCGGGGCCGTGTATCTCGGTGGGTGGTTCTTCGTGGGTCTGATGCTGCTGATCGGGTTGCTGGCGCAGCGCGATCTCTACGCGATGGCCGAAGCGGGAAGCATCCGGCCGCTCAAAAGCGTCGGCCTCGCGGTGGGCGCGCTCGTGATCGTGCGGGCCGTGTGGCCGGAGGCGGTACCGCTTGCCGTCGTTGGCCTCGTCGTGGCTTTTATCGCCGAGTTGTGGCGGCGGCACGAGGCTCCCATTCCGAATATCGGTACCCTCGTCCTCGGCGTGTTCTATCCAGCAGTGCTCGCAGGCTACTTCGTCGAGCTTCGGGTACTGAGCGCCGAGACCCTCGGCGACTCCGATGCGATTCTGCTGACGATCACGGCGATGGTGGCGATTTGGGCGGCGGATACGCTCGCCTACTTCACCGGGCGGGCTTTCGGCAAGCGCCCCCTCTTTCCGCGCATCTCGCCGAAGAAGACGTGGGCCGGATCGGTCGGTGGCGTTATCGGGGCCGTTCTGTTCGTAACGGTGATGAAGCTCACGTTCGTGCCGCTGTTGACATGGGCCGATGTGGCCGTGATCGGCCTGATCTGTGGGGCAGTGGGGCAGCTCGGCGATCTCGCCGAGAGCATGCTCAAGCGCTCGGTCGGGGTGAAGGACTCAGGGAACTACCTCCCCGGCCACGGCGGGATGCTCGACCGCATTGACGCCATGCTGATCGCGATTCCGCTCGTCGTGCTCTATCTCGACCACGTCCGAGACCTTTGGTGATTGGCTGATTGAGTGATTGGGTTGCCAGAATCAGCCAATCAGTCACTCAGCCAATAACGCTGACGGAACGGTGGCAGCAGGGCAGCGGTATACTTCGGCCCACCGAAAACCGCCCGGTCCGATGCTTTCGCCGCGACACCGACCCAAGCCCCGCCGTTTCACCTACGAGCCGAGGTTCTACGACCCGAGCCACGACGAGAGGCTAAAACAGCGGCTCCGCTTCAAGACAAACACGCGGCGCGGCAAACAGCCCGCCTTCATCGCGGTCGCGGTGCTGCTGCTGCTCGCGCTGTACGTCTACGTGAAGCTCTGACGGGTATCATCCTATGGTAATGGTACCACCTCGGGATGTGCCTAGCTTCCGGTACCACTCCTTATGACCTCGAAGACGGACCCTATGCTGGAGGAGACGGAGGCGCAGACTGCGCCGGACGGACTCGTGCGCGTGCTGCCGGAGCACCTCGCCAACAAGATCGCGGCAGGCGAGGTGGTGCAGCGGCCCGCGTCGGTGCTGAAGGAGTTGATGGAGAACGCCCTCGACGCTGGGGCGCGGCAGATCACGGTGGTTCTCCAGAAGGCAGGCAGCGAACTCGTGCAGGTGGTGGACGACGGGTGTGGGATGGGACCAGCGGACGCGGCGACGTGCTTCGGACGCCACGCGACGAGCAAGATCGCCAACGCCGATGATCTGGAGCGCATCCGCACGCTCGGCTTCCGGGGCGAAGCTCTCGCCTCGATTGCGGCAGTAGCGCAGGTCGAATTGAAGTCGAAGCGGCGGAGCGATGCTGCCGGGACGTGCGTCCGCATCGAGGGCAGCACGTTCGTCGATCAGTCGCCATGCGCCGCGCCGAACGGGACCTCGATTGCCGTGCGAAATCTTTTCTTCAACGTCCCGGCCCGGCGCAACTTCCTCAAGTCCCCGGCGACGGAGTTCAAGCACCTCATCGAAACATTCCAGTTTCTCGCCCTCTCGAACCCGGCGGTTGGCTTTACGCTCGTCCATGACGATGCGGAGGTCTACCGGCTCGCTTCCTCGGACGAAGGCTTCGAGTCGGCGCTCCGGCAGCGAGTCAGTCAACTGCTCGGCGACCGCGACGGGGCTTCGCTCGTGCCGGTGGAGGAGGCGACGAGCTACCTCTCAGTGCGCGGCCTCGTCGGGCGGCCCGAGGGCGCACGCAAGAGCCGGGGCGAGCAGTTCCTCTTCATCAACGGGCGCTACGTCAAGAACCGCTCGCTCGACCACGCCGTAGCCGCCGCGTTCGGTGACCTCTTGCCGAAGGGCACGTATCCGCTCTTCACGCTCTTCTTCACC
The DNA here is from genome assembly GCA_028284265.1 of Rhodothermales bacterium. Lineage (GTDB taxonomy): Bacteria > Bacteroidota > Rhodothermia > Rhodothermales > JANQRZ01 > JANQRZ01. The sequence goes on from JANQRZ010000023.1 coordinate 113,565, forward strand.
CTCGACCCGCGCCACGTCGATGTGAACGTCCACCCGACCAAGACCGAGGTGAAGTTCGACGACGAGCGCGGCGTCTATGGTTTCGTCCGCGCCATCGTCAAAAAGGCCCTCGGCGATGCCGATGTCATCCCGAGCCTCGGTGATGGCTTTGCCGGTATCGGTCGTGCCGATGCGTCGCCCGTGCCCGATATCCGCCCGATTCGCTTTGACGTGAGCAATACGCCGGAGCGCCCTGACCCGACCGTGCCCCGTGCTGCCTCGTTTCATATGCCTGAGGCTGATGAGGCCCCGCGTCGCACAACTCCGGTTCCATCGAGTGCCGAGCCGTTCGCGGTAGACCCGCTAGAGGAAAGCGAGGCTGACACGCTCGGCTTGGGCGAGCGGCCGCCGGTGTGGCAACTCCACAATCGCTACATCGTCACACCGATCCGCTCCGGGCTGATGCTGCTCGACCAGCGCGCTGCTCACGAGCGCATCCTCTACGAGCAGGCTCTTACTTCGCTCGAAGGCGGCCTCTCGCTTTCGCAGCAACTCCTCTTCCCGGTCACCATCGAGTTTCCCCCCGCTGACTACGAACTCATCCTCGAACTGGCCGACGACCTCCAGAAACTTGGCTTTGACCTCACACCGTTCTCAGGCCGAACGGTAAAAGTGCAAGGCGTTCCGACTGGCGTTTCTCGGGATTCGGTGCAGCGCCTACTTGAAGACGTGCTCGACCAGTACAAGCAGTACCGCAATGACCTCCAACTCAGCGGGCGCGACAGCCTTGCCAAGAGCGTGGCCCGCCGCAGTGCCATTGCCTCCGGCACGTCGCTGTCGGAAGAGGAAGCGCGCAAGCTGATCGACGAACTGTTTGCCTGCGAGACTCCCTACATTTGCCCGCACGGACGCCCGACGATGATCAAGGTCTCGTTGGACGAACTGGAGCGGCGGTTCGGCAAGAGCTAGAGACCGTAGCTTGGCGCAGCCTACGCTTCTGCCCCGTGTCTTTGCTTCAACGCTTCCGTGAGTTTGTGACCGACCGCGCCTTGCTCGCCGAGGGGGAGTGTGTCGTGGTCGGTGTCAGCGGCGGCATGGACTCGATGGTGCTGCTGCACTTGTTGAGTGCGAGCGGTTTTTTGCCTGTCGCGGCGCACGTCAACTATGGGTTGCGCGGGGAAGCCTCTGCCGCCGATGAAGCGCTCGTGCGGACCCTTTGTCAGCAATGGGATGTGCCGCTGCGAGTGCATCGGGCCGAGGTCAGCGGCTCGGTGCAGGCGGAAGCACGCGACGCTCGCTACGTCTTCTTCGGCGAAGTGGCGAGCGAGGTAGGAGCCTCCGCCATCGCTACGGCGCATCACCGGGACGATCAGGCGGAGACGGTGCTGCTCAACCTATTTCGCGGAGCAGGGCCGGTCGGGTTGGCCGGAATGCCCATGCGCCGACCGCTTATGTCCGGCTCTGCTGTCGAGGTCATTCGACCCTTGCTGTGGGCCTCCCGCGCCGGGATCGAAAGCTATGCCCGTGCGCACCACTTGCTGTGGCGAGAGGATGAATCGAACCAGTCGCCTGCTTACCGCCGAAATGTGCTGCGCCACGAGGTGCTGCCGCTTCTCGGAAAGCACTTCGGCGAGGATGTCGGTGAACGCATCGCCGGGGCGGCAGAGCTCATGCGCGAAGCCCTCGACAGTGGGGCGGCGCTCGTTCCGGCAGACCTGTTCGAAGATGCTGCCGAAGAAAACGCTAGCGGTTGGTCACTTCGCCTTGATGGGCTGACCGCGCAGCCGGAGGCCGTGCAGCGCGGCCTCGTGCTCGAAGCCCTCCGCCGGTGGGCACCCGATGCACCGCGCTCAACGGCGACAGTGCGCGAGGTGGAATCGCTCCTCGCATCGCAGGTGGGGCGACGGATCGAGTGGCCAGGCGTCACGGTCTGGCGTGATCGAGACCGGCTCGTGTTCGAGACGGCTCCGGCGGTGGATACCTTCAAGGTGAACGTTGACGTAGGTAAGACCCAAACGCCGCTTGGCACGCTGGCAGTCGAGCTTCTCGACGTAGTGCCGGAGGCGTTTGACTCATCGCCGAACATCGAGGTCGTTGACGCCGACCGGCTGCGGTTTCCGCTTACGCTTCGGACTTGGCAGGCGGGCGATGCGTTTCAGCCATTCGCCATGGACGGGCACAAGAACATCAGCGATCTCCTCACCGAGCGGCGGGTCCCGTCACACCGTCGCGCTCGGCAACTAGTGCTGGTATCGGGCGACGAGATCGTCTGGGTCGTTGGGCACCGGCTCGGGGCCGGGTTTGCCGTTGGGGCGGAGACGCAGCGGGTTGTGAGGTTGACATGGATCGAGAAGGCGTTGGCACACGGCGGCTCCGATGCGTAGCTTCGTCGTCCCTCCCTCGCCCGTCTGCTGCCCGCCATGTCTGCCTCCATCGCTCCTGTCGCTGAGACCGTCACCTGTCGCGGCGAGCGCTTTCGCCTCTACCTCGACGCCGACACCATCGCTGCCCGCGTTCAGGCCATTGGACGCGCCATTGACGCCGAGTACGACGGCAAACGGCCCATCCTGATCGGTGTGCTCAACGGGGCCTTTATGTTTCTCTCCGACCTCATGCGGGCGATCTCCATCGACTGTGAGGTGGACTTTCTCAAGCTCTCGTCCTACGGGGCCGAGAAGGTGTCGAGCGGCACTGTCACCGAACTCAAGAAGATCGACGCTGACCTCGGAGGGCGGCACATCATTGTCGTCGAGGACATCGTGGACACGGGCCTCTCGATGCAGTTCATCACCGAGCTGATGGCGGAACTGAACCCGGCGTCCGTCCGAACAGCAACCCTGCTCCACAAGAAAGCCGCCACCCGTCCTGACCTCAACCTGCAACTCGATTACGTCGGGTTCGAGATCGACAACCTGTTCGTGATCGGCTACGGGCTGGACTATGGTCAACTCGGGCGCAACCTTCCGGCCATCTACATCCTCGATGAGGACTAGCCGAGCGGCGCTTCCTCGGCGATGCCGAGCGTGACCTGCTTCGGCGCGCAGACGTAGTGCCGGACGACGGCCCCGGCAACGGCTCGAACGGTCGCCACGTCGTCGGCCCTAGACAGTTCGCGGATGCGCCCATCGCGCTCCAGAATCGAGATCGAGTCCTCGAAGCGCTGGTACACGTCGAGCGAGGAACTACCGACGGTGAGGTACAGGTCGGCGTCGTGTTGCGCCTCATTGGGCGTCGAGAGATTGGCCGCTACGAGCCACCCGGCGACGGCCTCGCGCCACCCGGCGATCTCGACATCGGTGGGTGCTGCCGTCAAATAGGTCGTGCGGAAGAGGTCGCGCTCAACGAAGCGGCGGGCGAGGTCGGCGAGGATCGGATCGGCAGAGCGGCTCCACTGCTTGAGGCTATGGAGGATGTCGGTGTCGTCGAGGCGGCAGAAGGCATCGAGCACAGCATCTTCCCCGATCTCATCGGCAGTGACGCGGCGCTGGAGGAAAAACAACAGGGCAGGGGAGGAGGCGAGGACCGCCGGGTCGCCCTCGGCGCAGCACGCCCTCGCCCGGGCGAAGGCGGCGCGCAGCAGGTGGTCGCCCGCGATGACCGTCTTGTGGAGGTAGACCTGCCAGTACATCAGCCGCCGCGAGAGCACGTAGCTCTCGACCGCATACGCCCCCTTCGCCTCGATCACAATGTCTGCGTCCGGCCCGCCTTCGACCGGGTGGACGCGCATCGTCTTGATGATCCGGTCCACGCCGACGATGCCCTCAGCGACGCCCGTGTAGAACGAGTCGCGCCGGAGGTAGTCGAGCCGGTCCATGTCGAGTTGCGACGAGAGGAGGCGCTGGAAGAACGGTCGGTCGTAGGCCCCGTCGAAGATCGTCAGCGTCAGGTCGAGTGCCCCCTCGAAGTGGTCGTTCAGGCGTTCGATGATGGTCCGGCTCATCTGCTCGTGATGGAACGGTCCGTCCGCGCCCGATGCGATGAGGTCTTCTTCGAGCGTGTGCGAGAACGGGCCGTGGCCGACATCGTGGAGGAGGGCAGCGGCGAGGGCGGCTTCGTGCTCGGCCTCGGTGATCGGGGTGCCTTTCTCGGCGAGGCTCCCGAGGACCTGCTGCATCAGTGCCATCGCGCCCAGGCCGTGCGCGAACCGGGTGTGCTCGGCGCCGGGGAAGACGAGGTGCCCGAGTCCGAGCTGCCGGATGCGCCGGAGCCGCTGGAACTCCGGCGTCTCGATCAGCCCGAACAGCAGCCGCTTCGGCACGGAGATGAAGCCGTGGACTGGGTCGGAAAAGATTTTGAAGCGGCTGGTCACGGTTCAGAGGGCAGAGGGCAGAGGGCAGAGGGCAGAGGGCAGAGGGCAGAGGGCAGAGGGCAGA
>JANQRZ010000016.1 GCA_028284265.1 Rhodothermales bacterium
TTCGGCGAGGACCTTGGTGATGGCGGCGGTGAGGGTCGTCTTGCCGTGGTCGACGTGGCCGATGGTGCCGACGTTGACGTGGGGCTTGGTACGCTGGAAAGTCTCTTTGGCCATAGAACTAACCTCTACTGGAGTGGTCTGCTGCGAAGGGCGGGTGAGTCGGGAATACGAGAACGCGCTCCGGCTGCGTGGGCTGGCACGCGAGAGCGCGTCTTGGTCCGAGACGGCGAGCGGTGCCCGCCCTCTCGTGGAGCCTCCTCCCGGACTTGAACCGGGGACCCCTTCCTTACCATGGAAGTGCTCTACCGCTGAGCTAAGGAGGCGGATATGTTAGGGTCTATCAGAGCGGGAGACGAGACTCGAACTCGCGACCCTCAGCTTGGAAGGCTGATGCTCTACCAACTGAGCTACTCCCGCGAGAGGAGCTTGTAAGCTTTTAGCTACTGGCTCTTAGTCGCTCTTGAGAAAACTAATAGCCAATAGCCGAGAGCCAATAGCTCCATCGTGGGCAGGGAAGGATTCGAACCTCCGTACTCGTATGAGAACAGATTTACAGTCTGTCGCCTTTAACCACTCGGCCACCTGCCCGGTGTACTACGTCTGTCACTGCTGCCGTGTGAGCTGGCGGAGGGACTCGAACCCCCGACCTGCTGATTACAAATCAGCTGCTCTACCAACTGAGCTACGCCAGCTTTGCAGAGCATGCGGACGCGGCAGAACGTGACAGAATCGAAAGGTAGCAAGCCTGTCTTCCCCTGTCAACTCCCAGAAGGCCCCGAGATTCCCGTTTTCGGGTCTTCGCTGTTTCTTTGTGTGCCTCGCCCCCGCCGCCACCGCCTCACACCAACATAGCCCCCGATCCCGAGGATAAGCAGCGCCGTGACGACCTGCCCGTAGCGTGCTAGCCACGTCCCGATCAGTTCCCACTGCGCACCGACGATGAAGCCCAGATAGACGATCAGGGCGCACCACGCAGCCGCACTCACCGTTGCCCAGAACGCGACCGGCCCCGGCGGCATCCGTGCGGTTCCTACCATCAATGCAATAACAGCTCTCGCGCCGCTCAGAAATCGGTTCGCTGCCACGACCCCGAGACCGTAGCGCGCCAGCCAGCCCTTGACCTTCCACGCTGCCGCCTTCGGAATCCAGCGCAACCGCGTCGGGTCAAGCACGGCCTCGCCGATGCGGCGACCGACCGCATAGACCGTGAGGAAGCCTAGGGTCTCGGCTATCGTGGCGAGCACAATCACGGGCACGAGTTCGACCTTCCCCAACCCCACGAGTGTCCCACCGAAGACGACCACCATATCGCCGGGGATCGGGGGGACGACGTTTTCGAGGTAGGCCACGACGAAGACGGTCACGTAGATCCACCCCGGCGACAGCCCCTCCATCCACGCGACGATGTCGCCGAGTATCTCAGGCATCGGACTCCACCAACAGGCAGACGGCATGGGCTGCCGCCCCTTCCTCGCGTCCGGTGAACCCGATTTTCTCCCCCGTCGTCGCCTTGACCGACACCTGCCCGACCTCGACCCCGAGGACCTCGGCCATATTGGCCCGCATCGCGTCGATGTGCGGACGGAGCTTCGGTCGCTGAAGTACGACGACCGCGTCCACGTTCCCGACCCGGTACCCAGCCTCGCCGATGACGGTGTTGACGTGTGCGAGGAGCTTCAAGCTATCGGCCCCTTTCCACTCGGCGTCGGTGTCGGGGAAGTGCTGGCCGATGTCGCCGAGCGCCACCGCGCCGAGCATGGCGTCGATGACGGCGTGGACGAGCACATCGGCGTCGGAGTGCCCGTCGAGGCCGAGGGTATGGTCGATGGCGACGCCGCCGAGGATGAGCGGTCTGCCTTCGGTGAGGCGGTGAACGTCGTAGCCGATGCCGATTCTCAAGAGAGGGGGAGCCAGTGAGAGGGAGAGGGGTGCCTAAGCTACGATTCTCTCTCCCTTTCTTCCTCTCTCCCATTCTCCCTCTCCCACACTGGCCAGAGCGCTTCGGCGAGCGTCCAGTCGGCGGGCGTGGTGATCTTGAAGGTGAGTGCGCTCCCCTCAACGATGCGGACCGCGTGCCGGAGGCGTTGGACGAGTTCGACCTCGTCGGTACCGGTCACCTCGGCGGTGGCGTGAGCATCGCGGAGCCAGGCGACGCGGAACGCCTGCGGAGTCTGCATCCGCCAGAGGCCGTCGCGCGGGACGGTGTCGGCGAAGTCGGTCGCGCCGCGCCGGACGGTGTCGGCCATCGGAATGGCGAGCGCGGCGGCTCCGTGTGTGCGGGCGGCGTCGATGACGGCGCTCAGTCGGTCCGCCGGGAGGAACGGGCGGACGGCGTCGTGGACGAGGATGACCTCGGTCTCCTCCGGCAGTGCCGCCAGCCCGTTGCAGACCGACCCCTGCCTCGTCGCCCCGCCTTCGACGACGGCGTGCAACTTCGTCAACTCGTGCGCTCGCAACTCGTCGTGCAGCGCCGCCGCCTCACCGGGTGGCCCGACGACGACTAGGGCATCGACCTCGGGGTGCCGCTCGAAGACCTCCAGCGTGCGGACGAGCACCGGCGCGCCGCCGAGCGTGCGGAACTGCTTGCGCTCGCCGCCCATCCGGGTTCCACTCCCGGCAGCGGGGACGATGGCCGCCACTCTATCTCGAATCACTGTAGACCCTACTGTTAATTTTACCTTCGGGTACTAGACACGTCCCACTCTACCGAAGGTAGGTAATCCTCAACAGTCATAGGGGATGCAACAGAGAATCCATTCTCTCGGTTTTCTTTGGCTTGACCCCTGATAGTGATGAAACGACCTGACATCACACCTATCACGGTTCGAGTGCCCCGCAATATCACTGGACTGCCACTGTAGCCGGGACGAGCTATAAGGTCTAGAAGGATTATCGGCTCACCGAAGTTTTCCAATTCAGCACTAGCTATGGTACCTCGGCGGTAAATCGGAAAGTCCGTAGATGTGCTTGCTATTTGAGGATGCCCTATGATAAATACATCTGAGCCCATGAGAGACTCAAGGCGCTGAGGGTCTGAAAGCACAAACTGATGCTGAGCCTGGCTAGTGCAATTTCTCCGATTGCGCCTATTGACTCTCACCAAAGCAATGTCTTTCTGATCATATAGATGAGTCACGCGAACGGGTAGCAATAATGCCCGTCTTGCCGAATCTGGGAGTGGTACGCGAATGCCTAGCTTATCTGTACCTAGTGAGTCTATCACGTGCTTAGCCGTAGCAACGGTACACAGTGAGTCTACAAAGAAGCCAGTAGCTACCCACACGTAGGAGGACTTCTCTGTTGAGGACGTGTCAACCCCAACCCTGACTATTCCTCGACGAAGCTCCTCAATTGATGGACTTCGATCTTGCTGAGCATAGGACTCTCTGCCAGCAAAAGAGAGAACAATGAGAACATATAGAAGCCACCGCAACATACAAAATCAGACGTCCACACTCGCCCTCATTGATCAATCTGATAGCAAAAACTACACGATAATCATCGCATCGCCGAAGGAGAAGAGGCGGTACTCGTGCTCGACGGCCTGCTGATAGGCGTGCATGATCAGCTCCCGGTCGGCGAAGGCCGAGACCAGCATCAGCAACGTCGACTTCGGCATGTGGAAGTTGGTGATCAGTCGCTCGGTGATGCGGAACTCGTAGGGCGGGTAGATGAACTTGTCCGTCCAGCCCTCGCCCGTCTTGAGATCGCCCGTGGCGGAGATGCTCGACTCCAGCGCCCGCACGCAGGTCGTCCCGACGACGGTGACCTTGTTGGTCGGCGAGGCGAGGGCGCGGTTGACGGCCCCACACGGCTCGTCGGAGATGTGGAAGTTCTCCGAGTCCATCCGGTGCTTCGTCAGGTCCTCCACTTCGACCGGGCGGAACGTGCCGAGGCCGACATGCAGCGTCACCGGGCAAACCGTCACGCCCTTCGCCTTGAGCTTGTCGATCAACTCTGGGGTGAAGTGCAGCCCGGCGGTCGGCGCGGCGACGGCCCCGCGCTTCTCGGCGAACATCGTCTGGTAGCGGTGCTTGTCGATCTCCTCGGCGTCGCGCCGGAGGTAGGGCGGGATCGGCGTCGTCCCGATCTCGTCGATCTTGGCGTAGAGTTCCTCGCTCGTGCCGTCGAACATGAACCGGATGGTCCGGCCCCGGCTCGTCGTGTTGTCGACGACCTCGGCGACGAGGCCGTTGTCGAAGTAGAGCTTGTTGCCGACGCGGATCTTGCGTGCCGGGTTGACGATCACGTCCCAGAGTTGGCTCTCGGGATTCAGCTCGCGCAGCAGAAAGACCTCGATGCGCGCGCCCGTCTTCTCCTTGTTGCCGAAGAGCCGCGCCGGGAACACCTTGGTGTCATTGACGACGAGCGCATCGCCCTCGTTGAAGAAGTCCACGATCTCGCGGAAGGTGTGGTGCTCGACGGTCCGCCGCTCCCGGTCGACGACCATCAGCCGGGCGCTGTCGCGTGGCTCCGCGGGGTACTTCGCAATCAGCTCCTTGGGGTAGTCGTACTGAAAATCGGAGAGCTTCAGGGAGAGGCTGGGGCGAAAGATGCGGGGGGCGGTAGCAACACTAGCCATGCGACAGGGAGAGCCGGTGAATCAGGAGCGCGTGGGTGGGTGGAGCGAGTCCCGGCACACATCGCGAGCGCCTACACCTGAACCCCTCCGTTGAATCGGGCGCTAATATAACCGCGTTGCTAGCCGGTGCCAACTCTATCTGAACTGGCTCCTTCTCTTGGCTGTGCTCCTGCTCCTAACTTCAGGCCGAACGCGCAGGGAGCACCCGCCCGTGCACCTCGCCGAAGCCGACCCGGTAGCCGTCGCCCTGCGCCCAGCCATTCATCGTGACGAGGTCGCCGTCCTTGAGGAAGGTGCGCTCGTCGCCGTCGCGGAGCGGGACCGGATCGGTACCGCGCCAACTCAACTCCAGCATACTGCCGTAGGAGCCTTTCTCCTCGCCGCTGATGGTGCCGCTCGCCATCAGGTCGCCGGGCCGGGCGTTGCAGCCGTTGACGGTGTGGTGAGTGAGTTGCTGCTCGGGACTCCAGTAGAGATACTTCGCGTTCGACTCGGCGATGGTCGTCGGGCGGTCGGCGTCCTCGGGCCAGAGACCGACTTCGAGGTGGATGTCGAGCGAGCGCTTGCCCTGTTGCTTGAGGTAGTCGAGGAGCGGCGGATTACCCGCCTCCGGCGTCTGCGACTCGCCCTCGACGCGGAATGGTTCGAGCGCCTCGGCGGTGACGACCCACGGGCTGACACTCGTCGCGAAACTCTTGCCCAGGAACGGGCCGAGCGGGACGTACTCCCACTTCTGGATGTCGCGCGCGCTCCAGTCGTTGACCAAGACGAACCCGAAGATGTGCTGCTCAGCCTCGTCGATAGAAATCGACTCGCCGAGTTCGTTGCCGGGGCCGACGAAGAAGCCCATCTCCAACTCGAAGTCGAGCAGCTTCGACGGGCCGAAGGTCGGCGGCTCGTCGTCGTTCGGGCGAAGCTGGCCGTGAGGCCGCACCACATCGGTGCCGCTCACGACGACCGACGATGCCCGCCCATGATAGCCGACCGGCAGGTGCAGCCAGTTCGGGAGCAGCGCGTTGTTTGGGTCGCGGAACATCGAGCCTACGTTGGTCGCGTGCTGGCGCGACGAGTAGAAGTCGGTGTAGTCCCCGATCTGCGCCGGGAGCAGCATCTCCACATCGTCCTGCGAGACGAAGGCCCGCTTGCGCAGTCCGGCATCGTCGCGGAGCGTCGGGTTGTCGTGGCGAAGGAGATTCTGGATGGTCCGCCGTGCCTCACGCCATGCCGGGCGGCCCAACCCCATGAACAGGTTAAGCGACGAATGTGCAAACACCCGCTGCCCTGCGAGGTGCTCGCCGCCGAAGAGCTTCTCCTCTTCCAGCACCGCGAGATCCAACACCTGATCTCCAATCGCCACGCCAACGCGGGCACGTCCGCCTGCCTTCCGCTCGAAGACTCCGAATGGAAGGTTCTGAATCGGGAATGGCGAGTCTGAGTGTACGTCGATGAAAGAGCGGAGCGTGGGATCGTGGGTGGGGTTCATTTTGGCGGAGCGGGTGAGAAGAGCAAAGGGTGAGAGAGCCGAGATTCTTCCCAGCCTAGCTAGAGCAAGCCAGCGGCGCGCAAGTCTTCGCGCGGCTCATCGAAGGAGCAGCTTCCGTAGGACATGGCGAACGCCTCGCGGGCGCGGGCCACCTGCTTGGCGTTGATGCTGAGGTCTTGGAAAGCAAACCCGGACTCGTCGAACGAGAACGCCTTGATCGACTCGCCGCGAAGAAGCTGCCGCAGCGACGCTTCGGTGAGATCGAGTGCGTGGGCGAGGATGCCTGCGCCGAAGACGTTGAGGAAGCCGTGCATCATCGCACCGATGGTCCGGTCAAGGTGCCGGACCGGGTGGTGGAGTCCGGCGGTGGCCTTGAACGGCACGCCTGCGTCGCGGCACGCGGCCAGTACGAAGGCGACCTGCTCGGGCGTCGGGAACGCATCTGCCGTGACGCCGCCGCAGCGGACCTTGAAGCCGACCGGCGGCCCGCCGCCCACGTTGTGCCGGGCGAGCGCTGTGATCGCACCGCCGACCGCTTCACGCCACTCGCCGACAAAGCCCGCCTCGAAGTGCATCCGCTCGAACGACACCTCAGCTTCGGCGAGGGTCTCATTCACACGGAGCAGCACCCCGGCCACGGCATCGCTGCCTGCCTCCGTCACGAGATCCGGCAACCGCGTCTCCAACAGGTCGGCGCGGACACCCTCGCCGTGACGCTCCTCAAACGCCTTGACGGCCTCTAGGTCTTCCCGAAAGACTCGCTGGAAGGAGTCGGCGTCCTCCCCCCTGCTGCCGAGCACGGACACGGGAAACGGGTTCTCCGGTGCGAAGAGGTCCGCGTAGGCATCAAGATCTTTCAGCCGCGAGGCGGGGCAGATAAACCGGCCCAGCATCCACGCATCGTCGCTCTGCCGGTAGGCTACAAAGTTGGGAACGGCCTGCTCCAGCGGCAGACGAGCAGGCGGGAACAAACCGGCATAGTCGATCAAGCCAGTGAGAAAGGCACGGAGACCGGCAGGAACCGTCGTCTTCGGCGCGGAATGTAGCGCGTAGGAAGCCATCGATAAAACGTGAGTGAGCACTAGAGACGTGGGACACGCAGGAGCCGGGGGCACGTTCCGCCATTTACAAGAGTTTCGAGTAGGGCAAGCCTATACCCTGCCCTCTGTGCCCGGAACAGTCAGAGTTGTCTATTCATAAAGTAGGGTGTTAGCTTAGAATCAGGCTGAACGCGCAGCCCGAGCACCTGTACGCCGCCCATTGCCGCGGCCCCCTCTGGATCTCAGGTCCGCCTCGAAGCTCCGCTGCCCCGCCCTGTCCATCCGCCACCTGCCCTTCTCTGTTATGACTTCCTCCCGCCTGCTCCAGCGCCTCCCTTCGCTGCGCTTTCCTTTCACCCTCAGCCTCCTCGCTCTCGCCTTCATCATCGCCGGAGCCGACGGCTGTGGCAGCGACCCGAACGTGACCGGTGCCCGCCTCGAAATGCGGAACGAAGACTATGACCGCGTCCTCGAACTGACCGCCGCCGCGCTCGAAACCGACCCGACCAACGCTGAGGCCCACTTCCTCCAAGGCGAGGCCTACCGCATGAAGGCCGAGGGGATGACAGACGACGCCGCCGGACGTAGCGCCCTCATCGCCGACATGGCGAGCGCCTACGAGAGCGCCCGCACCAACGGCCACACGGCGTCCGATATCGACAACCGGCTTCAGGTGGCGTGGGGCTTTGAGATGAACCGGGGCGCGAGTGCCTTCCGCCGCGCCGCCGACGATCCCGCCGCCTACGAAGACGCCGCGCTGTCGTTCGGTAACGCCACCACGCTGCAGCCCGATTCGTCCGCGGGCTACCTCAACCAAGGCCTCGCCCTCCTCGCCGCCAGCCGCTCCGAAGAGGCCGCCGAACCGCTCCAGATGGCGATTGACAAGGGAGCCAACAGCGCCGAAGCCTACATCTATCTTGGCCGCATCTACCTCTCCGATGGCCGGGCCAGCGAAGCCCTCGAGGTGCTCGAAAGCGGGCAGGATATGTTCCCCGACAACGAGGAGCTTCAGACCGAAATCCTGAACGCCTATGGCCGCACTGGCAACTCAGACCAAGCGCTTGCTCGCTATGCCGAAGCCGTCGAGAGCAAGCCGGACGACCCGGTGCTCCGCTACAACTACGGTTCGTTCCTTCTCCAAGCCAGCCGCTATGAAGAGGCCGCTGAGCAACTCATGCGCGCGACCGAGCTAGACAGCCAAAACGCCAACGCCTACTACAACCTCGGGGCGGCCTACCAGAACAAAGCCGCCAGCTTCAATGAGCAGATCTCCGAACTCGAAGACGCCGGGGCTTCCCGCGCCGAGGTCGATGCAGTCGTCGCCCAGCGGTCAGAACTTCTGGAGCAAGCCATGCCGAACTTGGAGCGCGCCCGCGAACTGACCGAGGCCGGAGGCGATGATGCTGCCGACATCTGCCGCGCCCTCTTCCAAGTCTATGCGTCGCTCCAGCAAAACGACAAGGCCGAGGAAGCCGCCGAGTGCGCCGGGATGGACCTCAACTGATCCGGCCTCCCCTTCACCCTCAACGGAGGCGCGGCCAGCCTGCGCCTCCGTTTTTTCGTGACGCCTAGCGCCCTATGCCCTCACCCGACACACACGCCGCGACCAACGGTCACGACGCCTCCACCGCCGAACTCGGCTTCGGTACCCGCGCCATCCACGCAGGGCAGGAGCCGGACCCCTCCACTGGGGCGATCATGACGCCGGTCTACCTGACCTCGACCTACGTGCAGAGCGCGCCGGGCGAGCACAAAGGGTACGAATACGCCCGCGTCTCGAACCCGACCCGCACGGCACTCGAAGCCAACCTCGCCTCACTCGAAGGGGCCGACGAGGGCATCTGCTTCGCCTCCGGCCTCGCCGCGACCGACGCCATCCTGAAGCGCCTGCGCCCCGGCGACCACGTCGTGGCAGGCAACGACCTCTACGGCGGCACCTATCGCATCATGCGCCAGGTGTTCGAGCCGTTCGGGCTGACCTTCTCGTTCATAGACATGACCGACCTCGATGCGGTCGAGGCTGCATTCACGGACGCGACGAAGCTGGTCTGGGTCGAGACGCCGACGAACCCGCTGCTTCAGGTCGTCGATATCACCGCCGTGGCGGAGCAGGCGAAAGCTCGCGGCGCAACACTCGTGGTGGACAACACCTTCGCCTCACCGTATCTCCAGCAGCCCCTCTCACTCGGTGCAGACCTCGTCATCCACTCGACGACGAAATACCTCGGCGGGCATTCCGACGTAGTCGGCGGCGCGGTGATGACGAGCGACGAGGGCTGGACAGAGCACCTCCGCTTTCAGATCAAAGCCGCCGGGGGGGCACCGGGACCGATGGACTGCTTCCTCGTGCTCCGCGCCACCAAGACGCTGCACCTTCGCATGGAGCGCCACTGCGAGAACGCACGCGGCATCGCCCACTTCCTCGACGCGCACCCGGCAGTCGGACACGTCCGCTATCCGGGCCTCGCCTCCCACCCCGGCCACGCCATCGCCGCCCGGCAGATGCGCGACTTCGGCGGCATGGTCTCGTTCACTCTCAAGGACGACTCGGTCGAGAACGCGACGAAGGTGATGAAGGCGACGCGGGTCTTCGCGCTCGCCGAGAGCCTCGGCGGAGTCGAGAGCCTCGTCAACCACCCGGCTTCGATGACCCATGCCTCGGTGCCACGCGAGCAACGCCTCGCGGCGGGCCTCACCGACTCCCTCATCCGCCTCTCCGTCGGCGTCGAAGACCTCGACGACCTCACTGCTGACCTCGACCGGGCACTTCGCTCGCTCTGAGGGGTACGGTAGCGTACCCTTCCCTCCCACACCTATGGAAAAGGCGGAAGCCAAGAAGCGCGTCAACAAGATCGCCCTCGCCCGGTTCGAGCAGTGGGCGCTGCCCCGCATGGCCGAGCGGCTGCCGATGTGGATGACGCCCGACAAGCTCACCATCATTGGCCTGATCTCGGCGGTCGTGATCGGCGGCTCGTATGTCCTCACGCAGTACAGCCTCGCGTGGCTGTGGGTCGCCTCGGCGGGCTTCGTCGTCCACTGGTGGGGCGACTCGCTCGACGGTACACTGGCCCGCGTCCGCAACATCCGCCGTGAGCGCTACGGGTTCTACGTGGACCACCAGAGCGATGCTATCTCGACGTTCCTGATCTTCGTCGGTCTCGGCCTGTCGCCGCTGATGGAGTTGTCGGTCGCGCTGTTCCTGATCGTGGCCTACTTCCTGATGATGATCCACGTCAACCTTGTGACAATCACGCAGGACGTGTTCAAAATCTCGTTTGCGGGCGCGGGGCCGACCGAGCTTCGCCTGTTTATGATCACGGCCAACACGGTCGTGTTCTTCCTCGCCAACCCCGTCGTCACGGTCGTAGGCTACGACCTTCGCCTGTTCAGCGTCATTGGGATCGTCGGTACGGCGGTCTTGCTCTCGATCTACGTCATCTACGGCCTGATCGAACGCGCCAAGCTCGCCAAGCTCGACCCTACGCCGCAGCACCCACCCGCCGGAACTGCCGCCGAGCCTGCTCCCCCGGCCGAGACCCTGACCGAGCCCGCCGGAACTCCCTAAGACTGCGTGCAGCACACCTCTTCTCTGTCAATCCGTCATAGATGAACAGGACTCAACCTCTCGCTCTTTCACTCCTCCTCCTCGCCGCACTGGCGAGTGCTTGCGATTCTTCATCATCCGAGTCTCTACGAGTAGACGCTGTCGTAGCAGATCGCTCCAGCATAGTCTTTAATCCGGATTCCGAAATCCCTGCTGTAGCTATTTCGCTGAACGTTTCGAATAGCGAGAACACCAGACTGACCTTCAGATGGAATGCCAGTGGCGGCACATTCGAGTCAACCGGTACGACGAGCTACGTCACGGACTCTTCTAGTGTCCGCTGGTCCCCCGACAGGTTAGCTGGAGAGTATCGCATTGAGGTGACGGCTTCTGATGGAGAACAGGAAGACGCCGGTTCTGTCATTATCACCGCAGAACCGTCACTCAACGGCAGTTGGATCGGGGCCTTGGATCTGGTGGATGAGAAATACGACCGTGCTGGCTTTTGCATGCAATCGCTCGAAACCACTGCCGCCTTCAGCTACGAGTACATAGAGGTGATGCTCGGTGGCGACATGCAATCGAGAGGAACAGGAGGAAGAGTGCGTGGGGCTTCGAGTTTTGACTACCCCAACCTTACCGCTGACTTTGCGCCTAGTGGCTCTACTAGCTTTGATAGACCCGTTCTGCTCACGGGGCTTCTGTCAACTGACGGAACGCAACTTCAGATCGAACTCGAGATGGAGAGCGGCAGAGTACGCGGGCTTGCATTAGAACGAACCCCGCTCTGTAGCTCCAGCACTCTCCGCGCTTACGTACAATAAGTCATAGCCGCATATCCTGCTGGATCTGCGGCGAGGCGAGAGCGATCCGAATCAGCTAGTCTAGCCCATACTCGGCGGCGATTTCCTCGGGCGAGAACGCCGTCCGCTCCGCCTCGGGCAGCATGGACTTCGTGACGAGGTACGGTCCGAGCACAAGCGCGTCGAGGTGCGTCCGTCGGAAAACACGTAGAGCATCGTCGGGCGTGCCCACAATGGGTTCGCCGCGCACGTTGAACGAGGTATTGACGAGCACCGGACACCCGGTCTCGGCCTCGAACGCTCGGAGGAGGCGATGGAAGAGCGGATTGCGCTCCGCCGTCACCGTCTGCACCCGCGCCGACCCATCGACGTGCGTAACCGCAGGCACCGGCGAGTTGATGTGACGGCGTCGGTCGAGGCCCTCACCGCCCGTCACGGCATCTCGCACCGGGGCGACGAGTAGCATATACGGACTTTCAGCACCGAGATCGAACACCTCGGCGGCACGCTCGGCGAGAATGGACGGAGCGAACGGGCGAAAGCTCTCGCGGAACTTGATCTTCAGATTGACGGTCCGCTGCACGTCGCGCCCGCGCGGGTCGGCGAGGATCGAGCGATGGCCGAGGGCGCGCGGCCCGAACTCCATCCGCCCCTGAAACCACCCGATGGTGTACCCTTCCGCAAGAAGCGCTGCCGTGCGTTGGGTCAGGGCGTCCTCGTCGTCGAGTTGCTCGTACGGAATGCCCTCGCGCTCCAAGACGGCGGCGATCTCATCGGGGGAGAAACTTAGCCCGAGGTAGCTACCCTGCATGGCATCGCTCGGCTGAGGTGTGCGAGGCTTGTCGGCCCACTCGTGCCACGCGGCGAGGGCCGCGCCGAGTGCTCCACCCGCATCGCCCGCCGCAGGCTGAATCCAGAGGTGCTCGAACGGTCCCTCGCGCAGCAGCCTTCCGTTTGCCACGCAGTTGAGCGCGACGCCCCCCGCGAGACACAGGTTCGTCTCGCCCGTCTCCCGGTGGACGTGTCGGGCGAGTGTGAGCATGACCTCCTCCGTCACCATCTGCACACTCCGGGCGAGGTCCATCTCGCGCTGCGTAATCGGACCCTCCGGCTCCCGGCGCGGCCCGTCGAACAGTTCGGCGAATCGGCGGCCCGTCATCGTCAGTCTAACAGGATAGGTGAAGTAATCCATGTTCAGCCTGAACGACCCGTCGGGCTTCAGGTCGATCAGTTCGCGGCGGATGGCGGCGGCGTAGCGTGGCTCGCCGTAGGGCGCGAGGCCCATTAGCTTGTACTCACCCGAGTTGACCCGGAAACCGCAGAAGTAGGTAAATGCCGAGTAGAGCAACCCCAGCGAGTGCGGAAAGTGTTGCTCACCGAGAAGCCGAATCCGGTTGCCTTCACCGACACCGAATGAGGTCGTCGCCCACTCCCCTACCCCGTCAGCGGTAAGGACCGCGGCGCGCTCGAAGGGCGAGGGAAAGAAGGCACTCGCAGCATGGCTCTCGTGGTGCTCGGTAAAAAGGATCGGCCCATCGAACGGTTCTTTGTCGGTACCGAGTTCGCGGGCGATCACGTCGGGCGTCCAGAGCTTTTTCTTCAGCCATACCGGCATCGCCTTGATGAACGACGCGAGGCCGCGCGGTGCGAAGGCGAGGTAGGTCTCCAGCAACCGCTCGAAGGTCAGGAACGGCTTGTCATAGAACGCGACCGCGCCGAGGTCGGCGACCGTGATCCCGCCTTCGCGCAGGCAGTAGGCGGCAGCGTGCGTCGGAAACGAAGCGTCGTGCTTGATGCGGGTGAAGCGCTCCTCCTGCGCCGCTGCCACGATCTGGCCGTCCTGCACGAGACACGCCGCCGCGTCGTGGTAGAAGCAAGAGAGGCCGAGGATGTTCACGAGCGCGGGCTTTGCTTACGCCGGGGCCGGAGCGCTGGCCGTCTGCCCGGCATCGCTCGCGTCTTCCATCTGGTTCGGCCTCGGGGCAAACGCCTTGACCACCAGCACCGGGCACGGGGCCATATGCACCACCCGCTCCGCCACGCTGCCCATCAGCACATGCTGAAGGCCACTCAGGCCATGCGATGTAATCACCACGAGGTCGATCTCGTGCGCACTGGCAAACCGAATGATCTCTTCGTCCGACTTGCCCTTCACCACATGGAACGCCAGTTCTTCCCGCCCGTCGGGGTCGCCGAAGCGTTTTTCGAGGGCCGTCCACGCCACCTTCTCTTGGTCTGGCACCATCCCATAAATCCGCATCGCCCCAAGCTTGAAGAACGACGGGAACGCAGGCTCCTCAACGACATGGAGAATGTCGAGCCGGGCACCGTGCAGTTCGGCCAGTTGCTCGGCGATGCGGACCCCGTCCTCGGCGAGCGAGGAGAAGTCGAAGGGAACGAGGATGCGCTGGAAGAGCACGAGAGGTATCTCAGAGGTGTGCTCCGAAGATAGGGGACGCTCCTGGCTTTAGCCAGCCCCACGCTCCGCCAAAATCGCCACTCCCTAGGAACTCCTTTCTAACGTGCGAGACCCTATATCAAGACAAAAACCAGCGCAATCAGCAACAGAACCAGCACGACGGCCAGCGCAATTTTGCCATAGGCAGGCTGCGCGGCAACTGACTCTTCCCGTCGCTGCCCCACTCCCGCTGGTACGCTGCCGGTCCCTCCGGTCTGCGAGACCTCCGGCACACTATGCCATGCGGTCGGCTCTTCGGTCGGTCGGGGGCGATAGGGCTGCGACTGCCGCTGGGTATCCTCCTCAGCGAACTGGCGTCGGGCCACGGGCACGGTGGCCCCTGCCGGGCGTCCGGCTTCGTTGCTCGCGCTCTCGTCACTCGCGATAGCCAAGTAGACGAACGGGCCTTCCCGTCCCAACCGCACAGCCGTCTCTCCACTGCCGAGCGGCACGCGCTCGACCCGTTGGTCGTTGTGGTAGGTCCCATTGGTGCTGCCCGCATCGCGCAGCACCCAGCCGCCGTCTTCAAAGACTACCTCCGCATGCAAGCGGCTAACCCGGCCTGAGTCGACGTGTAGCGTCGCCTGCATGCCGCGCCCAATGGTGAACGGCTCGGTGTAGGCACGCTCCATACCGGGTATGGAACTGCCCTCGACCCGTGCGCGGACGGCAGGGCGCACTTCGGTGCGTCGCAGAGAAATCGGCGTAGAAGAAGACAAGGAGGTAAGCGCTTACAAGATTCCGAATAGACGGCGGCTGTCGGGTCCGAGTAACAAAACGCGGGGAGCAGCCAGTGGGGGCCATCCCTCGCTGCGCCAAGATGCGAGGCCGCCCTGACGCGGGGCGAGCATGATGATACCATATGCGAAGCGGTCGCCGCAAACAAACAATCCACCCACGAGGCTACCCTCTCCTTTCTCTTGCCCTACTACCTTATTATCCTAGTCTATCGTCTGGTACTCTCCCTGATGTCATGGACGCCAGCCCGGTCACCCAGCTTCTACACGATCTCCGGTCGGGACAGCGGGATGCCTTCGATGCGCTGCTGCCCCATGTGCTGGACGCGCTGCGCGCTATCGCCCACCGCCAGCTCAAGAACGAGCGCAGCGACCACACGCTCAACACGACGGCCCTCGTCCACGAAGCGTACCTCAAACTGGTCGGTCGGCGGGAGATGGACTGGGAGAGTCGCGCCCACTTCTTCGCGGTCGCGGCACGGGCCATGCGGCGGGTACTCATCAGCTATGCCCGCCAGCGCAACGCGGAGAAGCGCGGCGGCGGGGCCATCCGCGTAACCCTCGTGACCCACCTCGGCCCGCTCACCGAAGGGCAGGAGGACGAACTCGTCGCGCTCGACGAGGGGTTGCAGCGGCTGGAGCAGATCAACCCGCGCCACGCCCGCATCGTCGAGTGCCGGTTTTTCGCCGGACTGACTATCGAAGAAACCGCCGAGTGCCTCGGCGTCTCCCCTATCACGGTCACGCGCGACTGGCGGATGGCCCGCGCTTGGCTCCGGCACGAACTCTCCTCAAGCGATGACTAAAGAGGGCAGGATGATGTGCGCCATCAAGGTTCTGCGCCTTAAGAGTGAAACCCATTAGCACCTGGACTTTCCTGCGATGGACGCCGACCGCTTCGATCAAATCCAGACCCTCTTCCTCGCCGCGCTGGACCGCCCACCCGAAGAGCGCTCCGCGTTTCTGGACGAAGCCTGCTCGGATGATCCCGACCTCCGCCGCGCCGTCGAGACCTATCTCGCTGCCGACACCGACGCGGAGGACTTTCTCCTCGATCAACCGCTGGTCCACCTCTCACCGGCTGATGGGTCCAGCGATGCCGACATTGAGGGCCGACAGGTTGGACCCTACCGCCTGATCCGCTTGCTCGGGCGCGGCGGGATGGGTGCCGTCTACCTGGCCGAGCGCGACCACCTAGAGCGACCCGTTGCGCTCAAACTCGTCCGGGGCGACCTCGCGGACCCGGCGGCGCGGCAGCGCTTTCTCTTCGAACGTCGCGTTCTCGCCCGGCTGGAACACCCCGGCATTGCCCGGCTCTACGATGTAGGCGTGGACGATGACGGCACGCCGTTCTTCGCGATGGAGGTCGTTGAGGGCGAGCCGCTCACCGACTATTGCGACCGCGAACGGCTGGGCATAGCCGACCGACTGCGCGTCTTCGAGCGCGTCGGGCAAGCCGTGCAGCACGCGCACCAGCACTTCGTCGTCCACCGCGACCTCAAGCCTTCGAACGTCCTCGTTACACCCGAAGGCAAGGTCAAGCTGCTCGACTTCGGAATCGCCAAGGCGCTCGATGAAGCCGAGGACGATACGGGCGTCGCCACCGTGACCGGGCGACGGCTCCTGACCCCGGCCTATGCCGCCCCGGAGCAAGTCACAGGCGGCGCTGTCACCGCCGCCACCGATGTCTACGCACTCGGCGTGATGCTCTACGAACTCCTGACCGGGCAGCGGCCTTACGAGGTAGACAACGCCTCGGCACATGCCGTGCTCGCGCAGGAGGCCAAGCGTCCCTCGACCGCCGTGACCGAGCGCAGCGATGCGACCACCGACACCGCTGAAGCACGGGCGACGACGCCGGACCGGCTGGCCCGTCGTCTGCGGGGCGACCTTGACGTGATCTGCCTGAAGGCCCTCGCCAAAGAGCCAGAGCACCGCTATGCCAGCGCCGAAGCCTTCGTCGAGGACATCAAGCGTCACCTCGCCGGTCTACCTGTCACGGCGCGCCCTGCCTCGGCGGGGTATCGACTGCGGAAGTTCGCCGAGCGCCACCGGCAGGGCGTGCTCGCCTCCGTCCTAGGCGTGCTCATCCTCACGCTCGTGATTGGGTTCTACACGGTGCGCCTCCAAGCCGAGCGTGACACAGCCCGCCTTGAAGCGGAAAAGGCAGAAGAGGTAACAGACTTCTTGCTCGACCTCCTCGCCGCCGCCGAGCCAGAGACCGAGCCGACCGATACACTCACCGTTCGCACCCTCCTCGCCGAAGGCACGCAGCGCATTGATGCGATGGAGAACCAGCCCGAGGTTCAGGTCCAGATGCTCCGCGTGATGGGCACGGTGTATTTCCGTCTCGGCCAGTATGAGCAAGCCCGCCCTCTGTTCGAGCACGCCCTCACGCTGAAACAGGAGCTTCACGGCGAGGAGTCCTTGGAGGCAGCCGAGAGCCTGAATGACCTCGGCGAGTTGGAACGTGAGTTGGCCGACGACCTGGACCGTGCCGAGGAGTATCACCGGCAGGCTCTCGCCATTCGACGCTTGCTCCTCGCCCCTGACCATACCACCGTCGGCGAGAGCCTCAACAATCTTGCGATGACACGCAGCGCGCAAGGTGACTTGGAAGATGCCGAGCGTCTCTTCCAAGAAGCCCTGCGCATTCTAGAAAAAGCTCCAGAGCAGTCAAAAGACCGGGCCGACGTATACAGCAACCTGAGCGTGCTCTTTCAGGATCAAGGGCGCTATGAAGAAGCGAAGCCTCTGCAGCGAGAAGCCCTGCGCCTCTGGCAAACGACACTCGGGGAGACGCACGGCCAGGTGGCGCTCGGCTGGCACAACCTCGGCTTGCTGAACTCCCGGCTTGGAGACTATGCCACCGCCGAGTCGCTCTACGCCGGAGCCATCGACCGCTGGAGTACGCTCTACGGAGAGAACCACCTCTACGTCAGCATCGCCCTGAACAACCTCGGCCTCCTGCTTGACAAGAAGGGCGATTACGCCGCGGCAGAATCGGTGATGACCGACGTGGCGGCCCGTTTCCGCCAGCAGTTTGGACCAACGAATACACGAGTAGCCATTGCGCTCGGCAACCTCGGCACGGTGCTCACCAACTTGGAGAAATACGCCGAGGCCGAGACGCTGCACCGCGAGGAACTGGCGATCAAGCGCATCGCCTTAGAGCCAGACCACCCACTCATCGCCACCGGCCTCCACAATCTCGGTCGTAGTCTCGCCCTGCAAGAGCAACACACCGAGGCCGAAGTCTTGTACCGGGAGGCCCTCGTACTGCGCTTGGCTGCACTCGGGCCAGACCATCCTGACACCGCTGCGACCTTCCTGATGCTTGGCCGCACCCTCCTCGACACGGGTCGCACCAGCGAAGCCGAAGAGCCAATCCAGTCGGCGATGTCTGGCTATCGAGCAGCGCTAGGCGATGACCATCCGATTCTCGCGGTGGCCCTCGCCACGCAGGGCCTCCTCTTGACTAGGCAGGCCCACTTCGAGGCCGCAGAAGGAACGCTGCGCGAGGCCCTCGCCATCGCAGCACCGCTCGGCGAGGAGCACCGCGACGTACAGGCGATCCGCCGTCACCTCACCAGTCTCTATGAGGCATGGGACCACCCGGAGGGTGCAGACAGGCGATGACAAACAAGTACTTGTAGCTGAGCAGTCTTTTTTCGACTAGATGACGCAATCGGCAGACGGGTTGCGCCATAAGGGGTGAGCGGCACCACGCGGGGGCCGCACGAATCCAATCCTTCGGACCCATGCATCGCCTCCTCCCTCTCCTCCTCACCGTTGCCGTGCTACTCCCGGCAGCCTCCGCCCAGCAGCGGCTCGACCGACCTGCCGAGCAGGTTGCTCCTGAGTACGCCTCGCCTGTCGCGCCCGGCTACGAGCACCTGCTCCAGCGCGAGCGGCCCTACACCATCAACCCAGTCACCGGCTCGCTTTCCTTCACCCCGGCGGCTCGGGTGGACATCGAGCATCGTGCTACCGAACGCCGCAAGACCCGTCTCGCCGAGATGGCCCGGCTGCCCCAATCCGAGCGGACGCGCCCCGGCGGAAGCGAAGGTATCCAGCGCGGCGGTGCTATCGTCTTCACCGTCAACAGCGCCTATGACAACCCGGACTCCGTCCCCGGCGACGGGTTCTGCTTCACCGACTTCGCCGAGTGCTCCCTCCGGGCCGCCATTGAGGAAGCCAACGCCCAACCGATCTCGCAACCCGTTCGTATTGAGTTCAACATCACACTCGGGCCGCTCCCCGTTTCGTCCGGTGTCTGGACGATTCCCGTCAACTTCGATGACGGCACCGGAGCCAACAGCATCCTCCCTTCGGTGAGCCACCCGGAGGTGACCATCGACGGCCTCACGCAGAATGGGGCCTCCTGCGGCAACCTCACTGCGGGGACGAAACACACGCTCAAGGTCGTCCTCGACGGCAGCCTGCTCCCCGGCGGCTCCGGCCTACACGGGCTTGTGGGCGGAGCCAGAGAGTTCGAGGTTCAGGGCCTCGTCGTGCAGAACTTCGTCTCTGGCTTCGGCCTCTTCCTCGGCAACTTCGGCTCCTCGGGGCCGCTTCGGGCCGAGTGCAACTACGTGGGCACCGACGTCTCGGGCGAGGACAACCAGGCGAACCTAGCTGGCATCCTCGCAGGTATTGGACCGGTGACGGTGCGTAACAACCTCCTCTCGGGCAATCTCGGCGAGGGCGTCTATGTGCTCGGCAACGCAGCGCACGTCCAGAGCAACCTCATCGGAACCGACGCCGATGGGCTTGGGCCGCTCGGCAATGGCTTCTTCGGGGTCGATGTGCTTGGTGCTGATGTGCGGGTGACCGACAACATCGTCTCCGCCAACAGCTCGCATGGCATCGTCCTCACCGGGGCCACGAGGGCAGCCCTACTCGAAAACACGGTCGGACTGAACCGACTACGCATGAGCGCAGGGCTTGGCAACAACGGGTTCGGCATCCTCGCCCACTTGGCATCGAACGACAACGACATCGGAACACCGCTCGACGGCAACTACGTGGCCGATCACGCCTTCGCTACTGGTATCCTCGTGACGAGCGAAGGTGGGGACGACAACCAAGTCCGGGGCAACGTCGTCGGGCTTGATGCCGCAGGCAACGCCGCGCCCAACTTCAACGGTATCTGGGTCGGCAACGATTCGTTTCTGTCCGAAGGCTCGCCCAACGGTACCATTGTCGGTCGCCTCGGTGTGGGGGAAGCGGGGAACGTCGTCGCAGGCAACACAACCTACGGCATCGTCCTCAACGAGGATGAGGATACGCTCGTAGAGGCCAACACCGTCGGCCTTAACCTGAGTAGCGAAATACGGGGCAATGGGAACGCAGGCATCCGAGCAGAACTCAACACCGACGCCTCTATTCGGCAGAACGTAGTCGGTGGAAATGGCAGCTACGGTCTGTACATCCTCAATGCCTCCGACATCAGCATCAACGCCAACAAAGTTGGCCTCGACGCCTCGGACGCGATCCGAGCCAATGGGAACACCGGTCTCTACATCAGCAGCGGGTCCCGTGCGGTGCGTGTCACCAGCAACACACTTTCAGGAAACAGTGGGGCTGGAATCCAGCTCAGTGGCAGCGCCAGCGATGTAGTCATCGAGGGCAACCGCATCGGGATCGCGCCCGGTGGAGCGCCACGCGGTAATGGATTGGATGGCATTTATTGCCGGAGCGCGACCGACGTTCGCATCGGCGGCACCGAGGCTGGTCAGCCCAACACGATCGCCTTCAACGGACAGGCCGACCCCAACAGCGACGGCATCTTCACCGAGGTAGGGTGCGAAAGCGTCAGCCTGTTCCGTAACAGCATCTATGACAACGTCGGCCTCGGCATCGACCACTGCTTCAGTTCGTTCCCCTTCTGCGACGATGTCACGCCGAACGACGTGCCTGAGAGCGACGGCATCGCCAACTACCCCGTTCTCGCCTCGGTCGAGAACGACGGCACGGACGCTACCATCACGCTCTCGTTCGACGGCCTCCCCAACCGGACGTATCGCATCGAGTTCTTCCGAAGCAGTGCCTCCGACCCCTCGGGACACGGCGAAGGCGCGCTTCACCTCACCTCGCACCCGCTCTTGACGAACGCCAGTGGCGAGGGAAGCTTCGTCATTTCGCGACTGGCCGAGTTCTTCCCGGTTGGGAGTTGGATCACGGCGACTGCGACGCTGCTCGATCCGCCCCCCTTTCCCGGATATCGCCTGACGAGCGAGTTCTCGGCGGCGGTACAGGTCGAGGCCGTCTCAACTGGCCCCGACTTTGATCTCACCGCCACGAACACCTCCCCGCTCACTGTCGCCCCGGGCGGATCGATCGCCTTCGACTACGCGATTACCAATAACACCGCTTCGGCAGCGACCGGTAACCTCTGGTTTGTCGCCGAGCGCGGCGGTTCGACGGTGGCGCAAGGCGTGATCCGCTCCGGAACACTCCCCGCTAGCACAACGCTCTCGGGGAGTTACGTGCAGAACGTGTCGGCCTCCGCACCGAGTGGGACCTATACCTACCGGCTACGGATCGGCCAATTCCCCTCACCGACGGTGGATGAAGAGATCTTCACTGTCACCGTAACCGGCAGCGCACGTCCAAGTGGTGTCGAGGCATGGTCGCTCGCAGACTTGACATCGTGGACAGAGGAGGTGGCTGAAGAAACGAAAGCGGCAAGCCGAGGCGAAACGCTGCCGACCGAGGCAGCGCTGACCGGAGCGTATCCGAACCCGTTCAACCGACACTCCACGGTGGCTTTCGCACTGCCGGAGGCGCAGCGAGTGCGGCTCGCGGTCTACGATGTGCTAGGCCGCGAGGTGGTCGTGTTAGTGAACAGCGAGGCAGAGGCGGGTCGGCACGAGGCCGTGCTCGATGGGTCGGGCCTGCCGAGCGGGGTCTACGTGGTACGGCTGGTGACGGAGGATCGCACCGAGACACAGCGCGTGACGCTTGTGCGGTAGCCTTTGCCTCTGCGTATTTCTGCGCCCGCCTCAGTACGAAATCTGGGGCGGGCGCATTTTTCTCACCCCCTATGACACAATGCCGTCACTGTGGAAAAGTATTTTGGGCGCGGAGGTTACGTTCGCGGAGCCTCCCTGTCTATACTGGCAGCCCGGCCGCGAGGCCGGACCCGTTAAGGCCGACCGCGCCTCTCCGAGACGCATCGGCGGAATCATGTAACCCTATCCAATCGGGGAAGCCCAGATAGGGATCCAAACAGGGGCAGCAGCCCCGGAGGCCATACCATGGCACGCGCAATCAACAAAGTCATCCTCATCGGCAACCTCGGGCAAGACCCGGAGCTTCGCTACACCGGCAGCGGCACCGCCGTCTGCAATATGCGGCTCGCGACCAATGAGAGCTACAAGGACTCCAACGGCGAACTCGTCGAGAAGACCGAGTGGCACTCCGTCGTCGCCTGGGCGCGGCTCGCGGAAATCTGCGGCGAGTACCTCAAGAAAGGCTCGCAGGTCTACTTCGAGGGATCGCTCCAGACCCGCCAGTGGGAAGACAAGGACGGCAACACGCGCTACACCACCGAAGTCAAGGCTCGCGAGATGATGATGCTCGACAGCCGGGGCGGCGGTGGCGGCGGCTACGATTCGTCCGGCGGCTTCGACCAGTCGCGCGGCTCGAACAACGGCGGCTACTCGCAGGCCCGTCCGCAGCAGCAGCGCCAGCCGCAACCCGCCGGGGCCGGTAACGACCCCTTCGGGCCGGATGACGATCTGCCCTTCTAGAGGCCCCGCCTTAAAGGCGACCCTCATGAAGCGCACCGCGCATCGCACGTCAGGGGCGGCGACCTTCGGGTTGCCGCCCCTCGCTTATTAAGAATCTGCTGCCTGCCGAAACTGACGGGACCGGACGGCGCGCTCGCCCGTATATTTTCGCTCATGCATACGGCGCACGCCGCCGGATCGCCGCCCGTAGAACCAGCCGAGGGTCTCCTCCCCCGCTTTGGACGCCGACTCTAGCAGCCCCCTCGTGGGGCTTCTCCTGACACTCTGGCCCGTCGCCGCCGGAACCGCGACCGTCGCCACCGAGGTGACGCTGTTCGTGCTGCTCTTGGTTCTCTCCGCCTTCTTCTCAGGCTCGGAGGTCGCCCTCTTTTCGCTCAGCGACAGCGATAAGGAAGCCCTGCGCGAGGACGCAAGCAAGGGTGCTCGCCGCGTGCTCGCCCTCTTGGAGCGACCGCGCCGGTTGCTCATCGGCATCCTCATCATGAACAACCTCGTCAACGTCGCCGCGGCGATCTTGGCGACGGTGCTCACGGTGCAGGCCGCCGAAGCGTATGGCATCAGCGAGACTGTCCTGCTCGTCTTTCAGGTCGTCGTCCTGACGTTCCTGCTGCTCGTCCTGAGCGAGATCACGCCGAAGCTCGTCGCCACCCAGCAGAACCGGCGGTGGGCGACGGTCTTCTCCGGCCCGCTCTACGTCGTCTTCCGCGTCCTCTACCCGGTCTCCGACCTGCTCGCGCGCGGGATGGACCTGATCCAGCACCGCTTCCGCACGCCCGCAGCAGTCGTCTCCAGCGAAGACCTCAAGACGCTGGCCGACCTCGGCGAAGCCGATGGCACGCTGGAAGAGGAAGAGCGCGCCCTGATCCACTCCATCGTCGAGTTCGGCGAGACGACGGTGCGCGCCGTGATGGTGAGCCGGGTCGATGTCCACGCGCTGCCGAACACGGCCACGCTCGACGAGGCGCTGACGCTCATCCGCGAGACCGGGCACTCGCGCTTCCCGCTCTACCGCGAGCACCTCGACGACGTGCTCGGCATCCTCTACGCCAAAGACCTCATCCCGCTGCTCGACCAAGAGGCGAGTCAGTCGCTCGGCACCCAACCCGCCGACTGGGAGCGCATCGCCCGACCGGCCAAGTTCGTCCCGCTCGGCTGCCCGCTCGATGCGATGCTTGCCGACTTCCAGACCTCGAACACGCACATCGCGGTCGTCGTGGACGAGTACGGCGGCACGGCGGGCGTCGTCACGCTCGAAGACATCCTCGAAGAGATCGTCGGCGAGATACGCGACGAGCACGACCAGCCCGAGGCCCTCCCCTACGAGCGCGTCGGCCCGAACACGTTCCGCGTGGACGCCGGGATCGACCTCGACGACCTGCTGGAGAACTTCGCGGTGGAACTGGAGACGGAGGAGGAGTTCGACTTCGAGACGCTCGGCGGCCTCATCCTCCACCTGACGGGCGAGATTCCCGAACCCGGCACCATCGCCGAGTATGGCCCGCTGAAGCTGCACGTCGAGGAGCTAGACAACAACCGGATCAAGCAGGTGCTCGTCGAGATCGCCCCGCGCCCGGTGGAGGCGTTGGAGGAGCGAACGAGCGGACGAGCGGAAGAAGAGGCCGAGCATTAGAGGCGGGAGGCACGCACGTACAATCCCCAGCCACAGCGTATCATAGCGACTCCTGCCGTTGAAGTAATAATGATGCGTTTAAATGCCGGACATGACAGAACCGACAGAAACGGTTAGTGCTCCCCCGGTCGAAGTACAGCGTGCAGTGATCGTGACGAAGCTGACACTCGTGGTCTCCTTCGTCCTTTCGTTTGTAGCTGTGCTGAACCGCGAACCGGCGGCCTTGCCCGGGTTCTTCTTCGGGCTATTCGTCATTTGGCTCATGCTCTTTCTGCTCCGTAAAATCGAGAGAGGTGTCAACTGGGCGCGCATCACTTTGGTGACTCTGACCGTGCTGGGCCTCGCAATAACCCTCTCGTTCGTACCCGCCCTCTGGGAAGATGGGCCGGTGTCATTCCTGCTGATTAACGTCCCGATGGTCCTCCTGTCTGCGCTGGCGGCGTGGTGACTCGTCAGCCAACCAGCGCAGGCGTGGTTTCGCCAAATGCGTGATGAGCAGCGGGGTGCTCAATTTGAGGAGAACGCATAGCACCACCCCGGTAGACTACTACTCACCCCAGTGCTTTCGGCGGAACGAGCCAGATGAGTTCGCCCTGACCGAAGCCCACGTCCCGCCAGCGGTGTACGCCGACATCCACGCGGGCGAGCGCGGCCGTCGGGAAGCGAATCTCGCCGCCGCCGATGAGTCGGCTGACGGTCTCGCCCCACCCCGGCTGGTGGCCCACGAGGAGGAGCACCTCGGCCTCATCGTCCTGCGCCCGGATTTCGCGGAGCAGGTCGCGGGGACCAGCCCCATAGAGGTCGCGGCTCTCACGCACCGGGGCCTCTAACTCCCCAGCGCCGCGCACGATGTCGAGCGTCGTCCGCGCCCGCACCGCCGTTGAGGTGACGATCCGGTCCGGGAGGGTACCGCTCACGAGGAGGAAGCGCCCCATCGTCTCAGCGGCCCGGCGACCTCGCTTGTTGAGCGGGCGCTCGTGGTCGTGGTCGAAGTCGGCGTCCCAGTCGGACTTGCCGTGGCGGAGGAGGAGGATCGTTTTCATCGAGCGAATGAAGGAAGTGGGCGAGCACCTATGCTACGACGGCGCGGCCTCAATCAGCAAGGCGCGGTACGGGTCGGCCTGCGCGGATCGCCCCCATGCCTCGTAGAGACCCACCAGACGCTCCAGCACGATCTGCGTCCGCTCGTGCTCCACCCCCTGCTCGGCTTCGAGGACGCGGTAGGTTTCGAGCATGAGCGGCTCCGAGGCGGCGTAGTCGCCCATCTGAAACAGCAGGTAGGCGAGGCTGCGCTTGGTAGACTGGGTGCGCGGATGCTCGGCCCCGACGAGCCGCTCGTTGATCGCGATGACCTCTTCGTAGTGCGGACGCGCCTCCGCGAAGCGGTCCATGCGGTGAAAGAAGAACGCAAGGTTGTTGAGACTAAGCGCCACGTCGGGGTGGCCCTCCGGCCAGCGCTTCCGGCGCAGGGCCAGCACCTCGCGCAGCACCGGCTCGGCCTCGTCGAATCGCCCATCTGCCATGAACAGCGTGGCGAGGTTGTTCAGGACCATCGTGACATCAGGGTGGTCGTCCCCGACGAGTCGGCGATTGGTCGCCAGTGCCTCCCGGTAGAGCGACTCGGCGGCCTCGTAGTCGCCTTTCCTGACGAGGACGAGGCCGAGGTTGTTGATCGTCGCGGTGGTGCGGATGTGCTCGGCCCCGTACACCTTCGTCTTGATCGCCAGCGCCTCGCGCAGCATGGTCTCTGCCTCATCGTGCGCCCGCTGGAGACGCAACAGGTTGCCGAGGTTCGTGAGCGTCTGGGCGATCTCAGGATGCTCGGGATCAAGCTGTTGCCGCTTCATCGCCAGCACCTCCCGATACCGCGCCTCGGCGCTGTCGAAGTCGCCCTGTTCCTGCTCAAGCAGCGCGAGGCTACTCAGACTCGATGCTATCGTGAGGTGATTCTCACCGAGGAGACGCCGCTGCATGGTGAGGGCCTGCTGCTGCAACGCTTCGGCGGTCTCGTACTCCCCCTTGTCGCCGAGGACGCTGGACACATGGCCGAGACTCAGCGCCACGTCGGGGTGCTCCGTCCCGAACACGGTGCGGCGAATTGCTAGGGCTTCCCGGTACTGTGCTTCGGCTTCGTCGTAGTCGCTGGTTCCCCGGAGCAAGTGGCCAAGGTTGGTGAGCGTCTCGGCGACCTCTTCGTGCTCCCGCCCCCACAAGCGCTCACGCATCGCGAGAGCTTCGTCCAGCAGCGGTCGTGCCTGCTCGTAGTCGCCGAGTTCGAGGTAGACGCGCCCGACTAGGTCCAGCATCTGAGCCTTCACAGCGGGCTGCTCGTTCCACGCCTCGGCGCGGACGATGGCCTGTTCGAGCACGTCGCGCACACTGAGCGTATCGCCCAGCGCCTCGGTCGGGTCGTTCGACTCGAAGAGGCCCATCATGAACGCCGTGACCTGCTCCGCCTTGTCGGCTTCGAGCCGGGCCTGGGCCAGCGCCTCGCGCACCTGCGCCGACTGCACTGTCAATGTTGCGGCATAGCCCACCAGCAGTAGCGCAAAGGCCACCGCCGCGGCAACACCCCACCGATGCCGCTGCACGAACCGCCGCGCCCGGTATCCGAGGGTAGGCCGCCGCGCCTCGACCGGCAGCCCGGCGAGGTAGCGCCGGATGTCCTCGACGAACGCCTCGGCGGAGGCATAGCGCGCCTCCGGCTCTTTGGCGAGCGCCTTGAGTACGATGGTGTCTAGGTCGCCGTGCAGCGTCCGACGCAGCTTCTCCGGCTCCGTCGCCCGCGCCTCAGCGATGCGTGCGACCTCACCTGCCTCCGACGCGCCTAAAGCGGCGGTCGATGGCTTCGCCGGTTCCACCTCCAGAATGGCGCGCTCGACCGCGTGCGTGCCGCCGGTGTGACGGTCGAATGGCCGAGACCCGGCCAGCAACTCGTAGAGCACCACGCCGAGTTGGTACACATCTGTCGCCGTCGTGATAGCCTCGCCCCGCACCTGCTCCGGGGCGGCATACTCGGGCGTCATCCACCGCTGGCCTGTCTGCGTGAGCGGAGCCGCCCCCGGCGCACCGTCCTCGTCGAGCAGCTTGGCGATCCCAAAGTCGAGAAGTTTCACCTGCGGTGTCCCCTCCTCCGTATCGCCGACGAGGATGTTCGACGGCTTGAGGTCGCGGTGGACGACGAGGTTGCGGTGCGCGTGGTGGACGGCCTCACCCACCTCCGCGACGAGGTGCAGACGGTCCCGTACCGAAAGCTGATGGGCGTCGCAGTAGGTGTCGACGGGGTCGCCCGCGACGTACTCCATAGCGAGGTACGGTCGCCCATCGTCGGTCACACCGCCATCGAAAAGCTGTGCGATGTGCGGGTGGCTGAGGGAGGCGAGAATCTGCCGCTCGGCCTGGAAACGGGGCCGCACCTCCGCCGCATCAACGCGGAGGAGCTTCAGGGCCACCTGTTGCTCGAAGGCCCCGTCGGCGCGCTCCGCGAGGTAGACACGCCCCATGCCCCCGTGCGCGATCTCGCGGACGATCCGGTACGGACCGACCCGGCGACCGGCTACGGCTTCGTCGCCCTCGGTGTCCTCCGGCTCATCGGGCAACATCGGCGTGGCGAAGTCGACAGCCTGATCGCTGAGGAAGTCGGGGACTTTGGTTTCGGAGGCGAGCAGGCGCTCGACCGCGCGGCGAAGGTCGGGATCATCCGCGCAGGCCCGGTCGAGGAACGCCATGCGCGCCTCGGCGTCGAGGTCGAGTACCTCGTCGAGCAGCGCGTCGATCTGGTGCCATCGGTCGGGCGAAAGCGTCTTCATCAATCCGGTTCTTCGAGCGTGTCGGCCAGCCAGATCTTCGCCCGCCGCCAGTCCCGCCGCACCGTCCGCTCCGAAACCCCGAGCAGGGACGCGATCTCCTTCTCCATCATCCCGCCGAAGAAACGGTACTCGACGAGTTGCGCGAGGTGCTCATCCCGCGCCGCGAGGTGGGTCAGGGCTTCGTCGAGCGCGAGGAACGTCTCGGCCCGCTCCTCCGCGGCGACGAGGTCCTCCTCGAACGAGACAGGACGCTGGCCGCCGCCCCGCTTCTGGCGGCTCTGCTTCCGGGCGTAGTCGATCAGGATGTGGCGCATCGCTTTGGCCGCAACGGCGAAAAAGTGGACGCGGTCCTCCCAGTCGGCCTGCTGCTGGTCTACCAGTTTGAGGTAGACCTCATTGACGAGGGCCGTGGTCTGGAGCGTCTGGTGGCCGGGGCGACGGCGATATAACTCACGGTGCGCGATCCGGCGAAGGTCCCCATACACCGACGCCCAGAGGCGCTCGACGGCCTCCTCATCGCCCTGCCGGGCTTCACCAAGCAGTACCGTAATGCTGCGATCCGAGGACGGGGTCATGGCTCCCTTCTACGGGCTGGTACGCTAAACAGGACGAGGACCGGACAGGACGCCGCAATATAATCTCGTGCAGCCATCCATTCGGGAAGACTGGCCTGCCGCTGTCCCGGTTGGAGCAAGCGTTTAGCCGACACCTTTCGCGCTTCGATGACGCGAGAAGTGATAGCTGCGAAACGTCGTCACAAACTCATGCAGCAGGACCTTTGCGACGGCAGCCGTTGGCACCGCGAGCAGGAGGCCGAGCAGTCCAAACACCTCGCCTGCCACGAGCAGCACGACTAGAATCGCTAGCGGGTGTAGCTCCACGTTCTGCGCCAGCAGGAGCGGCTGCGAGATGAAGTTGTCGATCATCTGAATGGCAGAGAACGACAGGAAGATGGGAATGGCATGGACGAAAGAGCCAGTGGTCACCGCCGACACGGCGACGGCCACCACCCCGCCGATAAGCGGGCCGAGAAACGGAATCAGATTCGCCACGCCCGCGATGGTGCCGATGATGAAGTAATACTCGACGCCGATCACCCAGAGCGCGAACGTCGCCAGCAACCCGACGATGGTGGCGGCGAGCAGTTGGCCGCGCAAGTAGCCACCGAGTTGGGCATCGGCCCGGCGGAGCGCGTTGAGGGTGAACTCGAAGTAGCGGTTCGGGACGAGGCTGATGAAGCCCTTGCGGAAGCGCCGCCCGTCGCGGAGTAGGAAGAACGCAACCACCGGCACCACCACCACCTGCACCGCCAACCCAAACACACCCGGCACCACCGCCACCACATCGCCGAGATGCCGCTCCGTGAAGTCCGCCAGCCAGCCGCGCAGGTCCGGTGCCTCTACGCCGAGCGGCATCAAGCGGGCACCCACCCACTGCTCGACCTGTTCCATCAACTCCGTCGCCGCTGTTAGGTCGATTCCCTCTTGCAGTGCCTGGACTTGGGCAACGAGCGTCGGGAAGAGCAACGTGAGGGGAATACCGAGGCCGAGGAGTGCTCCGAAGAACACGAGGGCAGAGGCGATGCCTCGCCGCATACCTCGTGCTTCGAGCCGCCCCACGAGCGGGTCCAGCAAGTACGCCAGCAGCGCGCCGAGCACCACCATCTGCACAATGCTGCTGACCGGGCGGAGCAGCCACACCGTCGCGGCGAAGCCTAGCGCCAGCAGCAGCCCCTTAGCCCACCATGACATCGTCGGCTCCGTTGTGGTGGACGCTCTCTTCCGTCTCAGCAGGCTGCGTGTGGCTGCGTTCGAGTTGCCCGTCGGCGTGGATGAGGCGGGCACCGAGGTTGCGGGCCAGCGGCAGCAGCAGCTTCACACCCAGCCGGGGCGAGCGCTTGACGAGGTCGTACAGCTCGGGCTGAAACAGACCGTGTAGAATAGCGGGTGACGTCGCCACGGCGCGGGCCGAGCGCGGCGTCTCGTTCAGCAGCGCGATCTCGCCGAAGAAGTCGCTGTCGCTGAGTTCGGCCAGCGTGCGGTTCGTCGGCTCGTGGATGATGGCGACGGTGCCCTGCTCGATGACATACATCCCGACCCCCGGATCGCCCTGCCGGAAGATCACCTCGCCCGCTTGGTAGATGCGTCGGTAGAGGATTTTGCGGATCTCTGCGAGTTCGCGCCGGTCGAGGTCCGCAAACATCGGCACTTGGCGCAGCAGGGCTGCGGTGCCCGTCCGTGCCTTCGGGCGAAAGATGTTGTCCCAGAGACTATCCATCATTGGCAACCGCCTCGTCCTATGTCCGAGGCAAGGTAATGACGAACGTCGTGCCCTCGCCCTCTTCGGTCTCAACCCACATCGTCCCGCCGTGTCCAACCGTGACGATCTCGTAGGAGAGCGACAGCCCCAACCCGGTCCCCGACCCGACGGGCTTGGTCGTGAAGAATGGCTCGAAGATGCGCGCTCGTACCGATTCGGGGATGCCCGTCCCGTTGTCGCCTATGCGAACCTCCACCTCATCGTCTCGCACCCTAGTCTGCGCCGACACGACGGGACGATACGTCTCGCCTGCCTCGGCTTCCTGCTCGGCCTTCGAGCGGGTCGCGGAGAACGCATTGTTGGCAAGGTTGATACATACGCGCCCGATCTCTTGGGGTATGATCTCAAGATGGACGGTCTCCGGGCAAAGATCAAACTCAAGCGCTGTGTTGAAATGCGGGTCGGCAGCGCGCATCCCGTGATACGCGAGGTTGACATACTGCTTGACGAGCGCGTTAAAGTCCGTCGCCTGGCGCTGGTCGGCATTGCTGCGGGAATGCATGAGCATGCTCCGCACCGTCGCGTCAGCACGCTCCCCATGCTCCCTGATCTTCTCCGCATTATGCGTGATGTCGTCAAGGAGATCACCGATCTCATCCAGCACATCCCCTGCCGGTCGGTCCCGCTGCTCGCCCAACTCTTCGCGCAACTCGCCCGTAAGGTCCACGAGAAGCTGGGCGAAGTTGTTGACGAAGTTGAGTGGGTTCTTGATCTCGTGGGCAATCCCAGCGGTGAGTTGCCCGAGCGAAGCCATCTTGCGGGCCTGCACGAGTTGTTCCTGCGCGATGCGAAGACTTTCCCTCGTCCTCTCGGCCTCAGCCTGTGCAGCGTCCAGTTCAGCTTGTAGGTCGTGCTCAGCCATCGGTCAGGCTCCCTTGGTTTTGGCTAACTCATCGCGCAGGCGCTCCACTTCCTCTCGCAGCCGAGCGTTTTCCCTTGCCTGGCCTCGCCCCCACCACCAAAGCCACGCCGCGAGGGCAACGACCGCAACACGAAAGAGCAGGAGCAACGGGTCCATGTTTCAGAGGACAGAGAGGACAGAGAGGACAGAGAGGACAGAGAGGACAGAGAGGACAGAGAGGACAGAGAGGACAGAGAGGACAGA
>JANQRZ010000001.1 GCA_028284265.1 Rhodothermales bacterium
TCGGACGAGGTCGAAGGCGTCGTGGGCGGAGCCAGCGAGTCCGCAGAGTTCGAGGCCGGGCTGGGCGCGGATGGTGTCGGCGATGGCCTCCCGGATCGCAGGGTGGTCATCCACGACCACCACGCGGATGTGTGCGGAGGTGAGGAGCGGTTCGGGCGAGGCCGTAGAATTGCTCAAGTTCATGCCGTTAGCTGTGGGCGCTGGCGGCGACGCACGAAAGATACTAGGGTAGGGGGCGATTGCTGAATCGGCGATAAATCAACAACCGTGCCCAGCCTTAATACCAAAGCGAGATGTGCAATGCGTAACTAGAGAAGTGCATCGAGAATATAGATAAACTCGTGTCCAGATCAGGATACTACCGCCTCCTCGGTCGGGAGCACGACCTTGACGAGGGTTCCGACATCAATCTCGGAGTCAATCGTCAGGGAGGCGCGAATGCTGCTGGCTCGGCGCTTCATGCTGTACAGCCCTAGCGAGCGCCCCGTCTCGCGTTCCTCGTCGAAGCCCTTGCCGTCATCCTCCACTTCCAAGGTCACGAGGTCGTTTTCTCGCGTGAAGCGAATCCAGATGTTCTGGGGGGCAGCGTGCTTGAGGGCATTATTAACGGCTTCCTGCGCAATACGGTAGAGTTGAAGTTGCGTCTCATAGTCCTCAACATTGGCCTCGTTGTGATGCGCGAAGGAGCAGCGAACCTCGGAGATGGCATCCATAGTGGCGCAAAGACCTTGCAGCGCAGAGCCGATGCCTTCCTGATAGAGCTGAGGAGGAACGAGACCTCGGCAGATATCGCGCACGCGCTGGAGGGCGTCCTCAGCAAACGTCGTCACCTTCCGGGTAGCCGCGAAGCCTTCGTCGTCAGGGGCGAAGTAGCGGTTGCCGAGGTTCTCACTCAGCATCCGAATGCCTGTCAGCAGTTGCCCGACACTGTCGTGTAGGTCGCGCCCGATGCGCTCTTGTTGCTCTTCGAGAACGGCCACCATGCGCCGCTCCATCTCCACGCGCTCCGTGACTTCGACGCAACTCCCCCAGATGCGGACCAAGGCACCGCGCTCGATGCGTCCGACGGCGTTCAGGGAGAAATGGCGCGGCGGTTGCCCAACTGATTGGACAGACAACTCATGATTATAGAGCCGGTAGCTGTCCTCTACAAAGGTCTCAAGGAGTTCCTTGCTGAGGGCAGGGACTAGCATGCTGATGGGTTTGCCGACAACGGCTTCGGTGCGGGTGGCACCGAGGAGCCGGGTCATCATGTTGTTGCACTCGGCGAGGTAGCCATGCTCCAAGATCTGTTCGGCTTGGAGAGCCGGAAAGGTTAGAGCCGAAACAGGCTTGGCGATGTCAATGCGCCAGACACCTTGGGAGATCGTCTGGACGAAGGTGCGGTAGCGCTCCTCGCTTCGCTTGCGGTCGGTGATGTCCCGCATGACCATCTGCACGGCATCGAGGCCCTGAAAGCGGACGGTCACCGCGATGGTCTCTACCACCCGTTCATCCCCGTCAAGCCGAACGATCTCGTGCTCCAGCGAGGCGTGCTCGGAGCTAGTGGCTCGTTGCATCTCCACGAGGTCGACTTGGTTGGCCGGGAGAAAGTCGCGGAGGGCGTAGTTCTGGATATCGCTCAGGTCGTTGACCCCGAGGAGGCGAGCGCAGGCTTCGTTCGCGTAGAGGATGAGGCCTCCAGCGGTAATGAGAATTGGCTCTGGATTGAACTCGACGAATTTGCGCCAGCGCTCCTCGCTTTCCGACAGCGCCCGCTCGGCATCGCGGCGGCTGAGGTAGCCTGCGAGGAGGTCGCCGAAGACGGAGAGGACACGTCCGTGTTCGCGCAGGGCGGCATCTGGGAGTGCGGCGTGCTCAATGCCGAGGTAGCCTACGAACCGGTCCTGCTTCGAGAGCAGTGGGATGGCAACGCCCGCCGGTTCATTACCTCCGGCCCCAGTCTTTACATGGTAGTCGCGGACGGCGTGGGGCTGGGCGTTTGCCAGCAGCCGCAGGGTCGGGCTGGCTGCGTCATGGTCTCCGTTGAACAGGGATTGCTCGCTAGAGGCTCCGTCGCGGTGCCAGCGGGTCATCGTGCCAAGTGGGGCCTTGGCTCCGTCGAGCGCGTTGTCCTCATCGGGTATGGTGACGAGGTAGGCACACTCCGCACCGAGGGCTTCGCCCAGAATGCGGAGTACGTCCCGGAGGTCGGCCTCGCTGGAAGAGACCAGCATGTGCGAGACGCTGGCGAGCGCTTGCTCGATCACCGAGCGTTGCTCGAAGGGTTCGGAAGACTCGGCCATAAGGGAGCACATTGCACGGACTTTGGGGCCGGAGGATACGGAACGTATAGCCCCAGCGACAGGGCACGTCCCTATCAAAAACCGCGCCCCGGTCCGTTCAGCCTGCTCCGTCGCCCGACGTTTCCAGTTCGGCGATGCGTGGGAGCGGCGGGGCCTCGTTGATGAAGGCATCGCGTGCCGCCTCGGCGACCTTGCCCGTACTGTAGGCGTCCGACGCCCCGCCGAGTATGCCGCCGACGAGCGGGAGGCTGCGGCGTGGAAACTGCCGCGTCACCACATTCGTCACGCCCCAGCGCCCGACGCGCGTTGCCAGCCCGACTGTGCTCTCGGCCAGAAACCGAATGCCGCGCTCGGCCAGCTTGACCGCCGAGCGGTCGATGACCTCAACGGCCTCATTCTCTTTGGTTGCTTCCTCGGTGC
The DNA here is from genome assembly GCA_028284265.1 of Rhodothermales bacterium. Lineage (GTDB taxonomy): Bacteria > Bacteroidota > Rhodothermia > Rhodothermales > JANQRZ01 > JANQRZ01. Next base: position 2,706 of record JANQRZ010000001.1, read on the forward strand.
CGTGCCCGAGGAGGCAGCCGATGGCGCGTTCGCGGACGGCTTGGTCGTGCGGATCGTGTCCGCCCATAAACGCGGTGGCAGCGGCGAGGTGAAGCTGGATCAGCGCTACGCCCGCAAGGTTGGTCGGCAGCGTAACCGGGAGCATCAAAAAGCCTGGCAGCCCGCACACGAACCCGGTGCTGGCGCAGAGCATCGTGTGCGTTTTCGCCATCTCCTCGGCGCGCTCCGTGAGGGTGCCAGGGGCGGAGAGGAAGCGCGCCGCCGTCTCGGCAGGTGTGCCGAGGGCTGGGAGGCCGTCTACAGCGCGGTTGTAAAGGAGCCGAAGAATATGAGAACGCATCAGAAGAACGGTCGGGTCAGAAGGGGGTGGGAGGTACGAGGACGCGCAGCGAAAAGTTGACCTCAGGCCGGGATATAGCGGTCGAGATAGGCCTCAATCTCATGGTGGATTCTGCGCCGCATCGGGCGGAGCACGAGGCCGAGCTTGACGAGCACACGCACCTCCTCATGGTCAGCGAGAAACTGAGCATCGAACCCGGCTCCGCGCGCCACGAGCGTATCGCCCTCCCAGTGGGTGCGGAACGAAAACTCGCCTTGCAACTCGGCGGCGACCTCTTCGGCGGCCTCGCGTGCCCCGTCAAGGCCGAGGTCGTGGGGGCGGATCACGTCGATATGGGCCATAGATAAGTGAGGGGCTAGGGGGTTAGCAGCCGAACCAGACGAGGAGGGCTGGAAGACTGAGCCAGAGCAGGCCCTTGATGGTAAAGAAGAGGAAGCCCGCCATGCCGAAGCGCTTGATCCACGTCGTAGCTTTGCGGTCAGGCGGCGGAACGGTCTCGGACATGATGCAGAACGCAGTGTCCCGTTTCAACGCATCGGTGCTTTCTGTGATTCCTGTACCCCCCGTGATCGAATCGTTCCTCGACGTTCATCCCCAGCTTGATGACGACAACTTCGTCGCCCACACCGCCGCCGTCATCGGCGACGTGACGCTCGGGCTCGGCACGAGCATCTGGTACGGCGCGAGCCTGCGCGGCGATGTTCACTTTAACCGGATCGGTGCTCGCTCCAACATTCAAGACAACGCGACGGTCCACGTCAGTCGGGGGACGCACCTATGGGGGTGAACCATTGGGAGTAAACCGAGGAGCGGTTTATGCGGCGGTGAGACCGCGGGTGTAGCAGCGGAGGTTAGACCTGGGTCGAGTACAACGTGGTAGACGTAGAGCGTTACGGTATATAACCTATGCCATAGACTTTTCTTTAGCGTTGCCCGACTTCAGGGTACCGCGGTAGGTCTCCATCTCTGCGTGCCTCTCTCATTTCCAAGGACCGCCTGGCTCCCAGCGCTGCTCGAGCGCTGACGCCGTATGCGTTGGAGCTACACGGGCCGCCTCTAGCACGGGGAGAAGGAAAGCGCGTAGCGACGCGATCACTTCCTCCAACTCGGCCTCCTCTGCCAGGCGGCCCCGCCGGACGAACGCTCTCCACTGCGCCTGCTTCCCCGCGTCGGTAGCGAATTCCTCTGCAAGCCCCACCGGCACATCCTTCGGGAGCGACGTGTCTCGCCGCGCGAACGTCGCCTGTACGGCCTCCGTTAGCACGTGGCCATCGAACGCGTCGTGCCGGGCAAGCCGCCACAGGTCGTAGAAGTCCTTCATCCGGCTGTTCAGCATCCCCAGTACCACGAGGGCCTGGAGTTTCTCTGCGATGACTGTCTCCTTCGGATACGCTCGCAGCATGGGCGGCGGCGCGTCGAGGAGGGTAGGGAGCTCCGCCTCCGCTGCCTCGGGCGTGACGGCATCGCCGAAGCCGACATCCACCTGCAGGCGGACACGCGCCGTGCCGATCCTAGCCTCGGCACTCACGCGCACACCTTCGTACTCCTGCTCCTCTCGGATGAGGCCGCCGCGCACGGTCTCCGCCACGAACTCCACGCCATCGTCTTCCACCTCGACGGCCGCGACCTCGCGGACAGCCCGTTCGACGTCGCCGACGCTACTCGAGCCGAAGCCGAGGAAGTCGAGGTCGCGCGTCGTCCGGTGGAGATCGCCTTCCTAGAGCACGAATAGCATAGCCCCTTTGACCACGAACCGCTCCCGGTGCGCCGACCGCCCGAGGCGATGGAGAAAGCGCTCCAGTACGTAGCGCGTGAGGAGTACCTGGAAATCTTCCCCCTCAGCCCGAGCGCGGTTGAGGAGTCGCTGGCGGACCGACGCCGCCTTGTCCGGGGAAGCGCTCATGCTACCGCCTCCAGGTACGGGCGCATCACGGTCGCGACGCGGCAGATCTTCGCGAAATGCCAGAGCGCGTCGGCGTCAAAGTTTGTGCTTCTCCGGTAGTCTTTGAGCGCCTCGATCGCCACGTCGAGGCCGACGCGACTGCGGTACTTGAAGTAGTCGGCGACGGTCTTCGGTGCGCTGTACACCTTCACCGTCACGCCCTCTACCTCATGCGTCTCTACCCCTTCCGTGAACGCCTCTCCCGACATGTAGACCACGCGAAGGGAGAGAAACTCTGGATTGGGCCGGCGGGCCTTGTTCTCGATCGCGACCCAGACGTTGAAGGGGTCCTGTGTCGTGAGATCGTGGAAGCGGAGGGCCGAGAGCAGGCAGACGACGCCGTGGGGGACACGGCGGGCGACCTCCGCAAGGGTATGACGTTCCGTGACGTCGGCGTCGGCGAGAACGTAGAGTCCACGCTCTATACGGTCGAAGACGCCCCGCCAGTAGAGACGAGCGAGCGTCTGCCGGGGGATCCCGAGCGGCTCGAGGTCCTTCGAGCGGAGTACGCCCCGTTCTCTGGCGAAGGCGAGGAGGCGATCAGCATGTGTCACGAATCGTCGGTAGTCACCGTTAAGTACCGACACAATGTAACCTCCGCCTCGACTCATCCAACGCCGCAAGGGAATAAGAAGCACGGGGCGGCGACCCGCAACGCCATCGGCCGTTGCGGCAACGCACCACCGTCTTGTAGCATAACCAGAGCTCCCGCTTGGAATAACCAGAACTCTCCGCCAGCCTCCCAAGATGAGCCCCTTCGTCGACCCGCGAACGAACCCGGAGCCGAGCGCCAGTCGGCCGCCGACGCGCACGACCGATGACCCCACCCTACTTGACGAACTCCACCGGCTCTGCCGCTAGGGGTGTCTCTACGAGGTCGAACGGTGGATCGCGGAGGGGAAGCCGCTACAGTCGGCAGAGCCCTCGCCGACTGGTCGCCCGCCTCGGCCCCGCGCCTGACTGTCTGGGAGAGCACCAGCACCTCGTTCGCGCGATGGAGACGGAGGGCGAAGACGAGGCCGCTCGCAAAGCTCCTGCCCCGCAGGGAGAACTGGCGTTGTGACTGAGTTAAATTCTCCCGATATCGTATATTCTCCTGTACAGGAGAATAAGTCATTACGCGAGAACAAGCCCTTCGAAGCTGTTCATATGAGTAGGTACGCACCGTATCAAGACAAGTGGGGCTGCCTCTACACTGAGGAGGGGCGGACGGCCCGCGCCATTGCCGAGGCGTACGGCTGCACTAGGCAGACGGTGCTGAACCACCTGAGAGCCGCAGGCGTGGACACTGCCGACCCCTTTTCTCGGTTCGCTGACGAGTGGACCGCGTTGTGCAAGAAGGGGCGGTCCTACGCTGCCATCGCGCGAGAGTACGGATGCAGCGTCGGAACCGTGAGCCGCCAGATGAAGGACAGGGTGCCTTCAAGAGAAGGCTGCGTCGACTTGACGCACACGTTCCTGTGCAAAATGGAGCACCGTGCCCGTCGGTACGACCGGGCATGGGCGGTCGACGCAGAGTACCTCTGGACACTGTGCCTAGAACAGGACCGCCGGTGCGCATTGTGGGGGCTGGGTCTGTCCAGGCGCGAGAAGGGGCGCTACTCCGGGACCGCTTCACTCGATCGGATCAACTCCTCGCGGGGGTACGTGCGTGGCAACGTTCAGTGGGTCCACGCCACGATCAACACGATGAAGAACGACCTGCCTCAGGAGGACTTCGTTGCGTTCTGCGAGGCGGTTGCGACCCATCACTCGCGCACAGGAGCAACGTCCCGAGTGCAGCGCCTACGCACCCTGGCGCCTCGTCCGAGCGTGATCCTATTATGACGCAGCCCACATTCCCGGATTCGCTCCGCTCGCTCGACCTCGGTCCCCTCGCTGTGGAGGTTAAACGCAACGACCCCGAGGCGAGCGCCGATGCCCGGCTCCGGCTCACGTGGGGCGACGCGAGCGAAACATTCGCCGTGACGTACCGTCAGGCGCGGGTGCTGCGCGATCTCCGGAACGCCGTGTGGCAGATCCGGGAGCGCTCAGAAGCAGGGGGCGGGTGGCCCCTCCTCGTTGTCCCCTACCTGAACGACGACGCGCTCGCCTTCCTGCAGCGCGAGGGCGTGAGCGGGATGGACCTCTGCGGGAACGCGGCCGTGGAGGTGCCGGGCCGCTGGCGGCTGTTCCAGCGAGGCTTCCCGAACCGGTTCCCCTCCCAGCGGACTTCGAAGTCTCCCTACCAGGGCAAGAGCGCGCTGGTGGGCCGAGCGCTGCTGAACCGCCCCGAGTACGGGACGATCGGCGAGGTGCAGGAGGAGGTCGAGCGGCGTGGCGGGTCGCTCAGCTACAGCCAGGTTGCGAAGGTGGTCGGTGCGCTCGCGGACGACCTCATCATTCGGAAGGAGCGCAAGGGAACGAGCGAGGGAGTCCGGTTGCTCCAGCCGAAGAAGCTGCTGGACGCACTCGTAGAGGGATATCAGACGCCAGAGGCCTCTGCGATGTTGGAGGCTAAGGCCGAGCTAGCTCCGGACCTGTACAAACGATTGAGCGCATTAGCGGATGCAGTTGGTGCGCGGATCGTGGGGTTCGACCCGCAGCGATACGTCATCGCTCCTCAGGCGCGTGAGCGTCTGGAGGTGTATGTTGAGCCGAGCGTTGGGACAGACCTTCGCGAGGCCCTTGGTTTAGAGTATGCTCCACGCTTTGCGAATCTCGTCGTCCGAGCGGTGGATGATCCGGGGGTCTTCTTCGACCCGGTGGAGGCCGACAGTTTCCGTTGGGCGCCGCCTCTGGAGGTTTACCTACAACTGATGCAGGGTGGCAAGCGCGAGAAGGAGATCGCAGCCGCCCTGCGGGAGCGTCTCCTCGCAAACGCTGGTACATCATGACGAACATCCAGATAATTCCGATGACGGTTGGGATCACGTTGATCGTCGTGTGGATGATCGCGCTCATCAACGATCCGCGAGCCGTGGTCGGAGTATGGCTATGACGATCCTCGACTTGCTCGGCGACGAGCTTCAGCGACTGGCGGCGGCGCTAAAGCCGCGTGGCATCCGGGTCATCATAGGGGGCGGGTACGGTCTGCTTCTCCGCCAACAGCATGTGGAAGACAGTGGGGTGCCAACGCTACGCCCGATCCCGACGGCGCGCTCCACGAACGACCTCGACGTGTTCCTGACCGTCGAACTCGTCGCCGACGCCGAGAAGATGGCGATGCTCGGGACCGTGCTTGCGGATCACGGCTTCGAGGTTGTCGAAGGAGCGGAATACTATCAATTCGCGCGTCCCGTGACGGTTGGGGGGCGAGAGACCAGCTTGAAGGTGGACCTCCTAGCGCCTCCTCCTCGGCCGGGGACCGAGCTGCGGGCGAAGGTCAAGGTCGACTCGCGGCGAGTTCGTCCGAAGAAGCGAGACAAGAGCGCACCGATCGTTCAGGCCCACACGACCGAAGAGGCCTTCACCATCGAGGAACACACCCTAGTTCTCTCCCTGGGAGGTAGCGGCGTCGAGGTGCTCGTCCCACATCCATTCTCATTCTTGCTCCTGAAGCTGTTCGCATACCGCGATCGGCGAGAGGACGAAGTGAAGGGGTACGGTCGGTACCACGCCTACGACCTGTACCGGATCGTCGCGATGATGACGGCCAAGGACTTCCAGCAGGCCGGGGCGCTGCGTAATCGGTACCTCGACGATGAGGTTGTGATCGAGGCGCGTGAGATCGTAGCGGAGCTTTTCGCCGACGCCGACGCGGAGGGGGCGCTGGCGGTTCTTGAACACGCACGGACCGTGGCGGACCGGGCCCTGACGCGCGAGGATGTGGCCGCCTTCACGAACGACTTGGGCGAGCTGCTTCCACCGCCCGACCTCACTCATTATCTATCGGCGACGCGACCGCATGGCACTCAGTAATCGCGACCGCATCGACCGCGGCTGCATCGCTCTCTTAGAAGGGCTCCGACCGTTCTTCGAGCGGGAGGTGGGGTCGGCGTACGGGGTAGAGTGGAGCGGCCCAAGCCACGGCCAACTTCCATCCGAGGACCCAAACTGGAAAGATCCGCAGACCCTTCTCCGCGTGATACGCGAGCACTGGAAGCCGGTGTTCTGGAATACCCTCGGTCATAGCGAGCGGTCGTGGATCAGCGAGTTTCGCGATGTGCGGAACGACCACTCGCACCACAAACCACAACAAGGCGTTCTCCAGCGACGATACGCACCGGGCACTCGACACGACGCGCCTCCTTCTCGACGCGATCTCAGCGCCCGACCAGGCGGCTACGCTCGACGAGATGCGCAACGACGTGATGCGGCTGAAGCTGGACGAGCAGGCCCGCTGCAAGCAGCGCCAAGCGAAGCGGGAAGCCGAGCTGAAGCCACACCTGGTGGGCTATTTGAGTGCCTGGCGGGAGTCGACACCTGCGGGCGCAAGCGGCAGGAGCAGTTGAGGGACCATCGGTGTCTATCCCCAATACGCCTGTTGGTGTCGCGGGCTGCGACGCTTGGCTAGCCGCTCCTCGGTCACAGGGTTCCGCGTCGTTCGCCGCGTAGATCGAGGACAGGGCAGTGGGGAGCTGAAACGCCGGATGAACTGGCGCTAGTCCACAGGCGCGATCTCTCCGCACCCCTCGGCGTCGAGGTGCCGTGATGGCGTTTGCAGGTCGGAACTGAGGTGCCCCGATCCGGTGCCTGCTACTCTACCTCGTTCGCCTCGGCAATGGAGCGGGCCGTGGTGCCTGCCGCCCTTACTCGCCCATGTGCTCTCCCGTCCCTGTCAGCATAAGAATGCTGGCGGTCTTCGTCCTTGGGTAGGTCTATCTCACCTCGCAGGGTAGAATGGATTGATCTCCGGGGTGACCTTGCCGCGGTACATCGCGCTCATGCGAACGTAGTGTGCCGCGTTGGCTCGGTTTGCCTCCACCTCCTCATCGCGCAGTGAACGCACCACCTTCGCTGGGCTGCCGAGGACGAGCGAGCGGGGCGGGACGATAGTGTTCATCGTCACCAGCGCGCCGGCGCCGATGAGGCTGCCCGCGCCGATCACCGCCCCGTCGAGTACGACCGCGTCGTGCCCAACCGTCATGCCCCGGCCGATCACACACCTGTGCATTCCCTTTTTGTGATGTCCGCCTCCAGGTCGACCGTCTGCACCTTGACTACCCCCGGCACCCAAGTACCCTCGGAGAGCACCTGAAGTGGCGTCGGATGTACCTCGGCCTCTCCCAGCCGGAGGCTGCCGAAGAACTCGGTGTGGACCGAACAACGATTCTTCACTGGGAGAAGCACGGCGTCGAACCCGCGGCAACATTCGGCCCCCAGATCCTCCGCTTCCTAGGCTACGACCCCTACCCCGAACTGACAGGAGATTCCGAACTCCTCGTCTGGCTTCGGTGGCACAACGGTGAGGAGCTCCCCGCCTGCCCCGAGCGCATCGGGGTCTCGGCGAACACGCTCTGGCGATGGGAAGCCAGCGGCGAGCCGGAAATCTGGCGGAGCCGTTACCTTCTGCACGTCTTCCTAGCCTTCGAGCGGGCCCGGCTCAGACTCGGCCCGGATTTCGGCAAGCCATAAAGGCCCTTCACCTCAGCGACTCCTCTGTGATGACTGACTCCTTCCTCGGGCGCTCCCCCTCTTTGGACCACTCGAATTACATCGCGCCCACGGCAGTGGTCATCGGGGACGTGACCCTCGGGCACGACGCGAGCATATGGTTCGGCGCCTCACTCCGGGGGGATGTCCACTGGATCGAGATCGGGGCTGAGTCAAACGTGCAGGACAACGCCACCGTGCACGTGAGCCGCGGCACCCACCCGTGCCACATCCAAGAGCGCGTCACCATCGGACACAATGCGGTCGTCCACGGCTGCACTATTGAGGACGACTGCTTGATCGGGATGGCAGCGGTCGTACTCGACGGAGCCGTGATCGGCGAGGGCAGCCTCGTTGGGGCTGGAGCGCTTGTGACGGGCAATACCATCGTCCCGCCGCGCTCGCTCGTCCTCGGTAGCCCGGCGAAGGTGGTGCGCTCGCTTACCGACGACGAGGTTGAGACGATCCGGGCCAACGCCGCGCACTACGTCCGGATGAGCGCCATGTACCGCGGCAAGGTCACCCCGGAGACAAATCCATTCTACGAGCGGTCGTGAAGCCTCTGCGAAGGCGGTTGTGAGGAGGCCGCCCGTCGTAACCGGCTGCCTTGCACTCGCGTATCCCCCGCTATATCATCTTCCATCAAGCTGCGGGAGGTGCGCCATGACCGATGTGTATTGGATTTGCCTGTTTGGAGGACTTGTTTTTACCGTCCTCACCCTGCTCTTTGGCGATCTCCTCGACGGCGTGCTCGACGGGCTGGAGCTAGACGGCCTCGGTGAGTTTCTCGATCCGCTCTCGTTCGTCGGTGGACTGACGGTCTTCGGCGGCGCGGGCGTGCTCCTCGAAGAAATGACAGCCCTCGGTACGGGTACGGCAGCTGCCATCGCTGGCTTGATCGGTCTCGGCCTCGCTGTGGCGATGCACTTTGTCTACGTCAAGCCGATGAAGCGGAGCGAGAACTCGACCGGCTTCTCGATGCGCGAGTACCACGGCAAGCTCGGCGAGGTCATCACGGCGATCCCGGCGAAGGGCTTCGGCGAGGTGCTCGTCAAGATGGGCGCGAGCAATACCTTCCAAACCGCTGGCTCATTCGGCGGCACCGAGATCGCGCGCGGTACCCGCGTCGTGGTTGTCGAAGTCCGCGACGGCGATCTCTTCGTGACGCCGTTCGACGAGTTGACGCCGGTGGACGGCACCCCCGTTCCCGACACGCCGACCCGTCTTCGCTCTGCCTAGTTCTTCTGTATCATCCTGCTCACTCAACTGGACCCGGCTATGGAATTCCTCGACCCGACCCTGCTAGCGATCATTATTCCGATCGTCGTCCTTGTCCTGCTCGTCATGATCTTGGCCTCGCGGTACAAGACCGTCAGTCCGGACGAGGCCATGATCATCACCGGCTCGGCGATGGGCGGTAAGAACGTCCTCACCGATGAGTCGGGGCGCAAGGTCAAGATCGTGCGCGGCGGCGGGGCGTTCATCATGCCCATCGTCCAGCAACGCGAGCAACTCTCGCTGCTTTCCCACAAGCTCGATGTGATGACGCCGGAGGTGTACACCGCGCAGGGTGTCCCGGTGATGACGGACGGCGTGGCAGTCATCAAGGTCGGCTCGTCGGTCGAAGATGTGGCGACGGCGGCGGAGCAGTTTCTCGGCAAGCCCGACGAAGCCCTCCAAGCCGAAGCCCGCGAAGTGCTTGAAGGGCACCTCCGCGCCATCCTCGGGACGTTGACGGTCGAGGAGGTCTATCGCAACCGCGACAAGTTCGCGCAGGAAGTGCAGGAGGTCGCGGCCCGCGATCTGAAGAAGATGGGCCTCCAGATCGTCTCGTTCACGATCAAGGATGTCCGCGACAAGAACGGCTATCTCGAAGCGCTCGGTCGCCCGCGCATCGCTGCCGTGAAGCGCGACGCCGACATTGCCGAGGCCGAGGCCATGCGCGACTCCCGTATCAAAAAAGCGGAAGCCGATGAGAACGCGCAGAAAGCCGAACTCATCCGCGACACCAACGTGGCGGAGGCGACGAAGGACAAGGAGCTAAAAGTCGCGGCGTTTAAGCAGGAGCAGGACACCGCGAAGGCCGCCGCTGACCTCGCCTATGCCGTGCAGGAGGCGTCTAGCCAGCGGCAGGTGGTCGAGGAGCAGATGCAGGTCGAACTCGTGCGCAAGCAGCGCGAGGTGGACCTCGAACAGTTGGAGATCGAGCGCCGCGAGCGGGAGTACGATGCCGAGGTCAAGAAGAAAGCCGACGCCGAGCGCTACCGCGTCGAGCAAGCCGCCGAGGCGTCGAAGAGCCAGCGCATCCGCGAGGCTGAGGCCCAGCAGTTCGCCATCGAAGCCGAGGCCAAGGCCCGTGCCGAAGGGACCCGCGCCGAAGGTTCTGCCGAAGCTGAGGTCATCCGCGCCAAAGGTCTTGCCGAAGCCGAAGCGAAGGAGAAACTCGCCGAGGCGTTCGAGAAGTACGGCGAGGCTGCCGTGCTCGACATCATCGCCAAGATGCTCCCCGAGTTCGCCGGGCGCGTCGCCGAACCCATCGGGAAGATCGACAAGATTTCCGTCGTGGACACGGGCGGCGGGCAGGGTGCAGGCCGCGTTGCTGGCTACGTCACCGAACTGATGGCCTCCTCGAACGAGATGCTCGGCAACGTAGCGGGCGTGGACCTCAACGCGCTCGCCAAGCGCCTCACCGGAGGGGGTACGTCGGGCGAACCGCCGCAGTTGGCACCGCCCAAGTCCGGTGACGGCGCTGCATCGCCTACCCGGTCTGACGACGAAGCGTGAGCACGCGACGGTTGTCATCCTGCTGGGCGTCTCCGGTGCGGGCAAGACGATCGTCGGTCTGGCCGTTTAGAACGCTCGAATACGTGAGCCGTGCGGTCAGAGACCGGATGCGGGGTTAGCTTAGGGTGTGTGGCCTACGTCGTGGAGTGCGTGGTCCCGGAGACCTTCGTCAAACACCTTATGCTGATGCACCGTTTTCTTACTCTCGCAACGCTCTTCTCCAGTTTGGTCCTGCTTCTTCTGGCCTCACCGGCGAGTGCACAGGATCTGCTCGACAGCGACTCCTACCAGATCATCGAGAGCGTCGGGTGGGAGGGCTTTTCAGACTATCGCTTTCTCGGCCACGCCGTCCTCGTGCTGGTCCTAGCGACCTTCCTAGGGTCTCTCATTGCCTACCATCCCCGCACGGTGCAGCGCGTAGATACGCTCGATGAGGCGGAGGCCCCCAAAGTGTACATCACTTATGCGGTCGTCGGAGCAGTCATCGGGTTGATGGTAGTGCAGTACGGCATCGTCGTCGGGTTCGTCGTGTTTGGCATCGGCGGGCTGTTTCGGTTCCGCACGACACTGCCGTCCACGGCGGACACGGGACGCCTGATTCTGGTCGCGCTCATCGGGCTTTCATGCGGGCTTGGTCTCCCGCACCTCGGCGTGCTCACGACAGCCTTCGGGTTCGTGCTCATCTTCTTGATGGAGCGCACCGTCACCTGCCAGCTCGACGTGAAGAACATTTCCAGCAGCAACTTGGAAGAAGCGTCAGCCGCCTACCGTGCGCTGATCGAGCAGGGGAACGGACGGGTGATCCGCCAGAGTCGCAATCACACCAAGAAGACCATATCGTTCATCTTCCGGGTGCCGAACGGGTTCGACCGCGAAGCGCTGGACCGCAGCTTTGAGAACGACGTGCCGGAGAAGTTGCACGGAATCGTGGACTGGGAGGTCCACTAAGCGCGGTACGCTGTGCTCAGGCTTTTGCTTTCTTGCGCGTGCTCTTCTTCGAGGTCTTCGTTCCAGCGCTCTTGCCGAGGTGCCCTTTGCCCTGTTCGTACAGTTCGAGGTACGAGGTCAGCGGGTAGCGGTCCTCGTAGATCTCCTTCATCTTCTGGAAGCGCAGCTTGCAGGCCATCTTGAAGGCCGTCTCCTCGCCGTACTTGCGGATGGAGAACGAGGTGCCGCGCGCCTCGCCCGGTGCTGGATTCCATGAGACAGCGTAGACCTCGTGGCGGTGGCCGTGACGGTCGCGCTTGAATGTGCGGGAGACCCCGAGAACGCCCGTTGCGTTGTTCTTGTTATGGCGGATGAGGCGGCGCTTAGGCTCGCTCTCCGGCATGGCATCCACTTCCGCCTGTAACTCCTCCCGGTAGGCGACGGCCTCTTGGAAGGCTTCCTCCGTGCCGCCGCACTTGCGGTCGCTAAAGAGTTTGGAATAGGTCTTTCCGTGTCGATAGACGCGAACCTGCCATCCGTGTGTCGAATCGGAGTCGATCCGGATGACGCCTTTTTCTCTCGGCATAAGAATAGATAAAGCTATGGCTTGGGTGCGGATAGGGGTCAGACAATATATGGCATACAACGTATGTACCACGCACAGTACCCCGTGATTATGCCCTGACGACGATAACGAGGGTTAGCCCGAACGAAAAGCGCGGGGACGCACTCCGTCGCCCCCGCGCCTCGTCCCACGTTCCGCAGCTTTCGTACCTAGCGCACGATGGTCATCCGGCCCGTCTCGGTGAGCATCTCGGTCGCCGTCTCTGCCGTCACCCGGTAGAGGTACGTCCCCGAAGGCAACGCGGCGTCTACCGTCAGCGTCCGGTTAGCCCCGGCGGTGACGAGTTGCGGCTCCAGCGTTAGCACGCGGCGGCCGAGCACATCGTAGACTTCTAGCCCGACCTCGGCGTCGGTGGGGAGGTCATAGCGCACGGTGGTGCTGGTGGCAAGCGGGTTGGGATAGGTGCCCCGAAGCGTGAAGGTCGTCGGCAGTGCTGTGCCGTCCTCATTTGAGACCGACATCGGCTCAACGAAGGTCTCGGAGCCGTCGGCGAAGACGACGAGGAGGCCGAAGCTCGGCGGGGTGCCGTTGGTCGCGTCCTCGTTGTCCGGCGTGAGGAAGCCCGAGGCGAGGATCGTCCCGGCCTCGTCGATCCGCCCCGTGAGGTCCACGCTGAACATCGCCACGCTCGTGACGCCGTCGGCGGTGGTGACTTCCAGCGTCTGCGGCTCCGGTGAGAACGGCTGGTAGCCAGCCAACGCGCCGTAGGCCACATCGTCGAAGAGGATGATATCCTGCGTCACGCCAGTCCGCACGTCCACGGCGGGGGCATCGGTAGCGCCGTGGACGAAGTTGAGGTCTGAGTTGGTGTCATCCGTGTCCGACTCAAGGAACGCATCGGGGTTGACGAGAAGCGTGAAGGCAATGTCATTGCCATCCGGGTTCACCTCGAAGCTGCCCTCGCCCACGCCTGTGGCGATGAGTTGGTAGTTCATCTTCGGGTTGAGGGTGTAGGTCTCGGTAAAGACGGCGTCCTCTGCGCTCCCCGAGGTGCCGGGGGCCACGGCGATCTCTAGCTCCACGCCCGCGGCTACATCGAAGAAGGCCGTGGCTGTGCGGAAGGCGAAGTCATCTTCAAGCAGCCCGCCGTTGACGTAGATATCGACTTCCGTGAAGGCCGGGTCGGGCGCGTTGTGGATGATCTGAAGCATGGTTAGCATTCCATCGCCGGTCTCGATGTCGGTCTCCTGAATCGGGAGAATCTGGTAACCCACAGTGGGGTCGTCGAAGTCGAACTGGCCAACGACGCCGGTATAGTCGAACGGGGCGAGCGGAATCGGCGTGCCATCGAGTTCGGTGTCATCGGCATTCGACACGCGGAGCGTGACCGAGCCATCGGAGAGTGTGGCGTCCGAGATGTCGTAGGTCGTGGCCTGCTGAAAATCCGTGTCGCCGTCCGGCTCGATGGACAGGTCTACGAGTTGGACGAGTTCGCTCTCGTAGGCTTCGCCGTTGGTACTAAGCTCCGCAAGCGTCACGAGCTGCGGATCGGGAAGTGCCTCGGTGCCGAGGATTTCGTAGTCGTCCTCGGTCTCCACCCCGCCGTTGATCTGGAGCAGGTTGGCGAACTCACTGGTGGCTCCCGTGACGCGGAGGATGGTGCCGGGCGTGATCGTTCCGTCGTTCACGTCCTCCATGAACGGGCCGGAGGTCTGGCGGATGGTGAGGCCGCCGGTCTCGTCCTGGATGCGGGTGAAGTCGCCCATCGCTCGCGTTACGGTGCCCTCAACCGTGACGATGGTGCCGAGGGGAGCGTTGCGGGCCTCGACGATGTTGTCGGCGTCAAGGAGCGCGGGGAGCAGGAAGGTCGTGCCATCGGGCAGCACGGCGAGGAGGCCAAAGCTTGGCGGGGTACCATTCGTGTCATCCTCGTTGCCGGGTGTGAGGAAGCCCGATACCGCGAGCGAGAAGGCCTGTCCGCCCAATCCGCTGAAGTCGGCAAGGAAGGACGCGAAGGCAATCGTGCCGGCGGTGTTCGTCACTTGGACGGCGTACTCACCGGCAGGAACGCCCGCATAGGCCGTGACGACGCCGTAGGTCAGGTCATTCGCCAGTTGCGACTCATTCGCAAAGAGGTCGAAGCGGGGCGTGTCCGTCGCGCCGTGTACGATGTTGAAGCGAATCTCCTCTGGCTCGTCTGCCGTCTCGCGGGCCATCTCGTTTACAAGGAGCGTGGCCGAAATGTCTTCGCCGTTGGGGTTGGCCTGGAACTGACCGGGGTCGCCTACGCCATTAGCGATGAGTTGATACGCACCGCCATCGGCGACGGTCACGCTTTGGTCAATGATGACAATGCCGGGGTCGGATTCATCGGTGACGGTGACATCGTAGGTGCCGGGGGCGAGGTCGAAGAACGCGGTCGCCGAGCGGAACGCCACATCGTCGAACGTCGAGACGGTTGTTCCGCCGTCGGCGATCTCGATGTCAACGAGATTGGCCGCAGGGTCCGCCGCGTTGTGGATGATCTGCACGCGGGCATTCCCGCCCGTGGTGGCCTGCTGGGCTTGAGCGGGGGCAAAGAGGAGAACGAGGGCCGTGCATAGGCCAAGGGTGTGGCGGATTGTCACAAAAGACATCATGGTGGTGGCTGGTGCGGGAGGGCAGAGGGGCGAGCAAGAAGTGGTCGGCACCATACCTTGGACATGGGCCGAAAGCGCAAAAACCGAGTGCCATGCGGTGCGGTTCCAACATCGAACACCTCGGGCATTTCTTAATTCACCGCGCCGCATCAGCGTACCACACAAGCACCGCTCGGCAGGCCTATTCCGTCACATTCCTTTCATGAACCGGCGCTCGGCCTCCACGTATCATCGCCGTCCCTTCCGACCGGAGTCGCCCTCATGCGCCAGTTCGATGTTCCTGATTTCTACCAGAGTCCCATCATCTCGACCGTCAAAGCGGCGCGCCGCGAGGCGGACCCGCGCAAGCGCGACCTCGCCCCAAGCGTGCTCGACTTTGGGCCGGTACGGTTCAAGATTGCTCGCCACTTCGGGTTCTGCTACGGCGTCGAGAATGCCATCGAGATCGCCTATCGTGCCCTCGCCGAGCACCCCGACAAGGCGGCGTCGGGGCGCGTCTTTCTGCTCTCCGAGATGATCCACAACCCGCACGTCAACGCGGACCTCGAAGCGCGCGGCATCCGGTTCCTCCGCACCACGTCGGGCGAGCAGCTTATTCCCTTCGACGCCCTCGGGCCGGACGATCTCGTCATTATTCCCGCCTTCGGCACGACCCGTGAGATTGAGGCCGACCTTCAAGCGCGCGGCGTCTCGACCGAGGCGTACAACACGACGTGTCCGTTCGTCGAGAAGGTCTGGAAGCGGAGCGAGCAGATCGGGCGGAAGGACTACACGATCATCGTCCACGGCAAGCGCTATCACGAGGAGACGCGGGCCACGATCTCGCACGCGAAGGCCGGTGCCCCCGTCGTCGTCGTCCGCGACATTGAGGAGGCCGATGACCTCGCCGCGGTGATCCGGGGTGAGCAAGGCCCAGACTTCTTCTTCGAGCGCTTCGGCGACCGCGCCACCGAGGGTTTCGACCCAGACCGTGACCTCCAACGTATCGGGGTCGTCAACCAGACCACCATGCTAGCGACCGAGACGCAGGCTATCGCCGACCTGCTCCGCGAAGCTGTCATTGCACGCTCCGGCGAGGATACCGTCGCCGAGCACTTCGCTGACACGTCGGACACGCTCTGCTACGCGACGAAGGAAAACCAAGACGCGACCTACACGCTCATCGAGGCCGGGGCCGATCTCGCTATCGTCGTCGGCGGGTACAACTCGTCCAACACGAGCCACCTCGTCGAACTGTGCGAGGCGCACATGCCGACCTACTTCGTCTCCGGCGCGGAGGAGGTCGAGCGCGAGTCGATCCATCATTTCGACCTCCACACGCACACAGTCAAGGCGACGCCCGACTGGTTTCCGTGGGTGACTGCCGCCGATCGGCCCATCGAGATCGTGCTGACGGCGGGGGCGTCCTGTCCCGACGCCCTCCTTGACGAGGTCATTGGGCGGATTCTCGGTTGGTTCGATGGCACACGCTCCGTGGACGAGGCGCTCGCCCCATTCACGACGGAGTCAGCGTCGGCATAGCGCTACCCGTCGCCCTGAGCACGGGGCGTCATCTCGATGGCGATACTCACGATCTGCCACGCGCCATCGAGCTTCAGGAGGGAGACGTAGTTGTCGAACACCGCTGCCTCACCCTCGAAGGTGACATGCGCCGTGGCGAGTAGTCCGTCGATCTCCACACCGTGAGTGACGACCTCGCGCTCGACACCGCCGATAGTACCGTCGCCTAAGAGCTGGAGAAACGTAGGCGTGTCGATCATCATAAACTGAGGCCCTGCCACGAACTGGCGTGCTTCGGGGTGAAGGATTCCGTCGAACAGGTCCACGTTACGTGTTTCGGTTCCTCGGTTGTACTGCTCTAGCAGAGCAGTGATGGCGTTGAGGTCGGGACTGGAGGCAGAAACGGCTGATGGCGAGGTGCCCGTCGTGAGGGCAAGCGCAAGGAGGAAGAGAGGCATCGATTTTGTTTTTTTTTGTTGATGAGGCAACAATATACATCAATTAGTTGCTCAGGCAACAAAAATATTTTAGGCATCCTCTTCTAATTGCTCTGCCAACCGGAGTAGCAAGCTGTGCAAGGTGTCCATCTCTGTCTCGGAGAAACCGCGAAACGCCTGTTCCCGCAACCCGACAGCGAAGGGGAGGAGCCGTTCCATGAGCGCCGTGCCGTCAGCGGTCAACGTGGCGAGAACTCGGCGTCCGTCCTCCGGGTCGGGGGTGCGCTGAACCCACCCTTTCCGTTCAAGCCCTTGGACGAGCCGCGTGATGTTCGCCCGGTCGTTGAGGGTGCGGTCGGCGAGGTCGGTTTGGGCGAGAGGGGCTTGCTCATGGAGACGGAACAGGATGGCCCACTGCTCGGGCGATATGTCGACGCCCTCGGCCTGAAAGTGGCGCAGGAAGAATAGCCGAAGCAGTCGTGTGGTGCGGAGGATGACGAATGCCGTCGCGTTGTCGATGCTGTTCGTATCGTGGAGTCGAGACGAGGCCATGAGGCAAGAGGAGAAGAGTGGGGCACAATAGATCGGTCGTGCGTAGGATACGCTGCTCTCATCATTCGCTGATCTGCCCGCTCCTCCATGCCTTGGTACGAAGACTGGTTCGACTCCGACGCCTATGAACTGGTCTACGATCAGCGTGACCTCTCGGAGGCTCGTCGTCTCGCCGATCTGATCGAGCGGACGGTGCGGCCCGCGCCGGGTGTCCGTGTGCTCGACGTGGCCTGCGGTCGGGGGCGGCACTCGCGCATCCTTGCGGGGCGCGGCTACGACGTTACGGGTGTCGATCTGTCCGAGAACGCGCTCCGCTCGGCGCGGCGGCGAGCCGAGCGCGAGGGTCTGTCCGTCACTTTCCAGCAGGCCGACATGCGGGCGCTCCCCTTTACGTCCGAGTTCGACGGGGCCGTTAACCTCTTCACGTCGTTTGGCTACTTCGATGAGGAGGCCGACCACCAGCGCGTGATCGATGGAATCGAACGCGCCCTCGAACCGGGGGGCTGGTTCGTCCAAGATTTTCTGAACGCATCCTACCTCGCAGAGCATATCGTCCCAGAGGACGAGCGGGAGGTCGAAGGTCCCGATGGGACGGTCCGCATCGTGCAGCGTCGCCGGATCGAGGACGAACCGACCGGTCGCCGGGTCAAGAAGCAGATCATTCTGCATCGCAATGGCGACACGTATACCTTTTCCGAGTCCGTCCGACTCCACGATGCCGCTGATTTCGAGCGGATGTATGCGGCTGCTGGTCTGGACCTCATAGACACTTTTGGTGACTACGACGGTCATGCCTACACTGCCGGATCGCCTCGTCTTATTTTGCACGCTCGCAAGCCTAGCTCTTAACGCCCGCCTATCATGAACGACGCCCTCGCTTACGCCCAGTCCCACGCCGACACGTTCGTCGACCAACTCTCCGACTGGCTCCGCATCCCCTCGATTTCTACCGATCCCGAGTACAACGCCGATACCCGCCGCGCTGCCGACTGGCTCGCCGACGATCTCCGGCGCATCGGGGTCCAGAAGGTGGAGGTGATGGAGACCGGCGGACACCCGATTGTTTACGCCGAGCATTACATCGGTGATGACAAGCCGACGGTTCTCGTCTACGGGCACTACGACGTGCAGCCGCCGGACCCGCTGGACTTGTGGCACTCGCCACCGTTCGAGCCGGTCATCAAAGACGGCGACATCATCGCCCGTGGCTCGGCGGACGACAAGGGGCAGGCCTTTATGCATGTCAAATCGGTCGAGGCGTACCTCCAGAGCGGCACCGACTTGCCGGTCAACCTAAAGATGATGATTGAGGGCGAGGAGGAGAGCGGGAGCGTCCACCTCGCGCCGTTCATCGAAAACAACAAAGACCTCCTCGCCGCCGACGTGGTGCTAGTCTCCGACACGTCGCTTTTCGCCCCCGGCGTGCCGAGCATCGCCTACGGGCTGCGCGGGCTGGCCTACGTCGAGGTTGAGTTGACCGGGCCAAGCAAAGACCTCCACTCTGGTGTCTATGGTGGCGGCGTGGAGAACCCAATCAACGCGCTCGCCCGGATGATCGCCGATCTCCACGACGAGAACCACCACATCACCGTCGAGGGCTTCTACGACAACGTCCGCGACCTCACCGACGAGGAGCGCGAGGCGTACAAGGCGCTGCCGTTCGACCTCGAAGCGTGGATGGAAGAGGCTGGCGTCAAGGCGACCAAGAGCGAGGCGGGCTACACCGCGCTCGAAGGCACCTCCGGTCGCCCGACGCTCGACGTCAACGGCATCTGGGGCGGGTATACCGGCAAGGGCGCGAAGACTGTGCTCCCGTCGAAGGCGACGGCCAAGATTTCCTGCCGCCTCGTCCCGGACCAAGGGCCGGAGGAGATCACCGCGAAGCTGCGTCGTCACTTCGAGCAGCACGTCCCCGACACGATGACGCTCGACTTCCGCGACCTCCACGGCGGCCACGGTGCCATCGTCGACACATCCGCTCCGGCGATGCAGGCCGCCGCCGATGCACTCGAAGGTGTCTTCGGGCAGCGACCCCACTTCACGCGCGAGGGCGGCTCGATCCCCGTCGTTGCCGACTTCAAAAAGATCCTCGGCCTCGATACCGTGCTGATGGGCTTCGGTCTCGACTCCGACTCGATCCACAGCCCGAACGAGCGCTTCGGCCTCGACCGCTTCCACCAAGGCATCGAAGCCTCGATCCGGTTCCTCGACGCCTACGCCAAGCAGGAAGCATGAGGGCTGTGCTCCTCGTCATCCTCGCGCTGTGGCTCGCGGGTTGCGCATCCTCTCAGCCTCCGTGGCCGACGGAGGCCGATGCCGTGCTCCCGGCCCTCGAAGCTAGGCTCCTCAATGCGCCAACGCTGCGCGTGGATCACACCGTCGCCTCAGTCGGTGCCTTTCCGTCCACGCTCGTCGGGACGTTCAGTCTCGGGGTGCAGGACCGGGTGATTCTTATCGCCAATGGGTCGTTCGGCCCCGCGCCGCAGCGGCTTGTACTTGCCAATGACGAAGAGGGGCTACGCGGGATGCACGCCGACTCGGTTGTCTTTCAGGCTGAGACGCCGCCTGCCTTGCGTGCGGCGCTCGTGGTTGGTATGACGCGGATGGGGCTACTCCACAACCTCGCCCGTCTGACTTCCGCCACGCCGCCAGACCACGCCGAGGGCGGCGTCGCCGAGTGGGTGACGACACACGACGCGGCGTGGGGCGCACGCCGCACCATCGACGGACGTGTCACGCAGGCGCTCCACTTTGCTATCCGCGTCAGCGGCACCGAGGCAGGCAACGCCACGCTCTGGCTCGACACAAAGACCGGGCTTCCGGTACGGCGGGAGCAGGTCGTGCATTTCCCCAGCGGCACGATGACCGTGACGGAGAACTACCGACAGTGGTCGCTCGATGTGGCAGGCTAGGCCGACCGCTCGTTTTCGGCGCGCGCTCGTAAAGCGGCTCTGCTGACCTTGATCCCAGCCTGTGCGTCCTCGGGCCACGGATAGAACGCGGCGGGAATCTTGAACCGGGCGAGGCTCACGCCGAGCGCCGAGCGCCACGCCTCCGGCTGCCACGCCCCAGCGTCCACAAACGCGACCGGGCGCTGCCCAAACTCCTCATCGGGGACCGGCACGATGATGGCCTGTCGAACACCCTCGATTCGCCCGAGTGCGGCCTCTATCTCTTCGGGCTGCACGTTCTCTCCTCCGGAGATAAACAGGTTGTCTTTGCGCCCCGTCACACGCAGCATCGGGTGCCCGTCCACTTCGATCCACTCGCCGAGGTCACCCGTGTGAAACCAGCCCTCTGCGTCAATAGGTGAGATGACGTGCTTGCCATCTACATACCCTGCGAAGAGTGTCGCACCGCGCACCAGAACCTCACCATCGTCAGTGATTTGCACCTCTCGATTTGGGAGGACGACACCTGACGTTGAGAGGGCGTCGCGTGAAGCAGCGGACGGGGTGGCCGTGACGGTCGAGGTCATCTCGGTCATACCGTAGGACGTGTGGACCGGGAGGCCGAGCGCGTGCGCCTCGGTGAGCAGTCCCGTCGGGATTGCGCTGCCACCGAGGAGGAGGGCCTTCATGCCAGCGAGGGCCTCTGTCTCGCCATCCCGTAGGACGCGGAGCAACTGCGTGGCTACGAGCGAGGCGTGCGTGACGTCGTGCTCTGCAACAACTGCTTCGAGTGATGCTCCATGCTTCGGCAGGACAATGGCGGCTCCCGACAGAACGCAGCGGAACAGAACTGCAAGGCCGCCGACATGGTAGAGCGGCAGACTGAGCAGCCAGCGGTCGCCTGGTTGCAGATCGAAGAAGTCGATGGAGCCATGAGCACTCGCCACGTAGTTGCCGAGGCGGTGGAGGGCGAGCTTCGGACCGCCTGTGCTGCCGGAGGTGAAGACCAAGGTGGTCGGTTTCATAAGCGACCATGCAGTGAGGCTGGCCCTGCTTGATCCATCCGCAGACGTATCGAGGTCGAGGGTGTCTACGCTGTCGCCTAGGTTGCTCCGGGTGATGATCAATAGGTCTGGGCCGATCTGGGGCAGCAAGCCCAGCACCGCAGCGCTCGGGTGCCGCGTACTGATTGGGCACACCGCAACACCTAAACGCAGCGCCGCGAAGATGGCGATGATCGTGTCAACTGAAGCCGGTTGATAAATGGCAAGTCGTGCCTTGGGCGTGACGCCGTGTGTTCGGAGTCGGTTGGCTGTGGTCGAGACACGGCGGTCGAGGTCGGCAAACGTCACCGTGCCCTCAGGTGCGATGATAGCAGGCGCGTCGGGCCAAGAGGTGGCGGCTGTGTGGATAGGATCAGGGATCGAGTCCATCACGATGGCTCTGGGATCACGACCTCGTGCTCCGAGCGAAAGAACGTCGGTATATCGATGCTCGGTCGGTCGAGTGGGAGACGAGGGGTGAGCACGTCAGCGGCGAGGCGGTTGTACGGGTCAAGTCCAGCGGGAGCACCGCCGGTGGCAGCGGCGAGGGCGACGTGCCCCCGCATCGCAACGCCGCTCTCGAAGGCTCCACTGAGGACAGGTCGGATGCTGAGTAATCGAGCTTGTCTGGCAAAGCGGAGCACGCGCGCCACGCCGCCGAGGAGGGTCGGCTTGAGCACAGCGGCTTTCGCCCACCCTTTGCCTTGCAGCCCTGCCGGGTCGGTCCCCAGCAGCGACTCGTCGAGGGCAATGGGCAACTGCGTGTCGAACCACAGCACGGACAAGTCATCGGGATTGTGAAGTGGCTCCTCGATGTAGTCGAGCGTGCAGCCCTTGATGCCCTCGGCGAAGTGCATTGCTTCGTCCATCGTCCACTCCTGATTGGCGTCGAGTCGAAGCGCCACGTCGGGGTGTCGTTCATTGAGGGTGCGGACGAGGGCGACCTCTTCCTCCAACCCGCTGCGACCAACCTTCAGCTTGAGCGTCCGGTAGCCCGCTGCGACAAATCGCTCGGCTTCGTCCAAAATGGAGTCCGGCTCCCCGATGAGCAGAGCGTTGATCGGCACGGCGACCTCCGGGTCGGGGTGAATCGCCTCGGCGAGCGTCCTACCCGCGATCTCGGCTGCGAGGTGGAAGGCGGCGAGGTCAAGACCGAAGCGGGCGGAGGGGGCGAGAGCGAGATCGTCGAGCGCACGGTGGAGGCTGCCGTCCGGGTTCATCCAGTCAGGCCCCGGGGTATGCTCGGCGAACAGGCCTATGGCTCGTCGGACATCAGCGAGAGCCTCGTCGAGTGTCTCTGCGCTAAAGCCGGGAAGCGGTGCGACATCACCCCAGCCGACCTGACCGTTCTCGCCTTCGAGGCGGACGAGTGCGCCTGTGCGTTCCGTGTGCTCCACGCCCTTGAGGACGAGCGGGGCGGTGAGGGGAAGTCGATAGTGGCGGAGTCCAAGACGCATCAGAGAATCCAACCGATAGAGAAGAGGACGCTCCAGAGGAGGAGTAGTCGGGCCGTCGCCCCGAGGAGCGGGTTGAGCCGTGTCGCATCGCGCTCGTCGCGGAGCTGTCGGGCGATGGGGAGCGCGAGCGGGAGCACGGTGGCCGCGAGCATCGAGAGCGCGTGCTCCCGGGTCTGCCACCACAGCACCACCGGTACGATAGCGGCGGTGGCAATGCATAGTGCGTACAGTCTCACGCCGAAGCTCCGACCGAGCCGCACGATGAGCGTCCGCTTGTTCGCTACGCGGTCCTCCTCCACATCGCGGATGTTGTTGACGAGGAGGATCGCCGTCGCCAGCAAGCCGGGGCCGAGACCAGCGACGGTCACGACTGGCAACAGGTCCAGTGCCGCCGCATCGCCGACGGCCTGTACATAGTAGGTCCCCGCTACAGCCACCGGCCCGAAGAACACGAGCACGAACAGGTCGGCGAGGCCGAGGTAGGCGAGCGCGTAGCGCCCAGCGGTGTAGAGTACACCCGACAGGATCGAGAGCACACCGATCACGATAATAGGCCAGCCGCCGCGAATCATCAGGTAGGTGCCCGCCGCGACCGCGAGGGTGAACGCGATGACCGTTGCCCGCCGTGTCGCCTCGGGCGAGACGAGGCCCGACTGCGTCACCCGCGTTGGGCCTTTCCGGTCGGCGGTGTCGGCGCCCTTAATGAAGTCGTGGTAGTCGTTCGCATAGTTGGTGCCGACCTGAATGAAGAGCGCCCCGAGGAGCGCGCACAGGGCTGCGACGAGGTGGAACGCTCCGGCCTCCCACGCCATCGCTGTCCCGACAACGACGGGTGCCGCAGCGGCGGGCAGCGTCTTAGGGCGCGCGGCAAGAAGCCAGACTTTGGGTGTGGGCGTGCGGGGGTGTGAGGGTGTGCGCGAGGCCGTCATGAGTCAGCACTCCGTTTTAGCTCACGCCGAGTTTGAATTCGGGCGGCGAGCCACGCGACTCCGAGGCTACCGAAGAGAAAGAGATAAAACCACCCTTGTCCACCGGGCCACACGGCAGCGGCGAGGAAGCCAAGTACAATACCAGTTCCCAGACCGTATAGCGTATACGACGCCTCTAGATAGTTGCGCAGGTCTATCTCTCCGCTTATCTGGCCTTCTTCCAGATAGGGTTCGAGAAGGCGGTAGAAGGCTCCGACATTACGCTCACCGAACAGAATGCGTCCCTGCTCCGTCACGAGGTGGTTGTAGTGTAGGTCAAGAACGGTGTTGTAGCCGACGATGCGAGGCTCGCCGACATACCGCTCGATGACGAGGTGCTCGGGCAGGAAGGTAGCCCGCTGGGCGAGACGCGGCAGGCCGAATAGGAACAGGGCGACGAACCCAAACCCGACAATCGGACAAAAGACGGTGAGCATCGGGTCCTCTAACCATGTTCCGTCATGATAGCTAGGCCACGATGCGAAGAGCGTACAGACGCCTATCAGTGCGAAGAACGGAGGCCCCCACCACAGCGCCAGGTTGTGCTTCGATTCATAGATGGCTACTTCGGGCGCGCCCCCGGCTTCTGCCGGTCGCTTCAGCACACCTGGCAGCGTCTCGACCGGTCCAGCATCCTGCCAAGCACTGAGTGCGAGCGAGAGGTCCACCCAATCGTCGGTTGTGAAGCCATACTCGCGAATGGTAATGTGTTTCCCACCACCGGTCAGTCGCCACTTTTTATACTCCCATGCTTCCGTCAATTCATCTCGCATAATCCGAATCTCAGATCCGCCGAAGGGCACGACCACTATGACATCCGGGGTGATATCGACTGATCGCACGCCTAGCAGTCGATAGCGGATAGCCATGAAAAGGCTCGCTGCTCCGCACAGGCACACGCCGGATATCAGAAAGACCTTAACCGACACATCACCGACCAAGACGAAAACAAAGGGCGATAGACCCAAGACAATCAAAGACGGCCAGAGCCAACCGGCGTAGACCCCGCGCCACGACGTGCGGAACGTGCCGGTCACAGGCGGCAGCGATTCGTCCTGCCAGCTTGCCGCCTGCTCGGTCACGGCTTGTACCCGTCCTTGTCGAACTCGGGGGCGCGGCGTTCGAGGTAGGCGTTGCGGCCTTCCTGTCCCTCTTGGGTCATGTAGAACAGCATTGTCGCGTGTCCGGCCAGCTCCTGCAAGCCCGCACCACCGTCTTCGTCGGCGTTCGCCGAGGCCTTGATCATGCGGATGGCGATGTTCGAGTTGGCGAGGATTTCCCGGCTCCACTGCACGTACTCGTGCTCCAGTTGCCCGAGCGGGACGACCGTGTTGACGAGGCCCATATCGAGCGCCTCCTGCGCCGAGTAGGGGCGGCAGAGGAACCAGATCTCGCGCGCCTTCTTCTGCCCGACGATTCGGGCGAGGTGCGCCGTCCCGTAGCCTGCGTCGAAGCTGCCGACCTTCGGGCCGGTTTGCATGAACCGGGCGTTGTCGCTGGCAATCGTGAGGTCGCAGACGACGTGGAGGACGTGCCCGCCGCCGACGGCCCAGCCGTTGACCGCCGCGATGACGGGCTTCGGGCATTTGCGGATGCGCGTCTGGAAGTCGAGCACGTTGAGTCGCTGCGTGCCGCTGCCTTCTTCTTTGTAGCCGTGCTCTCCGCGAATCCGCTGGTCGCCGCCGGAGCAGAACGCCTTGTCGCCGGTCCCCGTCAGCACGATCACGCCGATGCTCGGATCGTCGCGCGCGTCATCGATGGCGCGGATCATTTCGGTGACGGTCTGCGGGCGGAAGGCGTTGCGAACCTCGGGCCGGTCGATGATGATGCGAGCGATGCCTGCGGTGTCGGTTCCGGTAGCCCCTTTCTCGTAGATGACATCGGTGTAGCCGTCGGCGGCGTTCCACTCGAAGGGGCCGGAGACGGTCGGTCGGTCGGTGTTGTGATGCGGCTTGGACATTTAGGCGAGAACGGGTTGGAGATGAGAGACGGGGTCGCGGAGGAAGTCGCGGACGAGGGCAGCGAAGAGGCGGGGCTGCTCGGTATGGACGGTGTGTCCGGCGGAAACTAGCATCGGAATAATCGTCGGGCCAGCGACGGACATGGCGAAAGCGAGGTCGGCAAACTTCGGGTCGGCGGTGCCAGCGACAGCGAGGGTGGGCACGGTGAGGTGGTCGAGGTCGCTCCACAGCGAGGGTTGCTGTCCCGTCCCACTGCCTCGGAGCGACTGGGCGAGTTCGGTGGGGTCGTTGCGCCGACGTTGCTCGATGAAGGCGGCTCGCTCGTCGTCACCGAGTGAAGCAAAGATCGGAAGCTGCACCCATCGGTCGAGAAACCCATCGAAGTCGGCTTCCAGCGCCTCGGCGCGCCAGTCGTCGAGCCGTCGCCGCTCGGCGCGCTCATCCGCCGTCCGCAGACCCGGCGAGGCCGATTCGAGCACGAGGCGACCGCAGCGTTCGGGGTAGCGAAGCGCAACGTAGAGCGCGAGCCGTCCGCCCATCGAGTAGCCGACTACCCGGCATCGCTGGATGCCGAGCACGTCGAGCGTGTCGACGAGCGCCGCCGCTGTGCCCTCGAATGTGTAGGCTTCGTCATCCAATCCGACCGCTTCGCCGTGTCCTGGCAGATCGACCGCGAGGCAGCGGACCTCGCCCGCGAGTTGGTCGATGATCTCGTCCCAATCGCTGCTGTTGCCCATGAACCCGTGGAGGAATAGCACGACGGGCGCCTCGGGCGGGCCGGTGATCGTATGCGGAAGCGTCATCGGTGGGCCTCCGCTGGGATCGCCATCGTTTCCTCCACCGCTGCCGCGACACGGGCAAGCAACTCGTCGTGCAGCGCCTTGTTGGCGACCCGATCCGTACGCACTTCGATGAGGTTGGAGCCGGTCGATTGGGTCAGTGCGTCCTCGAATGCGGTGAGCGATTCGGGGCGGTGATACGGGAGGCCGAACATCCGTGCCGCGTGCTCGAAGCCCAGTCCGTGGGGCGTCCCGAAGTACGGCTCGAACACGTCCGTCTGCTCGGCGATGGGGAGGAAGTGGAAGATGCCCCCCCCGTCGTTGTTGATGGCGACGACCGTGACCGGTGGCCCATCGCGGAGCAGCGCGAGCGAGTTGAGATCGTGGAGCAGCGCGAGGTCGCCGATGAGGAGCGTGACGGGTGCGCCGAGGCCTCGGGCGAATCCGGCGGCGGTCGCCACCGTCCCGTCGATACCGCTCGCGCCGCGGTTCGAGGTGACGAGGGCTGAACCGTCTGCGGTAAAGGCGTCGGCATCGCGGACGGGCATGCTCGCGGCGAGGATGAGGCCACCTCCGGCATGCTGTGCAGCGAGGCGGGCGATCGCTGGTTCTGTCAGGTGGTGGGTCTCTGCGAAGTAGGTGTCCAGTGTTCGCGTCGCTACGTCCGAAGCGCGTCGCCACGCCGCCCCCCACTCGGTTGCTCCGCGCTGCGCGCCGAACAGGCCGGCGAGTGCATCGCAGAAGCCGGTCACGTCAGCTTCGATCCGGTCCGTCACGAGGTGGTCCGGGTCGAAGCGGAACGGATCGTCTCGGACCACGACGAATGGGGAAGGGCGACTCGCGGCGATGAATTGCGCGAGGCGCTTCGAGGTGCTCCGACCGCCGAGGTGGAGCACGGCCTCCGGCGCGTGTTCTTGGCGGAACGCCTCGCTGCCGAGCAACTGGTCGTAGGCCGGACACGCCACATCGCTCACTGTACTAAGTCGCACCTGTGAGCCGATGTCGGGTAAAAGCGGCCAGCCTAATGCCTCGGCGAGGCGCGCGGCGGCCTCGCCCTCGCCCCGCGTCCGCAGTCGTCCTGCTACGACCAACCCACACTCGATGCCATGAAGCTGATCGGCAAGTTCACCGAGGGCCGACGGGTCCATCGCTGTCGCTGCGGTGTAGCGCGTCGTCGGTCCGCTCTGGGCCACACCGTTTCTCGAAGGCGTAGCGGCGGTTTTATCTGTGAGCGGCTCGCGGAAGGGACAGTTGAGGTGGACGGGTCCGGCAGGGCGACTGGCGGCTCGGTACACCGCCTGATCCGCCGTCGTCCGCACGAAAGCGAGGTCGATGTCGGGTGTCGGGGTTGGGAGGTCGAACTGCCAGCGGGGGTAGTCGCCGAACAGGTTCGGTTGCCGGATGGTCTGGTTCGCGCCGGTCTCGCGTAGCTCCGGAGGTCGGTCGGCGCTGAGGATGAGGAGCGGCACGGTGTCCGTCGACGCCTCGACGACGGCAGGCAAGAGGTTCGCTACCGCTGTGCCGCTCGTCGTGACGATGGCCGCCGGACGGCCCGCACCCCGTGCCCAGCCGAGGGCGTAGAACGCCGCGCCGCGCTCGTCGAAGTGCAGAACGTGCTCGGCTCCCGACGCAGCGACCGCGAGGGCAAGAGGCGTCGAGCGCGAGCCGGAGGCGAGGCAGAACAGCCCGACCCCGGCGCGGACGAGTTCGTCTACGAGCGCCTCGGCCCACAGCCGGTTCAGGGTCGCCGTGTCCGTCATCGCGCCCCGTCGAAGAGGTGAAAAAACGGCGAGACCTTCCCCTCGATCTCGGCCCACTCCGCAGCCGGGTCGGAGCCGCGCACGATCCCCGCGCCCGAATAGAGCGACAGCCGTGCCCCGTCTTCCCGCTGCTCCACCAATCCCGACCGGATGCCGACCGCGAATTCCGCCGCGTCGCGCCCCACCCAGCCGATGGGGCCTGCATACCAGCCTCGGTCGAACGGCTCTAGGTCCCGAATCAGTTGAAGCGCATCGTCGGTTGGCGTGCCGCCGACGGCGGGTGTTGGGTGGAGGGCGCGCAACAGATCGAGCGAGCGGGTGCCGGGGCGAAGCCTGGCCCGGAGGCCAGAGTAGAGGTGTCGTCCCCGCGTCAGCCGCATCTCGGAGGCTTCGGCGTCGAGGTCGAGCGATGCGCAGAACGGGGCGAGTACGGCGCGCAGATAGTCGCGGACGGCTGCGTGCTCACGCTGGTCCTTCTCGCTTTGCAGCAGTTCATCGCGCAGGGCTGCGTCGTCCGATGCCAAGCCGCTACGTGGGCGCGTCCCAGCCACGGCCTCGCTCCAGAGCCGGTGGCCGTCACGCCGAAACAGTCGCTCCGGCGAGGCTCCGACGAAGGTCACGCCCGGACGTGGCTGTACGATAAAGTGAGAGCACGAGGGTGTCGTCTCGAAGAGGTGGCGAGCGAGTGCAAACGGATCGAGCGGTGCGTCGAAATCGAGGGTAGTGCGTCGTGCGAGGACGGCCTTCTCCAGTGAGCTGTCGGCGATGGCATCGAGGACATGGCGCACGTTTCGCTGCCACCCGGTCTCTCCCGGTGCATCGGTGCGGGCGATAGGCAGAGGGAGCGCGTCGCTCCTCGTCCAAGCCGGTTGTCGGACAGCTCGTATCTCCGCAAGCACCTCTTCGGGGCGATGCGCGTCGCGGGGCCATACGAGGTGCGCAGCCAGCGTCGCTTGCCCATTCGATACGGTCAGTTGGACGCGCGGCAGCACGAACCGGGCCGACGCGAAGGCCTCCCATTCCGAGGCCGCTG
This sequence comes from Rhodothermales bacterium, assembly GCA_028284265.1. Classification (GTDB taxonomy): domain Bacteria; phylum Bacteroidota; class Rhodothermia; order Rhodothermales; family JANQRZ01; genus JANQRZ01. The sequence continues at coordinate 31,858 of JANQRZ010000001.1, forward strand.
CCTCCGTGGGGTCGAAGCGCAGCCCGCCGATGTAGCGGACGGATGGGTCGAGGGCGTCGAGCCGAGACTGGAGCGCTTCAAGCGCTGGGGCGGCCGCTCCGCCCACGCGATCTGCCGTGCCGATGCCTGCAACGATGGTGTGCTCTCTCCGGCCCTGCCAGTAGCATGTAGGCGCGTGCGGCTGTGCGGCCAGCCATCTCAGCGCATCGGTGGTTTCAGCTTCCACCTCAACGCGCTCGATGTAGTCTTTGTCGCCGTTGAGGCCCCGCGCCAGCCGTGCTGCGACAGCGTCCGCGAGCCGCGCCGGGGCAGTGGCCCGTGCCGGGGCGGCGACTGGAGGGGGAGCAAGGCGAGCCATGCGGGGAGGGGCAGAGACAGGAGAGGATCCGGTGCCCTGCTCTAAACGGGACGACGGAGCGCTGGTTTCAGTAATTTGTGAAAGTTGTAGAAACCGGTTAGTCCAAACTACGGCGCGGAGCGCTCCTCTGGCGGGATGGGGGACCGTAGCCTCCATGCCCGTAACGCTTCACGCGATGCGCTCTACTCGGTGAGGTATACCGTCAGCGCGACTGGCTCCGACACGGGGCGGAAGCAGGTCCGGTGGTCGCATCGCTGGTAGGTGAGTGTGCCCCGCAGCGTGTAGCGCCCCGGACGTGCATGGGCGACAGCTCGCAACGGGAGCTTCACATCGAAGGCTCCATCGTATACGAGCAAGGTGTCCGGGCTGCCTTCTAGCTGGTAGGGGTTGCCAGCCGGATAGATGGGCCTGCCCACCTCAATGGCCCCGGCCGGCTCCATGTCGAGCCGGGTCGGGACGAGGTAGGGGTAAGCAGCGGGGTTCGCTTGCAGGTGGTATCCCTCCGCCACTGTGATGCGGAGGGGTATGATCTCGGTGTGAGCGCTGGACAGCCGCACCAGATCGGGAGCATGGAGTGCGACAAACTCTGCTTCTCCCGACACTGCTGTTTCATGGTCTGGGCCGGTGGCCGCCAGCCATCCCATGACGCCGAGCAGTATCGCACCAAGCGAAGCAGTCAGGCTCCTAGGCATCGACGTCTTCGGCAAGGACCTCATCCAGTCGTGCCCGGAGCGCGACGAGTTTGGCGTCGAACGTCTGGGTGTCGAGAAGTGACATAAAACGGACCTGTCCCATTCGGTCGATGACGAGGTTGGCCGCGACCATAACCTCGGGACGCGGGAGGTCGGGCTGGGCATCGGGTGGCGCATAGCGTGCGGCGACGGCTCCATCCCGGTCCATCAGCATCGGGAAGTAGAAGCTTGCTTCCTCCTTCCACTCCGTTGCATCCACGTCGTCCTCTTCCACGTTGATGACGAGCACCTGCACACCTCGCTCTTTGTATGCTTGGTAGAGCGCTTCGAGGTGTGGGTCCTCGGCCCGGCAGAACGGGCACCAACTCGTCCCAAAGTGGATCACGACGGTCTGGCCGCGATAGTCTTCCAGGGAGAGGGTCTCGCCCGCTAGCGTTTCTAGCGTAAAAGAGGGGGCTTGCTCCAGTGGCGGAGCAGAGGCTTGGACGACGGGCGGCGAAGACGGCTGGGGTTTGCAGGCACTGATAAGGAGGGTCAGCGTGAGGCCTATGAACAGTGTGCGGTGAGTGTTCATGGAGGAGGAGTGAGCTAGTGAGTAGGAGGGACTTTCCCTACGTGACGAGAAAAAGCACACGTCTCCCAAAGGGGTGTAAAAAATCTAGCCGGAGCGCCGCCGAACCACGCCTCAGGCAACGAACGCAGGTGCCATGAGGTCGTATATTTCGGTCTCTGCCCGGGTGGCGGAATTGGTAGACGCGACGGACTCAAACTCCGTTGGCCGCGAGGCTGTGCGGGTTCGAGTCCCGCCCCGGGTACAGAAGGACTATAGATGAAGCGCCGAAAGAGACATCACGGTACGCCGGTAGGCCCTCGGTTCGCTTATGTGCTGCGGCACAGCGTGCGGTATACTTAGCACGAGAGGAGATTCGGCTCATCGGTTTTAGTCTATCGTGGTACGCTGGTTCATCGTATTGATCCTCGCTACGGCTGCTCAGGCACAGCCCGAAGGACAGAACACTCCGATTCGCTTCGAGCGGGCGACGGACGTGGAGGTACACCTCCCGCAGTCGTCGATCTACAAGATTTTGGAGGACCAGCGCGGATTCCTCTGGTTCGCCACACGCGAGGGGCTCGGCCGCTGGGACGGCACCACAATGCGGACGTGGCGGCGCGACCCCTTCGACCCCGCCTCGCTCGCCGGCAACATGGTCCGCGAACTCATCGTGGACGGGAGCGGCGATCTCTGGGCGCACACGCAGGCCACCGACCAGACCCCCGTGGGGCTCGCCCGCCTCGTCGGGCCGGGCCATGAGACCGTCCGCCGCTACGACCGCCTCGAAGCCTGCCTCTTCGTGGGGCCGGACCACGAGCCGTGGCTGGCCGGTGCCGATAGTCTCTACCGCTTCGACCGGACGCTCGACCGCTTCGTCGGGGTCCGCCAGCGCCTCAGCGAGGCCACACCGGGGCAAGGCTATGCTGCCCGCGACGGGACCGTGTGGATCAGCACGAGCGAGGCCGTGGAGCGCTACGGGGTTGGCGAGGTAGCGGTGGAGGACCAAATCGTTGAGGTGGTATGGCCCGAGCGCGGTGAGGATACCCCGCCCGGTTCTTTTGCTGAGAGCGACGATGGGACGCTGTGGCTTGCCGGAATAGGCTTGGCGCATCTGAGCGAGAACGGTGCGCGCTTCGATCCGGTGGACATTCCCCTCCCAGACATCGCAGGCTATGGCCGGGGGCTTGGCGTGAGCGAGGTCATTCCGGCGGGCGATAGGCTTTGGCTCGGTACGCTCGACGGCGTGTACCGCTATGACATCGACACGGGCGCGAGCCAGCGCTATTCCCTGCGTCTCCCCGGTGACATCCCGACGCAGAACTGGATTACGGGCTTCCACCTCGATCGGGCTGGGACGCTCTGGGCTGGAACCGTCTGGGGCCTCCACCGTGCTGCACCCAACGCCGCTCCCTTCCGTCTCCTCGCCCACGACCCCGACGAGGCGAACAGCCTCAGCAGCGGGATCGTCCTCTCTGTCTATGAAGACACGCGCGGCGCGCTCTGGGTGGGCACGCTCGGCGGCGGGCTAAACCGTGTCGGGCCAGACGGACAGGTGACGCGCTATCGTCACGATCCAGCCGACGAACGGAGCCTTAGCCATGACTGGGTCTGGGCGCTCCAGCAGGACGGCGATGACCTCTGGCTCGGTACCGGCGAGGGGCTCGACCGGATTGACCTTGATGCGCCCGATGAGATCGAGCGGATTCGCTTCGACATCCCGCCCGGACGGTGGGGGCCGAGCGCGACAGGATTTCACCTCGACATCGACGGGACGCTGTGGTTTGGTCATGCAGGACGGCTCTTCCGGCGGTTCGCCGATGGTTCCTATGCGTCTACACTCATGCCACGCGGAGTGGCTGCGCAGGCGGTGCGCCCTGCGCCCGGCGGCGCGTGGGTCACCTCGTCTTCCGGTCTGCTTCGCTATGACGCCGAGGCTGACACGCTGTACCGCTACCGGCACGACCCCTCGGACCCGACGAGCCTCAGCGACGACGCGACGATTGGGCTGTACCTCGACCGGGCCGGGCGGCTCTGGGTCGGGACGCAGAGCGGGCTGGACCTGTACGATCCGGCGACGGATGGCTTCGCCCACTTCTCCTCCGCCGACGGCCTGCCGAGCGATGTGGTCTACGCAGTTCTGGAGGACGATGACGGCAGGCTGTGGCTCTCGACCAACCGGGGCCTCGCCCGCTTCGACCCCGACCGCCCGGCTGCTGGGTTTCGGGCCTTCGCCTTCGCCGACGGGGTCGGGAATGTCGAGTTCAACCGGCACGCTGCGTTCCGCGGACGCGACGGTACCCTCTATTTCGGCGGGGACCGGGGCGTGACGGTCTTCCACCCGAGCGCGCTCCGCGACAATCCATACCGCCCGCCCGTCGTGCTGACGGCGCTGCACCGGGCGACGCGCGACACCACCACGACGGTACGAACCATCGGCGAGGCCGTCGAGATCGAGCCGGGGGTGACAACGTTCACGTTCGAGTTCGCGGCGCTCCAGTTCACGAACGCACACCGCGTCCGCTTCGCCGCGATGATGGAGGGCTTCGACGCGGACTGGGTGGACCTCGGAACGCAGCGCCGGGCGACGTACACGAACCTCCCGCCGGGCCGGTACACCTTCCGCGTGAAGGCGGCCAACGAGGACGGGCTGTGGAATGAAGTGGGGGCGACGGCGACGATTGCCGTGCGCCCTCGCTTTTTCCAGACGTGGTGGTTCCAACTCCTAGCCGTGGGGCTGATCCTTGCCTTCGTAGGGGCGTCTGTGTGGTCGGTCTCGCAGCGGCGCTACCGGCGGGAGCTGGCGCGCCTCGAAGCCCGGCAGGCCCTCGAAGCCGAGCGCGCCCGCATCTCGCGCGACATGCACGACGAGGTCGGGGCTAGCCTCACCGAGATCGCCATCCTCTCCGAACTTGCCCAGCGCGACGTGCGCCAGCACGGCGGCGATGGTGCCCCGAGCACCGAGCGCCTGAGCCGGATCGCCGACACGAGCCGAGCGATGCTCGATGCCATCGGTGAGATCATCTGGGCCATCAACCCGCAGCACGACCGACTGGACCGGCTGACGGCCTATCTCCGCGAGCACGCTGCCCGCACGCTGGAAGATGCCGGGCTGAACGTCCGCCTCGACTTCCCGGCACGGGTGCCTTCGCTGCCCGTCTCGGCGGAGTTCAGGCGCAACGTGTTTCTCGTGATGAAGGAAGCGCTCCACAACCTCGTCCGCCACGCCGGGGCCACAGCCGCCATCGTCCGATTGCGCGTGGACGAGGAGACCCTCACGCTCGTCGTGCAGGACGATGGCTGTGGGTTGCCCGGCGGTGACGGAGCCGTACCCCGGCCAAGCGGGCGCGGCGGCAACGGCCTCGCCAACATGGCCCACCGCGCCGAGGAGATCGACGGCACGCTTACCCTCGACGCTGGGCCAGACCGAGGAACGCGGCTTGCGTTAGAGGCACCGCTCGGCAGCATACATCCGCTCTACACAGGTTCACCCGCCTCTGAATCATGAGACATTGTCTGTCCAGAGTCTTCGTCCTCCTGACTTGTTGCTTGTTCGCAGCGAGCGCAGCGGCGCAGTCGAACGCTCCACGCATCATGCCGCTCGGCGACTCAATTACACAGGGGGCAGCGGCCCCGGGTGGCTACCGCGCCCCGCTGTATGACCGCTTCGTGGCAGCGGGCGTGACGCCTAATTTCGTCGGTGCCCAGAGCGGGGTGTTTGGAGACCCCGATACGCTGCCTGACCACGAGCACGATGGCTACGGCGGCTACCGGATCGACCAGATCGCGGAGGGAATGGGGCTGTTCGGTGCTCCTGATGTGCCCATCGAAGTCCGGCTCGACGCGTGGGACCCGACGGTCGTATTGCTGCACGCGGGTACGAACGACCTCGTCCAAGACTACTATCTCGATGGAGATAAGGTGTTGGGTATCCCGAGCGTGATAGAGCGACTCGAAGCGCTTGTGGCACGCATCACAACACACTCGCCGGAGGTCTACGTCGTCGTCGCGCAAATCATCCCATCGACGTTCGAATCGGTGAACGAGCGGATCGAGGCGTTCAACGCCCAGATTCCGGGACTCGTGGCCCGCCAGCAGGCACTCGGCTACCGGGTCGGGACGGTCGATATGTACGCCCCGCTGACACCGTTTGAGGCGGGTGACTTCTCAGGCGTTCACCCCACGGCCGAAGGCTACCGCACGATGGCCGACGTCTGGCTTTGGGCGCTGCGCGCTATTGGCCCCGTTCCCAACCTCAATCCGGGCCGCGACGATGGCGTACTCCAGCTAGACGCCGTCAGCACTACCTCAACGCGTCCGTGGCCTCCATCGGCCACCGACCTGATTAACGTCGGGACGACTACGCTGGAGCGGGCCGTGCATCAGGGCTACGACGGACTCCCGAACTCGGTCGAGGCCCTTCATGACGGTCAGGCTGAGGGCGGAACGTTCGACGCCGACAACACATGGCGGAGCACGTTCGTGCTCAACACAGAGGTGAACATCGCAGGCTACGATCTCACGGAGATCCGCACCGGGGCAGGTGGGCCGTTCGGCATCTTTCAACAAGCCTACGAGGTGTGGTGGTCATCGGTTGATGCCCCGACCGTCTGGAACAGACTGGGAGGCTTTCATCACATCCCGCTCAACCTCACGTCGCAGCAGGCGTCCGGGTTGGTGCTGCGGAAGGAAGAAGGACCGCTGGCCTCTGGCGTCAAAGCCGTCCAGTTCCGATTTGTGGAGCCACCCGTCGGGGGGCAAACGGGCTACTACGAGATCGAAGTGCTCGGCGCTCCGGCAGGGCAGACACAAGCGCAGGCGCGGAGCGTGGCCCCGAGGCTCACCCTCGGACCGGCGTTCCCCAACCCGACGCGTCGCACGGCGGAACTTTCCTTTTACCTCCCCGAAGCGCTGCCTGTGCGCGTCGACGTATTCGATATGACCGGGCGGCAGGTCGCAGTGCTGCTCGACGAGCAGCGCGGGGCAGGAGGGCATACCGTTCAGTTCGATGCAGGCCATTTGCCGAATGGGGTGTACAGCGTGCGATTGGAAACGCCGCTCGGAGTGCAGGCTCGCCGGGTGACGCTTCTGAAGTAGCAACGCTGGCAAGAGCCACGCGCCCACGACATCGCATCGCCATATCACCCTTCCATGTGATTGACACAGGCCGCGCCACGCCGGACCTTGCGGTGTCTGATCCTGCATCCACCGGGAAACCATCATGATTCGAGTTGCCATCGTCGAGGACCGGGTCGAAGTCCGTCAGGGGCTAGGCTATCTGATCGATGCCTCGGAAGGGTTCGTCTGTGTGGGGACCTACGAGGACGCCGAGTCGGCCCTCGCGGTGCTGTCCGGGGAGAATGTGGACGTGGTGTTGATGGACATCGGGCTGCCGGGGATGCTCGGGACCGAGGCCGTCAAGCGCCTCCGCGCCGACCACCCGAGCATCCAAGTGATGATGCTGACCGTCTACGAGGACGATGACCACGTCTTCGCCTCGCTCCAGAACGGAGCCTCTGGCTACGTCCTGAAAACCACGCCACCTGCCGAACTTCTCGACGCCATCACCCGCATCCACGCGGGCGGCTCGCCGATGTCGAGCGGGATCGCCCGCCGTGTCGTCGAGACCTTCCACCGCGCGCCTCTGACGGAGGCCGATGAGGAGCCGCTGACCGAGCGCGAGGAGGAAATCCTCGACCTGCTCGCCCAAGGCTACCGCTATCGCGAGATCGCCGAGCAGCTTTTCATCTCGATCGACACCGTGCGGACGCACATTCGGCACATCTACGAGAAGATGCACGTCCGTTCCCGCGCCGAGGCCACGCTGAAGTACCTCGGCAAAGCGTGAGGTCGGTATCCGAATCACATGAAAGGGTGATGCTAGTGCGGAGCGTGGGCCGCGATCTTTTGTCGTCCCTATGGCCTGCCTATGCGGTCATGGGCTATCTTTGCTTTGCCCTTGACCTGCTGGACGGTGCGTATCTCGTCTAGTCTATAGGAGACGGTCGCACGTAGCCTGCCTATCTGCACTGACTCCTCATCCTGCCGCATACCATTCGCTTTTGCAACCAACCCGAAACTCCCATGCTACGACGTATCCCGACACTCTTTCTATGCCTGCTTTTCGCCATAGCCCTGCCCGCCTGTGACTCTGATGGAGACGGCGATGGCAATGGGGGTGGCGGAGGCAATGGCGGCGGTGGCGGTGGTGGAATGATGGTCGATAACGGCATCGAGGCTACCATCGACGGAGAGAGCTTTGTCGCTACCCTAGTCGCCATCGCCGATCTGGACACCGATGGATCAATTACCATCACAGGCTCCAACCTTGCCACGACCATCGGCATCGATCTGTCCCAGTCTGCTACGGGCACCTATCAGTTCAACGTGGATAACACCGCTACCGTTGTTCGTGCCACGAATGCTGGCGTCACCGAGGCCTTCAGCACTGCTGTCAGCGGAAGTGGCTCGGCCACGATCACGAGCATCAGTGCGACCCAAGTAGAGGGGACGTTCTCCTTTACAGCAGGCTCGCTCAACAGCACCGGCTCGATTAACGTGTCTGGCGGCTTCAGCGTCAACATCGTCGAGTAGCGCAGCCTAACCTCGGCTGTAACACCGCGCCCCGGCTGCCTCGCACGAGGCAACCGGGGTGTGTCGCGTTTAGTCGCTGAGGATTGGTTCGCCCGTCATCGCGGTCTCCTCGGCGTAGAGTGCCGAGAGCCGTTCGGTCATCGGCCCGACCTCGCCGCTGCCAATCGTGCGCCCGTCGAGGGCGGTGACGGCGGCGAGTTCGCCCATCGTGCCGGTGCAGAACATTTCGTCAGCGCGGTAGGCTTCCGCCGTCGAGACGTTGCGGACTTGGTGCGGAATACCCTCGCGGGCGCAGAGGTTGAGGACGGTCTGCCGAGTGATGCCTTCGGGGCAGGCGTCGGTCGTGCTCGTCACCACGGTGCCGTCCGCGACGAGAAAGACGTGCGTGCCATTGCACTCGGCGATGAACCCGTGCCGGTCGAGCATCAGCGCGGCATCCGCCCCGGCGTGGTTGGCCTCGATCTTGGCGAGGATGCTCTGGAGCAGGTTGTTGTGGTGAATCTTCGGGTCGAGGCAGTCGGGCGGGAAGCGGCGGACGGAGGAGGTGATGAGGCTGAGTCCGCTCTTGCGGTAGACCGGCGCTTTCCACTCGGCGAGGATGATGAGCGTCGGGCCGGACTGGTTGAGGCGCGGGTCCATTCCGCTCGTGATCTTCGGACCGCGCGTGAGGGTAAGGCGGAGGTGCACCCCGTCGCGCATCCCGTTGGCCTCCAAGGTCCGGCGAAGCTCCTCGCGGATGTGTTCGTGGCCCGGGATCTCGGCGAAGGCGAGGGCTTTCGCCGATCCGCGCAGCCGGTCGAGGTGCTCGGTCAGTCGGAAGATGCGCCCGTCGTAGAGCCGCAGCCCTTCCCACACGCCATCGCCGCCCTGCACGACCGAGTCGAAGGGCGAGACCCCCGCCTCGTCGCGGTGAAGAAGGGTGCCGTTGATGTTGACGAGGAGGTCGCGGTTGCGTTCGTCGAACTGCTGCAGCATGGAGCGTGAGGTTTAGTGGAGCCGGTGAGGATAAAGTTGCTCGTAGAGCGCTTCGCACTCCGTCAGGACCCCGTGTAGTCGCTCGGGCACTGGCTCCGTCTTTGGTGTGTACGGCTTGAAGCTAGTCGAAGCCTCGACGGTGGCGTACCAGTGCTCGGCCCACACGCCATCGGTCGAGCGCGGCCCAGCCTGCCACGATAGCATGGCCGGGTCGAATGGCACGCCGAGTGCATCGCACAGGAGGCGGAGCAGGCGCGGCGGATCGATCAGCACGTCCTTCGAGTCGATCACAGGCGGGGCCATGCCGGTCGCGGCATGGAGGCGCTCGAAGAGGGCGACCTGTTGCGGCAGTCCGGTGTGATCCGGTTCTGGGTCGGGGATGACTTTCGCTAGCGAGGTCAGCATCGCCGACGGCTCGCGCAGGAGGAAGGCATGGCGCATTTCGTCCAACCACGGACCATCCATCTCCGGCAAGAGATGGTGCGCCATGTGCTTCTGGTAGAAGATCGGCTTGTCATCCGGCACCGGCCCGTTCAGCGTCTCCACAACCGCCTGCCAGTCGGTCGGCTGCGAGCGGAGGATGGCGTTGCGCCCGGGGTGGTCGAGGCCGGTCGCGTGGAGGTAATGCGCGTAGAACGGCTCGTCCACAACAGCGGTGTCGGCGCGGCTGTCCCATGCCCGCATGAGCGCTGTCGAGATGTTGCGCGGCCCGGACCAGAGGGCGATGCGGATTGGGGCAGGAGAAGACACGGCGAGACGAGGCTGGGGAGCGCGCCAATATCGCCGTGCTCACCCATTCGCGGCACGCATCGCTGCGGCTTTTCTTCGTTGCCGCCACACGAGGCCGTAGAGCACCGCACCCGCGAGCAGCATCCCCATGAACACGGGCATCATACTCCCATCGAAAAAGCTCCGCGTTCGGAGGGCACCGCCGAGCAGGCCGCCTGCCATCAGGAGGTACGCCAGTGTTGCCAGAAGCTGTCCCGGTTTGGCTTCTGCTCGCTCCACCGGGGCAAACGGGAGAATCGGCTTGATTCGGTCGTAGTCCCACACCACGAGCCACAGGCAGGCAAGCGTCATCAGGCCCGTGACAATCCACGTTCCCTTGAACCCCATCGACAGGGTGATGACGAAGATGTTAGCGATGATGGGCAGATAGAGCACGGCCCCAAGCGTCGCCGTGCGCGGCATGAGCAGAAGCAGGCCTGCCAGTACCTGCATCGCGCCGACGAACATGTAGAACTCGCCCGCTTGGAAGAACGCATCGAAGAAGTAGCCGATGGGCGTGTCCACACCCATCAACGTGAAGCGGTGGCCGACGACTTTGGTCAGGCCGGGCGGGATGAAGCCAGCCGCGAGGAGCAGCCTCGTCCCGACTGTGAAGCGCCGGAGCCAGATGCTGCGGCGGAGGCGAGCGTGGAGACGGTCGAGGCCAGCTTCGAGCGACATGGAGCGGTGCGTTGATGAGCGCTCCTTCGGCTACGGTTCCGCACCGAGCAGGTTACGCTATCGGGCCAGCCAGTCGGCGTAGAGGTCCGGTCGCCGGTCGCGGAGGAAGAGGCGGCGGGCGTGCGAACGCTCCACCTCGGACAGGTCGAGGTCGGCGTGCAGGATTTCTTCCGTGCCCTGCGCGGCGCGAGCGATGACCTCGCCTGTCGGGTTGCAGATGAACGACTCGCCCGCGAACGTCAGCCGCTCTTCCGGCCCGACCCGGTTGACGAGCGCGGTAAAGAACCCGTGCTGGAACGCGGCGACCTGCATCTCGGCCTCGTACAGCCCGTCCGGCCACTCGCCCACCGACCCCGCCTGCGGCACGACGACCACCTCGGCCCCTTGCAGCGCGAGCGCACGGAGATATTCCGGGTAGTGCCGGTCGTAGCAGATCGCCACGCCGATGCGTCCGGCAGCGGTGTCGTAGACCGGCACACCCTGGTCGCCGGGGGCGTAGTAGCCCTGCTCGTGGAACGCCTCGTAATCCGTGATATGGACCATGCGGGTCCGCCCGAGGAGCGTCCCATCGGCGTCGATCACGGGCGAGGTGTCGAAGGTGTTATTTCCGTCGCGCTCGAAGAGGTTGAGGACGAGAACGACACCGAGGTCGCGGGCGAGCGCGGCGAAGGCGTCGGTCGTCGGGCCGGGGATCGGCTCGGCGCGGGCGAGGGTTTCGGGCGTCGCGTGGCGCTGCGGGTAGAACGGCGAGAAGGCCAACTCAGCGAAGGCGATGATGTCGGCTCCGGCCTCGGCGGCGCGGCGAACCGCATCGAGACCACGCTGCACATTGGCCGCAAGGTCGTCGGTGGCAGGTTGCTGGACGAGAGCGATGTTCATAGGATGGTGCGGTAGCTTGGTCTCCTCGAAGGTATCCACGCCAACTCGAATAGCTAGGCACACCTTCCGTTTTCTCTAGCCTACCTCCAGCTTCCACGCGGCGGCGACGTGCCGCAGGAGGGTGGACTCCATCGGGTGCAGCACGGTGTCTGCCTCGGCGACGGCTTGGAGCGTCGCATACGCCTGCGCCCGCCCGTCGGCGTCGAGCGCTCCGGCGAGTCGGTAGACCACCGTCTCGGCTCCCTCCACGCGGGTGTCGAGATAGGCTCTGCCTCCCTCTTTGACGATCTCGACTACCTCCTCCATGCTGAGGCGAGGGGCGAGGCGGTGCAGATACGTGGCGAGTGTGTCCACCTCGCGTGGATCAAGGTCGGCGTCGGCACCGTGGGCGATCACGAGGGCGAGGAGCGTAAGGTCGGCGAGGGCGTCCTCGGAAAACGGCGCGGGCATCGGAGCACAGGTCGGGTGTGCACTAACGATAGGCATCGCCAGCGACAACGGCAAGCGCCGATGGCTGTGCCTAGGCTCACGCTCCTGCCGGGTGCGCCTCGGCGTAGCGGTAGGCGGTGTAGGCTGAGACGAAGTGCGCCACCCACCCGAGGAGGCCGCCCGTCCCGAGCCACAGGCCCGGCGTAAAGAGGAGCCAGAAGAGCGCGCGCCAGAAGGTGCCGTTGTAGATCTGGCCTGCGCCCGGAAGGAGGAAGCTGAGGATAGCTGCGGTGCCGGGGTTCTTCATAGGATCGGTCGTGCGGGAGAGACGTATCTCTCTCGACGGAAACCGACCTACAGGGTTGCACTAGCGCCCGACAGGGAGGTGCTCGATCTCTTCGCCCGAGATTCGACGTGAGGCGAAAGGGTCTCGCGAGATGAGAGGTCCTCGCTCCCAGCAGTCAGTACAAACAGGAATCCAACAGAGGGTGGTGTCACTGCTCAACTCGAAGTTCTGCTCTGTCGTGTAGCCGGATGAGACCGCGACCCCTTCGATGGTCTGAGACTCGAAACCCACGAACGACGCGGTCACGTTGTAGTGACCGACCGGAACGCCAATGATGAAGTAGTTGCCGTTGATGTCGGTCGCGGCTCCGAGTTTGGCGCCGTCGATGATTACGTTCGCGCCGGGCAGCGGGTCGCCGAGGTCGTCCACGACGCGGCCCGACAATTTGCCGGTGTTCTGCGCGAGGACAGCGGTGGCAGGGAGCAGGAACAGCAGGAGCGTGCAGAGCAGGAAGCGAGTCATGGGATGACCTCGAAGTAGTTATGTCGCAAGGATCGGCTTGTTTGGTACCGCTCGAAAAGGCAGAAGCGACCGCCCCATGGTCGGGTTGGATAAGCGCAAGCCGGATGATAGCTTAGGTACAGCATCCGCTCTTCGACTGGCCCGATGATCCACCTCGACCCCGGACGCTGGAATACGATCAGCGACCTCCTCGACCATCTCCTCGATCTCGCCGCCGAGGAGCGCGAGGCCTACCTCGACGAAGCCTGTGGCGAGGACGCGGAGTTGCGGGCCGAGGTGCTGCGTGTCTGGAAGACGATGGAGGAAGACGAAGACGGCGACTCGTGGGAGCAGGGCCTCCTCGGCGGAGCGCTCGGCGACCAGCTTCTAAGTGAGAGCGACGCCGACGACCTCCTGCCGGGTGCCGTCGTTGGGGCGTACCGCGTGCTCCACGAGATTGGGCACGGCGGGATGGGGACGGTCTACCTCGCCGAGCGTGCCGACGGGGCCTACGAGCAGCACGTCGCGCTCAAGCGCATCCGGCGAGGCCTCGATACCAAGGCCGTCCTCCGCCGCTTCCTCCACGAGCGCCAAGTCCTCGCCCGGCTCGAACACCCGAACATCGCCCGCCTTCTCGACGCAGGCGTGACCGCCGACGGACTGCCGTACTTCGTGATGGAGTACGTCGAGGGCGAGCCGATCACCGACTATTGCGACCGGCACCGGCTGCCGGTGAGGGAGCGCCTCACGTTGTTCGATGCCGTGTGCCGCGCCGTGCGCTATGCCCACCAGAACCTCGTCGTCCACCGCGACCTCAAGCCGTCCAATGTCCTTGTCATGGAAGGGGAGGACGGGCCGGTGGTGAAACTGCTCGACTTTGGGATTGCGAAGGTGCTCCACGAGGAGGACGGGCCAGAGCTAACCCAAGCCGGCGGGCGGGTGCTGACGCCGGAGTACGGGGCACCCGAGCAGGCACGCGGCGAGGCCGTGACGACGGCTACCGACGTGTACGCGCTCGGCGTGATGCTCTACGAACTCCTCGCCGGGCAGCGGCCCCACCGCGCCGCATCGCTTGAGGCAGGCGGCCAGCCACGTCGCCCCAGTTCGGTCGTTTCCGAGACTCCCGTTGCGGAGGGGCGACGGGCCACGGTCCCGCAGCTACGCAAGCTGCTCCGGGGCGACCTCGACCACATCGTCCTCAAGGCCCTGCGCGAAGAACCGGAGCGGCGCTACGGGACCGCCGAGGAACTGCGACAGGACCTCCAGCGACACCGCGACGGATTTCCGGTGGAGGCCCACGCCGAGAGCATCGGTTACCGCGTGAGCCGGTTCGTCCGGCGGCACCGTGTTAGCGTGGCGGCGACGGCAGCGGTGGCGGTGGCCCTCATCGTCGGACTCGGAGTCGCACTGTGGCAGGCGAACCGAGCCGAGCGGGAAGCCGCCCGTGCTAGGACCGAAGCAGCGACTGCCGCCCAAGCCTCGGCCTTCTTGACCGACCTGTTCAAAAGCGCCGACCCGACCGCCGACCCGGCGACACTCGGCGATAGTATTTCCGTGCGGACGCTCGTGGAGCGAGGCCGCGAGCGGATCGCGGCGGAACTGGAGGGGCAGCCGCTCGTGCAGGCCAACCTCCTTCGCGTGCTCGGCGAGGTCTACCTCAACCTCGGGCTGTACGGCGAGGGTGAAGTGCTCCTCGCCCGTAGTGATTCGCTCTACGACCTCACGCCGACAGCGAGTGCCTTCGAGCATGCGCAGACGCTTACCCTGCTTGGGACGGCACGGCGCGACGGAGGTGACATAGAGGCCGCGGCTGCGCCCTTCGAGAAGGCCCTCACTCTCAGCGAGCAGATCGACGCGCCGAACGAGCGGGCGCGGGTGCTTCGAGACTTCGGGCTGTTTCGGTATCATCAAGGCCTGTACGACGAGGCCGAGGCCCTCGCTCGCCGTGCGCTCGCTGACGTGCGCCCCGTCGCCCGCGAGGACTCATTCACGCTTGACGAGACGTACACCCTCCTCGGCCTCACGCTCTACGCCGCCGAGCGCTACGACGAGGCCGAGGCCGTCCACCGCGATGGGCACCGGCTGGCGTTGCAGCTCTACGGCCCGTCGCATCCGAACCGGGCGAAGGCCGCGAACAACTTGGCGGGCGTGCTCCGCCAACAAGGCCGCGCCGACGAGGCCGAGCGCTACTACCGTGAAGCGCTCGCGGTCTATCGTCAGGCGAATGAGGAGACGCACCCGATCATCGCCCGGAGCCTCAATAACCTCGGCGTGTTCCTCGTCGGGCAAGGCCGCATGGAGGAGGGTGAGGCGGTGCTCCGCGAAGCGCTCGACCTTTACCGTCGTCGCCTCGGCGAAGACCACCCGGAGGTCGCGCTCGGCCTCGTCAACGTTGCCGGGCTGCGGCGACGACAGGGCGATTATGCCGACGCACTCGGTCTCTACGATCGTGCCCTCACGATCCAGCGCGCCCGCCTCGACCCCGACCACTTCCACCTTGGTCGGACCCTCAACTCGTCGGCGCTGACGGCGGCGCTGGCAGGCGATCACGACCGGGCGGCCCGCCACTACGCCGAAGCCGTGCGCATCTTCCTGTCGACGTTCGGGACGGACCATGCGCGCACGCTCGGTGCTCAACTCGGTCTCGGTCGGGCCTACCTCGCGCTCAACCGCCGCGCCGAAGCTCGCGAGGTGTTGCTCGCCGCCCGCGAGGGGCTACCGGCAGAGGCCGACTCCACGCTCCGCGCCGACATCCTCGCCGCGCTCGACGAAGCCGGGTAAACCTCAGGCGCCGAGATGGAGGCGGAGCAGGGCCTTGGCCTTCGCTACGGTTCGGTAGACCGTCTTCTTGCTCACCCCACGTACCTCCGCAATCTCGTCGTAGCTGAGGCCCGCAAAGAAGTGCATCTCCACGATCTCCGCCATCGTGGGGTCGAGCGCCGTCAGTTCGTCGAGGGCGGCGTGCAGCGCGAGGATCTCGGCGGCTTCGGCCTCGACAGCCGGGAGGTCGCCGCCCGCAGCCGGTCCTCCAGCGGCCTCATCGAAGGTGATCTGCTCGGCCTCGCCGCCGCGCTTCTGGCGCTGCATCCGCCGGGCGTAGTCGACGAGCACACACCGGAGGGCTTTGGTGGCGAGGGCCGCAAAGTGGCTTCGGTCCTCGAACCCGACCTCGGCCCCGCCCGCAAGTTTCAGGTAGACCTCGTGGACGAGGGCCGTCGTGTTGAGGGTGTGGTGGGCGAGGCGCTTCTGGCGCTGGCGGTGGGCGAGCACGCGCAGGTCGTCGTAGAGCAGCCGGAAGAGGCGGTCGCGGGCGATCTCGCTGCCGCTGTCCCACTCGTGGAGTAGCTCCGTCACCGGATGGTCGCCGAACTCGTTCATAGACTATAAAATAAGCCTTTCGCTTCCGCGGTCTACGGGCGCATGAGACAGCCGACCGAGAAAAAACGCATGTGAGTGTCCACAGCCTAGCGGAAAGAGCGAGGGAGAGAATAGGGGCCGTCACGCCCTGCTTACTTTGCCCCGATGAACCAGCGATGCCCGTGCCGTCTGCACACGCATGGAGACCCAACCATGACTAGATACTCGACCTTTCTTTTTCTCACTCTCACTCTGGCCGCCGCCCCCGCACTCCGGGCGCAACCCACCGAGATATTCGGGCTGAACCACACGCCGCTCGGAAGCGCCACGCTGACGGAGATTCCCGGCGGCGGCACGTCAACCCTGCTCGTCTCAAATATCGGCTCCAGCGGGCAGGACGGCGTGCGGGTCTCGGCTGGCCCGATGGGCAACGTCTTGGACTTTCTGTGTGTCGAGGTAGATGAACCGGCGGGGGTGTCGCCGGACTTCACGTTCGAGGCATTCGATATCGGGATGCCGCTGATGCCTGTTGGCACCGGACGCCTTCGCCAACTGGGGGGAGGCTATCAGTTCTCCGCGCTATTCCCCGGTGTCCGGGGGGGCAGCCAGCGCGTGTCCATCTACGATGACGGCGTGCTGGTGGATGAGGAAACGATCAGCGAAGGCGATGGGGTCGGTTTCGGCGCGTGGCCCACGTTCGTTGATCCGCACAAGGCGCGGCCCCTACCGTTTCCCTTCCCGGACTTCCCGTCCCCCACGGATTCGCCGGTGCCGCAGGATGGCCCGTGGGACGTGGCCTTCTCCCTCGCCTTCGACCAGAACATCCAGTTCGGGCTTCCGGGCGGCCCCGTGGTCGGCGACCTCCTCGTCGTCGAGCCGGTGCAGGCTTCGACCTACGAAGGGCTGCGGCGGGTCGAGATCACGGCGACGGGCGTCGACAAGTTCACCGTCCGCAGCGAGATGGTCGGCGCGTTCGGCCTCCCGCACGTCGCCCTCGGCGAGGCGAGCCTCGATGCTGAGGCGGACCGACTGACGGTGGGCAACCTCAGCAGTGGCGGTGGGGTCCTCGTTGGCGGGCTACCCGGACAGACGCCGTTCGATGTCGAGTTCGAGCCGTTCCGCTTGGAGGCGGGCGACGAACTGCTGGTGCAGGCGTTCCGCAACCCGCAAGGCCCCGGTGACCCCGGTGAGGTCGGCGCGGAGTTGCTGCTTCGCCCTGAAGGTCAAGCAGCCTTCGCTCAAGGCGACACGACGGAGTCGCTGGGTGTCTGGGTGAATTACCGCTCCACGCAGACGAGCGACGCTCGTGTCGAAGTCCTCGACCAGAAGGGTGAGCCGAAAAGAATCCAGTTTGTTCCTGTGGATCTCGACAAGCTGAACCGACTCTTCGAGGTCGAGCCGCTGACGCTGGGGGATCCGCCTGGGCTGGCGCGCTCGGCGGGGACGGACGCGGTGCGGGTCGAGCGACTCGGGGCGATCACGCCACCTCCATTTCCTGCCCCGTTCCCCGTGCCTGAATCAGGCTTTGCCGGACGGTTCGCGGACGGGCCGGTCCTCTTCCGGTTCGCCGACGGCACGGCGGTCGAAGGCTTCGGGTTCAGGGCCGTCGCGGTCGACGGGCAGCCGCTCGGCAACCTCAGCGGTCTCTCATTCGAGGTCAGCAACGGCTTCGCCGCGCGAGGGGCCGCGCTTGGTGGCCTCGATGAACTCGTCATCATCAACGAGGCACTGGCCTTCCCTATCGTCGGCGTGAGCGCCGAGCCGATGGCTCCGCCCGTTGTGCTCCCGCCGGGGGGCGGCTCCTTCCAGTGGCGCTTCCGGGGCGCGAACGCCTCGGCGTCTCCAGCCGCCGTCACGTTCCGGTCTGAGGTGGTGCTGCCGAATGGGACGGTACTCCCACTGCTCGGACCCATAAACACAACGCTGCCGGGTGGAGTCGTCGTGAGTCGGATGTTCGCCCAGAGCGTACCCGCCTCGGCCCCGGCGGGAACCTACACCTACCGAGTGCGGGGACGGCTCTTGGACAGCACACTGGTGACGGACGCCTTCATATTCAGGAAGGCACCGGCTGCGCTGAGTAGCGCGGGATCAGACAAAGGCGACTGGTCCATCGTCGAGGTCATCGAGTCGAACGCTGCTCCTGCCATCGTGCGCTCTAGTGAGTCCGTCCACCTGACCGGTTACCCGAATCCAACCGCCGGGCGAACTACCCTCACCTTCACGCTCAACGAGCGGGCCGAGGTTCGGCTCGCCGTGTATGATGTGCTCGGGCGCGAGGTGGCGGTGCTCCGAGATAATGCCCACGACGCTGGTCGGCATGAGGTCGTATTCGATGCATCGGACCTACCGAGCGGGATCTACCTCGTCCGGCTCGACGCGGGCGGCACGGTGCAGACGCAGCGGATTACCCTCATATGATGAAGGGATGCACGACGCTGAGATGCTGAATACAGGCGGGGCTACTTCGAACAGAGGTGGCCCCGCCTGTTATAGCGTCGCACCGATAACGGCGAAGCCGAGCGCGGCGACGGTGGCAGCGAGGCTCGCGTAGGGAAGCTGTGTGCGGACATGGGCGATGTGGTCTGTCGCGGCGGCGAGGCTGGAGACGATGGTGGTGTCGGAGATTGGCGAGGCGTGGTCGCCGAAGATGCCACCACTCAGGGCAGCCGCGAGGAACGGCGCAGCGGGCAGACCGAGCGCGGCGGCGGCGGGGACGGCTATCGGGATCATGATGGCGAAGGTGCCCCAACTCGTCCCAGTCGAGAAAGCGATGAATGCGCCGGTGAGGAAGACAAGTGGCAGGAGCACCGGCGGCGGAAGCACGTCGGCCACGGCTCCGGCGACAAATGCTCCGGTTCCTAGTTCGCGTGCGACGGCCCCGAGCGCGAGGGCGAGCAGCAGGACGAGCGCCATGCCGAGCATCCCGCCCGCGCCGCGCAGCCCCGTCTTCGTCAACTCGTCCACGCTTAGGCCCCGTTGCGCCAGCATGAGTACCCATGCCACCGCCAGTCCGGCGAGAACTGCCCAGAGTACGCTCGTCGAGCCGCTCCCGGCCAGCATGTCGCCGTCGCCCGTGATCCACAGGCCGAGCGGCATCGTGAGGACCATCACCCCGAGCGGGAGGAGCATATTGATAGCGCGAGGCGGAATCCGCATCGTCGGCTCCGGCACGAGGGCCTCTTCATCGAGCATCGGTGCAGCGTCGGCGTCGAACAACTCGCCGTCTTCGGCCCGGTCCTCGGCGCGGCGCATCGGGCCAACGGCCCAGCCGGTGACAGCGACAAACGCAGCGAGTACGACAGCACAGAGCGCGTAGAGGTTCATCGGGATCGCCGAGACGAACAGCCGGAGCGGATCGTCAATGCCCTGCTCGGCGAGGAGGACGAGGACGTAGGCCCCCCACGCATTCAGCGGGATCAGGACACAGATCGCGGCACTCGTCGAGTCGATGAGGTAGGCCAGCATCTCGCGGCTGTGGCGGTGCCGGTCGAAGAGCGGGCGCGAGACGGCCCCGGCCACGAGCACGGTGATGTTCGACTCGATGAAGATGACGACCCCGACGAGGAAGGCGAGCACCCGTGCCCCGCGTCCGCCTGTCACCAACCCGCGCCTCTCGATCCACGCCACGAACCCGCGCACGCCGCCCGCCGCCTCGACCGTCGCAATCAGCGCGCCGATCACGAGCGTGAACAGGATCACCCGCGCGTTCCCCGCATCGCCGAGTACGCCGACCACGGCTTCAATCGCATCGCCCAGTCCGGCGAGCGGATTCCAGTCGTTGAGGACCGTCCACCCGAGCCAGACCCCGGCGGCGAGCGAGAGGTAGACCTGCCGGGTCCAGATTGCCAGCACGATGGCGAGTAGCGGGGGCAGGAGAGAAATCCAGGTCGGGTCGGGCATGAGCAGAGGGCTAGGGAGACGGGCGGAGGTTACGAACGACGCGGCATTCCCGTTATCCCGATGTGAACACGGCGTGCGCTGTTGGTAGCCGAGCACGCCGAAGCGGATATTGCGACCCCAGACCCTCGACCCCAGACTCCCGATCCTACATGGTTCGCGGCATCTACACCAACCGCACGCTCAACCTCCGCTCGATTAAGGCGGTGGGCTATGACATGGACTACACGCTCATCCACTACCACGAGCGGGAGTGGGAAGAGCGCGCCTACAGCTACATCAAGGAACGGCTCCTCGGGCGCGGCTGGCCGGTCGAGGACTTGCAGTTCCAGCCCGACCTCGTGATGCGCGGGCTGATCATCGACAAGACGCTCGGCAACGTCGTCAAGGCGAACCGCTTCGGGTACATCAAACGGGCCTTCCACGGCACGACGCCGCTAGAGCATGGGCAGATGCGTGAGGCCTATACCCGCACGCTCGTGGACCTCGACGAGCCACGCTGGCTGTTCATGAACACGCTCTTCTCGCTCTCCGAGGCGAGTATGTACATGCAACTCGTGGACCTCCTCGACGCCGACGTGATCGAAGCGAAACTCAGCTACGCCGATCTCTACGCCCTCGTCCGGGGCGCGCTCGATCAGGCGCACATGGAGGGGCGGCTCAAGGGCGAAATCGTCGAGGCGCCCGAGCGGTTCGTTGCGCTCGATGAGGAGATGCCGCTGACGCTCCTCGACCAGAAGGAGTCCGGGAAGAAGGTGCTCCTCATCACCAACTCCGAGTGGGCCTACGCCGCCCCGATGCTTGCCTTCGCCTTCGACCCGTTCCTGCCGGGCGAAATGACGTGGCGCGACCTGTTCGACATCGCCATCGTGGGTTCACGCAAGCCCGCCTTCTTCACCGCCCGGATGCCGACCTTCGAGGTGGTAAGCGAAGACGGAATGCTGCGCGAGCACGTCGGGTTGCTTCAGCCCGGGCACGTCTACGTCGGCGCGAACGCGAGCCTCGTCGAAGCCAGCCTCGGGCTGAAAGGCGAAGACATCCTCTACGTCGGCGACCACCTCTTCACCGATGTCAACGTCTCGAAGAGTGTCCTCCGCTGGCGGACGGCGCTCATCCTCCGCGAACTGGAGGACGAACTCGCTGCCATCGACAGTTTCCGCGAGACGCAGCAGCAGCTCACCGACATGATGGCGCGGAAGGTCGAGATGGAGAGCGAGTATTCGGCCTATCGCCTCGCGCTTCAGCGGGCGAAAGGCAACTACGGTCCCGACCCGGCGCGTGCCCCCGACGAGATCCAAGCGGAGATGGACGCCCACCGGGCCAAGCTCCTCGCACTCGACGCCGAGATTGCGCCGTTCGCCCGCGCCTCGGCTCGGCTCCACAACGAGCGCTGGGGCCTGATGATGCGGACGGGCAACGACAAGAGCCACCTCGCCCGACAGGTCGAGCGCTACGCCGATGTCTACACCGGGCGTGTCTCGAACTTCCTCCACGCCACACCCTACGCCTACCTCCGCTCCCACCGCGGCTCGCTTCCGCACGACGAGGTCTAGGGCACCTACGAAGCCTCATCGTTCAGGATCGGCAGGCCGGGGGCGCGGTGGTGGGCGAACAGGAGTGCCGTCTCGATGTGGACGACTTCGGGTCGTTCGGTGAAGGCGGTCAGCGCGAGGTCGCGCAGGTGCTCGGCGTCGCGCACGGCGACGTGGACGAGGAAGTCGTTGGCCCCGGTGATGTGGAAGACTTGTACGACCTCGGGCAGACCGAGTGCGTGCGCCTGAAACGCCTCGACAACGGGGCGCGAGTGCATCCCGATGCGAACCGATATCATGGCCTGTATCCCGATGCCGACCGCTGCCGGGTCGATGTCGGTGTGGTAGCCGCGCAGTACGCCGTCCTGCTGAAGGCGACGGACGCGCTCTAGGCACGTTGAGGGAGCCACGCCGACGGCAGCAGCCAGCTCCTTGTTCGAGATCCGAGCATTGTTCTGCAAATGGCGAACGAGGGCGATATTCGTTCGGTCGAGGATAGGCATAGCGATGATTTGCCGAATAGACTTCGGAATAGTTGACGATGCTAAAGATCGGATTCTACAATACGATAAGCTAGCCAAACAAAAGAGAGGTCTGCTATGGAGCTTCGCTACGCTGATTTTGCCACGCGCGCCGTCCACGCCGGTCGCGCCGACTTCGCCAGCCTCGGCGTCCATGCGCCGCCGCTCGACCTCTCGACGACCTACCCGTTCACCGATCTCGGGGTGGCAACCGACAGCCTCGACACGCTCGTCGGCGGTGATGCAACAGCACCGAACCCGGTCTATGCCCGGCTCTACAATCCGACCGTCGGTCGGTTCGAAGAAGCCCTCGCGGAACTCGAAGGAGCCGAGGAGGCAGTAGCTTTCGCGTCGGGGATGGCAGCACTCACGGCAGTGTTGATGGCGGTGCGGCAGGACGGTGGGCACGTCGTGGGTGTCCGCCCGATCTATGGCACGGCAGACCACTTGATCAGTAGCGGCCTCCTCGGTCTCGACGTGACATGGACCGAGGCCGACGCGGTCGCCGAGGCTATTCGGCCTGACACCTCGCTCGTCATCATCGAGACCCCGGCGAACCCGACGCTCGCCCTTGTCGATATCGAGGCCGTCGTCGCGCAGGCGGACGATGTGCCGGTCCTCGTCGACTCGACCTTTGCGACGCCGGTTCTCCAGCGGCCCCTCGCGCATGGTGCGGCGCTCGTACTTCATAGCGCGACCAAGTTTCTCGGTGGGCATGGCGATGTGATTGCAGGCGTGGTTGCCACGGGCGAAGCGTGGGCGCGGCGTCTCCGGCAGGTCCGTGTGGCGACGGGCGGGCTGCTGCACCCACTGGCGGCGTATCTCCTTCATCGGGGCCTCCCCACACTGGCGCTTCGCGTCGAGCGTGCTCAGGCGACTGCCCAAGCGCTCGCCGAGAGGCTGGCATCCCACGAGCGGGTGGCGAGCGTGCATTATCCCAGCTTGCCCGGTGGCGATCCGCACGGGCTGGTCGGGCGGCAGATGGCAGGCCCCGGTAGTATTCTCGCTTTCGAGGTGGTCGGTGGCTATGAGGCGGCGACCGATGTGCTCCGCGCCGTCCGGCTGATGACACCCGCTGTGAGCCTCGGCTCGACGGATACCCTCATCCAGCACCCTGCAGGCCTGACGCACCGCGTGGTCGACGCCTCGGATCGCAAAGCCAATGGCATTTCCGATGGCTTGCTCCGTGTCTCCGTCGGTCTCGAAGCCGCCGCCGATCTCTGGGCCGATCTGGCGTTTGCCTTGGCTGCTGTCGGCATCGGCGGCGACGGACGACTTGGCAACGCGCAGGGTGAGGTACCGCTGTGTCGCTCCGTGCCGAGGCCGTCGGTGATCGCCGATTGACTTAGCTTCGTTGGGCGAAGTGCAGCAGGGCGTCCACCCGCGCCGCGGTCGGATAGAAGACGGCGGCAAATCCGAAGAAGGGCACCGCAAATAGAAGGTTGACGAGTTCACCCGTGAACAACGCTGCTAGGCCCGCTACGAGCGCCGAGACGTCGAGGAACGCGAGCGAGAGCACGCCCGACGTGCGGATCGCGGCGATCCCGTCGGCCCGCGTTCCTGTTGCCGGGAGCTGTTGGTCCATCAGCCGCCGCTGCACGGCGAAGGCTGCGACCACAGCGCCGAAGTTGATGATGGCGTTGACGTAGAAGAACGTCGCTGTGCCCTCGTCAACGATCCGCCCATAGCCGATCGCCGCGAGGCCGCCGAGCACGGCAGTCATCAGCGCCACCCCGCCGAGGAGAGCTTTCCAGACGAGTTGGAGATTGCGGAGGTCGGCGTCGGCGGTTTCCATAGGCTGGAAGATAGCTCGCTGTGCGAAATGTCAGTGATTGGGGCAGCGTGGACAGCGGTGTATATTGGGCGCTGCCACAACACGGGGCGTGGCGCAGCCCGGTAGCGCGTCTGCTTTGGGAGCAGAAGGTCGTCGGTTCGAATCCGGCCGCCCCGACCATATGAAGCAACCTCCATCGGGCCAGTAGCTCAACTGGAGAGAGCATCGGCCTTCTAAGCCGACGGTTCCAGGTTCGAGTCCTGGCTGGCCTGCAACCTCGGAACGCGAGGTCTGGCGAAAGGTAGTATCTTGCCCGGTCCGAAAGGACCATCCGGTGGCGTGGCCGAGTGGCTAGGCAAAGGCCTGCAAAGCCTTGTACAGCGGTTCGAATCCGCTCGCCACCTCTCCCCGAAGGCCCTATCGTGTCCGACGACGCGGTGGGGCCTTCGCGTGTATACCCTCTGGCGTTTCAGTCTATTGCCCGGCTGTGGTGCGGGGCATACGTGTGTTTAGCCGGATCTATGAAAACGTTTGCAAGCGCCTCGGTATCACCTTAGCTTACGGGTACTTGCCGTCGTGCAAACCGCTTTCCCGTTTCCTTCTTTGCTCTCTTCGATGCGCGCTCCCTACCTGACACGCTTCACCCTTCCCGTTCTCTCTTTGCTGTGCGCCCTAATCTTGGGGCCGAGCGCGGTTGGCCAACCGCAGCCTGTCGGGCAGGGCAGCTACAGCACGACGCTGCCGTCCGGTGCGGTCGGGCCGCAAAATGTGAGTGGGGCTTCAATCACGCCGAAGGTTTCATCCAGCTTTGCGCAGCCCGTCCAGACCAACGACTTCTGGAGCAGCCTGCTTTACCCCTTCTTTGGAGACCCTTACTCGAATGTGCTCTACGCGCATCCGGTCAATGCCAAGGCAACATCCTCCGGCCTCCAGATCGGCTACACCGCACAGCCGATCTTCGCTGCTGCCGACTACCTCTATCCCTTCCAGCCTCAACTGACGGTGGGTGTTGAGGGGATGGCCCCCTTCCGCGCGGTCGCCGACAGCTATGGCGACTGGACGGTGACAGCCCTCTGGGAAGGCGGCCCGACCTCGCTCCGGGCGACCCTCGGGCACGGCCTGCCCTATGTCTTCTTTGAGATCACGGGAGGCGACGCCCGGATCACGCTCAACGGGTCGCCCCAGATTTGGTACAACCAGAACGGCGTGCTCGGTCTGACGGTGAACGGTCAGCACTATGGCCTCTTCGCACCCACCGGATCGGCATGGACCGGCACGACGACCCTGCGGTCGTCGCTGGGCGGACAGGACTTCCTCTCGGTGGCCGTGCTGCCCAAC
This sequence comes from Rhodothermales bacterium, assembly GCA_028284265.1. GTDB lineage: Bacteria > Bacteroidota > Rhodothermia > Rhodothermales > JANQRZ01 > JANQRZ01. The sequence goes on from JANQRZ010000001.1 coordinate 56,990, forward strand.
GCGAGCACGGCGACACTTGACCTGTTCCGCCAGCACGCCTATGCGTTTGTGACGGACAGCCGGGTGGACTGGACCTATGACGAGGCCACGGCGGATCTGGCGAGCACCTACGCCTACGACACGGTGCTCAAGCAGAGCGGGCCGGGGCTGGTCAACGAGACGATGACAGCGCTCTACCGGCATCAGTGGCTCAACACGTCGGACACACCGACGAGCCTCTCGTATGCCTCGCCGCGCGGCGAGATGCGGCTCTTCGAGGGCAACGCTTTTACGACCAACCTGACGTTCGATGGCGTGCTCCCGGCGCTGCCGGACCGGGGTAGCTACAACCGCGCCGACCTGCTCGCGTTCGTGCAGGAGGTCGCTGCCGAGCCGCTACCGCCGGGACCGAGCTACGAGAACGGCAAGGCGATGGGGCGCTTCAGCCACCTCGTCCATATCGCCGACCAACTCGGCGCGACCACCGAGCGGGACTACTTCCTCGATCAGCTCAAGACACGGCTTCAAGACTGGCTGACGGCGGGCGGTGCGCAGGAATACTCCTACAACGCGACGTGGGACGTGCTCACGGGCTACCCCTCGGGCTTCGGCGCGGACAACCAGATCAACGACCATCACTTCCATTCCAGCTATGCCGTGATGAGTGCCGCCACGGTCGCGCAGTACGACCCCGACTGGGCGGCCCCTGAGAACTGGGGCGGCATGGTCAACCTGCTCATCCGCGACTCGAATAGCTGGGACCGGAACGACGATCTCTTCCCGTTCCTCCGCACCTTCGATGCCTACGCCGGGCACTCGTGGGCCGCAGGACACGGCGACTTCGCCGAGGGCAACAACCAAGAGTCTAGCTCGGAGTCGATGAACTTCGCCTCGGCCGTCGTGCTGTGGGGCGAGGTGACCGGGCAAGACGAGGTCCGCGACCTCGGCATCTTCCTCCACGCCACCGAAGCCTCCGCCATCGACCAGTATTGGTTCGATGTGGATGACGCGGTATTCCCCGCGACCTATCCGCACGTCGCCCTCGGTATCGTCTGGGGCGGCAAGGGTGTCCACTCGACATGGTTCGGAGCCGATCCCGAGTTCATCCACGGCATCAACATTCTGCCCATCACGAGCGGCTCGCTCTACCTCGGTCGGTACCCGGAGTACGTCACGGCGAACTACGACGAGATCGTGGCGGAACGGGGCAGCCAGCCGGTTGTCTGGAAAGATGTGCTGTGGGAGTATCTCGCCCTCAGCGACCCGGCGCGGGCCATCGGCTACTACCTCGCGGACCAGAACTACGAACCCTTCGATGGGGAGTCGCGGGCGCACACGCTGCACTGGCTGTTCAACCTCAAGGAGATGGGCCACGTCGCGTCCGACATCGCCGCCGATGTGCCGCTCTACGCTGTCTTCCGCGATGGCAATGACGACCTGACGTACATCGCCTACAACGCGGACGACATGGCGCGTACTGTCACGTTCTCCGATGGCTACACGCTGGCTGTCCCCGCCCGCCGCCTCGTCTCGGCGACGACCTCGACCTCGAACCCCGACGAGCCGGTGGTGCTGGTCCAGACGGACCGTCGGTCCGGCAAAGCGCCGCTCACGGTCGCCTTCGACGGCACCAGCAGCTTCGACCCGCAGGGTGGGCCGCTCACCTATTCGTGGTCCTTCGCCGGAATGGGGACCAGCACCGATCCCACGCCGAGCTTCACCTTCGATGAGGTCGGCGATTACTGGGTCTCCCTCGAAGTCACGACGCAAGGCGGCCTCACGTCGCAGGACAGCGTCGAAGTCTCAGCGCTGCCGCGCGGGACGCCGTTCCTCGGTGCGCCAGTCCTCGTGCCGGGCATCATCGAGGCTGAGAACTACGACCTCGGCGGCGAGGGTATCGCGTACCACGACGCCGACCCGAACAACATCGGTCTCGTCTATCGCCCGAACGAAGGCGTTGATCTTGAGCCGTCCTCGACCAATGGCTTCGACGTGTACTGGATCACAGCGGGTGAGTGGATCGAGTACACCTTCGAGGTCGGCACGGCGGGCACGTTTACCTTTACGCCGTACATGGCGAGCGTGCCGGGCTTCGGAACGTTCCGCATGCTGATCGACAACGAGCCGGTGAGCGACTTCATCCCCGTGCCCGGCGGCGCAGGCGTGGGCTGGCAGACATGGCGGCCCTTCCCCGTCGAGGGCATCGAACTTGACGCAGGCGTGCATCTCCTCCGGTTCGAGTTCGACTCGGCCTCCGACCCGAACGGGTGGCTCCTCAGTCTGAACTGGATCGAGGTCGAGCAGACGGCGACGGTCAGCTACGACCTCGCGGCGACGCCGACGAGTTCGCTCTCCATCGCTCCGGGCGGGGCCGTGTCGTTCGCGTATGCGATTGCGAACAACACCACGAATACGGCTTTGGGCGATCTCTACTTCACCGCTGAGACGAGCACAGGGCAGAGCGTGGCGCAAGGCCTCATCCGTTCCGGGGCGCTTTCGGGCGGGGCATCGGTCGCGGGCACCTACACGCAGCCAGTGCCGGGAAACGCTCCCGCCGGGAACTACACCTACCGCCTTGCCATCGGTCAATTCCCGAATCTAGCGGTAGACGAGGAGGTCTTCAGCGTGGAGCTTCAAGCGTCTGCTCGGGGCACAGTGTCTGGTGACATCGCGGCGACCAACGAAGCACCTTGGGCCGTAGCCGAGGCACTGCCATGGGTCGAGGTGATGTCGGCGGAGGCACTCGCTGCTGTCGTCGGTGACGACGCTGCCGAGCGGCTGGCTTCGGTGCTTACGTCGGAGCCGCTGGCCGCCGAGGCGGACACCGAGACGACAGAGCCGGTGGCGAGCGAGGCGTTGCCGACTGAGGTGGCGCTGCACGCGGGGTATCCCAACCCGTTCGGCGCGCGCACCACGCTGTCGTTTGATCTGCCCGCGCCGGAGCGCGTGCGACTCGTGGTCTACGACGTGCTCGGGCGCGAGGTCGTGCTCCTCGTCGATGGCGAGACCGAAGCGGGCCGCCACCGGGTGACGTTCGATGGGCGCAGCCTGCCGAGCGGCTCGTACCTCGTGCGGCTCGTGACGGAATCTGGTTTCACCGGGACGCAGCGGCTGACGCTCGTGCGATAGCAGAGTCAGATCATCATACCTGCAAGCGAAAGCCCCATCGCCTGCTCGGGCGATGGGGCTTTGTTGTGTCCGGGTAAACCGATCAGAACGGTGCGTCGCTCGGCGGGTAGTCTTCGTAGCCGTCGCCGAAGCCGCCGTCGCCGCCGGGGAGTGGAGGAGGCGGAGCACCACCCGCCGGAGGGCCACCGTACTCGAAGCCCGGGTCGGTGCCGTAGTACGTCGTCAGGTTCTCGAACCGGGCGTACTGGTTGACGAACGCGAGGCGGACGTTCCCAATCGGCCCGTTCCGCTGTTTGCCGATGATGATCTCGCCGACGCCCGCCGTCGAGTTGCCGTTCTCGTCCTGCGTGATGCCGTAGCGCTCGGCGCGGTAGATGAACGCGACCACGTCGGCGTCCTGCTCGATGGAGCCGGACTCGCGGAGGTCGGAGAGCATCGGGCGCTTGTCGCCGCCGCGCGTCTCGACCGCCCGCGATAGCTGGGCGAGGGCGAGTACCGGCACGTCGATCTCCTTGGCGAGCGCCTTGAGCGAGCGGCTGATCTGGGCGATCTCCTGCTCGCGGTTGCCGTTGCGGTTGTCCTGCGAGCCGTGCATCAGTTGGAGGTAGTCCACGATCACCATGCCGATGTCGTGCTCGGCCTTGAGGCGGCGGCACTTGGCCCGCAACTCCAGAATCCCGAGGCCCGGCGTGTCGTCCACAAAAATCTTGGCCTCGCCCAACCGACCGGCAGCGCGGGCGAGCTTGGGCCAGTCCTCGTCCGAGAGCCGCCCGGTGCGCGCTTTTTGCGCGTCGATCCGCGCCTCGGAGGTCAGCATCCGCTGGGCGAGCTGATTGGCGCTCATTTCTAGCGAGAAGATGGCGACCGGCACGCCGTACTTCGGATGCGTCGCGGCGTTCATCGTGACTGCGAGCGAGAGGGCGGTCTTACCCATCGAGGGGCGGGCGGCGATGATGATGAGGTCGGACTTCTGCCAGCCGCCGGTCATATCGTCGAGCGCGTGGAAGCCGGAGGGCACACCCGTCAGGCCGCCCTCGCGCTGTCCGAGCGCTTCGAGCTGCTTGAAGGTGTCCATCACCACCTCGCTCATCGCCCGGCTGCCCTTGCGAAGCTGGCTCTCGGAGATCTTGAAGATGTCCTGCTCGGCGCGGTCGAGGAGGTCGAAGGCGTCGGTCGTCGGGTCGTAGGCCTCGCCGACGGTCGTGGTCATCGTCTCGATCATCTGCCGCAGCAGACTCTTCTCGGCGATGATCCGGGCGTGGTACTCGACGTTGGCCGCGCTCGCCACGCGGGTCGTGAGTTCCGAGAGGTAGTAGCCGCCAATCGGCTCAAACTCGCCGCGCCGCTTCAGTTCCTCAGTCAGCGTGATGAGGTCCACCGGGTTGGTGCGCTCGAAGAGGCTGAGCATCGCCGCGTAGATGCGCTGGTGGCGCACGTCGTAGAACGCCTCGGGCGGCAGAATCTCGATGGCCTTCGGGATGGCCTCGCGCTCAATCAACATGGCCCCGAGGACCGACTGCTCGACCTCGACGGCCTGCGGTGGGACGCGCCCCGCCTGCTCGTGGAGCGAGACCACGTTCGCCCGTCCGCGAGCGCCGCGCCGCCCGGTCAGCTTTTCGAGCGGGAACGCACCACCTTCTTCGATGCGGAGGGGGCGCTGTTGGGGTCCGTCCTGGTCGGGCATACGAGTGGGAGATTTAGGCCTGGACGAGTTGGTCGTAGCGCGTGCGGAGGAGCTTCACGTCCTCCCACGTCGGGCGCTTCCACTGCGGGTTGCGCAGGAGCGCTGCCGGGTGGTAGGTCACCATCAGCGGTAGGCCGTAGAAGTCGTTGAACTTGCCCCGGAGCGAGGCCAGCGAGGAGGTCTTTTTGAGCAGCCCGTTCCCGGCGCTCTTGCCGACGGCGAGGATCACCTTCGGGCGCACGAGCGCGATCTGCTTGTAGAGGATCGGGATGTGCGCCTCCACCTCGTCCGGGCGCGGATCGCGGTTGCCGGGAGGGCGACTCTTGAGGATATTGCTGATGTAGACCTCGCTCCGCTCGAAGTTGACCGCTTCGAGAATCTTGTTCAGCAGTTGCCCGGCCCGCCCGACGAACGGCTCGCCCGTTTTGTCCTCATCGGCTCCCGGCGCTTCGCCGATCACCATCAGGTCTGCGTTCTCCGGCCCGACGCCGAGGACCGGGTTGATTCGGCTCTCATCAATCGGCGTGAGGATGGTGTCTTTGAGCCAGTCGAAAATCTCGCCGAGCGAGTCCATCCCGACGAGCGGTGAGTCCTCGGGGACGAGGGCCTCGATGCGGTCGTAGGGCGAGAGCGTCGTGTCCTGCGAGGGGTCGGGAAGAGCACCGAAGAGGTCGGGCGACATGGAATCGGGAAGCGCGTCGGCGGCGGTGGGGAGAGCGTCGGGTAGCCAGTCGCCGCCGAGGGCGCGCTGGAGGTCGAGCACGGATCGGGCGTCGCGGAGGAGGTCCAGCACCGTGGGGTTAGCCGGTTATCGGGGGATACGTGGCGCGGAGGAAACGGGGTTTACGTCCGGCGCGAAAAGGGTGCGATCAATCTAACAGGGCCAAGCCGGACAGGCAAGGTGATCCCCGGTGAATTCGCGTAGGCGCGCGGCCGAAGGCAACGAGTGAAGGGCGCTCAATCGGCTAGGCTGTTCCGAGCGACAACTCCTCATAGGCGGCTGCACCAACGAGGAGGGCGAAGGTCCCCGTGAAGAAGATGCCGATGAACAAGGCGAGGATGCCGAGGAGCACGAGGAAAGCGAGGGCTACGCCGAGCAGAAAGAGTTGGAGCCGGTAGCCACTCGTCATCGCCCACGCCTCTTGCAGGGTGTCCATCACGCCCCGGTCGTCATCCATGACGAGGTACATGGCAGGCCACAGACCGACGGCGATGATGATACCCGGCACGATCAGCAGGATCAGGCCGAGGCCCGTCGCAATCGCGCTGATGGCATACACCCCGAAGGCGCGCCCGAACTCGTTGAACCCGACGAAGAGGTCGCCGAACTCAATCGGCTCGTGGCGATGCACTTTGAGCATCATCCAGTATATCCCGGCCGTGAGCGGACCCGTGATGACAAATCCGATGATGCTAAGAACGCCGTCTCCCATCCCCGAGCCGTCCGTGATGGGGTTCGACCCGATGCTGACAGCGAGGGCATAGAGCGCGAACGTGCCGACGAGGAGCCAGAGGTGCTCCTTGAACAGCGGCCAACTTCGGGAGAACAGGTGCCCAATGCTGAGGTCGGGGATATACGGCTCTTCCGTGTAGAGGTCAGATTGCGGTTCCATGACAGGAGCGGTTGGGTGAGAGAGCGGAGCCTAGTAGGTGCCCATCGCGGCGTGCTCGCGCACTTCGGACAGCGGCGGGAGAGAGGCGTCAGCGGCGTGCCAGCTAGCGGCGAGGTCGGCGTAGACGGTGCGGGCCGTGGCACGGTCCCCGGACTGCATCGCCGCACGGGCGAGGCCGAGGAGCGACCGCGACCGCCGGGGATAGCGGTCGAGCGCTTCCTCGAAATGATCCCGTGCCTCGGCGGGCCGGTCGAGGCCGAGCAGCACCTCGCCGAAGAGTTCGTGGACGGGCTTGACCGGTCGTGCGGGGCCGAAGTCGAGCGGCATCGTGTCTTCGAGTTCGGCGGCCTCGGTGAGGAGGGCAAGCGCTTCGTCGGTCTCACCCGCATCGAGCGCGAGGAGGGCCTTGAGTTGGAGATACGGAGCCTTGTCTTCAGCTTCGGGTCCATCGTGGGCCTCCAAGCGATTTCCCAGATCAGTCAGGGCCGCTTCGGCTGCTGCCCGGTCGCTGCGGCGGAGAGCGGCCCAGCCATCGGCGAAGAGACTCTGCGCGGCGAGGGTCAGCCAGTCGTCGTCCAAGTCCGGGGAGGTGCGGGCGAGATCGCTGTCCCAGTCTTCGATATTGACGAGGACGTGGGCGCGCAACAAGATGGGCACGTAGCTCCGGCGCGGATTGTCAGCAGCGAGTTCCTCCGCGATGGTGAGCAGGCGGCGCGCCTCATCGTAGCGACCGCGCTGAAGCTCGGCGTAGGCCCGCCACTGGAGGGCGTGCCAGCCGTGTCCGTTCAGTGGGTCGCCGCGCCCGTCGGTGCGCGCCTTCGCCGCCTCGTAGGATCGGACGTTCATCTCGGCCCCCTCGTCCCACATCCCGAGGGCGAAGTAGATGTGGCTCGGCATATGGAGCGCGTGCGAGGCCGACGGCGCGATCTCGGCGTAGACGGCGGCGGGGCGGAGGCCGAGAGGGGCGTGGATCGGATCGTCGTAGGCGTGGATCAGGTAGTGTGCCGCGCCGGGGTGCTCAGGATTAGCAGCGAACACTTCTTCGGCGATGGCGGCGGCCTGCATATAGGTGGCGAAGTCGCGTCCGTCGTGTGCTGTGCCGAGGATCGAGAGGGCGTAGAAGGCGGCGGCATCGAGGTCGTCGAGGTAGGTCGCGGCGAGCGCGCCGAGGGCATCGGCATAGGCGAAGTCGCGCTCCTCTTTGGAGCCGTCGCCACCGTAGAGGGCGTGCAGGGTCATCAGGTAGTCCCACTCACGCTCGGTCACGCCGGCGATGGGATCGCCTGCTTCGATGGCGGTCCAGAGGTCGCCGCCGAGGGCGGCGAGCGCAGCGTCGCGGTCCTGCTCCTGCCAGATCGGGTGGTTGTGCGTCAGCGCCTCGCCCCACGCGGCCATCGCAAAGTCCGGGTCGATGCGGCGCGCTTCTTGGAAGGCCTCGCGGGCGTCCTCGTACTCAAAGCTGTGGAGCATGAGGAGGCCCCGGAGGAACGCGTCCTGCGCGGCTTCCGCGCCGGAGTTGGCGAACTCGGTTGCGCCGTAGGCGGAGGCGTCGTACTCGGAGAGGGTGACGGGCTGCGCGGCGAGCGGCGTAGCGGCGAAGAGGGCGAGCGAAAGAAGGAGGCGTCGCATAGCAGACCGGGATGAGCGAGGCCCCCAATCTACGACGGTACGGTCGTTTAGCTGTTGAGTACCTCCTCGTAGACGGCAAGCAAGCGCTCGAAGGTTCGGTCCCACGAGAACGCGGCCTCGACGTGCGCTCGCCCCGCTGCGCCGAACGCCTCGTGCCCCGACGCTACCTCAATGATGTGCTTGGCGAACGCCGCCGCATCGCCGACCGGCCCGAGTCGCCCCGTCTCCGGCGGCACCCGGTCCACGAGCGCCCCCGCTGCGACGCCGACCACCGGCAGGCCCGATGCTTGGGCCTCGACGACTGACAGACCGAACGTCTCGTGCGGTCCCGCCGTCACGTAGATGTCCGATGAGGCGAGCAGGCGAGCGAGTGTCTCTTTGTCTTCGATGTAGGGGAGGACGGTGAGGCGTGTGCTCTGCGCGGCCCGTGCTTCGAGCGCTTCCCGGTGCGGTCCCTGTCCAGCGAGCAGGAGCCTAGGGCGCAAATCGACGGGCAGCAACTCGACCGCATCGGCGAGCACATGGGCCTGCTTCTCCGAGTCCAGCCGCCCGGCATAGAACAGCAGCAGGTTGTCTGGCTCGATGCCGAGTTGCTCGCGCTGGGCCGGGTTGCGCTTGGACGGGTGGAAGAGGTTGAGGTCCACGCCGAGCGGGACGGCATCGAGTGGGGTGGCAACCCCCATCCGGCGAAGCGTCTGGACGAGGTCAGCGGAGACGGCAAAGCCGCGGTCGCAGCGGTCGAAGACGGCGCGGACGTACTGCTCGGTCCAACCCTCGGCGGTGTCGGCGATCTGCTCGCCGAGGAGCTTCGCCACGGCGGGCCGGACATAGGCCGAGGGCAAATCCGTGTGGTAGAACGCCGTGATCGCCACGGGCTGCGCCTTGCGATAGGAGAAGGCAGCCCACGGTGACGTATAGAACGTGTGCAACTCGACCAGGTCCGGCTGCACGCGGGCGAGAGCCGCCTTGACCTTGTCGGCCCGCAGAAAGAAGCGGTACGGTGCGGCCCCCAGAATGACCGGCCCAGCGATGCGGATAGTGGTCGTCCGCCCGTCCTGCTCGATGCGGTCCTCGGGTCCGGGGGCAATCAGGACGTGCTCGTGCTCGGTGTGGGCGAGCAGGTAGCGGCGCTTCGCATCGATGGTAGTGCGGATGCCGCCGCTGGTATCGGTGTAGGCGTGCGTGAGGTCGCAGACCCGCATGAGAGCCTTCCGGGATCGGGGCTACGCCGAGACGAGCGCGAGGTCGGGTGCTGGCGGGGCGATGGGTGCAGCGACGGGGTGCGGAGCCAAGACATCCTCGTAGTAGTACCGCAATCGGGCCAAGACGGCATCCCAGTCGTAGTGGTAGGCCCGCTCGATGGCGGCCTCGCCGAAGCGCGTCCGGCGCTCGGCGTTGCGGACGAGGCGGGCGACGTAGTCGAGGAAGGCCTCGGAGTCGCCGGGCGGTGCGAGGTAGCCGGTCTTCTCGTGCTGGACGAGTTCGCTGGCGCCCGTGGCGTCGGCGCAGACGGCGGGCACGCCGCTCGCCATCGCCTCCAGCGTCACGTTGCCGAAGGTCTCGGTGTCCGAGGGGAACAGAAACACGTCGGACGAGGCGTAGGCTTTGGGAAGCTCGCTGCCGCTGAGGTGGCCGGTAAAGACGGTGTCGGGCAGGCGGCGCTCCATCTCGGCCCGCGCCGGGCCGTTGCCGACCATCATGCTACGAACCGGCACGCCGCGCTTGTGCAGTCCTTCGATGACATCGGCAAAGATGCTCAGGCCTTTCTCCAGCACGAGCCGCCCAACGAAGGTGATGAGCACTTCGTCGTCCTCGATGCCGAAGCTGCGCCGCCACGCGAGGTCGCGCTCCTGCGGCCCGAAGCGACTGATGTCCACGCCGCGCTCCCAGAGCCGCAGGCCATCGGCGATGTCGTGGACGCGCAGCACAGCGGCGACCGAGAGGGACGGGACGTAGACGTGCTCGCACTGCCCGTAGAACCAGCGTCCCGCTTTCCAGAGAAAGCCTTCCATCGACTGGATGCCGTAGTACTTCAGGTAGGCCGGAAAGTGGGTGTGGTACGACGCGACGACCGGCACGTCGTTGGCCTTTGCCCAGCGGAGCGCCTTGAACCCGAGCAGGTCCGGTGTGGCGATGTGGACGAGGTCGGGCTTGAACGCTTCGAGGCGACGGCGGACGCTCCGGGGAACGTGCGTCGTGAGGCGGTATTCCGGTCGCCCCGGAATCGGGACCGACGGGACGGGGACGAACTCCCCAGCGTGCTCCATCGGGGGAGACTCCACAGTCGGGCCGAAAACCAGCACCTCGTCGCCGCGATTCAGCAGATACCGGACGAGGCGGTTGAGCGTCAGCGAGACGCCGTCCTGAACGTGGTTGTAGTTGCCGGTGAACAGCGCGATGCGGCGAGCGGGCGGGGCTTCGCGGCGAACGCGGTGTGGCGGCGATAAGACGGTGGTGATGGACGGCATACGCTCGAAAATGAACTCAAGGGCGGACATACCTACGGGTCCGGGCCAAAGTTCGCTCAAACGAGGGAAACAGACGGGCTTCGGTGCTGGCAACCTCGTTATTCATCGGTTCTCACCAACTCCTATTCCGTGTCTTCGCATCACGGAGACGCCTCGATGCCCTCGGCGCGGAGAAACCGCCCGGTGTGGCTTTCCTCAACGGCGGCGACGGCCTCCGGCGTGCCCGCCGCCACGACGAACCCGCCGCGCCGCCCGCCCTCGGGGCCGAGGTCGATGACGTAGTCCGAGGCTTTGATCACGTCGAGGTTGTGCTCGATGAGGATGATCGAGTGGCCCTCATCGACGAGCGCGTTGAAGGCTTTGAGGAGTTTCTGGATGTCGTCGAAGTGGAGGCCGGTGGTCGGCTCGTCGAAGAGATAGAGCGTGTGCTCCGAGGCTGGGCGGCTGAGGTGAGCGGCGAGCTTGACGCGCTGCGCCTCGCCACCGGAGAGCGTATTCGACGCCTGTCCGAGTGTGAGATATCCCAACCCGACTTCTTGAAGGACGGTGAGCTTATTGGCTACCCGCTTTTCCTCGGCGAAGAAGTCCACGGCTTCGTCGACGGTCATCGAGAGGATGTCGTCCACGTTCTTGCCGTTCCAGCGGATCTCCAGCACGTCCTGCTTGAAGCGCTTGCCGCCGCACGCCTCGCACTCCAGAAACAGGTCGGCGAGGAACTGCATCTCGACCTTCACCACGCCGTCGCCCTGGCAGACCTCGCACCGCCCGCCGGGGACGTTGAACGAGAACGTGCCGGGTTTGTAGCCGCGAATCTTCGCTTGGTGCGTGTCGGCGAGTAGGGCACGGATGCCGTCGAACGCTTTGATGTACGTCACCGGGTTCGAGCGCGGCGAGCGGCCAATCGGACTTTGATCCACCAACTCAACGCTGTCGATCAACTCGTGCCCTCGGATGGCGTCATGTGCGCCGAGCTTGCCATCGATCTCGTGGCCTTTGAGGCGTTGAAGTCCTCGGTAGAGCGTCTGATTGACGAGGGTGGACTTGCCCGAGCCAGAAACGCCAGTCACGCAGACGATCATCCCGAGCGGGAACGTCACATCGAGTCGCTTGAGGTTGTTCTGCCGAGCATTCTCGATCGTGAGGATGCGCTCCTCATCGACGGTCCGCCGCTCGTCGGGGACGGGAATCGACTTGCGGCCCGAGAGGTATGCGCCCGTCAGCGAGTCCTCGTCGTTCAGCATCGCCTCGACATCGCCTTGGAAGACGACGGTGCCGCCGAGCGTGCCGGAGCCGGGACCGATATCGACGATCTGATCGGCCCGTCGCATCATCGCCTCATCGTGCTCGACCACGAGGACGGTGTTGCCGATGTCGCGCAGCCCTTCGAGGATTTTGATGAGCCGCTCGTTGTCGCGCGGGTGCAGTCCCACCGTCGGTTCATCGAGGACGTACAGCGAGCCAACGAGCGAGGAGCCGAGGCTGGTGGCGAGGTTGATCCGCTGGCTCTCGCCGCCGGAGAGCGTCTGCGAGAGCCGGTCGAGCGTGAGGTAGTCCAGCCCGACCTCGACGAGGTAGCGGAGCCGCTTGCGAACCTCGTCCATCACCCGGCCTGCGACGGCCTCCTGATACTCGGTAAGTTGGAGTTGGTCGAAGTGCTCCTTCGCGTCGGCGGTGGTGAGTTCGCAGACCTCGCCGATGTGCATGGCCGGTACTGCCTGGCCGCCGACCTTCACATATAGGGCCTCGGGACGAAGACGGTAGCCGTCGCAATCGGGACACGGTGTGTAGCCCCGGAAACGCGCCGAGAAGATGCGGTAGTGCATCTTGTACGCCTTCTTTTCGAGGTACCGGAAGAAGCCCCGGATACCCGCGTAGCTGCCCTCGCCGTTCCATACCCACCGCTGCTGCTCGTCGGTGAGTAGGCTGTACGGCGTGTCGATGGGGAACTGGATTTTGGCGGCCTCGCGGATCAGGTCGCGGAGGTGCTTGCTCCACGAGTCGGTGCGGAACGGGGCGATGGCCCCTTGCCGGATTGAGAGGTCGGGGTTGGGGATGACGAGGTCTTCGTCGATGCCGGGGACGCGCCCGAAGCCTTGGCAGACGGGGCACGCGCCGAGGGGCGAGTTGAAGCTGAAGAGCTGCGGCGTCGGCTCCTCGAAACGCATCCCGTCACGCTCAAAAAGGGCTGAGAAGTCGAGTGTCTCGAACGGCCCCTCCTTCGGCGCAGTCACCACCACGACGCGCTCACCGCCCTCGCGGAACGCCTGCTCCACTGAGTCCGCGATCCGGCCGGTCGTTGCCTCATCATCGGCTCGCACTGCGAGCCGGTCGACGAGCACGAGCAGCCGTGTCTTCGGCGTCTTGACCTTCGCCGGTTCCGTCTCGTTGAGGTCGATGACCTCGGCGGCCTCGCCTTTCTTGCGGGCCTTGTCGGTCGGGAGGGCGACAAGGCGGAAGAAGCCACGCGCCCGAAGCGCCTCCAACTCCTCGGCCTTCTTGCGGCCCTTGTGCTCCGGGAGCGGGAAGCAGAGATAAAACCTAGTACCGTCTTCTAGGTCTGCCTGCAATGCCTCGGCAACGGAGCGCGGTGAGTCCTTCGTGACCGCCTCCCCAGAGACCGGCGAAATGGTGGTCCCGATGCGGGCGTAGAGGAGGCGGAGGTAGTCGTAGAGTTCAGTCTGCGTCGCCACTGTCGAGCGCGGGTTCTTGATCCCGGTCTGCTGTTCGATAGCGATGGCAGGGGCAAGGCCGGTGATTAGCTCCACATCCGGCTTGTCCATCCGCTCTAAGAACTGCCGCGCATAGGCCGAGAGCGACTCGACGTAGCGCCGCTGTCCCTCCGCGTAGATCGTGTCGAAGACGAGCGACGATTTGCCCGACCCCGACGGTCCGGTGAAGACGACGAGCTGGCGCTTCGGAATCCTCAGGTCAATTCCCTTCAGGTTGTGCTGCCGCGCCCCGCGCACGACGAGGTCGCGTCCGGCGAACCGGTCAGCGGCAGAGGCTTTGCTGCGCGAGGTTTTGCCGTTGGTGGCGGTGCGCTTCTTGGTCGGGGAGGCGGGGCTTTTCTTGGTCGGCATCCGTTCGGGGCATGGGCAACCCGGCGTCAACGCGCGGGCAGGCCCTAAGATGCGGAAGCCCCTGTGAAACCTGTATGGCACCCTGCCACCACTCAGAACCGAAGTCCTGGCATCCTAGCTGTCGAACGTACCGGCTAGAAAGGCCTCCGCCGTGTGGAAGGGGTGGCCGTTCGGGAACAGAGCCGCTGACGTTTCCTCGAAGGTTAGGTTGGCCTCGGGCGTGACATCATACAGAAACTGCTTGAGATCCGAGAAGATAGTTGCTCGGGTCTCCGGCGTGTGGCCCGGCAGGAGAGCCACGAGGCGCAGCCGGTCGGGGTCGGCGAGGAGGGCATAGGCGTCGCCGAGAGCGGCCTGCATGCCACGGATCACTAGCGGGAAGTCACGGGCTGCCGGACTCTCCGGTGCCATACGAAGAGCGAGCGTGAGAAACGGGTGGGCTGCCGTCTCATACAGCACCGATGCCGCCTCGAAGGCCCGAGCAAACTGGCGGCGCGGGGCGGAGTCTCCGAACTCTGGTTCCGGCGGCTGGGCCAGGAACGTCGGGAGTGAAGAGAACAAGGGTGGGTTTGACGATGCCGATGAGGTTGATTCCATCAGGGCATACTCGAACGGGTCGACTCCCGGAGGAGTATCGGGAGAAGGCGGCTCGTCAGGAGGAGTTATGGGTGGTTCTGGAACCTGTTCTTGGGATGCCGCAGGTGGCTCGTTCTGAGCCGAAGAGCCGGCGTCGTCGAAGTCGAAAAAGTGGATGCCGGGTGGATCGTCGTCCGGCAGGTCAGACGCTTCATCGATGGTGTTTGCTGTGGCGAGGGTTCGTGCTGGATGGGCACCCGGTAGCCACGTCGGGACGAGAGGTTGCTGGGGTAAGACCATGCTGCCCAACGCAGGATTCGGTTGGGCAGGGGGGATACGCTCCCCAAAGGTCCAGTTCCGAATGCGAGCGCCCTCCGAGTGGAATCGTCCGGGTCGGAGCACGAGCGTGCAGGATCCCGGCTCGGCAGTAGCGCCGTTGGTGAGTTCAAGGACACCCGTCATCTGCGCCTGTACGAACTCAACGAGATGTTCCGCCGTTTGGTCTGGCGGGGCGTGCATCGCCAAAATCAAGGTGGCTCCTGTCAGGCGGTCGAGCAGGGTGAAGAAGGCGTTGGCGAACCGCTCGAATCCTTCAAACCGGGTAAACGGCTCGAAGTCATCGATCACGAGTCGGCTCGGTGCGTAGTCCCGAATGAGCGACGTCAGGTCTGTCAGCGCCTGTTCGAGTTCGTCGTCGGTCGGGTCGCCAGCCATCGGCGCGACGTGGAGCAGCCGCAGCCGCTCGTTTTTTTGGTCTACATGAAGGCCAAGGCGAGCCGCGCGGTCAGTGAGCACCTCGGGCGGACTGGGCGAGATGAAGAGGCATGTCTCGCCCGCTTCCACGGCGGCCTGCGCTAGTTGAAGCGCCAGCAGACGGTTCCCGCTTTGGGCATGCCCGTAGAGCAGGTACGCTCCACCTCGATAGAGTCCGCCCCAGGTCTCATCAATAATGGGGATGCCAGACGGGGCTTTCGCAGGGAGCATGGGATAGGAAAACGGGGAAAACGCAGGGCAGGCGTCGAAACAATGCTCGGTGAGGCGTTGCTGGGGCGGTGGTCAACGGCTGTACCGCCGCGTTTTAAGGCAGGCTATTGGAACGGGGCAATCCCTCTAACGAGGAGATAAATCAGAGAAGGTCGGCCTAGTTGTGCAGAATCGCTGAAGAGGCAAAACGTGCATATTGACAGGGCGAAGAGGCGAGGTCGGGGGAAGCGAAGGTACTCGTCCAAAAGCGACATACGCTAGGGAGGTATGGCGCAACAAAGAGGAGCGCTATGGCGCATTCCTCTATGCGCATTGCCGAGACCAAAATGGTATACTGAGGGAGAGATTATCTTGGCTTCGGTTTGGAGGGAAACAGAATCGAACGCTATGCCGTCTTGAAGTGACCCGCCGCGCGCTGGAACGTCGCTTGTCTTAGCGAGTCGTACCGCTCTCCGGGGCGACCAACTTGAAAGACCAATTTGCATGACGAGCACGGGTGCCGATTTGGGCCGGCACCTGTGGTGGGGTGAGAGAGCCCTCTGCCTGTGGTGGGGCGGAGGGCTCTCCTTTTTTTGTCAACCCCGGACCGTTCTGGCAGCGGGAATGAGAGGGGCGCAAGGCCTATCTTGTCGGCTCCCCCTATAACGCCGACCCGATGGACGCTGACCTCCGCTCGATTCAGCAGGCGCGCGACCTACTCCACCGAGCACACACCGCGCAGAAGCTCTTCGCCCCGTTCGATCAGGAGCGTGTAGACCGCATCGTGGCGGCGATGTGTGAGGCGGGGGCCGCCGAGGCTATGCGGCTCGGGCAGGAGGCGCACAATGAGACAGGCTTTGGTCGGCCCGAGAGCAAGCGGGAGAAAAACCTCTTCGCCACGCGCACGCTCCATGAGCGGATGCGCGGGATGCGGACGGCGGGCGTCATCGAAAAGAGTGATGATGGCACCATCTGGAAAGTCGCCACGCCGATGGGTGTCGTTGCTGCCCTCGTTCCAAGCACGAATCCGACCTCGACGGCGATGTACAAAGCGATCATCTCGGCGAAAGCGCGGTGCGGAATCGTGATGAGTCCGCATCCTCGCGCCACGGCCTGCACCGCCGAGGCGCTGCGCGTTGTCGCCGAAGCCGCCTACGGAGCCGGTGCGCCCGAAGGCCTGTTCGGCTGCATGACCGAGGTGTCGCTGGAGGGGACGAACGAACTGCTGGAGCACAAGCACGCCGATGTGATCCTCGCCACGGGTGGCGGGGCGATGGTCCGAGCGGCCTACTCGAAGGGCAAGCCTGCGTACGGGGTCGGTAGCGGAAACGTCCCGGCCTACGTGGACCGCTCGGCGAATCTCTCGAAAGCTGCAGCCGACATTCTTACGGGCACGGCCTTCGATTGGGGCACGCTCTGCTCCACCGAGCGCTCTGTCGTCGCAGATATGCCGATCCGTGACAAGCTCAAGGTCGAACTGCAACAGCACGGCGGGTATTTCTGCTCACCCGACGAGAAAGACAAGCTGCGCCGGACCGTCGCGCCGGACGGGCGACATCTCAACGTGGACATTGTTGGGCAAAGCCCGATGCGGATCGCCGAGATGGCGGGCTTCGCGGTGCCAGATACGACGACCGCGCTCATCGCCGAAGTCGATATAGTCGGGCGCGCCGAGCCACTGTCGATGGAGACGCTCTCGCCCATCCTGTCCTTCTACACCAATGATGGCTGGCAAGCCGGGTGCGAGCGCTGCATCGAGATTCTCAACTTCGGCGGCATCGGTCATACGCTCGCGGTCCATGCACAGAGCGAGAACGTGATTGAGCGGTTCGCGCTGGAGAAGCCATCGATGCGGATTGTGGTCAACACGGTCGCCGCACTCGGCTCGGTCGGGCTGACGACGGCGCTATTCCCGGCGATGACGCTCGGCCCTGGCACGCTCGGCGGCTCGATCACGAGCGACAACATCTCGCCGATGCACCTGCTCAATGTCAAGCGCGTCGCCTTCGAGACAGCCCCGCTCAACACATCGCAGGGCGAGGCACGCGCCGTGTCGCAGCCTGCTCCCTCACCGCGCCGCTTCGACGCACCGACCGGGTCGAACGGGGCGGACTGGATCGAGGAGATCGAGCATCGGCTTCGTGCCCGTGCTGGGAATGCGGCATCGCCGCCATCGCCCGCCCAAGTACCACCTGCTGATGTCGCTGAAGCGAAGCGCGAGGCTCCGGCCTCGTCGTCCGGGTTGCCCGTCCCAGAGGTCGAGATTGACCGGCTCGTGAAGCGATTTCGGAAGTAGGCGCACAGGGCGATTCCGTCGGTTCTTCGTAGGGGGGACTCCGCCGTTTACCCGTAGTTTCAAGCCGCTTCCTCTCACCTTACGACCGCCATGTCCCAATACGACGCCATCATTGTTGGAGCTGGACCGGGGGGCGCGACCGCCGCCGCCTTCATGGCCCGCGCCGGACTCCGTCCGCTGCTCCTCGACAAAGACACCTTCCCCCGCGACAAAATCTGCGGCGATGCCATCTCCGGCAAGAGCGTCGATGTGATGAAGCGGCTCGGGATGATCGAGGCGATGGTGGAGGCCGAAGGGCGCGACGAGACGATTGGCAGTTGGGGGGTGACCTTCAGCGGACCCTACGGCGACGAGGTGGCGATCCCGTTCACCAAGATGCTCGACCAGCCCGTCGCACCCGGCTTCGTGATGGACCGGGTTCGGTTCGACAACCTCGTCTTCGCGCAGGCCGTCGAGGCCGGAGCCGAGATCTGGCAGAATGCGACCGTCAAGGGTCTCATCATGGAGGAGAACGGTACGTCGCCGGGTCGCGTGCTCGGTGTGGAGGTGCAGCACGAGGGCGAGACGAAGCACATCCACGCCCCGCTCACCATTGGAGCCGACGGTCCCTACTCGGTCGTCCTTCGCTCGCTCGGGATGGACCAGCTCGACGAGAAGCACTACTGCGCCGGGTTGCGGTCGTACTGGCGCGGCGTGACGGGCTTCCATGAGCGCAACCACGTTGAGATCCACTTCGTGGACGAGGCCATCCCCGGCTACTTCTGGATCTTCCCGATGGCCGATGGGATGGCGAACGTTGGCGTCGGCATGCTCTCCAGCGTGATCAAGAAGAAGGACATCAAGCTCAAGCCGCTCCTCCAACTTCTCGTTGATCACCCGCGCTTCCGGCACCGCTTCACGGACGCCGAGATGGTCGGGAAGATTCAGGGCTGGGGCCTCCCCCTCGGCTCGAAGCCGCGCACGATGCACGGCGACGGCTGGCTCCTCCTCGGCGATGCCGCGAGCCTCGTTGACCCGTTCACCGGCGAAGGCATCGGCAACGCGATGGTCTCCGGCGAGAAGGCTGCTGAGTGGGCAGGTTACGCCAAGTCGTTCAACGACTACTCTGCCGCGCACCTTAAAGGCTACGAAGACGCCGTGCTCGATTACCTCGGCGACGAACTCAAGCTCAGTCACGCCATGCAGCGCCTCGGCAACTGGAAATGGCTGCTCAACACGGTCGTTGCCAAGGCGAGCCGCTCGCCCGAACTGGCCGACGCGATCTCGGCGATGTTCGACGATGAGAGCCAGCGCAAGAAGCTCATCTCGCCGCTGTTCTACCTCCGCGTACTGGCGGCCTGAGGAGAGAAGCAAGGCATTTCCGGGGTTCCTATTGATAGAATCCCTCGCTCATGGTATGTTTAGCCTCGCCTTATGGCGTTCTAGGTGTCCCCCTTCACGAAACCCACTGAGGTTTACTTCACTATGCGACTGAATCGCTACTCCTTCCTCTCGCTCCTTGCGGGTGCGCTCTTCCTGCTACCGCAGGCCGTGTCCGCCCAGAGCCTCACCGCTGGTGCTGTGCTGGACTCGCCGGTCTACTCCGACACGCGCGGCAGCGGCGGTATCGTCATCACGCAGTCCAAGGCTGACTTCATCGATGGCGGTGGCGTCTCCTGCGCCAATGCCGATGGCGGCTACACCACCGACAACAGCTACTTCCGCGCCTTCGATCTCTCTGGGATCGACGACGACACCGATGACATCACGGTGACGAGCGTGGACTTGGGCATCGGTGGCATCACGCTCAACGGCAACGATCCTGTTTCCACAACGGTCCGCTTCCACGAGGTCGCCATCCTCAACCCGGATGGGTCGTTCCTCATCGGTGATGCGACGCTGATTGGCGAGCAGGAGTACATCGTCAGCGAGGCCGAGGCCAACTCGCTCCAGAATGTCGAGATCACGGAAAACATCGTGCTCCCGATGGACGCCATCATCGCGGTTGAATGGTTTGCCCCGAGCGGCAACCCGGCGGATACAGGACTTGACAACCCCTGGGATATCCGCTACGGTCAGAACAACTTCGGCGAAACCGGCCCGACGCTCTTGGCTTCGGAGGCATGTGGCATCGTTGACCCGACGTTCACCGGTGACCTTGGTGACTTCGGTGACCTGAACTGGGTGCTCTTCGTCAACGGAACGCTCGGTGCCGTCGCGAATGAAGATGGAGCTACCCCGCAGTTCGTCTCGCTCGGTTCCAACTTCCCGAACCCGGTGGTCTCGGGCACGACCCGCATCCCGTTCGCACTGGAAGCCGCACAAGACGTGACCGTGGCGGTCTTCGACGCCCTCGGTCGTGAGGT
Organism: Rhodothermales bacterium; assembly: GCA_028284265.1. Classification (GTDB taxonomy): domain Bacteria; phylum Bacteroidota; class Rhodothermia; order Rhodothermales; family JANQRZ01; genus JANQRZ01. Next base: position 76,752 of record JANQRZ010000001.1, read on the forward strand.
CATCTCGACCGCCGCCACGTTCGCCGCAGGCGACCAGTCGGTCACGATCGACACGAGCGCACTCCCGAACGGTGTCTACTTCTACCGCCTCAGCGCGGGCGACACGACGCAGACCCGGAAGATGACGGTGGTGCAGTAAGCTCCACCTCGCGTCTCAGCACAACGGGGTGCCCTGCCGACGGTAGGGCACCCCTTCTTGTTTAGGCGTCCTCGTCTGCATAGCGCCGGGCGCGCTTCTCGATGGACTCCTCGGCGTCGCGCTCGCGCCATACGGCGAGGCGCTCGGCGACGGTACGCTCATAGCCCATATCACGCGGAGCGTAGAAATAGAGACCCTGCATCTCAGCGGGGAGGTACTGCTCCGAGACGTAGCCGTCGCGGTAGGCGTGAGGGTATTTGTAGCCGATGCCGTGTCCCAGTCCCGCCTTGTCTCGGCTTCCGTCCTTGAGCGGATTTGGCACGTCGCCAGTCTGCTCGTTCTGGACGTGCTTCAGTGCATCGAAGTAGGCGAAGACGCTGTTGCTCTTTGGAGCGGTGGCGAGGTAGAGGCAGCACTCGGCGAGGTGGAACTGGCCTTCGGGCATCCCGACGTAGTCGAACGCGGCAGCGCACGCGGTGGCGACCTGTAAGGCGCGTGGATCGGCGAGACCGATGTCCTCGGCGGCGAAGATGAGGAGGCGGCGCAGGATAAAGCGTGGGTCTTCGCCCGCGTAGACCATTCGCGCCAGCCAGTAGAGCGCCGCGTCGGGGTCGCTTCCGCGCAGGCTCTTGATGAATGCCGAGATCGTGTCGAAGTGCGCGTCGCCCTCCTTGTCGTAGAGCACGGCCCGGCGCTGGATCGAGTCTTCGGCCACGGCCAGGTCGATGGCGATGGTCCCCGCCTCGTCCGATGGGGTCGTCTCGACGGCCAGTTCGAGCGCGCCCAGCAGGCTCCGGGCATCGCCGTTGGCGGTGCTCACGAGGTGGTCGAGTGCGTCGCCGTCGATCTGCACGGCGCGGCTTCCATAGCCTCGTTGCGCATCCGCGAGGGCCTGTTCTGCTACCTTCCGCAGATCGTCCTCTGTGAGCGTCTTTAGCTCGAAGATGCGGCTCCGCGAGACGAGTGCCTTGTTGACCTCGAAGTAGGGGTTCTCGGTCGTCGCGCCGATGAAGGTGACGGTGCCGTTCTCGACGTGGGGGAGCAGGGCGTCCTGCTGCGCCTTGTTGAAGCGGTGCACCTCGTCCACGAACAGGATGGTCCGCTGCCCGTGGAGCCGTAGCCGCTCCTGCGCCGCTCCGATTTCCTCGCGGATGTTCTTCACCCCGGCCAGCACCGCGTTGAGTGTGGCGAAGTGGCTCTTAGTCGTGTTCGCGATGATGCGGGCGAGGGTGGTCTTGCCTGTGCCCGGCGGCCCGAAGAAGAGGAGCGACGTGATGCGGTCGGCCTCAATGGCGCGGCGGAGCAGCTTGCCGGGGCCGAGGATGTGCGGTTGCCCGACGAAGTCGTCGAGCGTACGTGGTCGCATCCGGTCGGCGAGGGGGGCGGTGGCGGCGCGGGTATCGTCGGCGCGGGCTTGGAAGAGGTCGGGCATGGGGCGGGCGGGAAGAGAGGAAGATGAGGGAAGCTACTTGCTCTCCGTAAGTCTCTCCGTGTTGTGTCGTTTTTGGCGCACGGCGTATGCGCCTCTGGCGCTTGCCTTTTCTGGTTTTAGGTGGTTTATTGTAAGCGCTTTCATCGTCCCTCTCTCATCCCTATCCCCGTTTTGCTATGATTCGCTCCATCCTGGCCGCCTTCGTGGCCTTCCTCCTCGTAGCGCCCTGCGCCCTCGCGCAGCCTACCATCGACGGTGACCTTTCGGACAGCCAGTACGAAAGTCTCGCCACCAAGCTCAACGCCAATGCCGGGTTCGGTCCCGACATTGACGTGAATGAGATTCTTTACTACGCTGACTTCGACAACGAGGTGCTCTACCTCGGCGTCAAGGGCAAAGTCAACCAGTTCTCGAGCGACGGTTTCGGCCTCTACCTCAACTTCGACGCCCCGGTAGGTGCTGCGGCCGGATCGCTGCTCGGCGATGTCACCGGAGCGGAGTTCAACTACCTCGGAGCCGCCGACTCCGCGTTTACGGCGGACTTTGAGGTGGACTACGCCTTCTGGGCCAGCCCGGGTGCCACTAGCAGCAGCCTCTTCTTCGATGCCGTCACCTACGTGGACTCGACGCGCTCCGACTTCCTCGGCGAGGCCGATCAGATTGGTACTGCGACCGTCGGTCCTGCCGATGACACCACCAACACGGGTGGGCCGCTGTTCTTCAGCACGATCACCTTCGCCTTCGACAACAGCGCCTCCGGCGATACGGGGCTGGAGTTCTCGATTCCCTTCGCTGATCTCGGGATCGACGCGGAGGACGCGGGGAATATCCACGCCTTCGCCTTTGTCGCCTCCTCGACGGCCTACTTCTCGGATGTGACCGTGCCGGGTGATGTAACGGCGGGCAACCTCGGCTTTGATCCGAGCTTCTCGGCCAACATGACTGACTCGGACTGTGCGTGCCCCAACCCGTCCTCCACCATTGGGAGTGGACCGTACAACGCTTCGGCTCCGCTCATGCAAACGGGGGGACCGAACTTCGACCTGATGGCAGATGTCGGTTCTATGACGGTCACGCAGGGCGGCTCGTTCGCCGTCAGTTTCACTGTGATGAACAACACGAGTAACCCGGCCACGGGTGACCTGTTCTTCACAGCTTCGCGCAATGGCACCACCCTGATCCAGCAAAACGTCTTCAACGATCAGACGGTTGGAGCCAACTCGTCAGCCTCTGCAGGGTACGTGCAGCAAGTGCCTGCGAGCGCACCGCTCGGCACGTATGCCTACACGGTTCGTATCGGCAACTTCCCGAGTGGAACCGTGGACTCGGAGACGTTCATGATTACCGTTACGGCACCAGACCGGGTGGCCGGGGGCGCGACCGAGTGGAGCGTGACCGACGCCGTGTGGCAGGACGAAGCGACGGAAGCTACCGCTCGCACGACCGAGATCGGGGTCTACCCGAACCCGTTCGTCGACCGTACTGAGATCGCCTACACGCTCGAGCAGAGCGCGAAGGTGGCGCTCACCATCTACGATGTGCTCGGTCGGGAGGTGGCAGTGCTGACGGATGAGATGATGGAAGCCGGTGCGCACACGGCGACGTTCGATGCGCGCGGTCTGGCGACGGGTACCTACATCTACCGTCTGGTAGCGGGCGATGATGTGCAGAGTGGTCGCATCACGCTCATGCGCTAAGGCATAGGCAGACCAGGCAAACGGCAGCGCCGCCCAAGCTCTCGGCTCGGGCGGCGCTGTTGCGTTTGCCGCAGAGCGCAGCCTCGCTAGGAGTGCTACGTCAGACGTTGAAGCCTCGCATAACGAGGTCGCGATATTCCCCGTGGTCGCGGATGTAAGCTGCGATAAAGGGGCACAGTGGCATCACGGTCAGGCCCTCGGCCCGTGCCCAATCGAGCGCCGTGCGCGCGAGCGCAGCCCCGATCCCTTGCCCCTCAGCGGGCACGGGGACCTCGGTATGCGTGAAGACGACGAGGTCGCCTTTCGCACGCTGGTACTCGGCCTTCGCGAGTCCGCCCTCGACTGCTGCCTCGAAGCGATGCTGGTCTTCGTTATGGACGATGTTTGGGGTAGTAGACATAAGCGTATCAAATATCCCCCTGCTGCGGGCGCAAGATGATCTCCTCGACGACGGTGCGCCCGGTGAGTTTGTGCAGGTCCACGACAGCGTGGGCGATGTCTTCGGGCGGCATGAAGCGTCCGGCAGGCAGATCAGTACCCTCCCAACTCGACGTCAGGGTAGCGCCGGGGAGAAGCGTCGTCACGCGCAATCCGGTACCTTTGGTTTCTTCTCTCGCGGCACGGGCAAGACCGAGCAGGCCATGCTTGGCCGCGCAGTAGGCCGCTCCGCCGGGATAGCCTCGGATCGCTGCGACGGAGGCCATGAAGAACAGGTCACCGCGCCCCCGTTCGAGCATCGCTGGGAGGAAGGCCCGCGTGACGAGGAAGGCGCTCGTGAGGTTGGCGTCGACCTGAGCGCGAAAGTCGGCGGGGTCGAGGTCGAGCAGGCCGCCGGGCTGGAAGGCCCCCGCGTTGTTGACGAGCACGTCTGGGGTACCGATCTGCGTCAGCACGTCCTCGGCCGTGGCCGCGACAGCGTTTTCGTCCGTCACGTCGCATGGGAAGACAGTAGCCTCGGCTCCGAGTGCCCGACATTGCGCGGCGACTGCGTCGAGCTTGGTTTTCGTTCGGGCGATGAGGCTGAGGCGGGCTTCTGGCTCGACGGCAAACGCTTCGGCGATGGCGGCTCCGATGCCTTGGCTCGCTCCGGTGATGACGATGGTCATGTCAGCGTATCTCTTCGAGGGTGGACGTGCCTTCGGACTGATCGCCGCTGGTCCAGCGCCAGCGTTCGTGGAGTCGGAGGCGACCGTCGGGCAGCACTTCAGGCGTTGTCTCGCACACGCCGGTCATCAACGCACCCGCCGTGTTGACGTGCTGGTAGCGCATGTCGAGCAGGCCCTCAGCATCAGCGGTGGCGATGAGGGTGCCGAAGGCGATGCTTCCGCCGCGATACGTCGCCCAGACGATGTGCCCTTCTTGGTGATAGTCAAAGACGGTCTTTTGGCTGACCTCGCCGCTGGCCGAGTTCTCTGCGGCATGGAAGCGTCGCCCGTCGTAGTCGATGCTAGGGTCCATCTCAGCGTCCGACGTGGCGCATGAACTCGGCGCGGGTGTGGATGTTGTTCAGGAACTCGCCGGACATCGCGCTGGTGGTTGTGAGTGAGTTCTGCTTCTCGGCCCCGCGCATCATCATGCACAGGTGCTGCGCCTCGATCACGACCGCGACGCCTTGGGGTTGGAGCACGCGCTCCACGGCATCGCGAATCTGAATCGTCAGCCGCTCCTGCACCTGAAGCCGCCGGGCGAACACATCGACCACGCGCGGAATCTTGCTCAGTCCCACGATCCGCCCGTTTGGGATGTAGGCGACGTGCGCCTTGCCGAAGAACGGCAGCATATGGTGCTCGCACATCGAGTAGACCTCGATGTCCTTGACCACGATCATCTGCGCATAGTCCTCCTCGAAGAGGGCGGAGCGCAGGATGGCCTCGGGGTCGAGTTGATATCCGTGCGTGAGGAACTGCTGTGCCTTCGCCACGCGCTCGGGCGTTTTGAGTAGCCCCTCGCGCTCGGGGTCTTCGCCGATGAGTGAGAGGATGTCGCGCGTGTGGGCGGCGAGGCGCTCGGTGGTCGCCTCGTGGTAGACATCGCGCCGCTCGTAGCGTTGCGGCGAGGCGAGCTCCGAGTCGTCGGTGTGGTGGTTGTCGGTGTTTCGGTTGTCGTTCATAGAAGAGAATAGAAAGAGGAGAGGGAGAAGAGGGAGGAGAAAGCGAGCAAAGAGAGGAGCACTAGCCTCCTGCTCTCTATTCCCTCTCTTCTCTCTTTTCTATCGTCTCTCCTGAAGTTACTCGCCTCGGTATTCGGCCATATTGTGCTCGGTCTCGAAGAGGCGGACGCTGTGTAGGCGTCCGCTCGGCAGTACATCGACGATCTGGTTCCAGATGGCGACCGCGACGTTCTCGGTCGATGGCATGATGCCGTCGAGGAAGTCCACGTCTAGGTTGAGGTTTTGGTGGTCCAGCTTGTCCACCACGCGCTCATTGAGGATGCGCTTGAGGTCGCCGAGATCGATGACGTAGCCTGTCGTCGGGTCCGGCTCGCCCGCGACGGTCACTTCGAGCGTGTAGTTGTGCCCATGCCAGTTCGGGTTGTTGCACTTCCCGAACATCGCCCGATTCCATTCGTCGGACTGGGCCGGGTTGTGGAGCCGGTGGGCTGCGTTGAAGCGAACGGTGCGGGTGACGTAGACAAGGGGCATGGCGGGGCAAAGATCAGGTGCCCGATCTGAACCCGCCCCCGCCGCCCTTCGTTCCTCGGCATAGTTTCGTGTTCGCTGTCGATCCTACCTTGGGCCTCTGAACTCTTTTCGCCTATCCGCCTAGCACTGTGAGCAAAACCCTCTTCCAGAAAATCGCCGACAGCGAGATTCCCGCCGATATCGTCTACGAAGACGACCGCGCTCTTGCCTTCCGCGACATCAACCCGCAGGCCCCGGTTCACATCCTGGTTGTCCCCCGCAAGCCGATCCCGCGCGCCGACCAGATAGAAGAGTCGGATGAAGCGCTCATCGGGCACCTGTTCACGGTCGCTCGTGTTGTGGCGAAGCAGGAAGGCTTGCAGGACTACCGCCTTGTGATGAACAACGGCGCGGGAGCCGGACAGACGGTCTTTCATATCCATCTGCACATGCTCGGCGGACGCTCGATGCAGTGGCCGCCGGGTTAAGCTTGATGGGCAGCGGGCGATTCATTAGGGTACAGCCCTCTGTCTTCCGCATATGATCCACGTCCAGGATGTCCACGTCACGCTCGGCGGCACGCCCGTGCTGCACGACGTGTCGTTCTACGTGGCGACCGGGCAGATCGCAGGCTACGTCGGCCCGAACGGTGCAGGCAAGACGACGACGATGCGCTTGCTCACGGGTACCCTCGCGCCAGACCACGGGCGCGTCGTCGTAGCGGGGGTGGACGTGGGGGCGCACCCACTGGAGGCGAAGCGGCGCTACGGCTTCGTGCCGGAGCACGGTCACATCTACGAGAGCTTTACGCCGGAGGAGTACCTCCTCTTCGTCGGTCGGATGTATGGATTGAACGAGACATTGGTACGCACGCGCATCGCCGCGCTCCTGCGCTACTGGCGGCTAGAGGACGAGGCGCAGCGCAAGATGGTCGGCTTCTCGAAGGGGATGAAGCAGAAGGTGCTCCTCTCCGCCGCGCTGCTCCACGCGCCGCCGGTCCTCTTGCTCGACGAGCCGCTCTCCGGCCTCGACGCTGAGGCGGTGCTTCTCGTCCGTGCCCTGCTTCGCACATGGGCTGATGCCGGGCACACCGTGCTCTATTCGTCCCACATTCTCGACGCCGTTGAGCGGATCGCCGACTGGGTGATCGTGATCCGGGAGGGCCAGATCATCGGTGAGGGGTCGCCGGAGGCGCTGAAGACTGAGACGGCAGCGGCCTCGCTCGAACTCGCCTTCAGCCAACTCACGGCTACTGAGGATGTGCTCGCACGGACGGAGCAACTGATGGCCGAGGGCTTCGGCGAGTAGGAGAGGAGAAAGAGGGAGGGGGGAGCCGACCTCTCTTTTCTATCTTCCCTCTCTCCTCCATCCTCTCTGAACCATGAACACTCTCGGCGTCACTGGCGGAATCGGTAGCGGCAAGTCGGCGGTCTGCCGGATACTCGGCGACCTCGGCGCGCGCGTGGTCTATGCCGACGAAGTGGCGAAGCGATTGATGCACGAGGACGCTGATCTCCGGGCCGATATCATCGAGGCCTTCGGAGCCGAGAGCTATGACGAGGCGGGAGCGCTGAATCGGGCGCACCTCGCCGCCCGCGTCTTCGGCGATGAGGTGCAGCTTGCCCGACTAAACGCCCTCGTTCATCCTCGTGTCCGTGCCGAGATGCTGCGCCTGATCGATGAGGCTCGCGCCGACGCTGCCCCGCTCCTCGTCTATGAAGCCGCCCTCCTCTTCGATGTGGGAGCCGACCAACTGCTTGATGCGGTTGCCGTGGTCGATGCGCCGGTAGAGACCCGGATCGCCCGCGTGATGGCGCGTGACGGGGCACCCCGCGAAGCCGTCCTCGCCCGGATGCAGCATCAGTTCTCGTCCGATGAGTTCCGCGCCCGCGCCGACTATGTGATTGAGAACGATGGCAACATGGATGCCCTCGAAGCTCAGGTCGAAGCACTCTACGCCGCGCTCGTAGTGGACGAGTCGGGTCGCTAGCAGGCAGGAAGTAACACTTTTCTAACGTCGCCCCTGCGTGCGCCCCGGCGCTGTATTTTCCGCCGACCTCCTGCCTCGCCGCCCTGTGCCGCTCCAGTTTACGATTCCTCGCGCCTTCTATCCGCCCGCCGCTCCGCTCGGGCGGTGGGTGCGGCAGCGGTCGAGAGACGCACGGCACGCCGAGAGCCTGACCATCATCGCCGTCGGCGTCGTGCTCACGGTGGCAACGCTGGTGAGCCAGTGGAGTTGGATTCTGCTCGGCGAGGCGGCGATAGACAACGCGCTTGCGCTATGGGTCCTCGTCGGGCACATCGTCGGCGGAGGGCTGCTCGGGTGGGCGTGCCTGTGGGGATGGAAGCCTGCTATCGCCGTGACCGCCGAGGCGGACGACCTAGAGATTCAGCAGGGGGAGAGGACGCTGACCCTCGACTACGAGGGCATCGAACGCACGGGGCGCATCACCGCCGACGCCTACCACCGGCACTGGCGGCGCTACGCGGCGACGCACGCTTTCGTAAACCGATTGCCGGACGATCTATTGCTGCTCCGCACTACATCCGGTCCCGTCGTTCTCGGTCTCGCTCTGGACGATCTGGATAGCCTTGAAGCTCGCCTTGCTGAGTACGTGGATGTTGAGGAAGCGGAGACCTTGGTCCGGGCTGCCTAGGCTAGCGCCCAAAGTCTGGTGAAGGTCGGGTGGGCGCATCGGGTGGGCGTACCTTCGGCCCCGCCCACCTCCGCTCGTTGTGCCCTTTACCCTCCTCTACGAAGACGCCGACACCAACGCTCGCCTCGGTCGGCTCGACACCGATCACGGGTCGATTGAGACGCCAGTGTTTATGCCGGTTGGGACGCTCGGCAGCGTCAAGGCCGTCGAGCAGCGCGAACTCGTCGAGGACGTGCGGGCGCAGATCATCCTCGGCAATACGTACCACCTCTACCTCCGTCCCGGCATGGAGGTGCTCGAAGCGGCAGGCGGCCTCCACCGCTTCATCGGCTGGGACCGACCGATGCTGACCGACTCGGGCGGCTATCAGGTCTTCTCCCTCGCCGACCGACGGAAGATCACCGAGGAGGGCGTCCGCTTCCAGAGCCACCTCGACGGCTCGTACCACCTCTTTACGCCGGAGTCGGTCGTGGACACGCAGCGCTCAATCGGGAGCGACGTGATGATGGTCCTCGATGAATGCCCAGCGGCGGATGTCGATGAGACCTACGCCCGGCAGTCGAACGAGCTCACGATCCGCTGGGCAAAGCGCTGTCAAGACCGGCACCGAGAAACCGAGGGGCTGTACGGGCATCACCAGTCGCTCTTCGCCATCGTGCAGGGCGTGACCTATCCTGAGGTCCGGCGTGAGTCGGCACGGCGGCTCGTCGAGATGAAGTTTGAGGGGTATGCCATCGGCGGGCTGTCCGTCGGTGAGGCGGCTCCGGTGATGTACAAGATGGTCGAGGTCGTGACCGAGCTGTTGCCCCGTGCGAAGCCGCGCTACCTGATGGGCGTCGGGACGCCAGCGAACCTGATCGAAAACATCGCGCGCGGCGTGGACATGTTCGACTGCGTGATGCCGACGCGCAACGGACGCAACGGCACCCTCTTTACGACCGAGGGTATCGTCAACATCAAGAACGCCCAGTGGAAGACCCACTTCGGGCCGGTCGATCCCGGCCTCGATGGCTACGCGAGCCAGCATTTCACGAAGGCATATCTCCGCCACCTGATCCTCTCAGGCGAGGTACTCGGGTTGCAGATAGCGAGCCTCCAGAACCTGTCGCTCTACACGTGGCTGATGCGCGAGGCGCGGGCCGCGATTCGCGACGGACGCTTCGCTGCGTGGAAGGCCGAGGTGTTGCCCCGCGTCAGTCGCCGCCTCTAGCGCAAGTTGCGTGACCCGTCAGGCTGGAAGGCGACGCGGAACGTGTAGAAGCGGAAGCCTTCCTCGGGGGTGATCTCCTCCGGTCCTGGTGCCCCCCGGTAGTAGCTCTGAATCTCGACTTTGGCGTAGCGCCCATCGGCGGTGCGGACAGCGAGCACAGCCGGGCGAGGGGAGACGATGCCGGAGACAAAGTCGTAATCGTACCACCCGTTTCCGGCTCCACCAGGGATGGCGGTTTCTGTCTTCTCGAGGCCCGTATCCACGCCGAATGCATCGTCGGATGGCGCTGCCATGACAGCGGCAAAGCTCGTGTCGTCCAGCACGACGGCTCCGCCCATGCCCGGCCCCGACGCGCCGCCGTTTACGAGGATAGTCGTTGAGCGGAAGGCAAGGTCCCAGTCGGTTGAGGCCGAGTCAGCGACGGGGACGAGGCTATTGTTGCGGAGGCTGAAAAATGTGAAGTGCTCGCCTTCGCCTCGGGCATCGAGGTCGGCGACGGTGTAGCTGACGGGTTTAGAGGAGGTGGCCTCGCGGGGTCCGAGGCAGGCGGTGAGGACGAAGGGCAGGAGAAGCAGTAGAGCGAGACGGAGCATGAGATGACGGTGTTAAATCGGAAGTGGATAGGCTACGGGTGGAACCTCGCTCCGGTCGCAGGGTGCCGGTGAATTTCGTATGGCGTATGATGGCACGAAACCTGCCGTTCTTTCGGTTCCCCCAGAAAGAGGCAGGCTATGTCCTTGCTCATTTTCTCTCCAACCCGCGCCTCCGTGAGTCGCATCGCCCGAAATCGTCGGATTCGCACCCGTGCGCGCCGGGGCGCAGTACGCACGCAAGAGGAAGTGGCCGCCGAGCGGCGTGTCCGCGAGGACATCGCCAACGTCGTCACACACGGGGCGGGGTTGCTTTTGGCTATCGCGGCGGTGCCGGTGCTGATCGTGCTGGGCGCGCTGCACGGGAACGCGCTGCATATCACGAGTTTCTCCATCTACGGCGCGACGCTCGTGCTGGTCTATCTCTCCTCGACGCTCTACCATGCGTTTCAGGAACCGAGGATGCGTCGCATCTTCCGCATCCTCGACCACGCGGCAATCTACCTGATGATTGCGGGGACCTACACCCCATTTATGATCGTCAGCCTCAACGGGCCGTGGGGCTGGACGCTGCTCATCCTCGTCTGGACGATGGCTGTACTCGGCTGTACGGCGAAGATCCTCGACGTGGACCGATTTACACGTTACTCCACCGCGTTCTACCTCGCGATGGGCTGGCTGGTGGTGATCGCGATTGATCCGATCATCGCGGCGGTCCCGGCGGCGGGGCTGGGCTGGCTGATGTTCGGCGGCTTCTGGTACACGAGCGGAGTGATCTTCTTCCTCTGGGAGAGTCTCCCGTTCAATCACTCCATCTGGCACCTCTTCGTCATCGCAGGCAGTGCCTGTCACTACATCGCGATTCTGCTCTACGTGTGGTAGTGGACTTACAGCTTCCGGTTCTTCCAGTTGATCCGGGGGAAGAGAAGCAGCACGGTCGGCAGCGTGGCGAGGTAGAAGAACAAGTACGCCTCCCACAGCGGGAACACGCGCAGGAGGCCGCGTCGCGGCCCGAGCGTCGCCCGCAGCGCGGCGAGGTCGGCTCCAATCTTCAGGCCGAGGACCGCTACCGTCGGGATCGGGATGATGAACAGGGCGACGAGCGGCAGGAGGTGGGCGAGGTGAGTGGTGGCGTAGACGCCGTGGACCCACCACTGCGACTGTGTCCCGCCGCGTGCCCAGCGCCGTCGCTGCTGGTAGACATCGGTGATCCGGTTGAGCGGCAGGGTATAGTTGCGCAGCGCCGGGTCAGCCGGATACCGCAGGCGGTAGTCGGTCTGCTCATAGACGGCCCGGAAGAGCATGTAGTCCTCGGTGACGGAGAACGGCAGCGCCGGGTAGCCGCCAACCGCCTCATAGGCATCGCGCCGGAACGCCATGTTGTTGCCCATCGCCGTGATCGGGTGTCCGGTCTCGACGAACGCGGAGCAAATGGCGAGCAGATAAGTCCAGTCGAGCGCCTGCAACTCGGTCAGCCAGTCACCGTGCGTCTCGACATAAGTATGGCCGCAGACCATGCCCGTCGCCGGGTCGTCGAAGTAGGCGACGAGGCTACGCGCCCACGTCGGCGGCGGGGCACAGTCGGCGTCGGTGACGAGGAGGAGGTCGTGATCGCTCGCTTCGAAGGCGGCGTGGATGGCGAGCGCCTTGCCCCGGAGATGCGCATACGGTTCGGGCACAGTCACCGCATGGACCGTCGGTAGGCTCCCATCGTTCTGCGTGCGGTAGCGTTCGACGACTGCCGCTGTGCCGTCGGTCGAGTGATCGTTGGCGATGAAGAGGTCGATGCGGTCGGCAGGGTAGTCTTGCGCCAAGAGAGCGTCGAGGCAGCGGGGCAGTCGCTCCTCCTCGTTGCGCGCCGCCACGAGCACAGCGATGCGTGGTAGCGGGGTCTCCGGCTCCTCATTGCGGTACGACGCCCGCGCCATGACGACTGCGACGCCCAGCACGAAGACGGCATAGATCGTGGCGGGGACGAGGAGCAGAAACCACATACGGGTTGGCGAGGCAGGAGAAAGAGAGCGGCGCAGGATGATACGTGCCGCGGGTGGCGCACGGCGTGAACTTCACCTCAACGCCGTCCCCGTCCTAGAGCGCCGCGAAGCGGTAGCCATCTGCCAGCAAGCGTGGCAGGGCGAGGGCGAGGGCGGGCGGTGTCACGCGCCGGGCGTGCCCCCCTTCGTGCAGCACCACAATCGAACCGGGCCGGGCGAGGCTGACCGTCTGTTCCAGCACCGACTCCGACGTGGCGGAGGTCAGAAAGTCGCCGGGCATCACGTCCCACATCGCAATGCGCTGCCCGGCCTGCTGGCACCATCGCCGCATCGCGTTCGTGAAGTAGCCGTAGGGCGGGCGCATCCAGCGCACGGTCTCGCCGGTCAGGTCTTCCAGCGTCTTCGTCGCACGCTCCATCTCGGCCTCGATCGCGTCGGCAGGCGTCTGCCACGCATTGGCATGGGTGTCGGTGTGCTGGCCTACCGTGTGCCCTGCGTCGCGCATCGCCCGGACGAACGCCGGCCACCGCCGCATCTGCTCGCCGACCAGAAAGAACGACGCTGGGACTTCATAGCGGTCGAGCAGGTCGAGCAGGGCCGGTGTCGATTCGTCCGGCCCATCGTCGAAGGTGAGATAGAGCGTGCGCGTTCCGTCGGTCCGCCGCCAGAGGAGGTCGGGGAAGAGGCGCGAGGCCGCGCGCGGGACGTGATTGCCGAGGAGAGAGACGAGCACTTCGCTGAAGGAGGGACCGTAAATAGGTTGTGTCGTCCGCTCTTTCAATTTTCGGTCCGCTCTCATCGGGCGATCCGTCGGCCCTTCCAAGTGTAGCCCCCGAAAGTCCCCGCAGCGCCCATGAATACGATGTAGGGCACATGGAGCAACTGGGCAGGCAGGAAATAGGCCATCAGCCAACCACGCTCGACATGGCGGCAGGCCGGTCCCAGTAGCGCCGCTTCAGGCAGTACCTTCAGCGCAACGCCCGCCAGCAGCGGTAGGCCCAAGCTAGGCACGAACGGTAGGGCGAGAAGACCGCCGAGTAGCGCAAGGTAGAATACGTAGACTGTGCCCACGACCGCCAGCACAGCGGGGTGTTCATAGTGCGCGCCCTTCGAGGCCCAGCGCCGACGCTGCTCGAAGAACGCGGCGGCTCCGTCGGGAGCGTCGGTCAGCACAGCGGCCTCTGGGTCGGCACAGAATCGGACTTGCCACGGGGTTGTGTAGGCGATCTTCTGCATCAGCAGCTCGTCGTCGCCCGAGGTCAGGTGGTCAATGCCGGAGAAGCCGCCGAGGGCGTCGAACACGGCCTTGCGGTAGGCCACGTTCGCCCCGTTGCAGAGATTGGGGCGGTCGATACCAATCGCGCCCGCGCCGACGGCGACGAGGCCGAGGAATTCTAGGGCCATCACGTTGGCTGAGGAAGTCCCCGTCGGGTAGAGCACAGGACCGGAGACGAGGGCCGTCTCGTCGTCGAACGTAGTCGCCATCGTCCGAATCCACCCCGACGGCACCTCGCAGTCGGCGTCGGTCGTGAGGATGATCTCGCCGCGTGCGTGGGCGATGCCTTTCTCGATGGCTCGCTTCTTATGGGCCTGCGCCCGATCCAGATTCTCCGGCATCGACACGAGCCGTAGGCGCGGCGGTTCTTCATCTGCTTCTTCCTCGAAACCGGCAGGTACGAGTATCCGGTTCACCCGCCCCATCATCTGGCGGACGAGCATGGGTGTGGCATCCTCCGAGAGGTCATCGATCACGATGACCTCGAAGCGGTCCTCCGGGTAGTCGTTGGCGAGGACGGCATCGAGGCAGCGCGTGATAACTGCCTCTTCGTCCCGTGCCGGAATGAGGACGCTCACGAAGGGAACGTCTTCACTCTCGTTCTTCCGACTCGCTGCTCGTAGCACTCGCTGGAATCCCACGGCGAAGCTGCTGATGGCGAGGGCATAGAGTAGTCCCGACCCGATCAGCACCGCCGCAAAGACCGCCGTCATGCGGGTACCTCCACTGGCATCGGTTCGGGTTCCGGTGCGAGGCGAAGCTTGAGGACGAAGGGGACCCCAATGATAGATGGCAGCAGCAGGTTCACGCAGAACAGCAGGAACGCTGCGTTAAAAGCCGCCGCCGTCCCGATCCCGAGTGCGCCGAGAAAGTAGACCGCCGCTCCCTCGCGGATGCCGAGGTCGGCCAAGGTGAACGACGGGATCGCGCTCTTGGCGAAGAAGACGAGGACCACGCCGACCACGGTTGGGAGCCACGCCGCCTCGGGTGCGAAGGCGAAGACGAGGAACACGAACTGCGCCGAGAAGATGCCGTAGCGGATCGCCGAGAGACCGAGCAGGCTTCGCGCATCGTGTCCATCGAAGGCGTCGAGCACGCGCAGGCGGGGGGCGAAGCGCTGGGGGAGGACGAACGCGAGGAGTTGCTTCGCCACGCGCGGATGCAGGAGGAGGTAGACAAAGAAGGCCGTGGCGACCAGCCCTACTCCACAGACCGTCGCCCACGCAATCACGGGCAGATCGGTCTGGTTCATCAGGAACGGGACAAGCGCCACGAGGCCGAAGGCGAGGCTGCACGCGAGGGTCGCCATGCGTTCGGCGAAGGTGAGGGCGGCCAGTTCCCACTTGCCCGCGTGGCGCAGGTAAAAGGCGCGGCCCGCATAGTCACCCAAGCGGCCCGGTGTGACGAGGCCGAGCGGATAGCCACTGAGGACGGCCCCCAGCGTCTCGCTGAAGTGGACCTCCGGTGCCAACCGCCGGACAAGCCGGTGCCAGCGATACGCCTCCAGCCCAACGTTCGCGGGCAGGAGCACGAGCGCTGCGCCGATCCACCACGGATTCGCCGCGAGCGCAGCCTCTGCGATAGCCTTCCACTCGACCATCTGCCCGACGTAGGCGACGGTCGCGGCCGCAAGGCCGAGCTTTAGAAGGAAGAAGCCGAGGGTTCGCACGAGGCGGGGGCGGGGTGAGCGGGGAAGATAGGTTATCGGTTGACAGGCAAGAGAAGAAAGAGGAGAGGGAAAAGAAGGAGGAGAGCGGGGTTCTCTTTTCTATCTCTTTTGTCTCTTTCCTCTCCTCTCTGAAGTCACCGCACCAACGGCCGCACGTCGCGGATGCCATAGACCAGCCGCAGCGTCCCAAACTTGTAGCCCTCAGGGTCCACACCGACTTGGCCGCCGATGATGACGCGGTCGCTTTCAAGGTTCACGAGGCGGAGGCCGAGGGAGAACGCCGGGCGCAGCGGGGTCCGCTCACCCTGCTCGTTAAGGTCGCTACTGAACGAGACGCCCGGCTCGAACTGGTCGAAGATGTTGTCGTAGGCATTCGCGGCGCTGACCTGCACGTTGGCGTCGAAGGCGAACCAGTTGAGGTAGGTGAAGATCGGGAATCGCCAGCCGACCGTGAAGGCCAACAGGTCGTTGCCGTTGAAGCGGTAGCGGGTGTAGGCTCCGAGCAACTGGTCATCGAGGAGCGGGAGCGCATAGAACGGTAGCGGGTCTTCGCCGGTCTGCCGGGTGAGGGCGAAGACGGTGCGCGAGAAGAGGACATGGCGGTGCATCGGGAGCGGGACAAAGCCATACAGGCTGGCTGTCCCCGACCAGTAGTGGAAGCCCCGGTCGCCGAGGCCATCGTAGCGCCGCCCCGTCAGGATGAGGAGCGTACCCTTCGAGCTGTAGAACAGCCGGTCCCGTTGGTCAACGGCTATTTCGAGCCCATAGGTGATGCCCGTGGAGGGACGCTCGACCGAGTCGAAGAGCGAGCGCTGCGAGGCTGGGTCGAGGCGCTGAAACGCGCCCTCATCGCGGTTGCGGAAGGAGCGCGCCTCGGCGTGGAGGAGTCGGACCGCAGGTTGTATCAGCACCCGTCCCGCGCCGAACGGATACCACCCGACCCGGAAGCTGGCTTCGACCTCCTTGAGGCTCGCGTAGACCTTGTTGTCCCGGCTCGACCGCGGCCCGATGCCATAAAAGCCTCGCACCTGGTTGACTTGGTACTCACCGCTTACGCCTGCATAGAGGGGCGTCTCAAACGGGTCTCCGGTGAAGAACGACGCCCGGTAACGCCCGAAGCGCTGCATCGGCTCCGCCGAAAGCAGTAGTTCCGTCCCCGGTGCAATCAGGTTGTTGATGCCGATGCCGAATCCGACGCCGAAGCCCTTGGAAGTCGAGAAGAACGCATTCGGCAAGACGAGATAGCCAACTTGGACGCCATCGCCGAGGTCTTCCGACTCAATGACAATGCCTGGCTGGTCCGGCACCTCGGTGGTGTCAGGCGAGGCGAGTTGGAAGAGGGCGAGGAAGAGCGCGAGGACCATCGCGTGTGGTGGGAGAGAAGAACGAAAAAGCCACAGGTATAGAACATCGGAATATAGGCGGCAAAATCAAGGGGTGGCTTGGTTGGCTGGGCTATTTGTTCTACCCTGCGCGTAGGCCGCGCCCGCTATCTTGTCTGCCCCATTCATCGTTCACCTGTCTATGAACATCCTCGTCATCGGCGGCGGAGGCCGCGAGCACGCGCTCTGCTACGCCCTCGCCCGGAGCGCTCGCCGCCCCACGCTGTTCTGCGCCCCCGGCAACCCCGGCACCGCTGCCCTCGCCGAAAACGTGTCCATCGCTGCGACTGATATCAACGGTCTCCTCGCCTTCGCCCGCGAGCACGCCATTGACTTGACCATCGTGGGACCGGAGGCTCCCCTCGTCGCCGGACTTGTGGACCGATTCGAGGCGGCAGGCCTCGCGGTCGTCGGCCCGACCGCTGCCGCCGCGCAGCTAGAGGGTAGCAAGCAGTTCGCCAAGGCGTTCATGGAACAGCATGGCATCCCGACCGCCGCCTCGCGCACGTTCGAGGCGGCAGACTTCGATGAGGCCGTGGCGTATGTCGAAGGCGGAACGTTCCCGGTCGTGCTCAAGGCCGACGGGTTGGCCGCAGGCAAGGGGGTGCATATCTGCGACAATGCTGACTCCGCCCGTGCGTCGCTCCGCGAGATGCTGCTTGACGACGCCTACGGCGAGGCCGGAGCAACGGTCGTCGTGGAAGAGTTCATGCCCGGCGAGGAGGCCAGCGTCTTCGCGCTCACCGATGGCACCGACTACGTGCTGCTCGCCCCAGCGCAGGACCACAAGCGCATCGGCGAGGGTGACACCGGCCCGAATACGGGCGGCATGGGAGCCTACGCGCCTGCGCCCGTCGTGACGCCGGGCGTGCTCGCGGCGGTCGAGGCGCAGATCGTCCGCCCGACGCTTGATGGAATGGCATCGGAGGGCACACCGTATCGAGGCATTCTCTACGTCGGCTTGATGATCGACGCGGCAGGCAACCCTCGCGTGGTCGAATACAACTGTCGCTTCGGTGATCCCGAGGCGCAGGTCGTCCTCCCACTTCTTGCCTCTGACGCCGTCGATCTGTTCGAGGCCATCGCCCACCGGCGGCTCGGCGAAGTCGAGGTGGCTGTTGCAGACGAGGCCGCTGCGTGCGTCGTCCTTGCCTCAGCGGGCTACCCGGCCTCGTCCACCAAAGGCGTCCCGATCCACGGCCTCGATGCGGTGCCGGACGATGTGGTGGTCTTCCACGCAGGCACGGCGGAGCAGGGCGGCGATACGGTCACGGCAGGCGGTCGCGTCCTCGCGGTCACCGGCTTCGGCCCCGATCTCCAAGCCGCCCTCGACCGCGCCTACGCTGGAGTGGATGCGATCTCGTTCGACGGGATGCAGCTCCGCCGCGACATCGGGCAGAAAGGACTCAAGCGAGTCGCCGGTTGATCACTGACGCTCCTCGATGCTCCGTTTGAGCAGGCCTTGCTTCTTGAAGTAGATCATTGTGGTGTCGAGCGTGCCGTGGCGCATCCGCTGGCGGACCTCTTCGAGGCTCAGGCCGTCGTTGAGCCAGATGAGGGCGGCGGTGTGGGTGAGCGAGTGTGGCGTGACGCCGGGACGCTTGAGGCCGGTCGCTTTGAGCAGGCCGTTGATCCGGCTTCGGACACTGCGCGTGTTGAGCCGCTCGCCGTCGGAGCGGTGCCCATGCGAGACGAACAGCGGGTCTTCGGGGCGGACCCGCCCGCGCGCGTCGAGGTAGAGCCGGATCGCGTCCATCACGGGCGGATCGACTGGCACCTGCTGATCTTTGACCGTGCGGCCCTTGCCTTGGACGCGGAGGTACCATCCGAGGAGTGTCTGCTCCAAATCCTGCATATCGGCGCGGACGATCTCGATCTCGCTCAGGCCCGCGTAGAGCATGAGGTAGACGATGGCCCGGTCGCGCTTCTCGATGGGGGACGCCGTGCGGAGGCCGTCGAGGAGTTGGGCGATCTCGTCCTCAGTGAACACCTTGCGCGAGTGCTCGGACGGACGGCGATTGCCCTTGACCGCCTTCGCCGGGTTCTCTTCGAGCAGGCCGATATCTACGAGGTACTGGCAGAACCGGCGGAGCGCCGTGAGGTAGGTCGAGACCGAGACCTGACTCAGCCCCCGGTCCTCCATCAGATAGGTCTTATACCGCTCGACATCTTTCGTGCGGAAGCGGAATTTCCCGCGCTCGGTGGCGTACCAGCGCTCGAACTCGTTGAGCGAGCGGCGGTAGGTGCCCGCTGTCTCCTTGCTCTTCTCCTTGAGATACTCCGTCACGAACCCGTCGAGACGGGCGTCGAGTTCGGTGAGCGTAAGGGTGAGACCGTCGGCTTCGGGCATGGGCGGATAACGGCTATCGGGTGCCGCAATCTAGCCCGTTGTGCCTTGGTATGCAAGAGTGGGGGAGCAGAGATAGAAAAGAGGGAAGAGGTAGAAAAGAGAGCCGCTCTCTCCTCTATCTCTTCCCTCTCTTCATTCTTTTCTTGTTCCCTCTAAATCGCCTCGTCCGGGTCGATGGTTTCAAGCGCCTCCTTGAAGGCGTGGAGGTAGCTCGCGCCCATCGCGCCGTCGATGATGCGGTGGTCGTAGCTCAGCGAGACGTACATCATCTGCCGGATCGCAATGATATCGCCAAGGTCCGGGTGCTCGACCACGACGGGCCGCTTGCGAATCATCCCCGGCGACAGGATGGCGACCTGCGGCTGGTTGATGATCGGTGTGCCCATGAGCGAGCCGAGGCTGCCGACGTTGGTGACGGTGAACGTGCCGCCCTGCAGTTCGTCTGGCATGAGCTGTTTGCTGCGGGCGCGCTCAGCGAGGTCGGCAACGGCGTGCGTCAGGCCAGTGAGATTCTTCTGCCCCGCGTCGCGGACAACCGGGACGAGCAGCCCCTTCGTGCCGATGGCAACAGCGATGCCGATGTGGTAGTCTTTCTTGACGACGACCCGCTTGCCCTCGACCGAGGCGTTCATCAGCGGGTGCGTCTTGAGGGCCTCGACGGCCGCGCGGACGAAGAATGGGGTGTAGGTCAACTTGACGCCCTCGCGCTTGAGGAACGCCGCTTTGTGCCGCTCGCGGGCCTCGACGAGCTTCGTCACATCGACCTCGTTGAACGAGGTGACGTGCGCGCTGGTATCGACCGAGCGCCGCATGTGCTCGGAGATCATTTGCCGCATCCGGTCCATCTCGATGATCTCGACCCGGTCGCCGGGTTGCGTCATCGGTTGAGGAGCGGGAGCCGCTTTCGGCGCAGCCGGTGCTGCTTGCTGTGCGGGCACCGTCTGCGGTGCGGGTTGGGTCGTGCGCGTTTCGATGTAACCGAGGATGTCTTTCTTCGTGACGCGGCCTTCCGCGCCGGTCCCGGCGATGGCTTCGAGTTCCTGCTGGGAGACCCCTTCGGCCCCCGCAATGGAGCGGACGAGCGGCGAGTAGAACCGCCCGTCGGAGCCGCGCCGCTGGAGCGGACCGCTGGCGGCTACGTCGGCGGTGGCGGGAGCGGCAGTAGGAGCGCCATCGCCCGTGAGGGCTTGTGCGGTCATGCCGTCGCCCCCGGCACTCGTGCCTCCGGCGGGAGCCGCCGGTTCGGCTTTCGGCGCAGCAGGAGCGGGGGCAGCACCAACACTCGCCCCTTTGCCCGTGGCGATGACGGCAATCTTGGCCCCGACTTCGACGGTCTCACCTTCGGGCACCAGAATCTCGGCGAGGATGCCCTTGGCGGGGGAGGGCACCTCGGAGTCGACCTTGTCGGTG
>JANQRZ010000018.1 GCA_028284265.1 Rhodothermales bacterium
TTCGGCGAGGACCTTGGTGATGGCGGCGGTGAGGGTCGTCTTGCCGTGGTCGACGTGGCCGATGGTGCCGACGTTGACGTGGGGCTTGGTACGCTGGAATGTTTCCTTAGCCATGACGGATTGCTTCAGGTGATAAAGGGAATAGGGGTCGCTTAAGCGACTTCGGCCTTGTCGGCGTTGATGATGTCTTCGGCGATGCTCTTCGGCACTTCGGAGTAGTGGTCGAACTGCATCGAGTAGATCGCACGGCCCTGCGTGTTGGAGCGCAGGTCGGTCGAGTAGCCGAACATCTCGGAGAGCGGGACAGCGGCATTGATGACCTGCGCATCGCCGCGCTGGCCCATACCTTCGATCCGGCCCCGACGGGAGTTCAGGTCACCGATCACGTCGCCCATGTACTCCTCGGGGGTGATGACCTCGACGGCCATAATCGGCTCCATGAGCACCGGGCTGGCACGGCGCGAGGCTTCGCGGAAGGCCATGCGACCCGCGATCTCGAACGCGATCTGGTCGGAGTCCACGTTGTGGTACTTGCCGTCGTAGAGCCGGGCCACGATGCCCTCGATGGGATAGCCCGCGAGCGGACCTTGATCGAGCGCACTGGCGATGCCCTTCTCGACAGACGGAATGAACTCGCGCGGGATGTTGCCGCCCTTGATCTCGTCGAGGAACTCGAACCCGACGCCATCTTCCTTCGGCATGAACTCGATCTCGACGTGGGCGAACTGGCCCTTGCCACCTGTCTGCTTCTTGTGGGTGTACTTGTGATCGACGCTCGACCGGATTGCTTCGCGGTAGGCGACCTGCGGCTTGCCGACGTTGGCCTCAACCTTGAACTCGCGCTTGAGGCGGTCCACGATGATTTCGAGGTGCAACTCGCCCATCCCTGCGATGAGGGTCTGGCCGGTTTCGTCGTCGGTGGAGACGCGGAAGGTCGGGTCTTCTTCGGCGAGCTTCTGGAGGCCGGTACCGAGCTTGTCGATGTCGGCTTTGGTCTTCGGCTCAATGGCGATGCGGATGACCGGCTCGGGGAAATCCATCTTCTCCAGCACGATCGGATGGTCCGGGTCAGTGAGCGTGTCGCCCGTCTTCGTGGCCTTCAGGCCGACGATGGCACAGATGTCACCGGCGCGCACTGTCTCAACGTCCTCACGCGAGTTGGCGTGCATGAAGAGGAGGCGACCGGCGCGCTCCTTCTTCTCGCTCGTCGCGTTGAAGACAGCATTGCCTTTCTCAAGTGTGCCCGAATAGACACGGGCGAAGGTGATGCGGCCCACGTAGGGGTCAGTCGCAATTTTGAATGCCACGGCGCTGAACGGCGCGTCGGGGCTGGCCTCGCGCGTCAGCACCTCGTCGGAGCGGACTGCGTGGCCTTCGACGGCCGGGATGTCGGTCGGAGCCGGGAGGTAGTCGATGACACCGTCGAGCAGGCGCTGGACGCCTTTGTTCTTGAAGGCAGATCCGCAGAAGACCGGCGTAATGTCGAGCGAGAGCGTCGCCTCGCGCACCGTCTCCTTCACCTCGTCAGCGGTGATGTCTTCGCCTTCGAGGTACTTCATCAGTAGCTCGTCGTTGTGCTCGGCGACGGCTTCGAGGAGGTTGATCCGCCAGTGACGGGCCTGTCCCTTGAGGTCTTCAGGGATGTCGATCTCATCCCACGTCGCGCCTTGGCTCTCATCGTGCCAGACGATGGCCTTAAGACCGACGAGGTCGATGACGCCGCGGAACATGTCGCCTTCGCCAATCGGAATCTGGACCGGGACGGCGTTGGCCGAGAGCCGGTCGTTCATCATCTTGACGGCCTCGGCGAAGTCAGCGCCCGTGCGGTCCATCTTGTTGACGAACGCAATGCGCGGGACCTTGTACTTGTTCATCTGCCGCCAGACCGTCTCGGACTGCGGCTCGACGCCGCCGACCGAGCAGAAGAGCGCGACCGCCCCGTCAAGGACGCGGAGCGAGCGCTCCACCTCGACCGTGAAGTCGACGTGGCCGGGGGTGTCGATGATGTTGATGCGGTGGTCGTCCCAGAAGCAGGTCGTCGCGGCGGACGTGATCGTGATGCCGCGCTCTTTTTCCTGCTCCATCCAGTCCATCGTCGCGCCACCTTCGTGGACTTCGCCGATGCGGTGGAGACGCCCGGTGTAATAGAGGATGCGCTCGGTGGTGGTCGTCTTCCCGGCGTCGATGTGCGCCGAGATGCCGATGTTCCGGGTCCGGTCGAGCGAAAGCTGGCGTCCGTTGGTGCTCATAGTGGTATAGCTGTTGGCTGTTGGCTGTTAGCTATTGGCTGGTGCGCGGTGCGCTGAAAGCCAATAGCCAAGAGCTAAAAGCGGAAATGTGCGAAGGCCTTGTTGGCTTCGGCCATGCGGTGCGTGTCGTCCTTCTTCTTGACGGCTCCGCCCTCGTTCTTGCTCGCGGCCACGATCTCGCTGGCGAGGCGGTTGGCCATGCTCTTGTCGGCACGGGCGCGAGCATACTGGAGAAGCCAGCGGAAAGCGAGGGCCGTCCGGCGGTCGGCACGGACTTCGATCGGCACCTGATAGGTCGCGCCACCGACGCGGCGGCTGCGGACCTCCGCGAGCGGAGCGATGTTGTTGATCGCCTTGCGGAAGACCTCGACGCCTTCCTCGCCGGTGCGCTCTTCGACGAGGTCGAAGGCTCCGTAGACGAGGCGTTGGGCGACGCTCTTCTTGCCGTCGTTCATCACGCTGTGGATGAACTTGGCAACGAGTTGATCTTCGTAGAGCGGGTCGGGAATCGTGATCCGCTTATCGGCTTGCCTTCTGCGCATAGGGGTGTTGGTCATTTACCTCTGCCGGAGCGTCTGCCCACGACAGAGGATCAGGGACTAATGACGAATTAGCTTCGCGGACGCTTGGCTCCGTACTTGGAGCGGCTCTGCTTACGGTCAGCCACGCCCGCCGTGTCGAGCGCGCCGCGCACGATGTGGTACTTCACGCCGGGGAGGTCTTTCACACGACCGCCGCGAACGAGCACAATCGAGTGCTCCTGCAGGTTGTGGCCTTCGCCGGGGATGTAGGCGATGACTTCAAACCCGTTCGTGAGCCGGACCTTCGCCACCTTGCGGAGCGCGGAGTTCGGCTTTTTCGGGGTCGTCGTGTAGACGCGGGTGCAGACGCCGCGGCGCTGCGGGTTGCCCTGGAGGGCTTTGGACTTGGTCGTTCTCGTCTTGGGGCTGCGGCCCTTGCGGACGAGTTGCTGAATCGTAGGCACGAGAGAGCGGGGTCGCTGGAATACAACAAAAAGCGGCGTCAAGCGCCGCGCGGATGCAGAAGAGGAAGGTACACCTTTCTGCCGTGCCAATTCAACCTTTCAGACGCCCAAAGATCCCGATTTACCCACTTCACGCGGATTTAGCAGGAATCAGAGCACCAAAGCGCGCCCAATCGATCTATACCAATAAACCGATAAAGGAGGATCACGAAACGGCGGGCGGCTCGTCCGTGCCGCGCACTTCTTCGGGTAGCGCACCATCCCCGCCCGTAGCCGATCCATTGAGGTTATCGCTCGGATCGTTGACGGGCTGCTGCTCAGCGTCGACCGGCTGGTCGTAAATGGGCCGCTTGTAGGGCCGCTCGCCGAGGAGTTCCTTGAGGTCGTTTTCGTTGAGCACCTCGCGTTCGAGCAGCGCCTGAGCGAGCGCTTCGAACTGTTCCTTGTGCTCCTCCAACAGACGGTGGGCGCGGGCGTGGATCTCGTCCACGATGCGCTTGGCCTCGGCGTCGATTAGTTCGGCGGTCTTCTCCGAGTAGGGCTTGTAGAACGACATCTCGGAGCGGCGGCTCACGTCGAAGTTGACGTGCCCGACGGCCTCGCTCATCCCGAACTTGACGATCATCGCGTAGGCCATCCCGGTGATGTGCTCTAGGTCGCTCGCCGCCCCAGTCGAGAGGTGATCGAAGACGATCTCCTCGGCGACGCGTCCACCAATCGCCATCGTCATGCGGTCACGGAAGGTCTGCTCATTCGTGATGTAGCGCTCGTCGGGAAGCATCTGGGCAAAGCCGAGCGCGGCGAGACCACGCGGGACGATGCTGACCTTGATGACCGGGTCGGTGTGCTCCAAGAACCAGCCGATGACGGCGTGTCCTGCCTCGTGGTAAGCGACGATCTTCTTCTCTTCGGGCGAGATCAGCTTGTTCTTTTTCTCCAGTCCCCCGATTACGCGGTCGATGGCCCGCTCGAAGTCGACGGCCTCGATGGCCTCTTTGTCGTCGCGGGCCGCGAGGAGGGCAGCCTCGTTGCAGACGTTGGCGATCTCGGCCCCTGCGAAGCCCGGCGTCATGTTCGCCAGCATCTCCGGCTCCACGTCGTCGCCAAGGGTGAGTGTTCGGGTGTGCACCTTAAAGATGGCCGCGCGCTCGCGGCGGTCTGGGCGGTCCACCATGATCTGGCGGTCGAAGCGACCCGGACGGAGGAGCGCCGTGTCGAGCACATCGGGCCGGTTGGTGGCCGCGACGATGATGACGCCCTTGTCGGTGTTGAACCCGTCCATCTCGACGAGGAGTTGGTTGAGCGTGTTCTCGCGCTCGTCGTTGCCACCCATCACCGCACCCTTGCCCCGGGAGCGCCCGATGGCGTCGATCTCATCGATAAAGATGATGCAGGGGGCTTTCTCCTTCGCCTGCTTGAAGAGGTCGCGCACGCGCGCGGCACCGACACCGACAAACATCTCGACGAAGTCGGAGCCACTGAGCGAGAAGAACGGAACCCCGGCCTCGCCCGCAACGGCTTTGGCGAGGAGCGTCTTGCCAGTCCCTGGCGGGCCGACGAGCAGCACGCCCTTCGGCAGCTTGCCGCCGAGGCGGGTAAACTTCTTCGGGTTCTTGAGGAAGTCCACGACTTCCTCAACCTCTTCCTTCGCTTCATCCAGCCCGGCCACGTCGTTGAACGTGAGTTGCTGACCGTCCATCGCGTCGAACAAGCTGGCCTTGCTCTTGCCAATATTGAGCACCTGCTGCCCCGGCCCGCCCATACGGCGGATCAGGAACAGCCACAGGAAGACGAGCAGCGCCAGCGGGAAGACCCACGCGAGGATACCGCCGAACCAGTTCTCCCGCGTCTCGGCGGAGAAGCGGACTTCGCCCGAAGCATCACCCGCGTCGACAGCATCATTATGGTCCGTGAGGAAGGCCGTGAGGTCGTGGTCCTCGGGCTTGACCGAGGTGAAGCGCCGGACGGCGAGCGCTGGGTCCTCGCTGGCAAAGCCCTGCGGCGGGTCGGCCTTGGGCACCTTGCTCTCATCGACCGCCTCGGTCGTGAACAAGCCCTCGATCTTGCGATC
Organism: Rhodothermales bacterium; assembly: GCA_028284265.1. Classification (GTDB taxonomy): domain Bacteria; phylum Bacteroidota; class Rhodothermia; order Rhodothermales; family JANQRZ01; genus JANQRZ01. The sequence goes on from JANQRZ010000018.1 coordinate 5,306, forward strand.
GTTGATGACCGTGACTTCCTCGACGTAGCCTTTCTCGACATGCCCCAGGAAAGCGCTGTAGTCGAGGTCGTTGCTCGTGGTGCCGCCCCAGAGGTAGGCCTGAACAACCAGCAGACCGAAGAAGATCGCTAGGTAGATCCACAGCGAAAAACGGGGACGCCGCGACTCGCCTGAGCTTTCGGGCTTGTCCTCGCCACGGCGGGGGTTCATGATATCGCGCTGATCCTTCGACATACGCTGCTCGCTCTGTCCCTGTCGGTAGCCAGAGCACGGTCCGATAGTGGGAGAAAAGGGACGGGCGGTACCATCGCCCCGCTCGCAGGGTTCCGTTCGGCCTGAGGCGGAACGTGCTATTGATCCCCGCTTCTAAAAATCTCGCTCGCCTGCTCGATCTCGCCGCGCCCCGGCCCGAGCCGGTAGACCGTGAAGGTTTCAGGGTCGGCCTGCCCTCCAACCATCGGGACACGCTCCGGCAATGCCCCACGCGCGGCCTGCGCTTCTTCTTGGCTACTGAAGAGACCAATGAGTACCTGATACGTGATGTTGTCGTCACGCTGGGTGGCATCCACGACCGTGTTGATCGCGGCCCGATAGCCTTGGAAGTACACCGACGCGAGCGCGCCCTCGGCCTCGGTTCGATCCGGCGACGCCAAGACGACCCACGAATAGGCGTTCTTCCGGTGCTGGATGGGGTCTTCGCCCCGCAAGGCTGGATTGTTCAGTCCACCGACCGGCCCCTCTGCTCCGTCTGCGACTTCCGAGTCGGAGGAGGTCGAGTCGGCGGTGGCGGGCACTCGGTCCGGGCGGAGGCCGTCGAGGGCACTGCGCAGGGCACGGGCGCGGGCTGCATACGGCGTCCCCGGAAAGTCCGACTCGATGCTGGCGTAGAGCACATCGAGCCAAGGGTCCTCCTCCGGCTCGACCACTTCTTGTGGTAATTCAGGCACCGGAGCGATCTCGCCCGACGCAGTCGTGGAGTCCACCGCTATCGGCGTAGCCTCCTCAGCAGCCAAGGTGGAGTCGAGCAACGCAAGCTCATCACCGACATCGGGCGGAAGATTCAGGTCGGCTAGATCGGTCGCTGTCGAGTCGATAGGAAAGAACAGGCCACGCGTGGAATCAACGTCGAGGCTCTCGGTTACGTCCCCAAACAGCTCCTCCCCGAAGAGGTCATCGGAAGCCTCGTCCACTGGGACTTCTTCCGGCCAGACCTCTTGCAGCACACCTCCTTCCTCAGCGACGTCTTCGGCCTCTTCGTCCCGCGCTTCCGGCGGTGGCTCGATCACTGATGTCGAATCGGTAGGAAGCGGTACGGAAGCGATGGTCGTACCGGGTGGTGGGAGGAAGAGGAGCGAATCGTCGATGGCAGGAGCCAGCGTGGGCGTCGGCGCGAGGAGCGCGTCTTCATCGCCCGCTGCCCACTCGGTGTAGACGGCACCGGCGGCGAGTCGGGCCTGTGCGGCAACCGGCGTACTAGCGTACTGGCGACTCAGGGTGAGCATCTGACCCATCGCCTGCTTGTACTCGCCTGCTTTCCACGTTGCATAAGCCGTCGCATAGGCCGCCTCGGCGAGGCCAAGCGAATCCACCGCAACGTCCTGTTCGAGGGGGGGCAGACCAAGTTGGAGACGTGCCTGTTCGGCGAACCGGGTGTTCGGATAGCGAGCGATTACATCGTTGTAGAGTCGTTCGGCCTCCGTCTCATTGCCGAGTGCCCGTTGGGCTTCAGCGAGGGCGAAGTAGGCCCGCTGCGAGACGGCGGACTCTTCGTCTTCCTTAAGGACGCTGCGGTAGAGCACGATGGCGGAGTCCGGTCGCCCGAGCGACAGGAAGAGAGTGTTCCCCAACTCATAGCGGGCAGCCGCGCGGTCCAACCGCATAAACCGCTGCGACTCGGCATCGCGCGGCACATCGGAGACGTCGACGATCGCATCAACGAAGCCGCCCACCGTCTGCACGGAATCAATTGGCTCGCCATCTTCGCCGACCGTGCGGGTCACACTGACCGCAGCGAGAGCCTCGGCGCGACGCCAGTTCGGGGCATAAGGCCGTTCTCCCCATCTCCCTTGGAACGCGATGAGCGCCTCCTGCACACGGACGGGGTTTCGGAAATCGAGGAAGCCTGTATCAGTACCACCACCGCCCGGTGCGCCGCCCCCTGCGTCATCCTGCGGCCGCCCACCGTCCCCGAAGCCGCCTACCGGGGTACCTCCGAAACCCTGCTCTGAGCGGCGACGGGCAAGGTCGCGCTCGCGCTCGCGGGCCTCGCGCTCGCGCTGCAAGCGGATCTGCGCGATGGCGTCCTCGAAGTCCTCATCGTTCAGGCTACCGAGATAAAGCAGCGAGTCCATCTCGGCGATCTCTCCGGCTACGCTGGCGTAGGTACCGAAGGCATCGGCCAACAGGGAGGCGTCGATGATAGCCTGTGGCGTGGTGCGCTCGTCGATGAGGTTAATCTGACGAATGCTCGTTGCCGCTGTGTCGTAGTGGGCGGCGGCGCGGATGTAATCGTTCAGGCCATCGCGATAGACCTCGGCGAGGCGGTAGTGGATCGGCCCGCGGATGGAGCCGGTCTGCATCGTGGGATCAGGATCGTAGAGGAGGTCGCGCAGCAGGTCGCGGGCACTGCCGGATCGCCCGACCGCGTTGAGCACGCGAGCGCGGGTCATCTCGATCTCACCGCGGTTCTCGAAGTTTTTGTCGTCCCGCTCCATCCGGCGCAGAAGACGCAGAGCTTCCTCACCCTCATCATTGTGGCTACGTGCGATGGCTTCGGAGAGACCGGCAGCATAGGCTAGCTCGTAGCGCGGCTTCGCCTGCAACGCCCGCTCGTAGGCGTCGGCGGCTGCCCCCGGATCATCGATGGTCTCATAGACCTGAGCAAGCAGAAACTCCGCCCGCGCCGCAAGCTCACGGTCGCGGATGCCCTCGATGCCTTCTTGCAGCGACGTAACGGCCTCATTCCAGTTGCCCGCCCGGACATCCGTCTCGGCGAGGGCGAGGCGCATCTGAGCGGCCCACTGCTCGCGGACCTCGGGGCGGTCCAGCCCTTCGCGCAAGGCGAGCGCTGCGTCCTCATACTGCTCTGCTGAGATGAGGGTACGCCCCAGCCAGAACCGCGCCTCGTCTACGAGCTTGTCGGCTCCCACCTCAATGACCTCAAGAAACTTCTGCTCGGCTCCGGACCAGTCGCCCTGATAGAACCGTGCTTTCCCGATGAGCAGCAGCGCATCGTCCACCCACTTCGACTCTGGGTGCTCGCGCAGCAAGTCGGCTCCTTTCTCGATGGCCTTCTCGAACCCCTCGCGCTGCTCACCGCCTTCGCGCGGCTCGAAAAAGAGCGCGAGGTAGCGGTCCCGGTCCACGCGCGCCTCAGACTTGAGGAGTTGCTCTTCTTCCCGGTCGAACTCGCTCCGGGCGTTGTAGAAGGTGTTGTAATACGAGGTAAAGTTGTCGTAGCGCTGCCCGAAAATCCGGCTGCACCCGGTCAGCCCAGACCCCAGCACGAGGACAACAAGCAGGACGACACCGTAGCGCATGGGCGAAGCAGAAAGCAACTCCGAAAGACTGGACCAGACTAACGCAGAGGAGAATACGAAATTGTGCCGGGGTTGGCGAGCGACGGGTGAGAGACTTCAAGCAATGAGTAAGCCACTCATTCGTCGCTCATCATTCGTACCGCGTCACTGACCTAGAGTTGGCTGACGTGGACCATGTTGGTCAAGCCCTTCGCCGGGAGGGGAAGCCCCGCCGTAATGATGATCTTGTCGCCCGGCTTCGCCACACCGCGCTCGGTGAGCATCCGCCGGACCGTCCCGATGCCATCATCGGTGTGGTGCTGAAACGGCACACCAACGCCCTGCGTCCCCCACACGAACGCGAGCCGTCCGACGACCCGCTGCTTGTCGGTGAAGGCGTAGACCGGCACCGAGGGCCGGTGGCGGGCGATAGCGCGGGCCGTGGAACCGGAGTGCGTGAGGCACGCAATCGCCACGGCTCCAACCTTCTCTGCAAGCTCTACGGCAGTATACGAGATCGCCCCGGTCACGCGCCCTTCGTCGGACTCAGCCTCGGGGGCGACTTGCCAGCTACCCAGCCCACGCCGGTTCTGCTCGGCGGCGCGGATGATCTCGGCCATCGCCTCGACGGTACGGACAGGGTACTTCCCAGCCGCCGTCTCGCCTGAGAGCATCACCGCATCGGACCCATCGAGTACGGCGTTCGCCACGTCCGATGCCTCAGCGCGCGTTGGGCGCGGGTTCTCAATCATGGACTCCAGCATCTGCGTCGCCGTGATGACAGGTGTGGATGCTCCGAGGCATTTGCGGATGAGGCGTTTCTGTACGATCGGCACGTCCTGCATCGGGATCTCGATCCCGAGGTCGCCACGGGCGATCATGATGCCGTCCACCTTACCGAGAATCTCATCGAAGTGATCGACCGCCTCTGGCTTTTCGATCTTCGCAAGGATGCCGACCTCGCGTCCGCTCTCTTTGACCCGTTCGAGAAGCGCATCCACATCGCCGCCGGTGCGGACGAACGAGAGCGCGATCACGTCGACGTTATTCGCTAGCCCAAACTCCAGGTCGGCGATGTCCTTCTCCGTCATCGAAGGCCGGGTGGTGCGGATGTGCGGCAGGTTGACGCCCTTCTTCGAGCGCAGCAATCCACCGACGACGACCTCCGTCGTGACTTCCGTCGCGTTTGTTTCGAGGACACGCAGTTCGAGTAGCCCGTCGTCGATCAGGATACGTCCGCCGGGTTCGAGATCATCGGCGAGCGAGTCATAGGACACGTAGGCCCGATCTTGGTTGCTCACCTCCATCGGCTCCGACGTAAGGACGAGTTGCTGCCCCTTGTGGATCAGTACGGACCCTTGCTCAACGTTGCCGAGCCGAATCTTCGGTCCCTGCAAGTCTTGCATGATGGGGACCACCCGACCAGCCCGCTCGGCCTCCTCGCGCACCAGCCGGATCACGGCACGGTGGTCATCGTGCGTGCCGTGTGAGAAGTTCAGCCGGGCCACGTCCATGCCCGCGCCGATCAATCCGCGGATGACCTCAGGGCTGGAGCTGGCGGGACCGAGGGTGCAGACGATTTTGGTGCGGCGTTCCATGGAGACGAGAGACAAAGCAGTGGGGTGAGCCGGAAGATACTCCTCGTCATCGCCTCGGATGGAGCCGAAGCAGCATTCAGTGCGCGGGCGGCGTTCTGTCTACCGCGCAGCCAAAGGCGTGTCATGTCGCCGGTTCGCCAACTCATGAGGCGGACCGGCTTGTGTGCTGCTGCCCGATAGCTCGGAGACTCAGCAGTACGCCGCGCACGTCCGGATCGGTCAGCAAGTTGCGGGCGCATACCTCAACGGGCTGCCATCCCCCCTGGGCCGCTCGAAAACGAAGCATCCACCGCGCCTGCGCTCCCCCTTCGTCCACCAACTCGGCGAACTCGCTGCGCACCGGCTGGGCATCCTCATGATGAACAAATGAGAACCACGCGACCCCGGCCACATCATCCGGCTTGTACCCCAGCAGAGCTTCGATGGTCGCACTCTGATAATGAACCCTCCCTTCCCGATCAACCAGAGACAGTGTGTAGGAAGGACGTTGCTGTGTGGTAGCACTCATGGCTCCCCTCCATACGTGTCGGAATGAGCACACGGGCAAAAGCGAACCCGCTGTCCGAAATACTACGCCTCGGCCCGATGACGGGCTCCTGCCGCCATGTTACCTATGTACTAAATCACAGGCCCGTCCGCTATGGGGCACCCACCCCTTTAGATATAGGGGTGAACCCGATATTCCGGCAAGCTAGTGCTTACTCCTCCGTTACATCCCCAGAGGTCCTGACCCAGTCGACAGCGAAGCGCATCAGTTCGCTTGCGTTCTTCAGGTCCAGCTTGCGCTTGATGTTGGCGCGGTACGACTCGATGGTCTTGACGCTGAGGTTAAGCCGGTCGGCCACCTCGCGCGTGGGCACACCCTGCCCGAGCAGTTGGAGCACCTCCAGTTCGCGGTCGGAGAGTTGGCCTACGCCCCCTTTTTCGGGATCGTTGGTGCCTTCCACGGCGCGGCGCAGCAACTTCGCCGATAGCTCGTCGCTGAGGTATAGTTCCCCGCCCATCACCTTGTCGATGGCCGAGACGATTTCGGTGGTGGCGCGCTGTTTCATCACATAGCCCTGCGCCCCGGCCCGCAAGGCCCGTTCTGCATAAAACGACTCATCGTGCATCGACATCATCAGAATCGGCATCTCGACGCCCCGCTCCCGAATCTGCTTGACCAGTTCGAGACCACTCAGCCCCTGCAATGACACATCGATGACCGCGAGGTCGAAATCGTCATCCGACGCGAGTTCTAGCGCTTCCGGAGCCGTGCCCGCTTGAGCTGCCACCTGGTAGCCGTCAAGTTGGTCAATCAACTGCTCGATGCCGTGGCGGACAATCGGGTGGTCGTCCACAACGAGCATACGCACCTCGCTTCCTCTCGCTTCCCCAAGCATATTGAGAGTCCTCAGAGATAGAATAAAGAACCTAAACAGAGATGGCTTCCTTGTACCCTCCCCCGCAGCACCTAGGCTTCACCGACTCCTAACCTGTAGAGACCCGGAAGCTTCCGCTGCGTCAATATACAGCGTTTTGTGGTTACAGGCAGTCCAATGAAATACACAACCTAATGCTTCACAAGATGTAGACATCAAGGTCCCCAAGGTCTTGACACGCGCCTTTTTCGTTTCATCCGTAGCTTGCACGCTATTGTCTCCGCCCTTATCGACGTGATCCTCTCACCGCCTATCCTTCCAAAGCGAGTCCGAGCCTGGTTAGGGGCTGTGATGATGCTCGTCGTGGTCGGGCCGCTCCACGCCCAAGAAGCCATTGATGCGATCCCTCTTCTTTCGGTAGCGCCGGACTCGATATCGGGCGAGGTGCCGAAAATTGGTCTGAGCGCAGGACTTGATTCGCTTGGTCCCCAGGCGCCGCGCCTCAATCCGTGGCGCATCACGGCTGTCACGGGCCTCAGCGTTGGAGCCGGGCTGGCGGTCCTCGAAACGCAGCGACGCCGCTGGTGGGCGGACCGCAGCCCCCGCTTCCGCATCCTCAACGACTGGGAGTATGTGCGCTGGGCAGACAAGGCTGGCCATGTCTACTCCTCATCGTTCTTCACGCGGTACTACCGCACCTCGTTCGAGTGGGCAGGCGTGCAGCACGCTCCGCTTTGGGCAGCAGGTGCGGCGTGGACGCAGATGCTCTACTACGAGGTGCTTGACGGCTTCGGCGCGCAATGGGGCTTCTCACCCGGCGACCTCGCCTTCAACACCATCGGCGTCGGCTTTACGACAGCGCAGGAATATATCCCTGCCCTTAACGCGTTCACCCTCAAGGCGAGCTATTGGCCGAGCGGCTGGGAAGGCAAGAATATCACCGACGACTACGCCGGGCAGACGTTCTGGCTCACGGCAAACCCGCATATGCTCGCCCCCGATGGCGCGTTCAAAGAGGCGATGCCGGAGTGGCTCAACCTCGCTGTCGGCTACGCCGCCCGCGACCGCGACGAGCTAGACTTTCTCCAGACGAGCTATGTCTACCTCGCGCTCGACATCGAACCGACGGTTCTGCCCTTCGAAGGGAAGGCGTGGGACACGATCACGGGGTGGCTGCGGTATATCCATTTCCCGGCTCCCGGCATCCGGCTGACGCCGCGCCCGGCGTTCGTGCTCGTGGCCTATTGAGCACCGTGCGTTTCACATAGTTCGCACGCCCTCTGACGGGCGGTTGACAGCGCGATTTCGTACCTTATACAGATTACGAAACCGCCTACGCCAGCCCCATCATGGAGCCTACCGACGCCACTCTAGACGGCACGCCGTCTAACCGCATTATCCCGATCAACATCGAGGAGGAGATGCGCTCCTCCTACATCGACTACTCGATGTCGGTCATCGTCAGCCGAGCGCTGCCGGACGTGCGCGACGGCCTCAAGCCGGTTCAGCGCCGCGTCCTCTACGGGATGAACGACCTCGGCCTAATGCCCGGTAAGGCACACCGCAAGAGCGCTCGTATCGTCGGTGAGGTGCTCGGTAAGTACCACCCGCACGGCGACCAGTCGGTGTACCAAGCGATGGTGCGGCTCGCGCAGGAGTTCTCGATGCGGACGCCGCTCGTGGACGGGCAGGGCAACTTCGGCTCGGTGGATGGTGACGCCGCGGCTGCGATGCGGTACACTGAGGCGCGGATGACGCACGCCGCCGCCGCCCTGCTTGACGATCTCGAAAAAGAAACCGTCGAGTTTGTCCCCAACTTCGACGACTCGCTCGAAGAGCCGACCGTCTTCCCCGCCGCGCTGCCGAACTTGCTGATGAACGGCGCGAGCGGCATCGCCGTGGGCATGGCGACCAACATCCCGCCTCACAACCTTAGCGAACTCGTGGACGGCATCGTCGCCCTCATCGACGACCCGGACCTCGGCAACGACGAACTCGGCGAGTTCATCAAAGCCCCGGACTTCCCGACGGGTGGGGTGATCTACGGCTACGGCGGCGTCAAGCAGGCGTACCGCACCGGGCGCGGGCGCTGCGTGATCCGTGCCAAGATGCACGAGGAGGTGCTGCGCGGCAGCCGCAACGCCCTCGTCGTGACCGAAATCCCGTATCAGGTCAACAAGAGCACGCTGATCGAGAAGATCGCCGCCGGAGTCCGCGACAAGCGGATCGAGGGCATCTCCGACATGCGGGACGAGTCCGACCGCGACGGGATGCGGATCGTGATGGAGCTAAAGAAGGATGCCGTCCCGGCGGTCGTCCAGAACCAGCTCTTCAAGTACACCCAGCTTCAGCAGACGTTCGGGATCAACATGGTCGCGCTTGTCGGCGGGCGGCCCCGGACGCTGACGCTGCGCGAGATGGTGCAGCACTACATCGACCACCGGCACGAGATCGTCCTCCGCCGGACCGAGTTCGACCTCCGCAAGGCCGAGGAGCGGGCACACATCTTGGAAGGCTTGGTGATCGCGCTCGACCACCTCGATGAGGTCATCGCTATCATCCGCCACAGTGCAGACACCGAATCGGCCAAGCGGAACCTGATGGCGGGCGTCTATCCTGAGAAGCTGACGCCCGAGCAGCGCACCCGCCTCGAACTCCCCGAAGGCGGCACGTCTGAAGACGATGCTCTCTTCTCGCTCTCCGAAGCGCAGGCCGACGCCATCCTCGCGCTCCGCCTTTCCCGCCTCACCGGCCTCGCCCGTGACCAGATCGTCGCCGAATACAAGGGCGTGTTGCAAGAGATCGAGCGACTGAAAGGCATCCTTGCCTCGCGCGAACTGCGGATGCAGATCGTCAAGGACGAACTCGTCGCGATGCAGGAACGCTTCGGCGATGAGCGCCGGACTGAGATCGACTACATGGGCGGCGGTGACATCGATCTCGAAGACCTGATCGAGGACGAGCCGGTGATCGTGACGGTCAGCCATCAAGGTCTCGTCAAGCGGACCTCAATCACCGAGTACCGCCAGCAGGGGCGCGGCGGGCGCGGCCTGATCGGCGCGGGCACGCGCGACGAGGACTTCGTCGAGCACCTGTTCACGTCGAGCACGCACGACTACATGCTCTTCTTCACTGACGCCGGGCAGTGCTACTGGCTGCGCGTCTACGAAGTCCCTGAGGGCGGGCGCACCGCGAAGGGCCGGAGTATCCGCAACCTCATCCAGATCGCCCAAGACGACCGCGTCCGCGCCGTCCTCTCGATCCCGAAAGCCGACTTCGAGAATGAGGCGTTCCTAGAGAGCCATCACGTCCTGATGGCGACCAAGCGCGGGCAGGTCAAGAAGACCACCCTCCACGCCTTCCGCCGCCCCCTCGTCACCGGCATCATCGCCATCGACATCGTGGAGGGCGACGAACTGATCGAGGCCAAGCTCACCGACGGCGACACCGACATCATCCTCGGCGCGACGAACGGCCGAGCGATTCGCTTCCACGAGGAGGACGCCCGCCCGATGGGCCGGAACACGCGCGGCGTGCGCGGGATGCGCCTCGAAGACGAGGACGAACTCGTCGGCATGCTCGCCGTCAAGCGCGACGGAGCGAGCGTGCTGACCGTTGCTGAGAATGGCTACGGCAAGCGCAGCCCGCTCGATGACTACCGCCTCCAGAGCCGAGGCGGCAAGGGCATCCTCACGATGAAGACGACGCCGAAGACGGGCCGCCTCGTCGCGCTCAAGAGCGTGATCGACGAGGACGATCTGATGATCGTCACCCAGAACGGCATCACGATTCGGATGCGCGTGGCCGACATCCGCGAGATGGGCCGCAACACGCAGGGCGTCCGCGTCATCAACCTGAAGTCCGGCGATGCCATCGCCGACGTGGCTCGCCTCATCCTCGACGAGGACGAGACCTCTGTGCCTACACCAAGCGGAGACGGCGCAGCCGAGCCTACGACCGAAACGCCGGAGGCGGCCTAAGCAAGCCGCCTCCGGTTTCCACGGTGCCTGTTGTTACGATGACAGGAAGACGGTCTTATCGTCCCCGTCTTCTTCTAGCGAAGGAGTCTCCCGGTTATGGGCGACAAGTGGCTCGAACTCGCTCCCGCTGCTCTCCTCACTCTCGACAGACGTGCTAAACGCGCTGGCGTCGGGCGAGGCAGCCGAAGCACCGGCCACGTCCACGACGACCTGAGTGGCTTGGACACTCGCTTCGGGGAGAGCCACGCCATTGGCACGACGCTCGGCGATGATCCCTCGGACGATTTCAGAGGCCATGCTGGAGGCTTCGTCGGCAGAGGTGCCGGTGGCGAACCAGCCGGGGATGTCAGGGCACGAGGCGAGGTAACGATCAGCGGCGTGCTGATCGGCGCGGATGATGATGGCGTAGGTGGTTCCTTTGGACATGACGAATCAGATTATAGGGTGGCATACCGTGTAGAGTCGGAGTGCCCCTACGTAGGCTTCATACCTCATATCGGCCAAGTGCCATCCTATCTAAACTTGAAGCAAGGCCCGAATAAGTCGGGATGCTACGCCGCTCACCCAGAACTGTACGACGACTCACGGGCGGGCGGTGGAACCGGCTAGTTGTCGGGAGCGAACCGGACAGCGAGTCCACCACCGGATGCAAGGTCCACACTGAATGATGCACCAGCCCGAACGGTGCGCCTCTCAATGACATAGTCCAGCGGGTTCGACTCCCAATCGGCCCCGTCGCCGTCACGGTAGATCGTCGCGGTGTAGGTCTGCCCAACGTCTAGGAAATCGAGCGTCACGTCCACGGTGTGCGGCGTCGCGTCGTTCTTCGCACCGAGGTACCAATCGTCGCTATGCCGGTCCTTGCGAGCGATCGTGACGTAATCGCCGATCTTAGCTTCGAGGACGCGGGTGTCGGCCCAGTCGACGGGCACATCCTTAATGAACTGGAAAGCGTCCATGTGCGGCGCATAATTCTCGACGAGGTCCGCAGCCATCTGGAGCGGGCTGTAGAGGATAACGTAGAGCGCGAGCTGTCCGGCGAGCGTCGTCGGGACGGCATTCGCATTCTCACCGTCGGCGGCGAGATCGAAGATGCCGGGCGTAAAGTCCATCGGACCCGCGAGCATCCGCGTGAAAACGAGCGTCGGAACGTGGTCGGGGCCGTTGCCGCCGCCCCAGGCTGCGTTGTATTCCTGCCCGCGTGCGCCCTCGCGCGTCATCAGGTTCGGGTAGGTCCGCCGAAGGCCGGTATCCTTGACCGGTTCGTGGATATTGACCGAAACGCGATGTCGCGCTGCTGCCTCAACCGAGCGCTGGTAGTGGTTCACCATCGCTTGCCCATAGTTCCACTCGCGGGTCGTGTCTCCAGCAGCAGTGACGTGCGGGAAGTGCATCCCCCAGTCTACGTACCCCGTCTTGACCGCCTCGACGCCGAGGCGGTTCATGAGCGCGAAGGCATCGTCCATCTGCGCTTCGTAGTTCGGGATGCCCGCGCCGGTTTCGTGGTGCCCGATGAGGCGCGTGCCGCGCTCTAGGGCGTAGGCTGCCAGCCCGTCGAGGTCGTAGTCAGGATAGGGCTCGGTGAAAGAGAAGTCGGACTTGCCTGCTGTCCAGTCCCCGTCCCAACCGAGATTCCAGCCTTCGACGAGCACGCCGTCGAAGCCGTGTTCGGCGGCGAAGTCGATGTACCGCTTCGTGTGCTCATTCGTCGCACCGTGGTTCGGGCCGCTGCTCCACGACCACTGCCCAAGGTGCATCGCCCACCAGATGCCAACGTACTTGCCCGGCCGCACCCACGACACATCGCCGAGTGCATTCGGCTCGTTGAGGTTGAGGACCGTGTAGTTGGTCACTAGATCACCGGGCGTGTCGCCGATGAGGAGGACGCGCCACGATGAGCGATGTGGCGTCTCGGCATAGACACGCACGCCGGTCGACCACGGCGCCAAGTCGGCCTGAAAGGCCGTCGGCCCGATCCGGCGAAGCTGCATCGCCGAGTAGTCGACGAGCGCGGCCTCGTGGACGGCGACAAACGGGCCACCGTCTGGAAAGGCCATTGTCACGGGCGTATGCAACACATAGCCCGCCCGGTCCAGCGGCGACTGCTCGTAGAGGTACTCGTAGCGGTTGTTCTCGTAGGCCCGGATCCACCACGACTCCGGATTCGCCGCAAAGCGAAACGCGGTCAATTCGTCTATGATCTCGAACACGCCCAGGGCCTCTTGCTCCGGCCACTCATAGCGGAAGCCGACCCCATCGTCGAACACGCGGAAGACGAGGACCATCTGCCGTGCGTCATCGCTCGTCTCCTCCAAGGTCAGCCGTAGTTCGTTGTGGTGGTCGCGGACTTGCTCGGCTTCGCCCCATGGCTGCGTCCATGTTTCATCCGTCGTACTCGTCGCAACATCCGCGATCCGCATGCCGACGCCGAGCGTGTCACCGCCGTCGAGCACGACGCCGAGACGCGACGGGAGGAGGAGTGGCTGCCCATCACGGTCCACGCGGTAGGTCAGCACGCCGTCCGGGGTGACGACAGTGACGACTGTACGTCCGTCGGGCGATGCGACCATCACAGGTTGTGCGGCAGTGGCCTTGGCCATTAGAAGAGCGACCACAAGAGAGAGGAGGTATTTCATAGCGGTAGAGATTCAAGAAAAGAACAGCCAGATCGCGCCGACGAGCGCCATGAGAACGAACGTCAAGATGGTATCGGTGCGCCGCCAGCCGGAGGAGGCAGGAGTGGTTCGCAGCGTGCCCGCGCCCGATTCATCGGCAGTGGAGAAAGTCAGTCCGGCGATCTGCTCGCGCGGCGGTGGCGAAGTCATCAGGCTTATCACCACGAGGACAGCGACGCAGATGGCGAAGAGCAGAATAGCGATGTGGAGGAAGTTGATCTCGGCGAGCACCGCCCACAGCGACCCGTCGGTGAGGCCGTCTTTGGTTGGCCCATTGATGGCTTCCAGCGCCAGCCTCCCGACACCCAGCGCGAGGCCAACGAGGAGCGAAGCGAGTGCTCCCTTCGCGTTCGCCCGCGGCCAGAGCAAGCCGAAGAGGAAGACCGCCGCAATCGGCGGCGAGATGTAGGCTTGCACCGACTGGATGTAGACGTACAGCCCACCCTCGGCGGCTTCGACGAACGGAATCCATGCCAACCCGAGCACCGTCAGCGCGACAGTCGAGAGTCGCCCGACCCAGACGAGTTGGCGCTCCGACGCCTCGGGCCGGAGCCGCTTGTAGACGTCCCATGTGATGAGCGTGGACGACGAGTTGAACACGCTGGATAGCGACGACATCAGCGCTGCCAGTAGGCCCGCGATCACCAGCCCGCGTAGCCCGACCGGCAGGAGCGTCGCCACCAGCTTCGGGAGCGCCTCGTTGGCGTTTTCGAGCGTCATTGCACCCTGTGCCACGAGCGCCGCCGCCAGCATCCCCGGCAGCACGAAGATGAACAGCGGCAAGAGCTTCAGGAAGCCTGCGAAGATCGCCCCCCGCCGGGCGTCGTCTACCGACTTCGCCGAGAGCGTCCGCTGCACGATGAACTGGTCCGTACACCAGTACCAGATACCGAGGATCGGCGCACCGAAGAGGATGCCGGTCCATGGGAAGTCCGGGTCCGTCGCCGGTTTCCACATATCGAAGAAGTCCGGCCCGACCTCGGCGGCGAGCGCATCCCACCCGCCAACGGCGGCCAGCCCAGCGAACGTCACCGCTGCCGCCCCGCCGATCAGCACGAACGTCTGCAACAGGTCGGTGTAGAGCACCGCACGAAGACCACCGAAGACGGTGTAGGCTCCCGTCGCCAGCACCACGATCAGCGCGCCCGTCCAGAACGGGACTCCAATGGCTGCAAACACGACCGCCCCGGCGAAGATCGTCACCGATATTTTGGTGAGGACATAGGCGAGGATGCTGACCGTCGCGAGGTACCACCGTGAGCCAGTCGAGTAGCGGCGCTCCAGAAACTCCGGCATCGTGAAGACGCCACTCTTGAGGTAAAACGGCACAAACACCCAGCCGAGGAGCAACAGGATCAGCGAGGCCAGTACCTCGAACTGCCCCGGCGCAACGCCGCTCGTCGCCCCCGACCCGGCCAGCCCGACGAGGTGCTCGCTCCCAATGTTCGAGGCAAAAAGCGACGCCCCGATGACGAACCAGCCGACGTTGCGCCCCGCAAGGAAATAGTCCTCCGAGTCCTCGCCGCCTGCTGCTTGGCGCTCCCGCAGCGTCCCAACGATAGCGACACCGAAAACGACGATAAAGTAGAGGGCGAGGACGGCCCAATCGAGCGAGCCAAGACCAAGTTCCATGAGACGCTGCGGGACGGGAGCAAGCAAGTGGACTGCACGATGCAGCCGCGCCGCATCTCCGGCGCAAGTATAGCGATGCGCACCCCATCTGCGCACCTCTGCCATCATCAACTGGTCGCTCCCTCCCGAGGGGTAGCAGAGTGACATATTGCTCGACCCCGCTTATCTTCGCCGCCCCTCAACGTCGGTCGTTCATGTCCAAGTCCAAACGCAACATCGACCCTACCCTCTACCAGATAGGCCGAGTCTGGACGGCGGAGAAGAAGCAGCCTTGGATTACGCATTCCGGTCTAGACCAAGGCGTACATCTCATCCGCCAGCGACTCATGGGCACGCCACCTCGGTCGGTCATGCTTGTGGGGGAAACCGGGACCGGCAAGACCACACTCATCCAAGCCCTCGGCCAGCGACTTATCTCCGACGACTGGACGGTGTTCGAGGCCACAGCCACCGATGTGATGGCCGGGCAGACCTACATGGGCCAACTGGAAGACCAGTTCCAGCGCCTCGTCGCCGCGCTCGAACAGCCGAAGACGCTGTGGGTCGTGCCACGCTTTCACGAACTGGCCCACGCAGGACGCCACCAGTACAACCCAGTCAGCGTGCTCGACCAGCTCCTCCCGATCATCCAACGGGGGCAAATCCGGGTCGTGGCGGAGGTACCAGCGGGCGCATACCGCCAACTCACGGCACAGCAGCCCCAGCTTCGGGCGGCGATGGATGCGGTGAACGTGCCCGCGCAATCGTCCCAGGCCTCGCTCAGCCTCGCCCAAGCTTGGGCCGAGCGCGCCGTCAAGCCGGGCACCTCGCCGCTGGCCTCGGACAATGTGCTGACCGAAGCGCTCACGCTCGCCCGGCAGTACCTACCCGGACTCGCCCTTCCCGGCTCCCTGTTCCGGTTGCTGCACCTCGCCCGCACGGAGGCCGATGCCATCAGCCCGGCCTCCCCGAATCGCATCAAACCGGAGCACCTCCTCACCACGCTCCGGGCGATGACCGGCCTCCCCGACGTCGTGCTCGACGACCGCGAGGCGCTCGATCTCGACGCCCTCCAACACCATTTTCGCAGCCGTGTGCTCGGCCAAGACGAGGCCGTGCAGGTGCTCGTGGACCGCGTGGCGATGATCAAGGCGGGACTTACCGACCCCTCGCGCCCATCCGGCGTGTTCCTATTCGTCGGCCCCACCGGAACGGGCAAGACGGAGATCGCCAAAGCACTGGCCGAGTACCTCTTCGGCTCGACCGAGCGGCTGGTCCGGCTTGACATGAGCGAGTTCCAGACATCTGACTCGCTCGATCGCATCCTCGGAGCCGGGATCGGCTCAGGCGATCAGTCGGCGCTGGTCGATGAAGTACGCAAGCATCCGTTCTCGGTCCTCCTCCTCGACGAGTTCGAGAAAGCTGCGCCGAGCATCTGGGACCTCTTCCTCCAAGTCTTCGACGACGGACGCCTGACGGACCGGCTCGGCCAAACGGTCGACTTTCGGCACACGATTGTCATTATGACGAGCAACCTCGGTGCGGCGGTCCAGACTGCGCCGGGCATCGGGTTCGGGGCCGCCCCCGACGGATTCAACGCGGATCGCGTAGCCCAGTCTCTCGGCGACGTATTCCGACCCGAGTTCATCAACCGGCTCGACCGCGTCGTCACGTTCCAACCCCTCAGCCGTTCGACGATGCGAACTCTGCTCCAGCACGAGCTTCGGGCAATCCTCGCCCGGCGTGGGCTGCGGCAGCGCCCGTGGGCGGTCGAGTGGGATCAGAGCGCCATCGAGTTTCTCTTGGAGGAAGGGTTTACACCCGACCTCGGAGCACGGCCGCTCAAGCGAGCGGTGGAACGCCACCTGCTGGCCCCGCTGGCCCGCGTGATGGTGGCCCACGCCGTCCCCGAAGGCGACCAGTTCCTGTTCATCCGGGCCGGACAAGATGGACTCAAAGCAGAGTTCGTAGACCCCGACGCCGACGGCATCCCGGAGATTGAGGAGTCCGATGCCGAGCGCACGCTCCAAGCCATCGTGCTCGACCCCTATGGAACCGCCGAGGACCTCGGCCTGCTTCGTGCAGTCCACGAGCGGCTGGAGGAAAAACTGGCGGCACCGGACTGGAACGACGCCAAGGCGGAGTCGCTGCAGCGCATGGCCGACCCCGATTTTTGGAGCGACGAGGGACGGTTCGCGCTGCTCGGCGAGGCCGAATACCGTGAGCGCATCGAGGCCGGGCTGGACACCGCAGCCTCGCTCCTAGAACGCCTGACGGGACCGGAGCGAGTGAGTGCTCCACCGCGTCTCGTCGGGCGACTCGCGCAGCAACTCTTCCTCGTCGATGAAGCTCTATCGACGCTCGAAGCTAACGAACCGCACGACGCCTACCTCCACGTAGAAGCAGGCGACCTGGGCGATCAGGCCGCACAGCGCATCGGTGCGATGTACCGTTCGTGGGCGCGCCACCGACGGATGCGACTCGACGTGCTCGATGAGGCGAGGAAACCGTATGCCCTCACCTTGGCCGTCTCCGGCTTCGGGGCGTATCGTCTCCTCCGGTCCGAAAACGGACTCCATGTTTTCGAGCACACCGAGAAGGGCGAGAAGAAACGCGCGACCGTCCGCGTCCGCGTGGAGCCTCAGCCCAGCCGCCCAGCCACATCACCCAACGAGGCACGCAGCCAAGCGCAGGAAGCCTTCGCCGGTCAACCGGCCCGGCTCGTCATCGTCCGCCGCTACCGCGAGGGCAAGAACCCGCTCGTGCGCGACACGCCTAAAGCGTGGCGCACCGGACGCATCGACCGCGTGCTCAACGGGGACTTCGACCTCTTCGCCGGAATCTCCTGAACGACAAGAAGGGCCGCCGGAATCTTGTTCCAGCGGCCCTTCGGATGTGGAGCATAGCGGATTCGAACCGCTGACCTCCTCGCTGCCAGCGAGGCGCTCTACCAACTGAGCTAATGCCCCAGAGTATTCGGCAGAGGCAGGCAATCTACTATGCACCGCCGGGGCATGTCAATGGAGACCGGGCGAAGACACAGCGTGCTGTAGATCACTACACGGTATCTTTCGACCCCTCTCCTCTTGCTGCCCGTCCATGCCCGACACCCCTGCCCTCCCGGTCTACATCGCCAAGTTCGGAGGCACGTCGGTGGCGACGCCGGAGCGGGTGCGCGAGGTGGTCCGGCTTGTGGTCGAGATGCCGCTGCGCCGGGTGGTCGTCACCTCAGCGTTTGGCGGCGTGACAGACAAGCTGCTCGCTGCTATCGACGCGGCGAAGGGCCGGACGGACGAGCACCACGCGATCCTCGACGCCCTCCGCACGCGCCATGCCGAAGCGCTCGTTGCGCTCGTACCCGAGTCGGAGCAGGAGGCTATTCGTGCTCGGATGGAAGCGAGCTTCGAGGCAACGGCTGAGTTGCTGCACGGAGTCTACTTGCTGCGCGAATGCACCCTTCGCTTTCAGGATGCAATCATCTCGGCAGGCGAGCGGCTGTCGGCTCCCCTTGTTGCCGCCGCATTCCGTCAGGCCGGGCATGCTGCCGTTGCTCTCGACGCCACGAGTCTGATCCGCACCGACGATGACTTCGGCGAAGCCGCCGTGGACTTCGCCACCACCCGGTCGCTCGTTCAAGCCCGCTTTGCCGAGATCGACACGGACACCATCCCCGTCGTCACCGGTTTTGTCGCCTCGACCGACGAGGGCGTCACGACCACGCTCGGGCGGTCGGGGAGCGACTACACAGCAACGATCCTCGGCGGAGCACTCGATGCTGAGGAGGTCATCATCTGGACCGACGTGGACGGGGTCCTCTCCGCCGATCCGCGCATCGTGCCGGAGGCATTTACGCTGCCGCACCTCTCCTACCGCGAGGCGGCGGAGTTGGCCCACTTCGGCGCGAAGGTGCTGCACCCACGCACGATGCGCCCGCTCGAAAGCGCCCGCATCCCGCTTCGCATCAAAAACACGATGCGCCCCGAGGCCTACGGCACCCTTGTCACCGCCGACCCACCCAAGGGCGAGGCGACGATCAAGGCGATCACGTCCGTCCGCAACGCCGCGCTCGTGACGCTCGAAGGGGCAGGCATCCTCGGCGTGCCCGACCTCACAGCCCGCGCCTTCGAGGCCCTCGCCGAGGCTGAGGTGCCGGTCCTGCTGATCGCCCAGGCGTCGAGCGAAGGCAGCCTCTGCTTCGCCGTGCGCGGCACCGACGCGGATGAGTCGATTCGCGTCCTCAACCGAGCACTCGAGCGCGAGTGTGAGCGCGGCGACCTTCACGGCATCTCGGCCCAACCCGGCCTCGCTGTGATCGCAGGCGTCGGCGACGGGATGCAGGATGCGCCCGGCCTCGCCGGTCGGATGTTCGCCACGTTGGGCCGCGCCCGCGTCAACGTCCTCGCGATTGCCGAGGGCGCGAGCGAGCATAACCTGTCGGCGGTCATCCGCGACGCCGACGCAGCCCACGCCGTCGGGGCACTGCACGAGGCGTTTGCGCTGCGCCGCACGCGGGCGCACCTCGTCCTCGTCGGCACCGGAACGATTGGTCGCAAGCTCCTCGATCTACTCCGTCGGCAGGCCTCGGACCTGCTGGAACGGCACCGGCTGAACCTCTGCTTGGTCGGAGTCGCGGATTCGGAGCGGCTCGTGTGGGACGCCACAGGCATCCGGTTCAGCGAGGCACAGGACCGGCTGACCGAGGCAGAAAGCGGCGTCCTCGACACGCTCACCGAGCACATCACCTCAGCCCACCTCGAACGACTCGTCGTTGTGGATGCGACCGCGTCGGAGGAGGTGGCGCGATGCTATCCTGACTGGCTCCGAGCGGGGGCGGCGGTCGTCACGCCAAACAAGCAGGCCAACACGCTCGGGCTGGACTTCTACGACGCCGTCCGGCTCGCCGCGCAGGCTGGCGAGGCCCCCTATCTCTACGAGACAACCGTCGGAGCCGGACTGTCCGTCCTCTCAACGCTGCGTGACCTCGTCCGTACCGGCGACACCGTACACCGGATCGAGGGCGTACTCTCGGGCACGCTCGCGTTCGTGTGCCATGCGATGCGCGACGGTGCGGCGTTCTCCGAGGCCGTCCGTGCTGCCGCCGACCGAGGCTACACTGAACCCGACCCGCGCGACGACCTCTCGGGGGCAGACGTTGGGCGCAAGCTCGTAATCCTCGCCCGTGAGATGGGACTCCGACCCGAGGCTGTCGAAGTCGAGTCACTCGTCCCCGAGGCACTTCGCGACGTGCCACTCGCCACGTTCTGGGAGCGACTGTCCGAGGCCGACGCCGCATGGCGCGACCGCCTCGCCGAGGCCGACGCCCAGCTACAATACGTCTCCGTCCTGACGTCCGACGCGATCCGAGCCGGAATCGAAACCCTATCGCCCGACTCGCCACTGGCGGATCTGCGTGGCGCGGCGAACGTAGTCGCCTTCCACACGGCGCGCTACGCGGACGACCCGCTCGTCGTGCAAGGACCGGGCGCGAGCGCCGAGATCACGGCCTCCGTCCTCCTCGCCGACATCGTCCGCGCCGCCGAAGCCATGCGATGAGATGAAACAACTCGCCGACGATGTCTATCAGATCGCCTGCATGCCGTTCAGCAGCGTCAACGCCTACCTCGCAGGCGGCGTGCTGTTCGACGCAGGCACAAGGCAGTCGGAGGGCACCATCCTGAAGGCGCTACGCGGAAAGACGGTGACGGCCCATGCGCTCACCCATGCCCACCCCGACCACCAAGGCGCGAGTCGTGCCGTCTGCGAAGCACTCGACCTTCCCCTCTGGTGCGGTACCGCCGATGCCGATGCGATGGAAACGGGCGACTTCGACATTCCACCCAACCCCGTTTCACGTTTCGTGGATGCCGTGTGGACCGGCCCGCCGCATCCGGTGGCGCGGCGACTACGCGAGGGCGACGAGGTCGGCGGCTTCACGGCCATCGAGACACCGGGACATACGGCGGGACACGTCGCCTACTGGCGTGAGCGCGACCGCACACTGATCGTCGGCGACGTGGTGCGGAACATGAGCTTTGCCACGCTCCTCCCCGGCCTCCGTGAACCCCCGGCTGTGTTCACGACTGACCTAGCGCAGAACCGCGCCTCGGCGCGCAAGCTGCTCGGCCTCGACCCGGCGCTCGTCCTCTTCGGGCACGGGCGACCCATCCGCGACACGGCCCGCTTCAACGCTTTTATTTCCAGCCTCGCTGCGTAATGTCTCAACCGCTCAACATTGCCCTCGTCGGAATGGGCCGCATGGGACAGGCCATCGAAGCCCTCGTCGCGGACAGTCCACACACCATCGTCGCCCGGTTCGACGCAACACATCCGCTCGCCGATGTGCGCGACCCAGAGGACGAACTGGGCGGAGCCGATATCGCCATCGACTTCTCGACGCCTGACGTAGCGCTCGACCACCTCCACCAGTACTGTTTCTGGGGCCTCGACGCCGTCGTCGGGACGACGGGCTGGACGGACGATCTGGCGAAGGTCGAGGGCTGGGTCGAGGAAGGGCAGAACGGGATTCTGTGGGCACCGAACTTCTCGCTCGGCGTGGCGGTCCTCGTCCGGGCGATTCGGGGTACGCTCCCCCTCCTCGACCGGCTCGCTGACTACGACCCCTACATCCACGAGGCCCACCACGTCCACAAGCTCGACAGCCCAAGCGGAACGGCGCTGCTGCTGGCAAACGAACTGCTCGATGGACTGAGCCGTAAGACTCGCATCGAGACTGAGACGCAGCACGGGCGGATCGACACCGACGCGCTGCACGTCACGTCGGCGCGGGCCGGAGTGATCTTCGGCGAGCACACGATCCGCATCGACAGCCCGGTAGACCAGCTCATGTTTCGGCATGTCGCGAAGGGCCGCGAGGCGTTCGCTGCCGGGGCGGTCAGTGCTGCCGCGTGGGTCCACGGTCGCACCGGCCTCTTCACGCTCGATGATATGCTTGCTGAGTGGATGCCCTAACCCCCCTCTCCTCTTCTGCCATGCCTGACCTCCTCTTTCGCGGGACCGCCCCCGCCCTCGTCACGCCGTTCACACCGGATGACCGGATCGACGAAGTCGCTTTCCGCCGACTGATCGACTTTCAGATCGACGGCGGGATGGAAGCGCTGGTCGTCCTCGGCACGACGGGCGAGAATCCGACCATCACGCACGATGAGCGTCGCCGCCTGATCGACCTGACGGTGGAACAGACCGCCGGGCGCGTGCCGGTCATCGTCGGGACCGGGACGAACAACACGGCGCAGAGCGTGACCTTCTCGAAAGAGGCCGCCGACGCCGGAGCCGACGGACTCCTCGTCGTTGGGCCGTACTACAACAAGCCGACACCCGCCGGTCTGCTTCGCCACGTCTCGATGATCGCCGACGCGACGGACGCGCCGATCCTATTTTACAACGTCCCCGCCCGCACCGGCTCCAATATCACTGCCGAGACCACGCTCCGCATCGCCGAGGCCGTACCGTCGGTCTTCGGGACGAAAGAGGCCAGCGGCAACCTGAACCAGATCGCCGACATCCTCGCTCACCGGCCCGACGGGTTCGGGGTCTACTCCGGCGACGACGACCTCACGCTCCCGATGCTCGCCCTCGGCGCGGACGGCCTCGTGTCGGTCATCGCGAACGCCGTCCCCGGCGCCGTCTCTGAGATGGTCCGCCTCGGACTGCGGGGCGATTTCGAGGCGGCGCGTGCCAAGCACTTCCAGCTCCTCGACGCGATGCGGGCATCGTTCTTCGAGGCCAACCCCGGCCCGGTCAAGGCGGTCCTCGCCGAGATGGGCATGATGGAAGAATCCGTCCGCCCGCCGCTCGACACCGTCACCCCGGAAACCCGCGCCCGCGTCCTCGACGCCTACCGTCCCCACATCCAGCCCGCCCTCTCCAACGTCTAGCATGTCCGATCTCCGCCAGCGCATCGAGCACCACGTCGCCGCCGACACCCTCGACCGCACCGCTGCCCTCGCCGACTTCAACGACTTCCTCGACGCGCTCGAATCCGGCACCGTCCGCTCCGCCGAACCGAATGCTGACGGTCGGTGGCGCGCCAACGGCTGGGTGAAGCAGGGCATCCTGCTCGGCTTCCGGCTTGGTGAGATGGTGGACTATTCGGACGGTCCGTTCGCCTTCTTCGACAAAGCCACCTACCCGACGCAGACGTTCAGCCTCGACCGTGGCGTCCGCGTCGTGCCCGGTGGCTCGACGATCCGGCGTGGGAGCTACGTCTCATCCGGCGTGGTGTGTATGCCGCCGATGTACGTCAACGTCGGGGCCTACGTGGACGCCGGGACGATGGTCGATTCGCACGCGCTCGTCGGGAGCTGTGCGCAGATCGGGAAGCGGGTTCACCTCTCGGCGGCGGCGCAGGTCGGCGGCGTCCTCGAACCCATCGGGGCCGTGCCCGTCGTGATCGAGGACGACGTATTCGTCGGCGGCGGGTGCGGGGTCTATGAAGGCTGCGTAGTGCGAAAGGGCGCGGTCCTCGCGGCGGGTGTCATCCTGACCGGCTCGACGCGGGTCTACGACCTCGCCAACGAGACGATGCTCCAACGCTCGGGCGATGGACCGCTGGAAATCCCCGCCCGAGCCGTCGTTGTGCCCGGCACCCGGGCCGTCGATTCCGACTTCGGGCGCGCGCACGGCCTGAGCCTGAGTGCCCCCTGCATCGTCAAGTACCGCGATACCTCAACTGACGCCTCGACCACGCTCGAAGACGCGCTCCGCTAACCGAGCCGCTAGCGCGACTGAATGAGCGACCAGACGACGGCCACGACCGTCGTGTAGACCGCCGCGCCGAGCCAAAGCGCCCAGACCAGCATCGGCGTCCGCGTGCTGTGTGCGAGGGCGAGGAAGACGACGAACAGCCCGTTGTGAATCAGCGCGAGGCCGAGCGTGCCCACCGCGATCTGCCCCGGCCCGAGGCGCGGCCCCTCGCTCCCCTCCGACTCGAACAACCCGACCACGAAGCCGAGGAGGGTCTTGACGAACATGTGGATGCCCCACGTCCCGTAGAGCATGTCCATCAAGAAGCCCGTCAGAAACCCGGTGGACGTTCCGGCTACACGCCCGAAGCGAAGCGCAACGAAGGCCACATAGAGCAGCACCACGTCGGGATACGCGCCCCAGAGCTTGAGCCGCCCGAAGACGAGCCACTGGAGGGCGACGACGCCGAGGCCGATGAGGACCTGGCGGAGAACGACGGGCATAAGGGACGGGCGCGGGTGGGCGGTGAACGACATCCTAAGCTACGGCAGACACTGAGACGAGAGGCGGCAGAACCTAGCTAGCGCGACGCCGTTTCTTCTTCTTTGCAACCTCGTCTCTGCCATGCCCGATACTGCCAAGACCTCTGCCCTCGGCTACGACCTCACGCCTCTGCGCGGCGACGCCCGCGACCGCGCTGCCGACACGGCAGGCCTCGACGCCGAGGAACGCCGCATCCTCCTCGACCACGGCACGGAGCGCCCCGGCTGCGGCCTCCTTCTCGACAACAAGGAGACCGGAACCTACGCCTGCCGCCTGTGTGGCCTACCGCTTTTCGAGAGCGGCGCGAAGTTCGATTCGGGCACCGGCTGGCCCAGCTTCTTCCAGCCCGTTGACCCCGACCATATCCGCGAGTTGAAGGATATCTCGCACTTCATGATCCGCACCGAAACGCGGTGTGCCCGCTGCGACGGCCACCTCGGCCACGTCTTCCCCGACGGCCCGCCGCCGACCGGCAACCGCTACTGCATGAACTCCGCCGCACTCCAATTCTATCCCGAAGGTGAAACCCCAGCGCAACGCACCGCCGCTGCTCCTACTGGGGCAGCATCAGCGGGAACCTGAGTTGGTGAGGTCGAAGAAACGGCGGATGCGCTGGAGGATCGAGACCGAGGTCATCGGGCCTACGGTGTCGGCCTCGGCGCGGGCGAAGGCGTCGGCCCGCTGCGCGAGGCGCTCGCTCTCCTCGCGGGCCAGCGCTTCAGCTAACTCCTCATTGGCTTCGAGGAGCGCTTTCATCTCTGCCTTTCGCACTTCGATCACCCCGACCTCACCAATAGCCACCGCATCGGCAGAGCGCGACGCTCCTGTGAGCAACGCCATCTCACCGATCACCTCACCCGGCGCAATCTCAGCCACGCGGACCAACCGCCCGTCGGGAGCCGGTACGCGAATTTCGACGCGGCCCCGGTACACGACAAACATCGACTCGCCGGGATCACCTGCGCGGAGCACTGTCTCACCCGGACTGTAGAGCAGCGTCCGCGACCGCTCGGCGAGGTAGCGCCGCTCCTCCGGCATGAGCGGATCGAGAAGGGTCGCCTCGTCCAGCCAGCGTGCCCGCTCCTCCACCGGGTCCTCGGCGGTCACCACCGGCGGGTCGTAGGGCACCTCGACCTCGTGCGGGTACGGGATCGGGATGTTGTTTCGGGCATAGGCGTACCACACCCGCTCCCGGATCAGCGCATCGGTCTGCCCAACACGGAGATAGTCCTCGACCCAGTAGAGCACCTCGAAACCAACTGACGAGTCGTCAAAGGAGGCGAGGCGGATCTGCGGACGGGGCCGTTCGGCGACGCCCGGCACATCGACTAGCGCCCGCTCCACCACGGCAACGATCCGCTGAGGTGGAATCTCATAGGGTGCCGGGATGACGACCCGGCGGCGCGTGGCTTTCGACCGAGGAAACACCTCGATGGGGCTCTGGGCCACGAGCGCGTTCGGGAGCACGATCTGGGATTCGTCCTCCGTAACAATCGTGGTCGCCCGCCAGTTGAACGACGCCACGCGGCCCCGGAGATCATTCGAGTGGATGACATCGCCGAGCCGGAACGGCTGGCCGATCTGGAGCGCGATCCCGGCAAAGAAGTTGCCCAGTGTCTCCTGCAACGCGAGACCGAGCACGACCGACGCCACGGCGCTCGTTGCAATAGCCCCCGTCAGACTCTGCCCGAACACGCCACCGGCGATCAGGAGACCGAGCACGAAGTAGAGCAGCAGCGCCACTACGGCGTGGATGAGCGCCGGGGCACGGTGTCCTTGGGTGCGGACAAACACAACGTCCAGCACGAAGAACCGTACGATCTGGACGCCAAGGATGCCAACCGCCGTCAGGAATGCGGCCAGCAGCCAACGAAGTGCCGACGTTGAGATCAGGCCGGTTTCGGGTGGTGCAAGTGCATACGCCGACGCATAGGCAACACCGAGCAGAACGGCGAAGAGAAACGGGAGCCGGAGGGCGCGGAAGGGATTTGTAATGAGCGTCGGCATGATCGGTTGGGGTTCACCGGGGAAACTATGCCACAGCTCCTATTTGGAGCCCCCACGCGAGACTCGCGCTCTCAACTCAAGCCGGCGAATCAGCAATCAGACACAGCCGCTTCCACCAGAACCGCAACACATACCCTTTTCTGGATCACGAGAGGTTCGACTCGCCGAGCCAATCCTCGGGCCGTTCCGGCGGCAGCGTCCGAGCGTAGTACCAGTAAATCGGCAGACCAAGCGCCACCCCGCCGAGACCGGCGAGCGCCCGTCCCGGCGTGGCGATGAGCGTGTTCACCAAGAGATAGAGCGTCGCCAGCAGAAAGAGTGCGGGGACGACCGGATAGCCCCACACCCGGTAGGGACGTTCGGCGTCGGGCAGCTTCCGGCGCAGCACGTAGACCGACGCCACGGCGAGCCCGTTGAAGAGCAGGACGAGGAAGATGACGAGGTCCGTGAGGATGTCGAAGGTGCCCGAGAGCGCCGTCGCGATGGAGAGTCCTCCCAAGGCAAGCGTCGCATAGACTGGCGTGCGGGTTCGAGCCGACAGCCTAGCCAGCGAGCGGGGCAGCAACCCGTCGCGGGCTAGCGCGAACGGAAGGCGCGAACGGGTGAGCAGACTCGCGTGGAGCGAGCCGAAGGTCGAGATGAGCAGTCCTACGGCCAAGAGGGTCGCGCCCCCAGCCCCGAGGAGGCGGACCAACACCGCGCTCGCTACAGACGACTGCTCCGACACGCTCGCTACCACCTCCGGGTCGAGCGCATAGAAAAACCCAGCGTTGACGAGCACATACAGCCCGATGATCAGCCCCGTCGCCCCGACGAGCGCAAGAGGAAGCGTCCGACCCGGATCACGTACCTCTTCGGCCAGCAACGTGATGAAGGTCCACCCGGCGTAGCTCCAGAGCGCCCCGATGATGGCTGCCCCGAAGCCTGCCAGCCCGAGTCGGGCACTCTCCGGGACGCCCTCGCAGACGCCCGCCGCTCCGCTCGCGCCAAAGTGCCCCCACGTCCCGTCGCCGAACGCGAAAGCCGCTACACCAACGCCGACCACTAGGGTGACCTTGAGTCCGGTCACGACGGAGGCCACCGCCCCGTTGCTCCCGACCGGAGCCAGTGCCAGCGCGGTCAGGGCGACCAGCACCCCCACGGTCACCGCCTTGGCCTGCCCCGGCGACAGACTGCCGCCGACGAGGTCGTTAAAGAAGATGGCGAAGACGACAGCCAGCGCAGCACTCCCTCCCACGGCGCGCAGGATGCCGCCCCACGCGGTAAGAAACGCCCAGAAGCGCCCGAACGCGGCCCCGACGTAGTTGTAGGGCCCCCCGGCCCGAGGTAGCATCGCTCCGAGTTCGGCGTAGGACAGCGCCCCAGCGAGCGTGAAGACGCCCGCGACCACATAGGCGAGTAGCACCAACCCCGGCGAGCCAACGTTGCACGTCATCACCCGCGCCTTGACGAAGACACCCGAGCCAACGACCGAGGTGACGATGATCGCCGCCGTGGGAGTGACCGTCAGGCTGCGCTTTAGGCCGGGCGATGCCTCAGGAAGATGCGCCATAGAGCCGGAGGCTTCAGTCCTGCTTTTTAGTGAGAGGCCAAACTAAACCAGCGTACCGATCAAGATGGACCAAGACGCGACGACGCGAACGTAGAAACCAGCGGAGGCCGAGTTTCCCCGGCCTCCACGGATCGGTTAGTTGGGGTTGTCGGTCCGCATCACGACCCAGTAGATGTTGTCCTTGTGGGCCGAGCAGTGTTCTTGGATGGGGTTGCGCGCGTCTTCGCCGTGGGCAGCAGCATAGCCGTCGGCGAAGGCCTGGATGCCGTCGAGCACGTTCGGGAGGTCCTCACCTGAGACAGCGACCATGACGTTCCACTCGTCGCCCCAGTTGTGGGTGTAGAGCCCGCGGCCCATCAGCTTGCCTTCGTCCACGACGGACTGGGCGATGGGCTGGGCACGCTCGCGGTAGTTCTCGATGATCTCACCGATGGCTGGGTACTCGCACCTGTAGTGACTGAGGGCCAGCGTGGGCGGGTTGTCTTCGTCCAGAGACGGCGCATCGGGGTTCCGCGTGAAGGACTGCGCCGTGTAGGAGTAATCGCGGTGCGATGGGCAGGTCTCGATGAACAGGCGGTCGTCGGGATGGGCCGCGTTGTAGCGCCGCCCGGCCTCGTCCCAGCCCTCGGTCGCCGACGCCATATCGTCACCGGCGTACCAAGTCATCACGTTGTACTCGTCGCCCCACTGGTGGACGGCCATGCCGACCTGAAGCAGCGCGCCTTCGTCTACTAGGGCCTGAGCGATCGGCCCCATCCGCTCGCGGCTTTGCTCGACGAGCGTTTCGAGGCCACTCATGTCGCACTGATGAAAGCTGACCATGACCGTCGGCGTCTCAGGAGCGTCGTCGTCTTGGGCGAAGGCCGGGATGGCGAGCAGGAGGGAAAGGGAAAGCAGGAAAAAGCGTTTCATGGGAGTAGGGGTTGGGTTGTGTAGTAGCAGGATGGAATGAGCAGGACCGCCCGCGCTAAGGCGGACGCGCGAGCAGACGCTCGACTTCAGCACGGAGCGAGGTCGCGTTGAAGGGTTTCGGGAGGAAGCCGCCAGTCTCATCCTGTGAGACCGGCACCTCGCCACTGATGAGGAGTACGGGAATCGCCGCCGTTGCAGCGTCCGCCTTGAGGGCACGAGTGAGCGCGAGACCGTCGAGGCCGGGCATCATCACGTCGCTGATGAGGAGGTCGGGCGCGAGGGCACGGGCGAGATGAAGCGCCTCGCGCCCATCCGCCGCTGTCACGACCTCGGTCGCCCCAATCCCGCGCAGGCACCCCGCGACGTAGAGCCGCATGTCCGCATCGTCGTCGGCGACGAGGACGGTGAGTGTGGCAGGAAGCGAGGCGCGTTCCATGAGACGAGGCGAGGCGAAAGGTGCGGCGTACATAGGGAGACCGGAGAGGATGAAAGGGTGGCAAAAGACGGGACGCCCACCACCGAACGCCCCGCCCCTCGCCGTTCGCTAGCGCAACAGCGTCACCCGCTGCGTCGCTGCGAAACCGGTAGCCGTCGTCAGCCGGACGAGGTAGACCCCGCTCGGCAAGCCCGAACCATCGAACACAGTCTCGTGTCGCCCCGCTTCCACTTCGCCATCCACCAGCACAGCGACAGCCCGGCCCAGCATGTCATAGACCACGAGCCGGACGGTCGTCGCTTCGGGCACATCGAAGCCGAGCGTCGCCCGGTTCGCAAACGGGTTCGGGTAGGCCGGGGTCAGCGCGAACGCCTCCGGCAACGCTGCCGACGAAGCCACGCCCTCCGTTTCCGCGGACTCGGCCTCCTCTGCCTCCTTCTCCGTGACCGCGCCTTCCGTCAGTCCACCCTCGGCTACCACCACACGCCATGGCATAACGTCATCCACCGCCCATGCCTCACCCTCCTTCGATGAAGGCGCTCGCGCGGATGGCTCGCTGCTGCCCTTCAGGCTGCTCGTCACCGTGATCTCGAACGCCTCCGTGTCCACCGCCACATTCGGGAAGGCCCCGATCTTCAGCGCGTAGTCATACGTCGCTGTCGGCGCACTCCCCGGTACGTTCTGCGTGAACGAGGCCGTGACCGTCTGCCCGCCGGGGAGCGTCCCCGAGAGGATCGGTGCCTGCGCCACCACGTTGCCTCCGAGCGACGCGGTGAACCAGAACTCGCCCGACGCCGGGGCCGCGGTGTTGTTGGTGATCGAGTAGTCGAACGTCACCTGGCCGCCGCGGGCAACGACGATCGGCGAGCCGCTCGGATCGGTCCCGGTAACGACGAGGTCGTAGTCCACCGGCGGCGGGCCTTCGACCTCTACCGCAGCCGAGAACTCGCTCGTCCCCCCGAAGCTGCTCAGCGTGGCGGCGCGGGGGGTGGCAGTCGCCGAGACGACATCGCCCGCGGTGACGCCCGGAATGCCGGTGATCGAGACCGAGCCGCTGGCGTCGCCGTCGGCGTCGGTGGTCACCTCGAACGCGAGGAGGAAGCGCTCGCCCTCGCCGAAACCGGAGACGTCCGGCGCGTCCGAGGCGAAGAGCTCGATGTGGACGTCCGTGTTCGGCGTCGAGTCGAGCCGGTAGGAGACGGAATCGGGGGTGGCGGCGGTGAGAACGGGGTAGTTCTGGAAGCCGTTGGGTCCGGCGTCCGGGTCGTCCGGGTCGTTGGGCGTCACGCCGTCGGGCGTCACGCTGTTGGGGTCGCCGACGGGGTCGGCGGTGAGGTCGATCCCGAGGTTGTCGTTGTCGAAGACGGAGTTGCCGAGGATCGCGTTGTCCTCCGGGACGATGAAGGTGTATTCCGCCACCAGAATTCCGGTCCCATTGTGGCGGACCGTGTTCCCCTCCAGCCCGGTCCCTCCGGCACCGCCGATGAAGTTCTCCGAGGCGCCGTAGACACTGATGCCGTTTTCGTTGCCGAGGTCGGCCCCGGCGGCGTTGGTGCCGACGAGATTGTTCCGGACCGAGTTGCCGGTCGTGTTGGGTGCGCCCGTCTCCACGAGGGAGATTCCATCGAAGGTGTTGAACCCGACGGTGTTGCCTGAACCGAGCCTGGCCTGACCGATGATGGTGTCGGAGCCGTCCTGGACCTGAATCCCGACGAGGCCGCCGAGGTTGTCTCCGGCGGCGTTCGTCCCGGCGAAGTTGTTCTGCACCGCGTTGCCCGTCGCGAGTGCTCCCTGCACGATGATCCCGAAAGTGTTGAACCCGACGGTGTTGGCGGCGCCCGACCCAATGGAGCCGATGGTGTTGGCCGGAGCATCGAAGACCCAGATGCCGGCGGTGTTATTGCTCAGGTTCGCCCCGGCGGCGTTGGTGCCCGCGAAGTTGCCCTGCACCACGTTGCCTGTTGCCGTTCCACCCTGGATGAGGATCCCTGCGAAATCGTTGAGCCCGACGGTGTTGCCTGCGCCTGCCTCGGTCCCGCCGATGAGATTGTTCGGGGCGTTGAGAATCTGAATGCCATAGACGCCGTTGCCGAGGTCGGCCCCGGCGGCGTTGGTGCCGACGAAGTTGCCCGCGACAGTGTTGCTCCCGACGGCGGTGCCAGCGCCGCTCTTGGCGAACGCCGCATCGGTGTCGGGACGGATCTGGATCCCGGCCAGGTTGCTGAACCCGACGGTGTTGCCCGCGCCCGGCGCACTGCCGCCGATGGTGTTGCCCGAGGCCTCCTCGACCACGATGCCGTAGTCCGTGTTGCCGAGGTTGGCCCCGGCGGCGTTGGTGCCCACGAAGTTGCCTTGCACCACGGTACCCGTCGTGGGTGCCATAACTCTTTCCACGATGATCCCGGTGGAGTCACTGAACGCCACCGTGTTGCCCGCGCCGGGCAGACTTCCGCCAATGACGGTGTCGAGGGCGTCCTGGACGACGATGCCGGCGAGCGTATGGCCGAGATCAGCCCCGGCAGCGTTGGTGCCGACATAGTTGCCCGTCACCTCGTTGCCCACTGGGGTGTGGCCATCAAAGGCCTCGACAGTTATTCCGACAGTGTTGAACCCGACGGTGTTGCCTGTACCCGGCGCACTCCCGCCAATCGTGTTGTCCGAGGCGCCTGCTGCGCTGATGCCTTCGTCCTCGTTGCCGAGATCGGCTCCGGCAGCGTCCGTCCCGACGAAGTTGCCCTGCACCACGTTGCCTGTTGCCGCTCCGCCATCGACGAGGATCGCGATGCCGTAGTTGTTGAACCCGGCGGTGTTACCCGCACCCGGCGCACTCCCGCCAATCGTGTTGTCTGAGGCGTCCTGGACCTGGATGCCAGCGAACGTGTTGCCGAGGCGATCCCCGGCGGCGTTGGTGCCGGCGAAGTTGCCCTGCACCACGTTGCCCGTCGACGGCGCCACCCCCGTGCTCCGGATGACGACGCCGAAGTTGTTAAACCCGACAGTGTTACCCGCGCCCGCCGCAGTCCCGCCGATGGTGTTGTCTGAGGCATTCTGGACCAGGATGCCAGAGTCACTGTTGCCGAGATCATCCCCGGCGGCGTTGGTGCCGACGAAGTTGCCCGCCACCACGTTGCCCGTCGCCCCGGCGTCGGCCGCGATGGCGATCCCAAACTGGTTGAACCCGACCGTGTTACCCGCGCCCGCCTCGGCCCCGCCGACCGTGTTGTCTGAGGCATTCTGGACCAGGATGCCAGAGTCACTGTTGCCGAGATCATCCCCGGCGGCGTTGGTGCCGACGAAGTTGCCCTGCACCATGTTGCCTGTCGCAGGTTGGCCAAAGGACGCGATCGCGACGCCACTTACCAGATTGAATCCGACCGTGTTACCCGCGCCCGCCGCAGTCCCGCCGATGGTGTTGCCTGAGGCATCCTGGACGATGATGCCACGCGACGTATTGCGGAGGTTGGCTCCGGCCGCGTTCGTCCCTACGAAGTTGCCCGCCACCACGTTGCCCGTCGCAGGCTGTGCGCCGAGGACCGCGATAACGATCCCGCTCCCGTTATTGAACCCGACGATGTTGCCCGCTCCCGGCGCGCTCCCGCCAACCGTGTTGTCCGACGCGTCTAGGATGGTGATACCAGAGAGCCGGTTGGCGAAACTCTGATCGCCGTCGGCATTCGTGCCGACGAAGTTGCCCTGGATCACGTTGCCCGTCGCGGGCGACCCTGTAGACTCTACGCGGATGCCGTACTCTTGGTTGAACCCGACGGTGTTGCCCGCCCCCGGTGCGGTCCCGCCGATGGTGTTGCCCGAGGCGTCCACAACGGCGACGCCGCTGAGCGCGTTGCCGAGGTTGGCTCCGGCCGCATTCGTCCCCAGGTAGTTGCCCACCACCTCGTTCATCGTCGCGTTGGCCCCCTGAATCAGCACGCCGTGGGTGCTGCTAAACGCGATCACGTTCCCCTCGCCAACACCCGTGCCCCCCACCTCGTTGTCGGGCGCATCCTCGATCCACACCCCCTGTGCCCCATTGCCCATGACCGTGCCCGCCGTGTCGGTGCCGATGTAGTTGCCCAGCACCCGGTTGCCCGTCGCCTCCGCGAACCGAATCCGAACCCCCGCGAAACCACTCGAAAAGAAGCCGTTGAACCCGATCACGTTGCCCTCGCCTGCGCCCGCGCCTCCTATGGTGTTGAACGGTGCCCTGGTGATCTGGACGCCGGGGCCGATGTTCCCCAGGTTGGCTCCCGCGGCGTCGGTCCCGATGTAGTTGCCCAGCAAACGATTGCTCATGGCCGCCGCCCCGCTGATGGATACGCCCAATGCCTCGTTGAACCCGATCACGTTGCCCTCGCCCACGGCCGTGCCTCCGATCACGTTCAACGAGGCGTCCTGCACGCTCACGCCCGCGCCGGCGTTGCCCAAGTCGGTGCCCGCAGGGTCCGTCCCGATGTAGTTGCCCACCACGCGCACGCCCTGCGCCCCGCTGAAGATGGCGATGCCGTTGCCTGGGGACCCGCCGACGACGAGCCCCCGGATCACCGAGTTGTTCGCGTTGGTGCCGATGACGGAGATGCCCCCGGTGGTCGCCGAGGCGTCGATCCGCACCTGATGCGCGCCGCCCGGCGCGGTCGTCCCGTCGATCTCGATCGGCGTCGTGATCTGCACCGGAGCGGTGATCGGGATGGTCCCGGCGACCGAGAACTCGATGCGGTCGAAGGCGAGATCGGTGTTGGCGAGAGCGACGGCTTCCAGCAGCGAGCAGTCCTGAGTGGGGTCGGCACCGTTTGTGCCACAGGTGAGGTCATTGTCGCCCGCGAGCGTGTTGACGGTAATCGTCGCGGCGGACTGGCGGTTGGCGCCGGGCGCGCTGGGGCGGTACCACGCGGGTAGCACGACCGCAGCGTCCCTCTGGCGCGCGGCCTCGTCCTCGAGGTACGCCTCCATCCGGCGCGCGATGGCCTCCAAGCGGCGTTCCATCTCGGCGGTGCGGCGCTCGCCCTCGATGCGGCGTTCCATCCGTTCGCGGCGCTGATCCTCCGTGAGCGCATCGGCTGCCGGGACGAGTTCGATCTGCGCGAGGGATGTCGTCAGTAGGGAGTCGGTGACCCCGCGAGCCGGAACGGCCCGCAGCGCGTCGCGGCTCGTGCCCTCGGCGCGGGGCGCGTCCGGGAGGATGGTCGGCGCGAGGATCGGCTGGGCGGGCGGTTCTGGGGCCACCCGCTGTTGCGCATGGGCAGCCCCAGCAACCAGAACACAGAGCAGGAGAAGAGCGGTCACTCGGAGACACGGGATACCGGGCGCGTGAAGCAGGGTCGAGGACATGGGAGAGTTTGTGTATAGCGTGTGTGAGATACAGGTCGCGAGCGATGGCGGTGCGGACACCCCGAAGCCGGGGTACCGTCAGCGTGTAGCGAGCAGGCGGGGCGACCACCACCGAACGCCCCGCCTCTCGCCGCTCGCTAGCGCAACAGCGTCACCCGCTGCGTCGCTGCGAAACCCGTAGCCGTCGTCAACCGGATGAGGTAGACCCCGCTCGGCAGACCGGCCCCATCGAGCACTACCGTATGCCGCCCCGCCTCTACTTCGCCATCAACGAGCCGTACCACCGCGCGGCCCAGCACGTCGTAGACCACGAGCCGGACGTTCGCCACTTCGGGCACGTCGAAGCCGAGGGTCGCCTGGTCGGCAAACGGGTTCGGGTAGACGGGGTGAAGCATCGCCGCCGAGGGGGACGCCGCAGACGCTGACGCTGGCAGTTCCGTCCACGGATCGGCCTCCGTCACCGCCCATGACTCGCTTCCACCCGCTCGGCCTACCTCTGTCACCTCCACCTCAAACGCTACCTCATCCACCGACACATTCGGGAAAAGACCGATGTGCAACGTGTAGGCGTACGTCGTCGTGGGCGCGCCAGACGGAATAGGCTGCACGAACGACGGGGAGAAGGTCCCTCCCGCGGGCAGTGTGCCGGACTGGATCACGCCCTGCGCGACGGTGGTGCCCCCGAGCGACGCCGTGAACCAGAAGTCACCCGAGGCCGGGGCCGCGGTGTTGTTGGTGACCGTGTAGTCGAAGGCGATCTGTCCACCCTGCGACACCACGATGGGTGAGCCTGCGGGATCGGTGTTGATCGCCGTGAGGTCGAAGTTGGGCGGCGGCGTGGCACTCCCGACGCTGCGGTATACGTCACCTCCCCACTTCGCGGCGAAGGACTCTAGTTGGTTGATGCCCGTCACGGCGAGGTCCGGGTCGCCATCGCCATCTACATCGGCCCACGCCACGGCGCTCTCCCGCATGTCGAGCACGGCGGTGCTGGCTCCGGCATCGCGCACGAGCACGCCCCCGTCGTTGCGATACACCTCGCCCACCGGATCGCCCGACGCATCCTCGCCGGTCACGACGAGGTCCGGGTCACCGTCGCTGTCGTAGTCTGCCCATGCGACCGCGCCACTTTCCACATCGGCCACCACATCGCTGGCCGCTGCGTCCCGCACGAAAACGCCTGCATCGTTGCGATACACGTCACCAAACAGGGTCCCGAAGCTGCTCCCCGTGACGAGCAGATCGAGGTCGTCGTCACCATCATAATCGGCCCACGCGATGGAGCCACTATCCACGTTGGGAATCACCGCACTGGCAGCGACATCCCGTACCAACACACCACCGTCGTTGCGGTACAACTCGCCGAAGGTCGGGCCATTGCCGGTACCCGTCACCATGAGGTCGGAATCGCCGTCGGCATCGTAATCACCCCACGCCACCGCGCTCCGGCGCACGTCCGCGATCACGCTGCTGGCGGCCGCGTCCCGAACGAGCACGCCCACGTCGTTGCGGTACAGCTCACCTCGGTTGTCACCGTTGCTGTCTCTGCCGGTCACGACGAGGTCCGGGTCGTCGTCGCCGTCGTAGTCCGCCCACGCAATCGCACCGAATGACAGGCCGGGAATAGAATCGCTGGCGGCGGCATCGAGGACGAGTGTTCCTCCATCGTTGCGGTACAACTCACCGATACGCCCGATAGGAAGCGGGAACTCCCCGATGACGACGAGGTCGGGATCTCCGTCGGAGTCGTAGTCGGCCCACGCTACGTCACCCTCCTCCACGCCCGGGACGACATCGCTGGCGGCGGCATCGAGGACGAGTGTTCCTCCATCGTTGCGATACAACTCGCCGAAATCGTTACTGCCGTTGCTGAATCGCCCTGTACCTACCAGGACGAGATCGGGATCACCATCCGTGTCGTAGTCTGCCCACGCGACCGCGCCTGCGCCGAGATCGGTGATGGCCTCGGAGGATGCGAGGTCTGGCACGAGCGGCGTGTCCGCCACATCGAAGGCAGCGATCCGGGTCAGCCAGTCGGCCCCGACGGAGAAGTCTGCTAGGTATTGGTTGGTGTACCAGAATGTCTCGTCGTTCACGGGGTCCACCGTCATCATGGTATAGTCGCCCCACCGGTTCCTCGGAAACAGCAACTGCGCTCCCGTCCCGGCTTGCACCTCCAGTTCGGGCACGTTCATGATGCCGGTCCCGCTCATCGTTGCAGTCTGGCCCGTGACCCAGATGGAAGGAAACAAGTCTTCGCTCGCCACCGAGTAGCCGAGAGCGATGTCGCCCAGCCCGTTCATCGCCATCGACCCCATCCACCGGTAGAGGTCATCGTCCGGGGCATAGGTGGCCTGCTGGTGGAAACCCCAGCCGCCGCCAGTTCGGCTCCCGGCGTTCCGCACCTCATACCACCGGACGCCCGCCCGCTCGTCGGCGGTGCCTGCATCGACTTGCACCGTGTGGTTAGCGAGCAGCGTCTGGTACGAACCGAAGTTCCGGTACTGAAGCTGAAACATGAGCCGGTCGCCGAGGCTTTCGAGTTGGAAGTCCGTGACACCCGGTTGGGGGACGTAGGCCTGGGGCGGGGGAACGAAGGCCGCCGTCGCAAGCGAGTCGATGAGCGTAAAGGTCGAGTTGGCCGGGGTGGTCCAATCGACGGCCATCTCGTAGAGGCGGAGGTGCTCCCGCTCCGGTCCGGCGGGTGCCATGAACGGAATCGCTGCGAAGAGACCCGGCGCACCGGGCGGTGGGGCTGGCCCGTCGAGGTCCGCCGGGAGCATCCCGACGAGGTCCTCGCTCTCGGGGATCGTAAAGACGACCATCTGGGCAGGCAGCCCCTGGAGCATCGCATCGCGCTCAAACGCGATGGCTTCCTGATTGAGCGTAGACCCCGCGAAGGACTGGTTCGTCGCGTAGTAGGCATCGGGCCACACGCCGAGCTTCGGATAGTCCGGGAATTCGGTGAAGTCGAACTCGTACTGGTGGTACGAGCCGGTCGGATCGGGCGTCGCCGAGACCGCGATGCAGAGGTCGAACCCGGCGCTGATCTGGAACTGCATGATCACCCACCGGTCGGCGAGGTGATCGTAGAGAACGACGGGGTCGCCGTCGTTCTGCTCCTCGCACGGACCGCCGAGACCCGCGAAGAAGTGATTGTTCGGGACCTGAAGCTGAATCGAACCCGTTTTTCTGTAGACGCTGGTACGGGTGTTGGTCGACTGCATATAGTGGCCCGGTCCCACATCGCCGTTCACGTCGGGTGGAGCGAAGATTGTGGCGGAGACCCCGCCGAAGTTCTCGCGCGCGATCGCCACCGTTTCTGTCTCGCCACTCCCTCTCCACAGCGCTTCATCGAGCACCGGGTCCCTGAAGCCCGGCGGCACATCCGTCGCCACCGACCGTGTGCCGAAACGATGCACCTTGTTGGGAACGACGAAGGGCGGACCTACCCGGTAGCGCCCCGGACGGACCGGCACCTCGCGCAGCGGCTGCGACGTGTTGACGCGCGTGGCCTGAGTGAGACGAGGCTCAGGAGTCTGAGCGCGGGTACCGGGTGCAAGCAAGCAGGCGAGGCCAGCGAGTACGATTGCGGAGAAAGCGAACGAGAACCGAGGTCGGCGCATGATCGGAGGTGTGCGGTGAAGGACGACGCCCTCAACCTCCTTCCTAGCCATATTTGGTGCGTTACGTACCGGTCTCCATGTGTTGCGTCTACGTCACATGCGACATACGTACAACAGATTCTCGCACGCGCAGCCCATGCTGGAGCGTGCGCTTACGCTATTCCTGCTCCGCCGCGTAGACCGACGGGCGGCACCCAAACTGCCGGTCGAAGCTGTTCGAGAAGTGCGCCACGCCTTTGAAACCGACCGCATAGGCAATCTCGCTTACGGTCCCAGCCTCGGCTTTCAAGAGCTGCGCCGCCCGCTCCAGCCGCATCGTGCGGATCGCCTCCGACGGCGTCTGGTCGGCAAGGGCTTTGAGCTGCCGGTGGAGGTGGCCCCGACTCACGCCCACGACCTCGGCCAGTCGCTCGACGGTGAGCGTCTCATCGCCGAGGTGCGTCTCAATCGCCGTGCGAACTTCCGTCAAGAAGACAGCATCGGTAGAGGTTACGTCTACCGTTGTGGGTGCGATTTCCGGCAAGACCGTCGCTTCGTCCTCGCCGAACACGAGTGCGATGCCTTCCTGCCGGTACCGCTCGCGGAGCCGCCGCCGCAAGGCGATCAGGTTTTCGATCCGCACCCGCAGCTCCGCCGGGTCGAACGGCTTGGTGAGGTAGTCGTCGGCGTGCTCGCCCAGCCCTTCGAGCCGGTCCTCGTGTTCGGCCTTCGCCGTGAGCAGGATGACCGGCAGAAAGCTCGTCTCGGGGTCTGTCTTCAGCGCGCGGCACAGTTCGAAGCCACTCAGGCCGGGCATCATCACGTCAGAGACGACGAGGTCCGGCAACTGCTCCCGCGCAGCGGTTAGCCCCGCCTCGCCGTCGGCAGCTTCGAGGACGCGGTAGCCGGGTTCGAGGTGGCGACGGATGTAGGCGCGCACTTCGGCATGGTCCTCCACCACCAACACCGTCGTCCGGTCCTCATCCGCATCATCCGGGTCTGTTTCAGCGAGGCCATCGCCTCCTGGCTCGTAGAGCAGCGGTGCAGGTACGTTCGTTGGTTGCCACGGCTCGGCCTCGTCCACGATCTGCTCCGGCGCAAGGTGGTCGCGTCCAAGCGGCAGGGTGAGCATAAACGTACTGCCGAAGCCCTCCTCGCTCTCGACGGCGAGGGTGCCTTTGTGCAAGTCCGCGATCTCGCGGGCGAGGGCCAGCCCAATGCCGGTCCCCGGCTGCATCCGGGCCGAGGTTTCGTTGACTTGGTGAAAGCGATCGAAGACGTAGGGCAGGTCGGTAGCAGGAATGCCGGGGCCGCTGTCGCGGACGGTCAGGCGCGCCGCATCGCCCTCAGCCTCAACGCTGACCCGAACGGTACCACCTTCGGGCGTGAACTTGATCGCGTTCGAGAGCAGGTTGGTGAAGACCTTTTCCAACTGCTCGGGATCGGCCCAGACCTCAACCGGCTCAGGCGGGGTCTCCACCTTGAACACTAGCGCTCTGCGCTCGGCCAGCGGCTCGAAGGGCTGCGCCATCGCACCAGCAAACAGGCTAAACTCTAGCCGACGTGCGCGGAGTGGCGTCCGCCCAGCTTCGAGGCGGGCGATGTCAAGAATCTGATTGACGAGGTCAAGCACGCGGGCCGCATTGCGGTGGGCAAGGTCCACCTGCTCCTTCATCGGCGTGGAAAGTGAGCCGTGCAAACCTGCTCGTAGGTCGTCCAGCGGACCGAGGGTAAGCGTGAGCGGCGTCCTGAACTCGTGGCTGACATTGGCGAAGAACCGGCTCTTGGCCCGGTCGAGCGCGCGAAGTTGCTCAGCTTCGATACGCTCGATCTCGGCCCGATGCCGAAGCGTTGCTCGCCGCTGACGGTCTCGGTAGATGCCTGCTCCGAGACCAAGAATCAAGAGGGCATAGGCGAGATAGGCCCACCCCGTCCGCCACAGCGGCGGCGCGATGACGACAGCTACCGACGCTTCGGCCTCCCCCCAAATACCGTCCCGACCTGCTGCGCGCACACGGAATCGGTACCGCCCCGGACTGAGGTTGGTGAACGTCACCTCGCGCTGCGCCCCCACTTCTCGCCAGTCCTCATCGAACCCATCAAGCCGCACGGCGTAGCGATGCGCGTTCGGTTCGCGGAAATCGAGCGCGGCAAACTCGAAGCTCACCACCCGGTCGTCGTAGCGGAGGCGAAGCGTCTCGGTGATCGCCAGAGGCCGGTTCAGCGGCGCCCCTTCGACGCCAACCTGCACCCGCTCATCGAGCAGACGAAGCCCCGTCAGCACGACAGGCGACGGGGAAGGTGTTTTAGCGATGTTTGCCGGATCGAACGAATAATAGCCACGCCCGCCGCCCACGTAGACCTGCCCGGTTCGCGGACTCCGGTAGAGCGTCCCGCCGCCCGGAAAGCCATCCTCCGCATCGTAGTTCAGCAGCGTCTCCGCCTGCGGATCGAACCATGACAGCCCGAGCACCGTCGTCACCCAGAGGCGGCCTTGGGCATCTTCGGTGATCCCGTCGATGGGCACGTTGGACAACCCGCCGGGCCGATGGTACTGTGTGACGTTTCCCGCCTCGTCTACCTCTAACCGGTTCAGCCCCTTGCCGCCTCCCACCCAGAGCGCTCCATCCTGACCTCGGTAGATACTCAGCACCATGCCCCACTGCAGCGACTCTGGGTCTGGTGCATCCTCTCGGATACGGGTGAAGGTTCGCTTACCCTGCCCTGCAACGGGCGGATCGAGGCGGCCAAAGCCTCCGCTGAATGTCCCGACCCACACCCTGCCCGATGGCTCTGGATAGACCGAGATAGCGTACTGATAGAAGCCGTCCGGCTCGGGTGCATAATGAACTACACGCCCCGTCGCGGTCTCGATGTCGAACAGGCCGTTGTAGGTCCCGACCCAGAGGTGGCCGTCCGCATAGACCAACTCGTAGGCAACGGTGATCTGTGTCGTGCCGTTCTCGGTTTGGGGCGTAAACCGCGCGAACCGGCCCGTCTGCGGATCGCGACGGTACAGACCATCGTAGGTGCCAACCCACACCGCGCCGTCGTCATCCTCGGCAAGGTCCAACACGGCATCGTTGCCAAGCGAACCGGGATCCGACGGGTCATGCCGATAGAACGTGAATACGCCCGTCTCAGGATCGCGACGGTTTAACCCACCCCCGTCGGTACCGACCCACAGGGCACCCATCCCATCCTCCAGAAACGACGAGATATCGCTCGAACTTAGGCTCCCAGCCTCACTGGGGCGGGCGCGTTCATGGGCGAGGTACTGCGAGAGCGGATACCGGCGACCGAGACCTCGGTAGGTCCCCACCCAGAGCACGCCCGTTCGATCCACCATCGCCGACAATATCCGGTCGTCGCTCAAACTCTGGGCATCGGTCGGATCATGGGTGTAGCGGGTAAAACGGTCGGTAGCCGGATCGTACCGATGCAGCCCCCCGCCGTCGGTCCCGACCCAAAGAGCACCCTCTTGATCCTCTGTGATCGACAGCACCCACGGATGGCCGAGCGCGTCCGGGTTGTTCGTATCGGGTGGGTAGTGGACAAATGTTTCCGTCGCCGAATCAAAACGGTAGAGGCCGTCCCGAATCGAACCGATCCAGAGCCTGCCACCCCGATCCCGGTGGAGCGTGTAGGCCGCGGAGGGTGCGAGGCTCGGGGAGCTAGTAGGACCACGTTCAAAGCGCGCAATCGCCCCCGTCGCTACGTCAAGCCGGTTCAGTCCTCTTCCCGTTCCGACCCAGAGCGTCCCGTTTGGCTCGGCCAAAAGCGAGAGCACGTTGTCACTGTTGAGACTTCCGTCGTCCTCCGGGTCGTGCCGGAACTGCGTGAACGTCTCCGTCGCCGGGTCGAAGCGATTTAGCCCACCGCCTCGGGTCCCGACCCAGATCGTTCCTGTCGCATCTTCCACGACCGAGCTAAGCCTGTTACTACTAATGCTTGCAGGGTTCGCCGGATCATGCTGGTAGTTCGTGAACGCCTCCGTCACGGGATCGAAGCGGCTCGCCCCGCCATCGGTGGCCACCCACAGGTTGCCCGCCCGGTCCTCGTGGAGTCCGCGTATCCAACTGTTGGCGAGACTCAGCGAATCGGCAGGGTCGCGCAGGAAGGCCCGAAAGGAATGCCCGTCGTACCGGTGCAACCCGATCCATGTACCGACCCACAGAAAGCCCTGACGGTCTTGCATGATGGCGCTGACTTCGTTCGCCGTCAGCCCATCCGCCACATCAAGTAACTCGAATCTCGGAGCCGGTGCGTCGGCTTCCTTGACTTGCGCGGTCGCGGGCAGCAAGCCCACGCAGAGCCAACAGGCCAGCGCCACTCGACCGAGCCGCCTTGTATTTCTATGATGTGATGCTACTCCCATCGCAAAAAGGTAAACCCAACCACCTATACGTAAGGCTTTCAGCCCAACGCAAAATGTCCTTGTCTTTCTGGACTACACCGAAAAACACCAATGTGTGATCGGCTGGCGGCTGGTTTCCTGCGTCAGGTGGTGAGGGCTTGCCCTCGTCCTTCCTCTTCCGCTCAACCTGACTCATCATGCACCGCACCGTTCTCCTCCTCGCTGCGCTCCTTCTGACCGCTGCCCTACCAACGGCCTACGCCCAAACCGGCGTCCTTGGCTACGCGGGCTATGACACCGACGCCGAAGGGGCGATTCTTGGTGTCGGCGTGGAGATTGGCCTGCCGGTGACGGCTCCAGTCGCACTCGCGGTACGTCCGTCTGGTGAGTATCTGCTAGCGACCGATATCACCGTCGCCGACCGCGTTTTTACCCGCACAATGGGCCAGTTCAACCTCGACCTCATCGCCCGGCTCGGGACACCCGGTTTCCAGCCCTATGCCGGGGCAGGCGTCAGCGTGCGCCTCATCAGCTTTGACACCTCGGACGACGACGCGGTGGAGGGCGACCTCGACAGCGCCGAGAACAACGTCGGAGCCAACCTCTTGGCCGGGGTCGAGTTCGGCGGCTTCGGCCCAGTGAACCTCTTTGTGCAGGGGCGCGCCACCCTCGCCAGTGGGAGCACAGCAACCTTTATGGGCGGTCTACGGCTCGGGCTGTAGCGGTCAGCCTAGGACTGAGGAAGTTCTTCGAGGTCAAGCTCGGCGAGTGCCCCTTCGAGGGTGCCCACCACTGAGGCCTCTAAGCCTCGAACGCGCAGCAGCAGCGCGCACAGCTTCGCCATCTCCACGTCAAGCGAGCGAACGGCAATCGTTACCTCCTTCCCGACCGTTGTCTCCGCTTTCGCTTCGACCATCTCGGTGAGGTCGTTCGGCTCAAGAAGAAGTGACGTGACCTTCCGCCCATCCCAGATCACGTTGAAGTGCTGTCGCCACCGGGGGTCTTTCCGAAGCGTGTGC
Source organism: Rhodothermales bacterium (assembly GCA_028284265.1). Lineage (GTDB taxonomy): Bacteria > Bacteroidota > Rhodothermia > Rhodothermales > JANQRZ01 > JANQRZ01. The sequence continues at coordinate 48,505 of JANQRZ010000018.1, forward strand.
GCCGCCTGAACGATGTCCTGACCGCGCACTTCGCCACCGACCTCAATGAGGGCGAAGCCTTCGGTTTCGTGAATCTGGATGGATGCTTGAGCCATAGCGCTAAGAGGCAGAAAAGATAAATCCTCTTCTCAACTAAATGCAACAAATCCAAACTTTTTGACTAACCGTGCAATACATAGAAAAACTAAACTGATCAGCCTGCCAGACGAGGCATCGGCTCCAAGCGAATCTCTGCTCTCCTTAGTCCAGATTTCGAGGGGCAGGCCCAGACCGGGGCGTTAACTTCTGCGCGCTTCCCGTCCTGTCTCGCTCTCTGCTTGCCCGATGAACTTCTGCGTCTGTATCAAACAGGTCCCCGACGTTTCTGCCCCCATCCAGGTTCGTGATGGCGAACTCGTGATGGATGCGGGTCGGGTGGTTCTCAACGCCTACGACGCGAGTGCGGTCGAGGAAGCACTCGTGCTCACCGAACAGCACGGCGGTGAGGTCGAGGTACTCCTCATCGGACCGGAGCGGGCGACGGAGACCATCCGCAAGGCGCTCGCCATGGGTGCCGCGCGTGGCACACACCTCGTCGTGCCCGAAGGCACGGAGCTAGACTCTGCCGCCGTCTCGAAACTGCTGGCCGATCACTTGGGCGGGTCTACCTACGATGTGATCGCCACCGGCAAGCAGGCGCAAGACACGGACTCCGGCCTCGCGGGCGCGATGCTCGCCGAGCGCCTCGGTCGGCCCTATGCCACGAACGCGGTCGGCCTCGCCATTGACGGCGACACCCTCATCGTGACCCGCCAAGGCGATGCCGGACAGGAGATCATCGCCCTCCCGAAGCCGTGCCTCGTGACGTGCTCGAACGACATGAACGATCCGCGCATCCCCAAGCTCAAGGGCGTGATGGCAGCCAAGAAGAAACCCATCGAGACAGTCGCGGTGAGCGACGTGCCCTCGACCTCGGTTCGCGTTCTCCGCTACGAGTCCGTTCCGGCCCGCGACCCCGGCGAGACGATTGACGGCGAGCCGAGTGAACAGGCCGCCGAGGTCGTGCGCCGCCTCCACGAAGCGAGCGTCCTCTAGAGACTGACGCCCCTCCTTTTCTGCACCTCTACCTCCTGCAATGCCGAGCATCCTCAGCTTCGTCGCCCTCTCGAACGGCCAGCCTACCCGCGCTTCACTCGAAGTGCTGACGCGCTGCCGCCAACTCGCCGCGCAGCATGGGCACGACCTCGCTGCCGTCGTGCTCGCGCCCGACCCGTCGGCGGCTGCCGATGCCGCCCAGCAATACGGAGCTGCTACCGTTTACACGGTCGCCGACTCGTCGTTTGAGAACGCGCTCAACACCCCGATGCTGGGTGCGCTCGACGCCGTCATAGAGCAAGCGCAACCCGCGGTCGTCGCGTTCCCTTCGACGGAGGGTGTGAAAGATATTCTCGGTGCGCTCGCTGTCCGAACCGGCGGCGCGGTGATCGCCGACGTGGCTGAGTTCGAGATTAAAGACGGTGGCGTGGAAGCGCTTCGGCCGGTGATGGCCGCCAAGTTTCTCGCCCGGACGCGGGCCGAGGGTAACCCCGTGCTCATCTCCGTCCGTAGCGGCTCCTATGTCGCCGAAGAAGCGCCTGTCGCGGGTACGGTCGAGGCTATGGCCTTCACGTCGAGCGAGGCGAAGCAGACGCTCCGCGAGGTGGTGGCGAGCGTGACGGGCGGTGTGGACTTGAGCGATGCCCGCGTGGTTGTCGCCGCCGGGCGTGGGGTAAAAGACGACGAAGGCAAGCGACTCGTCGAAGAACTCGCCGAGGTGACGGGTGCCGCCATCGGCGCGAGTCGGGCGGTCGTGGAAACCGGCATGTTTCCGGCGACGGCGCAGATTGGGCAGACCGGCAAAGTGGTGTCGCCGGAAGTCTACTTCGCGGTCGGCGTCTCGGGCGCGATCCAGCACGTCGCGGGCATGTCGAATAGCCGGATCATCGTCGCCGTCAACAACAACGCCGACGCGCCCATCTTCGACGTAGCGACCTACGGCATCGTTGGCGACCTCTACCAAGTGCTGCCCGCCCTCATCGCCGAGATCAAGAACGCGAACGGCACTACCTAATCCTCCCCCTTGGTCATTCTGAGCGAAGTGAGCGCCAGCGAACGCAGTCGAAGAATCTCTGGTGAGACTGCCATAAGAGATTCTTCGACTCCGGCCCTTGCGGGCCTCCGCTCAGAATGACAGACCAAAGTGGGAGCAGCATTCCTGAACCTATGGACGAACGCTTCGACTGCATCATCGTCGGCGGTGGCCCGGCTGGACTTGCAGCAGCGATGACGCTGGCCCGCGCTGACGCTCGCTTCCTGCTCGTCGAGCGCGGCGAGTGGAGCGGCGCAAAGAACGTCTCCGGCGGCGTCCTTTGGGGCCGCGACCTTGCCCGCCTCGTGCCCAACTACTGGGAAGAGGAAGACGCCGGTTGGGAGCGGTTCGTCAACCACCGCCGCCTGACATTCATGGACGACGGCGCGTCGTTCTCGCTCGACTTCAAGAGCGACCACTTCAATACCCCGCCCTATACCGGCCTCACGGTTCTCCGCTCGCGCTTCGATGCGTGGCTCGCGGGGAAAGTGGACGAGGTGCTCGAAGAGAGCGAACACGGTGAGTCGCTCCTCGCCACCGATATCCTCGTTGAGGAGGTCATCAAGGAGAACGACAAAGTCACCGGCATCCGGGCGGGCGGCGAAGAGTTTTTCGCCGACTGCGTGATCCTCGCCGAGGGCGTCAACAACCTCCTCACCCGGCAGGTCGGCTTGCAAACCGACTATGTCCCCGCCGAGGGTTTGGCGGTCGGCGTGAAGGAGGTGATCCGATTCGAGGAGTCGGTGCTGCGCGACCGCTTCCAACTCGGCGAGCGTAGCGGCATGTCGAACGAGTTCGTCGGCTACGCGAGCGATGGCGTCGAAGGCGGCGGCTTCCTCTACACCAACCGCGACTCGGTCTCTATCGGCCTCGTCCTCGGCATGGCCGATCTGCGCAAGGCAGGCAAGAAGCCCTACGACCTCCTCAACCAGTTCAAGACCCACCCCACCGTCGCCGACGCGATCCGGGGCGGCGAGGTGCTGGAATACAACGCCAAGGTCGTCTCGACGGGCGACATGCGCGTGATGCCGAAGGAGATTTATGCCGACGGTGTGCTCGTCGCGGGCGAGGCCGCCAACCTCGTCCTCAACGCGGGCCGGGCGATCCAGGGGATGGACTACGCGATGCGCTCCGGCATCCTCGCTGCCGAGACGGTCGTCGAGGCGAAGAAAGTGCAGGATTTCAGCGAGGCGTTCCTTCAGCACTACCGTACCGCGCTCGATAACTCCTACGTGATGCAGGACCTGCGTGGCTTCCAGCAGGCCGTCCAAGTGCTCCACTCGCCCGCCATGTTCCAGCAGGTCCCCCGCCTCGTGTGCGACTTCGGGCGGGAATTCTTCACCGTCGACAACAAGCCGACGAAGAAGGCGTACCAGATTCTCCGCGACGTGCGGAAGGAACACATCGGGTACTGGGACCTCATCAAGCTCGGCTCCCGTGCCGCGAGAGCGTTGTAGTTTGTCATTTCGAGCGAAGCGAGAAATCTCCTCCGATGCGGACGTACATCACCTCAGAGTAGGAGATTTGCCTGCGGCGAGGCTTCGCGTTCTCCTCGCTTTGCTCGTCGAAATGACATCCCTCTAAGATATAGACCTTGATAGTAGGATGAGCGAAAACGTCAACACTCTCAGCATCGCCGAGCGGCTCGGCAAGGTGGCCTACCGCAACCAAGGGCGCACCGAGGCCAAACCGCACATCCTCGTCGAGACCGACATCTGCAACACGACGTGCCCCCACAAGTGCACGACCTACGTCTGCCCGGCCAACTGCTACACGCTCGACGAGGTCGGCAAGGTGCATTTCCAGTTCGAGGACTGCATCGAGTGTGGCACCTGCATGTACGCTTGCGACCAAGGGGCCGTGACATGGCGCTATCCCGACCCTGAAGACGGGCGCGGCGTCAACTGGAATATGGGGTGATAGCACCCGCTTTGCTCTTGTCATCCTGAGCGAGCGCAGCGAGTCGAAGGATCTCTAATATCAAATCCAGTAACATCATTTACCCTTTGTCATTTCGAGCGAACGCGAGAAACCTCCTGCTCTGAGGTCTTGCTCGGCCTTGTCGAAGGGGATTTCTCCTCGCTACGCTCGTCGAAATGACAACTCTTTAACCGGACTTGGTAGAACACGATGATTGGCAAGTCAGAGAATCCAATCGAATGGGCGCTCCTAGTCTATCAACTAGAAGACGCGGCTGAGCATCTCACGAAGCTTATCCGAGAGATGTCTGAGCGTGAGGATTACGACGAGCCAGAGTTCAGGATCGACCTCGGACACATCTTCGCCCATCTCAATCGCGCTTGGCACCTACGGAATCTCACCGGAGAGGAAGCCCAAAGCCTGAGCGATGAGGCCTCTGAGTTTCCGACCGACTTGCGCCCCATCGGCTAAACCAGCTAAAAGCGCACGTATCTTTCAATCCGCCGCTGCTCGACTGACAAAGGACCACTGACAAAGAACCGATAACCCATGCCGAAGACCCACTTCAACACCGACGACGCCTTCCTCTTCGAGCAGATGCTCTCCGAGGAGGACCGCCTCATCATGCAGTCCGCCCGCGACTACGCGCAGCAGAACTTGGAGCCGCGCGCGCTCGAAGGCAACCAGGACGAGGTCTTCCACGACGCCATTCCCGGCGAGATGGCCGAGATGGGCCTGCTCGGCGCGACAATCCCCGAGGAGTACGGCGGCCTCGGCGCGAGCTACACCGCCTACGGCCTCATCGCCCGCGAACTGGAGCGCGTGGACTCCGGCTACCGCTCGTTCGCCTCGGTGCAGTCGTCGCTCGTGATGTACCCGATCTACGACTTCGGGACCGAGGAGCAGCGCCAGCGCTTCCTGCCGAAGCTCGCCTCGGCGGAAATGATCGGCTGCTTCGGGCTGACCGAGCCGAACCACGGCTCCGACCCCGGCTCGATGGAGACGACCGCGACGAAAGTGGACGGCGGCTTCGTGCTCAACGGCGCGAAGATGTGGATCACCAACTCGCCCGTCGCCGACGTGGGCGTGGTCTGGGCCAAGTCGAAAGGCGACGGCGAGGACGGCGTGATCCGCGGCTTCCTCGTCGAGAAGGGCATGGACGGCTACACGGCCCCGAAGACACACAACAAGATGAGTCTTCGGGCGAGCATCACCGGCGAGATGGTCTTCGACGACTGCTTCGTCCCCGACGAAAATGTCTTCCCCGAGATTCGCGGGCTGAAGGGTCCGTTCTCGTGCCTTAACAACGCCCGCTACGGCATCGCCTGGGGCGCGGTCGGTGCAGCGGAAGACTGCTACGGGCGGGCGCGGCAGTACGTCGGCGAGCGCAAGCAGTTCGGCTATCCCCTCGCGGCGAACCAGCTTGTCCAGACCAAGCTGGCGAATATGCTGACCGACATCACGCAGATGCAGCTTCTCGCGTGGCGACTCGGACAACTCAAGGACGCAGGCAAGGTCGCCCCGCCGATGATCTCGCTCGCCAAGCGTAACAACGTCGGCAAAGCACTCGACATCGCCCGCGTCTCCCGCGACATGCTCGGCGGCAACGGTATCACGGGCGAGTACCGCGTGATCCACCACATGGTCAACCTCGAATCGGTCAACACCTACGAGGGCACCTACGACATCCACGGCCTGATCTTGGGCCGCGAGATCACCGGCCTCCAAGCGTTCATGCCGCGCGGCAACGACCTGCCGAGCAGCAATGGGCACGCACCGCAACCCGCGAAAGAACTGGCAGCCAGCGCCAAGTAGTCCCGACGGCAACCGTAGAACACGGGGGCGCTGCACTGCGTAGCGTCCCCGTATTCATTTCCTCTCATCGATGTCCCTGACGCAGACTGCCAAACCTCCTGCTGTAAGCCGCATCGGCGCGCTGAACCGGGCGCTGCGGACGTACCAGTGGGTGAAGAACGTCCTGCTGTTCGTCCCGATGCTGATGGCACACCGCATCGCCGAGACTGAGCTTTGGACGAGCGCGGCGCTCGGATTCGTCGCGTTCAGCCTGTGCGCGTCGTCGGCCTACGTCGTCAACGACCTCGTGGACCGCGAGGCCGACCGCCAGCACCCGGCGAAGCGGCACCGCCCATTCGCCTCGGGCGCGCTCTCGTTTGGGTTCGGGATGGTGCTGGTTCCGGTACTCGTGGTGTCGGCGTTCGGGCTGGCGTGGGTGGCGCTGCCTGCCGCGTTCCGGCTGACGCTGGCGGTGTACCTCGTGGTGACGCTCGCGTACTCGTTCGTGCTGAAGCAGCAGCCGGTAATCGACGTGTTGGTCCTCGCGGGCCTCTATGCGCTCCGCATCTTTGCGGGCGGCGCGGCGACCGGCGTCCCCGTCTCGGAATGGCTGCTGGCGTTCTCGATCTTCTTCTTCCTCTCCCTCGCCCTGCTCAAACGCTTCGCCGAACTGCGCCGCTTGGAGATCGTGGGAGCCGATGCTTTGCAGGGACGCGGCTACCGGGGTGACGATGTGCCGATTCTCCGCACAGCAGGACAGGCGGCAGGCTACCTGTCGGTCTTCGTCCTCGTGTTCCACATCCGCAGCCCCGAGGTCAGCGTGCTCTATTCAACGCCGATGCTGCTGTGGGGCGTCGGCGTGCTGCTGCTCTACTGGATCACGCGGGCGTGGCTCCTCGCCGGGCGTGGCGACCTCGACGACGACCCGATCCTGTTCGCCGCGAAAGACCCGGCGAGCTATGCCGTCTTCGGCCTTGTGGGTGCCCTGCTGTTGGTGGCCTCGCTATAGGAGTTGAACATGACGCTTGATGAGGCTATTGCCAAACTGCGCCGACTGAATGAACCAGTCCCGAAGCCTCTGCGCCTTCCAACAACAGATGAGGTGATAGCACTCGAACGTGCTCTTGACTACCAACTCCACCCAGACTTTCGTCGTTACCTCCTAGAGACCAGCGATATCGTCTTCGGCACGCTAGAGCCGGTGACAGCTATTCCAGAAAGTGGGCATACTTATTTGCTTCGTGTCGTCGAGGCTGCACGACTACTTGGGCTTCCTCATTATTTGGTCCCGATCTGTGCCGACAATGCTGACGTTTATGGAATGACGCCAGATGGAGAGGTTGTGTATTGGTCGCACAATGGTGCCACCGATGAGAAGTGGTCAGACCTAGCAACATGGATTGAAGACGTCTGGATCAATGGGGGCTGAAATGAAAGATTTTGCCTCGTGGGGCCGCGTACCCGCTTCGGACCCGAACCGCGTGGTACACTTGATGCCGGACGGCGAGACGCTGCCTTCGGTGGAGGGACCGCTTCTCGCCTACGGGCAGGGCCGGTCGTATGGCGATGTCTGCCTCAACAATGACGGCACCCTCCTCGACACTGAAGCGCTGAACCGCGTGTTGGCCTTCGATGCGGAGACAGGCGTCGTCCGGTGCGAGGCTGGGGTGACACTGGCCAACCTCCTTGCCCTCGTCGTGCCGCGGGGATGGTTTCTGCCGGTGACGCCGGGGACGAAGTTCGTCTCGGTCGGCGGGGCGATTGCCAACGATGTCCACGGGAAGAACCACCACCGCGACGGCACCTTCGGGCGGTTCGTGCGCCGGTTCGAGCTGTGGCGGTCGGACGGGTCGAAGCGCGTCTGCTCGCCCGACGAAAACACCGACCTCTTCCGCGCCACGATGGCGGGCCTCGGGCTGACGGGCCTCATCCGCTGGGCCGAGATTCAACTCATCCCCGTTCAGAGCGACCAGATCAACCTCCGCCGCGAACGGTTCGACTCGCTCGACGCCTTCTTCGCCATCAACGCCGAGGCCAACGCCCGCTCCCGCTATACCGTCGCTTGGATCGACACGACAGCGACCGGCTCCAAGCTCGGGCGCGGCCTCTACATCGAGGGCGATCACGCGCCGGGTTCCCTGCCGAAGCCAGAGAATGCCTCAACGCCGCGCATCCGTATCCCGCTCGATGCGCCCGGTGGCCTGCTCAATAAGGCGACGGTTCGCGCTTTCAACGCAGTCTACTACCGGCAACAGCTTCGACCCGTCGTCCGCAAGCAGACCCACTACGAGCCGTTCTTCTACCCGCTCGACGCTCTCGGCGACTGGAACCGGCTCTATGGCACGCGCGGGTTCTTCCAGTATCAGTGCGTCGTCCCACATACCGACGGGCATGCGGCGATCCGCGCCATCCTCGACCGCATCGCCCGCAGCGGCGAGGCCTCGTTCCTCGCTGTGCTCAAGACCTTCGGCGATCTCGCATCGCCGGGGCTGCTCTCGTTCCCGCAGCCTGGCGTCACCCTCGCGCTCGACTTCCCCAACCGGGGTGCCCGCACCCGCGTCCTCTTCGCTGAACTCGACGCGCTGGTCCGCGAGGCCGGTGGGCGGCTCTATCCCGCCAAAGACGCCTGCATGAGCGGCGAAGATTTCCGGCGGTTTTATCCCGAGTGGGAAACGTTCGCGGAGCATATCGACCCGGCGTTTTCATCGAGCTTCTGGCGGCGGGTCGTGTGGGAGAGAAGAAAGAAGAGATAGAAGCGAGGGAAGAGAGAGAGTTTGGAAGCTATGGCTGGAGCCGTAGTGGGTCGGGGAGGCACCACGACTCGGGGGAGTTCATCATTCTGACCAATCCTGCGATGATCTGCCGGTAAACCGAAATCAATTCTCCTGCAGCGTCGGAGAGCAGATAGCCACATTGATGAGCAAATGTTAGCCATGTCAGCGTTTCTTCGGCTTCACCGTGGGCGTCGGAAAGCTTGCTGACGAAGTGCTTTGGGTAGCGCCGCTTCGCCCACGCTTCGGAAAGATTGGCACAGACAGACCGCGACGACCGTCGCACCTGATCGGTCAGCGCATACCGTTCCTCCTTCGGCCAGCATTTCGATGCCTGGAACACACCCATCGCAGCATCAAATGCCCTGCTATAAACGAAAAGCTGCTCTACTCTTTTGAGTTTCATGTCTGACCTCCGCGCCCAAGTTGTCTCTCTCTACCATCTCTTCTATCTCATCCCTCTTTTCTCATTCCCTTACATCAATCCCCTCTCCGCGAGCGACGTATAGCCTCGCCCAGCGATGATGAGGTGGTCATGCACGGGGATACCCATCAGCTTCCCGGCTTCGACGAGTTGCTTGGTGATCTGCACGTCCTCCCGGCTCGGCTCGGGATTGCCGGAGGGATGGTTGTGGAGGCAGACGATGGCGGCGGCGTTTTCGACCACGGCGCGCTGGAAGACGGCACGCGGCTCGACGATACTCGCGGCGAGGCCGCCTTCGGAGATCGTAAAGTCGCCCGTGATGATGTTGGCCGTGTTGAGGAGCACGATGACGAAGACCTCGCGCTTCAGGTCGCGGAGCTTCGGCCCGTAGGCCGCCGCCACGTCGGCGGGCGAGCAGACTTGGACACGCTCGCCGTCGCCCTGCGCCTCGACGCGCCGCCCAATCTCGAACGCCGCCATGAGTTGCACCGCCTTCGCCGGGCCGATCCCGATGACGCGCTGGAGTAGTTTGCGCTCTTTCTTCGACAGGGTGGCGAGCGAACCGTAGGTCCGCAAGAGCGCCTGCCCGAGTTGTACCGCTGAGAGGCTACCCTCCTTCGTCCGCGTCCCGTTGCCGAAGATGAGGGCGATCAGTTCAGCGTCGGAGAGCGCCGCCGCGCCGCGCGCCATCAGCTTTTCGCGAGGCCGCTCCGAGGCATCCCACTGGTTGATCGGGAGATGGTACTGAATGTCCGGCTCGGCGGCGGGATTGACAACGTCGTGCATGAATGGCTCGGGGTCAGGGAAGCGTTTCTCCCCTAGACACCGCCGCCGCCGAGATATAACCTGCCGCCCTCGTTCGTCAGGTCGTTGAGTTCACTGAGGGCGAGTAGTCCGTTGATCGTCGCCCACGGCACCGGGCGGTCGGCGATGGGCCGAACGACGGCCTCAGCGACCGGGCCGACGATCGGGTGGGCGAGCGTGTGCTCGGCGACGAGGTCATGGACGCGGGTGCGAAGCGCGGCGGAGAGGGGGTGCGGGCCGAGCCAGATGCCGTAGCGCCCGGCGTCGCGGTCGGTGAGACGGCGGATCTTTCCGGTGACTGGCGACTCGCGCCGAAGCGTGCTGGGGAGGTTGTAGATATCGTCACCAACGAGGCGACGGACGACGCGGCAGTAGAGCGTGCGCCCGCGCCGGTGCTCGACCGGGATGCGGCTCCAGAAGTCGAGTACGCCGCCGTCGAGCCAGAGCGGGAGCCGCCAGTCGAACCCGTGGTACTCGTAGACCCGGATGCTGTTGACGATCATCTTCGCCTGCCGCTCCTGCCAGCCGAACTTGGAGAACGCCTCCAGCGGATTCGCCGTGTCCTCGATCCGCTCGGCGATGCGGTCGCGCAGACGAGCGACGAGTTGAGGCGAGAGGCCCTGAGTGGACCACTCGGCGTAATACTTTCGCCAGAGCCACTCGACAGGATCGTGCTCATAGTCCAGCGGCTCGACGGCGTAGAGCGAACCGCTGATGAAGTTGCCCGAGTGACCGGGAACGAACGCGGCATCGTCGGGCAGGCCACGTTCGCGGAGCGTGAGGACGGCGGGCCAGTCCTGTTCGTGCTCGATGCCGGTCAGGCCGGTCGCGTTTCGGCGGAAGGTCTGGAAGCCGTCGCGCCAGAACCAGTCGGCCCACTGCCGATTTGAGTACGGGATGAACGCCCACTTCAGCCCGAGCGCCTCCGCCACCCGGCGGCTCGACTGGGCCTCGAACGAACGTTCGCGCCCATAACACATCGCCAGTGCGTCGGTCCGCCCGCCGCGTACACACATCGCCGCGATCAGCCGCGAGTCAATCCCCGCACTGAGCGGCACGACGATCGGTCGCCCCTGCATCGAAGCGAGCATCCGGTCGAAGGCGCGCTCGAACAGCCGGGCGCCCTCCTCGACCAACTCCTCTTCCGAGGCGTCGATGAGCGACGCATCCCCGTAGCGGTAGTAGCGCGTGCCCGTCACCTCGGCATCGCTGAACCTCACCGCCTCGCCCGCCTGAATCTGCCGGACCGAAGTGGAGAGCGTGGTCGGCCCGGTCGTGGCGTTCTGGACCATGAACTCGGCAACGGCAAGCGCGTCATCGAGCCGAGCATCCGCCACGTCGGCGATGTGCCGCGCATCGTCGCTGAGATGCCACGTCCCCTCGGCATCGCACCCGTAGAACAGCGGCATCGAGCGAATACGGTCTACGGCGGCAAGCACGGTCTCGCCCGCATGCACAGCGGCGAAGGTGCCATCGAGCGTGGCGATCCGCTCGACGAAGGTTTCGGCGGGGCCATCGAGATGCGCCGCGAGCACTGCTCCTTCGAGCAGCATGCCGTCGGGCGCGAAAGCGACGCCGCGTGCGTGGACCGCCCCGAAATGATGCCACGGGCGAGGTCGGGTACCAACAAGGTGGAGCTTCATTGTTGTTCCTCCGCGCTCGGCCACAGCCCCGGCTCGAAGCGCATCATCAGTCCTGCCCAGAGCAACGCGGCTGCACCGAGCGCCGCCGTGACGACGAGATCGCTCTCCGACAACCATACTGCCACACCCACTAGAGCAAGCGGAGCGGCAGCAATCAGCGCATGACGGCCAACGGCCTGCAACGCCTCTCGGCCGTCGGCCTGCCCCCAGCGCAGCATCCACACTGTATGGACGAACCAGCCGAGGGCACTCACCGCCCCGAACAGGCCGACCGTCCAAAGCGCACTCCCGCTCTGTCCACCGATGACGAGAGCCGCGACGCGCGCGGTCACGAGCACCGCGTTGAACGCCAGTTCCCATGGCTGCTGCTCGAGCACATCGAACAACGCCGAGATCGGAGCACTGACGAAGGAGAAATACAGCCACGGCGCAAGCAGTTGGGCGTAGACGCCCGCCTCGCGCCACTCAGCTCCGAAGACGGCCCCGAACGCTGCCGGGGCCGCGAGCACCATCGCGGCGAGCGGGAACAGGCCGAACGCGCTCAGTCGAGCAAACACCATTTGCGTCAGCGGCCCGAGCGCGCCCTCGCGCCGTGCCTCGGCAGCCCGCACGAAGAAGACCTGCCCTACCGCCCCTCCAATGAGCTGCATCGGGACGGCGAGCGTGCCGTAGGCGAGCACGTAGAAGCCGAGCACATCCGGCGCGAAGTACGCGAGCAGGAGAAAGGCCGGGAGTTGGGTCGAGAGCGTGTTCAGAAACCCCGATGGCATCGAGAACAGCGGGAACCGGCGGTACTGTCCCGCAAGCCGACCGAGATCACTCAGCACGGGCCGCACCGAGCGCAGTGCGACGCCAAACATCACCAGCGTCCCTACCACCCGCCCGGCGAGGTGCCCGCCGATCAGCCCACTCGCCGCCCCTCCCGTCAGCCCCGCCCCGATCTGCGCCGGCACCATCACCGCGTTCTGCGCGACGCGCGCGCCAGATACCGACCCGAAGCGGTCCACCCGCGTCAGCCACACTTCGTTGGCCCGACCCCATGCCGTTGCCCACACGCCCGCCGGGATGAACCACAGTGCGGTCGCCACCTCGGGGCGGTAGAGCAGCGCTGCGATAGGCTCGCGCAGCGGGATGACGATGAGGCTAACGAGCGACGCGATGAGACCCAAGCCGAGCGCAAGCGTCCATACGCCTGCCGCATCGCGGTCCGACGCCGGCAGCGGGATCGCGTCCTCGTACTTCCCCATCGCCGCGGTCGAGAGTACGGCGACCGCGGCGAGGTAGAAGCCGAGCAGGCCGAACGCTTCGGGCGTGAACAGCCGCGTCAGCAGCGGACGGGCGAGGTAGGCCAGCGCTTGCGCCGCGACGGTCCCAGTGACGAGCGTCAGCACCGGCCCAACGAGACTGCCACTCGCAAGAGCACGTAGCGACTCAGGCATACGGCGAGTAAACCGCTTCACGGGGCGACCTCCGGCAGTCGGTAGACCACCCACCCTTCATTCTCGAACGCGACTGAGAAAGGCAACGCCGGAGCGTCCTGCGACATGAGCACATAGTCAATCCCGTAGCCCGACTGCAAGCGCCGCCAGTCATCCGGGCTATGGCGCTGGTAGGCCGCGTCGAGCACCGGCACGACGCCCAGCCCGGTCTCCGGCGGCGGAATCGGGGCGATGTCGATGAGCCGCCGAAACCAGATTTGCATATCCGCGTCCGTGAACACGAACCCGGCGTAGTCGGCCACGATGGCGCGGCGGGCGAACGACCGGAACGAACTCGCCGACGGTGGCACCGCGAAGAGGGCATCCGTCGGCGTCTCGGCTTGTGCCCACTGCTCGACTTCACCGAGGGGCGATGCGAGGTGGCGCACCGGAAAGAGCAACGCGCCCGGTCGCCCGATGCCCCGCACAGCCAGAACCCCGACGACGAGGACCAAGCCGAGCGTCACCGCCAGCCCGATCCGCCGTTGGTCCAGCATCCACTGCCCCAACCGACGCAGCGCTTCGGGCAATAGCTCCACAAGAGCCGCAGCGATAAAGACCGAGCACACCAGATTGACGAGCACCGTCAGCTTGAAGAACTGCAGCTTCGCCATGAGCGTCACCGGGGTGATCTCGACATAGACCACCGCGAGCGCGCAGAGCGCGGCAACGAGTAGACCGCCGACCGCCAGCGCCCGTCCGTGTCGCAATGCACCGCGCCGCGCCAGCCACACGCCCGAGGCGAGGCCAAGTACAACGACGGGCCAGAACCGCAGGTGGTGCCCCGGCTCGAACGAAAAGAACAAGTGATGGAAAGGGTTACGGAACTGCGCGTGGATATAGAACGGCGGCACCACCTGCGCCGGCCCGTCGGTAGGCGCAATCTGGTCCAACACGACAGGCACGAGGATCGGTAGCGCTGCCAGCAGAAACACTCCGCTGAACGTGAGCAGCGCGATGAAGTCGGCGCGCAGTTGCCGCCCGTCGAGTTCGACTGCTGCGATGGCCTGCGCCAGCCCAACCACGCCAAGGACGAGGGCGATTTGTGCTGCGGCGAGCAAGTGGAACCACGCCGCGAGGCCGAGCACGAGTCCCGAGAGACGCCAGCGCCGCTGGAGGAAAAGCGTGATCGCGGGTACGATGATCACCCACGCGACGCCTTCCGGGACGTGCATGTTGTAGGCCAGCGAGTTCGCTCCCAGCGTCCACTTCACCGCCACCAGCAGCGCGATGGGCACCGCGAGCGCCGCGCCGAGTCGGCTTCGCGTCACCTCCCAGCCCAGCCCGAAGACGCCATACGCAAGCGCGAGCATCACACCGATCCACAGCGCTACCGACGTGAACCACACCGGCAGCACGAAGCTCGGCAACGCCGTCAGCCAGAGGAAATAGGTCCGCACGTTTACGCCCGACGTGACCGCTTGCACCAACCAGTCCTGCGTGAACAACGAGCCATCAAGCAGGTGCAGCACCGACGGGATCAACTCATCGAGGTCGCCTTCGCCATAGACATAACCGAACCGAAGAAAGGCCCCCGCGAGTGTGATCAGGGCGACCCAGAGCGGCAACCGTTTGGTTTCTCGTCTCTCGTCTCTCGTTTCTCGTTGAGCACACACGGTCGGAGACAGTCAACGATAAACGAGAAACTGAAAACTAGGAACCACCCCGCCGCATACTGTCCAGCAGGCGAAGCTCGGGGCGGGAGACGTGGCGGGCACGGTAGTAGGAAGCGAGGCGACAGCCGAACTTGCGCTTGAACTCGGCGATAGAGGGTGTGTTGGCCCCGGCGAAGTCAAAATACGCCACACCCTCATCCCGGAGCCGAGTCAAGACGGTGGCGACGAGGACCGTCATCGCCGGACCGGGCACGCTGCCCGCCAACCAGTAGTGCGCCGTATGCCCGTCCGAGAGCACGACGACACCGGCTTCCGCCTTTCCATCATGCCGCGCCACGAACACGCGCGTCAACCCGGCCCCGGATAATCCGGCGACTAGGCCACGGATCGTCGCCGCGTCCACGTCGAGTGCCTGCTCCTGCCGCTCGTGCGAAGCCTCGATGAGCGCCACGGTATCGTCTAGTCCATCTCCCCCCTCTGCCACGGTGAACGCTTCCCGCTCGTTCTGCCAGGCGTGTCGTGTGGTCGAGGACCACGTCGCCGTGACCTCCTCCTCGGCCTGAAGCTCACGACCATACGTGTAGGCAGGTGTGACCTGCCAACCGCCCCACTGAAAGGGACGCGCATCATCAAGTGCAGGGTGCGTCACGAGGCTCGCTTGGTGGAAGCTGTCCGCGACTAGTCCAAGGAGTGCGTCGAGCACAGAGCGGCGATAGTGGGTATCCGTTTCGCGGAGCGGACGGTCGAGTAGCGGCGAGACACAGGGCACGAACGGAGGAATGGCGGCGGCGCGGTACGGACCCTGACGCTTCTCATAGAGCAGCGCTCCGGCGCGCAGCGCGTCCTTCTCCCACACCGCCGCAACGAGCGGCGTCAACCCGAAGGCGTGCCCTACCTGCTCGCCAAACGCGAGGTGCGAAAACGCCGACGCCTGCGGACTCTGTGCCAGCAACGGCTCCCACGCCGAACGGATCGCCTCGTCATCGAGCCGATGCAGCGAGGTGCGGAACGAGGACGAGGCGACCATCACACAGGCGAGGAAGATACCCCCGGCTTAGAGGATATACTGGCTCAGGTCGCGGTTCTCGACGACGGACTGGAGCCGGTCGCGAACGTAGGCTTCGTCCACGACGACATTATCGTCCTGCTCCTGCTCGGGCACCTCGAACAGTGTCTCTTCGAGGAGCGTCGTCAGGATCGTGTGGAGCCGACGTGCCCCGATGTTCTCGACCTCCTCGTTGACTTGGGCAGCAATACGCGCCACCTCGCGCACGGCATCCTCGGTGAACTCGATCTCGACGCCTTCGGAGGCGAGAAGCGCTTGGTACTGCTTGAGGAGCGCGTTCTGGGGAATCGTGAGGATCTTGTAGAAGTCGTTCTCGGTCAGATTGTCGAGTTCGACGCGGATCGGGAAGCGGCCCTGCAGTTCGGGGATGAGGTCGCTGGGCTTGGAGACGTGGAACGCGCCGGAAGCGATGAATAGAATATGGTCGGTCTTGACCATACCGTACTTCGTCATCACGTTCGAGCCTTCGACGATGGGCAGGAGGTCGCGCTGGACGCCCTCGCGGGACACGTCCGGGCCGCCCGCCTGCCGCGAGCCGCCGGCGACCTTGTCAATCTCGTCGATGAACACGATGCCCGCTTGCTGGACACGCTCGATGGCGTCTTTCTGCACGGCGTCCATGTCGATCAGCTTCTGCGCCTCCTCGACCGTCAGTGCTTCGACAGCTTCCTCGACGGTCATCCGGCGCTTCTTCTTTTTCTTGCCGCCGCCGAGGTTGCCGAACATCTCTTGGATGTTGATGCCCATTTCTTCGAGGCCCATCGGCCCGAACATCTGGAGCGTCGGCGTGCCCTCGCTCGCCACGTCGATCTCGACCTCGCGCTCGGCGAGTTTGCCTTCGCGGAGCATGGTGCGAAAGCGGTCGCGCGTACGCTCACGTAGGTCTTCTTCGCTGGACGGCTCCTCGGCCTCTTCTTGCGGGCGGATGACGAAGCCGGGACCGTTGAGAAGGCTGCCCGCTTTCTTCTCCTTGCGCGACTCCGACGGCGGGATCAACACGTCAAGCACGCGCTCCTCGGCCTGCTGGCGGGCGCGCTCCTGCACGCCCTCGGCCTGCTCCTCTTTGATCATCCCGACCGCGAAGTCGGTGAGGTCGCGGACGATGGAGTCCACGTCGCGCCCGACATAGCCGACCTCGGTGAACTTCGTGGCTTCGACTTTGATGAAGGGTGCCCCAGCGAGGCGGGCGAGGCGGCGGGCGATCTCGGTCTTGCCCACGCCCGTCGGCCCGATCATGACGATGTTGTTCGGCATGATCTCGTCGCGCATCTCCTCGGGCGCGTTCATCCGACGCCACCGGTTGCGGAGCGCGATGGCGACGCTCTTCTTGGCGTCGGTCTGCCCGATGATGTACTTGTCGAGTTCCGCGACGATCTGGCGCGGGGTTAGTTCTTCGTGCATGGCGAGGTGGCCCCGAATGAGGTCCGTTGGGCGAAAGGTCGGGCGTTGTACGACGCGGGCCGATCCGTGTTTTATGGAATTTCGGCGACGTGCAAAAACACGTAGGGGCAGGTTTCAAGCCTGCCCCTACCAACTCGAATCAACCGAGCGTTATTCCTCTTCGACCGCGAAATCGTCCTCGTACTCGCCGTCGAGGTCGGCTCCATCGCCGCCCTCGAAGTCGCCGAAGTCGTCGCCGCCGCGCATCTCGTCCTGCACTTCGCGGACCGCCGGGTGGTCGCGGTTGACGATGAGCACGGTGTAGTCGTAGGGCATCCCCTTCCGGCGCTCCAGACGACAAGCCCCGCACTCTTCGAGATCGCCGATGAGCGATTTCGGATCGTGGTCCTCAATGTCGCCCAACTCTTCGGAGAGCTTGCGGAGGAGCGGCGTCAGGTAGACTTCGTCGTACTGCCCGAAGTAATCTTCGATGATGCGGAGCGCCTCGATGTCCACGTCGAACGGCAGCTCGGCGACCTCGGCGAACTCGGTCGTCATCTCGGGCTGACCATTGGCATGGTGGTCTTCCTGCAACAGGTCGCGGGCCTCCTCGGTCATCAGCGTCTCGGCGTCGAGGAAGCGACCGGCCTCGATGTTGTCGAAGAGGCGGGCCGAGAGGTGCTCGCGGAAGGAGACCATCACCACCTCGCGCCCACGCCGACCGAGCGCCTGCACGAGCGGCACGTAGTCGCGGTCGCCGGAGACAAGAACGACCGTGCGGAGGTCGGGCCGGTCCTCGACGAAGTCGATGGCGTCGATGCAGAGTTGGAGGTCGGTCGTGTTGCGGTGCATCGTGGAGGGCACGAAGCGCGGGTCGATGCCGAGCAGGTAGAGCGCGCGCTGGACGTGCCGGGCGTGATCGTCGAGACCTGAGAAGTCGGCGTAGGCGCGGCCCACGGCGACGGGCACGCCGTCCTCGGAGAGCCGCTCGCGCAGCGTGTCGAGCATGTCTAGGATGTGCTCGCCCGGCATATGGTGCCCTTCGAGCCGGTTCTTGAGGTAGTAATAGAGATTCTGATAATCGATCAGAACAGCGGCGCGGGGCTGCGCTGGAGGTAGAGAGGGATTCATGATCTTAGCGGTGTTGGGTGGGTTGACGATGCCTCACGATTCGTCGGAACCGTTGACCGTGGTGGCGGCCTTCGGCTCCTTCGCATCCAGTTCTAGGATGGTGAGGGTATGATTGGTGTAGATGCAGATGTCGGCGGCGATGTGGAGGCCTTCCTCCACGATCTCCTTCGCCGACAGCCCATCGCTGTGTTTGAGGAGGGCGCGCGTGGCGGCGAGCGCGTAAGGTGACCCGCTGCCGATAGCGAGAATGTCGTCGTCCGGCTCGATCACGTCGCCGGTGCCGCTGATGAGGAGCAGCCGGTCCGGGGCGGCGACGGCGAGCAGCGCTTCGAGGCGGCGGAGGTAGCGGTCGGTCCGCCAGTCCTTGGCGAGTTCGACGGCGGCGCGGGTGGTGTTGCCTCCGTACTTCTGGAGCTTCTCCTCGAAGCGCTCGAAGAGGGTAAAGGCGTCGGCGGTGGCCCCGGCGAAACCAGCGAGGATGGTGCCGTTGAAGAGCGGGCGGACCTTCTGCGCGCTGTGCTTGAGGACGGTGTCTTTCATCGTCGCCTGCCCATCGGAGCCGAGGGCGACGGTGCCGTTGTGGCGGACACCGAGAACAGTCGTGGCGTGGATCGTCGGGCGGTGGGAAGTGCTCATTGAAGACAGAGGCGGATTCATTCGGCTGGGCGGCGGCAGGACACATCATACGGGATCAGTGGCCGCCCGCTCGGTAAAGATACGATAACAAACCCGGAATGATTGTGAGAACGAGCAATGAGTGAAACGGTTTTCAATCCAGCGATATGGCCCGCGTATGTGCGACTTATCGAAGGACCGTCAGCCGCCGCGTGAGCACCTCGCCCCCAACCTCGGCGCGCACCACGTAGACCCCGTTCGGAAGCGTTGCCGGGTCGAGGGCCAGCGCATGGTCGCCCGCCGCGAGCAGGCCCTCGTGCAACGCTGCCACTTCCCGACCGAGCACGTCGAACACAGCCAGACGCACCTCGGTGGCAGCACCGAGCACAACCGGCACCGTCACGCTATGGGACGCCGGGTTCGGATACGGCTTGCCTAGCTGCAAGGCTGCTGACACTACGGCCTCGTCCTCGCTGTCTACTGAAGCCACTGTGAGCGTCACCGGCACATCCACCAGCACCGGCCCGATCCCGTCGTCCTCGCGCACCGATACCACCGCCTCGTAGACTCCTGGCTCTAAGTCTGCTGCGTCGAGCGTGAGCGTGAGTGTGGTGTCGGTCGCAGCCTCGGTCTCGAACAGGATCGGTGAAGCGCGTAACCACACTGGCGGCAGCGGAGCCGCCCGGACTGCGTAGACCCAGTAGCGCACATCGCCCGCGAAACCAGTCCTTACAGTGATGTAGATAATTGAAGTGTCAAGTCGGCTCCTGACTACACCCCTTACCTCGATCACACCGCCAGCACCATCAGGCGTTTCCAGTCCCGTTAGCGGCGTTTCTGCCCCTCGATTACGGCCTGCTCGGTCTGTCACTACGACACGCGAGGCCCAGTCGTCACTTGGGAACTCAATACCTGTCTCAAGCACCGCTTCTCCACCGAGTGCGTGAGCATCAAGGCCTCCATTGCGGAAGCAGATGGTCTCCTCAGAGTAGTCCGTAAGCGACACCGGGTAGCCAGGCACGGCCTCCCCATCGGCATCCATCGCCCAGACCTCCTCGTGCCCGATGTCGAGGTAATAGAACCTCCCTTCTTCGCCGCTTTCAGAGGTAAAAAGGTCATTGACGAGTTGGCTTGGTTTGCCTGTTTGGAAGCCACACCAACCGTCTTCGGCGTAGGGTACTGTGAGAGAGCGTCCAGTCTCCGTGCCGTCAAGGCTTGCCTCCAAGAGCACGGCTTGCTCGGTTTCGAGGAGGTCGCCTTGCACATCGAGCCACCAGAGCGTGCTGTTCTGCGAGTCGTAAGCGATGCCGAGTGTACCCCTAATCTGCTGCGAGATGGGGTGGCGGAACTCGTTCACGACCTCCAACTCGGGCGAGAACTCGTAGGTGTCGAGGTTCGTCGTGACGAAGAGGCGGCCTTCAGGCGTAGAGGTGATGTTGGCGAGTCCACAGCAGGTATCCTCGGAGGTAAAGAGCGTCGTGCCAGGCGGCTCTAGGGGCGTGTTCTCGTCCGGTGCCGGGGTCAGCGAGAGTGCCAGCGGCTGCACCTCACCTCCACCGTTCGAGATAGTGAGCGTTATCTCTGTCGTCTCGCCCTCGGCCAGCGCCACCGATACACTCTCCGGTGTGACGGCCACCTGCGCCACAGCAACGGCGGGGACGCAAAACGCAAACAGAAGCACGTACAAGCGAGCGGTCATGCCGCATGGTACGCTGTCCGGCGGAGGCCGGGTCCGCTCACCACACCTGCTGCGCCAGCAGTTCTACCACCGCATCCTGCGCCCGCACCACGCGGCTGGAGGTCGTGCCGAAGTTGTTGGTGAGGAGCGCGAAGGCGAGCGTCGTCCCGCCGGTCGTGACGACGTAGCCCGCGAGGTTCTTCGCCCCGGTGACGGTGCCGGTCTTGGCGCGGACGTTGCCCCGCCCCGGTCCCTGCCGGAAGCGCCGCTCCAGCGTCCCGTCCTCGCCCCCCACGGCCAGCGAGTTCACGTAGGCGTCCGTCACCTCGGGGTCCGGATGAACCCACATCGTCCGCAGCAGCGCCGTCACGTCCTCGGGAGCCACCGAGTTGTAGGGCGACATCCCGGAGCCGTCGCGGAGGCGCATCGTCTCCAGGTCCATCCCGGTGCGCTCGAAGAGGGGTCGCGCCGCCCGCAGCCCGGCCCACGCCGAGCCGCATTCCATCTCATCGGGCCGGTCCGCCGGACACCGCACCGCGCCGAGCGTCTTGAGCAGGTGCTCGGCGACGAGGTTCTGGCTCTCCTTGTTGACGAGCGCCACGAGGTCGGCCAGCCGCCGCGAGGTGTGCGTGGCAACGGGCGTGAGGCGGGCGTAGGTCGGCTTGTCGCGCCAGTCGTCGATGTCCACGGGATCGCCATCCACATAAACCCCTTCGGCGATGAGGGTCTCGCGGAGGACGTGGGTGAAGTAGCGCGTCGGGTTGTGGACGGAGACGGTGTGGCGAAGCGTCCGCCCCTGGGCCACCTCGGATTCGAGCCAGAAGGTGTTGCCCCCGCGCTCGCGGCGGATCTCGCGGTCGGACCCCTCGCGGCGGGCGACGGTCTCGGTGCGGTTGATGAAATAGACGTAGTCGGTCTCCGGCTCGACGGTCAACTCGGCAGCGCGTCCGATCTGTGTTCCTTCGGCGCTGACCCGGACGCGGCCCTCGTTGAAGCTCAAACCGCTGATCTCGGCGGCGTAGGGCGTGATCGCATCGTCCCACGCCCAACCGTTGCCGAGTTCGGTGTCGTCGAACACGTCGTCGTCGCCGATGACGTGGTCCGAGACGAACGTGATCCCGCGTGCTTTGAGTGAGTCGGCCCACGACCGAAAGAGCGCTGTCGGGTCGCCGTCGCGGGGATAGTCGTCCTCGAACTGCCGGTCGCTGATCGTCGGGTCGCCGGAGCCGCGCACGACGAGGTGCCCGGTGAGGACGCTGTCCTGCACGGTCCCGTCGAGGTAGAGGGTGGTCGAATACCGGAAGTCCGGCCCGAGGCCGTCGAGCACGGCGGCGGTCGAGAAGAGCTTCATCACCGAGGCCGGGATGAAGTTCTTCTGCTCGTTGCGGGCGTAGACCGTCTCCCCTGTCTCCAGGTTGACAACGTGAACGCCCCAGTGCGCATCGGCGAAGTCCGCGTCGTCGAGGATCGCGTCGATCTGCGCGCTGAGGTCCTGCGCCTGCACTGGGCCGAGCGTCGGAAGCACGAAGAGAAGGAGTAAGCAAATGCCCACTACCCTCTTTGTCATTGCGAGGAGTCCCGAAGGGACGACGTGGCAATCTCGCAGTCTAGAAGAACGACAGATCGTGCTTTCATTCGGGGAGATTGCCACGTCGTTCACTACGTTCTCTCCTCGCAATGACAGAGTTCTGAAAGTTTGCTAACAACCTACTGAATCGGAGTACTCTCCAGTTCCGTGCGCTCCAGCGAGATCTGGTCGAGCAGCACGTAGACGTAATCCACTGTGCTGACCGACGACGACGGCTTGAGGTAGATCACGAGGTCATTCTGCCCCTTCGCCGCGTAGACCGAGTCGACCTCGCCGACGGGAACCCCCGCCGGGAACGTCCCGCTGAATCCGCTCGTGACGACGAGTTGGCCGGGGGCGACAGGTTCCGTCTTGACGACGTACTCCATCAGCAGGCGGTCGTTGGTCGCGCCGTCCCAGCGCACGACCCCGTCGCGCTTCAGCAAGTCGATCTTAGCCGGGACGCGGAAGTTGGTGTTCTGGTGCGGCATGACGAGGCTGTAGCGCTCACTCGTCAGCACCACCTTGCCGACGATCCCGCGCTCGTCGATGACGGCCATCCCGACCTTCACGCTGTCGCGCTGGCCGACGCTGAGCGTGAGGAGGTTCTCCTGCTTCGTGATGTCCTTGCCGACGACACGGGCCGGGACCATCGTGTAGTCCACCGAGTCGCGGAAAGCGATCAGGGCGCGGAGCCGCTCGTTCTCGCTGCGGGCCTCGCGGAGCCGCGCCACCTCGGCGGCGAGGTCAATGTTGTCTTCCCGAAGCTCCTCGTTCTCCTCGATGGCCCGCGTGTAGCGCTGCGTCCACGAGAACGTGCCCTCGACCGGGGCCGTCGCCTGCAGCGAGAGCGCCCGCGCCGACCGGAACAGCGGCCCGTTCTGCGAGAGCAGCACGATGAGCGAGACGATGAGCAGCACCGCGAGGAGCACAAAGTCGCGGGCACGCGCCCAGAGGTGGCCGAGCATGGGGTTTCTAGTTTTTCGTTTCTCGTTCCTCGTTTGTCATAGACGACCGGGCATAACAAACGAGAAACTTGAAACCAGGAACGAAAAACGAATCAGTACGACAGCACCCGCTCGTAGTCCTCCAGTTCTTCGAGCACCTTGCCGGTCCCGCGCACCACCGCCGTCAGCGGATCTTCGACGACGTAGACTGGAAGCTCGGTCCGCTCGCGGAGCATCACGTCAAGGCCCTTGAGCATGGCCCCGCCGCCGGTCAGCATGATGCCGCGCTCTAGGATATCGCCGCCGAGTTCGGGCGGGGTCTTTTCGAGCGCCCGCATCACGGCCGCCGCGATCTGCGCGATCTGCGAGCGAAGCGCCTCGCGCACGTCCTCGCTCGACACGGTGCGCGTCTTCGGAACGCCGGAGACGAGGTCGCGGCCTTTGATCGACAACTCCAACTCGGGGTCGAGCGGGACCGCGCTGCCGACCTCGCACTTGATAAGCTCGGCGGTGCGCTCGCCGATGAGGAGGTTGTGGTGCTTCTTGAAATACTGGATAATCGCCGCGTCGATCTCGTCGCCACCCACGCGGATCGACTCATCGACGACGATCCCGTTCATCGCGATCACCGCGATCTCGGTCGTCCCCCCGCCGATGTCGACGATCATGTTGCCGATGGGTTCGCGGACGTTCAGCCCGATCCCGACTGCCGCCGCCATCGGCTCGTCGATGAGCCGGACGTTCTTCGCTCCGGCATACTCCGCCGAGTCGCGCACGGCGCGCTTCTCGACCTCGGTGATGCCGCTTGGCACGCAGATCACCATCTTGCCGATCCGCTTGGACCAGCCCGGATTGACCTTCTTGATGAGGCCCTTGATGAGGTACTCGGCCACCTCGAAGTCCGCGATTACACCGTCGCGGAGCGGGCGGATCGTCTCGATCTCGCGGTGCGTCCGCTCGTGCATGAGCTGGGCTTCCAGCCCGATGGCCTCCGGCTTCCCCGTGCTCCGGTTGATGGCGACGATGGACGGCTCGTTGAGGACGATGCCTTTGTCGCGGATGTAGATGAGCGTGTTCGCCGTCCCGAGGTCGATGGCGATGTCGTTGGTGAGGAACAAGGTGGTGGGCGGGTGGGGGTGAGCTGGGCGGCTGGGAGAACGTTGGAAGATAGCTAAACGGACTGCCCGGAGCGAGCCGGGAGACTAGAGAAGAGAAAGAGGAGAGGGAAAAGACTGAAAAGAGAGACCCGTCTTTCTCTTCCTTCTTTTCTGTCTCCTCTCTCTTCTCCCTCAATGCCGGAAGTGCCGTGCGCCGGTAAAGACCATCGCAAGATCGTGTTCGTCAGCGGCGGCGATCACCTCCTCGTCGCGGACCGAGCCGCCGGGCTGAACCACCGCATGGGCGCCAGCCGAGGCAGCAGCGAGAAGTCCGTCAGCGAACGGAAAGAAAGCATCGGAGGCTACGACCGAGTTCTCAAGCGACAACTCCGTTTTCCCGGCCTTCATCACGGCGATTTCGCTCGCGTCGATCCGGCTCATCTGCCCGGCCCCGATGCCGAGCGTCGCGCCGCCTCCGGCGTAGACGATGGCGTTCGACTTGACGTGCTTGCAGACGCGCCACGCGAAGTCGAGGTCGGCCCACTCCCGGTCGGTCGGCTCCCGCTTCGTGGCGACGGTGCAGCGGGCGCGGAGATCGTCGGCAGACCCGAGCGGCGGATTCGCCTCTTGGACCAGCAGGCCGCCCGCCGCCGTCCGCACGTCGAGCGGCTCGGCTCCTACCTCCGGCAGGCTTTGAATGAGGCGACGGTTCTTCTTCTGCTGGAGGAAGGCGAGCACGCCCTCCTCATAGTCCGGCGCGATGATGATCTCGGTAAAGATCTCGTCGATAGCCTCGGCGGTCGCCCGGTCGAGCGAGCGATTCACGACGACGATCCCGCCGAACGGACTCTGCCGGTCGGTGGCGAACGCCTTGCGGTAGGCCGCCTCCAGCGAGTCGCCGGTCCCGACGCCGCATGGGTTGGTGTGCTTGAGGATCGCCACCGTCGGCCCGGCAGCCTCGAACTCGCGGATGAGGTCGAATGCCGCGCTCAGGTCGATCAGGTTGTTGAACGAAAGGTCCTTGCCGTGCAGCTTGTCGAAGACCCGATCTGGCTCACCGTAGAGCGCAGCGGCCTGGTGCGGGTTCTCACCGTAGCGAAGCGCCTGCGCGCGGGGCAGTGAAACGTTAAACGTGGCTGGAAGCGCCGTGCCCTCGCTCGCGTCCCGGTCGAAGTAATCCGAGATCGCTGCGTCGTACTCGGCGGTGTGCGTGAACGCCGCGCCAGCCAGCCGCCGCCGCGTGACGAGGCCGAGTTGCCCGTCGTTCGCCTCCAGTTCTTCAGCCACCGCATCGTACTGGCCCGGCGACGTGACCACGCCGACAAAGAAAAAGTTCTTCGCCGCGGCCCGCACCATCGTCGGCCCGCCGATGTCCACGTTCTCGATGACGACCGCGTCGGTCACGTCATCCTGCGCTACGGCCTGCGCGAACGGGTAGAGGTTGACCACAACGAGGTCGATGGGCGTGATCCCGTGCTCTTCCAGTTGGGCGAGGTCGTCGGGGTCGGTGCGGCGGGCGAGGAGACCGGCGTGGATCTTCGGGTGGAGCGTCTTGACACGCCCGCCAAGGAGTTCGGGTGAGGCTGTGACCTCGGCCACATCGCGCACGGTCAACCCTGCCTCACGGAGCGTCCGCGCCGTGCCACCCGTCGAGATGAGTTCGACGCCAAGGGCGGCGAGACGGCGGGCGAAGTCGGCGAGGCCAGTTTTGTCGGAGACGGAGAGGAGCGCGCGGCGCACCGAGTAGTGGTCGGCGGGCGGCGGAAGGTCTTTCGTTTGAATCATGGTTGGAGGTCGGAATCGAGAAGGACACGGCGGCCTTCGATGCGAATGTGGCCGTCGGCGAAAAGGCGGAGGGCTTGGGGATACAGGGCGTGCTCAACCGTGAGGACACGCGCGGCGAGCGTTTCGGGTGTATCGTCGGCATGAACCGGGACTGGCTCCTGCAAGACGATAGGGCCGGTGTCGTACTCCTCGTCCACAAGGTGGACCGTCGCCCCGCTCCACCGGACGCCATGCGCGAGCGCGGCCTCGTGGACGCGACGACCGTAAAACCCCGGTCCACCGAACGCAGGCAGGAGCGACGGGTGGATGTTGAGGATGCGATGCCGAAATGCCTGAACCACCACGCCGGGAATCTGCTTGAGGTAGCCCGCGAGCGCGATGAAGTTCACCGCCTCCGCGTTCAGCACGTCGAGCAGTGCCGCACCGAACGCTTCGGCACCCGCGAAGTCACGAGGGTGCAGCACGACCGTCGGAATGCTCACCCGTTCGGCCCGCTCGAGCGCCCCAATGCCGTCGCGGTCCGAGACGACGAGCACGACCTCGGCGTTCAACGTGCCTGCGCTGATGGCGTCGAGGATAGCCTGCATATTCGAGCCACCGCCCGAAGCTAAAACGGCAAGTCGAAGGCCATTCGCTGATTGGCTGGCTGATTGGGAAGTAGACATCTCAGATTGGGTCAATCACTCATTCACCAAATCGCTCAATCACCCAATGCCCACAGCGGGTTCGAGGACGGTGAGCACGGCAGAGTCGGCATCGACTTCCAGCCGGGCGCGGACACCAACCGGCAGCGTGCTCTTGGGGCGGATGTGGCCGTAGACAAGGCCGCGCGCGACGGGGTAGGACAACTCAGCGGTGTAGTGATCGAGCACCTCCTCCAGCGAGAGCGCCGGACGGTTCTCGGGCGGGGCGGCTCCGGTGAACGCGCCGAGGACGAGGCCGCCGAGTTGGTCGAGCACACCCGCCAGCTTGAGTTGGGCGAACAGCCGGTCCACCCGGTATGGCGACTCGCCAACTTCTTCGACGAACAGAATCGTTCCGGTAAGATCGGGCAGATACGGCGTACCCAATAGCGTGGTAATGAGTGTTAGGTTGCCGCCGAGGAGCACGCCCTCGGCCTCACCCGGTCGCACGCCATCGAGCGCCTCCCCGACGGGGCCAACGATCTCCCCAACACCACCCTGCGCGAAGTGCCAGAAGAGGCCCTCGCTCTTGGCATCCATCTTCGACCAGTCGGGCGCGACCATCGGACCGCTCAGGCCCGGCAGCCCGGCCTTGACGTAGAGCGCGAAGTGGAGCGCCGTGATGTCGCTGTACCCGACGATCAGCTTCGGATGAGTGCGGGCCGCGTCGTAGTCGAGGTCGGGCAGGAGGCGGAGTGTGCCATAGCCACCCCGCAGGCAGAAGATGGCGCCGAGGTCGTCCCGCCGGAGCAGGGTATTGAATTCGTCGAGCCGCTCGGCGTCGGGTCCGGCGAGGAAGCCGTGCGGCAGGATTTCGAGGCGCGGGGTCTCGACCCGCAGGCCGCGTGCCCGGAGCGCGGCGAGACCGTCGCGGTAGCTGACCTCATCGAGCGGCGCGCTCGCGGGGGCAGCGACGGCGATAGTGCTGGAATGCAGGAGCGGAGGCGGCGTGGGCACGGGCAATGGGGGTAGGCGGAGCAGCCATTTCGACACGCGAAAAAGCCTTGACGCGACAGCCAGCGGAAGATAGAATCCTACCGAGTAAAGGCCCCGTGAAAGCCTCGCCACTTCGCGTACCTTACGCCCAATCCTCCTCAACGTCAGACGATGTCATTTCGACGAACGTAGTGAGGAGAAATCTCCTACGTCGAAGTATACCGCACCGAAGGGGATTTCTCGCTTCGCTCGAAATGACATGCATGGGGTTGAGAGCCTGTCTTAACCCCCATCTCATTTGCTTTCTCTAGCCATGCTTCGCACGCTGCTCATCCTACTCCTTGTCCTGCCCGTCACCGGCTGCAACTCGACCGAGCCGATGGTCGACCCGTTCGATCCCGACGACGTGGACTATGCCGCCATCGACAACCCGGCCTTCGCGGAGGACGTGCGCCCGCTGCTCGTCGCCCGCTGCGGCGACTGCCACGGCGCGGACGATGACCTCGACGCGACCTCGTGGGACGGACTCATCGCCGGGTCCAGCGGAAGCGAAGCTCTCATCGCCTATGACAGCGAGAACAGCTTGATGATCGAGTTGATGACGAAGCTGCCCACCGAGCATCCGGCCTACGAGGCGCACCAGCTTGACCCTAGCGAAGTGGACTTCCTCAAGCGGTGGATCGACCAGGGCGCGAAGAACGCGGACGGTGCCGTTCCCTACGCCGGGACCGACCGGAGCCGGGTCTACGTCTGCAACCAGATGGCTGGGCAGGTCTCGATCATCGACATCGAGAACATGGTTGTGGCACGCAACATCTCGTTCGGTGCCCCGATGGCGACCACACCGCACGACGTGGACGTGGAGCCAGACGGCAGCGCGTGGTACGTCGCCCTCATCAACGCCAACAGCGTCCTGAAGTACGACGCCGCGACCAATGAACTCATGGCGACGGCGCTCCTCGACCCGACGTTCAAGCCGGGGATGCTCGCGCTCGACCCGAACAGCGACCGGCTCTATTCGGGCCGCTCCTTCAGCGACCTCTCCGGCGGCCAGAGCGTCTACACTATCGAGCGTTCGACGATGACGGCGACCGAAGCCGCGATTCCCTACACCCGCCCCCATCCCATTGCCGTCACCAACGACGGGAGCTACCTCCTCTCGGGTAGTCTCGCCGACAATATCATCGCCTCCTACGACACGGCGGACCCGGAGCTCGAACTCACCGATCAGGTGACGGTCGACGGCCAGCAGAAGTCGTTCGTCCACTATGCTATCGCCCCAAATAACAACGTGGCCGTGCTGACCTCGCAGCTTTCGCAAGAGCTTTACTTCATCGACATCTCGGACCCAGAGAACCTATCGATCCTCAGCGTCGTGCAGGTGGGCAACCAGCCCTGGCACCCGACCTACAGCCCGGACGGTAGCCGCGTCTACGTCCCGAACCGGCTCTCGAACTCGGTCTCCGTTGTGGATGCAAGTGATCCGGCGAACCCGAGCGTGACGGCGACGATTGAGGACGAGCGCTTCGCCATGCCGCACGGCAGCGGGATCACCGCCGACGGGCGCTACCTCTTCGTCGCGAACCGGAACCAAGACTTCGAAGACGGCCCGCGCTACACGCCGCGCTACCCGTTCGGCGACAACGCGAACGTCGGCCACCTCTCGGTGATCGACACGCAGACGTTGGAGGTCATCAAGGTGCTGGAGGTCGAGGAGTTCGCCTCGGGCGTCTCAGTGTATGAACCGTAAGCGACCTCGCATCAAAATCTGCTGCATCTCCAGCATGGAAGAAGCGCAGGCAGCCATCCGACTCGGAGCCGATGCGCTCGGCTTGGTCTCGGCGATGCCGAGCGGGCCGGGCGTGATCGGCGAGGACCGGATCACGGAGATCGCTGCGACCGTGCCGCCGCCCATCGCTACGTTCCTCCTGACGAGCGCACAAGACGCCGACGCCATCATCGACCAGCAGCGCCGCTGCCGGACGAACACGCTCCAACTCTGCGACCGGCTGCCCGACGGTGCTCACGCCCGACTCCGGGCGGAACTCCCCGGCGTCGCCCTCGTGCAGGTGATTCACGTCACTGGCCCTGAATCGCTCAACGAGGCCCTCGCCGTTGCCCCGCATGTCGACGCCCTATTACTCGACTCCGGGCGACCCGATGCGGCGCAGAAAGTGCTCGGCGGGACCGGCCGGACGCACGACTGGTCGGTGAGCCGGGCGATCTGCGCCCAGTCTCCGGTGCCGGTCTTCCTGGCGGGCGGCCTCAACGCGGGCAACGTCGCCGAGGCTATCCGGCAGGTCCAGCCGTTCGGCATCGACATTTGCTCCGGCGTTCGCACCGCCGATACCCTCGATGAGGCGAAGCTCGCTCGCTTCATTGACACTACCCACACTGCTCTCTCACCCTCCACCGCCCCATGAACGTCGCCACCACGAACGCCCCGTTCAAGGAGATCGACGCCGATCTCCTCGTCCTCTTCGCTCGCCCGGAAACCAGCCTCGCTGACACGTTTCCCGGCATCGAGCAGGCCGAAGCCGACGCAACCGAATCGGATACCCCCGTGCTGTTCTACGCCGATGGACAGCGCCTCGCGCTCGTGGGGATCAAGGACGACGAAGCGGAAACCCTGCGTGCGGCGGCAGCGAAGGGAGCTTCAACCGCGCAGAAGCTGAAAGCTGCATCCGTCGCCCTCGCGCTTCCCGACGCGGGGCCAGAGCAAACCGCCGCCCTCGTCGAGGGCTTCATCCTCGGCGGCTATCAATTCCTCGATTACAAGACGGGCGATAATCAGCCCACCTCTGTCGAGACACTGACGCTCCACGGCAGCGGGATCGACGAGGCGGTCGAGGCAGCACGCATTCGCGCCGAGTCGGCCTGCTTCGCGCGCGACCTCGTCAACACTTCGCCGCACGACAAGACACCGGTGTTGCTCGCCGAGCGGGCGAAGAAGATGGCGACGGAGGTAGGCTTGGAATGCGAGGTCTGGAACAAGGCCCGCGTCGAGAAAGAGCGGATGGGCGGACTGCTCGCCGTCAACCGGGGCAGCCAAGACCCGCCTGCGTTCATCATCTTGGAGCACAAGCCGGAGCACCCGGTCAACGAGCGCCCCATCGTGCTCGTCGGCAAGGCCGTCGTGTTCGATACGGGTGGACTGTCGCTGAAGCCGACGAAGAACTCGATGGACAAGATGAAGGCGGACATGGGCGGCGGAGCCGCCGTGCTCGGCGCGATGCGGGCCGTCGCTGCGCTCGACCTGCCCCTGCACGTCGTCGCCCTCGTACCCGCCACCGACAACCGACCCGGCGAGAAGGCCTACGTCCCCGGCGACGTGGTAACGATGCGCTCCGGCCTGACCGTTGAGGTCCTCAACACCGATGCCGAGGGCCGCATGATCCTCGCCGACGCCCTCGACGTTGCGAAGGAGCACAGCCCCGAACTGACAGTGAGTGTGGCGACGCTGACCGGCGCGGCGGTCGTCGCCCTCGGCACCCGCGTCGCCGCCGTGCTGACGAGCGAAGACGACGATAGCCTGTCTCGCCTCGACGCCTTCACTGCCGCGGGCGACCGAACCGGTGAATGGATAGCTCCGCTCCCGATGCGGGCGCACTACGCCGAGCAACTCAAGAGCGACACGGCGGACATCAAGAACGTCGGCGGGCGCGAGGCAGGGACCATCACCGCCGCCAAGTTCTTGGAGCACTTCACACGCGACGACGGCGAGGCGGCCTATCCGTGGGTCCACCTCGATATCGCCGGAACGGCCTTCCTCCAAGGCACGACGCAGCCCTACCGCCCGTCCGGCGGCACCGGCTTCGGCGTCCGCCTGCTCATGGATGTGCTGGAGCACCGGGTGATGGAATGATTCGCCGAATGAGTGATTGATTTGTCTCACATGACTACGCCTGAATCAGCCAATCAGCCAATCGGCGAATCAGTAAATAGACTACCCCGCCTCGCCCTTACCCTCGGCGACCCCAACGGGATCGGCGCCGAGGTCGTGCTGAAAACGCTCACCGATGCCGCGTTGCGCGAGCGCGTCGATCCTGTCGCGGTCGGCTCCGAGGTCGTGCTGCGAGCGCACGCCGAACGGCTGGGGCTGGAGGACGTGGCGGCGAGCCTTGAGATATGGGAGGTCGCGCCCGGTGAGACGCCGTCGGTCGCGTGGGGCGAGACGACCGCGACAGGCGGACGGCTCGCCATGCAGGCTGTCGAGCGGGCCGTGGATGCCTGCCTCGCGGGTGAGGCCGACGCGATGGTGACAGCCCCGATCTCGAAAGAGGCAATCACGCTCGCGGGCTACCGCTTCCCCGGTCACACCGAGTTCATCGCCCAGCGCACGCGCGCCGACGGTGTCGTGATGATGCTCCTCGACCCGCACGTCCCCGGCCTCCGCGTCGCGCTCGTCACAACCCACCTCCCCGTCCGCGCCGTCGCCGAGGCCATCACACCCGACGCGATCCTCGACACCCTCCGCCGTCTCGATGGAAGTCTGCGGCAGGACTTCGGGATCGACTCGCCGAAGATCGCCGTGCTCGGCCTCAACCCGCATGCGGGCGATGGCGGCGTGATCGGCACCGAGGACCGCAATATCGTCGAGCCGACGCTGGAACAAGCCCGCGCCGAAGGATTCGATGCCGCCGGCCCTTTTCCCGCCGATGCGTTCTTCGGACGGCGCGGCTTTGAGCGACACGATGCGGTCTTGGCGATGTATCACGATCAGGGCCTCGCGCCGTTCAAAGCGCTCGCGATGGGCGGCGGGGTCAATTTCAGCGCGGGCCTCCCCATCGTCCGCACCTCACCTGACCACGGCACCGGGTTCGACATCGCTGGACAAGGGATCGCCGACGCAGCCAGCTTCCGCGAGGCCGTCCTTCTCGCCGCCGAGATTGCCGAGCGGAGGCGTGCAGGCCGGTAGCCCTCTCGCTATCTTCTGCTCTCCCCTGCCCCAGCACCTCATGCCCACCACGCCGCCGCTCACGAACCCCTACGACGCCCTCGCGGCAGGCTACGATGTGGTGATGGCGCACGTCGACTACGGCGGCTGGGCCGAGTACGTCCTCGACCTCTTCGACGCACACGGCCTCCAGCCCCACTCGATTCTCGAACTCGGCTGCGGGACGGGGAGCCTCGCGCTCGAACTCCAAGAGAAGCACGACGGCGGCTTCCACTACCGCGCCACCGACCGCTCGGCGACGATGATCCGCGTGGCGCAGGCGAAGGCCAAGATGGCGGGCCGGAGCGCGGGCGACCTCCGTTTTGCCGTCGCTGACTTCACCGGCTTCGAAACGGATGAGCCGTTCGACGCGGTGCTCTTGCTGTACGATGGGCTAAACTATTTGCTGGACGAGGCAGAGGTGTCTGCCCTGTTCACTCGGGCTGCCGCCGCGCTCGCTCCGGGTGGCCTACTCATCCTCGACCAGAGCACACCCGCCAACTCGGTCAACAACGAGGCCTACTTCGAGGACGAGGGCGAGGCTGACCGCTTCACCTACACCCGCCGCAGCCGCTACGACGCCGAGACCCGCCTCCACACGACCGAGTTCGACATGGAGATCGACGGCACGACCTACGCCGAGCAGCACGTCCAGCGGGCCTACGCGCTCGATGAGATCGAAGCGCTCGTCGCTGCCTCACCGCTGACCGTGGTCGCGGCCTACGATGGCTTCACCCTCGACCCGGCCACCGATGCCTCCGAGCGCATCCACTGGGTTCTGCAACGGGCGAGCGACGACGCATGAGCAATCCGGTGACCTCGAAGGTGGTATCAATCTATGCCGTGCTGCTGCTCGTTGGCGGTGGCGCGCTCCTGTTCGTACCCGACGTGCTGATTGCGGGCGATGCCTCGCCGCAAGCCTCGGTGCTCGGGCAACTCGTCGGCGCGGCGCTGCTCGGCTTCGGGGTGATGGGGTGGACGGCGCGCGGGCTGGTGCTGGGCGGTATCTACGGGCGGGCCGTCGTCGCCGGGTTGCAAGCGTTCACGTTCGTCGCCACGCTCGTGCTTCTCAGCAGCCGACCGCCTACGGTGGCCTTGGCCTATTGGCTCTTGCTCGGCGTGCTCGCGCTTGGAGCCGTGCTGTTCAGTATCCTCCTCTTTCGCCCCGGCCTGCTAGGTGCCCATGATTGAGTTCCGCGATGTCAGCCTGTCCTACCCGACCCCGGAGAAGGGGCGGCGGACGATCTTCGAGGACGTCTCGTTCACCATCGAGCGGGGCGAGTTGGTGTACCTCGTCGGGAAAACGGGGAGCGGGAAAAGCTCGCTGCTGAAGCTGCTCTACATGGACCGCGAGCCGGACGCGGGCGTGGTCAGCGTCGGACACTACCGGTCGGACCAGATCAAAGAGAAGGAGGTGCCCTACCTCCGACGCTCGCTCGGGGTCGTGTTTCAGGACTTCCAGTTGTTGCCCGACCGCGATGCATTCGAGAACATCGCCTTCGCGCTCTACGCGACGGGCAAGAGCGGGGCGGCGGTCAAACACCGGGTGTTGCAAGTCTTGGCGCGCGTCGGGCTGACGCACCGGCAGCGGGCGATGCCGCACGAGATGTCCGGCGGCGAGCAGCAGCGCGCCTGCATCGCCCGCGCCCTCGTCAACGAGCCGCCCCTCCTTTTGGCCGACGAGCCGACCGGCAACCTCGACCCGACCGTCGCCGACGGCATCCACGCGCTCTTGCTCAAGCTTCACCGGCAGGGCATGACCGTCCTCATGGCAACGCACGACTACCGCCTCGTCCGCCAGCACCCGGCGCGCACCCTCGCCCTCACCAAAGGCCGCATCGTCGAGGTCACACCCGAAGTCCTCGGCGCAGAAGAGTAGGCACTAGCGAGGAACGTATCTTCTCAGAACGTTATCACGCCCTTGGGCCTGATAACAACCCCATTCGTCCCGATAAGCCAGGGTTAGCCAGCACTCCCAGAGCCATGCGAATCCTCCTTCTGGTCGCCTCTCTACTGGGCTCCGTTGGAGTCGGCACCCAGGCTTCGGCGCAAGCTCCGTCTCGATCCCTCGCCCCCGTCATCGACCTTCACGTCCATGCCGGCGCGGGCCGCGAGGGCTCTCCGTACTACGAGGTCTACGACGGCGAGACACCCGACGACGCGTTCCTCCGCTCGGCCCTCGCCGACCTAGACACGAACGGGGTTGTCCTCGCCGTCGTCGGCGGGCCAGCCGCCCACGCTGAGAGGTTCCGGGCCGCAGCGCCAGACCGGTTCTTGGGCGCTGTGGCGTTCCCCTGCACCGGCGGACAAGACCCCAATCTCCAGCAGTGCTTCGAGGGCGGCGGCGACTGGCCCGACCTCGGGTGGCTCCGGGCCGAGGCCGAGGCCGGTCGGGTCAGCGCGCTCGGCGAGCTCTACAACGTGTACGCCGGGGTGCCAGTCGACGGGGCAGAGATGGCCCCGTACATCGCCTTAGCGGCCGAGCACGACCTCGTTGTCCTCGCGCACGCCGACGCCGGGCCGCCGCCGGAAGGCCGACGCCCCGGATGCTGCCCCAACTTCGACGGATCACTCGGAGACCCCGCACACTGGGGCCCGGTCCTGGAGCGGCACCCCACCCTCCGGCTCGTGCTCTACCACGCGTTCCGGCCTGAGTACGTCGAGTCGGCTATCGGTCTAATGGACCGGTACTCGAACGTGGTGGTGGAGACGTCGCCGATGACGCGCGTGCCGACGCCGCTCGTTCACGCTGCGCTGGCCCGGTTCGCGGAGGCGGGGCACGGGGACCGCGTTGTGTTCGGGTCGGACTACCCGGGCGCGGTGGCGGGGAGCCTCGCGGTGATCGAATCGGCGCCGCTCTCGGAGGCCCAGAAGCGGGCGATCCTCTACGACAACGCCGCCCGGTTCCTACGCCTGGGTGAGGCTGATGAAGATGAGGGGCCGTAGCCGTACTAGCTAACCCGCGGCTGCAGGCGGACGCATGGCTCAACGGTTTTGCCTCGTTCCACCCACGCCGCTTACACTGCCTCGTCCAAGCGGCTTTCCTAGCCTGCGCCGCTGAGCCGCAAACTGTTATGCAACCTGCACCTCTCCGTCAGCCATTCGAGATTGAAATCGCCATCACCCCGGCGGACATCGACCAACTGGACCACGTCAACAACGTCGTCTACCTGCGCTGGGTGCAGGAGGCGGCCATCGCCCACTGGTCGGCGGCGGCGACCGAGGAGGAGCAGCGCAGCCTGCTATGGGTCGTGGCCCGGCACGAGATCGACTACCGGCGTCCGGCGTTCCGGCAGGACGGGTCGGTGATCGCCCGGACGTGGATCGGCGAGGCGAGGAACCAGGCCTTCGAGCGGCACACCGAAATCCTCCGCGCTTCGGACCGGAAAGTGCTAGCGAAAGCCCGCACCTTCTGGCGACCCATCGACCCGGCCACCATGCGCCCCGTCGATCCCGGCGCAGACCTCTACGCCCGGTTCTCCACGTCTGCCGAGGAGCAGTAGCCAAGTTCAACCCCAGCGGTGTCATCCTGAACTTGTTTCAGGATCCCGGAGGGATATAGCTCTCATTAGATCCCGGATCGGGGTCCGGGATGACAGACATTCTGCTGCTAGGTTCTAGAACAGACGTTTTGCGCGAGGTCGGTCGTTGCTTGGGTATCTCTCTCGCATAACTACTGGTAGACCGATGAAGGCGCTCCCCATCTTAGTCCTGGCTTTCGCACTCAGCGCATCGGCCTGCGCGCAATCGACGCAGCAGGAAGCGGGCGAGGCCGACCGGCCGTCGTCGCGGCCCGGCCTCTACCAGTGCGATGGCTGCGAGGCCACAGAGGAGCGCTCGGCGGCGGACCTCGACTGGCGCGTGACGCTCCCACCAGAAGACGAACCGGGCGAGCGGCTCGTCCTCTCCGGCCAAGTCTTTATGCCAGACGGCACCAGGGCCGCACCCAACGTGGTGCTCTATTTCCACCAGACGAATGCCGAGGGCTACTACCGTTCGATCAACAGTACAGCACGCGGCGGGCGGAGCGACGGCATGATTGAAGGCTGGCTCGCCACCAACGAGGCGGGGCGCTACGAGGTCACAACTATCAAACCCGCGCCCTACCCGGACGCCGGGTTGCCCGCCCACATCCATGTCTACGTCAAAGAGCCGGAGCGCCGCCCGTACTACATCGACGACTTTGTGTTCGAGGACGACCCGTATATCACTTCAGCTTACCGGAACCGCCAGCAACTACGCGGCGGCTCCGGCATCCTCGATCTCACGCCCGATGGCGAGGGCGGCTGGCTCGGGCACCGCGATCTCGTCCTCGAATGGTGAGTCGCGGTGTTCGTGGTAGGATAGCCCTGTGCAACGAAGGCCAGCGTTATACTGCCTCGTCCAGCACTCGCAGGCCATGAAATTCGTCAGCGTCCAGCTCTCCTACTTTTTCCGCGACCGCAAAGTCCGGCGCAACGTGCGGTCGCTGCTGAAGTACGTCGCGTTCATCACCGCCGTGATCGTGGTCTACGCGGTGGTGTTCCACTTCGTGATGCTCTACGAGGGCGAGAGCCACTCATGGGTGACGGGGTTTTACTGGACGCTGACGGTGATGAGCACCCTCGGCTTCGGCGACATCACCTTCCACAGCGACCTCGGGCGGCTCTTCAGTATCCTCGTCCTGCTCTCCGGGATCGTGCTGCTCTTGATCGTGCTGCCGTTCGCGTTCATCCGGTTTTTCTACGCACCGTGGCTGGAGACGCAGGTCCGCATGCGCGCCCCGCGCGCCGTGCCGCCGGACACCGACGGGCACGTCGTGATCTGCGACTACGACTCGATTGCGCCCGGCCTGATCCGCCGGATGGAGCAGGAGGATATCCCCTACTTCGTGCTCGAAGAAGACCCGAGCGTCGCAGCCAACTACCACCTCGACGGCATCTCGGTGATCGCGGGCGAGGTGGACAGCAAGGCGACCTACGAGGCGCTCCGACTGGACCGCGCCCGCCTCGTGCTCGCCAACCGCGAGGACACGGTCAACACGAACATCATCCTCACCGTCCGCGAGGTGGAGCCGGACGAAACCGTCGTGGCGATTGCGAGCGCCAAGGACTCTATCGACATCCTCGAACTGAGCGGTGCCACGCACGTCCTCCCGCTCAAGCAGTGGCTCGGCGAGCAACTCGCCAACCGCGTCAACGCGCAGCACACCCAAGCCTACCCCATCGGCCAGTACGAGAACCTTCTCGTCGCCGAACTGCCCGTTCACCACACACCGCTCTCGGGTAAGACGATCCGCGAGACGCGGCTGCGCCAGATCTCGGGCGTCAGCATCGTCGGAGTGTGGGAGCGCGGGACGCTGCTCCCCGCCCGACCGGACCTGCCCCTCGGCCCGTCTAGCGTCCTCGTTGTGGTCGGGACCGAGGACCAGTTGGCAGCCCTCGACGACCTCTTCATGATCTACAGCGTCAACCCGAACCCGGTCGTCGTGATCGGCGGCGGGCGGGTGGGCGCAGCGGCAGCGCGGGCACTCAGCGCACGCGACATCCCGGTCCACCTCGTCGAGCGCGACGCGACGCTGTGCGGGCGACTCGATACGGTCTGCGACCAGGTCTTCGCAGGCGACGCGGCGGACTATTACCTGCTCGACAAAGCCGGAGTATTGCAAGCTCCGTCGGTCGTGCTCACCACCAACGACGACGCGGTCAACATCTACCTGGCCTCGTACTGCCGCAAGCTGAACCCGGACATCCGCATCGTCAGCCGGATCACGCACGAGCGCAACGTCGAGGCCATCCACCGGGCCGGGGCCGACTTCGTGTTGAGCTATGCCTCACTCGGCACCGAAGCCGTCTTCTCGATCATCAAGGGCAAGGAGTTGATCGTCCTCGGCGAAGGGATCAACCTATTCTCCGTCCCGACGCCGCGCTCGCTTCAGGGCAAGGCGCTCGCCGACACCGGCATCGGCGCGCAGACCGGGTTGACGGTGATCGCCCTTCAGGA
This sequence comes from Rhodothermales bacterium, assembly GCA_028284265.1. Classification (GTDB taxonomy): domain Bacteria; phylum Bacteroidota; class Rhodothermia; order Rhodothermales; family JANQRZ01; genus JANQRZ01. The sequence goes on from JANQRZ010000018.1 coordinate 86,865, forward strand.
AAACGGCGAGGTCACGACCGACCTGTCGGCCTCGACGGTGCTCACCCCCGATGCTGAATTGCTCATGCTCGGCGGGGGCGAGCAGCGCCGCGACTTTGTTGACCTGTTTGGCTTATAAGCCGAACGGCCGGGGCTATTCCTCCGCCGCGATCACGTCGATCAGTTCGACCTCAAAGGTGAGGGCGCGGCTCGGGCCGATGGGCGGGCGACCCTGATCGCCGTAGGCAAGGTCCGACGGGATATAGAGCATCCAGTGGCTCCCCGGCTTCATGAGTTGCAGCGCTTCGTTCCACCCCGGAATCACCTCGCCGACGCGGAATTGCTGCGGCTGGCCTCGGTCGTAGGACGAGTCGAAGACGGTACCGTCCGGGAGCGTGCCCCGGTAGTTCACGACAACGGTCTCGCCCATCGCGGGCGACTCGCCCTCGCCCTCGCGCAGCACCTTGTAGAGCAGGCCGCTCTCGGTTGTCTCGATGCTGTCCTGCTCGGCGATGTCGGCGAGGTAGGCTTCCCCCTCGCTCGCGTTTGAGCGCGTCATCTGGGCCATGAGCGTGTCTTGGAAGGCCCGCATGATCGTGTTGATCTCGTCGTCCGAGAACCGCATCGTGTCGCCGCGCAGCCCCTCACGAGCAGCGGCGAGGATGAGGTCACGGTCGAGTTCGACATCCTGGACGCCGAGTTGCTCGTTGAGGTCAGAGCCGAACCCGAAACCGATGATGTAGGCCATCTGCTCGTCGAGGGTGTCGAGGTCGCCGGTGTCGGGCGCACTCTCGCAGGCGGCGAGTAGCAGGGGCACAGCGAGGAGGGAGAGAAGGATACGTTTGGACATATGGGCGGGCGGGGCAAGGCCCCAGCGGGTGAGAGAGCACAGCGAGTGCCTTGTCTTCAGCGACGAGGCAGCGCGCAGTATACCCCATGCGATACTCCCAGAAAAGCGATGGGACGCGCTAGATGCATTCCTTCCCAAACCTTCGCAGCCGAGCCGGACCTCCCAGACCTGCCCACCGTAGCTTTTCGCCCCTCTCGACTGCCCCCGAACTATGGCTGACCGTTACCTCGTCACCTCCGCGCTCCCCTACGCCAACGGGCCGCTCCACCTCGGCCACCTCGCCGGGGCGTACCTCCCGGCGGACCTCTTCTGCCGCTACCAGCGCCTCAAGGGCCGCGACCTCGTCTACGTCTGCGGCTCCGACGAGCACGGCGTCCCAATCATGCTCCGTGCCCGTGAGGAGGGCGTCGATCCGCAGGACATCGTGGACCGCTACCACGCGCAGATCGAGGCGAGCTTCGAGCGCTTCGGGATGAGCTTCGACTACTACGGGCGGACGACCTCGGCGACGCACCGCGAGACGAGCCAAGCCTTCTTCCGCACCCTCTACGACGCAGGCGTCTTCACCGAGCGCACGGAGGAACAGCTCTACGACCCCGAGGCGGGCCTCTTCCTCGCCGACCGATTCGTGCGCGGGACGTGCCCCGTCTGCGGCTACGAGGATGCCTACGGCGACCAGTGCGAGAACTGCGGCTCCTCGCTCTCGCCGAAAGAACTGATCGACCCGCGCAGCGCCCTCACTGATGCCGTCCCCGAACTCCGCTCGACGACGCACTGGTACCTCCCGCTCGGCGACCTCCAGCCCCGGCTCGAAGCGTGGATCGCCGAGCACCCGGACTGGAAACCGAACGTGCGCGGGCAGGTCGGCAGTTGGTTCGCCTCCGGGCTGACGGACCGGGCGATGACGCGCGACCTCCCGTGGGGCGTGCCGGTGCCCGTCGAAGACGCCAAGGGCAAAGTGCTCTACGTCTGGTTCGATGCGCCCATCGGCTACATCTCGGCGACGAAGGAGTGGGCCGAGCGGCAAGGCGATCCCGACGCGTGGCGGCGCTACTGGCAAGACGGCGACACGAGCCTGATCCACTTCATCGGTAAGGACAACATCGTCTTCCACGCGCTGATCTTTCCGGCCCTGCTCATGGCGCACAATGACGCCGCGCCCGATCCGCAGTGGGTGCTGCAGGCCAACGTGCCCGCCAACGAGTTCCTCAACCTCGAAGGCCGTAAGCTCTCGACGAGCCGGGGCTGGGCCGTCTGGCTCCACGATGCCCTCGACGACCTCGACGGCTTCGCGGGCGGGCCGGACCTCCTCCGCTACGCCCTCGCCGCGACGCTGCCCGAAACGAAGGACGCCGACTTCGCATGGGCTGACTTTCAGAACCGCGTCAACGGCGAACTGGCCGACGTGCTCGGCAACTTCGTGAACCGGACCCTCACCTTCGCCCACCGCTTCGCCGACGGCAAGGTGCCGCCGCTGGAGAACCCGACCGACGCCGACCGCGCCGTACTCGATTCCCTCGCCGAGTACCCCGAAAAAATCGGCGCGGCCTACGAGGGATTCCGCACCCGCGAGGCCGTGAACGCGACGCTCGACCTTGCTCGGCTCGGCAACAAGTATTTCAACGATACCGAGCCGTGGAAAACGCGGGAGTCAGACCCGCAGGCGATGCGGAACACGCTCCACGTCTGCCTCCAGCTTTGCGCGTCGCTGTCGGTGCTGATGGACCCGATCCTGCCACTCTCAGCGGCCCGGCTTCGCACAATGCTGAACCTGTCGAACGTCTGCCCGAGTGCGCCCAATGGGACGCCCGGCACGATTGGTTGGGACGCTGCCGGACTGGCCCTCCTCACCGAAGGACACGCCCTCGGCGAGGCCGCGATCCTGTTCGAGAAGATCGAGGACGACTTCGTTGAGGCGCAGCGCGCCAAGCTCGAAGCCCGCGCGGCGGAGGCCACACGCGAGGGGCCGCCCTATGAGCCAGTGAAAGACACCATCCAGTTCGACGACTTCGCCAAGCTCGACTTTCGCGTCGGCCGCGTGACCGTCGCCGAGGCGCACCCGAACGCGGACAAGCTGCTCCGGGTGGAGGTAGACCTCGGCTATGAGACCCGGCAGGTGCTCGCGGGCGTCGCCGAGCACATGACGCCGGAGGACTTGCTCGGCAAGCACGTCATCGTCGTCGCCAACCTCGCACCCCGGACGATGCGCGGGTTGGAGAGCCAAGGGATGCTCCTGATGGCCGAGGACCGCGAGGGTCGCCTGACGCCGGTGCTCGCCTCCGACAGCGAGCCGGGGGCCGTCGTTCGATAAAAAAGCGGGGCCGCTCGGTGTGAACAGCCCCGCTAGAGTCAAGCTAAACCGTAGGGCTTAGTTCGTCACGTCAAACTGGCCGTTCGTGACCTGCGCCGTTCCACCGCTCGTGTTCGCCCCAGTGAAGGAGAACGTGCCCGAGGCTCCCGAAGCCGAGAGTTCGTTGATCACGATCTGCCCACTACCAAGGATGAAGTTGGCCGTGTAGGTGTTCATCGCAATCTCGGTGGGGTCTGTGCTCTGTGCGTTGACGTAGATCGCTTGCGTGCCCGCACTGCTAGGCCCGATGTTGAACGTACCCACGGCGGCGTTGGGAACCGTGAGCAGGATCTGCCGCTGAGTAGACCCATCGGAACCGTCCGCGTTCGTGATGCCACTGATAGCGAGTACGCCGCTCTCGAACGTGAAGACGACGAGTTCGGACTGGAAGCTGCTACCATCGGCGGTAGCCGTCAGCGTACCGTTGCCGTTGTTGCCGCCTCCGCCGCCATTGCCGTTGCCATCACCGTCGCCCTCAGAGTCACAGGCGGTCATGGTGGGAACGAGTAAGGCGAGGAAGCCGAAAAGGAAAAAGCGTTTGAGCATGGTCGTAGGTGGGTTTTGCGTGGGAATTAGGACGTGCAGAGGGAAGATCGGCGTTCCGATGGCGTTTCATAAATGAAGTGACTCATAAATGACAGCCAGTCGGCCAGCCTTCTCTTCACGGTGCCGCCCTACTCGCATGACGCCTGCTGGTTCTCGAAAAAGTCCAAATCCTGTACAGGCCACGGGCGTTCATCGCGTTCCTATCCCCACTCTTCGCTTCGCTTCGTGCCTCAACCGAACCCAGCCACTTCGGCCCGACCGTCCCGCCGCTGGCCGCGCATCGTCGGCGTCGTACTCGCGCTCTTTCTCCTCGCCACCCTGCTTCTTATGCTCAACGTCTGGTCCGCTCTCGGCTCGAAACCCTCCGGCGAACGGCTCGCCCGCATTGAGCGCTCGCCGCAGTACCGCGACGGACACTTCGTCAACACGCTCCCGACCCTCCTCACAGGAATGTCGCTCTCCACGACCCGCGAGTTCTTCTTTGGCGGAAGTGACTACCGACTGCCTGCCGCCCCACTCCCGGTCGTGACACGCACCGCCGAGGACTTTGCCGAGCCGGTGGACAGCCTGCGCGTGACGTGGCTCGGCCACTCGACACTCCTCATCGAGTTGGAGGGCGTGCGCGTGCTGGTCGATCCGGTCTGGGGGGAGCGCGCCTCGCCGAGTTCGCTCTTCGGCCCGAAGCGGTTCTACGCACCGCCGCTTGACATGGCCGACCTCCCCCCGCTCGACGCCATTGTCATCTCGCACGACCACTACGATCACCTCGATGAGCCGAGCATTCGAGCGCTCGCCGACCAAGCGCCCCGGTTCATCGTACCACTCGGCGTGGGGTCGCACTTGGAATACTGGGGCGTGGAGGCCAGCCGGATCACGGAACTCGACTGGTGGGACGAGATCAGCCTGGGCGATGTCCGATTGGTCAGCACCCCGTCGCGCCATTTCTCCGGGCGCTCGCTCAATGACCGCGACGCGACGCTGTGGTCGAGTTGGGCCTTCGTCGGGCAGAGCCGCCGGCTGTTCTACACCGGCGATACGGCGCTCGCGCCGGAGTTCGCGGAAATCGGTGAGCGACTCGGGCCGTTCGACCTGTCGCTCATCGAGATCGGTGCCTACAACCAAGCTTGGGCCGATGTCCACCTCGGCCCTGAGCAGGCTGTGGCGGTTCATCAGATGGTACGGGGGGGCTTGCTCGTGCCGGTTCATTGGGGCCTCTTCGATCTTTCGACGCACGGCTGGACCGAGCCTATCGAGCGCCTGCTCGTCGCGGCGGAGCCGCTGGGTATTGAGGTCGCCCTCCCGCGCCCCGGCGAGAGCATCAGGCCCAATGCGGTGCCCACCGAGCCGTGGTGGCCTGCGATTCCGTGGGAGACCGCCGAGGAGAAGCCCGTCGTCTCCTCTGGCATCGAGGATCTGGAGGTGGACGGGACGACGTTTTAAACAGCGTATTTCTTGGCAGGCGAGCGAAAGGCCGTACATTGAGCTACACATTGCGATGTGTGCCCCTCGTCCTGTTCGTTCGCTAGCCTCGATCCCATGCTGTTTCGCTTCGCGCTCGTCCTCGCTCTCCTCTCCCCGACTCTCGCTCACGCGCAGGCGCGCCTCTTCACCGACGCCGACCGCACCACGCTGACAGCGCGGCAGGCTGAATTGCTCGGCCATGCTGAAGCCCTCGCCACGCCTGCGGACGTTCGGGTCGCCGAAGCCAGCCTCGCGTCCTTGTCCGAGTCATTGGTCACGTTCGACCTCGCACCCGGCACGTCGGTCACGCTGCAACGCGCCCGCACCGAGCGCGCGGACACCGGCCAGACGCTGTTCTTTCGTAGCGACGAGACCGACACCCACGCCATCATCGTGGAGCGTGAGGGTGCGCTCACAGGCACAGTCCGCCTCCGAGGCCAACTCTACAACATTCGCCCGCTGACAGGTGGTCTCCATGCCATCATCCGAGTCGACGAGAGCCGCTTCATCGACCACCCCGATGACTGGGAAGCCGTCGAGCACGCTGCTGCCGAGCGCCGCGCCGTGCCTGCCATTGAGGGATCCTCTTCACCGCTCGCAGGCGGTCCCGTCATTCAGCGCGTGCTCGTCCCCTACACCCCGCGCGCTGCCTCCGAGGTCGGCGACATCGTGGGTCTCGTCCAGCTTGCGATGGCCGAGACCAATCAAGGCTATGCCGACAGCGACGTCAACGTCCGGCTCGAACTGGCCTACACCTACCAGACCCCGCAGAACGGGTCGAGCAGCTTCTCGACCACTCTGAGCCGGATGGAAAACCCGAGCGACGGCTTCCACGACGAAATCCCCGGCCTGCGGGCCGAGTATGGGGCCGACATGGTCGGGATGATCGTGGGGCAGAACAGCTTCCTCTGCGGACGGGCAAACGGCATCCTAGCCGACGGACCGGAGGACGCTCTCCAGGTCACGACGCAGTCCTGCGCGACGGGCTACTACTCCTTCGGCCACGAGTTCGGCCACCTTCAAGGCGCTCGGCACAACACCGAGATCGACGGCTCGACCTCCCCCTTTCCTTACGGCCACGGCAAGTGCTACGCGCCGGGTAACTGGCGCACCATCATGTCCTACGGCTGCCCCGGCAGCACCACCCGCGTCGCGCGCTGGTCGAACCCGGACGTGAACTACTTCGGCGAACCCCTCGGCGACATATCGACGCGCGACAACGCCCGCGTGCTCGACGAGACCGCCGCCACGATTGCCGCCTTCTACGCCGACCCGGCTGCCGTGACCGTCGAGGGCACCATCACGAGCGGATCGCCCGTCCCATCTGGCGGCGGCACTGTTACGTTTGACCTCGCATTCTCCAACCCCTCAGGGGCGAGCTTCAACGGGGAGTACTGGGTGGATGCTATCCTGCCCAACGGCAACGTGTACAACGGCAGCCCGATTGAGCGCAGCACCATCGGGCTTGCGCCGGGGCAAAACGCCACCCTGTCGTTCAGCGGCAACGTGCCGCGAGGTGCTCCGAGCGGGACGTACACGCTGCGCGCCTACATCGGCACGAGCTATCCCGATGAGGTCGAAGACTCGGACGACTTCACGTTCAGCAAGAGCGGCTCGCGGCTCGCGGATGGCCCATTCGCCCTCGATGTCCGCCGCGTGACGCCAGAGGATGCCCTAGCCAGTGCCACCTCGCACGCCACGGCTGCGACGAGCGTACTGGAGGCGTATCCCAACCCGTTCAGCGGGCAGACGACGCTGCGCTACCATGTTGCCGAGCGGGGCGAGGTCCACCTCACAGTCTACGATGTACTAGGCCGTTCCGTGGCGACCCTCGCCGAGGGGACGCATGAAGCGGGTGTCCACGACGCCATCTTCGCAGGCGAATCACTGCCGACCGGTATCTACGTGTGGCGACTCACGGCGGGCGCGGCGGTTCAGACGGGCCGTTTGCTGCTGGTACGGTAGCCTGTGCCGAAGCCAAACGGACGGCTGATTTCTGGTTGTACGGGGGCACCTCTTCGCTAGGCGAGGGGTGCCCCCGGTCTTTGATGGAGAGGTGTACAGCACCGGGCCGGGTAACTTTTTAGCACCACCGCCCGTAGGGCCGCCATCCTTCTGCTCTCCAACCGGCACCGCCATGACACGCGCTTTCCCCCTCTTCCTGCTGCTTGCCCTCGCCCTCCCCTGCCTCGCTCAATCCGGCGACAAGGTCTTCGACGAGTCCTACGCCTTCCGCGCCGGGGACGAACTCTCCGTCGCCACTAGCAGCAGCGACATCTACCTCCGCACCGGCTCCGGCAACGAAGCCCGCGTCGAAGTCTTCGGGCGCGGACGCAACATGGACGAAGGCTTCGAGCGACTGAACTTTCGTGTCGAGCGCGAAGGCGACCGCCTCGTCGTCAAGACCGAGCGGGAAGGCAACGGGTGGTGGCGCAACAACCGCGCGTCGTTCGACATCGTGATTACGGCTCCCGAGCGGCTCGACCTGAGCATCGGCACCTCATCAGGCGATATCGAGGTTCGGGATATCGAAGGAGGGGTTTCCATCTCCACGTCTTCCGGGGATATCGAGCTTGGCACCGTGCGCGGCTCACTCTCCGTCTCCACCTCGTCCGGCGACATCGAAGCCAATCGGGTCGAGGGTAACGTCGAGGCCAGCACCTCCTCCGGCGATCTCGACATGGATACGATCAGGGGCACGGCGGTCTCGTTCAGTACCTCCTCCGGCGACTTCGACGTGAACCGTATTGACGTCGATGGCTTCGAGGCCAGTTCCTCATCGGGCGATTTCTCGATTGGCTCGGTCGGCGGCAACGTCGAGGTGAGCACATCCTCGGGCGATGTCTCGCTCGGCGATGTCGAAGGCAACCTCCAAGTCTCTACCTCGTCGGGCGACCTCCGCGCCGACCTCGTCAAGCCGGGCCGCATTGATATCAATACCGGCAGCGGCGGCGTCCGCCTCCGCGCCCCCTCGTCTCTCGCTGCCGACATCGACATTCGCGGCGGCTCGATCCGCATCGACCGCAATTTCCAGTTCGCAGGGGAGATCAAGGACCGCAGCGCGGAGGGCCGGATCGGTGGTGGCGGCACGCCGATGCGGATTCGCACTGGCAGCGGCTCGGTCTCACTCTCGGCCCGGTAGGCCGATGACGGGAGGTCGTCTTTAACAAGCCTTCGTTCACAGCACCCTTGCCGCGTGCGTACTTTTGGCGCGGAGGGGTGCCGGAGTGGTCGAACGGGACGGTCTCGAAAACCGTTGTACCCTTCTGGGTACCGAGGGTTCGAATCCCTCTCCCTCCGCTCTCAGGCGATGCCTGACGCCCGCCTCTGCGCTTGCAGGGGCGGGCTTTTTGGTGCTTGGTTATCGCACGTAGCTCCCCGCGTTGAGGTCGATGGTGCAGCCGGTGGCGTGATCCATCTGACCGCTGGCGAGGAATACGATGGTCGGAGCGATATCGTCCGGTTCGGTCATTCGGGAGAGCGCGAGGTCGCTCGTCGCGTAGCTCTCGCCATACTGCTCGATGAACGGCTGCGCCATGTCGGTCCGCGTGAATCCCGGCGCGACGGTGAAAGCGACGATACCCTGCTTACCAAGTCCCCGCGCCAGTGACCGCGTGAGGGCGACCATCCCGCCCTTGCTCGCGGCGTAGGCGAGATACGCCGGGGTGTCGCCCCGAAAGGCCGCCCGGCTCGCCACGTTGATGATCCGCCCACCGCCTCGCTCCGCGAAGTGCCGCACCGCCGACCGACACAGCACCCCGACCGCCCGGAGGTTCACCGCCATCGTCCGCTCCCACACGTCCAGCCACTCTACTGTGTCCGCCCCCATCGCCGCCCCCTCGGCGATGCCCGCGTTATTGACGAGCACATCGACTCGGCCAAACGCCTCGACGGCTTCGGCGAAGAGTCGTTCGGCGGCACTCGCATCGGCGAGGTCGGCTTGGAAGACTTGTGCGCCGTGCCCGAGCGAGGCGGCGAGGTCGCGGGCGGCAGCTTCGTTGCGGTGGAAATGCACACCGACCGTCGCGCCTGCTTGGGCGAGCGCTTGGGCGGCGGCGCGTCCGATCCCGCGACTGGCCCCGGTGACGAGGACGTGCCGCCCGGTGAGGTCAATCGTGTAGGCCATCCTATGCCTTCCGCTTCGGCAAGCCGACGGGCTTGACACCGACCGGCTTCGCTGCCACTGCCCCGGCGGGCTTGGCCGTCGGCTTGCGCCAGAGCGGGACGGACGAGCACGGCTCGCCGTACATCAGCTTCTTCGCCACACCCTGCAATTTCTGCGTCGCGATCAGGTAGGCATTCGCTGGGACGACGCTGCTGCCGCACCCTTTGATGACGACCGGCTTGCCCTCGAATTGGCTCCAGTCCTCCCGGTCGAGTGCTCGCGTGAAGTGGTCCCGCAGCAGGTCCGCCGTCCGACCATGCGCGACCGAAGCGGCGATGCCGTCAAGCTTCGAGGCAATGAGCATCGCCGCCCACGTCGGGATGATGGCATCGGTCGAGCAGAAGATGGCGACGTGCTGGCCTTCATACTGACTCCAGTCGTGCGCCTTCACGGCCTCGCGGAATGGCACCTCGCGCAGCACGAGGCCCTCGACAAGCATCGGCGCGAGGTCGAACTCGACCACCGGCTTGCCGTCCCACAAGTCTTCCAAGTTGTACGTGGTGATGTCGCTCTCGGCGACGCGGTTGACGATGTCCATAAGTCAGACGGTAACGGGTTCAGTGCGAATCTTTTCAACAGCAGCAGCGATCTCTTCAATAGCGCGGTCGATCTCGGCCTCGGTGGTGAAGCGCCCCACGGAGAAGCGAACCGAGGCGAAGGCATCGGCACCGCTCAGACCCATCGCGGTGAGGACGTGGCTCGGTTTGGCGGTTTTGGTCTGGCAGGCACTGCCAGTCGAAACGGCGACGCCGCGCATCGCCGGGAGGAGGTCGCGGGTTCGGACGCCGGGGAAGACCATGTTGGTCGTGTTCGGGAGGCGGTGCTCAGTCGTGCCGTTGACGCGGGCGTCGGAGCACCGGTCGAGGAGTGCGCCTTCGAGCCGGTCGCGGAGTGCGGCGAGGCGCGAGGCTTCGTCGTCCGAGTGCGTGACCGCGATCTCCACGGCTTTGCCGAACCCGACGATGCCGGGCACGTTGAGCGTCCCGCTCCGCAGCCCGTCCTCGTGCCCGCCGCCGACGATCATCGGGGCGAGCCGGACCCTCGGCTTCCGCCGACGCCGGTAGAGCGCGCCAACGCCCTTCGGCGCGTAGCACTTGTGCCCCGAGCACGCCAGCAGATCGACGCCCGCCGCGTCAACGTCAATCGGCACCTTGCCGACGGCCTGCGTCGCGTCAGTCATCATGAGCGCGCCATGCTCGTGTGCGATCTCGGCGATGGCGTGGATCGGCTGGATGACGCCGGTCTCGTTGTTGGCCCACATCACCGCGACCATCAGCGTCTCATCGGTGATGGCAGCGCGGAGTTCGTTAAGGTCAAGTAGGCCATCTGGGCCGACGCCGAGTACGGTGACACGGGCACCATCGCGCTCGGCGACTTCGCAGGCTTGGAGCACCGCTTTGTGCTCGGTGGCAACGGTGACGATATGGTCTCGCTTGCCACGATACGCCTCGACGGCCCCACAGATGGCGAGGTTGACCGCCTCCGTCGCACCGCAGGTAAACACGATGGTCTCCGGCTGCGCCCCCAGCGCGGCAGCGATCTGCTCGCGTCCCTGCACCACCAGTTCGTCTGCCACCCACCCGAAAGCGTGCCCGTCAGACGACGGGTTGCCGAAGTGCTCGGTGAGCGTTGGCAGCATCACCTCCACGACGGCGGGATCGACGGGCGTGGTCGCGTTGTAGTCGAGATAGATCGGCGCGGGCATGGCCTCGGGGCTGCGTTAGTGTTTGATTGTACGAACGAGACGGCAGGCGGTTTGGTGGGTGCGTAGCTTACGCCGTCTTTTCACCGCTCGCCCCGCGCATGTCCGACGCCTTCTCCGCCACGCCACCCCGAACGCAGCGGCTGGTCTTCACCGGCCTGATGCTACTGATCCCGGTGCTGTTCTTCGTGCTCCTCGAAGGCGGCCTCCGGCTCGGTGGCTACGGCGACGACTACCCCCTCTTCATCCCCATCGAGGGCTACCCGGAGTATCTCGTCCAGAACCGCGAGGTGGCCCGGCGCTACTTCGCGCAGCAGGAAAACGTCCCGACCGCGCTCCACGATGTGTTCGACGCCGAGAAGTCCGAGCGCGAGGTGCGCCTCTTCGTCCAGGGCGGGTCGACGGCGGCAGGCTTCCCGTTCTACCACGGCGGCGCGTTCTCGCGGATGCTGGAACATCGCCTCCAGCAGACGTTCCCCGACCGGAAGATCGAGGTCGTCAACACGGCGATGGCGGCGGTCAACTCCTACACGCTCCTCGACTTCGCCGACGAGATCATCGCCCAACAGCCCGACGCGGTGCTGATCTACGCCGGGCACAACGAGTATTACGGCGCGCTCGGCGTCGGCTCGACGGAATCGCTCGGTTCGTTCCGGGGCTTGGTCAACACCTACCTCCGGCTCCGGCGCTTCCGCACCGTCCAGCTTCTTCGAGCCGGACTCTCTGGGGCCGTCGGCCTCGTTGGTGGCGAAGCAGAGGGCAGCGGACAAGGCACGCTGATGGCGCGGATGGTCGGCGAGCAGGTCATCCCCTACGGCTCACCAGAATATGAGCTAGGCTTGCAGCAATTCAGGTCCAACCTGTCCGACCTACTGACGAAATACGACCGGTCAGGCATCCCCGTGTTCGTCTCCACGATTGCCTCGAATGAGCGCGACCAGCGCCCCTTCGAGACCGTCTTCGCCGACGACACTGACGAGGCCGCGTGGCAGCGCACGTACCGATCAGGCGTCGAGGCTCTAGGGCGAGGCGAGGCGCAGGTGGCCCGGACCACGCTGGAGGAAGCAACCCAGATGGACTCGCTCGCCGCCGATGGGTTCTACGCGCTCGGTCGGGCACGCGAGGCGGCAGGCGACACTGCCTCGGCACAGACAGCCTACGTCGCCGCGCGCGACCGGGACGCGCTTCGCTTCCGCGCCCCCGAGGCCTTCAACCAGATCATCCGCGACGAGGCCGCCGAGCACGGGGCAACGCTCGTCGATGCCCAAGCCGCGATCCGCCGGGCCGCACCGGGCGGGATCGTCGGGCAGGAGCACATGCTGGAGCACCTCCACCCGACCGTCGATGGCTACTTCCTGATCGCCGACGCTTTTTACGACACGCTCCGCGAGACGCGCTTCCTCGGCGACTGGCCCCAAGCCGTCCCCGACAACATCGCCCGCCAGACCCTGCTCCTCACGCCTGCCGACTCACTCGTCGGGGTGCTCCGCGTGCGGAAGCTGCTCGGCGGCTGGCCGTTCCAGCCCCGCGACGCGCCCAAGCGCAACCTCGACACGATGACCGTGCGGACCGAGTTCGACCGAATCGTGCAGTCGCTCTACAACACCGAGGTGACGTGGCTGGAAGCGACCGAGCGGCTGGCGACGTACTACGAACAAGAGGGCCAAAACCGCCTTGCCATACAGGCCCGCGAGGCGATGGTGGCGTCGTACCCGATGCTAGCCGAACCCCACCTCGGCCTCGGCGGCCTCCACCTCCGCGCCCGCCGACTGGATGAGGCCGAGCGCTACTTCAAAGAAGCCGCCCGGCTCGATCCAGAACCGGCTACCCCACTCTCCATGCTCGGGGCCATCGCGCTCGAACAGGGTCGCACTGCCGAAGCCATCGCGCTGCTGGAGCGCTCCAAGGCGTTCGATGCGGTCGATCCGCAGATGCTCTACAACCTGAGCGGAGCCTACGCCCTGAGCCGTCGCTACGACGAGGCCCGCCAGACAGTCACGTCGCTCCTCGCCCTCTATCCGAACCATACCGGCGGGCAGCAACTCCTCGCCAGCCTGCCGCCACGCTAGTAATACCGCTCGAAGCGCTCGGCTCCGCCGGCAGACTCACGGGGCAGCCAGTAGGATGTAGCCTCCCGGTCCAGCCGGAGCCGCAACAGGTCTTTGCCGACGAGTCGGAGGACGAGACCGATGGGGACGACGAGGAGGACGAACACCAGCGTCAGCAGCACCCGCGTCATGATGAAGCCGAGCACCACCGCGATCCCCATCCACACTTTATAGATGGGGCGCAGCAGCATCGGGACAACGAGACCGAGCAGCATCAGCACCGATCCAACACTGCCAAAGCCGATTCCCCACGGCGTGAGTACCCACCCACTGCGCCACACGATCACAGCGGCGATCCCGACGAATACACCGCCGACAACGAGGCCGAAGCTGCGAAGCGCACGGCGACTCGTATCGAGCGCCCGGATCTCCTCGGCGATGACGCGAAGCGCATTCATCCTAGAACAGGGAGTAGATGAACGGGGCCAGCGCCGAACCCTGCGTCAGTACGATCAGCAAGCTCAACAGAACGAGCACGACAACGATGGGGGCGAGCCAATACTTCTTGCGGACCCGCAGAAAGCTCCAGAATGCACGGAGGATTGAGACTTTTCCCATGAGAAGCAACGAGATTGAGCGCGGCAAAAGGTACCGATTGTGGGAAGATAGACCGTTCCAAGCGTGGTATGGTGGAGGGGTCTTTCGGTGTGCCCTTCGGAACGGCTTCCAAGTTTGTGGCTAGGGGGGTTGCGTAGCACAAAATATTATGATATTATAGAGCCATGTAAGCGCTTACACGGATTTACTGAAAACAGCGTCTTGGCCCTCACCATCTACGACATAGCAGAGCGTGCCGGTGTCTCCATCGCCACCGTCTCCCGCGTCTTCAGCGGGCGCGCCCGCGTCGCCGAGACGACCAAGGAGCGTGTCTTCGCCGTAGCCGAAGAGCTAGGCTATGAACCGAATGTCTCAGCGCGCAGCCTCGCTCGCCAGAGCACCCGCGTGGTCTCCGCCGTCGTCCCGATGCTGACGTCGTACTTCTTTATGGAAGTCATCCGAGGCGTACAGGACCGGCTCTCAGAGATCGACTACGACCTCCTCGTCTACACCTCCCGCTCGCCGGAAGAAGTGGACCCGCAGTTGGGCCGCGCCGTCCAGCGAGGTCGTGCCGACGGCCTGCTCCTCTGCTCGACACCGCTGACCTCGAAGCGCGCCCGGAGCCTCCAAGCCAGCGGCCTACCCACTGTGCTTGTGGACTCGGTCCACCCGGACTTTGACTCCGTCTCGGTAGACAACCACGAGGGCGGCGCGACGGCAACGCGCCATCTGCTTGAGCACGGCTACAAACGCATCGCACTGATTGCACCCAATCGCTTGTCCGTGCCGGGTGTCGAGCGTCGGGCGGGGTACGAAGCCGCGCTCGGCGAGGCGGGCCTCACCGTAGACCCGAGCCTGATTGTGACCAGCGAAGAGACCGAGCAGCACGGTTACACCCGTGAGGCAGGCTACGCTGCGATGCAGAAGCTACTCGCGCTTCCCCACCCGCCCGACGCCGTCTTCGCGGCCTCCGACGTGCAAGCCCTCGGCGCGCTCCGGGCCGCACGCGATGCAGGCCTGAGCGTACCGTATGACCTCGCCGTGGTCGGATTCGACGACATCCGCACCAGTGCCTACGTCGGCCTCTCGACGCTCAGTCAGCCAATGTACGAGATGGGCAAGCTCGCCATCGACAAGCTCATCCAGCGTCTCGGCGACGCCGAACGCCCGGTCTCCCACACCACCTTCTCCGCTCACTTCATGGCCCGCGAAACGTGCGGCCACGCCGAGACGATTCCGGCCTCCCCGTTGACGGCTAGACACGGCGATGCCGTGCCCAAGCCGACCTCTATTTCCTACCCCTGAACGACGCGACTTCTTCGCCACCGCACGATGTCATGACTGACCTCTCCTCCGCCCCGCGCTCCCTCCTTCGCCTCACTGCCCTGCTCGCCCTCGCCATGTTCCTGAGCGGAACGGCGGTCGCGCAGTACGGCAAAGTCACTGGCACGGTCACGGACGCCGCAACGGGCGAGCCGCTCCCCGGCGTCAACGTCTTCATCGAGGGCACCACGCAGGGCACCGCGACCAACTTTGATGGGGACTACACCATCATCGGCCTCCGGCCTGACACCTACGATGTGATCTTCTCCTTTGTCGGGTACCGCAACACCCGCGTCGAAGGTGTCCGCGTCAGCATTGACGTGACGACGCGCGTGGACGCCGAATTGCAAGAGGACATCATCGAAGGCGAAGAGGTCATCGTGACCGCCGAGCGGGCACTGGTGCAGAAAGACCTCACGGCGACGACCGCCTTCGTCTCCAGCGACGAGATCTTGGCACTCCCGGTAGAAAACTTCGGCGAGGTCGTGGAGCTTCAGGCGGGTGTCGTGGACGGACACTTCCGCGGCGGACGCATCGGCGAGGTCGGCTACTGGGTCGATGGCCTGCCTGTCACCGACGTGTACGACGGCGGTCTCGCGCTCTCCATCGAGAACAACGTGGTGCAGGAAGCCCAAGTCGTCACCGGCGCGTTCAACGCCGAGTACGGGCAAGCGCTTTCCGGCATCGTCAACGTCGTCACGAAGGACGGCTCCGACGAGTTCGAGGGCAGCTTCAACAGCTTCCTCGGCGACTATCTCACGAGCGAGCAAGAGTTGCTCCCCAACACGCCAATCTTCCCCGGCTTGGATGATCTCAGCGTAGCGGCGGTCCAGAACGTCGAAGGCAGCCTCGGTGGACCGGTGCTCCCCGGTCGGCTGTTCTTCTTCACGAGCGGGCGTTACTTCAAGAATGACGGCTGGATCTTCGGTCAAGACACGTTCCGCTCGGACGACATCGGGTTCGTCGTGTCCGAGGACAGCCTGCGCTCGCAGATCGGTCTGATCGACTCGACCGGCTCGGGAAGCGGCGAGATGGTATCGCTCAACCCGTATGAAAAGGTGTCCGGGCAGGCCAAACTGACGGCGCGACTCGGGCGCGGGATGCGTCTCGCGGCGAACGTCATCGCCAGCCGCGAGAACTTCCAAGACTACGAACTTGGCATCTTCTTCCGACCCGAGGCCCAGCGTCAGAAGCGGCGCGAAGCCCTCAGCGGCTACCTCAAGTGGACCCACACGCTCTCGAACTCAACCTTCTACGACCTCGGCATCACGAACAACTACACCGAGTTCAACGACTACCTGTTCGAGGACCCCTTCGACGAGCGCTACCGTGACAACCGCTTCTTCGAGCAGGACTTCTCCAACGCCATCAGCGGCTTCCGCGGCGGCGGCACCGACAACAAGCGGTTCTTCCGCTCGACCAACACGACCCTCGCCAAGTTCGACCTCACGAGCCAGATCAACAGCAGCAACCTCATCAAGATTGGATTGGAGGGGCGGTATCACACACTCAAGTTCCGCGACGAGACGGTCTTCGTGCTCGAAGAACCCAACCTCCTCAGCTCGCCGGGTGGCGTCCGATTCCGGGGCGTATTCGACAACGGAACCTATTCGTATAACCCGGTCGAGTTTTCCGCCTATATCCAAGACAAAGTCGAGCTTGGCGGCCTCATCATCAACGCCGGGCTGCGCTTCGACTACTTCAACTCCAACGGCGTCGTCTTCCGCGACCCGACGGACCCCAACGCGGTCTTCCTCCAGAACCGCGTCATCGTCCGCAATATGGACGGCCTCCCCATCGGTGCCGACGGCAACCCCATCCTCGACGAGAACGGCAACCCGATTCTCGACCCCGCCGACGATGTCAACGGCGAGTTCCAGTTTTACCTTGACGAAGAGGGCAACATCACCAACTTCACGCCGGACGAGGCCTTCGAGCCAGCCAAGTCCTCGTTCCAGGTTTCGCCTCGCCTTGGTGTGGCCTTCCCGATCACCGAAGGCGGCGTGGTCCACTTCTCCTACGGGCAATTCTTCCAGACGCCGAACTTCGAGCTGCTCTACCAGAACCCCTACTTCGCCCTTGGCACGGGCGGCTCCGGCCTGATCGGCCTGATCGGCAACGCCAACCTACGACCCGAGCAGACGGTCCAGGGCGAGATCGGACTGAAGCAGACGCTGACCGCCAGTTCGGCTGTCGAGATCACGGCATACTACCGCAACATCCGCAACCTGACGGGCACCGCCACCGACCCCATCCAGATCACCGGCTCGTCGGCCCGATACGGGCGGCTCGTCAACTCCGACTTCGGCTTCGTGCGTGGGATTATTCTGCGCTTCGACCAGCGCATCGGATCGAGCCTGTTCGCGGGCGTGGACTACACGTTTCAGGTGGCTCGCGCGAACTCCTCGGACCCGGACGCGGCCTACACCGCTGCTGCGACCGACCGCCGCCTCATCGAGCAGCAAATCCTCCCGACGAGTTGGGACCAGCGCCACACTGTCGCGGCCTCGCTGACCTATGACAACGCCCGCTTCGACGCCGGATTCGGGGTGCTGATGAGCTACGGCTCCGGCCAACCCTTCACGCCGAGCCGCACCGCACAGCAGACTGGCGGCACCGGCTCCAGCGTGCCGGGCCGCCTCCTGCTCAACTCCGAGACCAAGCCGTCCACGGTCAACATCAACCTGACGGCCTACAAGAACATTGCCCTCGGCGGAGGCCATAGTGCCCAGGTCTTCACCAAGGTGGACAACCTCCTCGACACGCGCAATGAGAACGATGTCTTCGGCAACACGGGCCGCGCCACCTACTCACTCGACCGCAACATCGTGGCCGACAACTTTGTCGGCGACCCGGCCTTTCTCAACCGCAACTTTGTGCAGCCCGGCTTCTTCAGCCAGCCACGCCGCGTCGTGCTCGGCCTCCGCTACAACTTCTAGTGTCTAGCCCATGAATCGCTCGCTCTCCACTCTTCTGCTCGCCGCTGCTGCCTTCACGGTAGTCCTCCCGGCACAGGCCCAAGGCCGCTATGGCCTCCCGGACTTCATCTTCGACCCGAGCTTCTACAGCGACCGGATCCACGAGAAGAAAGCCGTCATGGACGGCAACGAAGTCGCCCTGACCTTCTTCAACTACGGCCTGCTCGGCGGAGTCGGTGAGATCCGAGGTAACTGGCCCAAAGGCTCTCAAGACTTCTACATCGGCGACGTGCTCCCGGTGGTCGCCGCCGAGGTGCCGGTGGACACCGACGGCGACGGCGAACCCGACCAGATCGTCATCAACACCGTCACCACGCGCGGGCCACGCGCGGGAGCCGACGGCCCACCCGGTCAGTCCGGCATCTTCTGGGGGTTCGAGGCCAAGCCCGGCTTCGCGTCCAGCACCTTCATCAATGAGGAGACCGGCGAGGTCGAAGCCAATGACCGGCCCGCTCTCTCGACTACCCCTGAGACATGGCCTAGCCAGTGGCCCGACCAGCCGACGTGGATCGACCCCTCCACCGGCGAGGCCGACTGGAACGGCTTCTTCGGACGCGACCAGTTCAACGCCGACCTAGAGACCTACTTCTGGATGGACGACGACAACGACCGGGAGATCACGAGCGAGCAAGGCTTCGGCTTCGAGTCCTTCGTGGCGGACTCGCTCCGGCCTGCGCGCGGCGGGATGGGGCTGGAGATGAAGGTGCGCGGCCTCCAGTGGAGCCAGTTCCTCGCCGAGGACGCCATCTTCTGGCTCTATGAAGTCACCAACACCAGCACCACCACCTATCCCCGCGTCGCGGTCGGTCTCACGGTCGGCACCCTCGCCGGGGGCGACGGCGACTCGGACGACGACCTTGCCTTCTTCGACCAAGCCAACCGGATTGTCTACTCGTGGGACGACGACAACTCGGGCAACGAGAACCAAGAGGTCGGCTACGTCGGCTACGGGTTCCTCGAAAGTCCGGGGGATGGCAACAACGGCATCGACGACGACGGCGACGGCGACCCGCTGACCGAGTTGGGCGTGGATATCGACGGCGTGCCGTTCATCCCGCTCTCGCTTGCAGGCGAGAACAACGTCTTCGATCAGAGCGACTTCCAGCCGCGCACCCTCGCCGAAGGCGATCCGCTTATCCTGATCGACGACCAGACCGGGGAGCGGTCCATTGTCTACCTCGGTTCGGGCGAGACGACGGTCGTCTCTCAGGGCCGGAGCTACACCGTCCGTCCTGGCGATACGATCCTGGAGCCGCAGATCACGATCCAGGGCCAGACGGTCGGCAGCGAAGTTGTCATCACGGAGAAGAACCTGATTGATGACGACCTCGACGGGATCATCGACGAAGACATCAACCTCCACTTCGAGCGCCGCGCCCAGAACCTCCAAGGCGAGATCGAATTCCTGCCCGCGCTCCGCTTCGCCGATTACGTCGGTTTTGCGCGTGCGATCGAAGGTCGCACCCCGACCTCGAATGACTCGACGGCGTTCGGCCTGCTCAACCCGCTCCTCGACGAGACCCGCGACGACGGCATCGACAACGACGGCGACTGGGATGCCAACAGCGACGATGTCGGAGCCGATGGCCTCGCGGGCACC
This sequence comes from Rhodothermales bacterium, assembly GCA_028284265.1. Lineage (GTDB taxonomy): Bacteria > Bacteroidota > Rhodothermia > Rhodothermales > JANQRZ01 > JANQRZ01. Next base: position 106,464 of record JANQRZ010000018.1, read on the forward strand.
GCCGACGAGGGCGAAGGCGACGGGGTGCCGACCCCCGGCGAGCCGAACTTCGACGCCCTCGATGTGACCGAGAGCGATCAGGTCGGTCTGTCCTCGTTCTTTTACTTCAACCCGCCCGGCGCGATTCGAATGAATGACGACCAGCGGATTTGGGAGGCGATGAGTCCCGGCTTCTTCACCACGAACGAGGAACTGGCCGAGCAGCAAGGCTCGGGCGGCGTCGATGGCGACTTCATCTTCTCCTCGGGCTACTTCCGCTTGGAGCCAGGGCAGACCCTCCGCTTCTCGCTTGCGACCGTCTTCGGCAATGACCTCGAAGACATCACCAACAACACGCAGACGATCCAAGAGATCTACAACCGCAACTACCAGTTCGCTCGCCCGCCGGACCGCCCGACCCTCCGCGCCGTGCCGGGCGACGGCCAAGTGACGCTCTTCTGGGACGCGGTTGCCGAAAAGTCCGTGGACCCGATCCTCGGTGAGGACTTCGAAGGCTACCGCATCTTCAAGAGCACGGACCCATTCTTCCGAGACGGCGGAGTCATCACCGATGCCGCGGGCAACGATGCGATCCAGGTCGCCGAGTTCCAGTACGACCTCGACAACGGCATCAATGGAGCCTTCACCTCCAGCGACCCGCGCGTGCGCGGCGTCCCCTTCCCACTCGGTGATGACACCGGCCTGCAATACTCGGTTGTGGACGACGATGTGAACAACGGCCAGCGCTACTACTATGCGATCACGGCCTACGACCGTGGCTCACCGGACTTCTATCCGGCAGAGAACAACTTCGCTGTCTCCGTCCAAGAAGACGGCGAGGTCATTACGGGCCAGAACGTGGTCGAGGTCATCCCGAATGCCCCAGTAGCAGGCTATCAGGATGCCCAAATCGAGGGCGGCGTCGAGCGGACCGCAGGCTCCGCCACAGGCAGCGTTCGCGCCGAAATCCTCGACCCGCGCATGGCCGACGTAGGCCGCTCCTATGACCTGACCTTCGGAAGCGACGGCGGCCCGGTGGCCGACCGATTCTTCATCCGCACCGGCGGCGACCTCATCGCAGAAGCACCTGTTGATGAGGAGTTGTCTACCGTGTTCGACGGCATCCGCTTCCTGTTCGACAACGACGAGACGAAGCTCGACACAGCCCGGACAGGGTTCGAGAATCCCCAAGGCCTGCTCGATCCCTTCGCCGGTCGGATCAATATCAACGACGTGATCCCCGGCTTCGAGTGGAACTTCCAAGGCACGCTCGTACCCTTCGACTACGAAATCCGCTTCGACGATGACTTGGTCGGCCAGTCCATCGGCGGCTTCCGACTCGGCACTGGCAATGCGGCCCCGACGGCTGTCGCCACACAGACCAACTTCACCGTCTACAACGTCACGCTCGACCGCCCAGCCGCATTCGCGTTCTTCGAACCGAGTGCCAGCTCGCGCAATGGGCGCTTCGACGCCTTCGAGCGCATCTTCATCTATGAGGACGTAGACAACAACCCGAAAACGGACCTCGTCCCGACCTTCGAGATTCGCCCGCGCTCAACCAACGTCTCGGGCGCGTTCCCCGGCGAGGGCGACACGTTCCAGATCGGCATGTTCAAGCCGTTCTCGCCGCGCGACGCCTACACGTTCTCGACTATCGCTGCCACAGTAGATGACGACGAGGCTGCGTCCCAACTCGACCGCATCCGCGTGGTGCCAAACCCCTACGTGGCGGCCGCCTCGTGGGAGCGCCCCCTCCCGCAGACCATCAACAGCGGTCGCGGCGAACGCCGGATCGACTTCATCCACCTGCCGAAGGACGCCCTCGTCCGGGTCTACAACGTGCGCGGTGCCCTCATCTGGGAAGGCCGCCATGAGGGCGGCATCGACGACGGAACGGTGAGTTGGAACCTCCGCTCCCGCGAAAATCTCGATGTGGCTTACGGCGTCTACTTCTACCACGTCGAAGCGCCGAACGTTGGCACCAAGACCGGCAAGCTGGCCCTCATTAAGTGACGAGTTTCGAGTGCCGAACGCCGAACGGCGAGCGGCATCAACCCAACAACCCCATGAAAAAAGCGATACTCTTCACCGCGCTCCTCGTCCTCGCGGCCCTGCCCCTCCAAGCGCAGGACAAAGTGGGCACCACGGCAGCCCCGTTCCTCGGCCTCGGCATCGGGGCGCGTGCGACGGCGATGGGCGGCGCGCAGGTAGCGCAGGCCCAAGGCCCCAGCGCGCTCTACTGGAACCCGGCGGCGATCTCGAACATGACCACGAACGGGGCCGAGTTCTCCAACTCTGACTGGTTCGTGGACTCGCGGCACCAGCACGCCGCACTCGTCTTCAACGCGGGTAACCTCGGTCACTTCGGCCTTCAGGTGATCGCGCTCGACTACGGCGATGAACTGGTGACGACCATCGAGAACCCCGACGGGACGGGCGAACTGTGGGACGCGCTCGACCTCGCCGTCGGCGTCACCTATGCCCGCGCGCTCACCGACCGCTTCTCGGTCGGCGGGACGGCCAAGTTCGTCCGCCAGCAGATCTGGAACGAGTCCGCCAACGGCCTCGCGCTCGACCTCGGCGTCCTCTATGACACCCGCTTCCAGGGCATCCGCATCGGCATGTCGATGACCAATTTCGGGACTGACATGCAGCTTGCTGGCCCGGACCTCCGGCGGGCGGTCGACATTGAACCGGACGAGAACGGTAACAACCCGCGCAACGCCGCCAACCTCGAAGTGGATGAGTGGGCGATGCCTCTCTTCTTCCGCGTCGGCGTCTCCGCCGTGCCGTTCCAGACCGCCGAGCAGCGCGTGACGGTCTCCGTCGACGGCAACGCACCGTCCGATGCCGCCCAGAGTGCCAACTTCGGAGCCGAGTACGCGTGGCGCGACCTCCTCTTCATCCGGGGCGGATGGCGTCAGGCGTTCGGCCCGGCGGAGGACGGCGGCTGGACCGTCGGCTTCGGCCTCCAGTACAGCCTCAACCGCCGCTTGGGCGGCTACTTCGACTACGTCTTCCAGAACTACGAACCGTTCGGCACCCCCCAGATGTTCACGGTCGGGGTGACGTTCTGAGCTAGACTGTACGGCCCCGGCCTCGTAGCTGGGTTTTTTCCTCCAACCAACAGAGGTACCACACCATGCAAAACGCTACCCGCTATCTCCTCCTGGGGTTGGCGCTCGTGCTCGGGGCCGTTCCGGCCTGGGCGCAGAGTGACATCGTCTTCCAGGTGGACATGAACACCGCCATCGAAAACTGCGCCTTCGACCCGGCCGAGGACGCTGTCAGCGTGCCCGGCACGTTCAACGGCTTCGACACCGGCGCCGACCCGCTCAGCGATGACGGCACCAATGGCGATGCTACCGCCGACGACGGCATCTACAGCACCACGCTCTCGATCGACAATGGTGCCATCGAGTACAAGTTCTGGGCAAGTGACCCGCTCGGCTGGGAAGACAACCAAGACACGGGCAGCGGCAACCGCGAGATCGAAGTCACCGGTCCCGAAACGCTGCCTGTCGCTGACTTCTTCAAGGCCGACGGCATCGAAGACCAGTGCGACGTCGAGACGGAGGCCTACGAAGTCGTCTTCCAAGTGGACATGTCGGTCCAGATCCTGATCGGCGAATTCGACCCGAAGACCGACCTCGTGGTCGTCGCTGGCGGACTGAACGGATGGAACACGACAGCCGACACACTGGCACCGCTCTCCGCGAACCCCGACATCTACGTGGGGCTGGTTGAAGCCGACCTGACGGTGCCGAGCATGCAAGCCTACAAGTTCATCATCGGTGAACCTGAGGACGCCGCTCCCGATGGCTGGGAGTCCGGCTCCGACCGCATGTTCGAGGTGACTGGCAATGAGGAAGACGCGAACAACAACGGGGTTCCTGAAGTCAACGTCCCCCTCCGCTTCTTCAACGATGTCACGGACGAAGACATCCTGACCGAGCCGGCCACGGTGGTCTTCGAGGTGGATCTTCGCCCGGCGTACTACTTCCTCGAAGACAATGGCCTCCTGCCAGCAGATACCCAAACGGGCCAGAACATCGAAGAGATCGACGGTATCTGGATCAACGGTCCTGTTGCCAACGGCGATGGACTGACCGACTGGGCAACGTGGGGCGAAGACCTCGCGGCAATTGGCACCCGCCAGCTTCTCGACGACGGTACGCAAGGCGATGCCGCAGCCGGTGACTCCGTCTTCTCGATCACCTACACCTACGACGCCGGTACGCCGAAGCTGCAAGTCGGCAAGCACGGCATCAATGGGTTCGACAACGAAGGCGGCTTCGGTGCGGACCAGAACTTCCGCATTGAGGCGGGTTCGCAGACCGTCCGCTCGGTCTTCGGCGCGGTGCTTCGGAACGACGGCACCTACGACGACGACAGCGGCCCGAACGGCCCCGGCGGCGACTTCTCGCAGGCCTACGACCCCTATGCGCTCATCGACAACACGGCGACCCCGCCGACCGTCGTAGCTGTCCGTAGCGGTGGCGAAGACGACAGCACCGTCGGCGTCGAGCCGACGGGTGTGGTCCCAGTCTCCGCTGAGCTTCGGGCGAACTACCCGAACCCGTTCGTCGGGACCACGACGTTCGAGTACGCGCTGCCCGAGAGCGGACAGGTCCACCTTGCGGTCTACGACCTGATGGGCCGCCAGGTAGCCGTGCTCGTCGACGGCGTCCAGACGGCGGACACCTACCGCGTCACCTTCGACGCGACGGGTCTTGCCAGCGGTGTCTATGTCGGCCAGCTTCGCGTGGGCACCACCGTCCTCAGCCAGCGCCTCACCGTGCTGAACTGACGCGCTGAAGTGCTTCTGCTTCCCCCATCTCCGCTCCAACCGGGGCGGGGATGGAGGGGGCACTGAGGCTCCATATTTTCAATAGAAAGATATCCCTGTGCTGTACCGACTCTGCCTCCTCATTTTCCTAATCACACCCGCTGCCGCACTCGCGCAAGGCTCGCTCGACGTGACGTTCCGCTTCCTGCCGGACCTCACCACGCCCGAGATCGACCCGGTCGTCCGCGCCTTCCTGCCCGGCGAGTTCAACGACTGGGGACCGAATAACAGCGGGCAGATCAGCACCGGCGCACCGTCGCAGATGACCTACGTGGCGGCAGAGAATGAGTACCGATATACGATTCCCCTCGTGATTGGTCAGACCTACGAGTACAAGGTCCACTATCACCAAAACCAGAGCGGCACCAACTGGGTCTGGATCACCGACCCGCTCAACGAGGCCAACGACGGCCCCCCCAACTTCGACTCCATCATCGAGGTCACAGACCCGATGGTGATACAACTCGCCCGAGAGCAGAGCGAGAGCGGGCAGATCGCCGCTGTGTCGGCCAGCCTCTTCGGGACCGAGGCGTTCACGAGCCTTCAGTTTCAGGTCAACGATGGGCCGCTGCAAGATGGCCTCGCATTCTTCGACGCCGAGACCGGCCTCTTCAGTTACGAACTGCCCGCGCCGGAGGCTGCACCGGGCTTCCTCCGCATCGTCGCCGAGGACGCGCTCGGGCGCATGGTCGAGGAAGAGATCGGCCTGATCCCGCCGGACGTGGTGGACGCCGCCCGGCCCGACGGACTGCAAGACGGCATCACCCACGTCAACGACACGACGGTTCGCCTTTCGCTCTTCGCTCCTTTCAAGAGCTTCATCCACGTCATCGGCACCTTCAACGACTGGACCGCCGATGAGGACGCCCTCCTATTCCGCGACGCGGGCGGCCAGAACCCCGTCACCGCCGACTCGGTGTGGTGGTGGACCGAAATCACCGGCCTCACGCCGGGCGAGTCAGTCGCTTTTCAATACCTCATTGACGGCGAACTCCGCATCGCCGACCCCTACTCGGCACTCGTGCTGACGGGCGACGACCAGTTCATCTCTGATGACACGTACCCCGACCTCCCGCCCTATCCCTCCGAAGCTGGCGGTCGTCCGGCGACACTCATCACGCCCGGAGCCGACGACTATGTGTGGCAAACCGAGGACTACGAACGCCCAGCACCGGAAGACCTTGTGATCTACGAACTCCTCGTGCGCGACTTCCTCGCCGCCCACGACTGGGACACCCTCACCGACACCCTCGACTACCTCGACCGCCTCGGCATCAGTGCCATCGAGTTGATGCCGGTGTCTGAGTTCGGCGGCAACCTCAACTGGGGCTACCAGCCGCAATTTCACCTCGCGCTCGACAAGTATTACGGCCCCCCGGACCAATTCAAGGCCTTTGTGGACGAGGCGCACGCTCGCGGCATCGCGGTGATCCTCGATGTGGTCTATAACCACGCGGACAGCCCCTCGCCACTCGTGGACCTCTACGGCTGCACGGAGGCGTCGATCTATACCAACAACCCGGAGCGCCACCCCTTCAACGTCTTCTGCGACCTCGACCACACCAACGCCGCTGTGCAGTACTGGCTCGACCGCGCCAACCGGTGGTGGATCGAAGAATACCGCGTCGACGGCTACCGCTTCGACCTCTCGAAGGGCTTCATGCAGACCGGGCCGTGGGACGGCTTCAACGCCGAGCGCATCGGGCTGCTGACACGGATGGCCGATGCCCTGTGGACGTTCGACGACGAGGCCTATGTCATCCTCGAGCACCTCAACCCGAGCGCACAGGAAAACCTCCAACTGGTCAACTTCGGGCGCGACCGGGGCTTGCCCGGCATGATGCTCTGGAACAAGATGACCGACCCCTACAACGAGAGCACGATGGGGTACCTCGATGGGGACAGCGACCTGAACAACACCTACCCGCCGCAGTGGATCGGCGGGATGCCGGTTGACGGGGCCGTGACTTACATGGAGAGCCACGACGAGCAGTGGATGATGTTCAAGAACCGGGAGTTCGGCAACAGTGCAGGCGGCTATGACATCCGCGACCTGAACACCGCGCTCGACCGACAGAAGCTCGCAGGATCGTTCTTCTTCACCGTGCCCGGCCCGCGGATGCTGTGGCAGTTTGGCGAGGTCGGCTACGGCGGCGGCCCCGGCGAGTGCCTCAAGCCCGGCGACGGCTCGAACGGCGACTGCCCCTCCTTCGCCCCGAGTCGCACCGGCCCGAAACCGATCCGCTGGGAGTACTACGACGAATCGGCTCGCCGCAACCTCTATGAGACGTGGGCCGCCCTGATCAACCTGCGCGCCGACTACGAAATCTTCCGCAGCCCCGACACGGAGGTCACACTCGAAGTCGGCGGAAGCGACGCCTCGCGCTCGATCACCCTCACCCTCGCCGATGCACCCGACGGCGAGCCGAGCGCTGTCGTGGTGGTCGGCAACTTCGGCCTCGTGACGCGGGACATCTCGCAGGCCTTCCCGATGAGCGGCACATGGTACGAGTTCTTCACTGACACCGAGCGTGAGTTGAGCGGCACCAACACATCGGTCGTTCTCGATCCCGGCTTCGCGCGCATCTTCACCGACGTAGACGTGCCTTCACCCGACGGCAGCATCTATATCGTGGATGACGAATCCGGCCCGGCCACCCCACTCGCCTTCGGCTTGGATGCAGCGTACCCCAACCCGTTTGCCGCCGCCACGACCATCGGCTACTCGCTCGCCGCGCTGAGCGAGGTCCGGTTGGAAGTCTACGATGTCCTCGGCCGCCGCGTGGCCGTGCTGGCCGACGGCCCGATGCCTGCGGGCGCGCACCGTGCGACGCTCAACGGGCGGGGATTGCCGAGCGGCACCTACTTCATCCGCCTCACCGCCGGACCGAACTCTGCCACCCAGAAGCTTCTCCTCCTCCGCTGATATGCCTCGTCTTCTGTGCCTCGCTCTGCTGCTCGGCCTCGTCGGCTGTGGTCAGAGTGACCCGCCGGCTCCCACTTCCGAAGCACCCGCCTCCAACGTCCCGACGTGGGCCGCTGACGCCGTGTTCTACCAGCTCTTCCCTGAGCGCTTCCGCAACGGCGATACCTCCAACGACCCGACATGGGCTTCGCTCGAAACACCCGTCGAAGGCCGCGTGCCCGATACGTGGGCGGTCTCGCCGTGGACCGGCGACTGGTATGCCCGCGCCACATGGGAAACGACTCGGGGCGACGATTTCTACGAGGACGGCGTCTTCGACCGGCGCTATGGCGGCGACCTCCAGGGCGTAATCGACAAGCTCGACTACCTCGCGGACCTCGGCATCAACACGATCTACTTCAACCCGGTCTTCTACGCTCGCTCGCTGCACAAGTACGACGGCAATACGTTCCACCACGTCGATCCCCACTTCGGACCGGACCCCGAGGGCGACTTCGCGCTGATGGCGACTGAAACGAGTGACCCGGCGACGTGGCACATGACCGCTGCCGACCAGCTTTTCTTCGACATGGTCGGCGAGGCGCACGCACGCGGCATTCGCATCGTCATCGACGGCGTGTGGAACCACACCGGGCGCGACTTCTTCGCCTTCGAGAACCTCCGCGAGTTGCAGGCCGAATCGCCCTACGCCGAATGGTACATTGTCGAAACCTACGACGACCCGGCGACCGAGGAGAACGAGTTTACCTACGAGGGCTGGTGGGGCTTCGACACCCTGCCGGTCTTCGCCGACACCGAGGACGGGAACGACCTCCACCCCGGACCGAAGAAGTACATCTTCGACGCAACCGCCCGGTGGATGGACCCGAACGGCGACGGCGACCCGAGCGACGGCATCGACGGCTGGCGTCTCGACGTAGCCAACGAGGTCCCCGTCCCGTTCTGGACCGACTGGAACGCCCACGTCCGCTCGGTCAACCCCGAGGCCTACACGATCACCGAGATCTGGGAAGAGGCAGGCGACTTCATCCGCGAGGGCGGCTTTTCGGCCACGATGAACTACCACGGCTTCGCCTACCCGGTCAAGGGCTTCCTGGTCGACGGCACCCTCTCGCCCTCCGCTTTCGCCGAAGACCTCAACACTCGGCGCGAGCACTACCCCGAGCCCGTGCAGCAGGCCCTCCAGAACCTCGTCGACTCGCACGACACCGACCGCATCGCCTCGATGATCGTCAACGCCGGTCGGTTCGAGTACGAGGCACCCGACCGGTTCGACTACGACTGGGGCGGGCGCGTCTCGCCGCGCGGCGGCCTAGACTACGACGTGCGCGCCCCGAACGACGCCGAGCGCGACCTCCAGAAACTCGTCGCGCTGATGCAGATGACCTACGTCGGCGCACCGATGATCTACTACGGCACCGAGGCCGGGATGTGGGGAGCCGACGACCCTGACGACCGCAAGCCGATGGTCTGGGACGACCTCACCTACGACGCCGAGTGCGCCGACCCGCTCGGCCGCGAGCGCGCCTGTGACGCCGTCGCCTTCGACGCCGACCTGTACAGCTTCTACCAAGAGGTTATCGCGCTTCGCAACGACAACCCAGCCCTTCGCCGGGGCGAGTTCGAGGTGCTGCTGGCCGACGACGAGCGAGATATCCTCGCCTTCGCCCGGTCAATGGAAGACGCACAGCATATCGTCGTATTCAACCGGAGCGATGAAACTCATAGCGTCCGTGTCGACAAACCCAGCGCGGGAGCGTACAGCCTCACCTTCACTACGGCAGATGAGCCGACGCGTGTCGAAGATGACGAATCCGGCCTGATGCTCGAACTCCCGGCGCGCGCTGGCGTCGTTATCAGCCGAGGCGATGAGTCATGAGGCGACTCTGGCTCCTGCTCTGTGCCATCACGCTCACGGCCTGCGGGCCGGAGGACACGCGGACGCAGCTTCGCATCTGGCACCAGAAGACCGGGGCCGAGCGCGACTTCTTCAACGAACGCATCGCCGATTACAACGCCGCGCACCCCGACCTCAACGTTGAAGCCCTCTACCGTGAGACCGAGGAGTTGCGTCGCCTCTTCGTCGTCGGTTCCGTCGGTGGGCAGGGACCGGACCTGATCTTTGGCCCGGCGGACAACGTCGGCGTCCTCGCCCTCACCGAGACCATCAAGCCGCTCGACGAGGTGTTGCCCGACAGCATCCTCGCGCGTTTCACCGACGAGGGCGTCGTCCGCTGGCAGGACGAGCCGTGGCTCCTCGCCGACCAGATCGGCAACCACCTCGTCCTCGTCCACAACAAGGCGCTCCTGCCCGAACCGCCCGCGACGATGGACGAGTACGTCGAGATGCTGCAAGCCAGCACGGTCGACGAGGACGGCGACGGGCGGCCCGACACCTACGGGCTGACGTGGAACTACCGCGAGCCGTTCTTCTTCATCCCCTTCCTCACCGGCTTCGGCGGCTGGGTGATGGACGAGGACGGCAACCCGACGCTCGACAACGAGGCGACCGTCCAGGCCATCCGCTTCGTGCTCGACCTCCGCGACCGCTACCGGGTGATTCCGGGAGAGAGCGACTACGAGGTTTCGGAGACGCTCTTCAAGGAGGGCCGCGCCGCGAGCATCATCAACGGCCCGTGGGCGTGGGCGGGCTACGGCGAGTCCGGTGTGGATTATGGCATCGCCCCGCTGCCCCGCGTGACCGAGACCGGCCAGTGGTCGGCCCCGATGATCGCGGCGAAGGGCTACTCCGTCAACGCGAACGTGCCCGACGACAAGCTACCCATCGTCCGCGACCTGCTGCTCTACCTGACCGGTACCGAGGTACAGCGGGCGATGGCCGAGGAACTGGCGACCATCCCGACGCTCCGCACCGTCCGCGACTCCGACGCCGTGGCGAACAACCCCGAGTTGCAAGCCTCGCTGGCTGCTGCCGAGAAAGGCCGGGCGATGCCGATTGCGCCGCAGATGCGCCAAGTGTGGGACGGGATGCGCGGGCCCTACCAGCTCGTGATGAACGGAGCCGTGACGCCAGAAGAAGGAGCCCGCCTCATGCAAGAGAACGTCGAGAAACTCATCGCCGACACCTTCCTCTAGCCCATGCTCGAAGGCAAAACCACAACAGCCGGGCTAAAGGTGCAGCAGCGCACCGCCGCCCAGAGTAAAACCCGCGAGGCGCGGCAGCGGACGCTCTTCCTCTGGGGCCTCCTCGGGCCGACGGTCCTGATCGTCCTCGCGGTGGTAGCGTACCCGTTCGTCTACAACGTGGTGCTGTCGCTCTCGAACATGAACATCTACCACATCCGCGACTGGGAGGTGATCGGGCTTCAGCAGTACGCCTCGGTGCTCACCGAACCGGCGGTGTGGGTCGTGTTCTTCAAGACGGTCGTGTGGACGCTCGTCAACATCGTCTTCCACGTCGGGCTGGGCGTGTGGCTGGCGGTAATCCTGAACAAAGCGTTCATCGTCGGTAAGCCTGCGTGGCGGGTGCTGCTGATCCTGCCGTGGGCGCTGCCGCAGTACATCACGGCGCTGACGTGGCGCGGGATGTTCAACTACGAGTACGGCGCGATCAACCTCATCGGCGGCGTCTTTGGGATGGACTCGATTGCGTGGCTCACGAGTCCCTTCGAGGCGTTCGTCGCGGTCATCCTGACCAACATCTGGCTCGGCTTCCCCTTTATGATGGTCGTCGCGCTCGGCGGCTTGCAGTCGATTCCCGGCGAGTTGTACGAGGCCGCCGACGTAGACGGGGCGAGCGAGTGGACGAAGTTCTGGAAGATCACCGCGCCCCTGTTGCGCCCCGTCATGATTCCGGCGATTACGCTTGGCATCGTGTGGACATTCAACAACATCAACGTCGTCTGGCTGGTCTCCAACGGCGGCGAGCCGAACGACCAGACCCACATCCTCGTGAGCTACGTCTACGAGGCGGCCTTCTCGATGTACCGCTTCGGCTGGGCGGCGGCGCTCTCGATGGTCATCTTCGGCATCCTTTTCCTCTTCACCCAAGTCTTCCTCAAGAAGACGAACGCGACGGAGGCGGCCTACTGATGGCGAAACCCAACAGCACGAACCTCGGTGGGATGATCTGGGCCTACGCGGTCCTCGCCGTCTTCGCGTTCATCTCGGTCTACCCGATCACGCGGATCATCACGGTCAGCCTCCGCCCCGGCGACCGGCTGCTCTCGACCTCGCTCGACTTCATCCCGGACGGCGCGACGCTCGACAACTACCGCGTGCTGCTCTTCGAGACGCCCTTTTTGCGCTGGCTCTTCAACTCGCTCCTCGTCTCGGTCGTCGTCACGATCACCGGCGTCGCCCTCGCCTCGACGGCGGGCTACGCCCTCAGTCGCTACAAATTCCGGGGCCGCAATTCGATGCTCGGCGGGCTGCTCATCACCCAGATGTTTCCGGCGACGATGCTCCTGCTCCCGCTCTACGTCGTGCTGATCAACCTGCGCCTCCTCGACTCCTATCTCGGCCTCGTCGTGATCTATTCGGCGACAGCACTGCCATTCTGCGTATGGCAGATGAAGGGGTATTACGACACGATCCCGCCCGCGCTCGAAGAGGCGGCGCGGATCGACGGGTGTACGCCGTGGCAGGCGTTCTACCGGGTGATCTTCCCGCTTGCCGCGCCCGCCCTCGTCATCACCGCCTTGTTCTCGTTCATGACGGCGTGGAATGAGTATGTCGTAGCAAACGTCGTCCTTCAAGACACCGCGATGTTCACGCTCCCGCTCGGGCTAAAGATGTTCCAGAACGATATGTCGACGCAGTGGGGCCTCTACGCCGCCGGAGCGCTTCTCGTCTCGATCCCGGTGGTCGGACTCTTCCTCATCCTCAGTCGGTACCTTATCTCCGGCCTCACGCTCGGGGCCGTCAAAGGGTGACCCACCCGTAGGCTAACTCCAACCCTCCTTCCACATGGCTCGCGTCCGACTTGACACCGTCCGCAAGGTGTATCCTAATGGCTTCGAGGCTGTCCACGGCGCTTCGTTCGAGGTACAGGACGGCGAGTTCGTCGTGTTCGTCGGGCCGAGTGGCTGTGGCAAATCGACGCTCCTGCGGATGATTGCAGGGCTGGAGGAGATTACAAGCGGCACGCTCCACATCGGCGACCGCGTGGTGAACGACCTCGCGCCGAAGGACCGCGACGTGGCGATGGTCTTCCAGAACTACGCCCTCTACCCGCACCTCACGGTCTATGACAACATGGCCTTCGGACTGAAGATCCGCAAGTTTCCAAAAGCCGAGATCGACGAGCGCGTCCGCGAGGCCGCCCGGATTCTCGGCGTCGAGCAGGTGCTCGACCGGAAGCCGAAACTGCTTTCGGGCGGGCAGCGGCAGCGCGTCGCCGTGGGCCGCGCCATCGTCCGCAAGCCCGAAGTCTTCCTCTTCGATGAGCCGCTCTCGAACCTCGACGCCAAGCTCCGGGTCCAAATGCGGACCGAGATTTCGCGCCTCCACAGCCAGCTTGGCGCGACGATGATCTACGTCACCCACGACCAAGTCGAGGCGATGACGATGGGCGACCGGATCGTTGTACTAAAAGACGGCGAGGTCCAGCAGATCGACACGCCGCTGCACCTCTACGACCATCCCGCCAACCAGTTCGTCGCAGGCTTCATTGGCAGCCCGGCGATGAACTTCCTCAGCGGGCGGATCGACGGGTCGGGCGATGCCCTCTCGTTTGTAGCGGACGAAACCGCGCTGTCGGTTCCGCTTGGCGCCTCGGATGCCAGTCTTCTCCGGGCGCACGCTGGACAAGCCATCACACTCGGCATTCGTCCCGAGGACCTCTACGTTGCCGGACCGACCGCTCCAAATGGGTCCGCTACGAGTCGGTGGACACTCGACGTGGTCGAGCCGATGGGGAACGAGATCGTGCTCTATGTCAGCAGCGGCCCGCACACCGCCGTCGCCCGCGTTGCCCCGCAGCCGATCCCTGAGCCGGGTACCGACACCGACATCGATCTCGCCCTCGACACAAGCAAACTGCACTTCTTCGATCAAGAGACCGAAGCCGCCCTCACCGAAACGCCTACCGCCGATCTAGCCTGACCCTTTCTACTAACGCGCTACCATGTTCGACTCTTCCTCTGGCGGGGCGGCTGTGACCGAGGTTTCGGCTGCCCCGAACGGACTTTTGTTCCGCTGTGGCGGTGCCGCGACTCGCCTACTCTTCCTCAGCGACGGCGTGCTCCGCATTGAGCTATCGCCGACTGGCACGTTCGACGACGGCTTTTCCTATGCGCTCGACCCGGACACGGTATGGGATGGTCCGCGCACGCTCGATGTGAACGAGACTGGCGACACGGTGTCTCTTCGCACCGATCGGATGGAAGTCCGCGTGGACCGGACGACAGGGTGCGTCGGCACATTCACCCTCGATGGACGAGCGATACTGGAGGATGCCGAGGCTCCGGCGTGGTATCGGGATGAGCCAGCGACTACCGGCATCACCCTCAGCAAGCGGCTCCGCGAGGACGAACGCCTCTTCGGGTTGGGCGACAAGACCGCGACCATCGACCGGCGCGGCGGGCGCTACGAGCACTGGAACACCGACGCCTTCGCTTTCGAGCGCGGCACTGACCCGATCTACAAAAGCATCCCCTTTGTCCTCGGCATCACGATAGAAGACGGCTCCTCGCCCGCTGCGGACCATGCCCTCGCCTACGGCCTGTTCGTGGACACACCCGTCCGCTCCGTCTTCGATCTAGGCTCGGCTGACCCGAACCGCCTCCGCGTGGAAGCCAAGACGGATACGCTCGTCTATTATCTCTTTCATGCTCCGTCGCCCATTGAGGTGGTGCAGCAGTTTACGCGGCTGACGGGGCGGCCTCCGATGTGGCCGAAGTGGGCACTCGGCTACCACCAGTGCCGCTACTCGTACCAGACCGCCGGCGAGATCCGCGCCGTCGCCCGAGGCTTCCGCGAGCGCGGCATCCCGTGCGACGCGCTTTACTTCGACATCCACTACATGGACGGCTACCGCGTGTTCACCTGGGACCGCGAGGCCTTCCCCGATCCCGACGGCCTCCTCCGCGAGTTGAAAGAGCAGAACTTCCGCTCCATCATCATGATCGACCCCGGCATCAAAGCCGACGACCCGGACTATGCCATCGCCCAAGACGGTCTAGAGCGCGATGCGTTCTGCCGTATGCCCGACGGCTCGCTTGCTACTGGCGAGGTCTGGCCCGGCCCGTGCTACTTCCCCGACTACACCCGCCCCGAGGTGCGGCGGTGGTGGGGCGACCTCCAGCGCGACCTCGTTGAGCAAGGTGTCGATGGCGTGTGGAACGACATGAACGAACCGGCGGTGTTCAACACCCACCGCAAGTTTGAAGGCGATATCGAGGAGAACGCGCTCACGCTACCGGATGAGGTGCAGCACGGCTACGAAGGACATGGGGCCGCTCACGCTACGGCACACAACATCTATGGAACGCAGATGGTGCGAGCGACCTACGAAGGGCTTGCCCGCCTCCACCCCGAACGGCGTCCGTTCGTTATCACGCGGGCGGCCTATGCCGGGACGCAGCGCTTCGCTACGGGTTGGACGGGCGACAACTCTTCAACGTGGGACCACCTACGCCTCGCGCTTCAGCAGTGCCTCAGCCTGAATGTCTCGGGGATGGCCTTTGTCGGAGCCGACGTCGGTGGGTTCATCGGATCACCGGGCGGCGAGCTGCTGGCGCGGTGGACTCAACTCGGCGCGCTCACGCCGTTCTTCCGCAATCACTCCGGTCTCGACACACCGCCCCAAGAGCCGTGGGAGCTAGGCCCCGAGACCGAGCGCGTCTGCCGCGAAGCCATCGAACTTCGCTACCGGCTGCTGCCCTATCTCTACACGATGCTCCACCAAGCAACGGCTGACGCGCTCCCGATGCTGCGCCCGCTCGCCCTCATGCACCCCGGCGATGTGGCGATCCGCATGGAGAATCCTGCTGGGTTCTACGCCGGCGACCGCCTACTGGCGTATCCGGTACTCAACAAAGGGCAGGAGCACGCCGACGTGTATCTCCCTGTCACCCGTGGCGGCTGGTTCGACTTCTGGACCGGAGCACGCTACGAAGGAGGCCAAACCCTCCGCATCAGCACACCGTTTGACGTGCTCCCGCTCTGGGTGCGCGCCGGAACTGTGCTCCCGCTCGGCCCCGTTCGCCAGCACACCGGCGAACGGTTCGACACCCTCACCCTCCGAGTCTACCCGACCCGCAGTCCCTTCACGTCGGTCCTCTACGATGATGCAGGCGACGGATGGGGCTTCAAGCAAGATGACTTCTACCGCTGCACGTTCCACGGAGCGTGCAGCGATGGTACCCTCAGCGTTCGCGCCGATATTGAGGGCAGCTTCCCCGCACCGTGGAAGCAATGGAACATCGAGGTCTTCGGGGCCGCTCCAAACGAGGTGCTGGCTGACAACGAGCCGGTCGACTTCGAGTATGATGGGGCGTGTGCTCGCTTCACCATCCGACCGTCGCAGTCGTTCACCGTGCGAACCTAGGCACGCTCCAAAGCGCCGCGGTCCCACTCGGCGAGATCGGCGGCCGCCTCGTAGGTGCTCTGGAGGAAATTTAGCAACGCAGCGTCGGGGTCCGGGGCCGTCCGCACGGCCTCGTAGGGCAGGAGAAACTCGCCCAAATCTTGGTGGAAATAGGCAGCCTCGGGCATGACTGCGTAGTCTGCGAAACCATCCGGCGTAGGATAGGCATAGGCGTAAAAGGCCGCCTCGCCCAGCCCAGCACCCGGCCAGAAACCCGCACTCGACACCTCGTGCGAATAGGCCTCCGTCATCACCCAGTTGGCAATATTCGGATAGCCGCCGGGATGAGGCGGTGCTGTCCGCCCTGAGAACCGTGTCACGGCGAGGTCGAACGCGCCCCAGAAGAAGTGGCTTGGGCTGGACTTTCCGAGAAAGCGAGCGCGGAAATCAGTGAATACCCGGTCGGCTTGGACGAGGGCGCGCCAGAAAGCGTGAACCGCCGCAGCGTCGTAGCTCGCATGCTCGGTGTCATCCCCGAATGGAATGACCTCTTCTAACTCGACGGGGATGGGCCAGATATCCACTTCCACGCCGACTCCTCGGAGGCCCGCCATCGTCTTCTGATAGAACGCAGCGACCGACATCGGCTCCAACCCAAAGGAAGATGTCTCTCCCGTCGAGGTCTTGATACACAACTCGTGGTTGACAAAGTCGAAGTCGATCTGCACGGTGCCCCCTGTGTAGGGCATTGTCGAGGTCGTCAGGCCGCGCGGGGTGACGTAGAGTGCTATCCCCCACCAGTGATTGATACGCGCCCCGAGTGCGAGTCGCACCTTACCAACGATCTGGGTCCAGAGGTGAACGGTGGCATAGGTGTCTTGCCAGTCGGCGAGAGGCAGCAGCTTCGGCCAAGCAGAGTCAGGCATTACTCGTTCTTTTAGTGTGTGAGTGGCGGGAGTCCGGCCTCGATCTGGGCGCGCTGCGCTTCCATCCACGGAGGCAGAATCAAGGCTTCGCCGAGGTGCTCCGGGTTCTCGTCACGGGCGAAGCCGGGACCGTCGGTGGCAAGTTCGAAAAGGACACCACCCGGCTCGTGGAAGTAGACTGACTTGAACCAGAATCGGTCGATAGGTGGCGTAGGCCGCAGCCCAACCGCTTCGACTGCTCGGCGGACAGCCAATTCTTCGTCCTCATCCTGCACCCGCCACGCGACATGATGCACGCCGCCGGTCCCACCACCACCTCGCTTCTCGTCCGGGAGCACGCGAATATCGACCAGTGCTCCCACCGTGCTCCCACCAGTACCATAGCGGTGCCACCCATCTTCCTCGCCGACCCTCTCGAAGCCTAGCACTCCGGTTAACAGGGCTTCTGTCGGTTCGAGCACCGCCTCCCATAGCCGAACACTATGGACGCCACGAAGCTGGTGCTCCACTGGCACCGGACTGCCTTCCCATGCCACAAAAGGTCGATCCTCGTCCGTTTCGACGAGTGCAAGCCGAAGCCCGTGCGGGTCCTCGAACGTCACGACTTGTTGTCCAAAGCGTATCTCAACCTCGCCCGTGGCAACACTGTGCTCCGCAAGGCGCTCCTGCCAATAGCCCATGCTCCCAACTGGAATGACGAACGGCACCTCGATGA
This sequence comes from Rhodothermales bacterium, assembly GCA_028284265.1. GTDB lineage: Bacteria > Bacteroidota > Rhodothermia > Rhodothermales > JANQRZ01 > JANQRZ01. The sequence continues at coordinate 124,353 of JANQRZ010000018.1, forward strand.
CCTGACCGACACCGGGACGGGCGGGGCGGGCGTTCGGAAAAGGAAAAAACGTCAGGTCCGTACCCGGCGTGCCCTCGGCATCGGCGTAGAAGAGGTGGTACACCTTGGGCGCGTCTTGGTTGATGGACTTTTTGACGAGGCGCATTCCCATCGTCTTCGTATAGAAGTCGAGGTTCTCTTGGGCATCGCCGGAGATGACGGTGACGTGGTGAATGCCGTGGACGGTAGGTTTCATTTGCTCAGTGGCAGAGTGACAGGTACGGCGTAGTTACATGGAGGTGTCGCCGGACGTTTCCGCTGACGACCGGCTTGCTTTTGTCGGACGGAGTGGCATACGCATCAGTCCACCGAGCGTCGCATCCTCAGGCTTGTCGAAAGCATCTAGGCCGAGCTCGATTTCTTCCAGGTGAGTCCTCAGACGGAAACTGCGGAAGAGCCGATCCCACCATGAGAAGAGCGAGCTATAATTGGAGTCGGTCTCTGGCTGGTAACGTGAATGGTGAACCTTGTGCATCGCAGGCGTCACGATCACGAGCCGGAGCACCCAGTCGAGGCGCGGCGAGAGCGCAAGGTTTGCGTGGTGGAACTGCACGACCGCAAACATCAGCGTCTCGTAGAGCACCAGTTCCCACGCATACGCCCCGATCAACACGATCAGCGGAATCCGCAGGGCCGACGAGAGCATAATCTCGCCGACATGGAAGCGGCTCGCGGTCGTCACGTCCATCTGGGCATCGGCGTGGTGGACCCGGTGGAACCGCCAGAGGAATGGGGCGCGATGGTTCATCCGATGCCAGAGGTAGGTCCACACATCGAGCAAGAGCACCGCCCCCATCGCGTGCGCCCATCCTGGCAGCCCGGCAGTATCGCGCAGCACGTTGAGCAGGCCGATCCCCTGCTCGTCCGCCCATACCGCCGTTGCTACCCACAGCCCCGCAAACACAACAGCGATGACTACGCTGTTCAATAGACCCAGCGCGAGATTGCGAATGAGGTGAAAACCGCGTTCCTTACGCTCCCGAAACAGGTCGAAGAACGGGTGCAGCCCTTCGAGAACTAGCAGCACAACGAGGCCAATGAGCGCCGCCCCAACTTGGGTGGTCTTTAACAGATCGAGGAGGGCCGCCATCAGTCTGACGGCTGCAGGCGAGCGAGCAGGCGGCGGACGTGCTCGATCTCGTCGTCGTTGACGGTGTGCCCCATGCCGGGGTAGATCTGCATCGTCACCTCGCCGCCGAGCGCTAAGAGTGCTTCAGCGGAGCGTTCGACGCGCATGAGTGGAATGTGCGGGTCTTCATCGGAGCAGCCCAAGAAGATGGGCGTGCCATCAAGGTCGCCGTCGTAATCGAAGACCTTGTCGGCGGGCGGATCGACGGCTCGAAGTTGCTCGTTGCCGATCAGTCCACCACTCAGAGCGACCACGCCCCCATAGCGCCGAGGGTTGCGAGCCGCGTACTCACTGGCGAGGCACGCGCCCTGCGAGAAGCCCGCCAACACGACGCGCGACGGCGGGATGCCCTTCGCCGCAACCTCGTCCAGCACGCGCCCAACCGTCCGCATCGCCGAGGACAGCTTCGGTTCGTTCTGACTCAGCGGGGCAAGAAACGAATAGGGATACCACGAGCTTCCGGCGGCCTGGGGCGCGAGATAGACGAGATCGTCTCGTTCAAACTCGGCGGCAAGCATCAGGATGTTCTGCGCCGAGGCCCCGCGTCCGTGCAGGAGAATTACGGCGGACTGTGCATCATCAAGCGAAGCACCGGCTGCGAGAATGGGTTGGTCAGCGTGGGGATCAGGAGAGGGCATCGCGTGCCGGAACTGATGGGAGGGGTGGCGGCTACTGAGAGACGCCTACCCCCTCGCACCTTAATTCGTTCTCCTCCCATGAGCAATGCCCGGATTACCCCGACCCAGATCGCTGTCGATCACGCTGCGCAGGACCTCCAAATCGTGTGGGCTGACGCCCATTCGTCGGTCTATTCTTACGAAGGGCTGCGACGTGCGTGTCCGTGCGTCGAGTGCCGGGGCGGGCACGGCAAGATGGCAGACCCCGTAGACCCCACCGTGTGGGACCTGCCGAGCCTCCAGACCTACGAACTCAAAGAGGTTCGCCCAGCAGGCAATTACGCCGTCCAGTTCGTCTGGGGCGATGGGCACGTCCACGGTGTCTGGTCGTGGACGTACCTCCGCTCGCTCCGCGATGACACAGAGGCCAAGCCCTAGTTAGGAGGACCGGCGTTCACCTTCAGGTCCGTCACGGTCATCTCGAACGTGAAGCCCTCGCCGCCGAGCATCTGCCGGAGTTGTTCGAGCCGGTCGCCCATCATGCGCTCCATCATGTTCCGCTGCGCCTCCGACAGCGACTTCATCTGCGCCTCGGCCTCTTCGAGTTGCTTCATGGCCTCCTCGCGCTCTTCAGGGTCCATCTGACCGTCCACACCCTGTACTTCCATCACCGTACGAAAGGGCGTCGTGAAGCCATCCACCGTGCGGTAGTCGAGGAACTGCGTCTCCATCGTGACAGGCGAGGTACGGCCCTCACGCGTCATCGTGCCCTCCATCTTCATCTTGCGCGCCCGGTGGTCGTCGGTGCTGATATAGAAGGTGACCGTCTCGACCTCAAACTCTGCGTCACCCTGCTCGGGCACCATATCGAGGTCATCGGCGACCTTGCTGAAATCGTCCACGACGATGGCATGCGTGCGCTCGCCGTCCACGTCCTCGGTTCCGGCATGGCGGGCGTGTTCGGCGATCCGGTCGAGCATGAGGTAGGGGTTCATGGTCTGCCCTTCATCCGATGCGCCGATTGCCTGGATGCCATTCGCCGTCACCATGTACGAGGTGTACGTGTAGTCGAGTGGGGCCGCACCATCGGCGCGTTCGGCATAAATCATCATCTCGGCTCCCATCGTCGACTGCGTGAGCGTGTAGTTGTCGACGCCTGCCATATCGGAGGCATACTGGCCGAGGGCGTCACTCAGCACACTCTGCGCAGACTGAGCTACGGCGCTCGGCGCGAGAACGAAGAGAAAGAGAGTGGAGAGAAGAGCTAGACGGCGCATCGTATCAGAGGGCTGCGTGATGGGGGTAGTATTCAGGCACAACGGCCCTATAGTACGACGAGTTCGACACGGCGGTTGGTCTGTCGCCCTTCGGGTGTGCTGTTGTCGGCGGCAGGAACCGTTTGCCCCATCCCTGCTGATTCGAGGCGGCTCGCGTCGATGCTCTCGCGCTGAATGAGATAGTCGCGGACGGCGGCGGCGCGGCGCTCGGAGAGCTGCTGGTTGGCCTCGGCGGAGCCCGTGTTGTCGGTGTGGCCCTCGATGCGAAGGCGGAGATCGGCGTGCTGGTTGAGCGTGCGGACGAGGTCCTGCAGCGTCGGCGTAGACTCAGGCTTGATGGTGGCGCTGCCGGTGTCGAAGAGGATGCCATGCGTGGTAACGCGCCCGTCGGCCACGAGGCGGTCGTACAGAATCTCGCGCCCGCCCGCCGCGATACGGACGTTGTTGATGAACGAGGGGTTCGCTTCGAGTTCACCGTTGATGGCTACGAGGACGCGGTCGGCGCGGCGGATATCGGCATTGGGGACGTTCGCAACGCGCTGCTCGCCGACGTACATCTTGGCATAGTCTCCATCCACGGTGATGCGGATCGGCGCGAAGTCTTTCGTGAAGGCATCGACCCGCACCATCGCCTCGCCGCCGGTCTCGCCGCGCCGGATACCCGTCTCGAACTGCTTCGAGACCGTAAACTCGGCCCCGTTGTGGCCGCGCAAATCGCTGTGGAAAACATCATAGTTGCGGGCTCCGTCGGCGAGCGGGCCGGTGCCCAGCGTGAGGTAGATCCATGCCGCCGGGAAGTAAGCATCGAACTCGATGGTGAATCGCTCGGGCAGCGTTTCGGGGAGCGGAATAGCGAACGCCCCGGCACTGCTGAACCGGAGCGCTTGGTCTCCGCTCTGCAGACGCACGACCTCCATGATGCCCTCGTGGAAGTCGATCCGCCCCGGCACGTTGCCGGTGTAATCGTTCTCGAAGTCTTCGGCGTAGAGGACTCGATGACCGGGCACAAAGTCGTAGTTCGCCCACGCGCCCTCGCCGGGACGCATCGCGTCCGCAGGCTCGTCAGCGTCAGCAGGCGGCGCGGCGGGCGATCCGGTAGGCTGCTGATCGTCGGGGAGCGGTGTGCCCTCCTCGTCCACGTAGACGACCTCTTTGCCTTCCTCACGGGCTTGGCGGACACAGGCGTCGTCACCGATGACGCATCCGACTGCATCGTCGCCCAACTCAAACATGCCGGTCACGGCACGGTCAGCGCGGCGGGCCGTTTCGCGCTCAACGGCGCGCTCGGCCCCACGCTTGGCGGCCTCTCTGGCCTTCCTCCAGAACTGCGCCTCGGCAGGCTGGGCACCGATCAACAGGGTCAGGAAAAGCGTGGCAAGCAGACGGATACACATCGGATCGAGTCGGGGTAGTGGGCGGAGACAGAAGACGCAACGGAGGCGCTATGTGTATCACGACATTCAGGAAACGGAGAGGTCAGCACCGCCTCCTGTCTCGCCCCTCCCCTGAACACTGCGTGAAGGGAGCGGTGGCGTACAACCCTTCGTCAGTGGTACCGTACCATTCGCTACGTCCAACCAACCGGACCGCCCCGTGGAGACTCCGCCTATCCGCTCCGTCGATGCCGCCCCTGCCGCCGATGGGATGAAGCCACGCCCCCGTGTTGTCGTCGTCGGCACCGGGCACGCGGGCCTCGAAGCCGTCAAGGCGTTGCGGAAAGCACCGATGGACGTACTGCTCATCGATCGAAACAACTATCACAAGTTTCAGCCGCTGCTTTATCAGGTCGGCACCTCGGGCTTGCCGCCGGGTGATATCACCCAACCCGCCCGCCACATCTTCCAAGGCCAGGAGAACTTCGACTTCCTGCTCGGCAAGGTTGTCGGCGTGGACTTCGACAAGAAGCAAGTGTTGCTCAATACAGGACGGCCGGTTTGGTACGACTATCTCATCCTTGCCGCCGGAGCCTCAACCAACTACTTCGGCGTCGAGGGGGCGAAGCGCTATAGCTTTCCGCTCAAGAACGTCCCCGATGCCATCAACCTGCGGAGCCACGTCATCGGGCGGTTCGAGGCGGCCAACCGCCATCCGGGTCTCATCGAAAAAGGCGTGCTCACGTTTGCGATTGTCGGCGGCGGCGCGACGGGCGTCGAGACCGCCGGGGCACTCGTTGAGTTGTTCGACCGGGTGTTCGAGCGCGACTTCCCCGGCCTCGATGTCCACCGGGCGCGAGTGGTGCTGATCGAGATGGGCAACGCGCTGATGGCGGGCTACAAACCCGACCTGCGCGCCTACACCGAGAAGGTGCTCAAGAAGCGGGGCGTCGAGGTCCGGCTGAACAGCGCCGTCGAGCGCGTCACACCGAAAGCGGTCTATCTCAAGGGTGGCGAGGTGATCGAGACGCACACGCTGATCTGGGCTGCGGGCGTCCGCGCTAACCCGCTGGCCGACGAATTGCACGTCGAGCAAACGAGCGGCTACCGCGTCGTCGTGGACGAACACTTGCGTCTACCCGACTACCCGGAGGTCTTCGTCGCGGGCGACATGAGCGGCGCGATGGACCCTGAGGGCGAACGCTATCCGCAGGTCGCACAGGTCGCAATCCAGCAGGGCATCCATGCCGCCGAGACCATCGTGCGCACCGAGCGCGGGCTACCGCCTGAGCCGTTCCGCTACCGCGACCTCGGCATGATGGCGACCATCGGTCGAAATGCGGCCATCGTCCAGTTTCCGAGCGGACGCGGACTGAAGGGCTTTATCGCGTGGCTGGCGTGGGCCGTGCTGCACGTCGTCAAGCTGACCGGCTTCCGCAACCGGCTCGGCGTCCTCCTGAACTGGACGTACAGCTACTTTACCTACGACCGAGGTCCGCGCCTCATCCTGACGACCTTCCCCGAAACCGATGAGATCACGGGAGAGCGTCAGCGAGACTGAGCGACGTGCTCGATGGACGTTAAGGCGTAGCCTGCCTCCTCAATGGCCTCGGAGAGGTCATCAGCCGAAAGGCCCGATCCGTAGCGCACCCGCGCCGCGCCGATGCGGACCTCTTCGACGTGGAGGCCATCTAGCTGCGCGAACGCCTCTTCGACCGCGGCTACGCAGTGGCGGCAGCTCATGCCTTCGATGTGGAGGTCCGACGTGATCGTGCTCATGGGGCGCGCAGGCTAGACGAAACGGAGTCCTGCTACTCCAGCGATCAGCGCAGGTTCTAGGCACGCACCGTTCGGTACGCAGAGGGAGGCGCTTCGCCCGACTCGATGACGTGGGTGCGCGGAGACGGTTCGCTCAACATCTGATTCGTGGAAATCGTCGCGACGCCCAGCAGAACAAGGCCGAGCACGAGATACAGAAAATGGTGCCGCGTCATGGATTCGTCCAGATAGCGATGGATGCGTGCTGAGGCCACGTTCACACGCTATGCCGACCGGCGACAGAGCCACGACAGGGAACTGGAATACGGGAGGGAACTCCTGTATAGTCAGGAAACGCTGCTCGAATACCATGCTGAGACTCATTCTCCCACCTGCTAACACGCCCGCAACGAACCTTTCGTTGGGCCGACCGTTGGCTAGAGCCGTCTGTTTCTCTCCGCTACGTTTATGGCTCATCCGGTCCTTTCCCAGCTCCTCGATGCCGAGCGCGTCGTCATCACGACGCACATCCGCCCGGACGGCGATGCCCTCGGCTCGCAGATCGCGCTGGGGCTGTTCCTGCGCAAACTCGGCAAGCACGTCACGCTCCTCAACGCGGACGCGCCGCCGCGCAACCTCGAATGGATGCTCGACCTCTCCGACGTGACAACGTTCACCGGGGCGCTTAAGCAACTCAAGAAGATCAACGAAGCCGACGCCCTTGTGATCGTGGACACGAACGGCGAGGAGCGTATCGGCAAGCTCGGCCCGATCCTCCGCGACGCGACCGCGCCGAAGCTCCTGATCGACCACCATCCCGGCCCCGAGAACTGGTTCGACTACCAGCTTCTCCGCACCGAGGCCTCGGCGGCGGGCGAGATCATCTACGACCTCATCGCCGAGCACGACGCCGACCTGATCGACGCAGACATCGCTACGGCACTCTACGCTGCCATCATGACCGACACCGGCTCGTTCCGCTACGGCTCGACGACAGCCCGCGTCCACCAGGTCATCGCCGACTTGCTAGAGCGCGGCGGCATCGTCCCAGAGCCGGTCCACGTCGCCATCTTCGATACGCGGCTGCCGAGCAGCCTCCGCCTTCTCTCCCGTGCGCTCGACACGATCACGACGGTTTACGACGGTCAGCTTGCCTACATCGTCGTCTCGCTCGACGCGATGAACGGGGCCGGGGCACGGTCGGACGAAGCCGAGGGGCTTGTCAGCTATCCGCTCTCGCTCGAAGGCGTCCGGGCGGTCGTGATGTTCTTGGAGACGCCGTCGGGGATCAAGTGCTCATTCCGCTCGAAGGGCGACCTCGCCATCAACGGGTGGGCGCGCTCATTTGGCGGCGGCGGTCACCGCAACGCTGCCGGGGCTTATCTCCGCGACGAGCCGCTACGCGACGCCATCGACCGCGTAATCGCTGCTGCCCCGAAGCACCTCGACCTCGGCGAGGAGTACGAACTCAGCGACGAAATCTCCGACGACGACCTCGCGCTTCTCGCCTCGTTCCAAGGCAAACTCTGATTCCCGATGCTCCGCCTCTTCGCACTCTGTCTCTTCTTCGCCGCTGCTGCCGCCGCGCAGCCCCTCGACTTCGAGCGGCAGATCACACCGTTCCAAGTGCTCGACGCTGAGGGCGATCCGTTTGACCTCGCCTTTGCAGGCGCGTTCAACAACCCACGAACACAGTTGGCTGACCCCGATGGCGACGGTAACCTCGGCCTGTTCATCCTCGAAGAGCAAGGGCGGATCAGCCACTACGAGCACACGGGCGACCTCGTCTTCGTGTGGCGCTCGGACCAGTACGCCGGGATCGACGCCGGGTCGTGGTTCCGGTTCGGCGACCTCGACGGGGACGGCGACGAGGACTTGCTGACGCAGCGCCCCGCGGGGCAGGTTCGCTACTGGCAGAGCAGCGGCGGCAGCGACCCGAGTTTCACACCCGCCGCCGACCCGCTTCTCGCCGCCGGCGGCGACCCCGTCATGCCCGAGGACCCGAACGTGCCTGCTCTCGCCGATATCGATGGCGACACCGACCTTGACCTGTTCCTAGGCCGCGCCGACAGCGGCAAGATTCGCTGGTACCGCCACACTGGTGCCACCGGCGGCGTTCCGCAATACGAACTCGCCAGCGAGCAATTCCAAGACATCGTCATCTTCGAGTCCAACCCGACGTGCGGCGAGGGGACCGAGCAGTCGCCGCTCTACATCACGCCGGGCACACCCTCGCCCGGCTCATCCCGCGGCTCGCTTCACGGCCAGAACGCCCTCACCTTCGCCGACCCCGACGGCGACGGCGATCCCGACCTGTTCTGGGGCGACTTCTTCACGCCGAGCCTCTACTTCTTCGAGAACACGGGCAACGCCTCAAACCCGGCGATGGAGTTCATCTCCGAGATGTACCCGCTCGACAACCCGCTCACAAGTGCAGGCTACAATGTCCCGACCTTCGGCGACCTCGACGGCGATGACGACCTCGACCTCGTGATCGGCATCGTCGGCGGGTTCTGTTCGACGACGGCTAACATCATCGAGAACCTCTACTACCTCGAAAACACGGGCACATCGACCGAGCCAGGCTATGAGGAGCAAACCAGTCGCCTCCTCGATGCCATCGACGTAGGCCGCACCAGCTACCCGGCGGTTCAAGACCTTGATGGGGATGGCGACCTCGACCTCCTCGTGGGCAGTGGCTTCAATCCGGGCGAGCCGCAACGGGCGAGCTTCTTCCGCTTCGAGAACACAGGCTCTGCGACAGACCCGCAGTTCCGCCTTGCCGAAGACGACTTTCTCAGCCTCAACGTGGACTTTGCCAACCACTACGCCCCGGCCTTCGGCGACCTCGATGGCGATGGGCAGCGCGACCTCCTCGTCGGCACCTTCGGCGGTCGGATGGCCTTCTTGCTCAACACGGGCGATGGGTTCCAACTGACCGTCGAGGCGCTGCAAGACCTCGATGTTGGCTCGACAGCCACGCCGACGCTCGGCGACCTCGACGGCGATGACGACCTCGACCTTCTTGTGGGCGAGTTCAGCGGGACGCTCAACTACTTCCGCAACGACGGCTCGACGCAGGTGCCCAACTTCGTCGAAGCCGAACTTCCCGGCCTCGAGGGCCTCGACGTGGGTCGGTACAGCGCGCCGCACATCGCAGACGTGGACGACGACGGCGACCTCGACCTATTTGTCGGGACTGAGAGCAGCGATATCCTCTTCTACCGAAACGTTGGCACACCAGAAGCTCCGAACTTCGAGGCGCAAGCTTTCGACGTGGGTGCGCTCCGCTACAACACCTCGCCCACCGCTGCCGATATCGATGGCGACGGCGACCTCGACCTCCTCGCGGGCGACCTCGCGGGCGGCTTGCTCTACCTCAGCAACCAGCGTATTACCTCATCAGGTGCCACGCCGCCTTCGGCACCGGGTCGGACGCGCATCTCGACCTTCCCCAACCCCTTCGGGGCCGACACCACCCTCCGCGTTGGCGCGAGCCGAGAGTCGATGACGCTCTCCCTGTTCGACACGGCAGGGCGTGAGGTGCGGCGGTGGTCGCTGCCTCCGCACACGACCGCGCAAACCATCGCGTGGGACGGCACGACGGCCTCTGGCGCACCCGCTCCGAGCGGCGTGTACGTCGCCCGACTCACCTCCGGCGACCGCCTGCTCGACACCCACAAGCTAACGCGACTGCAGTAGCTCTACGCAGCGACACCTGCTTGGACGTGCTCAATGAGCGACCGGAAGACAACCGCTCCGTCGGCGGAGCCGAGTAGCCCTTCGACACAGCGCTCCGGATGGGGCATCATCCCAAGCACGTTGCCCGCCTCGTTGACGATCCCGGCGATGTTGCGCGCCGAACCGTTCGGGTTGGCCGCGTCCGTGACCTCGCCCTCTTTGGTCGTGTAGCGGAAAACGATCTGCCCGTTGGCTTCGAGCCGGTCGAGCGTCTCGGCGTCGGCGTGGTAGTTGCCCTCACCGTGGGCGACGGGAATCATCAAGGTGTGCCCCTCCTCGGCAGCATTCGTAAACGGCGTCCCGGCGTTCTCGACGCGGAGATAGACGTCCTTGCAGCCGAATCGGAGCGAGGCATTCCGCATGAGTGCGCCCGGCAGCAATCCGGCCTCGCACAGCACTTGGAATCCGTTGCACACGCCGAGCACGAGGCCGCCTTCTTTAGCAAACCGAATCACGTCTTTCATCACGGGCGAGAAGCGGGCGATGGCCCCGGAGCGGAGGTAGTCGCCGTAGGAAAACCCGCCGGGGACAATCACCACGTCGGCCTCGCCGACGGACTCCTCCTTGTGCCAGACGAATCGGGCGTCCTGCCCCATGACATGCTTCGCGGCGTGGTAGGCGTCGTGGTCGCAGTTGGAACCGGGAAAGACGAGAACGGCGAAGCGGACGGGCATAACGAGTTGGGGCGAGGACGCAGAGGGTATCTTTGCCAAAATACGGAACGGCTGCCCCGCTTCGTTCGACATTCGTCGCCCACCACCTACGAACGCGCGTGATTCCCCGCGAACTGTTCAGCAAAATTCGCCACATCGAGATCCGCACCAAGGGCCTCGTCAACGACGTATTCGGCGGCGAGTACCACTCGGCGTTCAAGGGACGCGGGATCGAGTTCTCCGAGGTCCGCCCCTACCAGATCGGCGACGACGTGAGAACCATCGACTGGAACGTATCGGCGCGGACGGGCGAGACGTATGTGAAGCTCTATGAGGAAGAACGCGAGCAGACCCTCGTATTGGCGGTAGACGTGTCCGGCAGTGAGCGGTTCGGGACCGGCGGGGTCGAGAAGCGCGAGATGGCTGCCGAACTGTGCGCGGTCCTCGCCTTCAGCGCCGTTCGCAATAACGACAAGGTCGGACTGCTCCTGTTCTCGGACCAGGTCGAGCGGTTCGTCCCGCCGAAGAAGGGTCGTCGCCACGTCCTCCGCATCGTCCGCGACGTGTTCGCCCACGAGCCGCAGGCGGCAGGCACCCGCATCACCGCCGCGCTTGACCACCTGCTGCACGTCCTCCGTCGCCGTGCCATCGTGGTCGTCATCAGCGACTTCTTCGACCGCGACTACGAGCGGAAGCTGCGTGCCCTCTCGGCCCGGCACGATGTCGTCGCCGTTCACCTCCGCGACCCGCGCGAGGTTGAGTTGCCGAACGTCGGACTCTTAACGTTGCGCGACGCCGAGTCGGGACGGCCTGTGCTCGTAGACACAGGAAGCAGAGCAGCGCGCGAAGCGTTCGCCCAACAGGCCGAGGCCCGACAGGCCGAGATCGAGGCAGCGCTACGCAGTGCCCGCGTGGACATGGTGCGTGTGCAAACGGACGAGGACTACGTCGAGCCACTCGTCGGGTTTTTCCGGCAGCGCAACCGGGCGGCGTGATGCGATACGTGATCTCGCTTGCCTGTCTGCTGGCTGCGCCTGCTTCAGCCCAGACCATCCGCCTCCACGTCCTCACCGACAGCGTGACGGTCGGCGAGCGCTTCGAGGTGGCGGTTGCCGTGGAGCATGCACCGGGCGTACAAGTTGTTTTCCCCGAATCGCCAGTTGATCCGGTAGGTGCCCCACTCAAAGCCGGGGAGATCGAACTGCTCGACATCCGCCGTCTGCCGCCCGTTGAGCGCGGCGCGGCCCGCGTGGACAGCGCGGTGTTCGAGGCGGCGACGTTCGCTCTCGACTCGGCGCGCGTCGGGCCGGTGATGGTGCGCATCGTGCGCGGAGCCGATACGACTTTCGCGGCCTCGCCCTCGGCCCTCGTCGGGGTCCGCTCGCTCGTCCCCGCCGATGCGGAAGAACCGAAGGGCCTCGCACCACTCGCACCGTTTCCGCATGCGTGGGGGCCGTGGCTGATCGCGGCACTCCTCGTCCTCGCCCTGATCGGTGCCCTGTGGTGGTGGCTCCGCCAGCGTCGCAACCACCCTGCTCCGACCTCGACGCTACCACCAAACGAAGAAGTGACGGTTCGCCTTGATGCGCTTGGCAACGCAGCGCCAAAGACGCCGGAGGCTGTGAAGCCATTCTACGTTGAGCTCTCCGACGCGCTGCGAACCTACCTCGCCCGAACGCTCGGCGTCCCGGCGATGGAGCAGACGAGCCGCGAGTTGATGAGCACCCTGGCTGAGTATCAGGACGAGGTGCCCGAATCCGCCCACAAGCGCCTCGCCTCAGTGCTCCGCCTCGCCGACCTCGCCAAGTTCGCCGAGGTACAGCCGGACCCCAGCACGCACGAAACCGCACTCGCCCGAGCGCGTGAAGCCGTTGCTGCCATCGAAGGTGCGATGGCTCCCGAACCAGAACCCGCCGATGCCTCCGTTTAGCGAAACCCTCGTCGAACGCCTCGCTTGTGCCGAGCGAGTGGCGGTCCTCACCGGGGCCGGTATTTCTGCCGAGAGCGGCGTCCCGACCTTCCGTGATCCCGATGGCCTGTGGCAGCAGTTTCGTCCCGAGGAGCTAGCCAACATCGACGCTTTTCTGCGCAACCCGGTGCTCGTGCAGGGCTGGTACGCCCACCGCCGCGCCGTCGTCGAAGACGTGCAGCCCAACCCCGGCCACGATGCTCTCGCGGAGTTGGAACGCCTCGTGCCGCACTTCCTCCTCGCCACGCAAAACGTGGACGACCTCCACCGTCGCGCCGGAAGCGAACGCATCATCGAGTTGCACGGCAACCTGACGCGGAGCTACTGCGCCGACTGCGACCGGCCTGCCTCGCGAGACGACCTCGCCGCCATCGACAACGGAGCCGAAGCGCGGTGCCGGTCATGCGCTGGCCTGCTCCGACCCGACGTGGTGTGGTTCGGCGAGATGCTGCCCGACGGCGCGATGGAGCGCGCTGCCGAGGCCGCTGCGCAGGCCGACGTATTCCTATCCGTCGGGACGAGGGCGGTGGTATACCCCGCCGCCGGACTACCGCTGATTGCGCGAGAAGCCGGGGCGTATGTCGTCGAGGTCAACGTCGAGCGGAGCGCGATTGCGAGCGAGATGAGCGAGGTCGTGCTCGGCCCATCGGGCGAGGTGCTGCCTGCGCTCCTCGATGCCGTTCGAGCGTTTACTGAGTGAATGGTCTTCGCGCATCCATATTTCCTCCTGCTCCTTCTCGCTGTGCCCGCACTGGCATGGTGGGAGTGGCAACGCGCACGCCGCCGCCCGGCTAGCCTGTTCTTCTCTGACACCTCCGCCGCCGAGACCGTTGCGCCGACGTTGTGGGTCCGGCTGCGCCACCTCCCCGCTGTCCTCCGTCTCCTCGCTCTTACCCTCGGCATCCTCGCATTCGCTCGACCCCAAGTCCGCGACATTGTCGTCGAGCGCACCGCCGAAGGCATCGACATCGTCATGGTGCTCGATCTCTCGACCTCAATGAAGGCCGAGGACTTCCGGCCCAACCGCTTCGAGGCGGCGAAGGACGTGGCTGCGCGATTCGTGGACGGTCGTGTGTCCGACCGGATCGGGCTGATCGTCTTCGCGGCGCAGGCCTACACACAGGCCCCGCTGACGCTCGACTACGACTTTCTCAAAGAGATGCTGCGGAGCGTACAGATGGGTTTGATTGAAGACGGTACCGCGATTGGTACCGCGCTCGCTACCGCGACGGCTAGGCTGCGCGACAGTGAGGCTGAGAGCAAGGTCATCATCTTGCTCACTGACGGGCAGAACAACCGGGGCGAGGTCGATCCCGCGACCGCCGCCGACGTGGCCGAGGCGCTCGGCGTCAAGATCTACGCCATCGGCGTCGGCTCCGAAGGGCGCGATGCCTTCGGGCGGCGCATCCCCGACCGCATGCGGCAGATTCTCCCGCAGTCGGCACAGATCGACGAGGAGATGCTCACGACGGTCGCAGAGAAGACCGGCGGGCGCTACTTCCGCGCCACTGACCGCGAAGCCCTCGCCGCGATCTACGACGAAATCTCTGACCTCGAAACGACCGAGGTGCAGGAGACGAGCTATCTCGACGTGGACGAGCGCTTCGCCCTCTTCCTCTGGCCCGCCTTCGGCCTGCTCCTCCTTGAAGTGCTGCTCTCGACCACCCGCCTGCGGAGGGTTCCATGACGTGGGCGCATCCGACATGGCTGCTCGCACTCGTCGCCGTGCCCGTCGCGGTGGCGCTGTTCGCGTGGGCGGCAGCGCGGCGGCGCGAGGCGCTTCGTCGGTTTGCCGGGGCGAATACGTTTGCCGATGCGACGGCCCGACAACGGCGGTGGCAAGCCGCACTCGTGGTGGTTGCTCTCCTCGCCCTCGCGGTGGCACTCGCCGGGCCGCGCTACGGGACGCAGCTTCGCGAGGTCCAGCAGGATGGCCTCGATATCGTCATCGCGCTCGACATTTCGGAGTCGATGCATGCCGAGGACGTGGCTCCGAGCCGACTCGACAAAGCGAAATACGAGATCGACCAGTTGCTCGACGATCTCACCGGAAGCAGAGTCGGCCTCGTCGTGTTCGCAGGCGAAGCGTTTTTGCAATGCCCCCTGACGAGCGACTTCGGGGCCGTCCGCCTCTTCCTCGAAGCTGCCGAGCCGTCGCTCATCCCAACCCAGGGAACCGACTTCAACCAGGCGCTCCGCGTCGCGTCTCAAGCCTTCGACGTGGCCGATGGCAACCTCGATGGCGGCGAGGCCCGCGCCCGTGCGCTGCTCGTGATCTCCGACGGCGAGAACCACGAAGGCGGCTTCCGCCCGACGCTCTCTCAACTCAGCGACGAAGGGGTTGCCGTCTTCGCTGCAGGCGTCGGGAGTGCCGAGGGCGCGCCGATCCCGGTGCTGCGGCAGAACCGGCGCGTCGGCTACAAGACCGACCGCACCGGCCAAACGGTCCAGAGCCAACTCGACGAGGACGCGCTCCGCGACCTCGTGGCAGGCGGCGCGTACTACCGCATCGACCGGGGCACGAGCGACCTCTCGGAAATAACCTCGGGCCTCGCCCGTTTAGACCGAGGCCCCGTCGCCAGTGAGCAGTTCGAGACGTTCGCCGAGCAGTACCAGTGGCCGCTCGCCTTTGCACTGCTGCTGCTCATCGTCGAGCGCTTCGTGACTATCCGCCGCCGTGAATCGGAACTGGCATGATCCTTCGCCTCCTCTTCATCGCGCTGTTCCTTTTCATCGTGCCCGCCGGGGCGGATGAAGGTCGCCGGGCGAACGCGCTGTACGGCGAGGACGAGTTCGAGTCGGCTGCCGCGCTCTACCGCGAGGGCCTCGACCGGAGCGAAGACGGGGCGACGCGCTCGGCGCTGCTCAACAACCTCGGCTGCGCGCTGTATGAGCAGGAGGAGTTCGGCGAAGCCCAGACGGCGTTCGAGGCGGCACTTGAGGCGGCGCTGACGCCTGAAGTCCAAGCGCGGGCAGCGTATAACGCGGGCAACGCCATCGCCCAGCAGCAAAACCTTGAGGCCGCACTCGGGTTCTACCGGCGCGCCCTCCTCGCCAAGCCGGACCACTTCGACGCAAAGTTCAACTACGAATACTTCAAGCGCCAGCTTCAAGACTCCTCGCAGCAGCCCGACTCTGAGACCATCCAGCCCTCGCCCTTCGCCCAGCAACTCAAAGCCCAAGCCGACTCGCTCGTCGCCGCGCAGCAGTACCGTGCCGCGCTCGAAACCATGCAACGCGGCTTCCTCACCGATTCGACCGTGCAGGCCTACGGCGAATTCCTAGGCCGCCTGAGTGCGGTCGTCGAGATCGACGAAGGACCGACAGAGCAACCATGATCCTTCTGCTCGCTACCCTCCTTTTTTTGATCGCCGCGCCTTCGGTCGTGGCACAGTCGGCGACGGACTACTACCACGCCGCTGCCCAACTATACATCGGCGAGCAAAACCAGCAGGCGGAGGCCGCCGCCGAGGCAGGACTCGCGCTCGAACCGAACGATGCGAAGCTCCAAGCACTCCTAAAAAAGATCCGCGAGCAGCAAGAGCAGCAGCAGAGCGGGGGCGGTGAACAGCAGGAGCAAGAAGATGCCGACGAGCAGCAAGACGGTGAGGGCGAGCAACAGCCGGACTCGAATGCCGAGAATGGCGACGAGCCGCAGGACGAAGCCGAGTCGGAAGGCGAGCAGCAACAGGCGGAGCAGCCCGGCAACGAGCAGCGGCCTGAAGACGAGCCGGTGCCCGACGAGCGCGAGGCCAACGCGGGCACCGAGGGCGATGCCCAGCCGGAGGAACCGCAGAACAGCGAGAGCACCGGCACCCCGTTCGAGGTGAAGCCCGGCGAGATGAGTCGCGACGAGGCCGAGCGTATCCTCCGCGCCATCCAGACCGACGAGTTGGAGTTACTCCGCGACGTGCAGCGCCGCCGCGCCCGCCCTCGCTACGTCGAAAAAGACTGGTGAGTCGAATGGCGAATGACGAACGTCGAGTGCCGAGTGGGTGGCGCAGACTGATCGGGCTGATCGCCCTCGTCATGTGGCTCGCTCCGATGGCGGTGGCACAGGTCACGGTGCATGCCTACGTAGACAAGACCACAATGGGCGATGGCGAGGTGCTTCTCTACACGGTCGAGGCCAGCGGCGACTTTCGCGACCTCGGCCGGATCACCAGCCCGAAGACGCGCGGCCTGACGGCGGTGCAGACTAGCCCGATCCAGAGTTGGGACGTGTCGATCCGCAACGGGCAAACACGGCAACGGCTCCGGCTCCAGTGGCAGTTCCGCCCGATGGGCACCGGCACCGTCTCACTCGGCGAGAGCACCCTCCGCCTCGATGGTCGAGCCTACACGACGGCTCCCATCACCGTGCAAGTCATCCCGCAGTCGCAGCGCCCCTCGTCCGCGCTGTGGTCGACCGGCCCGACCGCCTCGCCCCGGCCCGACCTAGACCAAGCGTCCGACATCTTCATCCGCGCCGAGCCGTCGTCGGACGTGGCGTGGCTTGGCGAGCAGGTCGTTGTGGACTACGTGCTCTATTTCGAGGCAGGCGTGCATCCGCGCAACAGCCGGATCGCCAGTGCATGGGACGCCGACGGGTTCTGGCGTGAGGAACTCAACCTCGACCGCTTCCTCGGCTCGCGCACGGTCGTCCTCGACGGACGCACCTTCGAGGCCGCGCCCATCAAGCGGCTCGCCATCTTCCCGACGCGCACCGGCACACTTGCCGTGGACTCGCTCGACATCGAGATCGACGTGCTTCGAGCGATGCGGTCCCGCGATCCGGGTAGCCTGTTCCGCAACCCGTTTAGCTCCCGGTTCGAGCGCGAGACGCTGACCGCTCCGCGCGTGGCGGTCGAGGCGCGTCCGCCTCCGCCCGGTGCCCCACCCTCGTTCAATGGAGCCGTCGGTCAGTTCGGCCTCGCCGTGCAGGCCGACCGCCACAGCGTGGATGTAGGCGAGCCAATCCGGGTCACGGCGACGCTCTCAGGGACGGGCAACATCGCCACGCTCGAAGCACCGGACTGGCAGATACCGACGGCATTCGAGCAATACCCGGCCCGCGCCTCCGAGCGGATCAACCGGCACGCCGAGCGGCTGCGGGGCGAGAAAACCTTCACGTTTACGCTCGTCCCACGCTCCGGCGGCTCGTTCGTCCTGCCACCGCTCGAATGGAGCTATTTCGAGCCCGAGGCGGAGACCTACCGCACGCTCCGCTCCGACTCGCTCCGGCTTCAGGTCGTTGGCCCTGCCGCTCCACTAGCTGAAGCCAGTCCGTCCGCATCCAGCGATGCCTTCATCGGGCCGCTCGAAACGGCGACGTGGCAGCGCGCGCGCGAGGCCGGGCCGCTATGGAATCAGCCATGGGTCTGGGTCGGCTTTGGACTTCCGGCGCTCGCGCTCCTCGGCCTTGTGGTCGTCCGTCGTCTCCGCGACCGGGACGATGACACAGCGGCGGCACGCAGCCTCCGCGCTTTCCCCGAAGCCCAGCGCGGCCTAGAGACTGCCGTCGCACACCTCGACGCGGGTGAGTCCCGAGTTTTCTACGCTGCTCTTGACCGCACCCTCCGCCTGTTCCTTACCGACCGCCTCGGTAGCCCCGCCCATAGCCTCGCCCTGCCCGACCTTGACACGCTACTCGCCGAACGCGGCGTGGCAAACGAAACCCGTGACGCTGCACTCCAACTCCTGCGAGAGAGCGATGCCGGACCGTTCGCCCCACGGCCTCAGGCCCCACCCGCCGACATCTTAGACCGCGCAACCCGGCTGATGGCTGCCATCAATGACGAAGCCATCGCCGTCGAGACGGACTGACCCGATGCTGCTGCTCATCCTCCTCATGCTCGCCCCTCAAGCCGAGACACCTCGCGCCGAGGCCGAACGGCTCTTTGTGCTCGGAAACACGCTCATGAGCGAGGGCGACGCGCGCGGGGCCGCCGCCGCCTACGAAGGTGTCCTCGACACCGGCTGGACAAGCCCTGAACTCGAACTCAATCTGAGTCGGGCGTATCTGGACGCCGACCAACTTGGACCAGCCGTGCTCCACGTCGAGCGGGCACAGCGCCTCGCCCCACGCCATGAAGCGGTAGCGCACAACCTCCGGCTGGTTCGTGAGCACGTCGGGGCAAGTGCAGCACCCCCATCGCCCAATGAAGCCGCAGCCCGCTGGCTCTCTACGCACGTCGGCGCAGGTGGCATGATGGCGATGCTGCTTGTGGTCTACCTCGCCGTGCTCGGTCTCGTTGGTTTTCGACTCTGGAAAGGCGAGACACGACCGTGGCTGCGGCGTGCGCTCGTCGTGCTCGTCCCCATCGCGCTCGTCGCCGCCGCTGCGGCCTTACTTACGGCACGGTATGAGGCTGCGCCCCGCGCTGTGGTTCTGGTCGATGCCGAGGTGAGGGGTACGCCCTCCGACATGGCACCAACGGTCGAGGAAGTAGCGGAGGGTATGGTGCTTCCCATCACCGACGAGCGCGGCCTGTGGCGGGCGGTCCGCCTGCCCGATGGCGACGAGGGGTGGATCGAAGCCTCCGCACTAGAGGAGATTTAGGGAGCGCGGTAGTACCTTGCGGCTCCGCCTAGCCACCACCTCGCATGGAACCCCACGTCCTCCCCCCTACCGATGCCGAACGCCGAGGCTGGATCGAGGTCGTCTGCGGGAGCATGTTTAGCGGTAAAACGGAGGAGTTGATTCGTCGCCTCAAGCGTGCCCGGATTGCGCGGCAGCAGGTTGAGATCTTCAAGCCCGCTCTCGACAACCGCTATGCACAGACGGCCGTGGTCTCGCACGACGAGAACGCGATTCCGTCGATTGTCGTCGATACCGCCGATCAGATGCTCCTGCTTGCGGGCAATGCCGCGGTGATCGGCGTCGACGAGGCCCAGTTTTTCGGGAATGAGATCGTTCACGTCTGCGAAACCCTCGCCCGGCAGGGGCGGCGGGTGATCGTCGCGGGTCTCGACCAAGACTTCCGGGGCCGTCCGTTCGAGCCGATTCCCCAGCTCATGGCGGTGGCTGAGTTCGTGACCAAGCTGCACGCGATCTGTGTCGTCTGTGGTGCCCCAGCCAACCACTCGCAGCGCCTCATCGCTAGCGACGACCGCGTGCTCGTCGGCGAAAAGGAAGCCTACGAGCCCCGCTGCCGCCTCCACTTCGAGCCGCCGGGAATGCCAGCGAAGACGGCTCCGAGTAAGGACCCCAAAAAGTCTCACAAGCAGCAGGCTGAAACGCGCGAGGCGTAGGTAAGCAACCCGGACTAGGCGTCTTGCGTCTTACGGATGCCATGTCTTTCACCGCGTCGTTCCTATCTCTGATTGTCGGCCTCGCCTTGGTGGCGTTTGTGGCCGGGGTCGGCGCTCGTGTAGCGGTGGCCTTTACGCAGCGACGGCGACTGCGGGCTGAGGCTGCCGGACAGGCGCAGCGCGGATGGGGCGGCAAGGACCACGAGCGGGTTCGCAACAAGTACTTCGAGAAGGAGCGCCGCGCCCGCGCCGTCCGCGCCCGCCACCGGCATGCCCGTCCCGCGGCAGAACCCCCACCCGCTCCCGAGCCTCCCGGCCCTGTCAACCTCGACCGGCTCCACCGCGCTACGCTTGGCCTGACTGGTGAGGTGACACCAGACGCCGTGCGGAAGGCGTACAAAGCGCGCGTCCGCGAGTACCACCCGGACCAAGTTGCGCGTCTCGGCATCAAGCTCCGCCGTCTCGCCGAGGATGAGACAAAGCGGATCAATGAGGCCTACACCTACTTCCGCAAGCGCCTCGGATTCTAGCGCCTGCTTACCGCGCATCTGACAGGTCGGTACGGCTTTTGAGTAAGGGCTGCATGAACCAGCCTAGCCCCATGAGCGCCTGTTTTTCGACGCTTACAAGGCAGGTGCTACGCCCTACCGGGCAGGTTCTCTACGTGTGATCCGCCGCACACGCGTGCTACACACAACCTAGCTACATGCCCTGATGGACCACTACGAGCCGTTCAACCTCTCGGACCTCGCGGAGCCTTCCGAACCCGTCGAACCTGCTAGCCTCAACGAGCCGACGCCCTCTCCCCTGCCTGCTGTCAGCCCTGAAACGTCAGATACCCAGATCGGTTTTCCGGAGCTTCCCGACACGGTCGCGCTCAACGAACCGCTGGACGGCGTATCGTTCACGACGAACCCGCCGCCAGTGGCAGCGGCACCGAAAAAAGTGGTACGAACCGTAGCACCGGGCCTCGTGACGCGCGTGCTTGCCAAGATTATTGACGGAGCCGTGGCGGGCGTCCTCTACACCCTCTGCACCGTCTTTATCACTGATTGGTTCATCGGCTTCCTCGCCGGAGGCATCGTGGCCTCGCTCTACTTCATCGTCTCCGATGGTGTGAATATGCGCCATATGCCACGGCGTTCGTTCGGGAAGAAAGTAATGGGCCTCGTCGTTGCCCGCATCGACAAGGAACCCATGAATGTGTGGACCTCGGCGCAGCGAAACTGGATGTTCGGCGTGCTCTATTTCGTGCAGGCGTTCACCTTCAACGCGCCTGCTGTCAGCATCCTCCTGACCCTCGCCGCAGTAGGCCTGATCGGGTATGAGGTGTACTGGGTCGTCGTCAACCCACGGGGCATCCGCTGGGGTGATGATATCGCGGGCACCGAGGTTCGCCAACTGGTCACGGAGATCGTCTAGGTAGCACTCGAAGGGTTGCGACCGAAGGAGCGCGGGAGTATGTTGCGGAGGTTCCCGATCTCCGCCGCACCGCCCGCTCATGGCCGACGCCTCCCGCTACCTCGTCACCGCCCGTAAGTACCGCCCGCAGACGTTCGCCGACCTCGTCTCGCAAGAGCACGTCTCCGAGACGCTCCAGAACGCGCTGCTCCATGACCGCCTTGCCCACGCTTACCTCTTCAGCGGGCCTCGCGGGGTCGGCAAGACGACGGCGGCCCGGCTCTTGGCGAAGGCGATCAACTGCGAGACGCCGCTCGACAAACGCGACGGAGCCGAGCCGTGCCGGACGTGCGAGCGCTGCCAGAACTTCGAGGAAGGCCGCAGCCTTGACGTGACCGAAATCGACGCGGCCTCGAACAACGGCGTGGACGATATCCGCGACTTGCAGGAGCGGCTCCGCATCCCGCCGCAGGGTGCAAACCGGAAGGTGTACATCGTGGACGAGGTCCACATGCTCTCCAAGCCCGCGTTCAACGCGCTCCTCAAAACGCTCGAAGAGCCGCCGCCGCACGTCCTGTTCATCTTCGCTACGACCGAGCCGCACAAGGTTCTTCCGACGATCCTATCGCGCTGTCAGCGGTTCGATTTCCGCCGCATCACCGTTCCGCAAACTGTCGACCGACTCGGCGAGATTTGCACCGCCGAGAGCATTGACGCGGACGACGCCAGCCTCCACCTGATCGCCCGAAAGGGGGACGGCGCGCTCCGCGATGCGCTCTCGATCTTCGACCAAGCGGTTTCGCTCTGCGGCACCACGCTCCGCTACGCCGAACTCGCCGAAGCCCTCGGCGTCGTCGAGACGGACCTGTTCTTCGACGTGACCGAGCGGGCGAAGGCGGGCGACCGGGCCGGGCTGCTTCAGCTTGTCGAAACACTCGTCGGGCGGGGCTACGACTTGCAGGAGTTCCTCGCCGGACTCGCCGAGCACCTGCGCGGCCTCTACGTCGCCGTCTCCACCGGAGCCGCCAACCTGATCGAGGCCGACGCTGCAACGCGAGACCGCTACCTCGCTGCCGCCGCCAACCTCACCGAGCCGGACCTCCTCCGCGCACTCCTCGTGACGGATGAGGCTGAGCGCGAGATCAAGAATAGCCCCCAGCCGCGCCTCAAGCTTGAACTCGCGCTCCTCAAGCTCGCCAGCCTAGAGCGCATCGCCGACCTTCGTACGCTGATCCAGAAGCTGGAGCGACTCGAAGGCATAATCGAGCGCGGCGAGGTCGTGACCGCTATGCCCGCTCCGACAGCCCCCACCCAGAGCGCCGAGCCGGAGCCTCCCCCTTACTCGCCCCAAGCACCACCTCTGCCTGAGCCAACGATAGAGCTTACTCCCAAGCCAGAAGAACCAGTCATCCCCGACTCTGATCGGGGATCCACAGGTGATGCAAGCCCGGTGGATCCCCACCTGCGCAGGGACGACTTAGAAACCGATGAACCAGAAGGTTCTCAGATCACGGAGAGCTATACAAACCAAGAGCCGCCAGCACCGCCTCCGCCCTCGCCAGAGCCTGCTGTTGCTTCCACAGCAACGCTGGGCCTTGGATTGTTCGGGCCACCCGCGTTGCAACGAAGCAAGTCGTCAGGCGATGAGCCGTCCAACGCGCTCGGCGATGGCGCTGAGGGGCAGGCTGAAGCCGTCGGCGTGGCAGTAGGCATCGACGAGCACTTCGGCGTGTCGCTCCAGCGCGTGCGCGAGGTCTGGCCCCGCCTGATCGCTACCGTCAAGCGGGAACGACCGAGCGTCGCGGGTGTGCTCGCCCACGTCGAGCCGGTCGGCGTCGAGCATGGCGCGGTGCAGGTCGCCGTGCCGAGCGCGTTCGTGCAGCGCCTGCTCAAAAGCGAGGCAGACACGTTCACCGAGGCCCTCGCCGACGCGATGGGCGAAGACCCGCCCGTGCTCGTCTTCGTCGTCCAAACCCCCGACGAAACCACCGCCCCGGCGGACCCGTTCGAGCGCATCAAGCAACTCCGACACGAGAACCCGGTGATCCGCGCCATCTTCGAGCAGTTCGGCGGCGAGATCGTCTGGACCTGACCGCCTTTCAACTCTAGACCGATACGACAATGGACCAGCCCAACATGGCCGACCTCTTCGGCAAAATGGCCGAGATGCAGCAGAAGATGGCCGAGACGCAGGAAGCCCTCGGCAACCAGACCGCAACCGCCGAGGCAGGCGGCGGTATGGTAAAAGTCACCGCCGACGGGCGGGGCCGCATCACGGCGATCAAGATGGAACAAGAGGTCGTCAACCCCGACGACCTCGAACTCCTCGAAGACCTCCTCGTGGCGGGCGTCAACAAGGCCCTCAGCGAGGCCGAGGCGCTGCGCGAGGCCGAGATGAAGAAAGCGGCTGGCTCGTTCCTCCCGCCCGGCATGGACCTCGGCGGGATGATGGGCGGCTGATTCTGGCGTCTTAGCACATGACGCATCGGTGTCACTCGGGGGCACGATCTTTCCCGTTTGACACGCGACGCTTGCTCTATGCATATCACTTCTGAATCGGTCGAAGCTCTCGTCGAGCAGTTCTCCAAGCTGCCGACGGTCGGACGCAAGACGGCGCAGCGGCTCGCGGCCTACGTGCTGAAGATGCCCCGCGAGGAGGTCGTCGAACTGGCCCGTGCGCTCGTCGCGGTGAAGGACCGCGTCAAGCAGTGCTCGGTCTGCTTCAACGTCACCGACACCGACCCGTGCCCGATCTGCGTCTCGCCCAAACGCACGCGCTCGGTCGTTTGCGTGGTCGAGGAACCGAACGACGTGCTCGCACTGGAGCGGACGAACGAGTACCGGGGGCTCTATCACGTCCTCGGCGGCGTGATCTCCCCGCTCGACGGGATTGGACCGGAAGACCTGAAGGTGCGCGAACTCGTCGCCCGCATCGCTGCCCCGAAGAAGCAAGCCCCAGAGAACGCGGACGGCGTCGCCGAGGACGCGGCGACCTATGAGCACGAGCCAGTGCAGGAGGTCATCCTCGCAATGAACCCGAACGTGGAGGGCGACACGACGGCCTACTACATCTCGCAGCTGCTGGAGCCGCTCGGCGTCCGCGTCACCCGCATCGCCCGCGGCCTCCCCATCGGCGGCGACCTAGAATACGCCGACGAGGCTACGCTCACCCGTGCCCTCGAAGGTCGCTCGCAGGTGTAGCTCTCGGCATGAGCAAAGCACGCGCTGCACTCTTCGCTTTAGGCCTACTGACTACACTAGCTGTAGCTGTTATCTATGCCGCTGGCAGTACACTGATCGCCCCCGCTCAGTCTGAACTAGGCCCACCTCCTCGCTCTCTTTCCGCAGCATCGAACCACGTACCGAGTGAGTCTGGAAGCGACCTCGCCGTATGGTCATCAGAGGGTTCCTGTGGCTGTGGTGCCATTGTTCTCCTGCACGGCGTTCGATCAAATCGAATGGCCCTTATCAAACGTGCAAGGATGCTCTTGCGTGAAGGATATTCTGTCGTGCTCTTTGACTTGCAGGCGCACGGTGAGAGTACGGGTGAACAAATCACGTTCGGTTATCTTGAACGATATGATGCCATCGCCGCTGTTGAATTCGCGCGGCAGCTTTTTCCCGGCCAGCCCGTTGGCGTCATCGGCATCTCGCTCGGCGGGGCGGCAGCAACACTCGCGGGAGAGTCGCTTGATGCCGACGCTATTGTGCTTGAGGCAGTCTACACAGATATCGCCACGGCGACGGAAAACAGACTTGCGCTGAGTGGAATCCCCAAGGCCGTCGCTCCCCTCTTGCTCGTCCAACTCCGCTTTCGTCTGGGTATTTCGCCAGCAGACCTATCACCTGTCGAAGCAATCAACACCATCGACAGCCCTCTCCTCTTCATCGCTGGGACAGAGGACAACCACACGACGGCGGCGGACTCACAACGGCTCTATGAGGCAGCAGGCGAACAGAAAGAGATATGGTGGGTCGAAGGAGCGGCACACACCGACTTCCATGCGTTTCAGCCTGAAGCCTACCAAGAGCGTGTTCTGTCCTTCTTTGCCGCGAACCTTTAGCCCGTGCTGACGCGCCGCGCTGCTCTCCTGCTCGCCGTGCCGGTGGCGCTCGTGCTCCTCGGGTACGTGCTGTGGCCTGCGCTGCAAACGTTTATCCTCGGCATCGGGCACCTCGGCGAGTTCTTCGGTGGGTGGCGGTCGGCGAACGTGCGGGCACTGGTCAACTCGGTCGGGATTTCGCTGGCGACGGTGGCCGGGGCGAGCGTGGTCGGGACGGGGCTGGCGTGGGGGCTGTGGCGCTACGGGATTCCGCTCCGCCGGGCGTTGCAAGCGGCGGCGGCGCTGCCGCTGGCGCTCCCGCCGCTCGTCGGCGTCCTCGCCTTCCTGTTCCTCTACGGCGAGACGGGCATCCTGCCGCGCGCGATCCGCGACCTGTTCGGACTGGCCGAGGTGCCGTTCGCGTTCAGCGGGATGTGGGCCGTGTGGCTCGTCCACGTCTACGCGTTCTACGTCTATTTCTTCCTCTTCGCCACCGCTGCGCTGCGCGACCTCGACGCGAGCCTGCTCGAAGCGTCGGCGGACCTCGGGGCGAGTGGGTGGCGGGCGTTCCGACGGGTCGTGCTCCCGCTCCTCCAGCCCGCGCTCGTC
This sequence comes from Rhodothermales bacterium, assembly GCA_028284265.1. Lineage (GTDB taxonomy): Bacteria > Bacteroidota > Rhodothermia > Rhodothermales > JANQRZ01 > JANQRZ01. The sequence continues at coordinate 150,195 of JANQRZ010000018.1, forward strand.
GGCGCGTCGCTGCTGGTGTTCATGCTCTCGATGGCGAGCTTCACGGCCCCGCTCCTCTTCGCCGGGACCGAGCCGTTTCTGACGGTGCAGATCTACAACCTCAAGCTCAACGGCGACCTCGCCCTCTCTGCTGCCGTCTCGACCGTCCTCACGGCGATCTGCCTGCTGTTCCTCTTCCTCCTCGAAGCGAGACCGGGACGCAACCTCCTCGGCGCATCGAAGGGCACAGCGCGTCCGGTACAACCGCTCGGCGGACCAGCGGCGTGGATCGCGAGCGTCGGCGTTGGCGTCGTGCTTCTCTTCGTTGTCCTCCCGATCCTGACGGTCGGGCTGATTTCGTTCGCGGATGCGAGTAGCTGGACCGTCGAGATTCTTCCGCAGCGGTGGACGCTCGCCAACTACGCCTCCCTCTTCGCCGACCCCAAGTTCTTCGATCCAATTGCCAACAGCTTGCAGATGGCGACGCTGGCGACAGCGGTGAACGTCGTCTTCGGCGTGGCGGTGGCGGTGGTGGTGGCGCAGCGCGGGGTGCCAGGGCGATGGGTGATCCGCACGCTCGCCATCCTCCCGTTTGCCATCCCCGGCACCGTCATCGCGCTGAACCTCATCGTGACCTTCTCGCAGCCGTCGCCGCTCTCCGCCAGACAGGTGCTCGTCGGGAGCTTCTGGATTCTGCCGCTGGCGTACTTCATCCGCCACATTCCCCTCGTGGTCCGCGCCACGACCGCCGCGCTCGAAGGCTTCGACGAACGCCTGACTGAAGCCTCTGCCGACCTCGGAGCCTCAACGTGGACGACGTTCCGGCGCGTGGTATGGCCCGCGATCCTGCCCGGCGTGGCAGCGGGGACGCTGCTCACCTTCGTCGCGGCGCTCGGCGAGTTCGTCTCGTCGATCATGCTCTACATCTTCGGCAACCGCCCGATCTCGGTCGAGATTCTGGCCCAGCTTCGGCTCTATGAGTTCGGCGCAGCGGCAGCGTACAGCGTGCTCCTCATGGTGCTCGTCGGCCTGTCGACGGTCGTGCTCCGGCTTGTCAGTTCGCGTGGATAAAATTGACACGGACCAAAACGAAAGCGTTCGTGCTGCGTACTATCTTCAACCTTGCAAACGCTTTCACGGCCCCATGAAACTCACTGTCCTCGGCGCTGGCCCCATCGGGTCGGCGATTGCCTGCGATCTGGTCTCCCGTTCGGAGGTGACGCACGTTCAGGTGTGCGATGCGCGAAGCGGCACCTTGCGCGGACTCAAGGAGCGAATTCAAAGCCCGAAGCTGCGGACCGTGCGGGTGGACGTGCGCGATGAACGGGCACTCGCGCCGGTCATTACCGGAAGCAAGTGTGTGATCGGGAGCGGTGATGCCTCGCTCAACCCGAAGCTCGCGGCGCTCGCCATTGGTAGCGGTGCCCACTTCTGCGACCTCGGCGGCGACGAGAAGGCGGTGCAGCAGGAGCTGGCGCTGCACGACACGGCGGCCCGTCGCTCCCGGTGGATCGTCCCCAACTGCGGCCTCGCGCCGGGCCTCGTCAACATCCTTGTGCTGCACGGGCTGGACCGCTTCGACGAGGTGGAGAGCGTCACGATGCGCGTCGGCAATATCCCGGTCGAGGCAGAGGCCCCGCTCTTTCACCGGCTCGGCTACGGAGCCGAGCGGCTCGTGATGAGCTACACGACGCCCGCTCCGGCTATCCACGACGGCAAGCTCGAAACCGTCGAGCCGCTGACAGGCCTAGAGACCATCTCGTTCGAGGAGCCGTTCGGCGAGCTAGAGGCGTTCCACACCGCAGGCAAGCTCTCGACGCTGCCACTCGATCTGCAGGATCGCGTTCAGCGGTTGGACTACAAAACGCTACGCCACCCTGGCCATGCGGCGGCGATGCGCGCCGTCCTCGCCCTGGGCTTCGGCGAGGACAAGTCGATTGACGTGCGGACCCACCTGACCTACCGCGCGCTCCTCACCCGCCGTCTCCGCCAGCACGTCGGCGGCACACCGCACGACGCCGTGCTCGTCCGCATCCGCCTCGACGGCCAGATCAACGGCGAGGCACGGACGCTGACCTTCGAGCTGGTGGACCGCTACGACGACGCGACAGGCTTCACCGCGATGCAACGCAGTACCAGTTTCCCCGCTGCCGCCATCGCCACGCTCCTCGCGACCGGTTCCATCCCCGGCGGCGGGGCCGCTCCGCCGGAACGCATCATTCCCGCCGAGCCATTCTTCGCTGACCTCGCCGCGCACGGTCTCGACATCCGCGAGTGCTGGGACGAAGGCGAGTTCATCCCCATCGCGCCCCCGGCCACAGCGGAGGCATAGAGCCTGAGACAAGAAAGAGAAGAGGGAAAAGAACGACGAGAAAGCAACGGCTCTCTTTGTCTACCTCTTCTCTCTCCTCCCTCTTTTCTCACTCGTAGGCGCGGAGCACCTCGCCGTTGTGCTTAACTCCTTCGTCGGAGCACAACATGGCGCACAACTCGGCGATACGCTCTGCCGACACGCCGTCGCCGTCTTCGCTCCCGAACAGAATCATCGACGGCGCGACGCCAGCAGCCGTGATGCCCTGGTCGCCATACTCGGCGGCGATGGCTTCGACGAGGCGGACGATGCCTGCCTTCGAGGCCGAGTACGCTGCCTGCTCGGCCACGCCGCGCTCCAGCCCCTGCTTCGAGGCAATTCCGACGAGACGCCCACCGCGCCCTTCCATTCGGCGCACGGCCTCGCGGAAGCACAGGAACGCGGAGGTCAGGTTGACCCGCATCATCGTCTCCCAATCGTCCAGTGCCGTCTCGGCAAACGGCTGTCCGTTCCACATCCCGACGGTGTGGACTAGCGCGTCCGGCGACCCAGTCTGTTCCGCAATCTGGTCCAACGCCTCTTTCACTGCGTCCTCGTCGCCGAGATCGGCTTTGAAGAGGTGCAGTCGGTCCGAGTTCTCGATAGAATCTGCCGAACGAGCGTCGAGTCCGGCCACCGTCGCCCCGTCATTGAGGAGGCGACGGGTGAGCACGCGACCGAGCCGCCCGAAGGCTCCGGTGAGGACGACGGTTTTACCTGTGAGATCGATAGCCATGATCAATCGCTGGAGGAGGTGTGGTCGTGGACGACCCGCCAGCCTTCGGGGCGCTTTTCGAGGAGGAGCGTGAACAGACCATTCGGCTCATCCTCGGCGCGCTGGAGGTGCCACCGGCCAAAGACGAGGCCCCATGTCGGCGAGAGGAGGCGCACGTCGAGGCTGTCGAAGCGGAGCGTACCCATCGCGGCGCGATCGGGATAACCGCGCTCGTAGCTGTCGAGCGCTGCCTGCCAGCCTTTGCGGACGTTGCCGCCCGAAGCGAAGCGGAGCGAGTCGCTCTGGAGATAGCCTTCCATGAACCCGCGCAGTGAGCCGTCATTCCACGCCGTCACCTGCGCGTCAAGCACCGCGCGAATGGAGTCGGCAGCGGCCTCAGGTAGCAGAGCCGGTTCCGGTTGGGGGTCTGGTGCGGTGCAAGCGTTCAGCGAGAGGCTAACCACGACGAGCAGCAAGCCCAACGCGACCCGTTGGAAAGGAAACATGAAGACAGAAGACGAAAGGGACGATATCGACGTTACTTCTCTGCCTTGGGCCTCGGCCCACCCAGTGCGGAGCAAAGAAGCGACAGGAAAGGTAACCGAAGCCGGACGGTCGCGGGTGCCGTTCTTACCTTGAAGTTGGCGCGTATCGGCATTACTTTCCGCCCCGGCTTCGGCATCCGCCCTCGCGGGCGTTGAGCTACCGTCAACTTCACTTCCTGCTCACCTACCGAATACGCCTAGACGCGCTTCTGCTACTTCACGATTCGACCGACTCCGCCCCGAGCCGCCATGCGGTCCGGGGTCGCTGCTCCCAGAGAACTCGCGCGTGCGTATGCCCCGCTCGACCCGCCTGCCGGAGGGCCGCGCCCTGCTGCTGACGTTTGTCGGCGGCGTGGTGCTGGTCGGGCTGTGCCTGCTCACAGCCTACGATCCGTCCGAGGCAGCTCCCGGTGCGAGAGGAGACCTCGACCGGACCTCACTGTTCCGACGGGCCGTTCTCACGTCGCCCCCTTCGCCGTCTGACCTGCGAGACCGCCGGTCGTTCATCACCCGGCGTGATACGGATACGACGGCTATTGATCCGTTCGACTTCTTCGAGGACGACGCCCCCCTCGTTGACCCGTTCGAGGTGGACTCGCTCATCGAGGGCGACTCGCTGCTGACCGATTCGCTGGCGATTCTCACGGACACGACCGAAGCGCTCCCCGACACCGGATTTGCGGCCCGCCTGCTTCCACCGTTCCGCCGCGATCAATACAGCGCATCCATTCTTCCGCGCCGCCGCCGTCCGCTCGGAGCCGGGCTAGGCACCTACTGGCAGCAGCGCGTCGAACTGGACTCCACCTCATCCGACTATACGATCACCGAGCGCGTCGGCGAGAATGATGTGCGCGTCCCGGTCCGCCTCGGCCTCGATGCCTACCGCGAGCAGCGGCTTCGCTTCGGGCTGGAGGAGAACTACCGTGAGTTGGCCGCCCAGCGTGCCCGCCAGCAGCAGCGGCGCGGCGACCTCTCGCTCATCAACATCGACATTCCCGGTGGGCGCAACAGTGCCTTCGCGGGCATCTTCGGCTCCAACGAGGTCGACCTCCGCGTCAACGGGCAGGCGAATGTGGACGTCGGTTTCGCCTACCGGCAGAACGAGCAGCAGGAAGCCGCCACCGGCCAAGGTGGCCGGATCGATCCCGACTTCGGACAGGAACTCGGCCTCGGCATCACGGGCACGATCGGCGACAAGCTCCAGATCAACGTCAACTACGACACCCAGAACGATTTCGACTTCCAGAACCAAGTCAAACTCACCTACACCGGCTACGAGGATGAAATCCTCCAGCGCATCGAGGCGGGCAACGTCTTTCTCCAGACGCCGAGCGACCTGATCCGGGGTGGGCAGCGTCTGTTCGGCATCCGCACCGACCTTCAGGTGGGCGGCCTCGGCGTGACGGTAGTGGCAAGCCAGCAGGACGCTGAGAGCGACGAATTGACCATCGAAGGCGGGAGCCAGACGACGACGTTCACCAAGCGCCCGACCGAGTACGAGAACAACGCCAACTTCTACCTCGGCTACTACTTCCACAACCGCTGGGACGCCGCCCACGCCAACCCGCCCAACATCGTCCTCGGCCCCGGCTTCAACCAGTTACTCGACATCGAGGTCTACCTCTTCGAGCAGAGCAACCTCAACAACACCGGCAACGACGACGGCCTCGTCCGCGCCGTCGCGCTCGTCGACCTCGCCGAGCCGCAAGGGGTGCTGGCAGGCGGCCAGGCCTACCTCGCTGACCCCAACGGAGGCGACTTTTCCAACACGAACGCATTCGAGGTCTTGGCTCCGGGCATCGGTCAGTATACACCCCAGGACCTTGAAGACCTGCGCGAGGACACCGAGGGCAACATCGACATCGCCGACCGATTCGGGCTAACAAACGCAGACTTTTTCGCTTCCTCCTACCGCAGGCTGCGTGACGGGCAAGACTACTCGTGGAACCCACTCCTTGGCACCCTTAACCTCAAGCGCTCCCTCCAAGCCCAAGAAGCTCTCGCGGTTGCCTACCGCTACCAGACTGCGACGGGAGAAGTCATCGAGGTAGGTGATTTTGGCGAGGGCACTGGCGGCAACCAAGACGATCCGCCGATTATCCTGAAGCTGCTGCGCGGCCCGAACCCACTCCCGGAGAACGCCTCGTGGGACCTCACCATGCGCAACATCTACCGCGTCGGCGGCTCGTCCTTCAACGCGACTGACTTCGAGCTTCAGGTGCTCTACAATCCCGGCGGCATTACCTCCCAGCGGACCCTGCCCGGAGTAGACATCGGCCAACCGTCGCAAACGCTCCTCCAGACACTCGGCCTCGACCGCGTCAACCAAGACGGTGCCCGCACACCGGATGACCTGTTCGACTTCCTGCAGCAATACACGGTGGACTCCGGCAATGGGCGCGTCATCTTCCCCTACCGCCAGCCCTTCGGCGAACATCTAGAGCGCGTGCTCCGAGGCCAGTTCGCGGAGCTAGGACAACCCGTCAGCGTAGCCTTCCAGGGTCTGAGCGAGGACGAGGCCGTAGACGAGTTCGTCTTCGACGAGCTCTACACGCAGAAGCCGGAAAACGCTGCCCGGGTGACGGACAAGAACGTCTACAACATCTCAGGCGAGTTCCGCGGCTCGGTGCAGGAGATTTATGATCTCGGTTTCGCACCGGTCGAGAACTCGGTACAGGTACGAAGCGGCGGGATCGAACTCGTTGAGGGATCGGACTACAACGTCGATTACGTCACGGGGACCGTCACGATCACCAACCCGACCTACCTCACGAGCGGACGCGACGTGTCGATTTCGTTCGAGCGCAACCAGTTCGTGGCGATCCAGAGAAAGACACTTCTGGGGCTGCGCGCCGACTATACCTTCAACGACCGCTTCGGCATTGGGGCGACATGGATGCGCCTGTCGGAAAAGCCACTGATCGACAAGTTCCGCCTCGGCGAAGAACCCATCGCCAACTCGATCTGGGGCTTCGATGCGGCCTACGCTGCCGAGCCACGCTGGATGACCCGCCTCGTGGACGCGCTCCCGCTCATCCAGACCCGTGCGCCGAGTTCGTTCGAATTCAAAGGCGAATTCGCCCAACTCAACCCCGGCCACCCCGAGACCTTCGCCTTTGAACAGTCGCGCAGCGATCTCCAAGAGATCAACCGTGACTTCAAGGAGGACGAACAGAACGGCTCGATCTCTTACATCGACGACTTCGAGGGAACGGAGAACTCGTTCAGCCTACTCCAGCCCGGCGCGTGGCGTCTCGCTGCCGCCCCCGAAGGCAACGATGACACGCCCGGCGCAGGACCGCTTGGCGCGCAGACCTACCTGAGCGACTTACCCGGCGAAGACGCCATCACGTCGCCCTTGCTGCGGACCAGTTGGCGCGGTCGGTTCGCGTGGTACACGATCCTCGCGGCGACCTATGAGAACGACGAACTCCAGCCCCTTGCCAACAACCCGGCCACGGGGCGCGTGCTCATCAACGAGGTCTTCCCGGACCGCGACCTGGAATCGGGCACTCCGCCCAACCTCCCGACGCTCGACCTCTACATGGACCCGGCGCAGCGGGGACCGTACAACTACAACGCCGCGCTCGGGACGCGCTTCGTCGAGAACCCGCAGGACGTGTGGGGCGGCATGACCCAGCGCCTGCCCGAGGGCTACACCGACTTCGATGCTCGGAATAACATCGAATTCGTCGAGTTCATCTTCGCACCCTTCGGCGGCAAAAACGGCGACCAAGCCATCGACCCCAACGCCCGGCTCTATGTGGACCTCGGGCAGACGAGCGAGGACGTGATCCCGAACCGGCAGTACAACAACGAGGACGGTCTCTTGTCGGTGACGAACGAAGATGCGTGGGGCCGTCCATCCGGCGGGCAGCAGGATGGCATCGTCAACATCAACGATCAGACGCGGCGCACGGAAGACCTCGGCCTCGATGGCATCCCGTCACAGATCGCCGCGAGTGCGGCTGCCGACAACGGCACACCCTACAGCGTACCGACCGAGGCCGAAAAATTTGCTCCGTTCCTCGATAGCCTCGCTCTCACCGCCGATGCGGGCAGTCCCCTTGTCGCTCTCGCCCAACTCGACCCTTCGGCTGATGACTACCACTCGTTCCAAGAAAGCGGCTTCTTCAACAACAGCGCGCTCTTCCCCGGCGGAGCCACGTTGCAGGAACGCTTCAGCTACCTGTTCCCCGGCCTCGAACTGAACTCGCTCGAAGCCCAGCGCCAGATCGCCGAGAGCGGCGCCCCCGGTAACTCACGCTTCCCCGATTCCGAGGACCTCAACCTGAACCTCTCACTCGACCAAGCCGAGCGCTTCTTCCGATACGAAGTCCCGCTGTCGCCTGACCTCGTGGACGTGCCCTGTGCCGAAGGCCAGACGACGGGCTGCAACCCGTTCTACGTCACCACAATCCTCAACGAGGACATCCAAGGCGCGCGCGAGTGGTACCTGATCCGCATCCCGGTCCGGTCCGACCTGAAAGATGCCGTGGGCGGCATTCAGGACTTTAGCCTCATCGAGACAATTCGTGTGTGGACGCAAGGCCACACCGACGCCGCTACGCTCCGCTTCGCCACGCTCGATCTCGTCGGGAGCCAGTGGCTCAAGTCGGATCAGGTCGGGTTCGACACGCCGCCGATCCTCACCGATGAGCCGGGAATGCCGAGCACGACCCAGTCGTTCATCGCGACGATCAATACGGAGGAAAACCCAGACCAGTACGCGATCCCCAACGGGGCCGTCCGCTCATTCACGCGCGACCCCACGAGCAGCCGCCCGATCCAGTCGCGCGAGCAAGCCCTCGTGCTCCGGGTCGATGACCTCGGCGACGGACAGGCGCGGGCCATCTTCAAGCCCTACACCAACCGGCTCGACCTGACGAAGTACTCCAACCTGCGGACGTTCATCCACGGCGAAGGCTTCGAGCGCGAGGACTCGGTGCGCGTCTTCCTGCGCCTCGGCTCAAACGAGACGCAGGACTACTACGAGATCGAGCAGCCGGTCTATCCCTACGAGATACCCGAGGGGATGTCGATCCGCGATGTCGACAGCGGCGCTGACAGCCTGTGGCAAACGAACGTACCCGTTGCCACGGGCAGCGGCACCGAGTTCATCGACCTCAACTCGATCAACATCGAGTTCGATGCGTTCAACAAGCTGAAGCTGGAGCGCGACCAAGCGGTGGACGCCAACAACCCGGTCTCCCTCGACTCGGTCTATACGGCCCAGTCGATCCCACTCGACTTCGCACCACCGGGGGCTGTGATCCGTATTCGCGGCAACCCGTCGGTCAAGGACGTGTCGAACATCGTCCTCGGCGTGCGGAACGGACGCGACAAGTTCGCCCGACCGCTCAACGTGGAGATGTGGTACAACGAACTGCGCGTCAGCGGCTTCGACGAGCAGCCCGGCTGGAGCGCCTATGCCCGAACGACGGTCCGGCTCGCCGACTTCATCGACGTCAACGCCCGCTACGACCAGCAGACCGATGGCTTCGGCGATCTCGGTAGTGGGCTGGGTACGCGGACGTTCGAGGACTCGTGGGGCTACAGCGTCACGACCAACGTCAACGTCCACAAATTCCTCCCCGAGCGCTACGGCTGGCGTATCCCGGTCAACGTCTCAGTCCAGCGCGATGTCTCGACGCCCCGCTTCTCGCCGAGCCGAGGCGACATCACCGTCGCCCAAGAAATTGCACAGATCGAAGAGAGCAATGCGCTCACGCCCGAAGAGAAGGACCAAGAGATCCGCGAGATCAAGGCTGGAGCCGAGACGGTCAGCACGTCGCGCGTGATCCGTGTGCCAATCTCCAAGACCGGCAGCCGTAGCCCGTGGCTTCGCTACACGCTCGACGGCCTCTCGCTGACCTACTCGAACACGCTCCGCACCCAGCGCACCCCCGCCCAGCAGTTCAACGATACCGACCAGTGGAGCGGCACGGTCGCGTATCGCCTCGCCGTGCCCCGGCCCAAGACCGTGCGGCCGTTTTGGTTCCTCGGCGAGTTGCCGCTCGTCGGCGTACTCGGCGGGCTGCGGCTGAACGTCCTCCCCCAGAGTGTCCGCCTCTCTGCCGACGCCAGCCGCTCTGTCAATGCCAACCAAGACCGCCCGCGTCGCGGCTCGTTCAACACGATCACCGACAGCCTCGACCGGGCCGCCCGTATCGCCGTCGAGCGCGCCCGTCCGGACTTCATCTATCCGATCCGCGAGCAGCACTCGTTCAGCCACCGGCGCAACTTCGAGTTGCAGTACAACCCGTTCCAGTTCCTCAACCTCGGGTACCGCTCCGACGTGCGCCAAAGCCTCAACAGCGCCGGGGCCGACGAGACCTTCGCCACCCTCATTCAGGACTACCGGAACGGCGATGTCAACAACTTCCGCGTGCTCGACCTGAGTCGGGAGGAAGTCTTACAGCAAGAGTTCGGCGGGCTTGCCGCGCCCCCGGACTCCGTCTCGCTCTTCCCCGTGAGTCGGCTCGATGTGATCCCGGCCACCCAAGTCTTCGGCGATGTCATCAGCGGCGAGCGCAGCATCCTCACCGACGACTTTAACCAGAACACGACCGCCACCGTACAGTCGCCGATTGACCGGGTGGAAGCACTCGACTGGCTCCGGCTCCAGCCGCTGACCTATTCGAGCAGCTTCACCTGGCGGTTCACGCCCCTGCCCGGCGTGGACCCCCGCCTGCGCGCCGACACCGTCACGGTGGCGTCTGTGGCGAACCAAGCGTCGCTGCGCGGCGGCCTCAGCATCCGCTTCGGCGAGTTGTTTGAGAAGATCGGCCCCTACCGGCGACTGCGCGAAAGCCAAGAGGACGCCACCCGGGACCGGCAGACACGGAAGCAGGAGTTCGACCGGGCGCTTCAGGACTACCGGAACGCACAGGACCGGGTAGACATCGCTGAGAATGAACTGCGCGAGACGGAGGAGGCCCTGCTGGCCGAGGCAGACTCGGTGGTACTCGACTCCGTGGCAGTGGCAACCAATGAGCAGCGGCTCGCCACACTCCGCGAGAACCTCGCCAGCGCACAGGCCGCCGCTGACACTATCGCACGCCCCAGCCCACAACTTCCCATCCCCAACCCCCTTGACCTGCTGCGGCGCGGCTTCCTCGCCGTGACCGGCCCGCGAGACTTCACCTTCACCTACAACGGATCGTCCGGCGGTAGCTCGCAGGGCGTCCGCGATCCCGGCTATAGCTTCATCGACGGCCTCACCGGCGACGGCCCCGGTCTCGGCTACCGGCTCGGCTTCGACCGCCGCATCGGGGCTACCGAGCGCGACCGCTTCTTCGGCGACTCGCTCTCCACGATCCAGGTACAGGACGACCTTCGCGACGATCACCAGTTCGGAGCACGTACCTCGCTTGAGTTCAGCCAAGCACTTCGCGTGGACCTGACGTGGGACCTCGGTTTGGACCGCCAGCAGACCTTCGCCTTCTCACGCGACAACCTCGGCAACCCGACCATCACCGAGCGCGGTGGTGGCAATGCTACGGTGCTTTCTCTCGGCGGCAGCTACGAGGACTTCTTCAACCTCCACCGCCAGCGGTACAGCGCCGCCGTCAACACCGACACCATCGCCGGGCCGGACGTGTCCGGGGACCTGCTGACCAACAACGCAGTCGTGGAAGACTTCCGCAGTGCGTTCGTGACGGGGCTAGGCTCGGTCGGGCGCGGTGGCTTCAACGTACTCCCGCTACCCAACTGGACCGTCACCTATACTGGCATTGCCAACTTCCCGATCATCCGCGCCCTGACCCAATCAGCGACGCTGCGGCACGGCTATTCGGCGACCTACGATGTGGGCTTCCTCTCGAACCCGCAGGAGGGAACACTCAACGAGGAACGGCTCTCTCTGACCGATGCCAACGGCGTAACGAACACCGTCCGCTTCCTCTCGAACGCACCCTTCCTTGAAGCCAACTCTGTACGGGTGAGCGAACGCTTCCAGCCACTCATAGGTCTCAACCTCGGGTTTAAGGGCGGCTTCCAGACAGATTGGACGTGGAGTTCCAGCGAGAGCTACGCCCTCTCACCCGCCTCCGCCGAGGTCAATCAGACGCAGACGAAAGAGTTTTCGCTCCGGGTGAGCTTCAACAAGACCGGACTGCGGCTGCCGTTCCTCCGGCGGCGGCGACTCAACAACAACCTGCGTCTCAGCCTCATCCTCTCCCGCGCCGACAACCTCACGCGCCGCTTTGAGCTTCGCTCGGACTTGGAGCAGGACATCTCGAACATTCGCACCGAGACCTTCCTCAACCCGCAGGGCGAGGTCACGACGCGCCTGTCCGTCGAGCCGCAGCTTACCTACACGCTCTCGAACCAGGTGACGGCTACGGCGTTTGTGCGCTACAACAAGTTCGACAGCGAGGGCAGTCGCAATCCTTCGACGACGACGCTAAACGGCGGCTTCACCTTCCGTGTGTCGTTCTCGAACTAGAGCGCACTGCCTCCCGATAAGTACCGCCGTGGCAACCGAGATCATCCATCTTGACACGCATAGGGCAAGGCTGCTCGACAACGTGGCAGATGATGTATTCGATGAACAGGTCGATGCCCAAAGACTAGCCGCTTATCTGGATTCGTCAGACCATCTCATGGTCGTTGCCCTATCCAAAGAGAGAGTCGTCGGGCAGACGCTGGCTGTGATCCACCGTCATCCTGACAAGCCGACGGAGCTTTACATCGACGACCTCGGTGTGGCACCGGCTTTCCAGCGACAGGGAATCGCAACACGGATGCTCGACAAGGCCAGGCAACTCGGCATCGAGCGAGGGTGCGAAGAGGTCTGGGTAGCTACGGAGCCTGACAATGAAGCAGCTCGGGCTGTCTATTCCTCCCTAGGGCTTGCCGAACGGAGCGCGGTCGTTTTCGAGGGCAACTTATGAGCACCCAGCCTGTTGCCGTCTGCCACCTCGGTCGGGTCGACTATGAGACGACGTGGGATCTCCAGCGCCGGATTCAGCAGCGTCTGATCGCGGCCAAACGTGCCGAGCCGACGGAGACGTTGCCGCACGTCCTCCTGCTCGTCGAGCACCCGCATGTCTTCACTCTCGGCAAGAGCGGCGACCGGGCGAACCTCCTCGCCGATGAGGCAGTGCTGGCGCGGCGCGAGGCCGAGTTCGTCCACGTAGACCGAGGCGGCGACATCACCTACCACGGCCCCGGTCAACTCGTCGCCTACCCAATCTTCGACCTCGACCGATTCTTTACGGATATCCACCGCTACCTCCGCACGCTCGAAGAAGCGGTCATCCAGACCTGCGCCGACTACGACCTCATCGCCGGACGCGTGGCGGGCCGAACCGGAGTATGGATCGATGCAGGCACCTCACAGGAGCGCAAGGTCTGCGCCTTCGGCGTCCGATGCAGCCGGTGGGTGACGATGCATGGCCTCGCGCTCAACCTCAACACCGATCTCTCGTACTTCAGCCACATCGTCCCGTGCGGGATCGCCGACCGGGGCGTCACCTCGCTCGCCCACGAACTTGGTCACCCCGTGAATGAAGAGGAGGCGACAGGCCGCTTGGTCGGACATCTCATGGATGCATTCGGGCTGGCTATGACCTCCTACGTCGGTGATGAGGTGCATCGCTTTTTCGAGAGCTTGGGCGTAACCTCGGGCGCGGCGGCGGTGTAAAATCTCTGTGCTCGCCGATTTCCGCTAGGCAAGCGGCCCCGGTTCGCCCTACCTTTCAGCCTTCACCTACTGCCTATCCCCCATGGCTTTCAGCATCGAACACTTCGCCCGCCAGCTTCTCATCGAAGCCCTCTTCTATGACGAGGAGTACGTCGCCCTCGGCAATGTCAGCCTGATCGACGGGGCCAATCAGAAAGAACTCTACCTCGCCTCGTTCGACCCCGAGCGTGACATCTTCCTGATCGAAGAGGCCGTCGAGTGGGAAGACCTCGATGCCGACGAAGACGGCGAGATCGATTATGCCCTCGCGGTGGATGGCAAGGAATACGGGACCTACGAGACACCCGAAGACGCCGCCGACGCGCTGCTCGGCCTCGCCCGCGACCACAACCTCGTCCCGAGCTTCATGCTCCTCTTCGACGAGGAGACCGCGTAGCCACCCCCCAGGCCAGCAGGCCCCACCCCGCGATGAACGCGACACCGCCGATCGGCGTGATGGCCCCTAAGCCCGGTGTGTCGGTGAGTACGAGTGCGTAGAGGCTGCCGGAGAACAGCACGGTCCCAGCGAGGAACAACCACCCGGCTCTCCGAAGCCACCGGCTCGCGCTCCGCTCGATTAGTAGTCCAACGATGAACAGCGCCAGCGCGTGGACCACCTGGTAGCGTGCTGCGGTGTCGAACGTCGCCAGCCGCTCGGGCGGCACCATGTCGGTGAGGGCGTGCGCGCCGAAGGCTCCGGCTGCCACGGACAGCCCCGCTGAAATCGCTCCGGCGATGAGAAACAGGCGAGCAGTCCCGTCCACGACTACGACCCGTCGCGGGATGGCTGCACGGTGAACGGTTCGATGGTGTCGTTCAGTTTGAGCGTGTAATCGCCCGGTGCCAGCGCGCCTGTAAGCGTATAGTAGAACCGGTAGGGCCGCACCACTTGCGTGCAGACGGCCCCTTTCGGTCGGCGCATCTCGAAGACGACCTCAATGAGATTGCCGCGGCGCTCTTGCCGGAGATCGTGCAGCACAGTACAGCCATCGGGAAGCGCGCCCTTGATAAACAACTCGACGGGCCGACGCCCATCTTCTACTGGCCCCGTGCGGACCTCGATCTCGCTGAAATAGGCCGGGTAGTAGAAATACTCCTGCGCGGAGTCTGGCGGCGCGAGGAGCATCGTCTCGCGGTTCTCATCCTCCTCAGTGCGCGAACCAAACCCGGCATCGTCCTCTGTCACCTCGGACGAGCCGCTACACGCGCCGAGACTCACGAGCAGAACCAGACCGAGGAGCCACGCGCACGTCCTCATCCCTCGTCCTCCAAAAGCGCGACTGTCTCGGCATCGTCCGCGACGTGCTCGATGGGAGCGTCGCCCCACAGGCGTTCGAGGTCGTAGTAGGCACGCCGCTCACGGTCGAAGACATGGGCAACGACGTTGACATAATCGAGCACAACCCACTGGTTGTGCTGGGTACCTTCGCGCTTCCACGGGCGTTCTCCGGCCTCCTTGAGCTGCTCGCGCACCGCATCGGCAATCGCCTTCACTTGGAGGCTTGACTCGCCCGTACCGATGACGAAATAGTCCGTCACGCCGGACACCTCGCGCACGTCGATCACCGTGACATCGACCGCCTTCTTGCTCTGCATCGCCTCGACGGCGAGCGCCGCAAGGTCACGAGCGGGGCGCTGTGAGGAACGTGGCGTCGAGCGAGAGGAAGACGTGGAAGTCATAAGTGAGCAATTTGTGGGAGGACTATCTGGGGAACGTAGAACGGAGGGTAGAGAGGGCAGGATTCACGGCAGGTCTTCGAAGGCACGAAGCGTTTCGTAGTCCCGGCCAATCACGACGGATGCATCGAGATAATAGCCATCGCCCGGCTCCGAGCGCACATAGGCGTCGTCGATACCGAGCACCGAAGCCACCCGCAGCGCTGCCTCCCGGTTCCCGACGCGGTCGATCACGAGCGAGTGTTCCTGCTCGAAATCGATGTAGTTGCCACTCCCAACCACATCGATGTGATGATCGCGGAGGAAACTGGTTGCCCGCCCTGCCACGCCCGACGCCCCGCAGCCGTTGAGGACCTCAACTTGGATGATGTCTGCCGGTTGCCCACCCGCGTTGGCCCGACGGACTGGCTGCGTATCCGGGCTAAAGGTGCGCGTGGCGAAGGCGTAGACCAGCACGAGCACAAGCACACCCGCCACGGCGAGGCCGACGTTCAGGAAAAAACCGCTCCAGCGGCGGGCCTCAGACATACACGCTCGGCGGGTGATAAACGCGAACGCGGCACGCCCCCGTCAGGTGACGTGCCGCGCCGGAATGAGAGGAGAGCAGGAGCATCAGCGCGGCGAGGTTCGCCAGAAGAGGTCGTTGTAGTCAGACGCGCCGAAGCCCGCCCGGACCGACGTGCCGCCGTAGTACGGGCTGTAATAGCCGTAGGGGCTGGCGTAGCTGCCGAATGGACTCTGCTGCACGCTGAGTTGGATCATCGAGTTCTCCGTCGGACGATAGGCGATCTGCGCGTTGCGGAGGTAAATCTTGGCAGGCGTGTCGGGCGAGAACCCGAGGTTCTGCTGCAACCCATTCGACCCGAACGGTGAATGCGCCACGCCGACATCCACGCGGGCCGCGAGTCGGTCCGTCGGCTGGAAGCGCAGGCTCGTTGTCAACACACCGAGGCCGAGGCTCTGCCCGCCGAAGCTGGAGAATGACATCTCGTAGGAGTTGCTGATCTTGAAGTGCTCGGGGTTGATCAGCGAGCCGAGTGAGAAGCCTGTCGGGGCTTCATAAACCGCCACCGGCGCGCTGCCCGCCTGCGGCAGATCAGCGCGAAGCTGGGCATGGGCAGGGGCGGCTAGATAGAGCAGGGCCGCGAGAACGAGGACGGACGAGGCGTAGCGCATCAGCGAAGCGATGGGGTTTGAAGCATGATAGAGCGTCCAGCAGGATTTGTCAATAACGAACGCTGCCCCCCTTTGTTCTGGTATGCGCCATACGAGGTGGTGCGAAAACGCTTGCCCCACCAAACGCCGTAGGGGCAGGTTTGAAACCTGCCCCTACGGCCAGTCCCTGCTAAACGGTTCGGCTTAGTGGAACTGCTCGGTTTCCGTCGAGCCTGCCATCGCGCAGGTCGAGGCATTGCCACCGGAGAGCACATTGCGGACAGTGTCGAAGTAGCCAGTGCCGACCTCACGCTGGTGGCGCGTCGCCGTGTAGCCCTCGATCTCGGCTGCGAACTCGGCTTCTTGAAGACGCGAGTAGGCGGCCATACCCTCGGCTTTGTAGCCTTTGGCGAGGGTAAACATGGAGTAGTTCAGCGCGTGGAACCCGGCCAGCGTGATGAACTGGAAGCTGTACCCCATCGCGCCCAGCTCGCGCTGGAACTTGGCAATCGTGGCATCATCCAGATGCTGCTTCCAGTTGAAACTCGGCGAGCAGTTGTAGGCGAGTTTCTGGTTCGGGAATTCCTTGTGCATCGCCTCGGCGAAGATGCGGGCCTGCTCCAAGTCGGGCTTGCCCGTTTCCATCCAGATCAGGTCGGCGTAGGGCGCGTAGGCGAGGCCACGGGCGATGCACGCCTCCATCCCATTCTTGACGTGGAAGAACCCCTCAGGGGTGCGACCTTCTTCGGTCTTGATGAACGGGCGGTCACGCTCGTCTACATCGCTCGTGATGAGCGTCGCGCTATCGGCGTCGGTGCGGGCGATGAGGACGGTCGGCACGTCCATCACGTCGGCGGCGAGACGCGCAGCGGTGAGGGTCTGGACGAACTGGCTCGTTGGGACGAGCACTTTGCCGCCGAGGTGGCCGCACTTTTTCTCGCTGGCAAGCTGGTCCTCGAAGTGAACGCCTGCCGCCCCAGCTTCGATCATCGCCTTCATCAACTCATAGGCGTTGAGCGGGCCACCGAACCCCGCCTCGGCATCAGCGACGATAGGTGCCATCCAGTACGTGTCGTCGCCCTCCCCTTCCGCGTTGGCAATCTGGTCCGTGCGGAGCAGCGCGTTGTTGATCCGCTTGACGACGCTCGGGACAGAGTCCGCCGGGTAGAGGCTTTGGTCAGGGTACATCTGCCCTGCGAGGTTGGCGTCGGCGGCGACCTGCCAGCCCGAGAGGTAGATCGCCTTCAGCCCAGCCTTGACCTGCTGCACAGCCTGATTGCCGGTCAGCGCACCGAGGGCATTGACGTAGTCCTCGGTGTGGAGGAGATCCCACAGCCGGTTCGCCCCGCGCTCGGCGAGGGTGTGCTGAATCGGAAACGTGTTGCGGAGTTTGGCGACGTCAGCCGCCGTGTAGCGCCGCTTCACATCCTGCCAGCGAGGGTCCGTAGCCCAGCGCTGGGCTAGGTCGTCCAGAGGCTGGGCGTGTCCGTTCAGGTGAAGGCCGTTCGATTCGATTTGCATGAGTCAGGAGGTCAAGGGTTCAGAAGGTCGATTACTTGCTCGGATGCCGTGCTAGAAGCAGCGGCCCGTCTCTTTGACGCGCCGTTGCTGCTCGGCGTCGCCGACGAGGTCGGAGGTACAAGCGAGGAAGGGACGCATCACGTCTTCGGTGAAGACGAACTCGGCGTCGGCCGCTGCCTCGCAGTAGCGGTCGAGTTCCTTGTCGACGGCCTCGCTTGGTGCCGTTGCCATCGCCTCGCGGACCTCGCCGAGAATGTTGTACAGTTCCTCGGCGAAGACCTGCCGGACGAGGTCACGGGTGACTTCGGTGCCACTGTCGAGGACGACGTGCTGGTGCAGCCACTGCCACGTCTGGGCACGGGAGATTTCGAGCGTCGCGAGGTCTTCCATCAGCCCATCCCACGCCACGCAACCGATGTCTTGATTCCAACCTTTCATGTAGGCGATCCCAACGCGGACGTTCGTGCGGAGGCCCTGCATCGTGCGCGGGCCGCTGCCCTGCGGGAGCAGATCCGGCTGCATCTCGATGTCAGGGTCGATGCCGAGTTGGTTGTTCGCCCCATCGAGCTTGTCGAGGAAGGGGCGCATCGCGTGCTCGATGAAGTAGGGGTGCGAGACCCAGCAGCCGTCGTGCCCGATGCTTGCCTCGAACTCCTTGTCGGCGACCACCTTCGCGGTCTGCTCAGCGCGGGCCTCGGGCGTCCGGCCCGGCGTGAAGGCGGCCATCCCGCCCATCCCGAACGCACCGTGCTTGTGGCAGACTTTAATGAGGCGCTTCGCGTAGTTCGACATCCACGGGCGGTTCATCCCGATGCTCGCCCGGTCGGCCATCACGCGGTCCTCGTGCTCCTTGAGGACCTTGATGTCGGAGAAAATCTTGTCCCACCGACCTCCGTTCAGACCGGCGGCATGCTCGCGGTATTCGTATAGAATCTCCTCCATCTGAAACGCTGCCGGAAGCGTCTCGATGAGGAAGGTTGCCTTGACCGTGCCCACAGGCAAGCCGAGGTACTCCTCCGTCAGCTCGAACAGACGGTTCCACCAGCGGGCTTCGAGGTAGTGCTCGCACTTGGGAACGTAGTACTTCGGCGTCTTGCCCTTGGCGATGAGCGTCTTGGCCGTGTGGATCATGCACAGCGCGAAGTCGAGCAGCCCGCCCGACACCGGCTCGCCGTCCACGCGGAGGTTCGACTCGTCGAGGTGCAGGCCTCGTACGCGGACCATCATCAGCGGCATGTCGTCGGGGTCGAGGCGGTACTCCTTGACCACGTTGCCCTCGCTATCGCGCTTGGCAAAGTGCAGCGTGCCCTCCGCTGCGCCGATTACGTTCTCGACGCCCTGCATCACGTTCGCCCAACTCGGCTTCATCGAGTCCTCGAAGTCGAGCATCGCAGCGTCGGCGCGTTGGCCGTCGGCGGTGCGGGAAAGCATGTTGATGACCATCTTCGGATCACTCACCGGACCCGTGATTTCGACGCGGCGCGTGAGAAGGTCGGCGGGCAAGTCGGCCACCTGCCAGTCGCTGCGGGCGTCCGGGTGCTCGTCGGCGGGGAGGTAACCGGGGAGCGCCCCTGCGTCCCACTGAGCCTGCCGGTCGCGTCGGGCGAAAAGAAGGCTCTGGCGCTCGCTTTCGAGCGCGCGGTGGAGCGCGGCGATCACTGGAAGCGCTTCCGGAGACAGCACACGTTCAGCCTGCGCGGTGTGGGCCGCGGCGTTGATCGAGACGCCGTGCGTGAGGAGTTTTCTGGAGCTGGCAGCGAGGGGTTCGGCAATCATCGGTTCGGTGTTAGATCGGGGACACAAGGAGTGAAGAGAATATGAACAGCGAAACATCTTGTCAAGCGAAATTTCGCTAACAGAGTATTTCACCTACTCAACGCCCTTGCTTTTATCTTGCCTGCGCCCTGCCTCGACTCCTTCTCGTCCCCCCGATGGAAACCAGCGTTGACAACCTCCGCCTCATTCTCGGGCTAAAGCTGAAGCGCCTCCGGCAGGACCGGGGCGCGTCACTGAAAGAGATCGCGGCAGCGGCGGGCGTCTCGGTGTCCTATCTCTCGGAAATCGAGAAAGGCAAGAAGTACCCCAAGGCTGACAAGCTGATCGACCTCGCCCGCGCCCTCGGCGTGGCCTACGACGACCTCGTCTCGCAGCGCGTGGATGAGCCACTGCAGGCACTCAAGCAGGCCATCGCCTCACCCTTCGTGCAGGAGTTTCCATTCCAGCTTTTCGGGGTCGGGACGGAGGATGTGCTGAGTCTGCTGGCGGACAGGCCGAACGAGGCCGGGGCCCTCGTCAGCACCTTCGCCGAGGTGGCGCGCAACTACGACATGCGCGTCGAGCACTTCCTCCTCGCCGCCCTGCGGAGCTACCAGCAACTCCACGCCAACCACTTCGAGCAGATCGAGGCCCGCGCCGAAACCGAGCGCGAGACACGCGGCTGGGACGCCGAACGGCCCATCTCGTCTGACACCCTCCGCGCGGTGCTCGAAGCGGAGCACGGCTATACCATCGACACCGAAACGCTCTCGGCCCACCCGGACCTACGCGCCTTTCG
Organism: Rhodothermales bacterium; assembly: GCA_028284265.1. GTDB lineage: Bacteria > Bacteroidota > Rhodothermia > Rhodothermales > JANQRZ01 > JANQRZ01. Next base: position 170,379 of record JANQRZ010000018.1, read on the forward strand.
CTCCGTCTTTGTGGCCGATGCCGAAGGTGGACCGACGCTCTATGTCAACAGCCAACTCCTCCCCTCGCAACAGGCATTCGTCTTCGCACGCGAATTGGGCTACGAGCTCCTCGACGTGCCGGAACGGGCCACGACCTCCTCGTGGCTCGAAGTCACCTCGTTCGAGCAGGTTCTGAGCAACTTCGAGGTGTCGTACTTCGCCGGAGCGCTCCTCATCAGCCGGTCGGCGCTCATCCGTGACCTCGGCTTCTTCTTCGAGCAGGCGACGTGGGACGAGGCCGCCTTCCGCGCCGCGTTCGAGCGCTACGACGCGACGCCGGAGATGTTTTTCTACCGCCTCACCCAGCTTATTCCCTCCGCGTTCGGGCTGCGAGAGATCTACTTTATGCGTTTCAGCAACCCGCGGGGAACCGACCGCTTCGACCTGACGAAGGTGCTCAACATGAGCCGGGTGCCCGTCCCCCACGGCATCCGACGCGACGAACACTATTGCCGCCGCTGGCCCGCGGTCGGGGCACTCAAAGCACTCGCCGACCAGCAGCAAGCAGGCGGCGGCGATACCCCGACGGTTCAGGTCCAGCGCTCCCACTTCCTGAATGACGGGGCGACGTTTTTCGAGATCGCCCTCGCCCGCCCGCTTGCCCTCACCGAAGGCACCAACACCGCTGTTTCGCTCGGCTTCCTCGTGGACGACAGCGTCAAGCAAACCGTCCGCTTCTGGGACGACCAGGCCGTGCCAAGCCTCGACGTGAACCTGACCTGCGAGCGGTGCCCGCTCTCACCCGACGATTGCCGCGTCCGCACGGCTCCACCGGCAGTCTTGGAGCGCACGATGGAGCAAGCGCGTCGCCGCAACGCCCTAGCCGACCTCGGCCTCCCGATGGACTAATCGCTACAGGTCGAGGTGGACGTTGACGAAGTGCATCACGCCGAGGCCGTAGGGTTCGAGTACGGCGGTGTAGTCGATCCGGGCGGCGATGTCGCCGAAGGGCTGGCGGACGGCGAACCCAGCGGCAGGTGAAGCCGCCTCGAAGTCACCCGCACCGAGCCGGTCCACACCGAGGCGGAGGCCGAACGGCTGGACGAGCCAGTATTCCCCGCCGAGGTGGAACCGCGTGTCGGTCAGCCGAACATTCTCATTGTCGGTAAAGATCGTCGGGATGCCGTTGATTTCGCTGACGCGCTCGGTCCGGCGCTCGGCGGTCTGGAACCGCGTCTCCACTTCGGCGATGATCGTGCCACGTCCGGCGGCAACCTGATAGGCTCCGCCAAAGCGAACGCGGACGGGGAAGCGGTCGGTTGTCGTTGTGCCGCTCGCGCCGAAGGCATCGGACGTATCCCATCGGTACCGACCGAGGAGGTCGTCGATGGCGAGGCCGAAGGCGAGGTTCTCGGATACCTGTGCCGCGAGTCCGAACGAGAGCGCGATGCTCACAACAGGATCGACCGAATCAAAGAGGTCGGCGTGGTAAAACCGGAGGCCGAGGCCGCCAGAGACGCGCTCACTCATCCGCGCCCCGAAAGCGGCGAAGATGACATACTCATTCGTGGAGAGGTCGTCGGTGTGGTAGCCCGAGTTGTCCCGCCCGTCGATGTTCTCAACGCCCGCCCGGATCAGTCCGACAGCGGCTCCGGCACGCGGGGGAAGCGGGAACGCGAACTGGAGGTGTTGCAGGCTTCGGTCGAACGAGAGAAAGCCTGCCGCTGCGTCGAGGCCCTGGCGCTGGATGCGCGGGGCGAGTGCGGGGTTGTAATACGGACTGGCCTCGGAGAACACGTCCGCCACCAGCCCGCCGCCCATCGCAATGCCTCGGGCACCGAACCCGATGCGGGCATACGACCCGGCGTACTGCGCCGAGACCGGAACTGCCGCAAGCAGCAGAAGCAGGAGCGGAAGAAAACGTTTCATTCGTTGCGCACCGTAGCGTGTCATTCGAGCACCAGAATCTTGCCCCGCAGCGATTCGCCGCTGGCCTCTACCTCGTAGAAATAGACTCCGTTGGCGACCCGGTTGCCGTTGTCGTCGAAGCCGTCCCACACCTGCTCGTTTGGCGTGGCGTCGTTGATCGTACGGACGAGGTTCATCCCGAAGTCGAAGATGCGGATACGGGCCGTTGGGCGGTCGTAGCGGATGCGGACGAAGGTATCAGCGCTCGGCGAGAAGGGGTTGGGATAGGCATAGGCCTCGACGTCCGGCGTGCGGTCGGTCGACGTGGCGGGGTTCGTCGGCACGTCCACGCGGAAGACCGTCCACGTCATGCCACCGTCCTCGCTCTTGAGCAGCCCGTCGCCGGTCCCGACCCACAGCGCGGTGGGCGTCGTGGCGACAGCGAACACGCGGGCATCGCGGCTGACGAACCGGCCAGGCACGTCGCGGTCCTGAAAATCACGCACGCTACGCCACGTCTGGCCTTCATTCTCAGAGATAAACAGGCCGTCGTCGCCCGCTGCGTAGATGGTGCCGGGAGAGCAGCCGAAGGTCGCACCGTCCGGGCAGAAGGCGAAGTCGTAGAACCGCCGCCCGCCGACGAGCACCGGCTCGAACGTCTCGCCGCCATCACGGGTCACGACGAGGGCGAAGCGCTCCTCCGGTTCCGACGCCCGCCAGACGGCCAGCCAGACCGGGTTGCGCGGGTTTTCCACCGTCCCGACCTCGAATGCGCTGTCGCCGACCGGCTGTTCTTCGAGCGCGATCACCCAGTCGCCCGGCAGGCCGCGACTCGTCCCGTCGAAGCTGGTACGGTGCCACGCTCGCTGGTCGAAGAGCGTGTCGACCGGCGTATTGGTACTATCGAGGAACACTAGATCGAACACGTCCTCGGGCCGCGAGCGGTTGACCCCCGCGACGGTCCCGGCCCACACGGTCCCGGTCTCGTCCACGAGCACCGAGAAACCAAGAAAGTTGAGCGCCTCCTCGATCTCATTCACTTCGGGTGCGAAGGGAAAGAAGTAGGGCTGAATCGGCGTGATCGAATCGAGCGTGTCCGGCGGGAGGACGATGCGCTCGAAATCTTGGGCGTAGCGACCCGAGTCGGGCAGCCATTCGAGCCGCCGGATGCCGGAGGCGAACCCGGCTACCCACACGTCGCGGGTGACAGGGTCGAAGTCGATGTCAAACGGCGGGCTTTGCTGCGGGACGATGACGGGCAGCGCCGGAAGGATGGAAACGCCGTAGACTTGGAGCGTGTCTTCGGGCTGGTCGAGTTGGGGAAACTCGTAAGTCCATGTCTGGCCACCGTCCTCGGAGTGGGCGAACCCGGCGGCGCTCTGCGGGCGGCTCGCAATCGCAGGATCCTGAAAGCCCAACCCAATCCAGATGTTCGGACCTTCGATGTCAAGCGAATAAACAATCGCACTCGGTGCAATCGGCGGGGTCAGCACAGGATCGTCAACGAGGAACCACGAGTCGCCGCCATCGGCGGTGAAGGTGAGTTGCTGACCGGCCCAGAGCGTGTCGCCCTCGGCGTCGAGGTTGTCGACGATGTTGCGCTGCGGGCCACCGACCGGCAAGAGTTCTTGCACCCGCTCCGCATCGAACTGCGCGAGAGCAGGCATGGCGAACGCTACCAGAAAGAAGAGAACGGAGAGAGGCCGAATCATTCGGAAACGGTGGGCGAGATCGGTTCGAGAATCGTAATCGTGAACGGCACGTCTTCGCTCACCAGCCCGTCGCGGTCGAAGGCGCGGAAGACGAAGGTCTGCGAGCCGGGCGTCGCCTCAGGCACGTCGAACGTAGCGGTGTAGCGCCCGTCGTCAGCCGTTTCATCGCCGGACGACTGCCCGTCGTCGAACAGTTCGAAGGTGCCGCCGCCCGAGCCGTCTACCTCTACGCGGGCGATGTCCGACAACCCATCGGGGTCGGATACCACAGCGATGAGCACGAGCGTCCCCGGCGGCCGGAACTCCATCGGCGCATCGATAGCATCGACGACCGGCGGGCCGAGGCCCATCCCGGCTAGCTCGAACTGACCACGCACCTGATTGCTCAACAGTCCGTCATCATCCACGGCATAGACGAGCACCGAGTAAAGGCCGCGCTGCCCCCGCCCGAGCAGGAGCGAGGTCGTGGCCTCGTAGCGCCCTCCTTCGGCGAGCGTCAGCATTCCCGAGGCAATGGTCCCCTCAAACTGCCCATCGACCGAAAACTGGACGCGGTAGATCTCGCCGTCCGGGTCGGTAGCAAGCACACTGATGGAGAGGTCAATCCCTGCCGAGTCGCCGGACACGATGGCGTCGTCGAAAAAGACGCTGTCCGGGGAAAAGGCGAAGTCCGAGAGGTCGGGCGGACGCCCGCCGAGCGGCTGAGGGTCGGTGGCCGAGTCGCACCCGCTGAGCAGAGCGAGGGCGAGGCATGCGCCGAGGAGCAGACGGGAACCGTGCATCGAGAGCGAGCGGGAGAGCAGAGGTTGGAGACCGCAGGAGGAGCGGCGGAAAGATAGCGTCTCTCGTAGCGAAGGGTTCGGGCGGCGCAGGGTCTGGTAGAAGAAGGTTGGGCTGAAAACGACCCCGAACCTACGCTTAGTATCGGGGCAGTGCAAGCGTAGGGCAATGGATGTGCCCTGCCGCGTACCCCCTACACTTCTCGCTTACGCTCGTTGCATTGTCCCCCTTGAAGGGGGACAGGTTGCGGAGTGACAACGGAGCAACTAGGGGGTCACGCAATGTAGAGCGGCTTGAAGCTGAAGCACAGCACGAACAGCAGGAGCGCCAGAATTCCGAGCACGCGGCGGCCCTTCGTCAGCGGCTCTGGGCGCATCACGGGCGGGTGGTCCACCTTGATGAGCACCAGAATCAGCAGGCACCAGAAGAACCAGCCCGTGTAGCCGATGGCCTCGGCTATCCCACCGATCCGCAGGGCGAGCGCTGCTGCCGCAATCATCCCGAATAGCCCGCCGACGCGGGCGCGCCAATCGCTGAACAGGCGACCGAAGAAGAAATAGAGGAGCGCCGCCGCGATCACCCATACACCGGCCCCACCGAGCGCTTCGGGATAGCCGTATCCGGTGGCGACATCCCGCAGGAGCGGTTCCATATCGAGCACCAGCCCGAGCGTGGCCGAGAACAGGAGGATGATCACGAATGCCCGCGCAATGATCCTGTGCCAGCGCGGCCCGACGAGCGCGTACAGAATGTGTCCCCCATCGAGTTGACCGACCGGCAGCATATTGAGCGCCGTGAAGAACAGCCCGAGCCACCCAGCAAAGAGCACTGGGTAGTGGTACATCTCGTACATCGGCGGGACGTTCGGGAAGAACTGCGTGAGCGCCCAGTAGAGCGGCGTCTGCCCAATCGTGAGGCGGCCCAGCCCGGTCACGTCCGGCAGCGGAAAGTCGGGGAACATCCCGAAACGATCCACGAAGACCTTGAGCGGCTCGTGCCCAGCGAGGTCGAAAACGTAACTCGGCGGCGGAAGCGTGGCGAGGGCATAGAGCAGCACCCCGAGCGCCACGACGAACCCGGCGAGCGGCCCTGCCGCCCCGACATCGAACAGTTGCCGCGTCGTCCGCAACGGCTCCCGAATCCGAATCACGGCCCCGAACGTCCCGATGTTGGGCGCGAGCATCGGAGCCGGGAATGGGATGTAGTATGGTAGCGACACGTCGAGATCGCTGCGCCGCGCGGCGATGTAGTGCCCAAACTCGTGGACTGTCAGAAAGAGCAGCAGCGGCACCGCATAGCGCAACCCGTCCCACACGAACATCCCCCAGCCAAACTGCTCGTACAGCACCTCACGCCCGACGAGCACCCCACCCGCCCACGTCGTAGTCCCGACCGTCAGCAGGAAAAGGAGCAGATGCAGCCAGTAGCGGTCGCGCGGCGGCGGGGTCGTATCGACGAGCACGCTCTCCGTCTCGGACGGAAACGGGCGACGCACCGAGGGCGACAAAGAGGAAGATGGCTCCAAGGAATCGGCGGGGTGGGGCAGAAAACGGAGGCGAGCCTACGCCGGTCGGAGGGCGAAGTTGCCCGCCTCAGTGCAGCGCGGCCAAGCCCGTCTCGATCCGCTGCATCGCCGTCCGCAGGTCGCCCGACGAGGCGGCGTACGAGATCCGCACACCGGACGGGGCACCGAATGCATCGCCGGGAACGAGGGCCACGTCGTATTCCTCCAGCAGATAGAAACACAGGTCCGTGCTCGTCTCAATCGCCCGCCCGCTCGGCGATGCCGTGCCGAGGTAGTGCGCGATATCGGGAAAGAGATAGAACGCGCCCTCCGGCTTCGGGCACTCGATGCCGGGGATTTTGGTGAGGGCGTCGAGGACGAACGCCCGGCGCTCGCGGAAGGCACGAACCATCTGACGCACCGGCTCCGGGTCCATCTCCAAGGCGGCGATGCCTGCCTGCTGGGTGATCGAACTCGGCGCGCTTGTGAGTTGGCTCTGCATCTTCGCGGCGGCACTCGCAATCCAACTCGGCGCGGCGAGGTAGCCCAGCCGCCAGCCCGTCATCGCATAGGCCTTCGAGAACCCGTTGACCGTCACCGTTCGCTCCTTCATCCCCGGCAGCGCCGCGAAGGAGACGTGCTCGGCGTCGTAGAGGACGTGCTCATAAATCTCGTCCGACACGACGACGACATCCTCGTAGCCACGCAATACCTCGGCGAAGGCTTCGAGTTCATCGCGGGCGTAGACCGCCCCGGTCGGATTCGACGGCGAGTTGAGCAGGAGGACGCGGGAACGATCCGTCAGCGCAGCCTCCAAGTCTTCGGGCTGCATTTTGTAGTCCCGCTCTGCCGAGGTCTCGACCACCACCGGCTCGGCCCCAGCGAGGCGCGCCATCTCGGGGTACGACACCCAGTACGGGGCTGGGATCACGACCTCATCGCCCGGGCGACAGAGCACGAAGACCGATTGAGCGACGGACTGCTTGGCCCCGTTCGAGCAGACGATGTCGCTCGGCTCGTAGGTTAGCCCGTTGTCGTCGCGGAACTTTCGGGCGAGCGCCTCGCGTAGCTCTGGCGTACCGGGGTTGGCGGTGTAGTGCGTGTGGCCTTCCTCGATGGCGCGGATACCGGCGGCGCGGATCGGCTCCGGCGTGTCGAAGTCCGGCTCGCCTGCCGAGAGCGCGATAACGGGTCGCCCCTCGCGCTTGAGCGCCTTCGCACGGGCCGACATGGCGAGCGTCGCCGAGGGCTTCATGGCCTCGACACGGGGGTTCAGGTGGCGGTCCATCGTCGAGTGGTCCATGTCTGGGCGGGGTGAGAGAGCCAGCCCCGAAGGTACGACGAGGCGAGCCAGCCTCGCACGTCTTCGCATCAGCTTCGCGCTCGCAACCGGGCCAACACGGGGGGCGGCACGAAGGACGACACATCGCCCCCGAAGCGGTGGATTTCGCGGACCAGCGAGGCACTCGTGAAGGCGTTCTCCGGCTCTGGCGTCAGGAACAAAGTCACGATGTCCTCCGCCATGCGCCGGTTGGCGACAGCCATCCGCATCTCGTAGTCGAAGTCCGAGACCTGCCGTAGCCCCCGCACGAGGGCGACCGCCCTACGCGCCTTCGCCCGGTCCACGATCAACCCGTCGAACGTTTCGATGCTGAGGCGTGCCCGCTCGTCCTCGGACCACTCCGCCGTAGACGCCTCGATCAACTCGATCCGCTCCTCGGCGCTGAAGAGACCGTGCTTGGCGACGTTGACGCCGACCGTCACCTCGACTCGGTCGAAAAGGCGAAGGGCACGGCGGAGCACGTCGAGGTGCCCGTTCGTGACGGGGTCGAAGGAGCCGGGATAGAGCGCGAGACGAGGCATGGGCGGAAACGATTAATGAGGCGATCACCTTGCGTCACCCCGAGCGTAGTCGGGGAACCCGAAGGCTCGGCGAAGCCCATCTTTTCGGGGAAACGCTTCGCAACCTAGCAACACCGTGCCCGGAGAGATCTCTCCACTCGCTCCGGCACGCTGTGTCTGTGCTCAGTCGAGATGACGCCCTCTGAATGTCGCATCAAAGCAAGGACTGTGAAAATAGCAAATGCGCGTATCTTTACCCACCCTTTACACGCGGGGATAGACCGAAGGAAACCTCACCGTCAGCCCCGGCTTTACTTACTGTACGCCGAGCGATCACCCTGTGCTCGGATTTCGATTACCAACACGGAGATAACACCATCGCCAGACGCTACTCCCGGCCGCAGCCCAAGCGCGGCCCCCAGACTCGCATCAACGACCAGATACGCTCCGACCGTGTCCGCGTCGTAGACCCCGAAGGCGAGCACGGCATCTACGACACCTCTGCCGCCCTCGAACTCGCCCAGCGCCGGGGCCTCGACCTCGTCGAGGTGGCCCCCGACGCCGACCCGCCCGTAGCCAAGATTATGGACTACGGGAAGTACCGCTACGAGCAGCAGAAGAAGGAGAAGGAGCAGCGGAAGAAAGCCCACAAGGTCGAGCTGAAGGAGATCCGCTTCCGCCCCAACACGGACGACCACGACTTCAACTTCAAGACGAAGCACGCCCGCGAGTTTCTCGAAGAGGGCAACCAGGTCAAGGCGTGGGTCCAGTTCCGGGGCCGCGACATCATCTACAAGGAGCGCGGGGCCGACCTCCTCGCCCGGTTCATAGAGACGCTCTCCGACATCTCGCGCGTCGAGCAGCTTCCCAAGATGGAAGGCCGCCGCATGACGGTAATGCTCACGCCGGACAAGTCGGCGAAGAAGAACTGAGCCAGTACCGCCTGTGCATGAGTTCTGAGCACCGATTTCTTGTCAAGACCTATCCTCGCAATCGCAGAGGTGACGCCTTTGCCCTCTGTGACATTCTAATCGAGGCGGGGCTTGAGGCATGGGTAAATGAACTGTCAGACGCCGAGACAGACTCAGATGAAGAAGCGGTCCAAGTAACGGTACCAGAGGAGCAGGCGGAGCAAGCAGGACAGGCGCTTCTTACTGTCATGGAGGGTGCTGACAATTTATCCTCTGTTCGCATTGACGCAGAGATCCGCGGCTATACCGGACAGAATCTCTGCAAGATTGGCAAGCCCCTCGTATTCTGGGGAGCCGTATCACTACTTGGGATGCTTTCTTTCGGTTTTAGGACCGGATATGCCTTTGCTTTCGGAGGCATTCCACTTATTACTGGCACTTTGATGTGGCTAGCAGGGTCACGCCAGCTTGCCTCCTCGAAATCCGTCACTAAGTGAGCCAAGTGCCGCTACTCTGGGAGATTGCCACGTCGCCTACGGGACGAGTCCCTTCGGCTCCTCGCAATGACAGATAGGAAAACTGCTCTTCTCCCTCCCGACCTTCCATTCTCCCCACGCCTCTTTTACTCCCCCTCTTCAAACTTCGGCGTTGCGGCGGTGGGCGCGTCCGCGTATCTTTATCGGTTCTGCACGACGAGGCGATTCCCCGTGACTCGCCTCTCTTTTTTACCCCCAGCAGCACGCTCGGAGCTTGTTATGCCGAAGATGAAGACCAACAGCGGAGCCAAGAAGCGCTTCGGGCGGACCGCCAGCGGTCGGCTCAAGCGGAAGAAGGCTTTCGCCAAGCACATCCTTACGAAGAAGTCCCCCAAGCGGAAGCGCGATCTCCGCAAGGACACCCTCGTGCATAAGTCCGACGAGAAGCGCGTCAAGCGTCTCCTCGGCGGCTGAGCATCGCTCACCCTCACTATCTCTTTCACGCCTTAACGGAGCAACCAAATGCCACGCGCACGCAACACCGTGGCTTCCCGTCGCCGTCGCCGCAAGATTCTCAAGCAGGCGAAAGGCTATTGGGGTCGCCGAGGCAACGTCTACACCGTTGCCAAGCACTCCGTCGAGAAGGCCATGCAGTACCAGTACCGGGACCGCCGCCAGCGTAAGCGGCAGTTCCGGCGCTTGTGGATCGCCCGCATCAACGCCGCCGCGCGGCTGAACGGGACCACGTACTCGCGCCTGATCGCCGACCTTCGGAAAGCGGACATCCCGCTCAACCGGAAAGTGCTGGCCGACCTCGCCATGCACGACGCGGAAGCGTTTACCAAAGTCGTCGAACGAGCCGCAGCCTAGCCTGCGATTTCCGTTCGACATCCTTTCCCGTCCAGCCCCAGGCTCGGCGGGAATCTTTTTATCTGCACGCTGCCATGGATACGATGACTCTCCGAGACGAAATCGACGCCCTCAGCCAAGAGATCGAAGCTGCTGACCTGCCCAGCGCCGACGAGATCGAGGCGTTCCGCATCCGCACGCTCGGACGCAAGAGCGGGGCGATCACGGCGCTCTTCGGTCGCATCACCGAGGTCGAGCCGTCCGAGCGAGGCAAGACGGGGCAGGCGCTGAATGCGCTCAAGCAACAAGCTGAGGCCCGCATCGAGTTGGCCCAAGCCGCGCTCACGAGCAGCGACGGAGCCGAGCGGACGGACCTCGACCTGACGCTGCCCGGTCGGGTGCCCGCGCCGGTCGAGCCGGGCAGCCTCCACCCGCTCACCCAGACGCTCGAAGAGATCAAAGGCATCTTCCGCCACTTCGGGTTCGATGTGGCCGAGGGGCCGGAGATCGAGGACGACTGGCACAACTTCACCGCGCTCAACTTCCCGCCCGAGCACCCGGCACGCGACATGCAGGACACGCTGTTCGTCGAGCCGCCGCCGCCGGACGGGCGCGGAATCGTGATGCGGACCCACACCTCGCCCGCGCAGATTCGGATTATGGAGCAGCAGGCCCCGCCGATCCGGGTGATCGTGCCGGGGCGCGTCTACCGCAACGAGGCGATCTCGTACAAGAGTTACTGCCTCTTCCACCAGATCGAGGGTCTCGTGGTGGACGAGCACGCGACCTTCGCCGACCTCAAGGAGATGCTGCACGTCTTCGCCCAGGCGCTCTTTGGTGATGATGTCAAGATGCGCTTCCGTCCGAGCTTCTTCCCCTTCACCGAGCCGTCGGCGGAGGTCGATATCTGGTGGGCCGATGAGACCATCGAGGGCGGCGGACGCTGGATGGAAATCCTCGGCTGCGGCATGGTCGATCCGAACGTCCTCGAAGCCGTCGACATCGACCCCGAGCGCTACACCGGCTACGCGTGGGGCATGGGCGTCGAGCGCATGGCGATGCTGAAGTACGGCGTCGACGATATCCGCCTGTTCTACGAAAACGACACGCGGTTTTTAAAACAGTTTTAAGCTTTTGGCTATTGGCTTTTAGCTCTCAGCCCAGAAGCTAAAAGCCAATAGCTAACAGCCAATAGCATCCCTATGAACATCTCCACCAACTGGCTCGCCGACTACGTCGAGCACGACCTCTCGCCCGACGCCCTCGCCGACGTGCTGACGATGCTCGGCCTGGAGGTCGAGTCCGTCGAAACGCACGGGCGCGACCTCACGGGCGTCGTCGTCGGACACGTCCTCGACACGCGGCCACACCCGAACGCCGACCGGCTGACGCTCTGCGACGTAGACCTCGGCGGCGAGTCGCCGGTGCAGATCGTCTGCGGCGCACCGAACGTGGCGGCCGGGCAGAAGGTGCCAGTCGCGACGGTCGGCACGACGCTGATGCTGCCCTCGCGCAAGACGGGCGAGCTAGAGCCGGTCACGCTCAGCAAAGCCAAGCTGCGCGGCGAAGAGTCGAGCGGGATGATCTGCGCCGAAGACGAACTCGGCCTCGGTACCGACCATGACGGCATCATGGTGTTGGACGCCGATGCACCCGTTGGCCAGCCGTTCGCGCAGTACCTCGCCGAGCGCGGTCGGACGACCAGCGACTCGGTCCTCGACATCGCCATCACCCCGAACCGCCCCGATGCGGTGAGCCACCTCGGCGTGGCGCGCGACGTGGCGGCAGTCGTGGACACTTTGCTCACACGACCCGAGATCGAGATTCCACAGCCCGGCGGTGAGGCGGCAGAAATGGTGCCGGTCGAGATCGAAGCGCCGGAGGTCTGCCACCGGTTCGTCGGGATGATCGTGCGCGGCGTGACGGTCGGCGAGTCGCCGGACTGGCTCAAGGTCCGGCTCGAAGCCATCGGCCTCCGCCCGCGCAACAACGTGGTCGATATCACCAACTACGTGATGATGGAATCGGGGCAGCCGCTCCACGCCTACGATCTCGACAAAGTCGCCGGGCCGCGCTTCGTCGTCCGCGAGGCCACCCCTGAGGAGAAGCTGACCACGCTCGACGACAAAGAGCGTACGCTTCCCACCGGGACCGTCGTCGTCGCCGACGCCGACGGGGCCTCCGGCATCGCAGGCGTGATGGGCGGAGCCGACTCCGAGATTTCCGAGTCCACCACGACCGTCTTCATCGAGGGCGCGTATTGGGACCCGGTGACGATCCGCAAGACCGCAAAGGCGCTCGGGATGCAGACTGACGCCTCGTACCGCTTCGAGCGCGGCGTGGACACCGAGGGGCAGCCGTGGGCCGTCGCCCGCGCCGCGCACCTGACGGCAGAGTTGGGTGGCGGCGAGATCGTGCCCGGCCTGATCGATGCGCGCCCGGTCGTGCCGGAGCCGCGCGAGGTGACGCTCCGCCCATCGCGCCTCACCCGCATCCTCGGTACCGAGATTCCCGTCGACGAAGTCAAGCGCCTGCTCACAGCCATCGGCTTCGAGATCGGCGATGCCAGCGTGGACAACCCTGACGCCGGTTTGAACGTCGTCGTGCCGACGTTTCGCCCGGACATCGAGCGCGAGATCGACGCGATCGAGGAGGTCGCCCGGCTGTGGGGCTTCGACCGCGTACCGACGCCGGAAGCGACCGCTGTACCCTACGCCCCGCCGCACCCAGACCGAGCCGCGCAGCTTCGAGAGAGCGTGCGCAGCCACCTCGTCGGTTTGGGCTTCCGCGAGTTGTACACCAATAGCCTCATCCCTGCCCCCGTCGCCGAGGCGTTCGCCGACGCCGAACTCGTAGGCGTCGAGATGGAGTCGGTGGAGACGGTCAACGCGATCAGCCGAGAGATGAACGCGCTCCGCCCGAGCCTCCTCCCCGGCCTGCTCGGCGCGATGAGCTACAACCAGAACCGCGACGCAGGCGCGCTCCGCTTCTTCGAGTTCGGGCACGTCTACGGCCGCGCCGACGATCCGGCGAACGCCATCGAGGGCTATCACGAGCACACGTCGCTGATCCTCGGCATGAGCGGCCCGGCCCAGATGAGCGGAGGCGACCAGAACGAGCGCGGTACGGACTTCTTCGACCTCAAAGGCGTCGTCGAGCATCTGCTCCGCTCGCTCGGCATTGCGAGCATCGAAGAAGTAGCCGGACTAGAAGCCAACGAGCGGACGGCCTACCGCCTATTCCTCGATTACAACGGCCAGCGCCTCGGCGTGATCGCCCGCACATCGGACGCGCTCGGCGACACGTCGGACCTGCAAGAGCCGGTCTACTTTGCAGAGCTAGACTGGGATACGCTCTCGGCGCTTCTGACCAGCCAGCCGCCGACACGCTACACGCCAATCTCCCGTGCCCCTGCCGTGGACCGCGACCTCGCGGTGATCGTCGGGAAAACCGCCCCCGTAGGCCCACTGCTCTCAGCGATCCGTGAGGCGGGCGGAGACCTCCTCCAAAGCGCCCGCGTATTCGACCTCTACGAAGGCGATCGCATCGAGGCCGACAAGAAAAGCATCGCTTTCGCTCTCCGGTTCGGGGCCGACAAGACGCTGACAGACAAAGTCATCGACAAGCGCGTTCGCGCCATCGTGGACCGCCTCGGACGCGACCACGGCGCGCAGCTTCGGCAGTGATGAGGCCGACACCAACCGTATATTCCGCAAGACCTTTTCCTGCTTCCCATGAGCACGCCTCCTCCCCCTCCTGACGCCTCAGGCCACGGCCTGCGCGCCCTCGAAACGCTGCGCGAGCGAATCGAACAGGCCGCCGCCGAACTCACCCGGCTCCGCGACGAAAACGCCCGGCTCGCGGACCGGGTCGAGGAGTTGGCCGAACTCACGGGCGATGCCGCTGGCGTCACCATCGAGGGCGAACCTGCCGCGCTACGCGAGCAGGTGGAAGGCTTCATCGACGCCATCGACCGGATGCTCGCCGAGCCGTCGCCCGATGAGGCTGCGTCCGACAGTAGTCCCAACGGCTCTTCCGACTAATACACCCCGTCATGCCCCAGACCTCCCTCCGTGTCGAAATTCTCGGGCACGAGTATCCACTACGCGTCGACGAAGCCGACGAAGCATTCACCCGCGAGGTCGCGGCCTACGTGGACGAGCGGATGCAGTCATTCCGCAACGACGTGCCGGGCGTCTCGGACATGACCCACGCCGTCCTGAGCGCGCTCGCGATTGCCGAGGAATTGCACCTCGCGTGGGGCGAACTGGAGCGCCTCCGTTCTGCCGTCAGCGCCGACGTGGAGACCCTCACGACACACCTCGACACCGCCCTCGCCGAGTAGCGGCCTTTCAACGAATCCAGAAGAAGTCGCTGGAACTCCGGCCCGCTGTTGCCAGATATAAGGGCCGTGCTTGCCACCCGCGCAGACCGGGCCTCCGGGGCGTGTTTGGGGCAGCATCCCATCACCGGTCTGCAGCTCCTGTTATAGGAAGCCTTACACCGAGAAAAATGGGAGCCATCCTTCGGATCTGACCTCCAGGCCTCACGCCGACCTTGCGTCGGTGCCCCCAGCGCCTCGCGCTGGAACGGTGGAAGGAGCGAGGGTCTGAGCGGCACCCACCGTGTTATGAAGAGGCTTCTTCATACACCGCGCTGTAGGCTGGTGTCCTTTTCGGTGCAGCACCACGGGTGCCCGCGCCAGCGCCCCGGAGGCGGTTCCTTCCGGGGCGTTTTTGTACGTCCTTTCTCCTCATGCTCCTCTCCCCTCTCCTGCTGGCCGCTGCTATCCTCGTCGCCCTCGGCGTCGGGGTTGTGCTGGGGCGATGGCTGTGGACGGGACAAGCCGGGCGACGGCTCGAGGAGGCCGCCCGCGAGGCCGAGGCGGTGATCGAGCAGGCGCAGCAGGAAGCCGACACCTTCCGGCAACAGCATGTCGTCGCAGCCCGCGAGACGTTGGAGACAGAACGACGACGCCTTGACGAACAGACGGCGGACCGGCAGGCCAAGCACCAGCGCATCCGCCAGAAGCTCGACGCGCGGCAGGAAAAGCTGGCGCGCCGGGCGAAGCGCAGCGCCAAACGCGAGGCCGCCGCCAAGAAAGCGCTCGATGCGGTCGAAGCCCTTCAGCTTGAAGCCGAGCGCCGCCGCGCCGAGGCAGAAGAACTCCGGGCGAGTGTGCAGAAACTCGCCGGAGCCGTTGGCAGCCGCCAGCAAGCATTGGCGTCACGCGAGCAGGACGTGGACGAACTCGAAGAAACCCTCGCGGCAAAGCATGACCGGCTGGACCGACTCATCGGCGACCACATCCGCAAGCTCGAAAGCGTCACCGGCATCTCGAAGCAGGAAGCCCTCGAACGGCTCGTCGAGGAGCTAGAGAACGAAGCCAAGCTCGAAGCCGCCGCCGCCATCAAGGAAATCCGCGACGAAGCCCGGATGACCGCTAACCGCGAGGCGCGCAAAGTCGTCCTCACCGCGATCCAGCGCACCGCCGCCAACCACGCCGTCGAGCACACGGTCTCGCTCGTCCAGATTCAGAGCGACGACATGAAGGGCCGCATCATCGGGCGCGAGGGCCGCAACATCCGGGCGTTCGAGGCCGCTACAGGCGTCGAGGTGATCGTAGACGAAACACCCGAAGCGGTGCTGCTGTCCGGCTTCGACCCGGTTCGACGTGAGATCGCCCGCCTCTCGATGGTCCGGCTGGTCCAGGACGGGCGCATCCACCCGGCTCGGATCGAAGAGGTCGTTGACAAAACGCGCGGCGAGATCGAAGACGAGGTCATCGAGGCAGGCGAAGAGGCCGCCATCAAACTTGGCCTTCATGGTCTCCATGCCGAACTGATCCGCCTCGTCGGGCGGATGAAGTACCGCTTCAGCTACGGCCAAAACCTGCTCGCCCACTCCATCGAGGTCGCCCAACTCGCCTCGCTCATGGCGGCGGAGCTCGACCTCGACCCGCGCAAGGCGCGCCGGGCCGGACTCCTGCACGACATCGGCAAGGTGGTTGAGGGCGAACTCGAAAGCCCGCACGCGATCGTCGGGATGGAACTGGCCCAGCGCTACAAGGAGCACCCCGAAGTCTGTAACGCGGTCGGTGCCCACCACGACGAGATCGAGATGACGACGCCCCTCGCCCCCATCGTGCAGGCCGCCGATGCCATCAGCGGGGCGCGGCCCGGTGCTCGCCGCGAAGGACTGGACCACTACATCCAGCGCATCAAAGCGCTCGAAGACCTCGCCGCCGACTTCGACGGTGTCCAGCGGACCTACGCCATCCAAGCCGGACGCGAAGTCCGCGTCATCGTCAACCACGACCTCGTGAGCGACGCACGAGCCGATCAGATGGCGCGCGACATCTCGAAAAAGATCGAGCATGACCTCCACTATCCCGGTCAGGTGAAGGTGACAGTGATCCGCGAAGTCCGCAGTATCGCCTACGCGAAATAGGCGACGCGCACAACGGTGGGCCGAGCGTGCTTCACGCGTAGCGTTCGGGGCGCACGCCCCCCTGATGTAGCGGAGGCGACTCCATTGCCGCGCTAGCATCTCGCATGCTCTGAATTATTCTTCGTGGCGCTATTGACATATCCTATTATCAGGATTTCATTTACGAAGAGACTCCGCCAATCCTACGCTACTTCCCAAACATCCCGTCAGACCTATGACCCGGTGCGTCCTGCTTTTCCTGACCGTAGTGTTGGCTACACCCGTCTTCGCTCAGTACCGACCTGCTACCAAGGACCTCGTCGGCAAAGACGGTGTCTTGGAGTACGCCCTCCCAACGATAGAACTTGACCGGAACGCGGTTCGGCTCCTCCGCCCCGGTGACGTTCCCGTCAGCATCCGTCAACCCCTCCGGTCAGGGACACCCTTTGACACCCTCGCCTACTGGGACACCGAGGATGACAGCCTCTTCTTTTCCCCTCTGAGGTCCGACGACGGGATCGTAGAAATCTTCCAACGCATCACGCCCGGCGTCGGGAATGGACCGTTTGGGTCCGTGCCACCCCCCGCACTCCCGGCGATGGCTGGCCAGGCCACCGATTTTCGTTTCTGCATCGCGGGACCCAACCCGGTTTTGGGAGACCCGGACGACGCGCTCGTCTTCGTCAAGCAGAAAGTTGAAACCGGGGACGACCTCCTCATCGCCCCGCCGTTTCCGTTCGTGTTGGTTAGTATCCCGCTGAATGAGCTTGGGATCGGGGTACCCGGCGCTCGGTGCTTCACCCTAGACCTCGTTGGTCTCAACTTTTTCTTTGAGGCGGACGAGGAGTTCTTCGGGCGCTTCTTCCTCGACGAGCGCGCCGGGAGTACGCCGAACAACGCGCGGGTCCAGTTCCTGCTTGACGATGGCGACGGCACGATCGTGGGGCCGGATGCTGCACAGCCCGGCTACTACAACCCGCCGCGCTCGGTCTATTTCGACGACCTAGCATCCGGATACTTCTCCTTCCCGGAGCGCAATAACATGATCTTCGAAGAGTATGTCGAGTACGACACCCTACCCACCGTAGATGTAGAACTCAACGCCGCCTGTGGGTTCGTTGACACCTGCCGTTTCAGCCCCGGCGACACGCTCGTCTACACCGGCTGTCTCAAGAACAACTCAGGATCACTCAAAGAGGTCAACATCACAGTCCAGGCCTTTCCGCCCAACGGAGTACCCCGGACGACCCTCTTCCTCTCCACACCTCCCGTCTCGACTGGCCGTACCTTCTGCCGAGCCATCAGCCAGCCCATCCCGGCCAACGCGCCCCGCGGGTTCTACGCCGTGCAGGTTCTGGTGGATGACGCCGACGGGGTGGACTTCACCTACGACACCGACCACATTTTCCTGACGGTCGGGCCTCCCTCCGCCACGGCGTCCGCCCCGCCGATGCTACGCCGGGCGGACCTCCTGAACGTCGAGGCGCAGGCAGCATCCCCGGAATGGACAGCCACAGCCCTCGGCGACTGGGGGATCGTTGAAGCCGGGGCAGCTACTGACGGCGAGACGACCGCCGCGGCCTTCCCAAACCCGTTCGCCCGTGAGACTACGATCCAGTTCACGACGACCACCGTTACCGAGGCGCGGCTCGCCATCTACGACGTGACCGGGCGCGAAGTCGCCGTCCTCGTCAACGGTACCATCGAAGCGGGGCAGCACAATGTGGCTTTCGACGCACGCGGTCTGGCGTCGGGGCTGTACGTCTACCGGCTGGAAGCGGGCACCACCGTCCAAACCGGACGTCTGACCCTGCTCCGCTAGACAGGAGACGCTCGAGCGTGTGGGGTGCGCTGCCAGCGAAGCGGCGCGCCCTGCTGTGTTCGCGCACCGATGCCGGAAAAAACGGTGAACCGGGGGTTTAAGCGCGGTTTATGCGTATGCTCCGGGTCACCCTCCGCCTAGCTCAACGGTTATGATCGGAATGATTGGGAGTCTGCTGATCCTCGTCGCCTTCGTAGCGACGATTCTCTCCGGCGTCGCCTACGTCAAGGCGACACGCACGCCTGCCGAGGCTGCGGCATGGAAACGGATCGGACGTGGAAGCTGGTTCGTCATGACGGGAACGAGTCTCGTGGCGTTCGGCATCCTTGTGTCGCTCTTCGCGCGGCACCAGTACCAGTACGCCTACGTCTACCAAAACTCCGGCAACGACCTCCCGACCTACTTCACGATTGCCGCAACGTGGGCCGGGCAGGAAGGCTCGTTCCTGCTCTGGATCGTCTTCAACGCGCTCCTCGGCCTCTTCCTGATCCGCTGGGGCGCACGCACCGCGACGGGCCGCGATGCGGAACTCCGGCGAACGTTCGAGCCACCCGTGCTCGCCGTCTTCGCGCTAGGCCAGGCCTTTTTGCTGTCGATGGTGGTCGGCCTCAAGCTAGGCGGATTGGAGATCGGAGCTTCACCGTTCCTCACCCTCGCAGCCAAGTTTCCCGACGCACCTGTGCTACAAGTCGCAGGCTACATCCCGCCTGACGGAAACGGTCTCAATGACCTCTTGCAGAACTACTGGATGACGATTCACCCGCCGACGCTCTTCGTCGGGTTCGCGTCGATGATGGTGCCGTTTGCCTTCGCCGTGGCGGGGCTGTGGACGCGGCAGTACACGCAGTGGGTCAAGCCCGCACTGCCGTGGACGCTCTTCGCCAACCTCGTGCTTGGCGTCGGGATCGTGATGGGCGGGTACTGGGCCTACGTCACGCTCTCGTTCGGCGGCTACTGGGCGTGGGACCCGGTTGAGAACTCCAGCCTCGTGCCGTGGCTGTTCGGGATCGCAGCGATCCACGCCATGATCGTGCAGAAGAAGAGCGCCGCCGGGCACAAGAGCGCGCTGATCCTGAGCATTGCCGCGTTCATGTTCGTCGTCTACTCCACCTTCCTCACCCGCAGCGGCATCCTCGGCGACGTGAGCGTCCACTCGTTCGTGGACCTCGGCCTCTACAACCAACTCCTGATCTGGATTCTGACGATGGGCGTCGTCGGGTTCGGACTCTTCGCCTACCGCTACAGCGAGTTGCCCGCGCCGCGCACGCCGCCTGCGACCCTCAGCCGCGAGTCGATGATCTTCACCGGGGCACTGACGCTGTGCCTGATGGGCCTCGTCATCATCGTCGGGACGAGTGCGCCCATCCTCGGGCGGATTTTCCGTGACAACCCGGCGGGCGTGGCGATCTCGTTCTACAATACATGGACGCTCCCGCTGGCCGTCGTCGTGGCCTCGCTTGCGGGCCTCGGGCAACTGTTCTGGTGGAAGAAGATGACGGTCGAGAACGTCAACCGGGCACTCCTCAAGCCGCTCGCGCTGACGGTTGCCTCGACTGCCGCCGTGCTCGTCCTTACGCCGTTCGTCCCAATGACGACAGCCCCGGCACCGACGCTCGCAGCAGAAGCTCCGCAAGCGATTGAAGCCAACCTCGGGGGCGGCCTCGAAGCGTTCTGGATGAGCTATGGCCAGAGCCTGATGCTGCTTCTCCTGCTGTTCGCCGCCTTCTTCGCGTTCTATGGCAACGGGGCCGTGCTGTGGCGCATCGCACGCGGCAACCTGAAGCTCGCAGGCGGCTCCATCACCCATGTCGGCTTTGCGCTGATGCTGCTCGGCATCTTCTCCTCATCCATCTTCAACAACCCGCTAACCGATGGCCAAGGAGCGGACCTGCGCGGCGATCGCGATAACTTCATCCTCCAACTCGGGCAGGAGAAGACTGTCGAAGGCTGGACGGTGGGCTACGACGGCAAATACTTCAACGAGCGGGGCCGGACGGTCTATGCGCTCGATGTGGCCGCGCCGAATGGTCGATCCTTCCGCACAGCCAACGTGGTCTACCAATCGGACTCCGAGCAGTGGATTCAGCAGCCACACGTCGAGAAGTTCGTGGATGAGGACCTGTATATCGCCATCTATCCGAGCGCGATGATGAGCGGCGGACAGTCAGAGCAGGCACCGGGCGAGTTGCTCCTCCGCCGGGGCGAAACCGCCCCCCTCGACAACGGTGCCTACACCGTCGAGTTCGTCGAGTACCAACTCGACCCCGAAGTCAACGATCTGCCCGCTGACTCACTCGACCTCGCAGTAGGTGCTGTCCTCAATGTGACCAACACGGCATCGGGCGAGACCCAAACGATCCGCCCGGTCTACCTCATCCGCACCGACCGGCGGCAGGAGTTCGTCCAGACCCGCATCCCCGATTGGGACCTGAGCTTCGCCTTCACCGGCATGCAAGTCGATAACGACGCGGTAAACCTCGTCGTAGAGGGCGCGCAGACGGTGCCGGAAGAGTGGGTGGTGGTGCAGGCGTATCGCAAGCCGTTCATCAGCCTCCTCTGGCTAGGGACCATCGTGCTCGGCTTCGGCTTCGCCCTGTCTATCGTTCGGCGCGTACAGGAGGTGCGGGAGCGCTAATCCACCATCGACTCCTGCGCCCAGGCACGTCCCGGCTCCGTGAGCGAGAGCCTGTCGGCATCGCGGAGCACGTAGCCATCACGCACGGCAGCGTCGACGGCGAGGCGGGCGAAGTCGGGCGACCAGCGAAGGTGCTCTTGGAGGTGCGGCACGCGGCACTCACGCTCCTCTTGCGGCGTGTTCTCGTGGTGGAGAAGATGCACGGTCAGCATTTTCTCGGCAAACGTCCGGCGCTGGCTGCGGCGGCGCTGCGCCTGCGCGACGAGGCCCCGCTCCGGCGCAAACGCGAACGTGAGCGCAAACGCCACCCCAGCCATCGTTGCCATCGCACCGGCAATCGACGTGTCGAAGAGGTTGGCCGTCCAGTAGCCGGCAATCGCCGAGAGCACCCCGATGCCCGCGCTCAGGCCGAGCATCGTCGTCAGCCGATCGGTCAGCAGGTAGGCCGTCGCGGGTGGCGCGATCATTAGCGCGACGACGAGGATCGACCCGACGGCATCGAACGCACCGACCGCCGTGACCGAGACAAGCGTCATGAGCGCATAGTGCAGCGCGCCCGGCGCGAACCCGAGCGCAGCCGCGAGACCCGCATCGAAGGTCGAGAGCTTCAGTTCCTTGAAGAAGACGGCGAGGAAGACGAGGTTGAGCACCAGAATCGGCCCCATCACCCAGAGCGCCTGCGGCCCGAGGTCCACACCGCCGACCTCAAAGCGATTGAACGGCGCAAAGGCGAGTTCACCGAGAAGCACGGCGTCTACATCAAGGTGAACCCCCGACGCGAAGCGGGCGATGAGGATGACACCCACCGAAAACAGAATCGGGAAGACAATGCCAATGGCGGCGTCCTCCTTCACGCGCTCGGTCCGACTGAGTGCTTCGATGAGTACGACGGTCAGTACACCCGTCGCCGCTGCCGCGACGATGAGCAGCGGGCTGGCGAGGTTCTCGGTGACGAAGAACGCGAGCACGAGTCCGGGTAGGATAGCGTGGCTGATGGCATCGCTCATCAGCGAGACGCGCCGGAGGACGAGGAACACGCCGGGCAGCGCGCACGCCGCCGCTGTCACCGCCGCGATGAGTTGGATATCGAGTTGGGCTGGCGTCATCGCTCCTCCAGCCTCGTGTTCCGAGCAATCGCCGCCGCTGCCGCGAAGCCCGCGTCGGTGAGCGACCATTGAGCTTCACCTATCGGCTCCGCGAATCCACGCTCGGCGAGCGAGGCGAGTCCAGCTTTGACGCTCTCGGGGTGCGCCGTCATCGTCTCCAGCGTAGCGACGGGGTGCGGGTGGCGCGGGTCGGTCGGGTGCTGAAGCGCCAGCGTGTAGAGGTCTTCGAGCACGCCGATCTCGCGGAGATTCGTCCGATTGCGGCGCGCCCGAAGCCACGCCGCGACCAAGCCGCGCTGCGGAGCAAACAGGAGCGACACGACGACCAGCACGCCCGCGAAGATCACGATGGTCGGGCCGGTTGGCAGGCGTGCGGTGGTAGCGCTGAGAATCGCCCCACCTGCCCCGGCGAGCGCACCGAAAAACGCAGCAATGCCCATCATCAGACCTAGACGGTCGGTCCACTGCCGGGCCGCGGCCGCAGGCGCGACGAGGATCGCACTCATCAGCACGACTCCGACCGTCTGCAAGCCGATCACGATGGCGATAACAAGCAGTGTTGTGAGTAGGATGTCGAGCCGCCGCATCGGGAGGCCAAGGGAGGCTCCAAACTCGTCGTCGAAGGCCAGCAGCTTGAATTCCTTCCAGAACAAGAGCGCCACCCCGAGAGCGAGCACACCAAGCGTCGCCATCACCACGAGGTCCGAGGCAACGAGTGCTGCCGCCTGCCCGAAAAGGAAGGTATCGAGGCCCGCCTGATTTCCCGTCGGATGCCGCTGCACCGACACCAAGAGCACGAGGCCAAACCCGAAGAAGACAGAAAGCACCATCCCGAGCGCTGCGTCGTAGGGAATTCGCGACCGGCGCACGACCGTCATCACCGCAAGCGTCCCGATCCACCCCGCAAGCGCCGCCCCGATGACAAGCACGAGCGGAGCTTTGCTCCCGGTCAGCATAAAAGCGAGCGCGACCCCCGGCAGCGCCGCGTGGCTGATTGCATCGCCGAGGAGCGACTGCCCTCGCAACACAGCATACGTTCCGAGCGACCCACTCACGATCCCGAGCGTCGCCGCGCCGAGTGCGACCGTGCGGAGGGTGTAGTCGAATAGGAGATCGTGGAGCATGACAGCCTAGGGCTCGTTCACCGATGCTGCCTGAACGAACGGGATACGACCACCATAGGTCAACCGCAGGTTCTCTTCGGTAAACACCTCCGCGACGGGTCCAACGGCGAGGCGGCGGACGTTGAGCAAGAGTACCCAGTCGAAATACTCCGGCACGGTCTGCAAATCGTGGTGGACGACGACGAGCGTTTTGCCTGCCTGCCGAAGCTCTTGCAAGAGGGTCACGATGGCGCGCTCGGTCGTAGCATCGACGCCCTGAAACGGCTCGTCCATGAAGTAGACCTGTGCGTCTTGGACGAGCGCACGGGCGAGGAACACGCGCTGCTGCTGTCCACCCGAAAGCTGTGAGATCTGCCGATCCGCGAGGTCCTGCATCCCAACTTTGTCGAGCGCTTCGAGGGCTGCCGCTCGCTCTTTCTTACCGGGCCGCTTGACCCAACCGAGCCGACCGTACAGGCCCATCATTACCACGTCGAGCACGCTCGTCGGGAAGTCCCAATCGACCGAGCCTCGCTGCGGGACGTAGGCGACGAGCGAGCGCTGCCGGGCGTAGGGTTCACCGTAGATCAGCGTCTGCCCGGCAGCCACGTCCACCAGTCCCAGCATCGCCTTGATGAGCGTCGTCTTACCTGCCCCGTTCGGCCCAACAATCGCCATCAGCACGCCCTCGGGCACAGCGAGGTCTATGTCCCACAACACGGGCGTGTCACGGTAGGCGACGGTGAGGTCGGTGACGTCGATGGCGTTCGGCATCGGGCTATCGCTCGGCGACCGGCTCGCCCACGAGCGCACCGACAATCGTATTCACGTTGTGCCGGATCATCCCCACATAGGTGTCCGCGCCCGAATCTTCGCCACCGAGGGCGTCCGAGTAGAGGTTGCCGCCGATCTCGACCTCGAACCCGCGTGCCCGGACGGCCTCCCGCACCGCCTCAATCGAACGCGCCGGGACGGACGACTCGACGAACATCGACGGAATCTGCCGCTCGGCGACAAAGGTGGCGAGGTTCTGCACGTCGGCGGTTCCTGCTTCGGTGGCCGTCGAGATGCCCTGCAGGCCGTGCACCTCGAAGCCGTAGGCACGACCGAAGTAGCCAAACGCATCATGTGCCGTAACGAGGACGCGCAGCGCCTCGGGCACACGCTCGACCTCGGCACGCACCCAGCGATCGAGGCTGTCGAGTTCAGCGACATACGCCTCGGTGCGGGCACGGTAGTCCACGGCGTGCGTCGTGTCGAGTGCAGCGAGCCGGTCGGCTACTGCCTCGGCAGCTTGCGTCCACATCGACACATCCATCCAGACGTGCGGGTCGTAGTTGCCTTCGTACTCTGGCGGAGCGAAGAGTCGGTCGCGGTCGATCTCGTCGGTGACGGCGGCGGTACGATCCGCCATCCGCTCCAGAATCTCTCCCATCTTGCCTTCGAGGTGGAGGCCGTTGTAGAAGATGAGGTCGGCGTCGGTCATGCGGCGCACGTCGCCTTCGCTGGCCTTGTAGAGGTGCGGGTCGGTGCCCGGCCCCATCAGACCCTCCACCTCAACGCGCTCGCCACCGACCTGCCGAACAATATCGGCGATCATCGACGTGGTGGCGACGACGCGGACGGACCGCTCGCTGAGATCGCTATGCGCCGAGTCCGCACTGGAGCCGCAGCCTGCAAGCGGAAGAAGAAAAAGCAGGAGTAGGAAGAGTCTGTATATCATGCGTCGTGAAGGTCCGTGATGAAGATGAACTGTGCGGCGGTGCGCCCGACCATCTGCTCGGTGCCATCGACCAAGAGCGTGAGCGGCCCGTCGAAAGGGGCCACGGCGACAACTTCGACCGGCGTCTGTGGGTAGAGGCCGAGGCCGCCGACATAGCGCAGGAGTTCAGCGTCGTGGTCCGAGACTTCGGCGACGGTGCCGCGTTGCCCGGCTTCCAGTTCGGCGAGCGGCGTCGTGTCACGCTCGGTGATGACGAGGTCGAGCGATGGGATCGGCGCGCCGTGTGGATCAACGGTCGGGTTGCCGAGCGCGGCAGCGATGCGGGCTTCGAGGTCTTCGGAGAGGACATGTTCGATCTTCTCGGCCTCGGCGTGAACACAGTCCCACGGCACGCCGAGCGCCTCGTGGAGGTAGGCCTCGATGAGCCGGTGGTGACGAATCACCTCGAGCGCAATCTTCCGCCCCGCCTCACGCAGCGTCACGCCGCGATAGGGCTCGTGCGCGACGAGGTTCATCTCGGCCAGCTTCTTAATCATGCCCGTCACCGAGGCCGCTGTGACACCGAGTCGCTCGGCAAGAGCTGACGTCGCCACGGCCTCGCCACGGCCAAGGTCGTAGATGGTTTTGAGGTAATCCTCGACGGCCTGCGTATGCATCACTACTTGACAGTTGGTATTGCTATCGGCTAATTTATAGATTAGCCGAGGCTAAATCAAGTCTTTGTACCACCAATCTTTTTCCTCAATGCCCTACCGCTTCTTTTTGCTACTGTGCCTTACCGTCCCGGCCTCCGCCCAACCCATCCACGACCTTATCACGGACCGCCCGGATTTCACTGAGAGCGCCGTGGTCGTCCCGCTCGGCCACATCCAAGTGGAAACCGGAGCCACATTCGCGTTCGATTCAGACACCGAGATCATCTCTGGTCCAGAGTTGCTCATTCGGTGGACACCCCTCGACCGCATCGAGCTTCGATTCGGCGCGCCCGACTACATCGGTGGCGATGGCACCTCCGGCTTCGCCGATCCCTCGCTCGGCCTTAAGGCCCAGTTTGGCCCGGTCAACGCTTGGGACGTTGGCCTGATCGCCACTGTCTACCTTCCGGTCGGCGATGACAAGCTCAGCACCGGATCGGTCGATCCCGAGATCATCGCCACTATGGGCCGCGATCTCTCATCAGGGATCAGCCTCGGCGGCCAAATGCTCGCGGCGCGCGATGGGAGCACAAACCTGTGGACGGTCGGAGGATCGCTCGTTGCTGGTTTTGCTCTGGGACGCAGTCCCGTGGGGACGTTCTTCGAGATCGCCACGCTGGCACCGGAGGAGCAAGAAAGCGAGACCATCTTGAATCACGGATACACGATCCTTGTGAGTCGCAATATCCAGTTTGATGCCTACGGCGGCGTTGGCCTTACGGACGCAGCCCCTGACTTCGCGCTCGGTGTCGGCCTCACCGTTCGACAGTAGACTGATTACGCACCGCGTCGCCCCCAGACGATGCGGGGGCGGCCTGAGAGGTCCGATTTGATAGTGGTGTCCGTATAGTCCTCCTCTTCCAGAAGTGCATAGACCGCATCGGCGTAGTCGGTGTGTGTCTCAAAGACGAGCAACCCGTTCGGTTTGAGCACGCGCGAGGCGTGACCGATGATGGCGCGGTAGTGGACCAGCGGATCGCCCCCGGTGAAGAGCGCAGTCGGCGGCTCAAAGTCACGCACTTCGGATTCGAGTGAAGCCGCCTCCCTGTCCGGGATGTACGGTGGATTAGCGATGAGTGCATCGAAGCAGGCCGGGACGCCCTCGGCGAAAGCGGGCGCGAGCGCATCGGCGCGGATGAATGACACGTCGAGGGCGAGGCGGTCGGCGTTCTCGGCAGCGACGGCGAGGGCATCTTCGGACACATCGCAGGCAAAGACCTCGGCGTCGGGGCGTTCGTGCTTGAGGGCGAGGGCGATGGCTCCGCTGCCGGTCCCCATGTCTAGCACCCACGGCTTGCGCACACCTTCAAGCCGCTTGAGCGCGGCCTCGACGACCTCTTCCGTTTCAGGACGAGGAATGAGCACGGCGGGCGTCACCCGAAGCCGGATGCCGTAGAAATCTGCGTGGCCGACAACGTACTGGAGCGGCTCGCGCCCGAGGCGGCGCACCATCATCGCCTCGAAGACCTCCGCCTCTTCGGCTGTCACCGGCTCGTCGAGATGCGTTAGCAGCGAGGTTCGGTCCAGCCCCAGCGCGCCTTCGAGCATCCACTCGGCGTTGCGGCGCACGTTCTCGATCCCGGCCTCGCCGAGCCGGTCGGTCGCCGCGTCGAGCAGGGTGCGCCGGGTTTTCATGGATCAACCGGAGTAAGAGTCGATAGAAGCACGCCCCTCTAACATACGTCGGCGCTCGGATTTGCGCGACATCTCGCCCCTGCCTCATGAAATCGTACTCGGGCCAGACCGTTCTCATCACCGGCGCATCGAGCGGCATCGGCGAAGCAATGGCCCGGCAACTCGCCGATTCCGGTGCCCGCCTCCTCCTCACCTCCCGTTCCGACGACGCCCTCAACCGCCTCACCGATGAGTTCCGAGAACTCGGGACCGACGCCGAGGTATTCGCCCACGACCTCGGTGTGCCGGGCGCGGCGCAGGCACTCTACGACCGCATCACCGAGGCCGGGCACACCATCGACGTACTCATCAACAACGCAGGCTTCGGCAAACTCGGTGAGTTCGTGGAATATGAAGCTGAGGTCTACGATGAGATGGTGATGCTCAATGTCATGAACCTCGTTGCGCTCACCCGGCTGTACCTACCGGGGATGCTGCAACGAGAAACCGGCGGCGTTCTCAACGTGGCTTCGACGGCAGCCTTCCAGCCAGTCCCCCATTTCGCCGTCTACGCCGCCACGAAGGCGTTCATCAAGTCCTTCACGGAGGCACTCCACGCCGAGATCGAGGGCAGCGGCGTGGCGGTGACCTGCCTCTGCCCCGGCCCCACTGAGACGCGGTTTTTCGAGCGAGCCGACATGCGTGGTGCGCCCGGCGGCCTCTTGGCAGAAACACCCGAAAAGGTAGCACACGATGGCCTCGACGCTCTGCTGAGGAACCAGCGGACCGAGGTCAGCGGCCTAGGCAATGTCGTCGGAGCATTTGCTACGCGGCTGGTGCCCACGAGGACGCTACTCGCGGTTCTCAAGCGCATGATGGGTAGCCCTAGTCTACGAAGAACCGCTCCACATCCTTGAGGCGGTGGGCGTCGATACCCCGAACCAGAAAGCTCGGTCGGACAAGCGGTAGTGCGGCATCCGACACCAGCCGGTAGCGAGCATTCTGCTCGATGAGTAGCCCGGCGTCCTGCGCTGCTTCGAGGAGCGACTCGTACCGTGACCGCTCGGCATCGAGCCGGTGCCACTTCCGCAGCCGGAGACCGGGATGCACCCACACCGCCGGGATCGACAGCGCGCTTGCCCGCTCGAAAGCTGTCCGCAGCGACTCCTCCCACAGGTCAAGGTCATCGGGAAACCCGTGCTCGGCAATGCCGATGACCTCGGCGAGCACGAGGTGCTCTTCGGCGATATCGAGGCTGCCGCCCGGTAGCACCTTCGCTTCAAAGCCAAGTGTAACGGGCACACCATGCCGCTCGCCTGCTGCGCGGACCTCCTCGGCGAAAGCTGCTACGTCGTAGCTCGGGGCACGGCGGATGTGCTCTAGGAAGACGACCCGGTCGAGGTCGTGCTCGGCGGCCCACTGCACGTAGTCGTCGGCGCTCGGCTCGCCATCGGTGTGGTGCGTGTGGCAGTGAAAGAGCACGCGGCCTCGGAAAAGCTCATGCTTCATATCTCGATCACCTCGCCGTCTACGATCCCAAGCCCTCCCCAGTAGCGACGGAACGTCGCCGGACGCAGCGTGGGCCGCGCATCGGGCGATGCGCCGAGACATTCCTGCACGCCGAGCCAGACGGCGTTTAAGCCACCGAACACGCTCGCCGCCATCGTCCCCTGCACACGCGGATTGCACTCCAGCACACGCGGCACGCCCTCGGCATCCTCCTTAAACTGGAAACCGAACGCATAGCGCAGTCCGAGATGACGCGCCGCCTTCAGCGTCGGCTCAATGAGATCGGCGCGGTCGGGCAGGAGCGTCGTCTCGAACGAGATACCGCTGCGGATCGCATCGCGGCAGCGCGGCATGGCAACATCGAGGCGTTCACCGATGAAGGCATCGACCGAATACTCTGGACCGGGCAGATACTCCGTCACGAGGAGATCGGGCCATGCGTCGCCGCGCCGAAGAAGAGCCAGGAGGTCGTCGAGCGAAACCTCAATCCCACTTGGCTTCTCAGCGAGGAAGCGGTGGGCGTCCCACGCGGCCTCGCGCAGAATCCGCAGCCCCCGCATCCCGTTCGAGACGGGCGGCTTCACGACGACCGGCACGTCGGGATACCCAAGCGCCTCGGCGGCTTCGATGAGGTCAGCTTCGGTTTGAGCCAGTCGCCACGCCGGAGCCGGTAGACCGAGTGCATCGAAGATGCGTAGCACTGTCGCCTTGTCGTTGGCGGCCTCGACCGCCGCCGCATCGCTCACCATCACCCGCGTGTCGTCGAGCGCATTCCGATGCTTCGAGAGCACGGCGATCTCCCGCGTCGTCTGCGGGATCACGAGGTCGATCCGCTCATCGCGGCAGATCTGCTGAAGCCTGTCGAGGTAGCCTGCATCTTCAGGCGATGGGACGCGGTGAAAGGCGTCGGTGAGATACCGCCCGACGGCTCGCTCGTTCAGATCGACGCCAATAGTAAAAACGGTGGGATCGCCTGCCCGCAGCGCGTAGAGCGTCCCGCGGATGCCGGGCGCACCTGCTCCCGTGACAAGGATGCGACGCGACTTCCTCACCACTTAACCCGGACAACCTCGAACGCCTCGGCGATATCGACCTTGACCTGGGTGCCGCGCACACGGGCGAGGCCCTCGATGAAGTCCCTCGAGAAGTACCGGCGCTGCAACTCGAACTGCGAGCGGTAGGCTTGCAGCGCCGTCCACTTCGCTTCGAGGTGGCGCGGCTCCAGTGTCACAAACGCCTGCGCATCGAACGTGATGTGGTTCCACGGCAACTCATAGCCGAGCACTGTTACATCCTTGAACGCGCGCAGCCCTTCGACATGGACCACCTGATGGTCCTGATGCAGGTCGTGCCCCGAGGGAAGCAGGACAAGGTCTGGCTGCACCCGTCGCCGCACGGCGACCATCTCTTCGAGCACCTCCTGCCGGGAATACGAGAGGCGGCGCACCTGATAGTCGTAGACGTAGCAATGGGCCTCGGGAATGCCGAGCGTCTCAGCGGCTTCGGCGAACTCGCGGCGGAGCGTGTCCGGCGGCTCATCCTCGGGGAGCGAGTCGCTGGCCGTGGAAAAGACCATCACATGGACCTCGGTCCCGGCTTCCAACAGACGGGCGAGGGTGCCCCCGCAGCCTAGCTCGGCATCGTCGGTATGCGGGGCGAGGACGAGTGCGCGGCGATAGTCCATGCGCTAGTAATACTCGATGGAAAACCCGTCGAACCGACCGCGTGGCGCCTCCCAGACTTCGTCCACTTCATCAACCTCGGCTAGCTCCGGCCCTTCATGCAAGGCCTCCAGCAACTCGTCGAGCGCCTCGCGCCCGCCCTCCGCCACAACTGTCACGACGCCGTCCGGGTCGTTCCGCACAATCCCCTTGAGGTTGAGCCTGCGGGCCTCCCCGCGCACGAAGTACCGGAAGCCCACCCCTTGCACGAGACCGTGGACTTCGGCGACGAGACGTTCTTCGCCTTCGGTGAGATGAGGAAGTGTTGCGGGATCAGAGTCAGCCATAGCCGTCGCAGGAAACGTCAAACAGAGTAGAGAATCTTGGAGACATAAACAAGGGCCTCGGCAGGATATTGCCGAGGCCCTTGCAGAAAATAGTCGAGTCGCTTGGAAATGCCCCGTCTGGAGCACTGCCTGCTAGAGCAGCTTCCGGCTCTTAGCCCAGCCCTCGAACTCTTCGACGAGTTGCTCGAAGCTCTCCAGCACGAACATGATCGGCTGGAGGTGCCACACGTCATAGTCTTGGTTGATGACGCCTTCGGGCGAGAATGGACGATGCTCGACCTCATCCGAGAGCGCGCTGAGGACTTCGCCCTTTGAGGACATGATGCCCGCTCCGAAGATGCGATAGCCCGCCGGGTCTTGAACCAGCCCGAACTCGACGGTGAACCAGTGGAAGCGCTCCAGACTCTGACGGTCTACGCCTTTCGCATCGAGCGCCGCCTTGCCGAAGAGCTGATAGAAGTCAGCGAAGGCAGGCTGGGTAAGCGTCGGCATGTGCCCGAAAATGTCGTGGAACATGTCAGGGGCGGGCGTATAGTCAAGCTCCTCCTTGCCGCGGATGTAATCGGTCGAGGGAAACTTCCGCTCAGCGAGCAGGCGGAAGAAGTCGCGCTCATGGAGGAGACCGGGAATGCGGGCGACTTGCCAGTTGGTCGTGCGTTCGAGGACCCGACTGAGATCACGCAACGCCGGAATGCCGTTGTTCGAGAGGCCCAGCTTCTTGACGCCTTCGAGGTAGGTCTCGCTGGCTCGGCCCGGTAGCAACTCCATCTGCCGGTTGAAGAGGAAATTCCACGTTTCGTGGTCGCCTTGCGGATAGGTTGGCGGTGCGATCTCGTCGCCAATCGGCGGGTCGCCGTTGAGGTCGTGCGGGATGCAACGCGGGTCGAGGTCAGCTACGCCCTCTTTCTCGTAGGCCGAGGTAAACTCGGCTTCGTCGTCGGTGGGATTCGCGGCCGTAGCCGGGGCTTTTGCGTCGATCATACTGGGGAGTCGATAGATTCAGGAAGCGCTTCCAGACGGTGGCCCTCTATACCCCTCAACCGCCCGATGGGTTCACGGTCCCGGTGGCTCAGTGCGGCTTTCGCCGGAATCTCGTCGAACATAGCCTACGATCACAACAGTCGCCCCGATGAGAGCACCGACTGCGACCGTCACCCACCAACTCGTCGCCTCCAGCCCGAACAGACGCGGGGCCAACACGACCAAGATCACGATTGCCACCAGCGCGAGACCGAGTGCCATGAGTCGGAAAACACTAGATAAACCGTGTCCCATCGTTGCGTGCGTCAGGGTTTGACCGTGTCCTGCTGCGTCACGAGGAGCGCGAGACGAAGCACGATGTAGAGCGCGAGCACGGCGATGATGACAAACACGGCTCGCTCGATCCCAGTCGAGGTCCACTCACCATAGCGCAGATAATCCGCTACCGTCCAGCCGACGAGATTAGCGGCAGCAACGAGCATTCCGAAAAGAAGGAGGAGCCTGCGCGGCGCGCGGAGATCAGGCATGGAGACAGAGCAAAGAGCGTTTTGTGTGGGACGAGCCGCCTCTCTGCGAGGTTTCTCACGCTGCCTGCTTCCACTTGATATTGCAGCCCAGCGACGGCCATTGTTCGCCCGTCACGGTGCCCGTCGCTAGCAACTCATCGAGGGCATCACGCAAGTCGCTCGTCGTAGCGGGCTGGTTGGGCCGTCCATCGTCGAGGCGGCCCCGGTAGGCGAGTTTCCGGTCGCCGTCGTATACGAAAAAGTCGGGCGTGCAAACGGCATCGTAGGTGCGGGCGACGGCTTGGCTCTCATCGTGGAGATACGGGAACGGATAGCCCTTCGCCTCGGCCCGCGCTGCCATCGCCTCAAACGAGTCTTCGGGGTAGGCTTCGGCATCGTTGGAGCAGATACCCACGACTTGCACCCCACGCGGCGCATAATCATTCGCCAACGCGATCAGCCGGTTTTCGACTGCATGGACGAAGGGGCAGTGGTTGCAGATAAACGCGACGACGAGCACCTCTGCCTCGGCATAGTCGTCGAGGCTGCGGGTGATGCGCTGGCGTTCATCAACGCTCGGGTTGGCAATCGGTAAATCAAAAACTGGAGCAGCGGCCCCGAGCGGGACCATGTCGGAATAGGTGCGTGCCATATCGGTGTGGCTAGGCCGGGCGGCGGATCTGGTCGAACGGGACGAGGGTGGACGAGACAATGTTGGAGAGGTGCGATGAGATCCGAGCCATCATCCGAACGGAGATCGCAAAGACGACGGCCTCGTTGGACGACACATCGTTGGCGTGGGCGAGGGTTTCGAGATAGACCGCCACCATCTTCTTGATCTCCTGATGCTCTTCGGTCACACTCCGAGCGGCACGGGCATCGCCCTGAACAAACCCCTTTCGGGTCGCATCGACGAGGCGGAGCAGTCGGTCGCGAAGGCCGCGTAGCGGTTCAACGTGAGGACTGAGGCGCGGCGAATCGGCGAGTGTCGCAGCCGCGGAGAGCGACTTGGCGAGATCGCCGACGCGCTCGGCCTCCTGCACCGCCGAGATGAGGATGAGCGACAGGATGCGCTCGCGCTCGGGGTCGATGGCGAGGTGCTCAATCACAAGGCGGCGAACTTCCTGCTCGCCCTCGTTGACCTCCTTGTCCCGCTCCGAGAGGTCTATCTCTAACGGCTCATTGTCCAACAAGCACGCGAGCGCCGCCTCCAGCATCTCGCCCGACACGCGGAGCATGGTATCGACCGCCCCCATAGCGTCGGTGATGAGGGCGGGGCGGCTGCCCGTAAAAAAATCAAATAGACTCATAACACCTCGATGTATCGAAGAGACCATAGTAGTGGTCTCAGCGCCTTCTTTGTTCCGCAGCAAGCTACTATGTCTCGGAATACACTACGCCTGCAAGCGCGTCCGCCAGCGCATGCTGCGCCGACGGTGCGTCGCTGTAGGTGTACAAGCGGGCTGCAGCACCGGGAAGCGAGTCTAGCACGCGCGGGCTGCCGAGCACAGCCACGACTGTGGGTCGCGCCCGCATGATACCCTCAACGAAATGTTGTTGCTCGGGGCGAAGTCCGAAAGCGTGCCACGCCGCCGGTTTGGCGACGAGCGCGAGGAGTACCTGCTCTGCCGCGCCTGCCTCCTCGGCGAGCGCGGCTAACTCATCGGCTTCCACCTGTGGGCCGACCTCTCGATACTCCACGCCGGGTAGCGCCTCGCGTAGCGCGGCACCGAGGGGCTGCTCCGGCGGGTCGAGGTGCGAGGCGTGGGGCTTGACGAGCACGGCGAGCAGGCCCTCTCCCGTCTCCCACGCCACCGCTTTGCCTTCGGCGGTAACAGCGTGCCGGGCGATGTGCATCGCCAGCCCGCGATGCCGCTCGGCCCCGACCTCATCAGCCCCAGCGGCCTTGCTGGGATCGGTGAACACCCCATCGCCGAAGCGATCCGTCAGCCGGTCGCGGAGTCGGTCGGTGCGAGCAAGGGCTTCGTCGAGTCGGTCTTCACGAAGCGCGCCAGCTTCGACGGCGGCTGCGATGCCTTCGATCATTGCCTCCGGGTCGCGGGCGTCAAGGAGCAGGTCGACTCCGGCACGAAGCTGCTCTACGGCAAGGTCAGCTTCGGTCTGACTTTCCGACTGGATGCCGCCCATGTGCAGGCTGTCCGAGATCACGACACCGTCGAATCCCAACTCGTCGCGGAGCAATCTCTTCAGGATCGGTGCGGAGAGCGTCGCAGGGCGTCCGCTCGGATCGAGGGCCGGGTAGGCAACGTGGGCCGTCATCACGAGTTCGCAGCCTGCATCGAGCGCAGCCCGGAATGGCACGAGGTCGGTCGCTTCGAGGACGGCGCGTGCGTCGGTGACACTCGGAAGCACGGCGTGCGAATCCTCGGCGGTGTTGCCATGACCGGGAAAATGTTTGGCTGTCGAGAGCAGGCCTTCGGCGCGGCACCCCCGCACGTAGGCCGCCGCGAGCGCAGCGGCGCGCCCCGGTTCTTCGCTGAAAGCGCGGATCGAGATCACCGGATTGTCCGGGTTGCGATTGACGTCAGCGACCGGGGCGAAGGTGACGTGGACGCCGCAGGCGAGTGCCTCCCGCGCCGATACCCGTGCAAACTGCTCCGTCATCTCCTCTGCCTCGTCGAGTGCCGAAAAGGCGCGGGCGTGCGGAAATGTCGTCGCCCCGGCGACCTGCTGGCCGAGGCCACGCTCCATGTCGGTCATCACGAGGAGCGGCTGCAAGGCGGCGCGTTGCAGGTCAAGGAGCGTATCGCGTGTCTCGGGCCACGACCCGTTGAACAGGATCACACCGCCGAGTGGATAGCGACCGAGCAGGGCTTTGACCCCGAGGGCGTCCTCTTCGGCGCGGCGCGGCGGCTTCATGTTGGAGCCGAGGCGGACGACGAGCAGCCCGGCAGCTTTGTGGCGAAGGCGTTCGGTGGTAGTCACAGACAGATAGAGCTAAAAGGACTGCAAGGTACCGAGCCGCGGTGCGGCAGGCACACAGATTTTTCTGATCGCCTGTTACGAAACCTGGAGCTTTTCGCGTCTCTCTGTATGACCCCTTCCGTGATTCACTGCTGCCATGCATACGCTCCACCCGCTGCCGCCTCGCCGCCACCGCATTCTGCCTTGGGTGCTGTTCGCCCTGCTCTGGTGCTTGGCAACCGGTTTTCTCGTCGCAGGCTCCCACATCGCCGAGGCGCTCGCGGGCTAGCTACCGGCTGGATACAACCCGTGCTCGGCGATATAGACCAGCACAGCATCGGGAACGAGGTAGCGGACCGAGCACGCCGACCGCAGCAACCGACGGATCACCGTGCTCGACGGGTCGAGGAGCGGACGGTCGAGCACGGTGGCGCGGGCCATCACCGCTGGGTCCACGTCCGCAAGGTCGGCACCGGGGCGGGGGTAGACGATGAGCGCGACGCGACGCAGAATCTCTTCCGGCTCGCGCCACGACGCGAATTGCGCGAGGCTATCGCCGCCTAGAATGAGATCATACTGCGTGTCGGGGTTCGACGCCTGTAAGGCGCGGATGGTATCGACCGTGTAGGAGACGCCGCCCTGCTCGATCTCCCAATCCGACACCTCAAAGGCCTTGTTGCCTGCCACTGCCAATCTTGTCATGGCAAGGCGATGGTGGGCTTCGGTGACGGCGCGCCCCTGCTTGTGAGGAGCAGTCGCCGCCGGAATCCACAGCACCCGGTCCAGCCCCACCTGATCCCGCGCCGCCTCGGCCACGGCAAGGTGCGCGACGTGCGGCGGGTTGAAGCTCCCCCCAAAAATCCCTACCCGCCGTGCTCCGTCCATCACCGACTGGCTTGGCTTTCCATCCGCTGGAGTTCGCGCTCGACGATAGCGTACTCGGCTCGGGCCTCGCCGAGGAGTGGGCTTTCCGGGAAAAGCTGGACGAGCCGGTCGTAGGTGTCAGCAGCCTGCTGATAGCGCTCGGCCTGCCGCGAAGGAATGCTGGCCTCGGCATAGGCTCGGTAGCTCCGCACGGCACCGAGGAGTGCGTTGTCGGCATACTCGGAATCGGGGTATCGCTCCAGCACGCCTTCGTAGGAGAGCGCAGCGGCCTCGTGCAGTTCGCGCCGCTCGTACAGCTCGGCGATCTCGAACTGCTTCTTCGCCAGCTTGGCGCGCAGTTCCTCCGTGTAGCCCGCCAACTCGGCAGCGTGCTCCCCCTCGGGATATTTGCTGAGGTAGAGCCGGAGATAGGTCAGCGCCGTCTGCGTGTCGGTCTGATCGAGTTGGTACGGCGGTGAGAGGCGGACATAGCTCATCGCCCGGAGGTACTCGCCCTCCTCCACCTTCTCATCAGTCCGGTAGAGTTCGACGAAGCGGGTAAACTCGTTGGCCGAGAGGAGGTACTGCTTCGTCTTGAAGTAGGACTGGGCGAGGTAATACTGCGCGTCAGCGGCACGGGGGTTCGTGCGCCCGAAGTCGAAAACGTGCTGGAAGTATTCGATGGCGCGGTCGTACTTGCCGCGTTCGTAGAGCGCGAAGCCTCTCTCGAAGGCCTCTTCCGGCGTATCTGACGCGATCCGGTTGCCGCTGGAGCACCCGGCGACGAGCGCGACAAGGAAGAGAAGCAGAATAGATTGACGAAGCATCAATTCAGGGGTGGCGGGGAAAGACAGGGGCCGGGTGCAAGAAACCACTACTTGCGCGAAGAGCCTACGCCTGCGGGTTGAAAAGCGCGGGAACTCGCCGCCGAAGAACGCTGCCCCACAAGGCATTATTGCGACCCAGCTACTCCACGACCACGATCTCGCCGTCCTGATAGCCGAGAATGAACATCGCCTCGTTCACGTTGCCGCGCCCGAAATCGATCCGGTGGCCCAGACCGGCGTAGGGCGCGGCGCGGCGCAGCAAGTCCGGCAACGACTCTTCGCCCCGGCGCTCCATCAGGAGGGCAAGGACCATCCGAGCAAGGTCGTACCCTGCAAAGGCGAGCCGGTCCGGCGGAACACCCGCGAGGGCGCGGTAGCGGTCCGCAAACGCCCGGACAGCAGCATTGCCTTCGTCAAGGTGGAAGTCAGCAGTAAAGACGGTGCTGTAGGCTCCGGCACGTTGTCTCGAAGGACCGAGCATCCCCCATTCGGTGTTGCCGAACAGGCGGAGCCGACCGCGTTCGGCAGCGGGCAGCGCAGCATCGAGGCTGCGAAGTGCCCCCCCGGCATGCCCCGCCGCATCGGCTCCGGCAACCGGCAAATAGAGTGCATCTACCTCACCGAGTGAATCCCCGAGCACGTTGGCTAGCTGGAACCAAGCATCGCCATCGAAGAGCAGTTCGGAAAATGCCACCGCCCCCCCGATGCGCAGCATCTCCGTCTGGAACGCCTCGGCCATCGTCTCCCCGATGGTCCCAGTCTGTGCCACCACGCCGAAGCTTCCAGGGCGTTGGGCAGCGGCGTAGCGCGCCATCACTCGGCCCCGCTCGGCAAACGTCGGGTTCGCTTGGAAGACGTACTCCCGCGCCTCCGACACATCCTCTTCTGTGGCGAGCGGGGCGATGAGGAGGATGCGCTCGCGCTCCGCTGCCTCGCCTGCCGCGACAGCCTCCTCGCTGTAGAGCGGCCCGAGGACGAGTTCGACGCCCGCCCGCCCGAGACTCTCGACGGCCTGCATCGCGCCGCGCTCCGATCCTTCGGTGTTGCGGAACACCATCCGCACCGGGCGATCAGGCGAGGCTTCATTGTGCACGTCTACAGCGAGGCGCACCCCGTTGAAGAGTGCCTGCGAGAAGGCGAGGTCCATCTCGTTCGTCGGCAGCACGACGCCGATGTCGATGGATTCGGGGATAGCCGCTAGTTCTTCGAGCCGCGACTCGGCTTCGAGGCGGAGGGCTTGAGCGTCGTTGAGGTAGCGGCTGCGCGGATACTCACGGATGAAGTCCGTCATCACCCCGACGGCATCGGCGAAATCGCCCCCGGCGTAGAGCGCCTTGCCGAGCATCAGGTGCGCCGCTGTCGTCCGCTGGTTGAACTCGACCTCCTCGATCACGCGGAGGAAAGCATCTGCCGCCTCGTTGTACTGCCCGACCTCGTAGGCCCGCAGCCCTCGGTCGAAAGACGACTCCGCCGTTGGAATCGCCGGAGCCTCAAACGGCTGGGCAAACGCGGGGACGGCAACAAAGAGGAGCAGGACGAGCAGAGAAGAACACTTCATCAGACAAGACGTGGTGGATGCGCGGGGAAGTTACCTCATCGTCCAATTATTCATTCCTGCCCTGATCATCGTGAGAACCATAAGCCACAGTATCCCAAAAGCAGCACTAGCCCAGAACGCTCGTGCCTTCCACTTCGATGACTCCCGCTGGCGGAACAGCCAGATTGACGTAGCAATGAGAATAGGGCCATACAAAAAAAGAAGGACCATCCCAATCGACGCTGCTCCTGACCAAGTCCAAAAGAATCCTGTAAGCAGAAAGAGCAATACACCACCCCAACACAAGAAGAGGCTGAAGTAAACAAATACGATCCAATTAGGCTCTCCTTCTTTTCTCATGCGGTGTGCAAGAGCGAGATAAGCCATGAAGCCAAGCGCCGGAACGACGAGATAGATCAGCGAAGGGACGAGATAATCCATAACGCACTGTCCCTACTCCCACTCAATCGTGGCGGGGGGCTTGGAAGAGATGTCGTAGGCGACGCGGTTGATGCCCCGCACCTCGTTGATGATCCGGTTTGAGACGGACCCGAGGAAATCGTAGGGCAGGTGCGCCCAATCCGCCGTCATGCCGTCCACGCTGGTTACGGCACGGAGGACAGCGGCGTTCTCATACGTCCGCGCGTCGCCCATCACCCCGACCGACTGCACGGGCAGGAGTACAACGAATGCCTGCCACACTTCATCGTACAGCCCGTGCGCCTTGAGTTCGTCGATGAAGATGGCGTCGGCTTCTTGGAGGAGTGCAGTGTGCTCAGCGGTCACGTCACCGAGGATGCGGACGGCGAGGCCGGGGCCGGGGAACGGGTGCCGCCCGATGATCTTCTTCGGCACCCCGAGGAGCCGACCGACCTCGCGCACCTCGTCCTTGAATAGCTCGCGGAACGGTTCAAGCAGATCGAAGCCGAGTTCTTCGGGCAGGCCGCCGACGTTGTGGTGGCTCTTGATCGTCGCGCTCGGGCCTTTGAACGAGACGCTCTCGATCACGTCCGGGTAGAGTGTGCCCTGCGCCAGAAACTTCGGCTTCGCGCCGAGGCGCTCGGTGACGGCCTCCGTCGCGTCGTTGAAGACCTCGATGAAGGTGCGCCCGATGATCTTGCGCTTCTGCTCCGGGTCTTCCACCCCCGCGAGCGCATCCATGAACTCGGCCGTGGCATCGACCACGATCAGGTCGATGTGGAAGTGCTCGCGGAAGGTCTGCTCGACCTCCTCGCGCTCGTTCTTCCTGAGCAGCCCGGTGTCGACGAAGATACAAGTGAGTTGGTCGCCGATGGCTTCGTGGATCAGCACCGCGGCCACCGACGAATCGACTCCGCCTGAAAGCCCAAGGATGACGTGCTCACCGCCGACCTCGTTCTGAATCTCGGCCTTCTTGTCCTCGATGAACGAGGCTGCTGACCAGTCCCCCGCGCAGCCGCAGACCTCGTAGACGAAGTTCTCGATGAGCTTCCGCCCGTGCTCGGTGTGGACGACCTCGGGGTGGAACTGCACGCCGAAGACGGGTTGCCCATCGGCAGCGACGGCGGCGATGGGCGCGTTCTCGGTGTGGGCGATGGTGCGGAAGCCGTCGGGGAGGCGCGTGAGGTGATCGCCGTGGCTCATCCATACGGTCGAACCATCAGGGATATCATTGAAGAGGCGAGCCTCCTCGTCCACGATCAGATGCGCCCGCCCAAACTCACGCCGTTCGGCTCGCTCGACAGTTCCACCCAGTTCGTAGGCGAGTGCCTGCAACCCGTAGCAGATACCGAGCACCGGCACCGGACCACCGTCTCCGGTTTCGAGGGCGAGAAGTGCCGGGTCGAGTTGGGGCGCGCCTTCATCGTAGACCGACATTGGGCCACCAGAGAGGATGAGACCCTTGGGGCTGAGGGCTGCAACCTCGGTGGTGGGCAGGGTGCAAGGGTGAATCTCGCAGTAGACCCCCGCCTCGCGGACGCGCCGCGCGATGAGTTGGGTGACCTGCGAGCCGTAGTCGAGGATGACAATGGTTTCGTGCATGGCGGGGCATAATTAAATGACGTAGGGGCGACGCGGCGCGCCACCCCTACGGGACCTTGGTCAGAAGATACGGTATGCTCAGGCGTCCGCGCCGATCATGTGCTTGTAGGCAGCGGCGTCCATCAGGGCGTCGACCTCGGAGGCATCGCTCGGCTCCATCTTGATCAGCCACCCCTCGCCATAGGGGTCTTGGTTGACCGTCTCCGGCGCGGCATCCAATGCCTCGTTGATCGCGGTCACGGTCCCGGCGACGGGGAGGAACAGGTCGGACACCGTCTTGACGGCCTCGATGGTGCCAAAGATGCCCTCAGCATCACCCTCGAAATCTTCTTCCAACTCGACGAAGACGATGTCGCCTAGCTCCTGCTGGGCATAGTCGGTGATGCCGACGGTGGCGATGCCATCATCGCCAAGGCGGACCCACTCGTGTTCGTTGGTGTAGCGGCAGTCGTCGGGGAAGGTCATGTCAATGGCTGATTGGGTGAATGAGTGAATGGCTGATTGGATAGCATGAATCACCCAATCGGAGAATCACCCGATCACTCACTGGTTTGGGGCTGGAGTTGGAAGTTGGCGAGGAAGCCCGTGTCGAACTGGCCCGCCTGGAAACGCTCGTCGTCCATCAGTTGGCGGTGGAACGGGATGGTCGTCTTGATCCCGTCGATCACGAACTCGTCGAGGGCGCGGCGCATCTTGCGGATGGCGTGCTCGCGGTCCTTGCCGCGCACGATGAGCTTGGCGACGAGCGAGTCGTAGTTCGGCGGAATCCGGTACCCGGCGTAGATGTGGGTATCAACGCGGACGCCGTGGCCCTTGGGCGTGTGAAGACCAAGGATGGTGCCCGGCGAGGGCGAGAAGTTGCGGTACGGGTCCTCGGCGTTGATCCGGCACTCGATGGAGTGGCCTTCGAGGATCACATCGCGCGGCGTGAGCTTCGCCCCATTGGCGACGGCGATCTGCATCTCGATCAGGTCGGTGTCGGTCACTTCCTCCGTGACCGGGTGCTCGACCTGAATGCGGGTGTTCATCTCCATGAAGTAGAAGTTGCCGTGCTTGTCGAGGAGGAACTCGACCGTGCCTGCCCCGCTGTAGTCGACGGCGAGCGCGCCCGCAATCGCGGCCTCGCCCATCTTGGCGCGGAGGTCGGCATCGACGACGGGCGACGGGGCCTCTTCGAGCAACTTCTGGTGGCGACGCTGGATCGAGCACTCGCGCTCGCCGAAGTGGAGCGCCGTGCCCTGCCCGTCGCCCATGAGTTGGACCTCAATGTGGCGTGGCTCTTCGACAAACTTTTCGAGGTAGACCGCGCCGTTGCCGAATGCAGCCTTCGCCTCGGACCCGGCAGCGACGAACTGCTTCTCGAACTCGGCCTCGTCGTGGGCGAGGCGCATCCCGCGTCCCCCACCGCCCGCCGACGCTTTAATCATCACCGGATAGCCGATCTCGGCAGCGATCTTTTTGCCTTCCTTCACCGATTCGATCTCGCCCTCCGAACCGGGCACGACGGGCACCCCGGCGGCGCGCATCGTCTCCTTCGCCACACTCTTGTCGCCCATCTTGCTGATGGTCTCGGGGCTGGGGCCGATGAAGATGATGTCGTTGTCGGCGCAGATCGCGGCGAACTCGG
Source organism: Rhodothermales bacterium (assembly GCA_028284265.1). Classification (GTDB taxonomy): domain Bacteria; phylum Bacteroidota; class Rhodothermia; order Rhodothermales; family JANQRZ01; genus JANQRZ01. The sequence continues at coordinate 212,274 of JANQRZ010000018.1, forward strand.
CGTTCTCCGAGAGGAAGCCGTAGCCGGGATGGATGGCATCGGCCCCCGTGACCTCGGCGGCGGCGATGATGCGGTCCACGCGGAGGTAGCTCTCAGCGCTCGGCGGCGGGCCGATGCAGACGGCCTCATCGGCAAAGCGGACGGCGAGCGATTCCCGGTCGGCGGTCGAGTAGACGGCGACGGTTTTCAGCCCGATCTCGCGGCAGGTGCGGATGACGCGGAGCGCTATCTCGCCCCGGTTGGCGATGAGGACTTTCTTGATCACGCGGCGGTGGGGTGAGAGGGGTGAAACAGGCAGAAGCGATCCGCTGCTCCTATGCGGACAGCACGAAGAGCGGCTGGTCGTACTCGACCGGCTCGGCGTTTTTGACGAGGATCTCTTTGATGGTCCCGCTGTGCTCGCTGGCAACCTCGTTCATCAGCTTCATCGCCTCGATGATGCAGAGCGTGTCGCCCTCGCTCACCTTCGCGCCGACCTTGACGAAGGCGTCAGCCTCGGGCGACGGAGCGGCGTAGAACGTCCCAACGATGGGGGCACGAATAACGGTCTCGCCCGCGCCGGAGCCTGGCTCCTTTGTTGCCGCTGGAGCTTCCGCTGGGGCGGCGGGCGCTTCAGAGGGGGCTGCTGGAGCAGCGGGAACAGGAGCCGGAGGCGGCGCACTCGGAGGAGGCGCGTAAGCCGGCGGCATCGCAGGCGGCATCGGCGGATAGCCGGTCTGCACCGGGAAAGGCTGCATCGGGAAACCGCTCAGGGCCTGCCCAGCTTGCTGGAGCGTCACCGTCGGCGATTGGCGGCGGACGATGATCTTGAGGCCGTCTTCTTCGACCTCCACCTCGGCCACGCCACTCTCGTTGACGAGGCGAATGAGGGCCTGCACTTTGTCGATATCCATGATGGGTGAGGGTGAGGCGGGCCTTAGGTGAGAAAGATTCGGGAGTCGGTTAGTTCGCGCTGACGCGGGTGAGGTACGCGCCAGAGGCGGTATCGACCCGCACGACATCGCCCTCGTTGATGAAGAGAGGAACGTTGATCGTGGCACCACTTTCGAGCGTGGCAGGCTTGGTCGCGCCCGTCGCCGTATCGCCTTTCATGCCCGGCTCGGTCTGAGCCACGAGGAGTTCCACCTGCTGCGGGATTTCGACGGCGAGCGACTCGCCGGTCTGGGCATGGACGATCAGGTCTACGTCGCCGCCTTCCTTGATGAACCCGCGCCCCTCGACGCTGCCCGCAGGCAACGTGGTCTGCTCGTAGGACTCGGTGTTCATCAGGTGCAGACCGAGGTCGTCCTCGTAGAGAAACTGGTAGGCGTGCCGCTCGACGCGGGCCTCCTCCACCTTCTCGCCGGCCCGGAACGTGTTGTCCACGATCTTTCCGTTGCGGACGTTCTTGAGCTTGGTGCGGACGAACGCCCCGCCCTTGCCAGGCTTGACGTGCTGGAACTCGATGATTTGCCACACATCGCCGTTCCAGATGAAGGTGTAGCCGTTGCGAAAGTCTTGCGTAGAGGCCATAGAGGGAAATCAGAAAGGGAAAACGAAGAGACAGGCACAGGGATGAAAATATACCCTGCCCGTCACATTCCTGTCAATCGCAGACCGGGGCGATCCACGAAGAAGGGGCCTTGCCAGCGTCAACCGGCAAGGCCCCTTATGTCAGACTCGGCTCAGGCAGCGCGCGAGGCGTGCTGAACCGGCGTCAACCATGTACTAGCGTACGATGGTGAACTGCTGCGAGAGCTGCGTCGCACCAGCCTCGAGACGGTAGACGTACACACCGCTCGGGAGGTTGGCAGCGTCGAACTCGACGCTCTGCGGACCGGCTTGGCGCGTGCCGTCCACGAGCACCGCGACCTCACGGCCGAGCACGTCGTAGACCACGAGGCTCACGTCCTGGGCGGTCGGAAGCTCGAAGCCGATCGTCGTCTTGGACGAGAACGGGTTCGGGTAGGCCGACTCAAGGACGAACGTGCCTGCTGCCGTCGTCTCTTCAACGGCTACCGTACCACCGATGGCGTCCGCAGCAGCCGTGTTTGCGAGCAAGGCCGTTTCGTCGGCACCCGCCACGATGGCGAACCGGATGACTTTCGACTCACCAGCAGCCATATCGAACGGGCCAGCGCCGACGACCGTTGCACGCTCGGCCGGATCGGCACCCGGTGCCACATTCATCGTCATGGCGTCGAACAACTGGGCGTCGTCACCACCGCTTGCGTCAGCGCTGTAGCCGGAGAGGTCGTCCGTGAGCGACGCAAGGCCGAAGTACGAAGTGCCTTCCAATGCATCGAAGACATAAACGGCATTGTTTTCTGCATTGAAGCCTGCGTTGTCGTCAACCGAGGTCGTACCCGCGTCGAAGTCAGCGAACATCCCGAGGTAGACATCATCGAGCGGGCCGCCGGAGGCGTTGGTGACGTTCATGTCGTAGATGATGAAACCATCGTAGGCATAGCCCGACATCGTGACGTCCACGTTGGCAGACGAGAATGTCGTCTGGGCACCAGCCTCAGCACCGCTGAACGGATCTGCGAACGGAGCCGACAGCACGGTGGCCGTTCCGGTTTCATACTCAGACGCACCGTCATACGGGTTGCCCGTCACGTCGCCACCAATGCCGACAAGCGCCGTACCGACAAAGAGGCCTTGCTCACCGTTGAACGTGAAGCCGAGACCATTGCCGAAGGAGAAGTCGTTGCCGATGAAGCCGTCGTTGAAAATCGTCGACTGCGTCGTCGTGCCTTCGATGTTGGCCGGGGCCGGCGGCGGCGGCGGCTCGACGCAACTGTCCTCAGAAATGCAGGAGAGCGTCGCCGGCTCACCGAACTTGATGTCGGTCTCGATGGCGAGGTGGCTCCGGTAGGAGACGAAGGCAGCGGGGATGTTGCAACCACCGGCCGGCGGCTCGCCTTCGATCGTGCAGTCACCGCCCATGAAGACGAGCGTGAAGTCTTCCGGCGGCTCGTTGCGGTCGTCGTTATGCACCACGACGGCCACGGCACCGGCAGCAGCAGCGTTCTGGACCTTCAGGACGAAGGCGCACGAGCCGCGCGAGACCCAAGCGATGTTGCCAGCGACATCGTCGCCGTTGACGAGCGGATCACAGCCCTGATCGGCAGGTGCCGTGGTGCCGTCGCCTTCAACCGGGACCAGCGGGAGCGGCCCGATGTCCTCGCCGAAGGTGAACTGGGCACCGAAGTTGGCTTCCCAGGCACCGTACTCAGCGCCACCGATGATGACGTTGAGGCTGTCCTGCGCGAGGGCAGCGGACGGCGCAAGCGCGAGCATCAGCAGCGCGATAAAGAAGTAGCGGAAGGTTTTCATAGCGGATTGCGTTGGTGAGTGGTGTTTACGGAGTGCCCTTCCATCTCCGGCGACACAGGCGCGGGGAGAAGGTGGTGGAGCGTAAACAGGGCAACAGAATCCATGATACGGGTACGCTGGGCGAATACGCAAGCCTTTTTTGCAACTTCAAGGGAGAAGACCACGCATGTTTTGACTATACCCTAACCTTCCACTTCAGACTCTAACTGCCCGTCCGCGTAGGGCTATTGCACCAGGCGACCTAGCGTCCTTGCGCTCACTCCAACTGAGCCACCCACTCGTCCGACATGACTTCCGTTCACTCCTCGGCATTCGGGGCGGCGTTTCGGTCGGCGACCTGCTTACAGCCAGACTCGACGCCGCGCATCGTCTAGCAGTCTCCCAGTGCCCCACCTACCGCGAGGTACTGCAATAGCTTTCGCTTCGCCACAGGGAGGATGGTGGCCTCAACAGGAAAGTCGAGGTCTGTCGCCAGCCGGTATGTAGCCGGGGTCGGTAAGTCCGGGTGCTGAGCGATGAGGCGCTGCTTGAGGTCGTGCGGCGGCGCATCTGCTGGGGCTTGTCCGATGACGGCAGTCCGCAGGCTGCGGAACCGCTCGTCGTGGCGCGTAAAAATCGACACAGCGTAGCGCAGAATGCGCAGGGCACCGCTATCCGGAATCAGCAGGTAGCCTTCGTCCTGATACGACGGAACAATCCCCACGGCCTCAACCTCCGTGTGCTCGTCCACAAAGTCGAAAATGGCCCGCCCCTCTTCGATCACGTCCTCGATGAGCGGTGAGGCCCACTCAATCAGGGTCTCAAAAAGAAACGCCGGTTCGTCCGTCGGCTCATAGCGCAGCGCGCCTTGGTTCAGATCGATCCCGGTAATCTGACCGCGCCCGCGCAGTACCTCCGACTCGCCCGTAACCTCCTGCATCGCCTCGTGGAGATGAATTAGGTCGGCGAGGTGGGGATAGACGTGGTTTTCGCCGAAGGCGCGGCGTGCTTCCTGAAGACCGTGAAGCACCCGGTAGCGGGCAGACTCTTCGTCGTGGGCGCTGGTAAACAGGGCGAGATCAAGCGAGGGCATGGTAAAGACATCGGCTGATGATTGCTTCACCGAACCTTCGCAAATAACCTGCCAGCGTAAAGGCAAAAAAGCGCGGGGACGGCAGCGGATGCCGTCCCCGCGCTGATGATGCAGGATTTGGGTGACGCTAGTTGCAGGGCACGTCTTCCAGTGTCTCGTCCCAGCACGCCTGCTCGCCGCCGTTGTAGTTGGTCGCGGTGATCGACCCGGCTTCGGTAACGGCATCCCACTCGACGAAATGGTTGAAGCCTTCGCCGACCTGCGTCCAGTCAAAGGAGCGATCATCACCGTCGCGTTCGTAGACCACCGAATCACCCCCGGCATTGCCTGCGCCTTCGGGCACGCTGAATGTAACGGTCTTTTGCGTAGCGCTCGTCGCGATGAAGTCAGCCTCCAGCACGCGGGTCCGCACGCCCTCGACCCGGTAGTAGAGTTCCCATGATCCCGTCTGTCCGTCGAAGGCTCCGCGCGCCGTATAGAGCACGAAGTCGTCGTACACCTCGTCGGTCTCGGGATCGGTAGTGGTAATCCGCATGGACCAGAGCACCTCATTGCCGTCGGGCGTGCCTTCGAGGCGGAAGCGCACGTCCTCCGTACCGATGCGGACGGTGTTGGCCCAAATCCACGTACCCCGCTCAATGACCGGCTCCGTGTTGAGCGCTGCCGCCGTCGCTAGGTGGGGAATGACGAGGTTTGCCCCGACCGCGAGTGTGACGATGCCGAAGCGGAAGGCCGCATTGTTGAAGTTCTGACGGGTCATCTGCCCGCCGGACCGCGCCTGATCGTCGGGAAACATGGCATCGCCGAAGTCGAAGGCCTCGGCGGAGAGGACGGGAGGTGCTACGTTGAGGTCGGGGTCGGAGTCGGCGCTATCGCACGCGGCGAGTGTGAGGCTGAGGAAGCAGACGGCGAGTAGCCCGCGCTGGGGTCGTAGAAGCGAAGTCATGACAACACCCTCCAGAATGTGATACAACAGAATGCCAGGACGGAAACAAGCTGCGTTCCATCTTTCCTTCCTTCGCAAAACACGCAGAATCGACAGGAGCACAGGGGGCACACACTGTCCTGCTCCTACGTCTCCGGTGTCCACCGTCCGGTGCGGTCCTCAATGTAGCGCCGCACGTTGTCCGAAGAAATACGTTCCTGCTCCATCGAGTCGCGGTCGCGGATCGTGACGGTCTGATCTTCTAGTGTATCGCCATCGACGGTGATGCAGAACGGGGTTCCGATTTCGTCCTGCCGCCGGTAGCGTTTGCCGACCGAGCCTTTCTCGTCGTAGAAGACGTTGAACTGCTTCCGCAGGTCGTCCTCGATGCGGTGCGCGACCTCGGGCATCCCTTCCTTCTTGACGAGCGGGAAGACGGCGGCGGTGTAGGGCGCGATCTCCGGATGAAACTTGAGCACCGAGCGCGTCGCCCCATCGACCTCTTCCTCGCGGTAGGCGTCGCACAGGATCATGAGAATCGTCCGGTCGAGGCCGACGGAGGTTTCGACGACGTAGGGCACGAAGCGCTCCTGCGATTGCGGGTCGAAGTACTCCATCTTCTTGCCGCTGTACTCTTGGTGCCGCGAGAGGTCGTAGTCGGTGCGGGAGTGGATGCCCTCGACCTCCTGCCAACCCATCGGGAACTCGTACTGCACGTCTTGGGCGGCGTCGGCGTAGTGGGCGAGCTTCTCGTGCTCGTGCCAGCGCAGCTTGCTCTCGCGAATGCCGTTGTCGAGGTGCCACTGCATCCGCTTCTCGGACCATGCCTCGTAGGCGGGCATCTGCTCGCCGGGCTTGACGAAGTACTGCATCTCCATCTGCTCGAACTCGCGCATCCGAAACACGAACTGCCGGGCCACGATCTCGTTGCGGAACGCCTTGCCGATCTGGGCGATGCCGAACGGGACCTGAAGGCGCGCTGTCTCGCGAACGTTCTGGTATTGGACAAAGATGCCCTGCGCGGTCTCGGGCCGGAGGTAGACCTTACTCTCGGAATCCGCCGCTGGGCCAATGTGGGTCTCGAACATCAGATTGAACTGCCGCACGTCGGTCCAGTCGAACGCGCCCGAGTCGGGGCTGCGGATTTCTTCGTCCATGATGACGGCGTGGAGCGCGCTCGACGGATTGTCCGCGTTGAGCGCCTCGACAAGGCGGTCGTAGACGGCGTCGGCCTGCTCATCTTTGCCCTTCTTGCGGAGCCTCGCGATGTGCCCCTCGATGAGTTGGTCGGCGCGGTAGCGCATCTTCGAGGCCTTGTCGTCGATGAGCGGGTCGCTGAAGGCGTCGACGTGACCACTCGCCTTCCACACCGTCGGGTGCATCAAGATCGCAGCGTCGATGCCCTCGATGTTGTCGTGCCGGTAGACCATCGCGCGCCACCACCGCTCGCGGACGTTCCGCTTGAGTTCGACGCCGAGCGGGCCGTAGTCGTAGACGGCGGAGAGGCCGCCGTAGACTTCGGAGGACTGGAAGATGAAACCGCGCCGCTTCGAGAGCGAGACGATGGTATCGAGATCGGGCATAGGGAGAGCAGATTCGGGAGGAACGAGAGCCAGAGAGCGAAAGGTAGGCGCGCTGCCCGACCCGCTTCCACCCCAAACGACGAACAAGTCGCCAAAACGCGGGCCGCTATGCTCGCCCGGTCGCTGTCTCGATAGCCTCGCGGAGTGGATCAAGGCGGAGGCGGCCTTCGTAGCGCTGCCCGTTGATGAACAGCGCGGGTGTGCCGTCGACGCCACTGCGGACACCGCTCTTGAAATCAGCGCGGACACGGTCGGCGAAGGCGTGCGTGTCGAGATGCTCGCGGAACGTCTCCATATCTAAACCGAGATCGGCGGCGAGGGTGTCGATGCGGTCTTGGTCGAGTGCGCCGTGGTGCTCCGAGAGTGCATCGTGCATCGACCAGAACTGGCCCTGCGCACCGGCAGCCTCGGATGCTTCAGCGGCTAACTGGGCGTGCGGGTGGACGCGGACGAGCGGGTAGTGGCGGTAGGCAATGCGAAGGCTGTCGCCCAACTCAGCGCTCAGGGTACCGAGGAAACCGTGAGCGCGCGCGCAATATGGACACTCGAAATCGCCGTACATCAGCACGGTCACAGCGGCATCGTCCGGGCCTTGGCGGTGGTCGCGGTCACTGACGGGCGGCGTGAGTTGGCGGCGTTCCTGCACCGGGACGTGGGCCGGAGCCGGACCATCAGAAGGGCGACTGACGACGAGGGCACCATCTTCGGTCTGCGATTGTGACGCGCTGCCACCGAGCAGGCCGGTCAGTCCGTTGGCCCCTGCATAGCGGCGGAGCATCCAGACCTCCGGGATGATCTCGGCGACGATCTCGCCCCGGTCGAACATCCGCACGACTGCGCTCTCGGACGCGACCACCGCGACGGCCCCGGTCCGAAGCGTGATCGACGCCCCCGCCATGTGGCGACTGCCGAGGCCCATCGGGATATCCACGCCATCGGAGGAAGCGTCGATATAGCGCGCGGCGGAGACGACCACCCCGTCGTTCGTCACGACGAAGCCGCCGTCGAGTTGGGCCAGTTCCTTAACGGTCTCGCGGAAGGCAGGGTCGGCGATACGCCGCGCCTCGTCCGGGTGCCCGTAGAGCGGGTCGAGGACGAGCGGGCGACTCTGGGCGAGCACGGCGTCCGTATCCCCGACCACGAAGAGCGTCCCGATCTTGCGTCCCTCCCGCCCTTCGCGGGCGATCTCGACCGCGAGCGAGAGGACGGCTTCGAGCGTGTCGGGGTTGACGCCGCTGCGGCCAGAGCAGACCTCGCGGAGCGCATCGGGGTTGGGCGTCTGCATCAGCGAAGACGGTTAAAAGACGAAGGGCGACCAGCCAGCGGACGCCTGCAATCTATGCACGGCGCGGTGAGCACACGCGCTGGCTCGCGGGTAGCTTGGAAGAGCGTTGCACCCTACTTAGTTTCACCTTTTCCTGAAACCTCACGGATCAGGTCCCGCCGCTTTCTGTTCAATCGCACCACTCGCTCCCCGCCTTCTGCCCGATGCCCACCCCACCCTCGGCTCCGACGCACCGGCTGTTCCTCATCAGCCTCGCCCTGTTCGCTGGCTCGATTCTGTTTAGCGTAGCCGGGACGGTGCTGCTCAACTTCTTCCCGTCGCAGGCAGGCGTCGCGCTCGGCTGGATCGCCACGAATCTCGGCCTCGGCTTGGACGCGCTCATCAAGGGGCCGACGTGGGTGTACATGGCGCTCCTGCCGGTGCTCTCGCTGCTGCTCTACCTGCCTGACCTCGGCTGGAAACGGTCGGTGCTGTTCCTACTCTGGGGTAGCGCCATTGGGGCCGTCGCCGAACTGCTCGGGACGCAGACCGGGGTGCCGTTCGGCGCATACGAATACACGGACTACCTCGGTGCGAAGATCGCGGGCCACGTCCCGTGGTTCATCCCGCCCTCGTGGTATGCCGTGTCGATCCTCGCCTACGACCTCGCCCGCCGGATGAAGGTCGGAAGAATGGCGACGGTCGTGTGGGGTGCGGTCTTTATGGTGCTGTGGGACGTGGCGCTCGACCCGGCGATGAGCAAAGCGTTTCCGTTCTGGACCTATGAGACTGAGGGCTTTTTCTTCGGCATGCCGCTCACGAACTGGGCCGGATGGTTTGTCACTTCGCTCGTGATCGTCTGGGGCTTCGACCGACTGCTCGGCGGACTCGACTCGGCCCCGTCGTGGGCACCCGTGCTCTACGCCCTGAACGTGATCTTCCCCGTCTTGATCTGTCTGCTCTATGGCCTACCGCTGGCCGGGGTGATCGGCCTCATCGCACTCGGCGTCGCGTTCGGCGTCGTCAAGAGTCGAGGTGCTTCGTTGATGCCGACAACGTCGAGAGAGGTGGCTCGGGTATGACGGCGCGCATCCCATCGCCCCCTCCTGCACCGCCCGATGGAGCGAATCGGGCCGAGGAAGACCGCTATCTCTGGCGGGCGTTCCACCACCACTCGCGCACGTTCTCCCTCGCCACCCGCCTGCTCCCGTCCCGCGTCCGCCTGCCGATTGCGACGCTCTACCTCTACTGCCGGACCATCGACTCGATTGCCGACGAGCGGGTGTTGGAGACCGACCCAGCGCAGGCGCTCGACGACCTTGCCGAAGCCCGCCAGCGCCTCGACCGGACCCTTGTAGGCGATCCGCCGGGCCTGCTGCTGTGGCAGCGAATGGCGGAGGTCCATGCTCGTTTCAACCTCAACCCGGACCCGCTCTATGAACTCCTCGACGGGGCCGCGTGGGATCTCGAAGACCGGGGCATCGCGGACATGGAGGATCTGCTCGCCTACTCGGAGCGTGTCGCCGGAAGTGTCGGGGCGATGATGCTGCCGTTCCTCGTGGACATTCCAGCCGATGCTGCCACGCTGGAGCCTGCGGCGCGGGCGCTCGGCAAGGCGATGCAGTTGACGAACATTCTCCGCGATGTAGGCGAAGACCTCCAACGACTCGACCGGGTCTACCTGCCCGACGACCTCCTGCAACGCTTCGGCCTCACGAAGGCCGACCTGCTCGGCATCGCCCGCAACGGGCACGATCCGAGCGGCACCTATGCCGCCTTGCTGGAATCGGTAATGGCCGCTGCCGAGCGGCTCTACGACGAGGCCGAGGCGGGCATCACGGTGCTACCCCGGCAGTCGCGCATCGGCATCACAGCGGCGGCGCGGATGTACCGCGAGATCATGAACGAGGTCCGGGCCGCGCACTACGACAACCTCCGGCAGCGCAGCATCGTCCCGCTCCGGCGCAAGCTCCGCCTCATCGTGCAGGACGACTACGCCACACGCCGCGCCCGCTTGATCGGCAATGCCTCGCACCGGTTCGGCGTCGATGTCACGATCCCGCAGACGACTGAGGCAGACACATGAGTGCTGACGCGACGCTCGGTAAGCGCGTGGCTGTGTGGACGGTCTCGCGGCTCATCGAGCGCTCGCTGCGGTCCGACTTCCGTCGCATCATGTGGGTCGGCCCTGAGCCGTGGACCGAGGGTTCGCTCGCCCCCGACCGGCCGACCGTTCTCTACACCAATCACCACAGCTTCCACGACGGGTACCTGCTGTGGCTGCTCGCGTGCCGCACGCTCGGTCGCCCGGCGCTGATCTGGATGAACGAGTGGGAGCGGGCACCGCTCTTCGGCCCGCTCGGCGCGCTGCCCTTTCCGCTGGATGACGAGCGGCAGCGCCTCGCCACGATTCGCGAGACCGCCCACCGCCTGCAAGAGCGCCCGGCCCCGGTCTTCTTCTATTTCCCCGAAGGCGAGCTGCGTCCGCCCGACGCCGGGTTGGCTGCGTTCTCCCCCGACCGCTTCACCCGCCTCGCCCGCCTCTTCCCCGACGACGTGCAGTGGTGGCCCGTCGGTATCCGCGCAACGTGGTGGGGCGAAGACCGACCGACGGCTCTCCTGACAGGCAGTGATCTGCACGACCAGCCCGACGGTGACGAATACACCCGGCTCGCGCACACGCTCGACGCCCTGCAAAGCGTTCAACCCGGAGAGGGCCGCTTGTTGCTCGATGGCGCACGGAGCGCACACGAGCGATGGGATTTATCTTTACTGGCCCCCCTGCTCCGCCGCTGGACCTGACCTCGTCCACTCCACCACACGCCCATGGCCCTGCTGCTGACCCTACTGCTGGCGATGCCGCTCTCCGACGACCCGCCCGGCTCGCCGCCGCCCGACACGCTCGCGGCACTCTACGCGCACAACGACCCCGACGGGCTGGAGCAACTCCACGCCCGCGCCACCTTGAGCCTGAGCGATGAACTGCTCTACCGCTACCGGCTCTACCCGCTCACGCTCGACACCCAGTACCTCGACGACCTACCCGACGAGAGCGACTGCCAGACCGCCCGCGACTTCGCGCTCCTCTCGGCGCTCTGGGCGTATCGGGCTGGCGAAGCACCACCGTGGAAAATGCCCTTCTACGGGATGCGCTCGGACGCCCTCCTTGACCGCGCCCGCGCGCTCGACCCGGATGAACCCTACGTGTTGCTCATCGCCGGACAGTCGCTACTCTACCGACCGGGCATTTTTGGGCGAAGTCCTGAGCAAGCGCTTGAGCACTTCGAGCGGCTACGCGACGTGCTACGGACGCACCCCGCGCCCGGCCTCTCGTCGTTCGAACCCGAGGTCTGGGTCTGGTATACCCTCCGCACGCTCGACCGGCCCCACACGGACCGGGTGCGCAACCGGCTGCTGGCGCAAAACCCGCCCCCGCTCTTCCGGCAGTTCCTCCTCGACCCGCCCTGACGCGGGGACCGGCGCTATCTTTGATCGGCGTTCCGGGGGCGCTCTTCCTGCTTTCTCGCACCTTTACCCGGAATGCTTTTCCTCATCGGCCTCCACGCGCTCTTCCTGAGCATCCTCGCGGCCAACCTCGTCTACCTGTGGCGGACGAAGCACGCCCGCATCGCCCCCGACCTGCTACCGCCGGTGTCGGTGCTGATCCCAGCGCGGAACGAGGCGGAGAACCTCCGCCGCCTCCTGCCGACCTTGCTCGCGCAGGACTACCCCGAGGTCGAAATCATCGTCTATGATGACGGCTCGGAGGACGAGACGTGGTCGGTGATCGAAGAGGCAGGCGTCCGAGGCCTCCGAGGCGATGGGCCGCCGCCGGGCTGGGTCGGGAAGGTCCACGCGCTCTATCAAGCGACGCGTGCGGCGACGGGTGCGGTCTACCTCTTCCTCGACGCCGACGCCGCGCTGAAGGAAGAACAAGCACTCCGGCGACTCGTTGAGCGCCATGCCGCTGCCGAGCAGCGAGCCGGAACGTCGGGGGCTGTCGTGAGCGGCCTGCCGCAGATGCGCGGCGGCGGATTACTCTTAACGAGCCTCGTCCCGTTCGCCATCCTGACGGCACTGCCGCTTGCTCTCATCCCACGCACGAAGTCACCGTCACTCGCCTCGCTCAACGGCCAGTGCTGGCTGATCGGAGCCGACGCCTACCACCGGCACGAGCCGCACGCGGCCCTGCCGGATGAGGTGCTAGAAGACGTCAAGATTGGTCGCTATCTCAAGGGCAAAGGCATGCGCGTCGTCTTCCGCGACCTCCGCGACGACTTGGAGGTCTGGATGTACGAAAGCCTGCCCGATGCGTGGGCCGGGTTTCGCAAGAATGCCTACCTGCTTCAGGGCGGCACGCCCCTCCGGTTTGCGGTCGCCCAAGCCGTGTTCTGGAGCGCATTCATCTTGTCGCCGCTCGTCTCGCCGTGGTTTCTGGTATCGCTCTATGCACTCAAGGCGGGAACCGACACGCATGGTCGCTTTCCGCTAGTAACCCGACTCCTCGCCCCGGTATCGCTACTGCTCGGCGGCCTCCTGCCGTTCGACTCGGCCCTCGGCCACTGGCGCGGCAACGTGCGCTGGAAGGATCGCGTAGTCGGATAGGGTGGCGTAGTTTTCTCGGCCTCTCATCCCCGACCGCATGACCTTCGCTGACAAGCTCCGCGCTGCCCAAACCACTACCCGATCCCGCGTCTGCGTCGGCCTCGACCCCGACCCGGCCCGACTGCCAGAGCCGCTCCGCGACCAGCCCATCGCCGAGGCCATTCTCACATTCAACCGCGCCATCATCGAGGTGACGGCGGACGTGGCCTGCGCCTACAAGCCCAACCTCGCGTTCTACGAAGCGCTCGGGGCCGACGGGTGGCGCGTCTTCGAAGAGACCTGTGCCGCCGTTCCCGACGACCGGCTCGTGATCGCCGATGCCAAGCGGGGCGACATCGGCAACACGGCGCGGATGTATGCCCGCGCCTTTTACGAGGGCGTGGACGCCGACGCGGTGACGGTCTCGCCGTACATGGGCAGCGAAGCCATCACCCCGTTTTTGGAAATGGAGGGCCGGTGCGCCATCGTCCTCATCGCCACGTCGAACCCGAGCGGCGCGGAGTTGCAGGACCTGATCGTGGATGGCGAGCCGGTTTACCGACACACGGCGCGGCTCGCGGTGGAGGCCGCCGCCGACCGACCGGGCGAGGTCGGCTTCGTCGTTGGGGCGACACGGCCTGCGCTGCTGGCCGAACTTCGCACGGCCTATCCCGATGTACCGTTTCTCGTCCCCGGCGTCGGCGCGCAGGGCGGCGATGCAGCGGCGGTCGTCGACGCGGCAGGATCAGGACCACTTCTCGTCAACAGCAGCCGGGGCATCCTCTACGCCTCCGACGGCGACGACTTCGCAGAAGCGGCCCGCCGTGCTGCCGAGGCAATGCGCGACGCGCTCGGCGACCCGAGCAACTGAGGTTACGCAAGCGGCGCTTGCATGTCTATTGCGACATACAGACCCTCAGCCTCGCTATGCCCGCTGTTCTCGAACCGCCGCCGGTCACGTACCACGACACCTCGGACGATCTGCTCGTCACGCTCCACGAGCCGGACGCCCGCGTGCAGCACATCCCCGAGGCGGTCATCCAAGAGATCTGGCAAGCGCTCCGCTTCCGCCACGCCGACCTCCGCACCTCCGAAGGTGTCCCGGTCGAGGTGTGGCACCCCGGCACGCTCAACACCGACGCCGGGCCGGACTTCACCGAGGCCCGCCTGCACATCGGCAACCTCGCGTGGTCGGGCGATGTGGAGATTCACCGCACCTCGGGCGAGTGGACCGAACACCGGCACGACGAGGACCCGCGCTACGACCGCGTGGTGCTCCACGTCACACTGGTACCGGACCGGCACACGGGCCGCCTCCGCCGCAGCGACGGCACCGTGCTCCCGGAGATCATCCTCTACCCGCGCCTGCAGGCATCGCTCCGCGCCCTCCTCCACCGCTTCTATGCCACCCCGGCGCTCGACTTTCCCTGTGCCGCCCACTGGCCGGACGTGTCCGAGTCGATACGCCACAGCCTGATCCTCGACTGCGGACGTGAACGCCTCACCGACCGGCGCACCGCCTTCGCCGAAGCGTTCCTGACCACGCCCGACCTCGACCAACTCCTCTACGAGCGCATGCTCCGCGCCCTCGGCTACGCCAAGAACGCTGACCCGATGGAGCGCCTCGCCCGCCGTGTTCCGCTGCGTCGGCTCCGCGCCCTCTCCGACCGGCGCGATATCGAAGCCCTCCTCTTCGGCGCGTCCGGTTTGCTGCCAAAGGCACTCCCCGAAGCCGACCGCGATACCGCCGCATACGTAGCCGACCTCCGCAACCGCTTCGAGCGACAGAACGTGCTGGAGCCTGTACGCCCCATGAAGCTGACCGCGTGGACCCGCGCCCGGCTCCGGGCACCCAGCCTCCCGGCACGGCGGATCGCCCAAGCGGCGGCGCTCGTCGCACCCGGTGGCCTACTCCACCGCGACCCCGTCGCTCACCTCGTCCATGCCATCCGGTCCGAACGTCCGCTGACAGCTCTCCGCCGCACGCTGACCGACACGCCTCCCGGCGATTTCTGGAACACCCACGTTCGCCTCGACCGGGCCTGCAAGACTATGGCCGCTGGCATCGGACGCAGCCGGGCCGATGATATCCTCCTCAACACCGTCCTCCCACTCCTCCTGCTCTATGCCGAGCAGTCGGGCGACACGCCGCTCGAAGCCCGCATAACCGAACTCTACCGTCAGCTTCCCGCTGCCAGCGACGAAGTGACGCGCCGCTACGAACGCCTCGGCACCGAGCCGTCGAACGCGCTCGAAGCACAGGGACTGCACCAGCTGTATCGCACCCGCTGTTCCGAAGGCCGATGCCTCTCCTGCCCGGTCGGGCAATGGGTTGCTTCCAGCGGGCACGAGGCACCGGGCAGCGAGCAGTAGGTAGCAAACAAGCGCTCGCCTGTACCTTTCTGCCTTCCGCCCGCCGCTCTCTACTCACCGAACCATGCTCGTCCGCACCGTCCGCATGACCTTCCGCCCCGACGCTGTCGAGGAGTTCCTCGCCATGTTCGAGGGTGTCGCGCCGCAAATCAGGACCTTCGAGGGATGCCAGCATCTAGAGCTTTGGGAGGACGCGCGCTATCCCAACATCCTCACCACCTACAGCCACTGGGACAGTGCCGACGCGCTCGATGCCTACCGCGAGAGCGCCCTCTTTCGCTCGACGTGGGCGCGGACGAAGAAGTGGTTTGCCGCCCCGACCGTCGCCCATAGCCAGCACGTCAAAGCAGGACCGATAGAACCTGCAGCTACAGCGCCAGCTTGAGCCCGGCCTGTATCTCGCGCCCCGGCCCCGGCAGACCGAGTTGCGGGAGCACGACGGCGTCGGTGACGTTGTTGACGCGGGCGAAGAGTTCGGCGGAGACGGCGCGCACGGAGAGCCGGTAGCCCGCCCGAAGGTTGAGCACGAGCGACGGATCGAGCCGGACGAAACCGTCGCCATCGGGTGAGTAAGCCACGCCGGTATAGACCGCCTCAACGGTGGCGTTTGGTCCCCGGCCCGGCGAGTAGCTCGCCGCAAGGCGCCCGATGGCTTCGGGCTTTTCAGACAATCGGGTCGTGCTACCGTCCTCTTCAATGCCCCGCACGTCCATGACCGTCAGGTGCCCGTCGAAACGGATGAGCGGGATAGGGCGCACGGCCCCGGAGATTTCTACGCCCGTGATCCGGCTCCCACCGAGATTGACTCGCCGTCGCCGCCCATCCTCCAAGCGCTCCTGATCGATGGTATCGTCGGTGCGGTTGAGGAACAGCGTAACGTCGCCCGACACCACCTCGCCATAGTGCCGCATCCCGACTTCGGCGAGGAGCGACGATTCGGGCCGGAGGTCGGGGTTGAGGGCGAAACGCTGGAGGGCTTCGCCGAAAAGTTCGCGGAGCGTCGGAAAGCGGGTCTTGCGACCGGCGGAGGCATTGAGGCTCCACGCCTCGTTCAGCCGGTAGACACCACCCACCGTCAGCCCATAGTCCATGAACGGATCGCGCGACGGCTTGTCGCCCGTCTCCGGCGTCGAGAGGGCGTCGAGGCTTACCCCAGCGGTGAGGGTGAGCGGAGCGAGCGGCGTCGCCTCCGCTTCGAGACCCGCGCTCCAGAGACCCTGCCGGTAGGTCAGGCGTGGATCGTCGGCGCGTTGCTCGCCCTCAAACGCTGACTCCTGTTGCCGGTGCATCGAGGTGAGGGCATTCAGCCCGAGCCGAAGTGTGACCGGCGCGAAGGCGTGCTCGATAACCGCCCGCCCGCCGACCGTGAGGTCTTCGTCGTCTTGCTGGCTATCGAGTTGGTCGTACTCGGCCCCGGCATAGTCGGCGATCTGCTGGGTGAAGCGACTGCCCCATACAGCTCCGCGCAGGCTCGTCGCTGGTCCCAGCCCGGCCTCGCCATTCAGAATCGCCATCGACATTCGCCACTCGGGGTAGCGCCAGAAGCGCACACGGTCTACGGCAGGATTGAGGTGACCCTCGGGGGCGATGCCTTTTTCGCCGTCCACATGGAGCATCGACAAACCGAGGCGCGAGCGCGAGGAGAAATCATATTCCAGTCGGCCAAAACCGTTCGCCAGCCGGTAATCTGTGTTCGTACGGATACGGTCCGAGACTTGGTTGAAGACGAGACCGGCGTCACCCAAGTCATCCGGCACGGCGAACCCGTCGCGGCGGGCATAGCCACCCGAGCCGACCCACGAGAACCGACCACGCCGACCGAGGTGCGTTACCATCCCCTGCCCGAAGCCCTCCGATCCACCCTGCCCCGTGGCTTCGGTGAACGTGCCTTTGCTTCTCAGTCCGCGTGAGGTCATGTTGACCGCCCCACCCAGCACGTTTGCGCCCCACAGCACCGACGGTACCCCCTTCGCCACCGTGATCCCGCCGATAACACCCGCAGGCAGCAGCGAGAGATCGACCCGGTTGTCCCATGGAATATTGAGCAGCGCCCCGTCGAAGAACAGTGCCACCTGCCGCTCCCCGGCAGCGCGGAGATAAACCAGCGTTTCGCCGCGCGAGTTGGTCTGGACGTGCGCCGCCGGAATCAACCGGGCCACATCCGAGACACTCGGCGCGTCGAGCCGGTCGATGGCCGCGACTGGGATACGCTGGAGCGTAGACGGAGCCGCTGGCCGCGCCGCCGTGCCACCGCCGACGACGACCTCGCCGAGATCGTATTCCCGCAGCGAGTCCGCCGGAGCCTGTGCGAAGACGGAGCCAGTCGCCATCCACACAGCACACAATGCCCACCGGAGGCGACGTTTGTTCAGCACGATGGGCACAGGCAGGGGATAAACGGTCGAATGACGAGGTGGGAATCAGGATAGCAAAAACTGTGCGAGCCGGGGTAACGGGCGGCGAGGGGTTCGCCGTGCCCTGCCTGCTTGAAGAACGGGTGTATCGGAGCCGATAGAAAATACTCAGGTCGGGAGCAAGCCGGAACAATCTCGCGCCCCGGTCTGCGTTCTACCTCTGTCCCGGCTCCGTCTTCGTTGTATGTTCGACCCTTTGCCATTCGTCACTCGACATGAGTGAACACAGCCGACAGCTTCTCGATGCCCTGCGCGCGCGCCTCCACCGCGCCCGCCGCCGCGTGCTCGGAGCCGACCTTCTGTTCGGCGCGGCGCTGACGCTCGGCGTGTTGGCTGCGGTACTCGGCCTAGGGGCAGCACTCGAAGCGGGGCTGTGGATGGGAACCGCGGCGCGACTGCTGTTCTACGTCGCCTTCCTCCTCGCCGCCCTCGGCCTCGCCGGCGCGTTCGTCGTCCGGCCTCTGCTGGTCTACTTCGGCGTGCTCCCCGGCCTCGACGACCACGCGCTGGCGTCCCGCATCGGCAAGCGGTTCCCCGAAGTCTCCGACCGTCTGACCAACCTTCTCGACCTCGCCGACGGACGCGGCACCGACGCTCCGGCTCCGCTCCTCGACGGGGCCGTGCAAATGCTCGGGCGCGAAGTGGAGCCGGTGCCGTTCGAGCGCGTCGAGGACACCCGACCGGCGAAGCGCGCCGCGCCGTTCGCCGCCGTGCCGGTGATGGGTCTCGTGCTCTTCGGCCTCTTTGCTCCGGCCACATTCACCGGGGCCGTCCACCGTCTCTTTTCCCCGACCGAGACGTTCGCGCCACCTGCGCCATTCAGCTTGGTCGTCGCTCCCGGCGACACGGAGATCGTGCGCGGGACCGACCTCACCATCGAGGTTCGGGCGCGGGGGCGGGCGTTCCCGCGCGAGGCAACGCTCTACCTCGGTCGCACCGACGAGGAACGCGCCGACCCGGTTCGCCTCCTCGCCGACTCGACCGGCTCCTTCCGGCATATCGTCACAAACGTCCGCGAGTCGCTCCGCTACCGCGTCGAATCCGGCCCCGTCGAAACCGACTGGTTCACGGCGACCGTCGTGGCGCGTCCGACGGTGCAATCGTTCAATGTCGTGGCGACGCCGCCGCGCTACACCCGTCTTCCGGCGCAGCGCCTAGCCCCGAACGTCGGCGACGTGATCGGGCTGCCGGGCACCGAGGTAACAGTCTCGGCGACCATCGGCGGCGTGGTCGTCGATTCGGCCAAGCTCGTTTTCGATGATGGCACGGCAGCGCTGCTCGACCTCGACCTCGACGGCGACGCCGCGACCGGCAGCTTCCGGCTCCATCGCGAGGGCACCTACCGGCTCCTCCTCCACGGCGCGAACGGCTTCACGAACGCCGACCCGATTGCGTACACGCTCCAGTTGCTCTCCGACGCCGCGCCGCAGATTCGCCTCCTCGAACCCGGCTCGGACGTAGACCTGAATGAGTCACTCCAGACCCGCGTCACGGCGAAGATCACCGACGACTTCGGCTTCGCCCGCCTCCGCCTCTACTGGCGCACCGCCAGCGACGACGAGAAGGACTTCACCTCACTCGACCTGCCCGTACAGTCGCGCCTGCTCGATCAGGACGTGACGCACGACTGGCTCCTGCGCACCGTCGCTCCCGACCTCGCGCCCGGCGATGTGGTCGAGTACTACCTGCAGGTCTGGGACAACGACGCGGTCGCCGGTTACAAGTCGGCCCGCACGCCGATGTTCACCCTCCGCTTCCCGTCGCTCGACGAGCAGTACGAGCAACTCGACGAGACGGGCGACGAGACCGAGGAAGGCCTCGAAGAGATGCTCCGCGATGCCGACGAGACCCGCGAACAGTTCGAGGAGCTACGCGACGAGCTACGCCGCAAGCAGGACGCCGACTGGGAGGACAAGCGCCAGCTCGACAACCTGATGGAGCGCCAGCAGCAGCTCGACGAGCAGGTCGAGCAGGGCGCGGAGCAGATGCAGGAGTTGCTCGACCAGATGCGCGAGAACGACCTCGTCTCCGAGGAGACGATGCGGCAGTACGAGGAGATGCAGCGCGTGATGGAGGAGGTCGCCACGCCCGAATTGATGGAGGCGCTCCAAAAGTTGCAAGAGGCGATGGAGAACCTCGACCTCCCGCAGATGATGGAGGCGATGGAGGACTTCGAGTTCAACGAGGAGCAGTTCCGCGAGCGCATCGAGCGCGCCCTCGAACTGCTCGAAAGGCTACAGACCGCCCAGAAGCTCGACGAAGCCGCTAAGCGCGCCGAGGCCCTCGCCGAGCAGGAGGAGGCGTTGCAGGAGCAGACGCAGGAGCTTCAGGAGCAGCAGGAAAACGGCGAACTCAGCGACGAGGAATCGCAGGCCGAGCAGGACCGCCTCGCCGAGGAGCAGCGGCGGGCGCAGGAAGAGGCCGAGGCGCTGGAGCAACTGATGCAGGAGATCCAGGAGCAGATGGAGGGGATGCAAAATACGCCGCAGGATGCCCAGCAGCAGATGCAAGACGCGCAGGAGCAGATGCAGGAGATGCAGGAGCAGATGCAGGAGAACCAGCAGCAGCTTCAGCAGAACCAGTTGCAGGACGCGCAGCAGGGCCAGCAGCAGATGCAGCAGCAGATGCAACAGATGAGCCAGCAGATGCAGCAGATGCAGCAGCAGATGTCGGGCCAGCAGCAACAGGTCAACCTTGCCGGACTCCGCCGCGTCCTCGACGATGTGCTCACACTGTCCTACGAGCAGGAGTCGCTCCGCGCCGAGACCGCCGGACAGTCCAGCGACAGCCCGGTTCTTCGTCCGAATGCTGCCCAGCAGGTCGAACTCTCCGCGGGCCTCGCCACCGTCAGCGATTCGCTCCGCAGCCTCGCCCGTGAGATTCCGCAGATGGATGTCGAGATTCAGAAGCGGGCGGGTGAGGCGATCCGTGAGATGGGCGCGTCCGTCTCCGAATTGACCGAGCGCCGCGTGCCGCAGGCCGCCGGGCATCAGAAAGCCTCGATGACCTCGCTGAACGACCTCGCCCTCCTGCTCTCGGACCTGATGGACCAGATACAGAACCCGAGTCAGGGGCAGGGCCAAGGATCGCCGTCGATGCAGCAGATGATGCAGCAGTTGCAGCAGATGTCGGGTCAGCAGCAGCAACTCAACCAGCAGATTCAGCAGATGCTGAACGACGCGCAGGGCGAGCGGCTCTCGCAGGACCAGCAGGCCCGGATGCAGCAGCTACGCCAGCAGCAGAACGCGCTCCGTCAGCAACTCGAAGAGATGGCCCAGAACCCGAACCTCGACAGCCAAGGCCGGAGCCAGCTTCAGCGCATCGCCGAGGAGATGGAAGAGGCCGCCCAACGGATGCAGGACGGGCGGATCGACCGCGAGCTACGCGAGCGGCAGCAGAACATCCTCACCCGTCTCCTCGAAGCGCGCGAGTCCATCAACCAGCGCGGCAAGAAGCGCGAGCGCGAAAGCCAGACCGGCCAAGACCGCCCGCCCGATTCTCCCGATACTCTACCCGAGCAGGAAGAAGTCGACCGCCTCCGCCGCGACCTAATCCGCGCCTTGGAGAGTGGCTATGCGCCAGACTATCAGGAACTCATCAAGCGCTACTTCGAGCTGCTCCAGCAGCGCAACGGGGAAGGCTAACCCCCCGTCACGCTTCGAGGGGGACAGCTTCTGTAGCAAAGCGGAAGAAGCAGGGGGTCACCGCACAAGAATATCGCCGTAGGTCACGATGCGACTACGGGCGTCGAAGACGCGAACGCGGTAGAGCCGGGCCTCTTCCCCACCACTGAGGCGAAGTAGCGTGGGGTTGAAGGTGAGGGTGTAGAAGTCGGGGCCTTGATCTGAGGCCAGCGTCACAACCCGGTCGGCATCGCTAAATCCGGTGACGCGGAGGCCGCCGGTGAAGGCATCGCCGAAGGTGTCCTGCACAGTGATCGTGACGAGACCGTTGCGGGCGACAGGATTCGGAAACACAGGCCGCACCTCGACCTGATTGACGAACGCCGGAGCGACGCGCCAATCGTCGGGGTCCTCCTCGACCACCGCGCCGTCCTCATCGGTACGGGTAAAGTTCTCTGGCAGGAAGGTAGACTGCTCGAAGAAAAGGTTCTGGTCCTCGTTCGTATCGCAGGCCGGAAGGGTGAGTAGTAGGACGAGGGAGATGAGCAGCGGTCGTATCATGGCAGCGCAGGGATGGGGAGCGGCGGATGCACCGATGCGCGCCCTGTCCGGTTCCCCCAGCACGCGCTTCTCCCCTATGCCCGTCTTCACCGCCGATGCTCTGCACGTAGCGCTCGACGGTCGTCCGATCCTCCACGACCTGCGCTTCGGCGTCGAAGAAGGCCAGTGGGTCGGGTTGATCGGGCCGAACGGCAGCGGGAAGACGACGCTGCTGCGGACACTCGGCGGGCTGCTTCCCTACACCGGTACCCTCACACTTGATGAGCAACCTGTCCGGGCATGGCCGCCGCGCGACCTGGCCCGGCGGCTCGCGTTCGTTCGGCAGAACCCATCGCTCGCGTTCGACTTTACAGTCGAGGAGTTTGTGCTTCTCGGGCGCGCCCCGCATCATGGCTGGCTCGAAGGTTTCTCGTCAGCAGACCGGCAGCATGCCGACACGGCCCTCGTCGAGTTAGACCTACATGACTTTGCCGACCGCTCGCTGGAGACGCTCTCCGGCGGCGAGCAGCAGCGCGTCCAACTCGCGCAAGCGCTCGCGCAGGAAGCGGGCATCCTGCTCCTCGACGAGCCAACGGCCCACCTCGACGTGCACCACCAGTTCGATGGCATGGACCGCGTCGCGGCGCTCACGCCCCGCCGAACCGTCATCGCGGCCTTCCACGACCTCGCCTTCGCCGCCCGCTACGCCGACCGGCTCCTCGTCCTCGACCGAGGCCGCCTCGTCGCCGACGGGACGCCGCATGATGTCCTCACCCCGGCCCTGATCCGCGACGTGTTCCGCATGGACGCCGACGTGTTCGACGCTCCGAGCGGCGCGCTCGAGATCCGCTACCTCGCGCCTGTCTGACTTCAGAACCCTCACCTCCCGAGCCTCAACCTATGAAAGTCTATACCCGCACCGGCGACGACGGCACGACCGCATTATTCGGCGGCGACCGCGTTGCGAAAACCCATCCCCGCATCACCGCCTACGGCACGGTGGACGAAGCGAATGCTTCTCTTGGTCTCGCCCGTGCCCTTGGCTTTGACGCTCCCGGTTTCGAGCGCATCGACCCGATCCTCGACCGTATCCAGCAAGAGCTTTTCGTCCTCGGAGGCGACCTCGCGGCACCTCACGAAACGAAGTATCCCGTGCCTCGGATGGAGGCAGCCCACACTGAGCAGTTGGAGCGAGAGATCGATGGGTTGGAAGACGACTTGCCCGCGCTCAAGCATTTCATCCTACCGGGCGGATCGCCCGCCGGAGCGGCCCTTCATATCGCCCGCACCGTCGCCCGTCGCGCCGAGCGGCATACGGTAGACCTCGCCCGACTGGAGCCGGTCAACGACCACGCAGCGCGCTACCTCAACCGGCTTTCGGACTTTCTGTTCGTCCTCGCCCGGTGGGTCAACCAGCAAGCAGGCATCGCCGAAGCCAAGTGGGTCCCGGTAGACCGCAAGGCAAAGCAGGAAGACTAGAGGCTATTCGCAGCGCGGTCGGCTTGGACCGGTTGGGAGGCCGGAGTCTGTGCCGCAGATCACACCTTCATTATCGCCGACCGTGAACAGCAGCAGCGGCGCGCCCAGCAGGCCAAGCCACCACGGAATACTGGCTGTAACCGGCGGAGCGATCGGCGGGAGCGCTGGGACACCACCGGGGAAGCCGCCTCCGACCGGCGGGGTGGTCTGAATCGGTGGGCCGGGCTGGGCTGGAGTAAGCCCCGCGATAGGCGGCAACTCAGGTAGTTCAGGGATATCGGTCGGTGGCGTAGTTCGTGGCGGTGGAGGTCCGCCGGGGCCGGTACCCGTAATCGGAGCCGGCGGGACATAGCCAGTACGGGCGTGGCTGTGCGGTTCGCCACAGCAACAGCAGCAGTTGTTCGTCCGCACCGTGACCTTGACTCGAACATTGCCGCTCGGATCGACCTCGCGACGCTCCGTGACGGGTGGCTCTTGGTACATCGTGCTATCGCAAGGAGCCGGTCGAACGTCTACCTCGACATCCACGCCGCGTTGGTTCTGATCGGTGGCGAGGTTACGGTCGCATCCGACGAAACCGAGGAAGAAGGTGAGGACGAAAAAGGACGCAGCGGCCCCGCCAGCAAAGTGGCGCAGCCGGGCGCTCTTGTAGAAGGGACGGGCATACGACATGGTAGTGCCTCTCGGGGAGTGGTAACGATGACAAAGATCGGTGGTGGATACCAAAGAGAGCGCTGTGCCAGCGCCTATTGGGCATAGGCTCTGTAACGCAGACTGGACACTATGACTCTCTGTTTAAGGCAGATGTAGAATAAGGCAAAAGAGAGCTTCGCCAACCGGAAAAGCACTCTCTCTGGCCTCTCTGTCTCCTAGGGGGTCTTTTTCCGTCCACGCGATGGCGGCTCCGGGGCTGCCTCGATGGTCAACATCTCGGTCACCGTCTCACCGCCCATTTCAATCGTGACTGTATACGCTCCGGGCGTGAGATACACCCGACCATCGTCGGCTTTCTCCTGCTCATCGCGGACCTCGCCAGGATCGACGCTCAGGTCATAGGCAATCGTGTTGAGGCCCAGCTCGGCCTCGTCGAAGGTCGCGCTGATGAGGGTACCGGTCGAGTCGGTGATCGTGAGTGTGGCCTGTCCGGCGGCGGGCGTGAAATAGGTGATCGCTACTTCCGGGACGTTCGGCTCGCCCCACGCCCAACCTTGGTCGCCCCACCGCTCGGAGTGCCGCACCGCTTCGATGCCGAACACCCGAAGCCCAGCAGCCAGCACGTCCGGCGTAAGCTGCGCGACGTGCTCCAGATCGGCGACCCAGATCGACCGCCCGTGCGTGCCGATGACGAGGTGGTGCTCGCCCTCGTG
The DNA here is from genome assembly GCA_028284265.1 of Rhodothermales bacterium. GTDB lineage: Bacteria > Bacteroidota > Rhodothermia > Rhodothermales > JANQRZ01 > JANQRZ01. Next base: position 236,816 of record JANQRZ010000018.1, read on the forward strand.
AATGACCGCATCGTGGACGGGCGCGTTCGGCAACCCCTCGGCGTTCTCACTCATCATGGTCATAAACGTCGCACCGCCGTCAAGGCTCGCGTACAGCCCGTGGTCGGTCCCGACGAACAGCAGGTGCTCATTCATCGGGTCCTCGACGATTACGTTCACCGGCTCGGCAGGCAAGTCGGTCCCGATGCGCTGCCACGTCAGGCCGAGGTCGTCGGAGCGGTAGACGTGCGCCTCGAAGTTGTCCCATCGGTAGCCGCTCAGCGCGATGTAGAGCCGCTCCTCGTCGTGCACCGAGGCGATGACGCGGCTGACCCAGAGGTGCGGCGGTAGTTCGTCGGACACCCGCTGCCACGTATGCCCGCCATCCTCCGTGACGTGCACCAACCCATCATCGCTCCCGACCACCAGTAGCCCGAAACGATGCGGCGACTCGTCGATGGAGGTCAGTGTGCCATAGGGCACGTCACCGGGGATACCGCCGAGCGTGAGGTCATCGGAGAGCGCTTCCCACGTCTCGCCCTGATCAAGCGAGCGGTGGAGCTTCTGCGAGCCGAGGTAGAGGATGTCTTGGTTGTGGCGCGAGAGGTGGATCGGGGTCTGCCAGTTGAACCGGAGCGGACGCTCACCGAGGTCGTGGCGCGGTGTGATGCGGGTGCGCTCGTAATCGGCTCCCGGCGCGGCCCGGTCGAGGCGGAAGTAGTTGCCGAACTGGAAGCCGGTGTAGACGGTGTTGTTGGTCCGAGTGTCGACCGCGATCTGCATCCCATCGCCACCCATGATCCAATCGAAGTCATAGTCGCCCGAGGCACGCCAGCCGGGGCCGGGCATGTGGGTGTGCGGCCCGGCCCAGACGCCGTTGTCCTGCAAGCCGCCGTAGACATGGTACGGCTCCTGCCCATCCACGGCAACCGTGTAAAACTGTCCTACCGGCGGCACATTCGCCTTGAACCAGCTCTCACCGTCGTCATAGGAAATGTTGATCCCACCGTCATTGCCGTTGATGAGGTGGTCGGGGTTGTTCGGATTGACGAAGAGGGCATGATGATCGACGTGGACATGCTCCTGCCCGATGCTCTCCCACGTCGCACCACTGTCGGAGGACGCGATAATCGGGACGCCGAGGAGGTAGAGCCGGTCGGGATCGTCTGGGGCGACGCGGACTTCGCCGAAGTAGTAGCCGTAGGAGAACACGAAGTCGTCTATGTAGCCCTCGTGTGTGCGCTGCCACGTCTGCCCTCCGTCGTCCGAGCGATACAACTCACCGCCGATGACCGGCGTGTCGAAGAGTTGGCGGTTGGCATCTTCGAGGTACTCGACGAGCGCGATGGGTTCGAGGTCGCCCTCGCGTACCATCTCCAGCAGCGATGCGGCGGTGTAGGAGAGCGGAAACCCGTTGCGGTCGAGGTACTCGTTGAGATCATCCTCGGCGAGGGCGAGAAAGGCATCGCGGCTCATCGTGCGGAGCACGTCTTTCGTCAGCGCCGGTTCGTTCTCGTCTGGCTCCTCGGGCCGCCGGTTCTGATTGTCGAGTGAGGCGAAAATCGTCTGCGGGTTGCCGGGATAGACGGCCAGCCCGATCCGCCCAACTCCGCCCCCCGCCGGGAAGCCACTGCCTTCGACCGTCAGCAGGCTCCACGAGCTGCCGCCGTCCGTGCTCTTGTAGATGCCGGAGCCGGGACCGGCTTCGGTGAAGTCCCACGCCCGCCGCGTCCGCTCCCACGCCGCCGCGTAGAGCACATCGGCGTTCGTTGGATCAATGGCGAGGTCGATGACGCCCGTGTTATCATTGATGAAAAGCGACGGCCTCCACGTCTGCCCGCCGTCGGTTGTTTTGTAGACGCCCCGGTCGGGGCCGGGCGAATAGAGGTGCCCGATGCTGGCGATCCACGCCACGTCGGGATCGTCAGGATGCAGGATGATGCGACCCGTGTGGTGGGTCTCGTCGAGGCCAAGGTGCATCCACGTCTGCCCGCCATCGGTGCTCTTGTAGACGCCGGTGCCCGCGTAGGATGAGCGGCTAGAGTTGTTCTCGCCCGTCCCCGCCCAGATCGTCACGCCATCGCCCTCCGGGTCCCGCCAGTCCACCGCGATGTCGCCGAGGGTCATCGCCGCCTGATCGTCGAAGAGCGGCTCAAAGGTCGAGCCGCCGCTCGTCGTCCGCCACAGCCCGCCCGAGGCGTAGGCCACGTAGAACGTCGCAGGATCGGTCGGCGATACGTCCACATCCACGACGCGCCCGCTCATTACGGTCGGACCGACATTGCGGAATGGGACGTTCGTGAGCAGCGAGCGCTCGGCGAGGGCCTGCCTTGACTCGAACCCGGCGAGGCGTTCAGCGGCGGGCGTCGGGGCAACGGGGTTAGGGGCGACTTCGGCCTGGTCTGCCACCGGCTGGGCAGCGAGGGGAAGCGCAAGGGCGAAGATGAGTAGGAGCGTGGGTAGACAGCGCATGACGTTGGAACGATGAGGGCAGGATGTATCTTGACAGCGTGCGTCCCGATGATAGGCACGCCGCCTCACTTTTGCCCGCTCTTCCCGATGCCGCTTCTTTCCTCTCGCTCTTCCGATCAGCCAATCGGCTTCGAGCGCTTCCGCAAAAAGGCCGAGCGCCTGACCCGCGACCCGAAGCGTGTCCGCAAAGTGGTCCGCCAGGCCTATGACAAGATCGCGGACCACAGCGAGGAGATCGGCCAGATCCGCGACGACCTGCCGGTGCTGCTGCGCCTCGTCCGGGCATGGACCCGCCGCGAGTACCGCCGCATTCCCGTTAAGGCCATCGTGCTCATCGCCGGGGCCGTGCTCTACTTTATCAATCCGTTCGACCTAGTCCCCGACTTCCTCCCGATCATCGGCTACCTCGACGACGCTGCCGTCCTCGGTTATGTCCTGCGGACGCTCCAAGCTGAGGTCGAGCACTACCGCGTCTGGGAAGCAGACCAGCGACCGAAACTGAACGCCTAGCTACTCTTTCTATGCGCTACACCTCCTGCCTGCTTTTCCTCCTTCTGGTTTTCGCCGGACCATCGGCGGCCCAACCTATCGAGGCAGACGGCCCGTTCCTCGTCGGTCGCACCGATGTCGTGTTCGATGATGATGTGTTCGGGCAAGGCACGATTCGAGGGCGCATCTATTACCCCGCGACCGCAGCGGGCGTGGAGACACAGCCGGATGCGAGCGGTGGCCCATTCCCACTCGTCGCCTTCCAGCACGGCTACCTCGGGCGACCACGCAACTATGACGATCTCTGCGAGCACATCGCAAGCTGGGGGTTCGTCGTCGCCTCGACCGGCACCGAGACGGGCCTCTTTCCGAACCAACCGCAGTACGCCCGCGACACGCGCTCCCTACTCTACTACGTTGAGGATCAGTCCGATGCGCCCGGCTCATTCAACGGCATGGTAGACGACGGGCCGTGGGCGGCGTCGGGCCACTCGATGGGCGGCGGCGTGCTTGCGCTACTCATCGGGATTGAGCCGCGGGTGCAAACGATCATCGGGTTGCAGTCGGCCTTCGTGAACGACGCCCGGATCGACAACCTCAACGCCTTTACCGGCCGCCATTTTCAGATCGCCGGATCGGTGGATGGCATCGTGCCGCCCTCGCAGGTGGTCCGCTACTTCAACGAGGCGGATGCCGCCAGCCGCAATGTTTATTTCGAGGTGATCGGGATGGGCCATAGCGGGCCGACGGACAACGTGCCGAACAACGAGCCGCTCCCTGCCGCCGACCAGAAGCGTCTTCACAAGCGCCTCGTGACGGGCATTCTCCGGGCCGAGATCAAGGGCGAGGAAAACCTCTACGCTGAGTTGCTGGGCGAAGGCATCGCGGACGAACCCGTCGAGTTCGACGCTACCTGCACAGACCCGCCGCTGTGGGTCCGTCCGAGCACCGATCCGTCAACCGTTGTCGTAGGAACCGCCGGAGCGCCGGGAGCCGAGACCGTGCTGGCATGGTCGGATCGGCGGGGTATGCGACCAACGCCTGTCGGTGAAATCGGCATCGCGCTTTCGCCCCAACGCATCCTCTTCCGAGGCCCGGCAGCGGCGGATGGTACAGCCGAAGCGCTGCTGCCACTAGCCGACATCGGCACCGCCGATAGCGTCTTTGTGCAAGGGCTAGCACTCGGCAGCACCGGGAGCGTCACCCGCGTAGAGGCACAGGCCACCGGAAACTCGGCAGCGCCCGTCTCGGCTGCAAGCCGGAGCACCGATGCGATAGGTACGCGCTTCATCGACGCCTATCCCAACCCATTCCGCGACGACCTCACCGTCCGCTATCACCTCGCCGAGGCCGGACCTATCGAGGTCGAAGTCTACGATGTGCTTGGCCGCAGCGTGTCCGTCCTCTCAACCAGCACCCAAGCGGTGGGCATGCACGAAGCGCGGTGGGACGGACGGGACGCATCGGGTAGAGCCGTAGCGCCCGGCCTCTACGTGATCCGTCTCCACGCAGGCGATACGCACCACTCGCACACCATCGTGCGCGTGCCCTAAATGTCAGCGATCAGCGCTCAACTGGAAGCGGGCGGTGACGTCTCGCGCCAGTGCCTCGACACGGGCACGGTCGGCAGCCAGCACACGGAGCGGACCGTCCACAAAGAGCGCCGCAAGGCCGTGGACAAGACTCCACAATGCAACGGACAGCCGGATCTGTGCCGCCGGGTCAGACTCGATTTCGGCGACGGCCCCCATGAGGTGGCGAAACCCGGCGATGTCGTCAGGGAGTGAGTCGGTGCCTTCGGCTAGCGCAGCGAACGGGCTACCCATCTCTGGCCGGAAGGCAAGGCGAAATTGCTCCGGGTGGTCAACCGCATAGAGCACGTAGTTGACCCCCATCGCCCGGATACGCTCGGCTGGGTCGGCATGGTTTGACGCAGCGAGGGCACGGTCTAGACCCTCCAGCGCGTCTTCGGCGAGCGCGCAGACGAGGTCAGCCTTGCCCTTGAAGTGGTGATAGGGGGCTGTCGGGCTAACGTCCACGCGGCGAGCGAGGTCGCGGAGGGAGAGTGCCCCCACGCCGCGCTCGGTGAGGACGGTGTGGGCCTCGTCAAGGAGAGCGCGGCGGAGGTCACCGTGGTGATAGGCGCCAGACATTTTTTGTGACAGGCGAAACTTGGCAGTGCTCAGATAGTACACAATCTTAGCACCCGTCAGTTCCACTTTCATTATCTGGCTATGACGCGCCCGACCAAGCTGCTCGCCGGTCTGATCCTCATCACCATCCCAACGATCCAGTACGGTGGCTACTTCCTCCTCACCATCGTCAGCGGCTGGTCCGACCTCGCGCTGACCGACTTCCAGCGAGCGTTCTTCCGTGCGGGCCACGCCCATGCGGGCGTGCTTGTGATCCTTGCCCTCATCGGGATGGTGCTCGTTGATTACACCGCGCTTCCAGCGGGTGGACGGTGGACGGCGCGGATTGCCCTCATCCTCGCCCCGATCCTCGTCAGTGGCGGGTTCTTCGCCTCTGCCATCGGTGAGAGCGTCACCGAGCCAACGGGCGGCATTGCTCTTCTTTACGCGGGCGTGGCGGTCCTCGCTGTCGCTGTGCTGACACTCGGCGTCGGCCTCGTCCGCGCAGGCTGGCAAGCCCCGCGCTCAACCTAACCGCCTAGCTTTCCATGTCCACCTTCCTCTACACATACGGCCCGTGGGCCATCGTCACCGGAGCGTCGTCCGGCATCGGGCGGGCCTTCGCTGAACGGCTCGCCGAGCACGGGCTGAACCTCGTCCTCGTCGCACGCCGCGAAGTTGTCCTCGACACCCTCGCCTACGATCTCACGGCCTCGCACGGTATCGGCACCCGTGTTATCGCCGCCGACCTCGGCACCGAAGTGGGCTTGGCTAACCTCGAAACCTCGACTACAGATCTCGATGTCGGATTGCTCGTAGCCTCGGCAGGATTCGGCACATCGGGGGCGTTTCTGGACTCCGACCTCGCCGACGAACAGACCATGCTCGACGTGAACGGTCGGGCCGTCCTTAGGCAGGCGCATTACTTCGGGCGACGCTTTGCCGCGCAGGGACGCGGCGGGCTGATCCTGCTCGGCTCGCTCGTCGGGTTTCAAGGGACACCATTCGCGGCGCACTACGCGGCGACGAAAGCCTACGTCCAAGCGCTCGGCGAGGCCCTACACGTCGAACTAAAGCCACACGGGGTGGACGTGATCGTCTCTGCGCCAGGACCGGTCCACACAGGATTCGCCGAGCGAGCAGATCAGCGGATGGGAACAGCACTCCAGCCCGAAGACGTGGTCGGGCCGACGCTTGCAGCACTCGGGCGACAGCAAACCGTCCGCCCCGGCCTCCTCACGAAAGTGCTTTCCGGCAGCTTGTCTGTCCTTCCCCGCTGGGGTAGAGTCCGCATGATGGAACGGGTGATGGGTGGCATGACCGCACACCAACGAACAGCCTGACGCATGTACGCTGCCGTCTCACCGCTCGCATCGAGAGCGACCAGCCCCCGCCCGTGTAACTATCTGTCCTCCAGTTCGGTATACGGCCGTCCTGCCTGATCGCTTATCCCAGTACCCTCATGACACGTTTCCAGTCGATCCTTATTCTCGTAGTCGCCACCCTCACGATCCTCGTGCTAGGCCAAGCGTTTTGGGCACTGGTAGTTGGTGCCGGCACAGCCATCGGAGCCAGCTTCGCTGCACTCGTTGGATCGGTACCGACGTGGGCATGGTGGGTACTCTTCGGCCTTGTGATGTCGCGCTGCTGGGGTGGCGGCTGCCGGGGTCGCAAAGCTTGTAGTGCCTGAACTACGCGGCAGGTGACGCCACGCACCCAGTCGTCTGAGCCAACTCGGCCAGCGCTTCCAAGGTGAGCGATTGTGGACCGTCGGAGAGCGCCGCGTCGGGGTCAGGATGGGCTTCCACGATGAGGCCATGTGCTCCAGCAGCGAGAGCCGCCTGTGCGAGCGCCGGAACCCACCGCCGAACGCCCGCGGCGTGGCTCGGATCGACGATCACCGGGAGGTGCGTCCGTTCGCGCGCGACGACCACCGACGACAGGTCGAGCGTGTTGCGCGTCGCCGTCTCGAAGGTGCGGATGCCGCGCTCGCAGAGGATCACCCGCTCATTGCCTGCGGCCAGCACGTACTCCGCCGCCGCGAGCCACTCGTCGATGCTCGCCATCATCCCGCGCTTGAGGAGCACCGGCACGCGGGTAGAGCCGACCGCCTTGAGCAGCTCGAAGTTCTGCATGTTGCGCGCGCCGATCTGGAGCACATCGGCCTCGCGGGCGACGGCCTCTACATCTGCCGGGTGCAGCACCTCGGTCACGACAGGCAGATCGTAGGCCCGGCCCGCCTCGTGGAGAAGACGCAGGCCCTCGAAACCGAGGCCTTGGAAGTCGTAGGGTAGCGTGCGTGGCTTGAAACAGCCACCTCGGAGCAGCCGCCCCCCAGCAGCCCGCACGCCGCGCGCGCTCTCGAAAATCTGCTCCCGGCTCTCGACCGAGCACGGCCCCGCGATCAGCACCGGCGGCGCATCGCCTCCGATCCGCACGCCGCCGATCTCGACTATGGTATCCTCCGACCGGCCCTCGCGACTGACCAACCGGTAGCGCTTGCCCGTCGGAGCAACCACTGGGGCGCTTGGAGCAAGGCGCGGCTTCACGGTCGGCGTAGACACCGTTGCTATGCCATCGCCGGAGGCTCCCTCCGCCGTCGCTGCTCCAGCCTGTGGGTACGACCCGAGCACACGCACCGCCGCGACGTGCTCGGCGAGTTCGGCGAGCGCGGCTTCGACCTGCTCCTCGTGTGTGCCGCCTTCGATGTCAGCGTAGAAGCGGTACCGCCACGGACCATCGGGACTCGGACGAGACTCTAGCTTGGTCAGGTTCAGTCCGCGACGCGCCAGCACCTGAAGGGCCTCAGCGAGTGCGCCGTGGCGATGGTCGGTCGTGAGCAAGAGCGAGGTCTTGTGCGGCAACCGTGCATCGTGAGCGACCCCGTCACGCGCCACAACGACGAACCGGGTGAAGTTATCCTTTCGGTTGGCGATGTGCCGCTGGATCACGACCAGCCCGTAGCGCTCGCCCGCATCCTCGCCCGCGATGGCCGCCCGCGTCGGGTCGTTGCTCTCCGCGACGAGGCGCGCCGCCCCTGCCGTGTCGTGCTCGTCTTCGATTCGCACGTCGGTCAACCCGGCGAGGAACTGGCTGCACTGAGCAAGCGCCTTCGCATGCGAGCCGACGTGCCGAATCTGTCCGATTGGCACGTTCTCTACAGCTAGCAGACAGTGCTCGACCCGGACCACCTCTTCGCCGACCAGCACCAAACCCCGCTCGGCGATGAGGTCGTACACGTCCTCGATGGGCCCGGCGACGGTATTCTCGATGGGCAGCACGGCTCGGTCCGCCTCGCCCCGGCGCAGCGCCTCGACGGCGTCCTGAAACGTCCGGTGCCCGGTGAACGCGAGCGCCTGCTGCCCCGCGAGATGCCGACTTGCGGCAGCGTGGCTATAGCACCCCTCTTCCCCCTGAAACGCTACCCGGACGGCATCGCGCGGTGCCTGACGCGAGGCCTGCACCCGAATGGAGTGGTCAAGGATGCGACGATAGACCGTCGTAGCGAAGTAGCCGTCGAGACCAGCCTCCTCAGCGAGATCGTGGATGCGACCGAGCAGGGCACGCTCGCGGCCCGGATCGTGGAGCGGGAGGGCCGGGTCGTCGAGCTTGACGGCGGCGACCTCACCGATGAGCCGCTGACGCTCGGCGAGCAGGGCGATGAGGTCGCGGTCGGTCTGGTCGAGACGGTCGCGGAGGTTGGAGAGCGGCATCGTGGATGGCTATTGGGTACAAAAAAAGCCCGCCGGGAGAGGCGGGCTGCGAAAGAGGGCGTGGGACGCTCGGCTAGTCCCCTATCCTCCGGCCCGCCGTGGGCTGGCTAAACGCAAAGCCGTAAAAGTAAAAGCTGGCGCGGAGGTCGATATGGGGAACGCGGTGCGTCACGGGCCACAGAATACGACGGGCGGCGACGGAGTGCAACCTTTGGAAACGAAATAAGGGCAAGCGACCCGCATCGCGCCGCTACGACCTCCTACCGCTGCTGCCTTCCGGCCCTGACGGAGTTCAGAGGGAGCTGGCCGTACGGGACTTGCCCTTATTCCGCCGACAGGCCCCAATCCGGGCGGTCGGCCAAAAACCAGTGATTGCAATATACGGCGCGTTCACGCGGAGGGTTCGCGTCACGCGATTTTCAACCTCACAGCAAACCTACCGGGTCCACGTCTACGTTGATCCGCACGCCGTTCGGCGGCTTTCCGAATTGATCGTTGGTGGCGCGGACGAGGCGGGAGAGCGCGTACGGCTGTCCCGGCTCAGTGGACTTGACGATGGTGTGGAAGCGAAACTGCTTTTTGACCCGTCCGATGAACGCGGGGTTCGGGCCAAGCACCTCGACCGCTCCACCCTGCTGCCGTAGCAGCCGCGTCCACCGCTCGGCGGTCTGCTGCACGGTGCGTTCGCTCGGCCCTTTGAACTCGACGCCAACGAGCTTGCCGTAGGGCGGATAGCCAAACGCCCGCCGGTCGGGTAGCTCCGTGCGGATGAATCCGGCGAAGTCGTGCCGTGCGGCGTGCTGGAGCGCGGGGTTGTCCGGGCTTCGGGTCTGGAGGATGACCTCGCCGCGCAGCGCCCCACGCCCGGCCCGACCGGCAACCTGCATCAGAAGCTGGAACGTCCGCTCCGCTGCCCGGAAATCCGGCAGCAGCAACCCCGTGTCGGCATCGACCACGCCGACGAGGGTGACGCGGGCGAAGTCGAGGCCCTTCGCCACCATTTGCGTCCCGATCAGAATGTCAGCCTCGCTTCGCCCGAATGCATCGAGGATTTTTTGATGCGCGTTCTTCCGGCCCGTCGTGTCGAGGTCCATCCGCAGGACGCGGGCGTCTGGGAAGACCTCGGCCAGTTCTTCCTCGACGCGCTGCGTCCCCGCGCCGAGACGAGCTAGGTCGGACGATCCACACTGTGGACAGCGCGTGGGTAACGGCTCGACGAGGCCACAGTAGTGGCAGCGTAGATGGCGGTGGCTCTTGTGGTAGGTGAGCGTCACGGCACAGTCGCGGCACTCGGGCGTCCACCCACAGTCGTCGCAGGTGACGATGGGCGAGTAACCGCGCCGGTTCTGGAGGAGGATGATTCCCTCGCCTTTTTCGAGCCGGTCGCGGATCGCCTCGCGAAGCGGATGCGAGAGTGCCCCTTTGAGCCGCCGGACCTTCTTCTCCCACGTCAGGTCTACGATCTCGACCGGCGGTAGCTCCGCTGCCTTTCGGCCCGGCACGGGGACACGATCGGGCATGGTGAGTAGCTCGTACTTCCCAGCCTTCGCGTTAAGGGTGCTCTCCAAACTCGGCGTGGCGCTGCCGAGGACACAGACGGCTCGTTCGAGGTGGGCACGCATCACGGCCACGTCGCGTGCATGGTAGCGCGGGGCCGGATCGAACTGCTTGTAGCTCCCCTCGTGCTCCTCGTCCACCACGATCAGCCCGACATTTCGTAGCGGCGCGAAGATCGCCGAGCGTGGGCCGATGGCGACGTCGAACCGCCCGTTGTTCAGGTGCCGCCACGCATCGTAGCGCTCGCCCGCGCTCATGCGGCTGTGGAGCACGGCCACGCGGTCGCCGAAGTGGGCACGGAAGCGGCGGACGGTCTGTGGGGTCAGCGCAATCTCGGGGACGAGCACGATCCCGGTGCGCCCGGCCTCCAAAGTGTGCCGAAGGGCACGGATGTAGACCTCCGTCTTGCCGCTGCCCGTAACGCCGTGGAGCAGAAAGGTCTTTGTCTCGCCCGCGCCGAGCGCCGCGCCGATTTGGAAGAGCGCCTCGACCTGTCCAGCGTTGAGTTCGTGGACGGGGGGCGGTTCCGGTTCTGGCTCCGTGTCGAACGGCGTACGAACGATCTCTTTTTCGATGCGCTCGACGAACCCTTTCTCGACGAGACTTTTCACCGTCGTGCTCGACGCCCCCGTCTCGGCGAGCACGTCGGCCTGCCGAGACTCAACCTCGCCGTCAGCCTGTAATCGGGCGAGTGTTTCGATGATGGCCGTCTGCTTCGCCCCGCGCAGCGAGTCCGCTGCCTCCGGCCCGACGCCGTCCGCGAGACTGAGATGCCACTCGGTCTTGACGGTAACGCTTGCAGAAGTTAGCTCCTTCTCGACCCGAATCAACTCATCCCGTTCGAGCCGCCGGAGCAGGCTCGCCGTGACCCCATCGATGCTTTGCTGTACGGTGCCGATGGGTTGGGGGCCGTCCGCTTCCAACAGCGCCAGCACCTGACCGCCGACGCCGTTCAGTCCAAGCGACGGGCGCTCGGTCCGGTGGACAACGCGATGGCTCTCGACGGTCGTGCCGGACGGCAGCGCAGCCTTGAGCACGTCGCCCCACGCGCAGACGTAGTAGTCGGCGATCCACTGCGTCAGCCGGAGCAGCACCGGCGAGAACGACGGTACGTCGTCCAGCACATCGAGGATCGGCTTGAGCCGCGGTCCCGCCTCGTCCGTTCGCTCGACCACGACACCCGTCAGTGTGCGCGCTCCGAACGGGATCACAACGCGCGCACCGGGCAGCGCCTCGGCCTCCAACTCTGCCGGGACGAGGTACGTGTAGACCTTGTCGACGGGCGTAAGCGGAACGACGCGGGCGGTGGGCATAGGGCAGGCTTCGGTGGGTGGGGAAACTACGACGGCCCCGAGCCAAACCCGATCCCGTTTATGCCGCTTCGTCTTGGACCCCAGCGCCGTATACCTGCACGGTTCCATCCTCCTGCTCCTCGATGTGGAGCGCGTCGGGCATGAACCGGCGGATTACGTCGATGTTGGTCCGGGCGTGTCGGGAAAGCGGCAGCGTGCGGAACGTCCCGCCGCCCGCGAGCGCGAATGGTAGCATCAACTGGTCGGCGAGGTAACGCCCAACGGGGACGCCCGCCGCGAGGTAGGTCCGTGCCTCCTCTACGGCGCTGCGCGCCACCGCCTCGGCCCGCACACCGACACGACCGAAGCTCGCAAACACCTCGGTCACCGCTTCGCTCTCGATCTCGATGAGGAGCACGTTGCCGGGGCACGCCGCCCTGACCTCCTCGACCCGAAAACACTCCTCACCCCAGTTCATCTTTTTTGCTACGGCGTTGAGTTCGCGCTTGGCGATTCGCTTCGACAGGTTGGCGACGATGGCGCGGGCACACCGCGCCTGAACCTCACCGCGCTCGGCGAGGTCGATGGGCGACAGCCGCTCGGCAGGCTCGATGTGGATGCGGAAGCAGCCACCCCCGGCGGGGAAGAACCCGTACTGATCCAACTCCGCCGAGACACGCGGCCCCATCCGCTCGACGAGTGGAAGGAAGCACTTCTGGAGGAAGTCAAACGGCGGTGCCCACGGGTTGTGCGTCCCGCCTTCGAGCGTCAGTTCCGACGGCTCCGGGGCCGTCAGGAGCGCAGGCAACACAGTCTGCAGCACGAGCGTCGCACTCCCCGCGGTGCCGACCGCGAAGTGATACACGCCGGGCCGAACCACACGCGGCCTGAACGTCACCGTCTGCGACCCGATGGCGTCGCCCTCGACCTTCGCCCCGCCGATCTCAGCGGCGGCACGAACGGCGGTGAGGTGCTGGCGCATCAGCCCCGGCTTATCGCGTCCGGCGCGGATGTTTTCGATACGAAAAGGCTGGCCCGTGACGAGGGAGAGCGCGAGCGACGTGCGGAGCACCTGCCCGCCGCCCTCCCCGTGGGAGCCGTCGATGTGGATCATGGGATTGGATAAAAAAGCGGGGACGCACCGCCGTGCGCCCCCGGTGGTTCATGGTCTGAAAGTAATCGTCACGGAGGGTCCCGTCGTAGCGACCGCTACCGAGGCAGCACCGCTTGAAACCGGCGACCGGAGCCGCACGGGCAGAGGTCGTTGCGCCCGAGCTTCTCGGTCAGCACCTTCCCGTCGCCGACGGTGCGGACGCCGCGCTTGACGCGGGCCTCGCTCGGGAAGCCGCGACGTCGCTTGCTCATCGGCTCAAAAGGACGCTTCGTTGTCGAATCGTTCGGGATCGTTGCGCATGATGGCATCCTCCGTGTTTGTGCGGGAGCAGCCCGCGAGGCCCTAGGCGGCCCCGCGGTACTGCTTCTCCGCGTCTTTGATGACGAACCGGGCGTCGAGCGATGCGACGGAGCGCGCCAGCCCGGCCTTTTCGACCGAGGCGATTACCTCGTCGAAGTCCTTGTAGGCGTCGGGCGACTCGTCGAGCGGGTAGCGACGGCAGTTGCTCAGCACGTCTTCGCGCTCGAACGCGGCATCGACCTCGGCCTGGTCCAGCGTGCGCTTGGCGGCGCGACGGCCCATCGTGCGGCCCGCGCCGTGGTTGACGCTGTAAAGGCTCTGCGACGCCCCCGGCTCCGCCACCATCACCGCCGAGCCCGAGAGCGGGTCGCCGGGCAGGAGGATCGGGTGGCCGGTGTCGGCGAACGGCGTACCGTCGAGGCTAGGGTGGCCTGCCGGGAACGCACGCGTCGCACCCTTGCGATGCACCCACGCTTGCTCGCCGTCGAGGTCTTCGAGCCGGGCGATATTGTGGCTGATGAAGTACACGAGATCGCCCTGCACGCCGGGAAGCACCTCTTGGAAGGCCTCCAGCACAAGCGCGTTGATGAGTAGGTGGTTGACCGTCGCGAAGTTTGCGCCAAGCGACATGTCGTCAATGTAGGCGTCCGCGAGCGACGTGCCGAGCGGGGCGTAGACGAGTTGCTTGTCGCCCGCCGGGTAGGCCCAGCCTTCGCGCTCGAAGTGCTGCTCCATCGCACGGAACTGGTTCTGCGCGAGCTGATACCCGAACCCGCGCGATCCGCAGTGGCTCAGGAACGCGACATGCCCATCGCGCAGCCCGAAGTGCTCCGCGAGATCGGCCTCACCATCGGCGACGTGGACCACCTCGCACTCGCCGAAGTGGTTGCCGCCGCCGTAGGAGCCAAGCTGCCGGACCTTCGACTCGAACGCCTGAAATCCGCCATGCGATCGCAGCAAAGCGAGCCGGTCGCCGAGCGTATCCCGCGTCCCGTCGTGGCCGACGTGGAAGGCATCTTCGCAGCGCGTGGCCCAGTGCGCAGGAATCCCGAGCGCTTCGAGGACGTCTTGCGACGCACCCTCCGTCACAGCCTGCGCGCCGAGCGTGGCATCGACCGAGCGGCCCTTCGCTACCGAGCGCTGGCCCTTGCCGGGACCGGTGGGCGTGCGCTCCAGGATCGCTTCGATCAGGGCGCGACGCGTACGGCGATCTTCAATAGCATCCGCCGGAAGGTCGAGTTGGAGCAGGCTCATCGAGCACTTGATGTCCACCCCGACCGGGCCGGGATAGATGTGCGTCGGCGACGAGAGCGCGCAGCCGACCGGCGCACCGTAGCCGAGGTGCGCGTCGGGGTTGAGCACGAGGTCGGTGACGCCGGGTGCGGAACGGGTGTTCTGCGCCTGCGTCAGGCACACATCGCCAAACGTCTGGCGGATGGCCTCGGTGCCGATGACGGTGATCGGCGTGCCCTCGCCGCTGTGCGTGGGCAGCGTGGCAGTGGCTTCGCCGGTGGGCGTGATGCGGGATTCGATGGAGGTCATGGGAGGAAAGGTATGGAGAGAAAAAACAAGCGGAGGACGCCCAGTCCGGGCGGGGCGACGAGGTGGTGACGAAACGTCACTGCTCTACCACTGAGCTACAGATGCCAAAGCATCTGGCCGGAGTCGAACCGGCGACCTGTGGGTTATGGACCATGTAGTTCCGTCGGCATTCGCCCCGCCCGGAGCGGGCGCGGCCTCCACAACAGAGGAGCGACAAGAGGGTGGCGAGACTCACGGCACAGACAGCGAGCTGCCTGCCACCGTCCGATGTAGTCCCACCGGCATTCGCTCCGATCAAAGAACAGAGGCAACGACAAGGGGTGGCACCACATCCCGCCGAGGCGGGCCGGGACTCGAACCCGAAGCCTTTCGGCTTTTACCGATGTAGTGGTACCGGCATTCGTCACCAGGAGTAGCAGCGGCAAGGGGTGGCAGGACATTCCCGGCCATAGGGGCCGGTTGCTTTTGAGGCATGTAGTCCTACCGGCATCCGCTGCCGTATTCATTTCCCCGAGGGTGCGGCGGGCAACGAGTACCGAGACCTGTGCCCGAATGGGCAATCGTTTTGAGCGATGTAGTCCCGGCGGCATCCCGCCGCACCCCAACAGGGGTCCGACTCAGCGAGTCGGTTTAGAGGTGAAAGGTTTCAGTTTCAGGTTGGCTTACAGTTCGACGCGCTCGATCTCACCGACCCAGTGGTTGGAGTCGAGACCGTGCTCGGCGAACCGGGCGATCACGTCGAAGACGCGGTCGGAGAAGCCGCCGACGTTGAGGATGTCCTCGCCGTCGGTGACCTGGCTCGTCCGGTACGGCTGGACGTCGAGGCAGACGAGGCGTGCGCGCGGGTTGCGCTGCTTGAGCGCGTTCCACTCGCGGAGCATCGCCGTACCCCCGCCGCCCCACTGCGCGTCCACCCACGACTGGTTGTCGGAGACGAACAGCACGAGGTCGGCCTGGGCACGCTGCTTGTTCAGCCGGGCCAGCGGCGCGCTACAGTTCGTCCCGCCGCCGCCCACCGACGCGAGCCGGGTGGCGTTGGTCATGACGCTGTCGCGCGGGTTGAGCCGGACGCTGACGACGCGGTTCTCGAACGGCAGCACCGTCGCCGACGGATTCGTCCGCAGCACCGCCGCCGTCACAAGCGAGGCAACATCGACGCACCGGACGGCGGAGGTCGCGCCGCGCCGGTACCCGGTCACGGGGCTGTGCATCGACCCCGACACGTCCGGGCAGACGACGACACGACCCTCGATTTCGGGCACGTTCTCGACGGCGATCTCCATCGCGTCCTGCAACGCAGCGCGAACTGGCTCCGGTACTCCGCTCGACGCCTGTGTGAAGGCGACCAGCAACTGGTACGGGAAGACCCGTGCCCGCTGCATGGCCTGCCGGTCGCGCAGCCGCTCGGCGATGAGGTCCGTCAAACCCTCCACATCGAACACGCCGTGGCGTGCGAACGTGTTGAGGTTCATCCGGGTCGTCTGCCACGTCGCACGGCGTGCAATCGCAGCCCACGCCTCACGGTCGAGGTCGAGCGCAGTTAGCATCTGGAACGGCACGTCCGGCACGGGAACCGACGGGTCGCGCTTGAACCGCTCGAAGTCACGGACGACCTCAGGCAGGAGCGCGGCGTCGTGCTCGCGGCCAAGCAGGTAGCCGTAGAAGGCGGCCCGCTCCGGCGTCGCCGGGGTCGGGTGGACCATCTTGACGATGTCCGCCAGCGACGGCGACTGCCCCACCGAGGCGTAGAACAACTGCGTCTCGGTGCGTGCGGCGAGCCAGCTACGGACCATCCGCTTCGGTGCCGACCCGAGCGACTTCCGCCCGACGGCTCCCGACCGCATGATCTGCACGAACGTCCGCAGCATCCGGCTGTTGTCGATCACACGCGGGAAGATCCGCTCCAAGAGCCGGATGTCCGCCTGCGGCCGACCGGTATCGGCGAGCGCAGCGCAGAGCAACGCGGGCATGTCCTTCATGAAGGCGTGCTCGCGGGCGTAGACCGCTGTGCGAGCGACGAAGTCTCCATCGAGGTTGGCCGCCAGCTTCAGCACCGTGTCGAGTTGACTCTCTGCCGATGCGTAGAACGTGGCGTTGAGGCAACCGGTCGCAGCGAACTGAGCGAGCGCGTGCTTCGGCGTGAAGGCATAGGCGGGTGCCCCCTCACGGTTAACCGCATCGGTGGCCGGCGCACGCCGACCGCGAAGCGTGTTGAAGAGTGCGAGGTTGACCATGGCGGTAGAGGTCTGGTGAGCGAAACGTGAGCGCTCTCCTTATGCCAAGCGCCGTGCCAACTCGCTACCTCGGACTCGAATCGACCTAAAATCGCCCGAATCGACGATTCTACATTTCCCAAACTCGACACGACCCTCGTTTTTATAGAGCATGATATCGTAGTTTAGATTTATATCTACTCTATCCTTCAGACCTACGATGTCCCAAACGGTTGCACTCGGCCTGCTCGGCGTCTCGCTCGACGGTAGCAAGGGCACCGCCGCACGCTGGGAGCGGTGGCGTCCGAGCGTCGCGCTCTGCCAGCACGAAGACCTCCTCATCGACCGCTTCGAGTTGCTCCATCAGCCGAAGTTTGCCGACACCGCCGAGGCCGTCGCCACCGACATCCGCACCGTCTCGCCGGAGACCGACGTGCGCCTCCACACACTCGACTTCGATGATGCGTGGGACTTCGAGGAGGTCTTCCGCACGCTCCACGACTTCGCCGTCGACTACCCCTTCGACCCCGACGCCGAGGACTACCTCGTCCACATCACGACGGGCAGCCACGTCGCCCAGATCAGCCTCTTCCTCCTCGTCGAGAGCCGGTTCTTTCCGGCCCAGCTGATCCAGACCAGCCCGCCGCGACGAAGCAACGCCAACCCCGCCGGGTCCTACCGACTCATCGACCTCGACCTCTCGAAGTACGACCGCCTCGCCTCGCGCTTCGAGCAAACATTCTGGGAGGACCTCGACTTCCTCAAGTCCGGCATCCAGACGCGCAATGCTGCCTTCAACGCGCTCATTGAGCAGATCGAGCGCGTGGCGATCTACTCCCGCGACCCGATACTACTGACAGGGCCGACGGGCGCAGGCAAGAGCCAACTCGCCCGACGGATTTACGAACTGAAGCAAACGCGGCGACAGGTTGAGGGCGCATTCGTTGAGGTCAACTGTGCGACACTGCGGGGCGATCAAGCGATGGCAGCGCTGTTCGGGCATACCAAGGGCGCATTTACCGGTGCCGCTCGCGCCCGCCCCGGCCTCCTCCGCACCGCTGACGGCGGCGTCCTTTTTCTCGACGAGATTGGCGAGCTAGGACTCGATGAGCAGGCGATGCTGCTGCGGGCACTCGAAGAGAAACGCTTCCTCCCTGTCGGAGCCGACGCCGAGGTTGAGAGTGATTTCCAACTCATCGCCGGGACCAACCGAACGCTCACCGATGCTGTCCGGGGGGGCGACTTCCGCGAAGACCTCTTCGCTCGGATCAACCTCTGGACCTTCCGCCTCCCAAGCCTCCGCGAGCGCCCCGAAGACATCGAGCCGAACCTCGACTACGAGCTATCAAAGGCCGCCCACCGGCTGAACCAGATGGTGCAGTTCTCGACCGAGGCACGCGCGCAGTTTCTGACCTTCGCCACCTCGACCGAGGCGCGCTGGAGTGCCAACTTCCGCGACCTCAACGCTGCAGTTACCCGGATGGCAACGCTAGCTCCCGGCGGGCGCATCACCGAAGACGTAGTCACGGATGAGATCGAACGCCTGCGCGCAGCATGGGCCGAGCCTTTCGATGCACCGGGACAAGACACGGAGCGCCTGCACCAACTTCTCGGTGGCGCAGCCAACGACCTCGACCTCTTCGACCGAGTGCAACTCGCCGAGGTGAGCCGTGTCTGCGCGCAGGCTCCGTCGCTGTCGGAGGCAGGTCGCCGCCTGTTCGCCGAGTCCCGCAAGCGGAAGAAAACGAGCAACGATGCGGACCGTCTCCGCAAGTATCTCGCCCGCTTTGGGCTGACGTGGGATGACCTCCATTCCGCACCTTGAAGCCCGTCGCGCCGCGCTGTAGGCGTGTCAACCAAGCAATGCCGTCAAGCCGTCCGCAAAACGGCCTGCTGGAAGGCTGCGATGTTCTCACTAATCGAACCGTCGCCCCGGAAGATGGCGCTTGCAGCGACGAGCACATCAGCCCCGGCATCGACAAGAGCACGGGCGTTCGTCGGCTTGACCCCGCCATCGACCTCGATGAGTGCTCCGGCTCCGAGCGTGTCGATGAGGCCACGAATCCGACGGATCTTCCGCACCGATGACTCGATAAATGCCTGCCCCGAAAAGCCGGGGTTGACCGACATCACGAGAATGAGGTCGAGGTCCGGCAGGAGTTCTTCGAGCAGGTATGGTGGTGTCGCCGGATTCAGCGCAACGCCCGCCTTTGCCCCGGTCTCCTTGATCTGCTGCACGACGCGGTGGAGGTGCGGCGTCGCCTCCTGATGCACCGTGATGACGGACGCCCCCGCCTCGGCGAAGTCTTCCACGTACCGCTCCGGCTCAGCGATCATCAGGTGGACATCGAGCAGCGTGCCCGTCTCATCGGCGAGACTCTTCAGCCCCCGCATCACCGGCACACCGAGCGAGATATTCGGGACGAAGTGTCCATCCATCACGTCGATGTGCAGCCACTCACAGCCTGCTTCGACCGCCGCGCGGGCGTCACGTTCGAGGTGGCCGAAATCGGCAGAGAGAATCGAGGCAGACAGAATCATTCGCTTTGGCGCTCGCAGTCGCGGTACGTCTCCTCGCCGCCGAGGTCTAGGAAAGCTTGGGGGCCGCGAAGCGTCAGCGTGTAGACTGCGTCCTCGCTCAGATACCTAGCGCCGTCCCCACTCTGAAGCGTCACGCTTTGATCGTCCAAGGTGACGACTGCCGTGCGCCCATCATCCGACCGAGCCACAAAAAAGGACGCATCCTCTGCACAAGTATACTGGATACGTGCTGTCAACCCCTGCTTGAAACCATCGGGAGCAAGAGAAGCGTCGGGGTCGCTGGCCTCCTCGTCCTGTACCGAATCATAGGGCTGATCGTCGGGCGACGCACACGCGACTATGCCAGACAGCAAAGCAACCCCTAAGCAGAGAGACCATGAACGGTTCATCGACATGGCCTCAGCTTTTGACGAGCACCCGTGCCGCGTCAGCGACCGCGTCAGCCGTGAGGCCGAGGTGCGCGTAAATCTCTTGGTACGGGGCCGAAGCGCCGAAGCGGTTTAACCCGATGACCGTGCCATCGAGCCCGATCCACTCATGCCAGCCCAGCGGATGGGCCGCCTCGATGGCGACGCGGGCGCGGACGGATGGCGGAAGCACGGCATCGCGATAGCTCCGATCTTGCTCGCGGAAGATCTCCCAGCACGGCATCGAAACGACGCGAGCGGCGATACCCTCGGCAGCGAGTTGATCTTTCGCTTCGAGGGCGAGATGCACCTCGGAGCCGGTGGCCAAGAGGAGCACATCGAGATCACCGTCCGCATCGGCGAGGACATACGCGCCACGCCGGGTGCCCTCGACGGAGGCATAGGTCGAGCGGTCGAGCGTGGGTACGTTCTGCCGGGTGAACGCGAAGGCGGTCGGGCCTGTGGTCCGCTCCAGCGCGAGCCGCCATGCCTCGACGGTCTCGTTGGCATCGGCGGGCCGGATGGTCCAAAGGTTCGGCGTCGCCCGAAGCGCAGCGATGTGCTCGATGGGCTGGTGCGTCGGCCCGTCCTCGCCGAGGCCGACCGAATCGTGGGTATAGACCCAAATGACCGGCGCGTGCATCAGCGCCGACAGCCGGACCGCGGGCTTCATATAATCATAGAACGTGAGGAACGTCCCACCGAAACCGCGCAGCCCGCCGTGAATGGTGAGGCCGTTGAGGATCGCGCCCATCCCGTGCTCACGCACGCCGAAGCGGAGGTAGCGCCCCTCGGGATGTTCGTGCGAGAAGTTTTGTGCGCCGGAGGTCTTCGTCTTGTTCGACGGCGTCAGGTCCGCCGAGCCACCCATCAGCGAAGGCACCGTGTCGAAGATCGCTTCGAGCACCTTGCCACTCGCGGCGCGCGTCGCCATGCCTTTCGCGTCGGCCTCGAAGGTGGGGAGTGCATCGGTCCAACCCTCCGGCGGAGCGGGGTCGTGCATTGCATCCCAGGTGGCGGCGAGGTCGGGGTTGGCCTCGCGCCATGCCGCCCAACGATTCTTCCAGTCGGAGTGCGACTCGGCGCGGTCGCAGGTGGCGCGGCCCATGTATTTCTTGGCCTCATCCGGGACGTAGAACGTGGGCTCCAGCGGGATGCCGAGGTTCTCTTTGGTCAGCCGGATTTCCTCTTCGCCGAAGGCATCGGAGTGCGCGTCCGACGTGCCTGCCTTGTTGGGACTGCCGAAGCCAATCGTCGTGCGAACGTCGATGAGCGTAGGCCGGTCGAGGATACTTTTGGCGGTGCGGAGCGCGTCGCGGACGGCATCCTTGTCGTGCCCATCCACGGCGCGGATGACGTGCCAGCCGAGTGCCTCATAGCGGGCGACCGGATCCTCGGTGAACGCGAGGTCGGTCGAGCCGTCGATGGTGATCTCGTTGTCGTCGTAGAGCACGATCAGCTTTCCGAGACCGAGGTGCCCAGCGAGCGAGCAGGCTTCGTTCGAGACGCCCTCCATCAGGTCGCCGTCGGAGGCGATGACCCACGTCCAGTGATCGACGATCGGGTGGGCGTCGGTGTTGAAGACAGCCGCGAGGTGCTTCTCTGCAATCGCCATCCCGACGGCCGTTGCGATCCCCTGTCCGAGCGGGCCGGTGGTGGTCTCGATGCCGGGCGAGAGTTCGATCTCCGGGTGCCCGGCGGTGATGCTGCCCCATTGCCGGAAGTTCGTCAGTTCATCCAGCGTCATGTCCTGATAGCCCGCGAGGTGGAGCAGGCTGTAGAGCAGCATCGACCCGTGCCCGCCAGAGAGCACGAAGCGGTCGCGGTCTACCCATGTCGGATCCGCGGGATTGTGACGGAGAAACTCGGTCCAGAGGACGGTCGCGGCGTCGGCCATGCCCATCGGCAGGCCGGGGTGCCCCGAGTCAGCGGCCTCGACCGCGTCGATCGTCAGGCCCCGGATGGTGTTGGCGACGAGGGTTTGTAGGTGCTCGATTTCTTCGGGCGAGGAGGCGACGGCAGTTTCAGCCATGGCGAACGGATGCGAGGTGAGAGAGCGAGACGGCAAGGTAACGCCCGCGACGGCGTTGGGGCTGTACCCCCCGCTTTTCGATTCATCACTTCGTTCAGGAATCAAAAAGCTGTCCCCCTCGGCGAGGGGGACAGCTTGACGAGCGACAGCAAGGAAAGCAGGGGATCACCCAGCGAAGAACGTGTGCCAGACGGCGACGAGGCCCGCGATCACGACGATGTTGGCAATCGAGATCGGGAGGAGGTACTTCCAGCCGATGTTCATGAGCTGGTTGTACTTGAAGCGAGGCAGCGTCCACCGAACCCAGATGAAGACGAAGGCCATGAACGCCGACTTGGCTGTGAACGCGCCCACCTGAAGTAGGGTCAGTAGCACGCCGTCGAGGCCCAGCACCTCCTGAAGCGGGACCAGGTAGCCGCCGAGGAAGAGCGATACGATCACCATGCTCGCGATGAACATGTTGACATACTCCGCGAGGAAGAACATCCCGAACTTCATGCCCGAGTATTCTGTGTGGTAGCCGCCGACGAGTTCTTGCTCGGCCTCGGGGAGGTCGAACGGCGCACGGTTGGTCTCGGCGAAGGCGGCGATGGTGAAGATGATGAACCCGACCGGGTTGCGGAAGATGTTCCAGCCGAGGATGCTCCACCCGTGATTCTGGCTCTCGACGATGTCGGTCATGTTGAGCGAGGCGCTCATCAGGATGACCGAGATCACCGCCGCGCCCATCGCGAGTTCGTAGGAGATCATCTGTGCCGAGGAGCGCAGCCCACCCAAGAGCGCATACTTCGAGTTCGACGACCAGCCCGCGAGCGTCACGCCGTAGACCGAGAGCGAGGTCATCGCCAGAATGACGAGGATGCCCATGCCGACATCGGCGATCACGAGGCCCTCGGCAAACGGAATCACGCTCGCCGTCGTCATGGCGATCACCACCATCAGCGTCGGCGCAAAGCTGTGGAGGAACTTGTTGGCCGCCGTCGGGACAATGTCCTCTTTGAGGATGAGCTTGACCACGTCCGCGAACGGCGTCAGGATACCCGCCGGACCGACGCGGTTGGGGCCGCTCCGCTCTTGGATGTAGGCCGCGACTTTACGCTCGGCATAGACCAGCGCCGACGCCGAGAGCAGCAGCACGTTGAGGACGCCGAAGATGACGAGCGGAAGGTCAATGACTTCCCAGATGCCCGCGATGGTTGCCATAGGTGTAAGGGTCAGCGGGCATGGCCCGCGGCGGTTCAGAGGTTAAACGGCTTCGCCGACATCTTCGAGCGGGACGCCCGTAAAGCCCATCGCCTTGTGGGTCGCCCCGGCGAAGGCGTCGGTCTGGGCAAGTTCGTCCATGATGGAGGCGGGACCGTCCCAGCGCATCTTGCGCCCGAGGCGCTCGGCGATCTCAGGGATGGCGGCCCAGCCGGGCTGGCAGTCGATCTTGTTGCTCTCGTCGTGCCAGCGGTCGAAGGGCGTACCCTGCCGGTCGAGGCGGCTCAGGCCCATCTCCATCATCTGCGGACGATGCATGTGGCGCGTCGCCTTCGCCGGACGGAGGCGCTGCGCCCGTCCATCGGCGTTGACGTAAGTGCCAATGGTCTCAACCGCCATAGCGATGGGAAGCGCGACGTTGGCAAAGGGCAGCGTCTCGTTCGTCGTGTGCGTGTGGTGCAAGATGACCTGCACCCCGTCGAGGTCGGCTTCGCTCAGGACGCCCATCCCGACGGGGTCGTCCTGCAAGATGTAGAGCACCTTGAGTTCGCCACTGGCAAGGCGCGACTTCAGCAAGTCGGCATCGAGTTCCTGCATGCCGAGGCGCTCGCAGCCCTGCGCGTTCGGGGCGCGGTCGTCGGTGATGAGCCAATCGTCGCCCGAGCCTGGCTCGACGTGTGAGAGGTACTGCGGGGCGGGCGCGCCGAGGTGTTCGGCGAGTTGCATGAGGAGGTAGTTGTCCTCAACCGTGGCAAGGGCCGAGCCGAGAAGGAAGGTCTCGCTGCCCTCGACGCCTTTCAGCAGGAACGCCGCCGCGTCGTAGGCCTGCCGCCAGTCCGCCGGACCCCGACCGCCATCGCGGAAGAGCATCTCGGGGCCCGCCGGGCGATCCTCGTTGAAGGTGGTGTAGATCAGCCGCGCCGCGTCGGGCATCCAGTACTCGTTCACATCGAGGTTCTGGCGCGGGGTGATGCGAAGCACCTCGTTGTCCTTGACCCAGTAATCGACGTTGATGCCCTTCGAGCCGTAGGTCGAGATGCCGGGCGTCTTGGACATCTCCCAGACACGGGCGCGGAACCGGAAGTAGTCCTCCGTCAGCGCCCCGACCGGGCACAGGTCGCAGACATTCATCGAGTACGGATCGTCGAACTCGACACCGGGCGCGGTGATCGGGTAGTTCTTGTCGCCCCGGTTGTGGATCGAAAGCTGGTGCGTCTCGGTGATCTCGGATGTGAAGCGCGTGCAGCGCGTGCAGTTGATGCACCGCTCGGCGTCAAGGACGACGTGGGGGCCGAGTTGGATGCGCTTCGGCTTGTGGACTTTCTGAAACTCGAAGCGCGAGCCTTCAGGACCAAACTTGTACGCTTGGTTCTGGAGCGGGCACTGGCCGGCTTGATCGCAGATCGGACAATCGAGCGGGTGGTTGATGAGCAGCAGTTCGAGGTTATCGACCTGCCCCTCCTCCACGATGTCGTCCGAGCGCTGGGTGTGAACCACCATCCCATCGGTGATGGCGATGGCGCAGCTCGGCTGGAGCTTCGGCATGAAGTTGATAACCGGCGTGCCGTCCTCGTTCATCTCCGGCTCGCCCGTCGCCCGGTTCCGCGCCGGGGTGCCAATCTTGACGAGGCACTGGCGGCAGTTAGCCGGGGCGCTCATCGCCGGGTGGTAGCAGAAGTGCGGCACCTCGATCCCGATGTCCGAACAGAATTGGAGGAGTACATCCCCGTTCTCGAACTCGTAGACCTGATTGTCAATCGTAACGGTGGGCATGGCAGTCGGGTGAGAGAGCGGGCGGCTACGATTGAACGGCAGCCGCAGGCTTGACGAGCGCGCCGTTCGCAGTAAGGATGACCGTCGGCTGCGGCTCGGTGATGGCGTCGATTTCTTCCTGCGAGCGGCCCTCGTCTTCGGCGAAGTGGCGGAGCGTCTCGACGCTCGTCGTGTCCATCTTCGCGGTGCCCTCGATGATGACATCGCTCACGGGCAGGTCGGTCGGGAAGGTGTAGACGTACTGGCCTTCGGCGTCGCGCGGAACGTCGACGCGGATCGGTGTAGCTGTTGGGTTTTCGAGGGTGAGCCAGCAGCCTTTGTTGCGGCAGACTTTGGCAATCGTCCCCTCAACGCGGACGACGGTGCCGTCATAAGCCGACGGGTCAGCGGTGAGTTCCGCCGGGGTGATCACCACGAGGTCCACGTCCATCGCCAGTTCGTCGCCGTAGCTCATGAACTCGGCGACAGCGGTTTCTGCTTCAGGCTCGGCTTCGTAGGTGTCAGGCGCATCGACACAGCCCATGAACAGGAGGGCGAAGGCGAGAGCGAAAAGAGGAAGACGGTTCATCGGTCGGGATGTCAGGATACAGGAGCAGGTTCAGTGGATGCTCCATCGCCCAAGTCGGCACCAGCGAAGGTGGACGGCTTGCACTTGGCCTCGAACTCGGGGCGGAAGCGGCGGATGGTCCAGCGGACAGGCCACGCAGCGGCATCGGCGAGGGCGCAGATCGTCCGGCCCTCAATCTGGTCGCACAGGTCGAGGAGCAGGTCAAGGTCGCGGAAGTTGCCCTCGCCCTCGTCGATCCGGGTGACGAGCTTTTCGAGCCAGCCGGTGCCTTCGCGGCACGGCGTACACTGGCCGCACGACTCGTGGTGGTAGAAGTGGGTGATGCGGCGGAGGAAACTCACCATGTTGGTGTCTTCATCCATCACCAGCATCCCAGCGGTGCCGAGCATCGACCCGGCTTCGCGGAGCGAGTCGGCGTCCATCGTCGTGCCGATGCACTGCTCGGCGGTGAGGACGGGCGTCGAGCTTCCGCCGGGGACGAGCGCTTTGAGCTTCTTTCCGCCGCGCATCCCGCCGCAGACCTCGTCGATGAGATCGGTGATGAGCATCCCGGTCGGGAATTCGTAGACGCCGGGTTTGTTGACGTGGCCGGAGATGCCGTAGAGCACCGGGCCGGGGTGCTTCTCGGCCCCCGTCGCGGCGAACCAGTCGGCCCCCTTGTTGACGATCAGCGGGACACAGGCGAGGGTCTCGACGTTGTTGATGGTCGTAGGGCGTGCCCAGATGCCCTTCTGCGCGGGGAACGGCGGCTTGACGCGGGGATAGCCGCGCTTGCCTTCTAGGCTCTCCATGAGCGAGGTCTCCTCGCCGCAGATGTACGCGCCTGCCCCCTTGTGGACAACGATGTCCGTCGAGAAGCCGGAGCCGAGGATGTTCTCGCCGATGTAGCCCTTGGCGTAGGCTTCGTCGACCGCCTTCTGGAAGTGGTCGATCCAGCTCGCGTACTCGCCGCGGATGTAGATGTAGCACGCCTTCGCCGAGATGGCGTAGTTGGCGAGCACCATCCCCTCAATGACGAGGTGTGGGTTGTACTCGAAGAGTTGGCGGTCCTTGAAGGTGCCCGGCTCGGACTCGTCGCCGTTGCAGCAGAGGAAGCGCGGCACGTCGGGGTCGACGGGCGGCATGAAGCTCCATTTCAGGCCGGTGTTGAACGCCGCACCGCCGCGTCCGCGCAGGCCGCTCTGCTTGACGTGCTCGCCCAGTCCTTTCGGATCGAACTTGTTCTCGTTCAGGACGGCGCGCAGGGCCGAATAGCCGCCGTTCTGCTCGTAGACCTCCAGCTTGTGGAGGTCGCGCACGGGCGGGAGCAGGACGCGCTTGTAGTTGCGCCAGTCGCCCGCCTTCGAGGTGCCGTCGTTGATCTTAGGTACTTCCATGATCGCTTATTCGATAGTCGCTGAGACAGGCGGGGTGACATACTGCTCGATCACCTCCGCATCGGAGCGGCGGTTGCCGTCGAGTTCGGCCTCGTCCTGCGGCAGCGTCACGCTCTCGAAGCCGGGGAGCTTACCCTCGCGCAGATTGGCGAGGAGGGTATCGCACTTGGCGGGCGTGAGGTTGTGGACGTAGGGGCCGTTGGTGACTTGCAGCATCGGGGCCGAACCGCACGCGCCGAGGCACTCGACCTCTTGGATCGAGAACATCCCATCCTGCGTGGTCTCGCCTTTCTTGATGCCGAGTTGGTCTTCGAGGTAGTGCAGGATGTCGTAGCCGCCGCAGAGCTGGCAACTGAAGCAGGTACACACGTCGAGCACCCACTTGCCCATCTCCTGCTTGTAGTACTGCGTGTAGAACGTCGCCACGCCGAAGACTTTGGCGCGGGGCAGGTCGAGGGTGTCGGCGACGAACTCGATGACTTCGGCGGGGAGCCACGCGAACTTCTCCTGCGCCAGCCAGAGCACCTTCATCACCGCGCCGTCGGCGGTCGGATACTGGGCGACCCAGCCGTCAATCGTCTGCTGTTCCTCGGCGGTCCACACGAGGTCGTCGGGGCCGAAGTGGCGCGCCGGCTCTTCACCGGGGACGTACAGCGGTTCGGGAGAGGAAGATGCCATTGGGTGATTGAGTGATTCGCCGATTCGCTGATTGAGGCGACAAAAGCACCCAATCAGTAAATCAGTCAGTCAGCAAATTACTTATCGGCCTCGCCCATCACGGGGTCGATGGAGCCGATGAGCACAACGGTGTCAGCGACCATCGCGCCTTCGAGGAGGTGTTCGAGACCTTGCAGATTGCAGAAGCTCGGGGAGTTGATCTTCATGCGCCACGGGCTGCCGGTGCCGTCGGAGGCGAGGAAGAAGCCGAGTTCGCCCTTCGGCGCTTCGGTGGCGTGATAGACCTCGACGCCGTCCGGCGGAGCCACGCCTACATCAGTCATCAGGAAGTCGTGGATCATGCCTTCCATCGAGTAATAGACCTCGTCCTTACTCGCGTAGGCGTGCTTCGCGTTGTCGGCGCGGATCGGTCCCTTGACCTCGTTCGGGCCGCGCAGCCGGTCGAGGCACTGGCGAATGATGCGAAGCGACTGCTCCATTTCCTCGACGCGGACGAAGTAGCGGGCGAGGCTGTCACCTTCGGTTCGCATCGGCACGTCGAACTCGACCTCATCGTATTTGAGGTACGGCTCGAAGATGCGAATGTCGTAGTCGATCCCGCAGGCGCGGAGGTTCGGGCCGGTGAAGCCTAGGTCGAGACACTCCTCGGCGCTCAGCGTGCCGATGTCCTTGTTGCGGTCGATCCAGATGCGGTTGCGGTTGAGGAGCTTCTTCCAGTCGGCGATGTCGTTCTGGAAGTTGTCGCAGAAGCGCTGGATCAGGTCGAGTGCCGTCGGGCTGACATCGAACGCGACGCCGCCGATGCGGCTGTGGCTGACGGTGAAGCGTGCCCCCGCGACCTCGTCGAAGATGGAGTACAGTTCCTCGCGGTACTTGAAGGTCCACAGGAAGACGGATAGCGCGCCCGCGTCCATCACCATCGTCCCGATCCACAGGAGGTGCGCCGAGATGCGGGCGCACTCGCACATCATCGTCCGAATCCACTGCGCCCGCTGCGGAACCTCGATGTTCGCCAGCTTCTCGACCGAGAGACACCACGCAACGTTGCTGTTGTAGGGCGACATGTAGTCCATGCGATCCGTGTAGGGCATGAACTCTTGGAACGTCTTCACCTCGGCGAACTTCTCGAGGCCCCGGTGGAGGTACCCGATGTCAAGCACCGCCGTGCGGATGTTCTCGCCATCGAGCTTCACCACCACGCGGAGTACGCCGTGCGTCGCCGGGTGCTGCGGCCCGATGTTGAGTGTCATCTCGGCTTCGAGCGGGTCGCCCTGCTCGATGTGGACGTGCTTGCTCTCCAGCCGCTTGTAGAGCGCTTCGTTGTGGCGCGGCCAGAACGTAAACGTCTCGTCGTCCGGGTCCTGACGGACGGTGTCCACGGCGAAGGGGCGATTTTTGATTTCCATAGCTTTTGGCTTTTAGCTCTTGGCTATTGGTTGAAGGCTGCGAGCTAAAAGCCAACAGCCAAGAGCTGACAGCTAGTCCTCCGGGATGTTGCCGTGGGCGCGGGCGAAGGGGTCGAGCGTGATCTCGCCGTCGTTCTCCTGCGGAGGGAGCGGGAGCGAGCCGGGGATGCCGAGCGTCGGAAATTCCTTGCGGGCAGGGTGGTACTCGAAGTCTTCGGGCATGAACATCCGCCGCAGGTCCGGGTGCCCGTCAAACGAAATGCCCATCATGTCCCACGCCTCGCGCTCGTGCCACGTCGCGGCGCGGTGAACGCCCGTGATACTCGGCACCGAGATGCCGTCGCCGACGCGGAGCTTGACGCGGATGCGCTTGCGCTTCGGGATGTGGCACAGGCTGTAGAACACCTCGAAGCGGTCGTCTTCCGTGAAGCGATCAATCGTGCCGAGGTCCGAGAGGTAGGTAAAGCCCTGCGCCTTCAGGAAGCGGACGACCTCTACGATCCGCTCGCGCTCGACGAAGACCGTCTGCTCACCGGCATACTCAACAACCTCACCGACGGCGTCACCGAACTCGCCGCGCAGCGCGTCGATGGTCTCGCCTACCTGCGTGCTCGCTTTGGCGTGCGGGTTGGGCGCTCCCTCTGATTTCGGCGGGGCAGCAGGCGTGAAGAGGAACTTCAGCGTCTGCTTTTCCTGCGCCGGGTCAATCGTTTCGGTGCCGTCCGAGGCGATGTGGAGAGGCTCTTTCTTCATGGCTCAGGCAAATCGCTTAGGCAGCGGAGTAGCGGGCGGTTTCTTCGGACGTGGCCGGACGCACGGCGTGCTCTTCGGAGCGCCCCTCGGCATCGACGGCTTCGCGCTCGTCCTGGGTAATGGAGTACTCGTTGCGAATCTTCTCCTGGATGTCCATCAGCGCGTGGATGATGGCCTCCGGGCGCGGCGGGCAACCGGGCACATAGACATCAACCGGGAGGAAGTTGTCGACGCCCTGCACCACACCGTAGCAGCGGTGCATCCCACCCGTCGAGGCACACGCGCCCTGAGCGATGCACCACTTGGGGTCCGGCATCTGATCCCAGATGCGGCGGATGGCGTGCGCCATTTTGTGCGAGACCCAGCCCGCGACGATCATCAGGTCGGCCTGCCGGGGTGAGAAGCGCATAGCCTCGGAGCCGAAGCGCGACACATCGGCCTTGGGCCCGGCGAACGCCATCATCTCGATGGCGCAACAGGCGAGGCCCATCGGCATCGGCATGAGCGAGTTGGAGCGCGCCCAGTTGGTGACGGCGTCGACCGTCGTGGTGAGATAGCCTTCTTGCATAGCAGGTCAGAGTCAGGTCAGGGTATCTCCAACAGAGTGAGGTCCCGAATGATTCAGGCGCACTGCACCATTTTCAGTCTGGATTGAAAATTCGTGTCAGTCCCAGTCCAGCCCCCCCTTTTTGATGTCGTAGATCAGCCCGACAAAGAGGATGAGGATGAAGACAAAGATGACGGCGAATGCGCCCAGCCCGGCCCCAGCATCGAGGAAGCTCTGGAAGCTGACGGCCCACGGGTACATGAACACAACCTCCACGTCGAACACAATGAAGATCATCGCGACGAGGTAGAACTTGACCGAGTACCGCTCACGGGCGGTCCCGATGGGGTCCATCCCGCTCTCGTAGGGGCTGGCTTTGACACCACGCGGGCGGCGCGGGCCAAGCCACTCAGCAAACTTGAGGAGCGTGAGCGCCAGCCCGAGGGCCAGCACCACCATCAGAAAGATCGGAGCGTAATCGACGAGCATCGGGGCAAGGAGAAAATGCAGTCGGAAAGGTAAGGCAGACGCTAGGAGCGAGGAAAGGAAGACCGTAAGAATGGAGGTACGATGTGCGCTCTATCTCACCCGAGTCCGACGCGCTCGAAAATGGTGTCGACTTCGTGGAGGTGGTACGCAGCGTCGAAGGCATCAGCGATGGCGTCGGCGGAGAGATGTTCGGGGATGGGCGACGCCTCGACGATGGCGCGGAAGCTCCGGCGCTCACGCCACGCCTGCATCGCAAGCGGCTGGACAAGGTCGTAGGCCGCCTCGCGGCTCATCCCGGTGTCGATCAACTTGAGAAGCAGACGCTGGCTGAATACGAGGCCGTGCGTGCGGTCCATGTTCTCCTGCATCCGGTCGGGGTAGACCTGCAGGTTCTCGATGATGTTCGCCATCCGGTGCAGCGCATAGTGCAGAACCGTCGTGGCGTCGGGGAGGATGACGCGTTCGACGGATGAGTGGCTGATGTCGCGCTCGTGCCAGAGAGCCACGTTCTCGTAGGCTGCGACCATGTAGCCCCGCAGCAGCCGCGCCATGCCGGTGATGTTCTCCGAGCCGACCGGGTTGCGCTTGTGCGGCATCGCGCTCGACCCCTTCTGCCCTGCCCGGAAGGCCTCCTCGGCTTCGAGCACTTCGGAGCGCTGGAGGTGCCGGACCTCGACGGCCAGCCGCTCCAGACTCGCCCCGATCACGGCGAGCGTCGCGAGGTAGTAGGCGTGCCGGTCGCGCCCGAGCACCTGGGTCGAGATCGGCGCGGGGCGGAGGCCAAGCTTCTCGCACGTCAGGCGCTCCACCTCGGGCGGAATGTTGGCGAAGGTTCCGACTGCTCCCGACAGCTTGCCGACGCGGACCTCCTCGGCGGCGCGCTCGAAGCGCTCGCGGTTGCGGACCATCTCATCGTAGGCGAGGGCAAGTTTGAGACCGAAGGTGGTCGGCTCCGCATGGACGCCGTGGGTGCGGCCAATCGTGAGCGTGGTACGGTGCTCGTTCGCCTTCGCAGCCAGCACATCGATCATCCGGTCGAGCACCTCGGCGAGCAGGGCGTTGGCCCGCATCAGGCGAAGGCTGAGGGCCGTATCGACCACGTCGGACGACGTCAACCCGTAGTGGACCCACTTCTTCTCCTCGCCGAGCGTTTCGGAGACCGCCCGCGTGAATGCGACGACGTCGTGCCGTGTCGTGGCCTCGATCTCGTGAATGCGGGCGACATCGAAGCTGGCCTCCTTGTAGAGGGTTTCTACGTCCTCTATAGGGATCACTCCCGTGGCTTCGCTCCACGCCGCACAGGCGGCAAGCTCCACGTCGAGCCACGCTTGAAACTGCCCCGTCTCACTCCATAGGGACTCCATCTCGGGGCGGGTGTATCGGGCGATCATACTTCGCGGGGTGGCGGATAGATAGATGGGACCGAAAGGTACCACTCCTCATCGGGACGTACTCGACCCAATAGCCTAACCCCGCTAACACGCAAGACTTGACAAAACCTACAAAACGGGCCTATATACGCGGCGCTTCGTTCCTCCTTCATCGGCTGCTCACGGCCTATCACCCTTACCAGTACCATGAGAACTGTTCTTCTCCGTACCGTCCCCTTCTTTTTCCTGCTCACCGCGCTCGTTGGGTGTGATGCCGTCAACGGCCCCGCGCCTACTGACGCCGCGACGTCCCAGACCGAAGACGTCGCGGCTGTGGCCACTCCGGATGAGACCGCCCTGATCCCCGGTCGCTACATCGTCGTGGTGTCCGAGAAAGGCGTTGCCCAGTCCCGCGCCTCGGCGAGAGCCGACCTTCGTGCCCTCACCGATGAGGTCACCGCTCGCGGTGCCATCGTGCGCCACACCTACGAGCATGCCCTGACCGGCTTCGCCGCCGCCATGAGCGCTGAAGAAGCCGAGGCGCTCATGGCGGACTCGCGCGTGCTCTACGTTGAGCAAGAGCGGCGAGCCTACCTCAACGGCACCGGCACCCAAGGCGGTGTGACATGGGGCATCGACCGCGTTAACGCGCGCTCGGGGCTCGACGGCCAGTACGGCTGGCGGGCATCGGGCGAAGGCGTGACCGCCTATGTCATTGATACCGGCATTCGCATTACCCACAACGAGTTCGGTGGTCGGGCAAGCTATGGCTACGACTTCCGCGACAACGATCCGGTAGCGAGCGACTGCAACGGGCACGGCACGCACGTCGCGGGCACCATCGGTGGCGCGACCTACGGGATGGCGAAAGACGTAGACCTAGTCGCTGTTCGCGTCTTCGGCTGTGGAAACTTCGGCAACAGCGGTGACATCATCGCGGGCTTCGACTGGGTGGCGGCGAACGCGCAGCTTCCGGCCGTCGCCAATGCCAGCCTGACGGTCTCTGATTCGCCCGCCTCCCGAGCCGCCACGCAGAGCATCGTGGACGCAGGCGTGGCCTTCGCCGTCGCGGCCGGTAACGGCTACGGTGCGAATGCGTGCAACTACACGCCCGCCCGCGTCGCCGATGTGATGACCGTCGGCTCAACAGATTCCAGCGACCGTCGCTCCAGCTTCTCGAACGTGGGAAGCTGCATCGACTTTTTCGCACCCGGCTCCAGCGTCACCTCAGCGTGGTACAACAGCGACTCGGCGACCAACACCATCAGCGGGACGTCGATGGCCTCGCCGCACGTCGCCGGGGCCGCGGCAATGCTGCTGGAGGTGAAACCGAACTTCAGCCCGGAGCGCGTGCGCAACATCATCTACAACTTCACCACCAAGAACGCGGTCTCTAACTCCAACACCGCGAACAACCACCTGCTCTACAACGGTGGCAACCCGAACGGCATCGCCCTCACCGACGACCCGGCTTTCGACCTGTAGGCCCTCGTCTTTGATTCGGCAAGGGGCGTGTCTCATGCGAGGCGCGCCCCTTGTTGCTGAACTCCCTGTGGCTGAACAAGGTGCGGGATTTGCCTTCAGCAGATTCTCTGCCTACACTTCGGCACCTTCCTTCTTTACCATCTGCGCGTGAAGCGCCCTCAAGGCGGCTCACGCACACAACCTCTAACCTTCGCATGAATCGCTTCTCTTTCCGCGCCCTGCTCGGCGCGCTCGTTCTCACCTTCACGCTCGCGGCCTGTGATACGGCCACCGAGACGCCTGCACCCTCGGCGACGGCGGACACCGAAGCCCTCCGCACCGGATCCGAGGTCACCGTAAACGCACCACCCGACGAGGACCTGCGGATTCCGAACCGCTACATCGTCGTCGTGGCTGAGGAGGCCGCTGCTCAGGCTCGCGCTGCCGCCGCGACCGACCTCCGTGCCCTTACCGCTGAGGTCGCTGCCCGCGGAGCCACCGTGCGCCACACCTACGAGCACGCTCTGACAGGCTTTGCCGCCGAAATGAGCGCCGAGGAAGCCGAGGCGCTGAAGGCGGACCCGCGCGTGCTCTACGTCGAGCAGGAGCAGCGGGTCTATCTCACCGGCACCGGCACGCAAGGCAACGCGACATGGGGTCTCGACCGTGTCAACGCCCGCAGTGGCCTCGACAACCAGTATGGCTGGCGGGCGAGTGGCGAAGGCGTGACCGCCTACGTCATCGATACCGGCATCAACCTCTCGCACAACGAGTTCGGCAACCGCGCCTCCTACGGCTACGACTTCCGCGATAATGACGCCATCGCTGAGGACTGCAACGGGCACGGGACGCACGTCGCGGGCACGCTCGGCGGAGCGACCTATGGCATGGCGAAGGACGTGAACATCGTCGCCGTTCGCACCTTCGGCTGCGGAAACTCCGGCGATACGGGTGAGATCATCGCGGGCTTCAACTGGGTGGCGGCGAACGCGCAGCTTCCGGCCGTCGCCAACGCCAGCCTCGGCGGTGGGGCCTCTGACGCGATGGACGCAGCGGCGCGCGGCGTGGTCAACGCGGGGGTCGCCTTTGCGGTCGCGGCGGGCAACGGCTTCCTTGGCCTGTTCCCGCAGAACGCCTGCAACAGCTCACCGGCCCGCGAGCCGGTCGTGATGACGGTCAGCTCCACCAACGACAACGACCAGCGCGTCTCCTACGCCAATTTCGGCGACTGCGTCGACTTCTTCGCACCGGGCAAGGCCATCACCTCGGCGTGGTACACGAGCAACTCGGCCACGAACACCATCGAGGGTACCTCCATGGCCTCGCCGCACATCGCGGGTGCCGCGGCGATGCTTCTCGAAGCCCGGCCGAACTTCACCCCGCAGCAGGTACGCGACGTGATCTTCAACTTCACCACGAAGAACATCGTCGGGAACGCACGGTCGGAGAACGCCCACCTGCTCTTCAACGGTGGCAACCCGAGTGGCCTCGCCCTCACCGACGATCCGGCGCTCAACCAGTAGGACTGAGCAACGACTGCTAATCCCAAAAGAGGGTGGCTCTCGCTGGAGAGCCACCCTCTTTCTGTCCCTTCCGTGCCCCGGAAACCTAGTCTGAAAAGCTCCCGGTCTGGCACGTCACCTTACCTACTCCAGCCTCGATGCGAACGAGGAAGGCATCGTCCTCATCGCGCACTTGAGGACTGTGCCATAGGCCCTTGCCGCGCTTGATGTAGCCATCAGGAATCTCGACCTGCGCAAGCCAGGAGTCCGTTGCGTAGAGGACGACAGGGGCATTCTCAGGCAGCGCGACACGGAGCGAGGCCATCCCCACGTCAATGTCAGCGCGGGCACCAGCCGGGAGCGGAGCGCCGGTGAAGTCAAGCTCAAATGAACCGGCTCCGCCCTCAAACATGAAGTGCTCGAACCGGGCATTGCCCAAGCCATGACCAATGAACGTCGACATCCCGGCCTCGATGGCAAGCTCCTCCATCACCACCGGGTTACGCTCGTCGAAGGCGAGGTGCGTCTTCGCCATCCCGGACTCAAGGTAGAGACGCTCGACTTGGAATCCCGTCAGGTTGAGGTCGGCGTCGGCCATGCCGAGTTCAAAATCGAGATCGAGCGGTACACGGTCGGAGAAGAAGAGGAGCCACTCATTGTCTTCGGGAATGCGGATGCCGCGCACGGTGATGCCGGAGTGGTCTTTGCCGCCGGATCCCAACTCCAACCCGATGTGGGCTGTGCGCCCGTCGTGCTCTACGTCCATTTCCGGCACCATGTCCTCGTCTTCGAGCGCGATCTCGGCCTGAAACAGGTAGCCGTCCTCGGCCTTGCCAATGGCGATGTGCCCGAGGGCCAGTTCAAGCTCGGCTTCGAGTTTTGTCTCACGCTCGTGCGGCACCTCGAAGTAGTACCGCTCGGTGAACGCGGCCAGCACAGGCAAGGCCACGAGGAGGGCGGGCAGTACCAGCCACGAGTTGCGGAAAGAGGCGTTTCGCCGGAATAATCGCTTGCTCATACACCACCCTACGGAAGGTTGAGAATCGAGTTACGAAGAGCCGACGGCTCCTCCGTAAATCAACGATTCAGAAGTCGCCGCGCTGGTCGCGGAGATGTTTGTAGAGAAGCGCCCGGGCGCGAAAGATGTGGGCCTTGACCGTCCCGAGCGGTAGGTCGAGTTCGTCGGCGATCTCATCGTAGCTCATCTCCTGCTGGTGCCGCATCACGATCACCCGGTGATACTTCGGCGGCAGCGCCTCGATGGCCTCTTGGATCAACTCGCGGCGCTGGTCCGCCATGACGTGGCGGTCCGGGCGGTACGTGACATCCGGCAGTTCGTAGGGCCGGTCGTCCTCGCGCCCCGGCGCGGGCTGGTCAATGGAGAACGTCTTGAGCTTCTTCTTGCGGAGATAGTCAATGGTGTGGTTCGTGGCGATTTTGTAGAGCCACGTCGAGAAAGCGTAGTCGCTGGAATAGGAGCCGAGCGAGGTGAACGCCTTGATGAAACTCTCCTGCACGAGGTCATCCACCATCTGCTTCTCGCGCACCATCCGGCCAACGTGGCGGCGGATCGGCTCGCGGTACTTCTGCATGAGCTGCTGATACGCCTCCTGATTCCCCCCGAGGGCATCGGTGACGAGGGTGCGGTCCTGCTCGCTGGAGGCGGAGGGGCTGTCGGCAGAAGAGCGGGCCATGCAGGGGCAGGAACAGAGGAACAGGACGGGCGGAATCTACGAACGACGAGTCGAGGGTCCACGACTCAAGCCAGCACCTGCCCGAAGGCGATCTCTTCAGCGGCGAGAACGAAGACGGTCGAGGGCAGCCCGGCGGTGCGCTCGCCGAGTTGTTCATAGTAGCGCTCGAAGTCGTCATTTGTTGCCTCAGGGTCGGGAGCCGCCATGCCGAGGAAAACGAGGTCGGCATCGGCGGACGCTTCGCGGAGGATGGCATCGAAGGGCCGACCGTGCCCGACGATCACATCGAGCGTGGCTCCAGTGCGCGTCTGCTCAACGATAGGCGCGAGGTTGGCCTGCGTCGCCTCAGCGGCGGCCTCGGTGGGGACGACTACCTTCAGGAAAATCTCGCTGCTGCGCCAACGCAGGCTCGTATGGAGAAGATAGGCGAGAATAATCATCAGCCCGCCGTTGCCCTTCAGCCCACCCCACCACACGTCGATTCGCTTGCGCTCGCCGAAGCCGAGGTCCTCATCATCGCGGACGATGAGAACGTTGCGCTGGTTCTGGTAGAAGTGCGAGATCATCTCGCAGTAGCGCGCCCGGATCGCCGGGTTCCGGCTGTCGCCGAGGAGAACCGTGTTCGGCGCGAGCGCGCCTAGCCCGTAGGCATCGACGAGCCGCTCGGCTCCGACGAACGGGTCCGGCGCAGCGATTACGCGGACGAGGCTCTGGACGGCCCGCTCTTCGAGGAAGTCGTTGATGGTGTTTTCCATCGCCAGTTGCCGCTCGGCGGAAACCCCCTTCGCTGTAAGGACCGTCGAGACGGTCATCAGCGCCCGGTTGTGGGTCAGCGAGCGGGCGAGGTCGATCAGATGCCAGCGGCGGGTCGGCGCGCCGGAGAGAACGAGGAGGTGGGGTCGCCAGTTCTTGGTGTCCTCCTCGCCGCGTAACCGGAGCAGACCGGCCCGCGTCACCGCCATCCAGAGGCCGCGCCGCACATCCCCCCACGCCGTCTCCAAGCTCCGCCGCTCCAGCCACACATAGACCCCGACCACGAACACGATCGCCACGACCGTCGCCAGCGCGTTGATGAGAAACATGACCGCGACGCAGCCGACGAACCCGAGGAGCGAGAGGGCCCAAGGCACGCGGAACGTTGGGCGGAAGGAGGGGCTGCGGAGGAAGGTCTCGACGGCCGCCGAGATGTTGAGCACGCCGTAGGTCGTCAGGAAAAACATCGACAGAACTGGGGCGATGAGGTTGAGGTTGCCAAACCACACGGCGACGAGCGCGAGCGCGAGCGTGAGCATCGTCCCGACGCGCGGCGTGTCCTCTTCCCCTACGCCTTTACCAAGCCATTCGAGGCGGCGCGGCAGCACGCCGTCGCGGGCGAGCGCTTGAAGCACGCGCGGTGCGCCGAGGATCGAACCGAGCGCGCTGGAGAGGGTCGCGCCCCAGACGCCGAGGAGTATCGCATCGCCCCAGACCGCCATCTTCCGCATCACGAGCGGGTCGGCGATGAGCGTCTCGGCGTCGGCCCGCATCGCCAAGAGAATCGGCAGCACCATGTAGATCACGTAGCCTACGCCGACCGCTGCAAATGTCCCGCGCGGGATCGACCGGTTCGGGTCTTCGAGGTCGCCCGAGAGGTTGACGCCTGCCATGATCCCGGTGACGGCGGGGAAGAACACAGCGAAAACCACCCAAAACGATTCGCGCTCCACCGGAACCGGAGCCGTCGCCACCTCCGCTGCCTCGACCGGCCCGCCGAAGAGCAGCGATAGCAGCGACAGTGCGATGGCGGCCATGATGAAATACTGCGCCCGGATCGCCGTCTTGGCCGAGACGAGTGCAAGGACCGTCACGAGGACCGTCGTCACTAGGCCGACCGCCTTCTCGTCGAGCGCCGGGAACGCGCGAACCACGCTCTCGGCAAAGCCGATGGTGTAGAGCGCCACCGACAAGCCCTGCGCGATGTAGAGCGGAATCCCCACCGCCCCACCGGTCTCAATCCCGAGCGAGCGGCTGATCATGTAGTACGCCCCGCCTGTCCGCACGCGCTGGTCGGTGGCAATCGCCGCAATCGAGAGCGCCGTCAGAAATGTGATCGAGGTCGCCAGCGTGACGATCACGAGCGTCCCGGCGAGCCCTACGTTGCCGACCACCCATCCGAACCGGAGATACATGATCACCCCGAGGATCGTCAGAATCGACGGGGTAAAGACGCCACCGAAGGTGCCGAGGCCGCCTGCCTTGCTGCTGACGACCTCCTCGCGCGGAGGACGGAGACGGGGCCGAACGCGGGGCAGACGTGCGCGGAGACGCCGGAGCATAGCGGGCGAGATGAACGGAACGAAGCGGCAGAGAATACCGCTGAGACAGAGCGACGCGCTTCGCCTTACCGAATCCTCACAGGTGATGAGCCAAAGTAAAGCGCCCGCCCCAACCATGCGTTGAGACGGGCGCCTGCTTTTCCTCCTTCACCTGGAAAAGCGCAGAGCGAGTCCTACGACTCGGTGCTCTGCACAGCCTGCACTTCGAGTTCGATCTCGACGGTGTCGCCAACGAGGAAGCCGCCGACTTCGAGCGCTTGGTTCCACGTCAGGCCGAACTCGGTGCGGTCGATGGAGCCGCTGGCTTCGAGCGCGATGCGGCTGCCGCCCCACGGGTCGGTGGCCTCGCCGAGGTACTCGACGTCGAGCACGACGCGCTTCGTGGTGCCACGGATCGTCAGGTCGCCCGCAAGCTTGGCGGAGTGGCCGTTGACCTCGCTGACGCCGTCGCTCTTGAATGTCATCTGCGGGTGCTGATCGGCGGCGAAGAAATCGTCCGACCGTAGGTGCCCATCGCGCTTCTCGTCGCCGGTGCTGACGGTAGCGACTTGGACGCTACCCTCTACTTCCAGCGTATCGAGCGTGCCGGGGGCCATGCGGGCGGTGCCATCGAAGCCGTGAAAGCGCCCGCGCACTTTGCTGAAGCCGAGGTGGCGGACTTTGAACGTGACCTGCGAGTGCGAGGGGTCGACGGAATAGGTCTGAAGAGCGGTTTGGGTTTCCATGATCGTGTGGGTTGAGGTAGGCAAGAAGTAGAGGGCGGAGCATTTAATTGTTGCAACAAGTAATAGTTCCCAAGGAATCACTCTTCCATTGGGAACGAACCGCTCGCATCGCCGGATCAACGCTGCTCCTCTCTTCTCTTCGCTATGGCAACTCGCATCCTCCTCTTCACCGGCAAAGGCGGCGTCGGCAAGACGACCTGCGCCGCCGCAACCGCCCTCGAAGCGGCTCGGCGCGGGCACCGCACCCTCGTCATGTCGAGCGACCCCGCCCACTCGCTCGCCGACGCCCTAGACCGCGACCTCGGCCCAGAGCCGACACCCATCGCGGACAACCTGTGGGCGATGGAAGTGGACCTCTACTACTCGATGCAGAAATACTGGTCGAGTATGCGCGACCTGATGCTAAGTGTGTTCAAGTGGCAGGGCGTGGATCAGATCGCGGCTGAGGAGATGGCCGCGCTCCCCGGCATGGGCGAAGCAAGCGCCCTGCTCTGGCTCGACAAGTTCTACCGCTCAGAGGAGTACGACCTTATCGTCCTCGACTCGGCTCCGACGGGCGAGACGCTGACGCTGCTTACACTTCCGCAGGTGGCACAGTGGTGGGTCTCGAAGGCGTTCCCGTTCCAGAAGACCGCCTTCAAGGTTGGCGGCTTCGCCGTCCGCAAGACGACCGGCATCCCGCTCGACCGGGGCTACGCCGAACTCGACCGCCTCTTCGGGATCCTCGGCGATATGCAGAAGGTGATGCAAGACTCATCGGTCGCCTCGACGCGGCTCGTGATGAACCCGGAGCGCATGGTCATCGCCGAGGCACGGCGGGCCTACACCTACCTCCAGCTCTACGGCTACGGTGTCGATGGGGTCATCGTCAACCGCATCATTCCCGAAGACGAGGCCGGAGGCGTCATGGCGAAGTACGTCGAGGCGCAGGCGGGCTATCTCGACGAGATCGCCGGGACGTTCGCGCCGCTCCCGATCCTCCGCGTGCCGCACGTCGGGCAGGAGGTCTTCGGCCTCGACCTATTGCGCGAGATTGGGCAGGGGCTGTATGCCGAGCGCGACCCGGCAGAGGTGTTCTACGAGGAACAGGCCTACCGGATGGAGACCGACGGCGACGCCTACGTGCTCTCGGCCCACCTCCCACTCTCTGACGCGGAAGACGTGTCCGCCGAGCAGTTCGGCGACGAGTTGGTAGTTCAAGTCCGCAATCAGCGCCGGAGCTTTGGGCTGCCCAACTTCCTCGCCTACTACCGGCTGGCGTCCGTA
Organism: Rhodothermales bacterium; assembly: GCA_028284265.1. Taxonomy (GTDB): domain Bacteria; phylum Bacteroidota; class Rhodothermia; order Rhodothermales; family JANQRZ01; genus JANQRZ01. Next base: position 277,728 of record JANQRZ010000018.1, read on the forward strand.
GCCCTCGACGGCGACTGGCTCCGCGCCCGCTTCGAGCCACAGCAGGCGACCTAAATGCAGGAGGCGGCTTGGATAGGAGACCCGAAAGGCGCAGAGGAAATGCGCCGCTTGTCCCTTCCTTTCAGCGCTACAATGCTGTAGCTTGGGCTTCTACCCTCATACACGCTGCCCTCGTCATGCGCTTCCTTTTGCTCGCTTTCCTCCTCGCTGCCCTCACTGTTCCGGTCACGGCCCAGTCTCAGCGCTCGGCTCCCGACCCCCAGAAACAACAGGACGACGACCTCTCCACGCAAGCCCGCAGCGGAGGCGATGCGCTCAACGCCACCTTCCTCGGTCAGCTTGATGAGCGGTCGAGCTATGGTGACGTCTGGGGCTACGTGGACCCGGCGACGGGCCGGGAGTATGCCCTCCTCGCCGTCCGCTATGACGGCCTCAGCATCATCGACCTCGACGGGCCGTCGCTTCAGGAAGTCGGCTTCGTCGATGGCTTGGGCAGCTTCTTCGGCGTGGATGATGCAAAAGACATCAAGACCTACGGCCACTATGCCTACCTCGCCCACGAGTTTAACGACATCCTCGTCATCGACCTGTCGGACCCGACCAACCCGGACGATGTCGCCCAAATCGACGCACGGCCCGGCCCCGGAGACGATGGCTCGCACAACATCCTGATTGAGGGCGACTACCTCTACGTCGTCGGCGGGCGCTCACCGGGCGGGCTGCGCATCTTCGACCTCGGCGTCAGCCCGACGTCTCCGCCACTCATCGGAGAGATCGCGGGCGAGTTTGGCAACACCTACTACCACGACCTCGACATCGTCGGCGACCTCGCCTATGCCGCTGCGATCTACGACGAAGGCATCGACGTGCTCGACCTCTCGGACCGCACAGACCCCGAAGTCATCACGACGATCATCTACCCAGCCAGTTACCAAGGCGCGCACAACGTCTGCGCCACCCCTGACGGGCAGACCATCTTCGTCGGCGACGAGATCGGCTCCGGCCCGTGGACCCGCGCCTTCGACGTGAGCGACCTCAATGACCCGGAGATGATCAGCGAACTCATCGTGGACGCCAACCGGCCCGTTCACAACTGCTACGTGGAAGGCGACTTACTCTACGTCGCCCACTACACCCTCGGGCTTCAGGTCTTCGATGTGAGCAATCCCGCCAACCCGGACGTGGTGGCATTCTACGACACGTACACAGGGTCCAGCACCGGCTTCAGCGGCGCATGGACGGCCTATCCCTACCTCCCGAGCGGGCGCATCATCATCTCCGACCTTCAGGGTGGCCTGTTCATGGTACGCGCGGATGTCGGCATTGGCCTTTCCGCCAGTTCGGTGGGGTCGCTGAATGTTGCCCCCGGCGGCTCGGTGGACTTCGACTACACCATCACGAACAATGACAACGCGGCCACGAGCGGCGACCTCTTCTTCACGGCGAAGCGCAATGAGACCGTCGTGGCACAGGGCGTCATCATGTCGGGCACGCTCCCGGCCGGTCAGTCGGTGAGCGGCACGTACACGCAGCAGGTACCCGCGAACGCTCCGGCAGGCGTGTACACTTACGAACTCCATGTGGGTCGCTCCCCGTCTATCAAGACCAACACCTCGGCCTTCCCGCTCACCGTGGTAGGCTCCGGCGTGGCAGGGTCTGAGGTAGACTGGTCTATCGCGGACGCTACGCCGTGGACCTCGACCGCCACGCCCGACCCAATCGTCGCGAGCAAGGCAACGCCCACAGCCACCATCGAAGCCTACCCGAACCCGTTTAGCGAGGCGACTACGCTGCGGTTTAGCCTCGACGAGGCCGCGCCGGATGTCCGCCTTGCGGTGTATGACGTGCTGGGCCGCGAGGTAGCGGTGCTGGTGGATGGCGAACTAGACGCGGGGATGCATGAGGTCGTGCTTGACGGGCGCGACCTTCCGAACGGGGCCTACGCCTACCGCCTGAACGTGGCGGGCACCGTGCAGACCGGGAGCCTCACCCTGCTCCGGTAGATCGGCACTGGAGGCACCTCAAGGCTGGGAAACCAGCATCGCAGGCGCTCAGAACAAGCCTTCGTGAAATCGCCCAAAGCGCGTGAACAGATGCGAGCTTCACGCGCTTTGAGTGCGGTGTACGTATTTTTGGGTTCGCCCCAGCACCCAAACGGGTCACACCCACAAAGGCGACACCCTACCTCATACCACCCTCAGGAGGCATTACCCCGATGACCACTTCCCGTTTCTTTACCTTTTTCTGTGCCCTCGCCCTCGTGGCGTTCGTTGGCTGTGGCGATAGTGAAGCCCCCGCCGAAGACGACATGATGGAAGAAGACGGCGCCATGATGGACGACACGATGGCTTCCGACAGCCCGCTCATGGTTGCCGAAGGCGCAGGCCTCACCACCTTCCGCGCCGCTGTGGCGCACGCTGGCCTCGACGAGACCCTCAGCGGCGAAGGCCCCTTCACCATCTTCGCCCCGAGCGACGAAGCCTTCCAGGCCCTGCCCGAAGGCACGCTTGAGTCGCTCATGGAAGAGGGCAACCGCGACATGCTCGTCAAAATCCTCACCTACCATGTCCTCCCGACGAGCGCCATGTCCGGCGACGTGAGCGGCGAAATGGCCCTCGCCTCGGTGCAGGGTCAGGAGCTGACCGTGATGGCTGCCGACGGCAGTGTCATGATCACCGACGCGATGGGCAACACCGCCACCGTCACCTCCGCTGACATGGCGACCTCCAACGGCGTCATCCACGTCATCGACAGCGTGCTGATGCCCGCCGAAGAGGAGATGATGGAGGAAGGCAGCTAAGGCTTTGCCTGACCGTCGCGGAACGTTTCATTCGTTTCCGCTTCCCAGCCCGGAGTGCTCGCCTGAGTGCTCCGGGTTTTTTCATTCTCCTCTCTCCTCTCCATGTCCTCTCCTGTCTACCTCATCCTTGGTGCCACTGGCGGTATCGGCTCGGCCCTCACCCGCCGCCTCGCAGCCAGTGGCGCTCACCTCGTCCTCGGTGCCCGCCGCAAAGACGCGCTCCACACCCTCGCCGCCGAAGTAGGCGCGACCGCCCACCCGCTCGACGCGACTGACTATTCCCAAGTCCAAGCTGCCGTGGATGCCACCGTCGAAGCCTATGGTCGGCTCGATGGAGCGGCGAACCTCGTCGGCTCGATCCTCCTCAAGCCTGCGCACCTGACGAGCGTCGAGGAGTTCGACACCACGGTCTCGCTGAATCTCAACACCGCGTTCTATCTGGTCAAAGCAGCCGCCCGAGCGATGCAGACCAACAAAGACCCGGAGGGCGGAGCGATTGTGCTGATGGCGTCGGTGGCGGCCCGGCTGGGCCTCGCCAACCACGAAGCCATTGCCGCGGCGAAGGGCGGCGTGGCGGGCCTCACCCTCGCAGCATCGGCAAGCTACGCGCCACGCAGCATCCGCGTCAACGCCGTCGCCCCCGGCCTCGTCCGCACCCCGCTCACCGAGCGTCTCACGAGCAGCGACGCCGCCGAGCAAGCCTCGGCCAAGATGCACGCGCTCGGTCGGATCGGCGAGCCGGACGACCTTGTGGACGCGCTGGCCTTCCTCCTCGACAGCGAGCGGAGCGGGTGGATCACAGGCCAGATGCTGTCGGTCGATGGCGGCTTCGCCACCGTTCGCCCGCGCTAATGGGCACCGCTAACCAGCCGGAGTAGCGAAGCGGGAACGGTACGGGCAGGGTGCGACATACAACCCCCGCCTCTCTTCCTGCCTATCACCTCCTCATGTCCTCTGCTACGCTCGTCTGGTTTCGTCATGATCTTCGCCTCGCCGATCACCCTGCGCTGTACCGGGCTGCCGGACGTGGCGGCCCCGTCGTGCCCGTCTTCATCTGGGCACCGGAGGAAGAGGGCGACTGGCCGCCCGGCGGCGCGCACCGGTGGTGGCTGCACCACTCGCTGACCAAGCTCGGCGAGCGACTCCGCAGCAAAGGGTCCGGCCTCGTCCTTCGCACGGGCCCGAGCCTCGCTACGCTCCGCGACCTCATCGCCTCAACCGGAGCCGACGCGGTCTACTGGAATGCTCGCCTCGACCCAGCCCCCCGTCAGCGCGATGCCGAGATCGCTGATGCGCTACGCGCCGATGGGATCGAGGTCAAGACCTTTGCCTCGCGCATCCTCCACGATCCCGACGCCGTCCGCACCACCACCGACGGGCCGTATCACGTCTATACCCCGTTCCGCGCCAAGTTCGAGGAGACGGTTGAGGTCGGCGACCCGCTCGACGTGCCTCGGATGGGCGAGCGCACGACACCTGATGACTGGCCCGAAAGCGCTGACCTCGACTCGTTCGGCCTCTTGCCCGAAGCACAGGATGGCGTCGATTGGGCCGAAGCGATGGCCGACTTCTGGACGCCGGGCGAGCGCGCAGCCCATGCCCTCCTCCACCGCTTCCTCGATGACGAATTGATCGACTACGCCGAGGACCGCAACCGGCCCGATGAGGACGGCACCTCGCACTTCTCGCCCTACCTGCATCACGGCGAACTCAGCCCCCGGCAGGTCTGGCACCGCGTCAACAACTGGGTCCGCAACGGCTCAATGCGCGAGGCCGCCGACGTCTTCCTCGGCGAGATCATCTGGCGCGAGTTCTCCTACCACATCCTCCACCATTACCCCACGCTGCCGACCGAACCGCTTAAAGGCAAGTTCGAGAAGTTCGATTGGCAGGTGGATGACGAAGCCCTCCTGCGGTGGCAGCGCGGGCAAACCGGCTACCCGATTGTGGACGCTGGGATGCGGCAGCTCTGGGCGCTCGGCTGGATGCACAATCGGGTCCGCATGATTGTCGGCTCGTTCCTCACCAAAGACTTGATGATCCCGTGGCAGGAGGGCGAGCGCTGGTTCTGGGACACGCTCGTCGATGCCGACCTCGCCAACAACGCGATGAACTGGCAGTGGGTCGCAGGCTCCGGCCCCGACGCCCAGCCATTCTTCCGCGTCTTCAACCCCGTCAGCCAAGGCGAGAAGCACGACCCCGACGGCGCGTATGTCCGCGCTTGGATCCCCGAGCTGAAGGACGTGCCGACGACGTACATCCACGCCCCGTGGACCGCACCGGACGAGATGCTCGAAGCGGCAGGCGTTGTGCTCGGCACAACCTATCCCGAACCCATCGTCGATCACAGCGACGCCCGCAACCGCGCCCTCGCGGCCTACGCTGAAATCAAGTAAGAGCGGAAGCCGGGAAGATTGGAGGAGCGGAAGGTAGATACACACTCTCCGCACCCTCCTTTTCCCTCCACGCTCCTCATCCCCATGCCCACCTTCACCCGCCGCCTGTCCCTCGACGTACCCGCTGAACGTCTGTTCGCGTGGCACGACCATCGGGGCGCGTTCGACCGGCTGACGCCGCCGTGGCAACCCGTTCGGCTGGAACGGTTCGAGGGCATCCGCGATGGACAGCGGGCTGTCATCAAGCTCGGACCGGGGCCGCTCGCGCTGACATGGGAGGCCGAACACTTCGGGTTCGCGCAGGGCCGACAGTTCAACGATCGGCAGGTGCGCGGTCCGTTCGCCGCGTGGACCCACGCCCACCGAATGCTGCCCGATGGGCCAAACCGTTCGACGCTGGAAGACCACGTCGAATACCGCCTACCGCTTGCCCCGCTGTCGAAGGTCGCCCGTGGCTTCGCCCGGAGCGAGATCGACCGCCTGTTCGCCTATCGGCACCGCGTGACGAAGGAAGACCTCGCCCGTCACGCGGCCTACGACCTCGCCCCGATGACCGTCGCCATCACCGGCTCGACGGGCCTACTCGGCGAAGCACTCGTCGCATTTCTGACGACCGGCGGGCACCGCGTCGTCCGGCTCGTCCGGTCGCGGGAGGCAGTGAATCGGTACGCAGATCGGAAGGACGAGCGGGCGGCCTATTGGAATCCGTCAACGGGCGAAATAGATCAGGCCGCGCTGGACGGCATCGACGCCGTTGTTCACCTCGCGGGCGAGAACGTCTTCGGGCTGCGCTGGAGCGAGGCCAAGAAGCAGCGCATCCTCGACAGCCGCGTGCTCGGCACCCGACTCCTCGCCGACACCTTTGCCCGACTCGACAACCCGCCACCCGTCTTGCTCTCCGCCTCAGCGAGCGGGTTCTATGGCGACCAGCGCGACGCCCGCGTTACTGAAGCCGACGGCTCAGGCTCAGGCTTTCTCGCCGACGTCTGCCGAGCGTGGGAAGATGCGACAGCCCCTGCTATGGACGCAGGCCTTCGCACGGTCCACCTCCGCATCGGCCTCGTGCTGACGCCGCGGGGCGGCTTCCTCGGAACGATGCTGCCTGCGTTTCAGCTCGGCCTCGGCGGGACGGTTGGTGGCGGAGAGGCCTATCTGCCCTGGGTCGCGCTCGACGACATCCTCTACGCCGTGCTGCACCTGCTTGCGACGGAGCAGAGCGGGCCAATCAACCTCGGCGCGCCGGAGCCGGTCACGCAGCGCGTGTTCACGAAGACTCTCGGGAGGGTGCTGCGTCGCCCAGCGATTATGGGCGTCCCGGCAGTCGCCATCCGCACCGTCATGGGCGAGGCCGCCGACGAGATGGCTCTCAAGAGCGTCCGCATGATCCCCGAGGCGCTCGTGAACTCCGGCTTTTCGTTCGCGTATCCCGACCTCGAACCGGCCCTCCGCCACCTTCTCGGTCGCACGACATGACTCGCCTCCCGCTTCTTGCTCTCGTCCTCGCGCTCGCCGCTACCGGCTGCGTGAGTGTCAACGAGACGGCCTCGCCCGACCTCGACGAAGCTGCCGTCGATCTCGATGACCAACTCGACGCGCCCGGCTTGCTGGCTGCGACAGCGGTGCTCTACCACACCTCGACCGAGCGCTATCCCGTCACGCCATTCGACCTCCTCGGCTCGAAGGCGGCGCGCGAAACGGGCTTGCAGAACCTCGGCCTGAGCGACCTGACCGTGTCGCCCGACGGCAACGGCGTCCGCCTCAACTATACCCTGCTCCCCACCGCCGCCGATCCGTCCGACCGTTTCGGCTCGGTGACAGTGACCGAGACCGACACCGCCGGCACCTACACCGTCGGCCTGCTCTTGGAGCGCATCGCCGATCCTGACCTGAGTGGCAAGGCGCTGCCGCTGGCACAACGCGGAGTGTACAACGTGGTCCGGGCGAAGGGCACACTCTGCGCCGAGGTCGAGACGATCCGCGAGCGCATAGCCGCACAGGACGAGGTCGGTGCCCCGCCGCTGACCACGGGCGAGGCGTACACGGTCACGTTTACGGCGTCGGATGGCGTCACGTCCGGGGCGCTCCGCGAGGGCATCACGGTCACCCTGCCTCGCTGACACCGGCTGCCGTAGTTTGACGGCACCGCCTTTTTCCACTTCTCCTCTTCAGCGATGCCAACGTATGACGTGCTCATCGTCGGCGCAGGACTGGCCGGGTTGAACTGCGCCCGCGAACTGCACCGGCACGGCGTCTCGTGCAAAGTGATCGAAGCCTCCGACGGCGTCGGCGGGCGCGTCCGCACCGACGAGGTGGACGGCTTCCTCCTCGACCGAGGCTTTCAGGTTCTGCTAACGGCCTACCCCGAGGCGCAGCGCGTGCTCGACTATGACGCGCTCGACCTCCGCTCGTTCTACGATGGCGCACTCGTCCGCTTCGACGGGGCCTTCCACCGCGTCGCCGATCCGCTCCGCGAGCCGCTTGCTGCGCCCTCGACCGTCTTCTCCCCCGTCGGCACGCTCGGCGACAAGCTCCGCACGCTCAAGCTCCGGCAAGCCGTCCGCTCGCCCGACCTCGCCGCGCTGTGGGCACGCGACGAGATCACGACGCGCCAGGCCCTGACCGAGCGCTACGGGTTCTCCGACACGATGGTCCGCCGCTTCTTCGAGCCGTTCCTCGGCGGCATCCTGCTGGACCCCGACCTCGGCGCATCGAGCCGGGCGTTCGAGTTCTACTTCCGCATGTTCACTGAGGGCGACACCGCCGTGCCCGCACGCGGGATGCAGCAAATCCCCGAGCAACTGGCGGCGGGGCTGGAGGATCACACGATCCAGCTCAACACCCGCGTGCAGCGCGTCGCCCCCGGCACGGTGACGCTTGAAACAGGTGCGGAGGTCGAAGCCTCGGCGGTCGTCGTCGCCACCGACGGGCCTGAGTTGGCGTACCTCCTTGACGGGTTCGACCCGCCCGCCTCGCGCTCGGTCCTGTGCCTCTACTACGCGGCGGACGAAGCGCCGACGGACGACCCAGTCCTAGTGCTTGATGGCGAAGGCGGCGGGCTGGTCAACAACCTCGTGGTGATGAGCAACGTCTCGCCGCACTACGCGCCACCGGGCAAGGCACTTGTCTCCGTCTCCGTCATCGGCAACCCAACACAGTCGGACGCCGAGGTCGAGACCAGCGTGCGCGCCCATCTCCGGCGGTGGTACCCTGCCGCCGGGGCGTGGCAGCACCTCAAGACCTACCGGATTCTGCACGCGCAGCCCTCTCAGGCTCCGCCCGCGCTCTCGCCACCGGAGCGGTCGGCTAAACTCAGCGACGGCCTCTACCTCGCGGGCGACCACCGAACGAACGCCTCAATCAACGGCGCGCTCGTCTCGGGCCGACGCGCTGCCGAGGCCGTCCTCGCCGACCTCGGCGTGCCGGTGTGATGACCACCGCGCACGCCCTCGTGCTGGCGAACGTCTTCGCCACGCTGACGATGTTCGGCGTGATCTGGATCGTGCAAATCGTTCACTATCCACTCTTCGCGGGCGTCGGGGCAGAAGGGTTTGTCGACTACGAGGCCGCGCATCAGGCGCGGATTACATGGATCGTCTTCCCGGCGATGCTGCTCGAACTCGGCACCGCCCTTGCGCTCCTCTGGCACCGGCCCGAGGTGGTGCCCGCGTGGCTCATCTGGACCGGCGCGGCGCTCGTCGGCGTCGTGTGGCTCTCGACCGCCTTCATCCAAGTGCCGCTGCACACCACCCTCTCCGCTGGATTCGACGGCGACGCCCACGCCCGACTCGTCGCGTCGAACTGGATTCGGACCATCGCGTGGTCGCTGCGCGCCGGACTGGTACTTTGGATGACCGCGCTGCTTATGCGATGACGCTAGCGCCACATTATCCATACAACTTGTCATTGCGAGCGCAGCGAAGCAATCTCTCGAGAAATGGAGCTACTTAGGGAGATTGCCGCGTCGCTACGCTCCTCGCAATGACAACTCACCTAGACGCCATGAACCGCGACACGATGCTCGACGCCCTCACGGGCACGACCGAACTTTGGGACTTCGTGATCGTCGGCGGCGGAGCGACGGGGCTAGGGTGTGCCATCGAGGCGGCCTCGCGCGGCTACCGGACGCTGCTGCTGGAGCAAAGTGACTTCGCCAAGGGCACGTCGAGTCGCTCGACCAAGCTCGTCCACGGCGGGGTGCGGTATCTCCGGCAGGGCAACGTCGCCCTCGTCCTCGAAGCACTCAAGGAGCGCGGCCTCCTCCTCCAGAACGCGCCCCACCTCGTGCGCGACCTGCCGTTCGTCGTGCCGAACTATGCGTGGTGGGAAGGGCCGTTCTACGGGATCGGGCTGAAGATGTACGACCTCCTCGCCGGGCGCTCTGGCTTCGGGCGGAGCGAGCACCTCTCGAAAGAAGAAACCCTCGCCCGACTGCCGACACTCGAACCCGACGGCCTCGACGGCGGAGTGATCTATTACGACGGTCAGTTCGACGACGCCCGCCTCGCCATCAACCTCGCGCAGACAGCGGCGGAGCAGGGTGGCGTACTGCTGAACTACGTTGAGGTCGTCGGCCTCATCCACGAGCACGACGAGGTGCGCGGTGTCCTCGCCCGCGATGTGGAGACGGGTACTGAGCACGAGATTCGGGCGAAGGCCGTCATCAACGCGACCGGCATCTTCACCGATCAGATTCGCCGGATGGACGACGCCGAGGCCAAGCCGATGATCACGACGAGCCAAGGCATCCACATTGTCCTCGACCGGCAATTCCTCCCCGGCACCACTGCCATCATGGTCCCCAAGACCGACGACGGGCGCGTCCTCTTCGCCATCCCGTGGCACGACCGCGTGCTCGTCGGGACGACCGACACCGAGGTGCCGAAGGCTGAGTTGGAGCCGCGTCCGCTGGCAGAGGAACTCGACTATCTCTTCGAGCACACCGCCCGCTACCTCACCCAGAACCCGACCGCCGAGGATGTCCTCTCGACCTTCGCCGGGCTGCGTCCGCTCGTCGGCAACCCCGACGGTGAGGGCACGGCGGCGCTCTCGCGGGACCACACGCTCCACATCTCTAAGTCGGGCCTCGTCACGATCACCGGCGGCAAGTGGACCACCTACCGCAAGATGGCCGAGGACACCATCGACCAAGCCGCCACCCTCGCCGACCTCCCCGACCGCGACTCGGTCACGCGCACCCTCCCGATCCACGGACACCACCCGGACTCTGGCCCCTTCGGCGACCTCGCCGACTACGGCTCCGACGCTCCGGCGGTGCAAGCGCTCATCGAAGAGCGCGAGGCGTGGGGCGAACGGCTGCACCCTGACCGACCGGTACGGGCGGGCGAGGTCGTGTGGTCCGTACGGCACGAGATGGCGCGGACGGTGGAGGACGTGCTCTCCCGGCGGCGGCGGACGCTGTTGCTGGATGCGAGGGCGAGTATCGAGATGGCCCCGGCGGTGGCGGCGCTCATGGCCGAGGAACTAGGGCGCGACGAGGCGTGGCAACGCGAACAGATCGAGGTGTACCGAGCGCTGGCAAGTGGTTATCTGGTGGCATGAGCCTCCGCTTCTCGTGTACCCCCGCTTTCAGGTGCTTGAGCGAAGCGATGCGCGTCCGAACGGGGGGCCGATGTTACCGGATCGTGAGCGGGCATCGCGAACGCGGGCGTATTCTTGTGACTCTCTTTCCTCGCCAGCACCCTGACTGTGTTCGAGCCACGCGATCCCGACTTTGAAGCCCGCGTCCGGGCGAGCTTCGCCCGGCAGCATCTGATGCAGACCATCGGGGCCGAGATGACCGCCGTCCGCCCCGGCGAGGTCGAACTCACGCTGCCGTTCCGCGACGACCTCACGCAGCAGCACGGCTTTCTCCACGCCGCTGTCGTCACGGCCATCGCCGACAGCGCAAGCGGCTACGCGGCGTTTACGCTCATGGCCGCCGACCGCGACGTGCTCTCGGTCGAGTTCAAGGTCAACCTCCTCGCCCCGGCGGCAGGCGAGCGATTCATCGCCACGGGTCGCGTGCTCCGACCGGGCCGCACACTCACCGTCTGCGCCGCCGAGGTCCACGCCGAGCACTCCGGCCAGCGCAAGCTGATCGCCGCGATGCAAGCGACGATGATGGCCCTCGAACCGATCCACGACCAACCGCTCTAGCCCATGCCCTCCCGCCGCCTCACCATCACCAGCCCGCACGGCCACACCCTCGCCGCTCGCCTCGACCTGCCCGACACCGAGCCGGTCGCCGGGGCGCTCTTCGCCCACTGCTTTACGTGCTCCAAAGACCTCAAGGCCGTCGGCGCGATCAGCCGAGCGCTCAACGCCGAGGGCATCGCCGTCCTCCGGTTCGACTTCACCGGCCTCGGTCAGAGCGAAGGCGAGTTCGCCGACTCCACCTTCTCGACCGACGTGGCCGACCTCGTAGCCGCCGCCGAGTGTATGCGCAATGAACTGGCTGCGCCTGCGATCCTCGTCGGGCACTCGCTTGGCGGGGCGGCGGTGCTGCAAGCAGCGGGTCGGATTCCGAGCATCAAGGCCGTCGCCACCATCGGGGCACCGTGCGACCCGGAGCATGTCCGCCACCTGTTCGCCGAATCGCTGGGCGAGATCGAAGCAAAGGGCGAGGCGTGCGTGGTCCTCGCCGGGCGGGAGTTCACGATCCGCAAGTCGTTCGTGGACGACCTTGCGATGCAGCGCATGGACGAGGCGATCCGCAGCTTGGGCCGGGCGCTGCTCGTCTTCCACGCGCCGGGCGACCAGACGGTGGGCATTGAGAACGCGGCGCACATCTTCCAAGCCGCGAAGCACCCCAAGAGCTTCGTCTCGCTCGACACCGCCGACCACCTCCTGACCGATGAGCGCGACGCCGAGTACGCCGGCGATGTCCTCGCGGCGTGGGCACGGCGCTACATCACCGAGGCAGGCTGATGTGGGAGACGTTCAAGGAGTGGTTCTTCAGTCTCGGAGCCGAGTACGGCGTGGACCCGCTAATCTTCGGCGCGATCTACGTCGGGGCGATCCCGTTCTTCACACTCTCGCTGGGGTGGCTGATTCGGAATCTGCGGCGGAAGAAGTCGGCGGCGCTCCCGGCGTTCTTCACGCTGTTCTTCTTCTGCTCGGCGTACCTGTACCTGCTCGTCGCCGGACAGAACATCCCGTGGTGGGTCTACGGCCTCGTCGCAGCGATGGTCGTCCTCGGCGCGGTCTCGACGGTGCGGAAGGTGCGGGCGCGACTCGCGGAATAGGTCAACCCGCCGCTTCGAGACCGGTAACGATCTCTTCCAGCGTAGTCCGCCCCTTGTCGCGAGCGTAGAACCGGCGGACGATTTTGTAGCGCTCCTCGGAGTCCATCTTCAGGCCCTCCTCCAGCACCCACCGCTGCAGGTCGGTCGGGCGCGGCCCCCACCAGCCCTGCTCCTCGAAGTCCGCGTTGAGTAGGATCACGACGGGGATCGAGCGCGACTTGCCGTTCGTCAGGTGCTGGTCCATCAGGTCGAGGTGCTCATCGCGCGCGATTAGGCGGAGGTCGAGATTCGGAACGGCCTCGGCGAGGCGGGCGAGGACGGGAACGATATTGACCGCATCGCCGCACCAGTCTTCGGAGAGGACGAGGAGGTGCCAGTCGCCCGGCACAGCAGCGGCCCGCGCCACAAGGTCGTCGGGCAGGCGGACGCGGTCCCACACGCTCTGCCAAAGCTGAGTGTTTTTCTCGGCGGTCGGCAGAAAGGTCTCGAACGAGACGCCTTGCTCGTAATAGGCTTCGAGCGAGCCGTCAGTAGCAGCGGGAAAGAGTGGGGTGAGAAGACGATCAGACATGGCGCATCGATTGGGTGAGGGCGCTTGTATGCCCCACCGTCCGGCACGTTCTCACGGCCCGGTCACAACGAAACCTAGCGGAACCGGACCGGCGATCTTGCTTTCACGCACGATGCCTGATGCGCTGCCTATCGACTCCGTCCTACACGACCTACGCGAGACGCTACGGGCACATCCGAGCGCCGTCCTGCAAGCACCGCCGGGAGCCGGGAAGACGACCCGCGTTCCGCTCGCCCTACTCGACGAAGACTGGCTCGGCGGACAAAAGATCGTCATGCTCGAACCCCGGCGACTGGCAGCCCGGGCAGCGGCCCACCGGATGGCGGCTACGCTCGGCGAGCGAGTCGGCGAGACAATCGGCTACCGGGTGCGGCTCGACACGAAGGTGAGCGCCCGGACGCGCATCGAGGTCGTCACCGAGGGTGTGCTGACGCGGATGCTCCAGAGCGACCCGTCGCTGAACGGTGTCGGCCTCGTGATCTTCGACGAGTTCCATGAGCGCAACCTCCCCTCCGACCTCGGCCTCGCCTTCACGCTCGAAACCCAAGACGCCCTACGCGACGACCTCCGTCTCCTCGTCATGTCGGCCACGCTCGACGGCGCACGAGTCGCCGAACTACTCGATGACGCGCCGCTGCTGACGAGCGAAGGCCGCGCCTACCCCGTCGAGACGCGCACCCTCGACCGGATGCCGGAGCCGCACTGGAAAATCGAAGGACACGTCGTGACCGCCGTCCACCGAGCACTCGGCGAGCACGAGGGCGACATCCTCGTCTTTCTGCCCGGAGGCGGAGAAATTCGGCGAACGGAGTCGATGCTAAATGAAGGCGGACTTTCGCCGGGCGTGATCGTTGCGCCGCTCTACGGCAACCTCCCGCAAGAGGTACAGGACCGAGCGATAGTACCCAGCCCGCCCGGCCAGCGCAAGGTCGTCCTCGCCACGCCGATTGCCGAGACGAGCCTAACCATCGAGGGCGTGCGCGTCGTGATCGACAGCGGGCTGGCGCGGGCACCTCGCTTCGACCCGAACAGTGGCATGACCCGGCTGGAAACGGTCCGCATCTCGAAGGCGTCGGCGGACCAACGGCGGGGACGCGCCGGTCGACTCGGGCCGGGCATCTGTTATCGGCTGTGGACACCGCCCGTGCAGGCCGCGATGGCCGAGCATACCCAGCCCGAAATCCTCACCACCGACCTCGCCCCGCTCGCACTCGAACTCGCCGCGTGGGGTGTCCACGATCCCACCGACCTCCGCTGGCTCGACCCGCCGCCCGACGCCGCCTTCGCCGCTGCGCGCGACCTCCTCGCCGACCTCAACACGCTCGACAGTGGAGGCATCACCGCGCACGGTCGGGAGATGGCGACCTTGGGCTTACACCCTCGCCTCGCCCACCTCGTGCTGAAAGGACGTGCCCTAGGTGTGGGCGCGACGGCATGCGACCTCGCAGCGCTCCTGAGCGAACGTGACCTGTTCAAACCGCAGGGCCACCACCCACCGCCTGCCGACCTTCGCCTCCGGCTCGACCTCCTCGCGGGTGAGGATCGTGATACCGGGTTCTCGCAGAGCTACGCCGTGTCGCGCGGCACCGTGCACCGGGCACGGCAGGAGGCAAAGCACTGGCGCAAGCGACTCGGTATCTCCTCCAGTGACCGCGACGCCAATACAGCAGGTCTCCTGCTCGCTTTCGCCTATCCCGACCGGATCGCGCAACGGCGACCCGACTCGGAAACCCGCTACCGACTGCGAAACGGTCGCGCTGCCGTCCTCACCGAATCGCAAGCCCTTGCTGGAGCCGACTACCTCGTCGCGGCCCACCTCGACGGGCGGCGCAGCGAGGCTTGCATCTTTCTCGCTGCTCCAATCACACAGGACGAGATCGAGCGGTACTTCGCCGAGAAAATTGTGACCGAGGATATGGTGGCGTGGGATACCGAGGTACGGCGCGTGCGAGCGCGGCGGCAGGAGCGACTGGGGGCCGTCGTGCTGCGCGAGGCAAAACTACGGGACCCCGACCCGCAGGCTGTCACGGCAGCCCTGCTCGACGGTATTCAGGCTGAGGGACTGGCAATGCTGCCGTGGTCAAAAGAGGCGCAGCGACTGCGCAAGCGACTCGCCTTCCTGCACCACCTCGATCCCGACTCGTGGCCGGACGTGTCGGACGACGCACTCATCGCCGACCCCGACAACTGGCTCGGCCCGCACCTCACGGGCGGGCGCACCGGCCTCGGACACCTCGATCTCTCGCAGTTGCTACTCGGTCTCGCGGGGTGGAACCGTCGCGACGACCTCGACCTGCTCGCACCGACGCACCTCGTCGTGCCGAGCGGCTCGAACATTCCTATCGACTACAGCGACCCCGAAGCACCTGTGCTGGCCGTGCGGTTGCAAGAGGTCTTCGGCCTGACCGAAACGCCGCGTATCGGCGGGGGCCGAGTGCCGCTGACGATGCACCTGCTCTCGCCCGCCCACCGACCGGTCCAGGTGACGCAGGACCTCGCCAGCTTCTGGCGCAACGCCTACTTCGATGTCCGCAAAGACCTACGCGGGCGCTACTCGAAACACCCGTGGCCCGAGGACCCGCTCACCGCAACGCCGACGAACCGCGCCAAGCGACGCCGCTAGCCGATCTGGGCCGCGTGGGCTACCTCGCCTGTTCGCACACCGCCCGGCCCGAATGAGCGCTCGGCAAAGCGGACCTCGCCATCGTCGCGAACCGTGAGAAGCGTCGTCGTCCGGGTACCGTAGTCTGCCCCCTCGATAAACAACGCTGACAGGGTGCGCTCCAGCCGAAGGTTGACACCCGTCTGCGGTAACTGATTGTCCGGTGCCTGAGTCGCATCGCGCATGAGCGCAAAGGCCGCGTCCTCGTCGGATGCGCCCTCTTCTACCCACTGCCGAAAAGCCTGGCCGCCGCGTACCACCTTCGGCCAAGGTTCGTCGAGCGTACCGTTGCTCAGTCCGTAGAAACCCGAACCAAGCGAGCGGGGCGCTTCCTTCCGACTCGACACAAACCACAGGCTATCGAGGGAACCAACGAGGAGATTGAACCCGCCGTACTCGTCCTGCTCGTCAGCAACGCGGGCCGCGAAGGCCGCAGGATTGGATTCACCGCCGAGGTAGTCCGCAACGAGCGCACCGCGCGAGCGAGCCGCCTCATAGCTGAACCACCTGGGTGCGCGGATGTTGGTGACGATGGCCCACTGTCCATCGGCGGTGACCCCGTGCCACGCGCCGCCTGCCCGGAGGTCACGCCCCGCGAGCATGCGGGGGTACTCGTCCCAGAACCCCGCCGGAGTCGTCGGACGGTCGTGCGCCTCATCGCGGTTGGACAGGACGATGAGCGGATAGTGCGGATGAGCGTCGCGGGCGACGAAGAGCGTACACATAGGCGGCAGAGTTGAGCGTGCTGGCAACCACCATCGACCGGCTCCGGTTTCTCGGTGATGTTCACTCTTGGTAGGCCGCGGCCTGATCGGGCTTACCCCAAGCCGTGTACAACTCGGCGAGGGCTTCGCGGACGACACCCGGCCCGCTCGACGGTCCGCCGTGCTCACCTTGGTAGAATCGGTGCGCTTCCTGAAGGTGCGCTTCGGCCTCGGGGTATCGATCCAGCACCGTGAGCGCCCGGCCCAACCCGACGCGGGCGGTGGCAGTCTTCCAGTGCTGCTCACCATTCACCTGCTGGCTGATGCGGAACGCCTGGCGGAACAGCGGCTCGGCCTCGCTGGGTTTGTCCAGCACGAGCAGCAGCCGACCGAGTTGGTGGCGTGACCCTGCCGCCCGGTCGTGCTCCTCGCCGAAGAGGCGGAGGTCCATCGCGAGACTTTCGCGGAGCAGCGGTTCGGCCTCGTCGTAGCGCTCTTGGGCACGGAGCACGAGGGCCAGCATATTCAGGCTAGAGCTGATGTTGGGGTGATCGCCCTCGAACAGCCGCCGTTGCATGCCGAGGGTCTCGCGATAGAGCGCTTCGGACTCTGCGTAGGCCTCGCGGGCGCGAAGCACCCCGCCTAAGTTCGCCATTGTCACCGCCATCTCGGGCTTGTCCTTGTCGAACAGGCGGCGCTGCATGGCCAGCGACTCGTGCAACAGCGGCTCCGCCTGTTCGAGGTCGTTCTGGTAGAGCAGGGCCAAGGCAAGGTCGTTCAGACTCGCGGCCACATCGATGTGCTCGTCACCCAGCAGGCTCTGCCGCATCGATAGTGCGTCGCGGTAGAGGCGCTCGGCTTCCGCATAAAGCCCTTGGTCGAGTTTCAGGGCACCGAGGCTCGACAGGCTCTTGCCGATCGCTTCGTGCTTGTCGCCGTACAAGGCTCGTCGAGCAGCGAGTGCTTGCCTCAGCAGCCCCTCGGCCTCCTCTTCCAGCCCGAGGCTCGCGTAGACGTTGCCTAATGCTTCCATCAACTCCGCTTGCACCGCCGGTTCGTCCTCCAGTGCCTCGACCCGCTCGACGCCCCGGTCCAGTAGCTCCCGCGCCGTAGTCTCGGCTCCGCCTGCCTCCTCCCACGGGTTCGACGCGCTGAAGACCTCGACGAGGTACGCCTTGACCTGCTCCGAGGTCGCGGCTTCGGCTTCGGCGCGGGCAGCGGCAGCATTGGCGCGCTGTGCCTGCCACAGCGCGGCTCCCAGTCCGCCGATGAGGGCGAGGACGACAAGCACCGTCGCGGCCACCCCCACGCGGTGCCGCTCCGCAAACTTCCGCATCCGGTAGCGCACCGACGCCCGTCGCGCCTGAATCGGCTGCCCCGTGCGGTAGCGCCGCACGTCATCGAGCAGGGCTTCCACCGACGAGTACCGGGCGTCCGGCTCCTCGCGCAGCGCTTTCTCTGCGATCACGTCGAGATCGCCGTGGAGGAGGTAGCGCAATCGGGTCGAGGTAGCGGCGGCGCTCGGTAGCTTGAGCGGCACCCCATCCTGCCAATCGGGGCGGGCACCGGTCAGCAACTCGTAGAGGATTACGCCGAGGGCAAATACATCAGCGGCGGTCGTCACGGCCTCGCCTCGGAACTGCTCGGGGGCAGCGTAGGCCGGCGTAAGCATGCCGGAGCCAGTGCGCGTCAGCATCTCGTCGGCGTCCGACTCCAAGAGCTTGGCGATGCCAAAGTCGAGCAGCTTGACCTGCGGCTGCCCATGCTCGTCTTCGGCCACGAGGATGTTCGATGGCTTCAGGTCGCGGTGAACCACCAAACGCCGATGCGCGTGAGCGACCGCCTCGGCGACCTGCTCGAACAAGGCTAGTCGGTCCTCGACAGAGAGGTCGTGGGCCTCGCAGTACATCGTGATCGGCTCGCCTTCGACCAGTTCCATGACGATATACGGACGCCCATCGTCCGCTGCCCCACCGTCGAGTAGCCGCGCTACCGCCGGGTGGTCGAGGCTCGCGAGGACTTGGCGCTCGCGGCGGAAGCGGGCTAGCACTTCGTCGGTGTCCATTCCACGCTTGACCAGCTTCAGTGCGACGGTCTTGTCGAAAGTGCCATCGACGCGGCGCGCCCGGTAGACCGTCCCCATACCGCCGCGCCCCACCTCTTCGTCGACTTGGTACGGACCCACGCGATGACCGGCAGGCAGCCCGCTCAACTCAACCAAGCCTCTGCTCTTGTCGTGCAGCAGCCGATCTTCGACGCCCAATGCAGAGTCCGCCGTATCGACCTCCAGAAGTGCCTCGACCTCACGGCGTAGCTCGGCATCCTCGCCGCAGGCACGGTCGAGAAAGGCACCGCGCTGGTCGGGCGGTAGGTCGATGGCGTCGGAGAAGATCGCCTCGACTCGGTCCCACGTCTGGGTATCCATCGGCGGCGAAGGGGCTACGGGTGATAGGTTGGCTTACTAGAGAACGCGCTAGTCGCAGGCTCCGCTGATCACGACCCGGCGTTTCCTTGCTCGCTCGCGGGTGCCTCGGATGCGAGCGTTTGGAAACGAGCTACGTCATCTGGCCGCCCCCACGCCTCATAGAGCGCAATCAGACTGCCGATCGCACCCTGCGTAAAGGAGTCTTCCGTCCCACGCGCGGCCTGAAGACCAGTGAACGCCTCCTCCAGCAGCGACTCGGCCTCGGCGAAGCGACCCTGACGGCGGATGGCATCGCCGAGCAGACGCTGGGCATGGAGGGTATAAAACGCCGCGGCTCCGTAGCGCTGCGCGAAGCCTTCGTGTCCCTCACGGAGCACCTCCTCCGCCTCGGCGTGACGCCCCGCCTCGACGAGCGGTTGGCTGCTGCTAAGAAGCAGGCTAGCGATGATCGGAGAATCCGGGTCGAGCGCGCGCCGGAGAGCAATAGCCTCACGGTAGGACTGGCTCGCTTCGGCCCACCGCCCCTGTTGGTTGTAGAGCCGGGCCTGCTCCGTGGCGGCGAAGGCGTGGAGCCGCTCACCCTCCCCTTCGAACCACGAGAGCCGGTCGATGGCAGCGCGCAACTCGTCAAGCAGCGGCAGGGCTTCGTCCGTCCGGTCCAGTTCGACGAGCGCACCGACCACGTCAAACCCGCTAGTGATGCTACGCCGGTCTGCAAACCCATAGAGGCGCAAGAAGAGGTCGTGGCTCCTGCGGAACGAGTCCAGCGCACCCTCATGATCGGCCCGTTGCTCGAGAAGCCGACCCATGAACCGAAAGCGCAGCGCCTGCTCGGGGCTGACCTCCTCGGGCAGCATACCCATAATGGCCTCGAAGATGCCGAGTTGGCTGTTGGAGGTCGTAGTGTTGCCCAGTTGGTAGTGCGATGCCCCAAGGCAGAAGAGCGTGCTCGCAAGGTCCGGATGTACGGGTCCATAGAGCGAGCGCTGAAGCCCCGCCGCTCGCCCGCACGCCTCAATCGCTCGGTCGTACTCGTTCATGGCGAGGTATGTATCGCCAAAAAGGTAGAGAAGCTGGGCGAGTAGCTCGGGTTCGTCGACCAGCTCGCGCTCGGCGCGGGTCAGGCCGCGCTCCAGCGCCTCAAGCACGGTCAGGCTGTCTCCGCCGGTGCGGGCGGGCACGGCCTCCTCGAAGACGCCCGCAATGAACCGCGTTGCCTCGCGGGCTTGGGCCGCCGCCGCCTCGGCACGATCACGCTCATGGGCGGTCTGGCGCTGCTGGAGCGCGAGCGCCACCACGGCAGCCGTCAGGAGCACCACAAACGCGGCCCCCGCCGATACTGCCACCCGATGCCGCGCAACGAACTTCCGCGCCCGGTACCCTAGCGACCCGCGCCGCGCGAGAACGGGCTGCCCCGTCCGGTAGCGTCGCAGGTCGTCAAGCAGCGCCTCGACCGACGAGTACCGAGCGTCCGGCTCCTCGCGCAGCGCTTTCAGCACGACCCCGTCAAGGTCGCCTCGGAGTCGGCGACGCAGCGCCTGATCCTCAATGCTCCCGCTCGGCGGTTTGATCGGTGTGCCGTCCTGCACCTCGGGCCGCTTTCCGGTCAGCAACTCGTAGAGGATCACGCCGAGCGCATAGATATCTGCCGCCGTTGTGACGACCTCGCCGCGGTGTTGTTCGGGAGCCGCATAGGCCGGCGTCATCGCCCCGCCACCGACCTCCGTGAGCGCCTCATCATCGCCCGGCTCCAAGAGCTTGGCGATGCCGAAGTCGAGCAGCTTGACCTCACCCTCATCGGAGACGAGGATGTTCGACGGCTTCAGATCACGATGCACGACGAGCCGACGGTGGGCATGTTGCACTGCCTCGCCCACCTGCTCGAAGAGCGACAGCCGAGCCTCGACGCCCAGCCCCTGCTGGTAGCAGTAGCGCGTGATCGGCTCACCCTCCACCAGTTCCATCACGAGATAGGGCCGTCCATCGTCCGCTGCCCCACCATCGAGCAGCCGGGCGATGCCCGGATGGTCCAGCCCGGCGAGCACTTGACGTTCGCGGCGAAAGCGGGCGAGGACCTCGTCGGTATCCATACCACGCTTGACGAGTTTGAGAGCGACCTCTTTCTCGAAGACGCCATCGGCCCGAGCGACGCGGTAGACATGACCCATGCCGCCGCGCCCGATCTCCTCTTCGACCCGGTATGGCCCGACGTGATCGCCGGAATGCAGTTCGCCCGTCGCTTTCGGTGCGAACCGCCGACCGTTGCGAACCCGGCTCTCTAGGCCGAGAGCGAACTCGGCCATATCCACGTCGAGCAACGCCTCAACTTCGCTACGGAGTAGAGCGTTGTCCGCACAGACCCGGTCTAGGAATGCGGCACGGGTGTCGGGCGGTAGCTCGACAGCTTCCGAAAAAATCGCCTCGACTTGGTCCCATCCCGGAGGTTCCATCGGCTTTGGGGTGCCCTATTCCCTATGGCGACATTGCGTCGCCGGACTGATCACAGCCCGGTAACGTCGCGCCCGATCTCTTTGCGGAGCCAGTTGCGCGCCGCCCGCCACGACCGGTGGACGGTCGGCACGGAGAGGTCCATCACGTCGGCGGTCTCCTCCAGCGTGAGGCCACCGAAGAAGCGGTGCTGGACCACCTGGCTCCCGCGTGGGTTGATCGCTTCGAGCCGGGTCAGGGCCTCGTCGAGCGCCAGCACCTCGTCGGCCTCGCCATCGGACAGCAGTGCATCCGGCGGCAAGCCTGTGTCGTCGAGAGAGACAGGCTGCTGACCGCCGCCGCGCTTGAGGCGGCCCCGCGACCGGGCGTAGTCCACCAGCACGCGGCGCATCGTTGTAGCGGCCACGCCGAAGAACTGGCGGCGATCTTCGGCTTCCAGTTTGTCCTGCTTCACGAGGCGAAGGTAGGCCTCGTTAACGAGCGCAGTCGTGTTCAGAGTATGGTCCGAGCGCTCCCGGCGAAGCTGGGCATGAGCGAGGCCACGCAGCTCATCGTAGAGCACTGGGATCAGCCGGTCGAGCGCATCAGCCGAGGCCTCGGCATCGCGCAGCCGAATCAGAAGCTGGGTTACGTCAGACGCAGCCTGCATAGGACAACGGGGAGAGCGGCAATGGGAAGAAGATAAGGTAGGCTATACCCTCATTTGTGCATCTCAGAGACTGTTTGGTGAGCATGTCTGAAGGCGAGAGCGCGTGAGCGGGACGGCTGCCAGAAGCCTGAAGCAGACGATGCGCCCGCATCGGCGATGCAAGGCGACGCCGCAACCGCTCCTGCGTAGCCGCTCGCAGTCCGGAATCCGTCTTGCCAAACAGTCTCTCAGTTACGCGGTGATCAGAAACACGAGCAGGTGGCGCGATGAGGGTAAAGCAGGCTGCTTGCCTGCCTCACCCCCAACAACCTGTCAGAGACTTTCTCATGCACCCCTCAACGATCTACCTCATGCGCGCCTCGCGTTCCTACTGGCACCTCGGACTCCTCTTGGTCATGCTCTTCCTGCTAGCCGCTCATCCTGCGTCCGCCCAGAACCTCATCGGCACTCCCGAAGCCTACGACCAAGTCGGGCACGCGGTCGCAGCGGGCGACTTCAACGGCGACGCCATCGACGACCTCGCCACCGGAGCACCCGGCGAGGACGGCGCTCGGGGTTCCGTCCACATCACCTACGGCAGCGCCGACGGCCTCAGCGGCGTGGGGGATGAAGTCTGGTCCCAAGCGACTCCCGGCATCCTCGGCACACGCGAGAGCGGCGACCGTTTCGGCAACACCCTTGCCGCAGGCGACTTCGATGGCAACGGGATCGCCGACCTCGCCATCGGCGTGACCGGCGAGAGCATCGGGGCCATCAACAACGCTGGGGCCGTCAACGTCATCTACGGCCAGAACGGCGGCCTCTCAACCACCGGCAACCAGGTCTGGGACCAAGGCGATGTCATCGGAAGCGCGCCAGAAGTGGATGACCGCTTCGGCGAAGTGCTCGTTGCGGGCGACTTCAACGGCGACGGCTATGACGACCTCGGCATCGGTGTCCCGTTCGAGGACCTCTTTGAGCATACCGACGCGGGGATCGTCCACGTCATCTACGGCTCGGCGAGCGGGCTGACCGCCGCCGGAAACGAGCACTGGACCCTCGCCAACACCACCCCCTTCAGCACAGACGAGTCTACCCTGTTTGGGCACGCGCTGGCGGCGGGGGACTTCAGACCGGCCCTTGAGGTGCCCCGCGACGAGCTTGCCATCGGTATTCCGGGCCTCCTGGTGAACTGGAGTGACCACGCTGGGGGTGTCGCTGTCCTCCGGGGCGTTCCGGCTGGCCTCCTCGCCATCGACGAAGTGTGGACGCAAGACTCACCGGGACTATTCAGCAGTTCCGGCCCGAACGAGCAATTCGGCTGGGCGCTCGCGGCGGGCAACTTCGATGACGACGGGGCCGACGACCTCGCTATCAGCAGTCCCTTCGAGGACGTGAACGGGGCGGGCAATGCCGGGGCGGTCCACATCCTCTACGGCAGCGCCTTTGGCTTCGATCCAGAAGAGCATTCCAGCTTCTGGACACAGGACACGCCATTCATCGCCGAAACGGCGGAAGACAACGACTACTTCGGCTGGGCGCTCACCACGGGCGACTTCGACGACGACGGGGCCGACGATCTCGCCATCGGGGTGCAGGAGAATCTTTCCTTCTTCGGGAACGAAGGAGCCGTCAACGTGCTGTTCGGCATCTCCGGCATCGGACTCACCACGAGCGGCGACCGGATCGTACACCAGAATAAGCCTGGCCCCGTCAAGGACACCGCCGAGCAATTCGACTACTTCGGCAACACCCTCGCCGCGGGCGACTTCGACGGCAACGGAAAAGCCGACCTCGCCGTCGGCGTGCCGGGTGAGAATATCAACGGAGCCGATAACGCGGGGGCGGTCAACGTGGTGTCATTCTCGCTCAACCAGTTCGTCCGGCAGGGTGGTGTCCTCCGCCCCACGCCTGCTGACGAGGTCAACCTCCTCGCCGTCGCCGATGACCAAGGCAACGCAGCGTGGACCTCGCCAGAGCGGGAGTCTGCCGAGATGGCGGCGCAATCGGGCGCACAGCCCGAGGCCGTCGTCCTCCACGGGGCGTTCCCCAATCCGTTCTCGACAGCAACCACCCTGCGCTACGACCTCCCCGAGACGGCAGAGGTCCGCATCGCGGTCTACGACGCGCTCGGGCGCACCGTGGCCGAGGTACCCGTCGCGCAGAAGGAGGCCGGACAGCACGCATTCGTGCTTGACGGGACAGACCTGCCGAGCGGAGTCTACGTGGTGCGCCTCGTCGTGGGCGATGTGGTCCAGACGCAGCGCCTGACGCTCGTGTACTAGCCTGTGGCCCAGCACCGCAGCCTGATCAGCGCGGTCGGTGGGAGACACTCCTACCGACCGCGCTTGCCTTTTTCTGGCCTGCTGTGATCAGTCGCCCGGCGCACTGTCGCAATGAGGAATAGAGGGACGATGCGCCCTCGTTCATGCAACGGATACCCGAACCCTTTAACGCCATGTGTCACTTCCTCGCCACCACAATGACTCGTGTACTGATCGCGGTGGTCGTCCTGCTCACACTCAGCGTGGCCTCCAGCCTCCGCGCACGCGCCCAGCAACAGAGCCATCAGCACGATCGCATCAGCGCTACGACCTCCGCGCCCCAACCTTATGAGCGCGATGCTGCCGAGCGCTACACCTTCGACCCCGAAACCGGCGAACCTCGCCTCACTGACGAGGCCGCCGCCGCGTTCTTCGAACGCCACCGCGAAGACCGAGAGGCTGCCCGCCCCACAGGCACCCTCCACCCGATGCGCCCAAGCCACGCCGTGCCGACATCGCGTAGTGGAAACGGCTTCACCGTCAACAGTGCAGGCGACGGCGATGACACCAACCCCGGCGACGGCATCTGCTTCACAGGCTTCGTGTTCGCCCACAATGGATTCCAACAAGAATGCACGCTCCGTGCAGCCATCGAAGAAACGAATGCGACACCCGGCCAGAATCCCCTGCAGATCGACTTCGATATCGTCACCGGCCCGGCAGGCTCCGACCTTCCCGATGATGTGTGGCGCATCCGACCGCAGAGCGCCCTCCCGCTGATCGCCTGTTCGAACACGACGCTCGATGCGCTCACGCAGCCAGGGGCCTCGTGCGGCGACCTCACCTCGCCCAACCCCGGCGCGCCCCGGCACGACCTCAAGGTTTTTCTCGACGGCACCGACATCCCGAGTGCTGCCAACGGGCTTTCTGCCCCCATCTACACAAACGTCGTGTTCCGAGGATTTGTCGTGGGCAACTTCCCCGGCTACGGTCTCATCATGGGCAGCGAAGGCTCCGTCGCCGAATGCAACTACGTCGGAACCGACCCAGCAGGCGAAGGCGAAGCAGCCAACATCGGCGGCGTGTCTCTCGGCTCAGGGATCGTCACCTCCACGGGCGGCCTTGTCCAGAACAACCTCATCTCGGGCAATGATGAGAACGGCATCGTGGTCTCGCGCGACGATGCCGAGGTGCGCGACAACCTCATCGGGACGAATGCCGATGGCACACAGCCCAACGCAAACGGATCGTTCAATGCCATCGATGTGGCTGGCATCAACGTCTCGGGCGACGATGTCATAATCGATGGGAATGTCATCTCGGGTAACCATGTCCGCGGTATTCGCCTCGCCTCGTCTCTGACCTTTTCTGGTACACAAAGCGCCGAGCGGACACAGGTGACCAACAACCTCATCGGCCTCTCCCGCTCCGGGACCAATACCGGGCTAAACAATGCACGGCACGGCATCCACGTCATCGAAGGGGCAAGCGACAATGACATTGGGCTGCCCGCTCAGGGCAACTTCGTCGCGGGCAGTGGCGGCGGCAACTGGTCCGGTATCGTCATCTCGGGGACAACCACCGATGACAACCGCGTCCGGGGCAACACCGTCGGACTGGATGTGAACGGCCAGACGGTGTCCAACTACCAAGGCATCTTCTCCGGCGATGACTCCGACGGCGCGCCGAACGGTACGACCATTGGTGGCCCGGATGCCGCCGACGGCAACATCGTCGGCGGAAACACGCGGTATGGCATCTACCTGTTGGCTGATACGGGAGGCCTTGTTGAGGGCAACATCGTCGGTCTCAATGCCGCTAATGTTGCACGCCCCAACACAGAAGGCGGAATCAATATCCACGGCAGCGAAGGATCTACCGTTCGAGGCAATACGGTGAGCGGCAACACCGGCACCGGCATTAGCATGCAGGCCTTCTCCTACACGCCGACCGGTCCGGCCCAAGACGTGCTTATCGAGAACAACCGCATCGGGACCACGCCCAACGGCCAGACGGCTCGGCCCAATGGCCTCTCCGGCATCGCCCTCCTCGATGCCGAGGACACCACAATCCGCGACAACACCATCGCGGCCAACACCGATGCAGGAATCTATCTCAACACGGACAGCGCGGTGAGCATCGATCTCTTCGAGCGCAACTATATCGGCACCAACCCCCAAGGCGACGTGCTCGGCAATGGCCTCGCAGGCGTCTACTGCCAGCGCGCACGCGCCGTTCAGGTCGGTACCGTCGGCGATGGTAACGTGATTGCCTACAACGGTGGCGACGGTGTCTTCGTCGGAGCCAACTGCGACCACATCGCGGTCCAAGGCAACATCATCCACGACAACGACGGCCTCGGCATTGACCTCGCCCCGGAGGGCGTCAATCCCAACGACGTGGGCGATGGCGACACCGGGGCCAACGACAAGCTCAACTTCCCCGTCATCACCTCAGCGGAGAACGACGGTACCGACGTGGTGATCGCGTGGACCCTCAACGCGAGGCCGAATCTGAACTATCAGCTTCTCTTCTGCCGCAACGACACCGCCGACCCCTCGGGCCACGGCGAGTGCGAGACGCCCAACGCGACCCAGAGTGTGGCGACCAATGGCGCAGGCAACGCCTCCGGGGCGAAGACGCTCAATGCGTCGAAATACCCTGTCGGAAGCTGGGTGACCGTGATGGCTACGCTTCTCCAGACGGAGACGGATCTGACAAGCGAGTTCGCTGAGGCTGTTCAGGTCGAGGACACCAGCGTCATGCAGCCGGACTACGAGTTGGAAGCTACCAACACGTCGTCGCTGACGGTCACACCCGGTGGCCAAGTCTCGTTCGACTACAGTGCCATCAATAACACCGGTGCTCCGGTTGAAGGTGACCTCTGGTTCACCATCGCGCCCGGCGGCTTCTCCAGCGTCATCGTCTCAGGCACCGTCCAAGCCGGGCAGACCGTCAACGGCAGCTTCGTGCAGCAGGTGGCCAGTGATGCCCCAGCAGGCGATTACACCTACACGCTCCACCTCGGCCAGTACCCCGGCGCAAGTGTGGACAGCGAGGTATTCATAGTGACCGTGAGCAACCCCCTCCACGAGTCCGGGAGCACGATAGGGAGCACGCACGGGAGCACAGCGTGGAGCGTGCTCCGAGCTACTCCGTGGGAGACAAGCAAGCCGGATACCGCGGACGTCTCTGCGGCTCAATCCGGCATCCAGACCGAGACTCCTACTCTCAGCGCGGCGTATCCCAACCCGTTCTCGGGGCGAACGATGCTCGGCTTTTCGTTGCCGGAACGCGACCGTGTGACGCTCTCCGTCTATGACGTGCTCGGGCGCGAGGTAGCGCGTCTCGTCGATGGCGAGCATGAGGCGGGGCAGCACGAAGCGGTATTCGCAGGGTCGGCCTTGGCGAGCGGGGTGTATGTCATACAGTTCGTAGTAGGCCAGAGGGTACAAACCCAGCGACTCACACTCGTGCGCTAGGCACAACTCGGTCGTCCACGTCACGCGGTCGGTGGAAGCCTCTCCACCGACCGCGTTGCATTTTTCGCCGGGCCGTGATCAGTCGCCCAGCGAGATGTCGCGGTGAGAGATAGAGCACACCAACGGCTCTCTCACTCTATCCATCTTCCTGCATGCTATCCATGACCTTCTACCCCCTCCTCTCCCGTTTCGTACTCAGCCTGTTTCTGCTGGCTGCCCTTCCCGCTGCTGCCCAGACCGTAGACGGTACCCCCGAGGCCTTCGACCTGCTCGGCTACGCGACGACGACGGGCGACTTCGATGGCGACGGCTTCGACGACCTCGCAACCGGTGCGCCCGGTGAGAACAACTACGAGGGTGCGGTCCATGTCGTCTACGGCGATACCAACGGCCTCACCAGTGCAGGCGACGATGTCTGGTCTCAAGGCTATCCCGGCATCATCGGCGTGTCGGAAAGCGGCGACCGCTTCGGTGCCGCGGTGGCCGCGGGCGACTTCAACGGCGATGGCTTCGATGACCTCGCCGCGGGCGTTCCGAACGAGAGTGTCGGCGCACTCGCCGACGCCGGAGCGGTCAACGTCCTCTACGGCGCGGCCGGTGGCCTGACCATCAGCGGCAACCAGATCTGGACGCAAAACGACTTCCCGCCTTACAGTTCTGAAGCCGGGGACCTCTTCGGCCAAGCCCTCGCCGTGGGCGACTTCAACGGCGATGGGTTCGATGACCTCGCGGTCGGCTCCCCCGGCGAGGATGTGTTCGCTCCCGTTGCCGGGCAGGTCCACGTCATCTACGGATCGGCGAGTGGGCTGACGGACGTAGACGACGAGGTCTGGACTCTCGCCAACACCACGCCCCTCGCCCCGACCGGCGGCGACGCCTTCGGCTTCGCTCTCGTTGCAGGCAACTTCATCCTCGACATCGGCCTCCAGCGTGATGAACTCGCCATCGGCGTGCCGGGCCTCAATGTGGACGGCGAAGATGCAGCGGGCGGCGTGGTCGTTCTGCGCGGCGCGGTCGGTGGCCTTGTCGCCATCGACGAAGTGTGGACGCAGGACTCGCGCGGCATCTTCTCAGACCCGGAGGCCAACGAGCAATTCGGCTATGCGCTGGCAGCGGGCAACTTCGACAGCGAGCCGGGAGACGACCTTGCCGTCGGCATACCCTATCAGGGTATCAACGGCGCTACCGAGGGCGGTACCGTCCAGCTATTCTACGGTGGCATCCTCGGCCTCGACCCAGCAGGCTTCTTCACCCAAGGTATCCTTGGTGATCCAGCAGACGACGGCGACCACTTCGGGCGCTCGCTCACCGCAGGAGACTTCGATGGCGACGGCGTCGACGACCTTGCGGTCGGAGCCGAGGAGCACCTAGGAACCATAGCCGATGCCGGGGCCGTGAGCGTGATCTTCGGCGTTCCCGGAAGCGGGTTGTCCCATGTCGGTGCCCGCTTCATCCACCAGAACAAACCCGGTCCGGTCAAGGATACCGCCGAGCAACTCGACCGCTTCGGCTGGTCGCTCGCGGCAGGCGACTTCGACGGCAACGGCAAAGCCGACCTCGCCGTCGGCGTTCCCTTCGAGACGCTGGATGGTGCCCTCTTCGCCGGGGCGGTCAACGTGGTGTCGTTCTCGCTCAACCAGTTCGTCCGCCAAGGCGGCGCGCTGCGCCCGACACCCGAGGTAGAAGTCGGCCTCCTCGCCGCAGGGCAAGACAACGCTTGGGTTTCTAAGCCCGAAACCACGAGCACCCCGGCGGTAGCATCCGGCGTCCTACCCGAGACTGCCTCGCTGGCCGCCGCCTTCCCGAACCCGTTCTCGACGCGGACGACGCTGGCGTTCGCGCTGCCCGAAGCGCGTGATGTGCGCCTCACCGTCTTCGACGCGCTCGGGCGTGAGGTGGCTGTCGTGCTCGCCGAGAGGAAGGAGGCCGGGCACCACACGGTCTCCTTCGACGGGGCGGACCTGCCGAGTGGGGTGTACGTGGTACGCCTCACGGCAGGCGATACGGTGCAGACACAGCGGCTCGCACTCGTGCGCTAGATGCAACGCTTCATGGTGGTCGCGCGCCGCCCGCTCTGGCTCATGCCGGGGCGGGCGGTGTGCGTATGTCGGAGCACCATGATCACTCGGAGCACGGGGTGTCGCCACAGGAGATAGGGGCCACACCATAGCCCTGCCGAAACCGAACAACCTGCCCACTCTCTGGACCCTCACGATCATGCATCGCCTTCTACTGCTCTCGCTCCTCGTTCTGCTCATCGCCCCGGCGGTGCAAGCCCAGTCTCTCCTCCATACTCTCGACCCGCCCTCTGCTCCGCTGACCACCCTGCGCCTCGGAAGCGCCGTCGCGGGCGTGCCAGACGTGGACGGCGATGGGCGCGGCGATGTCCTCGTCGGAGCCAACCGAGCCGGGGTCATCCCTACCAGTTCGGGGCGCGTGTTTCTGCATAGCGGGAAGACCGGCGTCTTGCTCCACACCCTTGCCTCACCGAACGGAGCATCGCAGGACTTCTTTGGCGATGCGGTGGCCGCCGTGCCGGACGCCAACGGCGATGGCAAACCCGACCTCCTCGTCGGGGCACCCGGAGCAGACCCCGGAGCCAGCCCGTCCGACGCAGGCCGAGCCTACCTCTTTAGTGGAGCTACGGGGGCACTCCTGCACACCCTCGCCTCGCCCAACGAACAAAATGACGGCCAGTTCGGCCTCGCCGTGGCCGGAGTCCCGGACCTAGACGGCGATGGACGCGGCGACCTCCTCATCGGCGCGCTCGAAAGTGCGCAAGGTCTCCTCGCGAGCGGACGCGCCTACGTGTTCAGCGGAGCCACGGGCGCGCATCTCGGCACACTCACCTCGCCCAACATCCAAGGCCGCAGCGAGTTCGGGACAGCACTTGCAGGCGTGCCGGATGTGAACGGCGATGGGCGTGGCGACCTCCTCATCGGCGCCCGAGGCGAGGACGATGGTTTCACTGACAGCGCGGGCCGGGCCTACCTCTTCAGCGGAGCCACCGGGCAGCGTCTCCGCACCCTGAAATCGGCGAATCCTACCATCGCCGGTAACTTCGGCAATGCCGTAGCGAGCGTGGCCGACATGAACGGCGATGGCAAACCCGACCTCCTCGTTGGAGCACGATATGAGAACGCGGCCTTCCCGCTGCTGAACATTGGTCGGGCCTATGTCTTCAGCGGGTCCACCGGAGAGCGCCTCCATACCCTCACTGCACCGACGCCGCAGAACAATGCCTTCTTTGGCTGGTCCGTCGCGGGAGTGACCGACGCCGACGGTGACGGGTGTGGCGATCTGCTCATCGGCTCTCCGTCGGCAGCTCCCGGTGCCGCTCCCAATCGGGCAGGCCGGGCCTACCTCTTCAGCGGCGATACGGGCAACCTCATCGATACCCTCGTCTCGCCTGACGAGCAGCCGCTCGGCCAGTTTGGCTACGCCGTAGCCGGGGTACCGGACACAGAAAACAACGGGCGCAGCGACCTCTTCGTTGGGGCCGTCTTCGAGACTCGCGAAGGCCTCGACGATGGTGGGAACGCCTACCTCTTCGGGAGCGCCTCGCCCGTTCCTGCCTCCATCAAGTCGAGGGGATCAAGAAGCATCGCCGCTTCAGGTGGCTCCATCAAGTACCGCATCACCTTAGGCAACCCGACCGCCCAGAACCAGGCCGTTGAGGCATGGATCGTCGCGCTGCTCCCGAATGGGGAAGAGTATGGACTGGTGCGAGGGCCGGAGACCGTACCGCTCAATGCCGATCAGACGCTTGGACCGTTCTCGTTCAGTGAGACAGTGCCGGACATCGCTCCGCCGGGGTCTTACTCGCTCGTCCTGCGGGTGGGCGCCTACCCCGACGGAGTCCTCGTCTCTGACGCGCTCCCCTTCACGAAGCGGGCCGACGCCGAGGCTCCCACCGCCAGCGTGATGAGCCTGCCGGAGCATGCCACCCTAGAGAGCGCCTACCCCAACCCGTTCGCCCGTCAGACGACGCTCGCGTTCAGACTACCGGAGCGCGACCGGGTAACACTCGCCGTCTACGACATCCTCGGGCGTGAGGTCGCCCGCCCGCTCGATAGCGAGGTGGAGGCCGGTCGGCACGAGGCCGTGCTCAACGGCTCCGACCTGCCGAGCGGGATGTACATCGTGCGCCTGCAAACGGGTAACGTGACACTCACGCAGCGACTCACGCTCGTGCGCTAGCCTCAACCTCGCTCCCGCCAATGCCGCCCGCCCCGGCACGAGGCAGGGCGGGCGGCACGGCATGTATCGAGTGCCTTCCCCCTGGGGGTCGAGAAAAATATCGGAGGGCATGATCAACGGCTCGGTCACATGCCGCCACAAGAGTATAGAGCCAGCCCCCACCTTGGCTCCTCGGTCCCCACGCCCCTAGAATCCGACGGCTATGACTCAGCTCACACACCCAAGGCTCGTTCGCCTCGCGCTCGCCTCGCTCACCCGCGCTGGGCTTGCAGCGATACTCATGCTCCCCTTGGCCCTCCACGCACAAGCCCAACAGCGTCCCCTCGCTGGACACCCAGCGTCCGGTTCTTTCGAGGCCGACCGGCTGGTCGATACCGAGCGCCCGCAGCGCTACACGTTTGACCCCGAAACCGGCGTCCCCCGCCTCACCGACGAGGCCACAGCCACATTCTTCGAGCGTCACCGTGCAACCCGCGAGGGTGCGCAGGCCGAGATTGCCCGTCACGCACTGCCCGCCCCAGACCACGTCCGCCCCGGCCCTGCCGCCCCGCTCCAAACCGGCTCGCAGGGCGGCGGCAGCTTCACCGTCAATACGGCCTACGACCGCGACGACAACAACCCGGGCGATGGGATCTGCTACACCGGCTTTCTTGTCTTGATCGACGGCGTTACCAGAAACGAGTGTACGCTCCGAGCGGCCATCGAAGAGGTGAATGCCACACCGGGCACACACCCGTACACGATCAACTTCGACATTGGCACCGGCCCCGGTGGTTCCAG
The DNA here is from genome assembly GCA_028284265.1 of Rhodothermales bacterium. Lineage (GTDB taxonomy): Bacteria > Bacteroidota > Rhodothermia > Rhodothermales > JANQRZ01 > JANQRZ01. The sequence goes on from JANQRZ010000018.1 coordinate 310,332, forward strand.
CCAACCCGGCGGCGTCTGGCTCATTCAGCCGTTGAGCGCCCTCCCGACGGTGACGCGCTCGAACACGACGCTCGACGCACTGAGTCAGCCGGGTGCTTCGTGTGGCAACCTCGCCTCGTCCAACCCCGGCGCGCCCCGGCACAACTTAAAGGTCTGGCTCTATGGCGTCCTCCTCGGCGGCTCGGCCCACGGTCTCGCGGGCAGCATCGGCCTTGGCATAACCGACATCACATTTCGAGGATTCATCGTGTCCTTGTTCCCCGGCTACGGCATCGTCCTCGGCGGAGGCGGCTCGGTAGCCGAGTGCAACTACGTCGGGACCAACCAATACGGCGAGTCCGAGCGAGCCAACGCCGATGGCATCCTCGTTAGCGACCTCCTCCTGACATCGACAGGGGGCCTCGTCGAGAACAACCTCATCTCGGGTAACGAGGGAAACGGCGTCTTCATCACACGCGATCACGTAGAGGTCCGAGGTAATCTGCTCGGGACCGACGACGACGGCAGCCAACCCCTCGGAAACGGGACCGATTTCAGTGGAACGTGGAGCGACATCTTTGTCTCGGGTGACGACGCCATCATCGATGGCAACGTCGCATCTAGCGCTCGGGCGTACGGGGTGTATTTGGACGAGTCAGAGACAGTCTTTGGCACGACGCTCTGGGCCGAGCGGGCGGTGGTGACCAACAACATTTTTGGCCTCTCGCGCTTCCGTACCGACACCGGCCTCGGTGCCCTCTGGGTCAGCGTCCTCGTCAGCCTCGGGGCCAACGACAACGACATCGGCCTGCCCGGAGCCGGGAATTACGCAGCCGGAGGACAGTTCGGCATCGGGATCGGTGGTACCGACGCGAACAACAACCGCGTCCGAGGCAACGTCATCGGACTCGATGGCAACGGCAACGCAGTCCCCAATCAGAGCTACGGCCTCAGCGTCTCGATCGACATCTTCGGAGGCTCCCCTGTTGGTACGGTCATCGGAGGCCCCGGCCCTGATGATGGCAATATCATTGCCGGGAATGAAGGCTATGGTATCAGGGATCGCCGCAGCATCGCTACTCGCATCGAGGGCAACACCATCGGCCTCAACGCGGCGGGCAGTATGCGCCCCAACACCAGCACGGGCATCCATCTCTTCGGGTCCACCGATGCCGTCGTGCGCGGCAACACCGTAAGCGGCAACGAGGGCGTGGGGATTCAACTCGGAGCCTATGTAGACGACCCCGCAACGGGAGCGCTGATCGAGAACAACCGCATTGGGACCACGCCCGCGGGCACCGCCTCCCGGCCCAACGGCCTCTCGGGCATCGTCATCGTGGAGGAGGCAATGGACATCGAGATCCGCGACAATGTCATCGCGGCCAACACCGACACCGGCCTCTTCCTCGACGGAGCCTCCGACGTGATCGCTGAGGGCAACTTCATCGGCACCAACGCCAGCGGCGCGAACCTCGGCAACGGACTGCCCGGCGGCAGCGGGCGGGCAGGCATCTACTGCCAGAACGCCTCAAACGTCCGCATCGGGCTGAACTTCTCGCCCAACACGATCCGCTTCAACGGCGCGGACGGCGTCTTCGTCGGCGCAGGCTGCGCCGACCTCGCGGTCGTCGGCAACATCATCCGCGACAACCGCGGCCTCGCCCTCGACCGTGCCCCGGATGGCCCCGACGCAGGCGAGATGCCGATCATCACGAGCGCCGAGAACGATGGCACCGACGCAGTGATCGGCTTTGCTCTGATCGGTGCCCTGCCGAATACGGACTACCAGCTCCTCTTCTGCCGCAACGCCTCCGCCGATCCGTCGGGCTACGGGGAGTGCGAGACCCCCAACGCGCTCGCCAACGTGACGACCAACGGCGCAGGCAATGCCTCGGGCACAAAGACAGTCCCGGCGGCAGACTACCCCGCCGGGAGTTGGGTCACGGCGAGCGCCACCATCACTGCAGGCACACTCCCGCAAGGCTACGGTCCGACGAGCGAGTTTGCCGCCGTCGTCGAGGTGGAGGACATCAGCGTCATGCAGCCGGACTATGACTTAGAGGCCACCAACACCTCGCCCCTGACCATCGCACCCGGCGGCCAGGTCGCGTTCGACTACAGCATCACCAACAACACCGGTGCTCCGGTTGAAGGTGACCTCTGGTTCACCGTCGCGCCCGGCGGCTTCTCCAGCGTCATCGCCAGCGGCACCGTGCAGGCCGGACAAACCGTCAACGGCAGCTTCGTGCAGCAGGTGCCGGGATTCGCCCCTCCGGGCGACTACACCTACACGCTCCACATCGGGCAGTATCCCGGCACAAGCGTAGACGCTGAGGAGTTCATAGCAATGGTGGCTGCATTGGACCGCGAGAGCGGGAGCACGAACGGGAGCACCAGCGGGAGCACAACATGGAGCGTGAGCAAGGCTGCTCCATGGCAGGCTACACAAACGACGCAGGCCGCAAGCCACATGGAGGCCTTGCCGTCAGAGGCGATCCTTGCGGCGGCCTATCCGAATCCGTTTGCCCGTCAGACCACGCTCTCGTTCCGACTGCCGGAGCGCGACCGCGTGACACTCACCGTCTACGATGTACTCGGGCGCGAGGTAGCGCGGCTCGTCGACGGTGAGGTGGGAGCGGGACACCATGAGGCGGTACTCGATGGCTCGGACCTCGCGAGCGGGGTGTACGTCGTGCGGCTCGTGGCCGGAGAGGCAACACAGACACAGCGACTAACGCTGGTTCGATAGCTCGGGCTTCACCCAACCAACGCCGCCTGTCCTGCCTATGCCGGGGCGGGCGGCGCTGCGTTTGGGGCAATGCTCACAGCTACCGCATCGCCCCCTGCACGCTGTCCAGCGCCTCCTCTGCCTGGCGAACCAAGACATGTCCTCCCCCAAACGAAGCTTGGAGCACGGGCACACTAGCCAGCAGCAGCCCCTCGGCCTCTTCGTAGTGACCTCGTGCATCCAGACACACCCCGAGCGCACTCATGGCTTCCACCGTATCGACGCTCTCGTCCCCGGTCGCGTCCCGGAGAATGACGAGGGCTTCGCGAAGCATCGGCTCTGCTTCGGCTACACGCCCTCGGCGGACGAGCACACGCCCCAACCCTGTGAGGGCTACCCCAATGCGCATATGGCCTTCCGGTCGTGTCCGCTGGAACCAGTCGAGCGACTCCCGATACAGCGACTCTGCCCCACTGAGATTACCCTGTGCATAGCGGGCGTCGGCGACGTTCTTGAGGCCGATGGGAAGAGCGGCGTACTCGTCTCCATACAGGTCACGCCACAGCGCGATGGCCTCTTCGTAGAGCGACTCAGCTTCGGCGTAGTCTCCTTTGGTATAGAGCAGCTTGCCGAGGTTATTGATGCCGCTCGCAACCTCACGACTCCGCTCACCGAGCACACGCCGGTTGATGGCGAGCGCCTCACGGTAGAGCGGCTCCGCCGCGTCGAGGTCTCCCCGACGGCGCAGCAGGACGCCCAGGCTGCCCAACGCCCATGCCACGTAGGGATGGTCGTTCCCATAGTATTGGCGGTAAATGGCGAGCGCCTCGCGGTAGAGCGGCTCCGCCGCGTCGAGGTCCCCGCGACGACGAAAGAGAAGACCCAGGTTGGTCAGCGTAACCGCCACATCCGGGTGCTCCGCGCCCCGCACGACCTTCCACATCGCGAGGGCCTCGTGGTAGAGCGCCTCGGCCTCATTGGTGTCGCCTCGGGCACTGAGCGCGCCCGCCAGATTATGGAAACTGGTCGCTAGGTGTTCGTGCGGAGGCTTGAGTGACCGCTGCCGCATGGCAAGGGCCTCTCGGTGTAACTCGATGGCCTCATCCAAGCGCTCGGTGACATGGAGCAAGAGGGCAAGGTTGTCAAGGGTGGTCGCCTCTTCGGGGTGCTCGCCGCCGTAGAGGGGGTGCTGGATAGCGAGCGCCTCGCGGTAGAGCGGCTCGGCATCCGCATAGTTGCCTTGCTGACGGAGCACCTCAGCCAGCGCATTCAGGCTGGTGGCTACCTGAGGATGCTCGGGGCCGAACGCATCGCGCCGGACAGCGAGAGCGCGGCGCGCAAAGACCTCGGCCTGTTCGTAGTTCCCCACACTCACGTAGACGCGGCCCATCGTATCGAGCAAGTCGCCCTGCACCTCGGGCTGGTTCGCCAGTTCGGCGTCCACGCGGGTTGAGGCGAGGTCCAGCATCTCCTGTGCGGTCAGCGTACGTCCGCCGGTCTGCCTGGGGTCCGCGATCTCGAAGACGCCCATCAGGAACTCCGTTATCTGCTCCGACTTGGCGGCTTCCCGCTGCGCCGCATCGCGCTCCAGCGCCGCCGCCCGAGCCTGCCACACGGCTCCCCCGAGGCCGCCGAGCACCGAGAGGGCCACCAGCACGGTCGCGACCACCCCGACACGGTGCCGCCCCACAAACTTCCGCACCCGGTACCCCACCGACGCCGGACGGGCCTGCACCGGCAAGCCAGTT
>JANQRZ010000010.1 GCA_028284265.1 Rhodothermales bacterium
CGACCAGTCGTTCGACGTGGACGGCAACGTGATCGAGGAAGGACTCAACTCGATCAACCAGTGCCCGACCACCGAGTTCGAGCTTTGCGAGTTCAACGAGAACCCGTAGCCTACGCAGGGCCGGTACACGTACCGGTTCATTTCAACGGGCTTCAAGGTGTACGCCTTGAAGCCCGTTTTTCTTTGCGCCCTCCCCCTACATGTCGAGGATATCGAGGTCTTCGATCAGGTTGTTCTGCGCGGTCCCGAAGCGCTCCGTGCGCGGGCCGTTCTCTAGGTTCAGCACACCGCGCGGACAGACTGCCGAACAGACTCCGCACCCGACGCAACTCGCCCGGACGATGTTCTGGCCGCGCTGTGCGTACCACCGCACATCAATGCCCATCTCGCAGTACGTGGAGCAGTTGCCGCATGAGATGCACTGGCCGCCGTTGGTCGTAATGCGGAAGCGCGAGAAGAAGCGCTGCTGCAACCCGAGGATCGCCGCCATCGGGCACCCGAACCGGCACCAGACCCGGCTCCCGAAGATCGGGTAGAACCCGACGCCGATCACGCCGGCAAACATGAGTCCGATGAAGAACACGTACCACTTCTTGAAGCCTGCCGCGATGGGGCTGAGAACGTCGGTCGTGCTACTCAGCCACAGTAGCACTGTGGTGAGGATGATGAACGCCAGCACGCCGTGGATCATCCAGCGCTCGATGCGCCAGGCGCGGAGGCTCTTGTCGGAGAGGTGCCGATAGGGGTCGCCTGCCGTCTCGGCGAGGCCGCCACAGCCACACACCCACGAGCAGTACCACCGCTTGCCGAAGAAGTAGGTCAGCACCGGCGTCCCGATGAAGATCATCGCCGCGCCGAAGATCAGGGCCGCCATCGGCATCCAGCCGAACGTGTCGGGCCAGAGGCCGTCATAGTCGAGCGGCCAGAAGTAGTGCAGATACAGCTCCGGCTGATCAAGCAAGACGAGGAGGTATGGAATCGAATACCCGAAGGCGAGTTGGAAGAAGACCACACTCACCGTGCGGATTTTCTGGTAGCGGACGTGGCGATACTTCAGGAAAGCCCGCACCCCCATTGTCGCCACGGCGAGCGAGTAGAACGAGCCGTACATCACCCACTGCCGGGAGCCTTCAGGATAACCGAGCGCGTTCGAGATCGGATCGAAAACCGCGATGAGGCCGGTGAGGTACTGCGGAAACCAGTAGACGAGGACGTAGAGGCCGGTCAGTAGAATGCCCCACAGCCAGCCGAAATGCCCGCGCGCCTGCTGTGCGCTGAACATGATCCCGTGGTTGTGGATGCCCGCATGATCGCGCCCGTAGGTCAGCCACGCATACGCTATCCCACCGCCGCCAAACCCGAGCACCACCACCGCCAAGAGCGAACCGCTGAAGCCGCTCCCGCTCGCCCACGCAACCGCGCACGCGAGCGCCGCGAGACCAACCGCTGCCAAGGCTACTTTCTGCGCAGCAGACGGATGGTACGCTGGATTCCCGGTGAGGGCCAGCGAGGGGTCGTAGAGCGGCGCTTGGTCGAACGAGGACCGGTCGGCGCTCAATTGAAACGGGGCTGCTGAAGCGGCGCTCGTCGAGTCTGTGGTATGCATCGTTATAAGAGGTTTATTGCGTCTGCTTCTAGGGCGCGTGCTACTACGAGCCGGTAAGCACACTGAGCCGCTGTCGCCAACCGCGCTTGCGGTTGAGTGCGAGCGAGCGCCCGGTCTGCCGGTTGTACTGTGCGACGAGATCGGCTTCGTGCTGCGGTGTGAACTCCGGGTCGAAGTTGGCCGCACCGAGATTTTGAAGCACCGTCTCGATGTCCGCCTGCTCGGCGATCCAGTGGGCGCACACGTCATGGCGATAGCGAATGCCCATCACGTTGACGGCCACGAGGCGTCCCTTGTCAGCAGCGGTGTAGTTCAGGCGGATCGCCTTCTCGGCGGTCGGGTGCTGCCAGTAGAGCGTGCGCTCGTGCTCGGGCAGTTCCGGCGAGAGGTCGCCGTACACTTGCCATTCAAGGTCGAAGAACTTGGCCGAGTTGAAGAACACGTCCGGCGCGTAGGGCCGCGCCTGCCCCGTGATCCCGAAGGCAGCCGTCGCGCCGTGCTCACGGCCTGCGTACCACAGCGGCTCGATGGGTCGGCGACCAGGTGGCGGGGTCCGATGCTGCGCGCAGTCGCCAGCAGCGAACACGTCCGGCACGTTCGTCTGCATATGCTGATCCACGAGAACGCCCCGGTCGGTCTCGATGCCGGAGCCTTCGAGGAATGCGATGTTGGGCGCTACCCCAATTGCGATGCCGACCCATTGCGCCTCGATCTCGTCGCCGTGGTTGGTGCGGATGGCCCGGACGCGGCCTGCCTCGTCCGGCAGCACCTCCGCCAGTTCGGTCTCCAGCCGGAGGTCGATGCCACGAGCGCGGATGTGCTCGTTGACCATGCGGCCTTCTTCCTCGGGGAGCGCCGCCGGGAGGTACCAGTCGCTCCGCACGAGGAGCGTCACCCCGATCTCGCGCGTGTGCAGCATCTCGGCCAGTTCAACCCCGATCAGCCCACCGCCAACCACGACAGCGTGGCGTGCTCCAACGGTCCCCTCCTCCATCCGGTCGAGGTCTTGCATGCTGTAGAAACCCTGAACGCCAGCGACGTTCTCGCCCGGCCATCCGGCGAAGCGCGGCACGGAGCCGGTTGCCAGGAGCAGTTTGTCGTAGGTCAACTTGCCGCCTGATCGGAAGTGCAACTGCTTCGCCCCGGTATCGACGCGCTCCACGAACTCGCGGAGCAGGTCGATCTTGTTCTTCTCCCAGAACCAGTCCTCGTAAGGCTTGGTGTGGGTGTAGGTCATGTCGCCCATGTAGATGTACATGAGCGCGGTCCGCGAGTAGAAGTGGTCGGTCTCAGCCGAGATGACCGTGATCCGGGCGTCGGGGTCCAGCTTGCGGACGTGGCGGGCGGCAGTGATCCCGGCGATCCCGTTCCCGATGATGGCGACGTTCATGGCTTGGCGATGCGTGAGGTCGAGAGAACATACGCCGCGTGCTGCTTCGGGATATCACAAAGCCATCAACCCCGCCGAGCATCTACGCAGTCTATCTTCGACCCCTCAGCCCTCGACCTCTTCTCTCGCCCCGATCATGGTCTACGGTATCACCGGCAACACGAACAAGGACAAGCTCTGGCAGCCCGCCGCCGACCTGATCCACTGGCTCCAAGACGAGACCCTCTCGTTCTGCCTCGACGAGCGTGTCGCCGCGGGCCTCGCCGAGCGCGGCCTCGTCGCTACGCCCACGGCTGAAAGCTGCACCACCGACGACCTCGCCACGACCGCCGACCTCGTGCTCTCGTTCGGCGGCGACGGGACACTGCTGAACGCAGCCCACCAGATCGGAACGCGCGAGACGCCGATCCTCGGGGTCAACATCGGACGGCTCGGGTTTCTGACCGGGACCGAGGTAGGCGACCTAGAACAAACGATTCGGCAGATCGAGGATGGACTGCACGAGATCGAAGAGCGCGAGGTGCTGGAGGCCACGGTGAACGGTCAAGCCGATCCGCCGCGTTGGGCGCTCAACGACTTCGTGGTCGCCAAGAGCGGCTCCGCCTCGATGATCGATGTGCGCGTCCACGTCGATGATTACTACCTCAACGACTACTGGGCCGATGGCCTCATCATCGCCACGCCGACCGGCTCGACGGCCTACTCCCTCGCCGCGGGCGGCCCTCTCCTCGCGCCCGACTCACAGTCCGTCGTCATCACCCCGATTGCACCGCACACACTCACGACGCGGCCTATCGTCTTCCCCGGACGTGTCGAGATCGCGCTTCAGGTGACGACGCGCGGCGAGCCGTTCCTTTTGGCCTACGACGGGACGAGCGACCTCATCGAAGGCGACGGGGCGGAGATTCTAATCCGCCGGGCCGCGCACGGCGTCCGCCTCGTCCGGCTGCCGGGCCGGGGTTATTTCCAGACGATCCGCGACAAGCTGTCGTGGGGCCAGCGCTAAAACAGAGAAGCGGCGGCCGGAGGATGCCCCCGACCGCCGCCGTACTTCCACTACTTCGTGCTGCGCCTAGCGCGTCAGGCTGATCTGACCCGCCACCGTCTGCTCACCCGCCACGAGGTGGTACACGTAGATCCCCGAGGCCATGCCCCGTGCGTCGAACGACG
>JANQRZ010000017.1:0-182500 GCA_028284265.1 Rhodothermales bacterium
GATTTCGAGGAGGGTCTCGTCGAGTTCGACCTCGTCGCCGACGGCCTTGGACCAGGTGAGCACGGTGCCTTCCATCACGCTTTCGCCCATCTTGGGCATGACGACATCGATCTTTGCCATGAGTGTTCGGGTGCTGGGTGGGGCAGAAGAGAAAGAGAACACAGAATATACAGCCGGAGGCGGGGGCCACCGGGACAACTAGGGCGTACCACCGCGTCGGCGCGGCGTTCCTTGCAGCAGAGCTTAGGCGAGGAGGGCGCTGTAGAATGCGGCGGCTCGCTCGGCGATCTCCGGCGGTTCGCCGTTCAGGTTGAGGCTGTCGTCCTCGCCGGAGGCGACGGCATCGGCAAAAGCGGCCCCGACTTCGCGTGCTTCTTGGTCGCCTGCGTCGTCGGGCACGCCGTAGCCTACGGCGTGGTCGGCGGTGAGGCGTACGTCTACCTCGGCGTCATCGGGCGTGTAGACCGTCTTCGTGTCGCCGAATAGGTCGCGGTCGGCGAACTCGTTTTTCAGCAGCATTGGCACATAGCCCGCGATCCAGCCGACGGCGTGGACCACGTCCGGGGCCCAGCCGAGGTTCTCGACGGTGGTGAGGGCGGCCCGCCCGAAGTAGAGCGCCCGCTCGGCGTTGTCCTCGAATAGTTCCTCGGTCCTCCGGTCCCGGAAGAGGCCTTTGCGTTTGAAGTAATGGACGTTGTCCATGAAGTAGACTTGGAGCCGGATGCCGGGAATCGAAGCCACCTTCACCTTGAGCGTCTCCGTCGTCTCGCCCACCGAGATGTCGCTGCCGGAGAGTCGGATGACCTCGTGAAGCCGGTTGCGCCGTTCCGACACGGTCCCGTAGCGCGGCATGATGATCCGGGTCTCGACCCCGGCGTGTTCCTGGAGGTGCTCAGGTAGATCGCGGGCGAGTTGGGCGGCCTCGGTGGAGGTGGAGAACGGGGCCACTTCGCCTGCTACGAACAAAACTCTCATGCGGACGCTCGATTCGGAAGAGGTCGGTCCAGCAGTGCGTTGGAGACATGCACGGCTACCGAAGGAAAGGGATCAAAACAGCGCTAAAGGTACGAAATAGCGACCCCCTCTGGCAAACTGGCAAGTGGTTGGGTAGTGGGTCAGTTTGAAAGTTACCCCTCCGATTTCTTGTACGGGCCGCGTGTCCGGTCGACTTTCGCTTCCTCCTCCTCTAGCAGCTTCACGATGTCCGACACTTCCCACAGTCGCTTCGTTACCCTCGCCTCCATCGCGGGCGTGACCCGGAGCGTCGTGTGGACGCGGCAAAAGTTGTAGTACATGAAATGGAGGGCGACGGCGTGCGCGTGGTTCTCCACCTTCTTTGAGAAGCCGTTGGTGAGCCGGGTAAACCGGCGCATGTGCATCCGCATCGTGAGGTTCTGGCGCTCCACATGGGAAGTCGATACCGCCCGCTCGTCAGGGTTGCCGATGAACGCCCGCTTCTCCGATCCGATGCACTTGCGCGGGCTGTACTTCCCGCCCCAACTGTCCGGGGCCGCGCCGTAGACCTTGACGAGTTGGGCGTAGTCCACAGCGAACCCGAACGCCCCGTGAACGGCTTCCAAGTACGGCGCGTTGCCGTCCGACGTGAGTTGCATCCGGTTCCTCACCCGGCTCGCTAGATCGTCCATGAACGCGGCGGCGTACTCGGCATCGCGCCCGCCGACAAGCCAACTCATAACCAGCTTCGTATCGGAGTCGATAGCCGTCCATGTCCACACGTCGCCCGCGCCTTCCGGGGCGGCTTTCGCCGTTGCCACGTTCTTCCGCTTCGCGTAGCAGAACGACCATATCTCGTCAACCTGAACCCGCCGACAGATAAGCCCCCGAAACACCCGGTCCTGATACTCGGCACAGACCCGGCCCGCGTCCACCAAGAGCTTCGACACGGTGTTTTTGCTGACCCCGGTGATGCGGGAGATAGACCGCATCGAACTGCCCTCACAGAGCATATGGAGGATTTGTGTTCGGGTTCTTATGTCTAGCTTGTTCATGGACATAATGTACCCTCTAGGTGTGACATCAACACGTCACACCTAAGCATATCGGTCAGACTAAATTAGCGTATTTCTACGCCGCCAAAGCGAGCCGAGTGATCGGCGTTACCTGGACGCGCTTCGGCACCTTCCCCATCGTAAAGCCGTCCAACCGACAGAGGAAATCGCCCTCGTAACGCTCCACCGAATAGACGAGGTGGAAGTTCGGCAACAGAGGGCTGACGGCGGTGCTCACGACGGAGTAAGCACAAGCGCCGGGGATAAGCATCCGGTCAGCGATCCGACGGTGGAAGCTCTCGCCAGCGACGTACTCCAAGCAGTAGCGCCACAGCAGCTCTTCGTCGGGATCGGTGAGCGAGTAGAGGAAGTTTTCGACACGCCGACTCGGGATGAAGTGTCCGAAGCGAGGCGCGTGCTGGAGAAAAATGCGGGTCTGGCGGGGCTTCATGGGGATTCTTGGCGTCTTTGCGCCGCGTCCCCGGTTGTGAACTGTCAACCTTCGTATATTCGGTACACGAACGCCAACAACGCGCACCGGGAACGGTCGCGGATGTTGAATGAGGTCACCGCCGATCACCGGGACTGGAAAACCAAGATCACGGCGGGCCTCAAAATCACGTCAGAGGGGGTGCCATTCGGCATCCCTTCTGTGCTTTATGGGGGCTTGGGCATCGTCATATCTGTGGGTGCGCTATTCAGCGCCAAGGTGTGAAGCCATCCAGCCATTGCCGTTCGGGGAACGGTCGAAGTCCAACTCGTCAGCCTTCGGTTTTGGCTCTGGTTCAGATTCAAGCTCGTCGGTTGTGACGATGCGGTAGTGATTGTACCGTCGCCCACGCGGGGACTCAACTCGCTCTAGTACCCCTGCCTTGATGTAACGCCTGATACGGTGTTCGACAGACGGCTGCGTAACCTCAATGCCCTTGCCTATGATGCGCTCGTAAAGAGCAAGGCGCTGACCATCGGGGCCTAGCTCCTCAATGCCCCGGAATAGTTCTAGGTCGGCCCGGTCGCGCATCGCTATGTCGGAATCCATCGCCGCCCGAACGCTAGGCGTCATTTCCTCAGAATCGGGGTCGAAAGGCTCCTCAGACTCCGCCTCCTTTGCGATGTCTGGCTGGCCCGCCCCCAGCAAGGGGTTGAGGCTTGAGAGCAGAGAGGCAGAAGGCGCTGCCAACCCGATCATTTCCGCGAGGCCGGACTGCGCCTCAATGGCTTGGTTATAGCGCCCAAGCAGTTCACCGTGCTGCTCTAGCAAAGAGCGCACTTCCTGCTCGATGGATTCGCGCGTTTGGGTCGCGTCCTCGTAGTACTTCTTATAGAGAGGGTTCATGTGTCAGCCCGCCGAAAGCGGCCCCGGTTGACGGTGCATTGGGAGCCAAATTACGACGGGCGCAGAGCTATGGCAACCTCTACGCTCTTAGTCTGCGCTCTTTGATGCACTTTGATGCACTTTGAAACCCCTTCAAGGTGAACGGATTGACACCGCCGGGCGGAATAGTTAACTCAGAATCACCCTGAATCGTCTGTATTGCGCGCTCCGGTGACGCGCTTACCACTTATGCCCACGTTACCCACAACCCATATTTATTTCGGGTTTCGCTACAATCTTCCTAGCGAAACATCATCCGTCGCGCTTCCACCGCGCTTCCGCCGCCCGCTTCGCAATCTCTTTCCGGCGCTCCGGCGTCAGCTTCTCCGCCCGCTTCTTGCCCCCGGCCTTGCCCGCCTTCCGCGCCCGTTCCTCCTCTGGCGTGAGGCAGTCGTCAACCTCACCTGTGGCGATGTCCGTAACCAGCTTCGCTAACTGGTTCGCATCGCGGGGCCGTTTGGCTTTGCCGTTCTTCATGCGGGAGTATACGACGCGGGGTTCCCGTCGTTTCGGTCGCTACTTTTCAAACTGACCCACTACCAGTGGTTGGTCGGGTCCGAAACTGTCGTGGGTCATGTCGGTTGATTCGCGCCCCGGCTCTTCCCATGTCTACCATGTCGCCCTCCTCTCTGCCTGCCGACACGCTTGGGTTCGCCTTTGGCGGCGGCGGCGTGCGTGGATGGGCTCACATCGGTGTGTTGACCGTACTGGAGCGCTACGGTCTGCGGGCCGACCTCGTGGCTGGGTGCAGCGCAGGCGCGGTTACGGCGGCTTACTATGCCGCAGGTTTCTCGGCCGAGCGCCTCGCTGAAGTCATGCGGAGTCAGCGGACGCGCGCGCTTTTCTCACTCCGGTTCGACCGATACGGACTCGTTTCCGCTGACGACTTTGCCGAGATGCTCCGCGGCCACCTCGGCGACCGTCGCATCGAAGACCTCGACCTGCCGCTCTACATCGTCACCACAGAACTGGAGACGGGCAAGGAGGTGATCCTTGACCGGGGACCACTTGTGGAGTCGATCCTTGCCTCATGTGCGCTACCGGGCATCTTTGCCCCCGTCCGCATCGGCGGTCGGCTGCTGATTGACGGAGGGGTGTGCAACAATGTCCCGGTCTCGGCGCTCGTCAACCACGGCGCGGCCTACACCGTAGGCGTCCAACTCTATAAGCGCATCGGTGCGCTCCACCCGCTCGGCGATGGTACGCTCGATGAGCCGGACGACGAGGTGGAGCAGAAGGTGGGCCTCGGGTTGTGGGCCGAGCAGTTTCGCCAGCGTTTTAGTCGTGCACAGGACGACCGGCCGAACGGCCTCGAAGTGGTCCAGCGGGCGCTCGATATCATGATGGCCCAGCTTGAGGGATTCCGGCTTCAAACCTACCGCCCGGACGTGCTTGTTGTCCCGCAGGTCGGTGCGCTTGGGCTTTTCTCCTTCAGCCAAGAGAAGGAGATCATCTTCCAAGCCGGGGTGGAGGCCGCCGAGCAGAAAGCCTCCGAACTAGAACGCCTCGCCCAGCGTGTCCAGCAGGGGCGCTGAGGAATCGAGAACATCGCGTTCGCTGTGGTTTTATCTTCCCTCTCACCGTCTCCGCTATCTACTACCGCCATGCACACCACCCTCCGCTATATCTGGATTCTCCCCACCGTCCTCCTCCTCACCGCCTGCGGCAACGTCGGCGATGCGCCCGAGGCGCAGACCGGCGAGGCCGTCACCGTCGCCGAGTCAGAAGGCGAGGCGCTGCCCATCGACACCACACAGAGCGCCATCAACTGGCGCGCCGCGAAAGTCACCCGTGCGCACGACGGCGGCTTCAACATGTTCACCGGTACCGTCTCTGTCGCGGACAACAACGTGACGGGCATCGATGTCGCCATCGACACGCGCTCGATCTGGAGCGACACCGAGCGGCTGACCGGCCACCTCATGAGCGCCGACTTTTTCGATGTAGAGACCTACCCCGAGGCGCAGTTTCAGGCCGACCAGATTACGCCGGTCGACTCGGCGGGCGCGACGCACCTCGTGACGGGCAACCTCACGATGCATGGGCAGACGCACGCCGTCACCTTCCCGGCCTCGATCACCGTCGCGGACAACACCGTGCAAGCCACCGCCGACTTCATCATCAACCGCACCAACTGGGGTATCAACTACACCGGGGCTGCCGACGATCTCATCGAGAATGACGTGCGGCTGATCCTCAACGTCAGCGCTGCCGCTCCGACCATGACTGCCGAGGCCGAAGCAGACGCTTAGAGCAGCGAGATATACCCGCCGGGGTCATCGCGAAAGCGAGATGAAGGCCCCGGCGGGTAGCAAGGCGCTAGCAAGACGGCGTCATAGGCCCGCTTCGATCCCGATCAACCACCGGAAGCCGAACGCCTCTTCGTCCGGCCCGATGCGCTCCGGCTCGCTCGCCCACACGGGAAACTTGGCGACGAGGTGCAGTCCGCGCAGCACGTCCGACTGGGCGACCACGCTTGCGAAGCGAGAAAAGCCCGCGTACTGAGTGAGCGCCCCGACATCGTAGCGCACGCCGAGCCCGGCATCGGCGACGAAGTCGTCGAGGTCGAAGTTGGCGACGCTAGACGTCACCGCTCCGAATCCACTGAAGACCTCCAGTCGGAGCGGGGCGAGGAGGGCCTGCATCTCTTGGCTCTGGCCTGCGAAGCGCACGGGCAACCGGAGCGCCAGAGTCCCGGCGAGCAACTCGTTTCCGGCAATGCGCTGGTTCTGAGGCGGGCTGACGAACGGGAAGTCCGTCGGGAGCGGGTACGGCTTACGCAGCAGGTACGCTGTCGGCCCGATGCCGGAGAGCGCGAAGAAGTGCCCGTCGGCCTGCGGATTGCCCGGGACGGCGGCGAGCACGCGGTAGGCATCGCTCCGCCACGCCGTCTCCACCGACGAGGCCCCGAGGCGGAACTGCTTCTGCGGACTCAGCCGATTCGACCCTAGCCCGACCGCGAAGCGCGCCACGCCTTCGAGCGGCCCGAGGCCTGTCGTCTTCGTTGCCGTCACGAGCAGCCGGTTGGCGTTCAGCGACGAGACAGCGTCGGGGCCGGGGAAGCTGTCTTCGTACTGCCCCGTCGCCCCGCCGATCTCGACGGACGCGGTGAACTCGTTCCGGGCGTCGCCGACGCGGTAGTCGAGCCGGGCCGAGAGCAGGTGGTCCTCGCCGAATCCCGTGTCGAGGCCGTAGGCATCAGTGAAGTCGAAGTCGGCGGGAAAGGGGGAGATAGGATCGAAGTCCTCGAAGGCGCGGTCGGTCGTGCGGTGCTGGTGGCCGAGGGTGAAGGTGAGGGTGTGGTCCCACGAGTGCAGCGTCGGGTAGCGCCCGAGCACTTTCGTCAGCGACACCCGGTTCTCCAGAATCCCGAGGTGCTTTTCGAAGCCGAGCCGCAGTTCGTCGAGCGGCCCGAGGCCGTAAAGTCGCCGGGTGACGACCGCGCTGTAGTCAATCCCATCTAACAGAGACGCACCGAACGCCTCGCCGGGCGATGGGAAGGGAGGTGGAAACGGGTCGTCGCTGGGTGGGATGAGTGGCAGGCTTTCGAGATCGAAGCCTTGCCGATCATCGGCGATTACTTGTGGCCAGAGGGTGAGGCCGAGTTGGAGCGAGCCTCGGTCGTTCGGCCACACGCTCCGAAGCTGCGCGCCGATGCCGATGCCGTAGTCGTGCGAGTAGGCGGTGATCGAGGAGAGTGCGTAGGTCGTCGCGTTCGAGGCTGGGTTGGGCTGGGCATAGAGTCCGGCGAACCGGCGCGGCACGTCCGAGCCGAAACGCCGGATGCGATTGTTCGACGGGTCGAAGTCGAGCATCCGGTTGTCGGGGTCGATCTGCACCTCGCGCACGTCGCCGTCCACGGTGAGCGTGTACGTCGGCGAGGTCCACGGCCACGGGTCGGCGGCGGTCCACGATTCGGGTACCGCCTTGTGTCCGTGCATGACCGTCGGCGGGACCGTCATCCATTGCTCGGTCCCATCGGCGAAGCGGAGGCGAAGGTCCACAGGGAGGACGCCCGGCTCCTTGCGCTCCAGCGTGATCGTGGAGTTAAACCCTGAAGGAGCGCGCTCCACGTTGAGCGAGGTGGCGGCATAGTCGTAGCGCGCGGCCCCATTGAGGAACTGCTCGAAGAGCCAGTCGAGTTGGAGGCCACTCACGTCCTGCGCCACGGCGAGTACGTCGGCAGGGTAGGGGTGACGGAAGGTGAAGCGGCGGACGTACTCGCGGAGAAACTCGTCGCGCAGGTCGTCGCCCATCACGTAGCCGAGCAGGTCGGCGAGGGCTTCGCCTGCGGAGTACGACCCCGCGCCGTAGCCGGTGTTCGTCTCGAACCAGTCGGACGGTGTGTTGGGCCGTTCGTAGAGACCGAGCCGCTGGAGTTGGGCGATGCGCGCCCGCGCTCCGGCGTGGCTGACCGGGCCGGGCGGCGCGAGGCCCTGCACGACGAGAACGTGCCGCAACGCCTCGCTGTCGACCAAGCCGGTGAACCCCTCGTCCATCCACGCGAAGTCGCTCTCGTTCGACCCAACCATACCGTAGAACCACATATGGCCCAGTTCGTGCGCAGTCACGCCGAGGGCCGAGACAGGCGACCGCCGCCCGGTGATGAGCGTCAGCATCGGGTACTCCATCCCGCCATCGCCGCCTTGTGCGACCGTGAACTGCGGCCACGCATACGGGCCGAGGCGCGCGCTAAACCATCGCACCATTTCTGCTGTGCCCTCGCCGAGGCGTTGCCACCCGGCAGCCACGGCGGGTTCGTAGAGCAGATGGACCGTGACCGGTTCGCTCCGTCCCGGCACGTCGTTGACGAGGTGCTGCTCATAGACATAGTCTGGGTCAGCAGCCCACGCGAAGTCGTGGACCTGCTCGGCGCGGAAGTGCCACGTCATCGAGTCGGCAGCAGTGGCGGGGCCAGGGTTCATCGGGCCGAGGCCCGGTGGCTGGTCGTAACCGTGCCCGACCTCGTCCGGGTTTTGGAGCACGCCCGTCGCGCCGACGACATACTCGGCGGGCAGCGTGAGCCGCACGTCGAACGTCCCGAACGGTGCGTAGAACTCGCGTCCGATGTACGGATCGGCGTGCCAGCCGATGGCGTCGTAGGCCGCCATCTTCGGGTACCACTGCGCCATCGAATAGTCGATGCCCTCGCGACTATCGCGTCCGCTGCGCCGCGTCTGAAGCGGCACCTGCGAGGTGAACGCCATCTCGAAGACGGTCGAGCGACCCGGCAGGATCGGTCGGGCGAGGTCTACTTCGAGAACTGTGTCCTCTACCCGATACGTGACCGCTTGGCCGTCCTGCGTGAGCGAGCGGACGCGGTGCCAGCCGATCTCATCCGGCCCAAGATTGAAGATGCGCGGCACGACGCGACCGTCGGGGTCGGGGAGCACGCGGTTGCGCTCGGCCATCATCGAGGTCGGCTGGAAGGCGTTGAAGTAGAGGTGGTAGTAGACCTGCCGGAGCGTGTCTGGCGAGTTATTAGAATAGACAAGCCGCTGCTGGCCGTGGAGGCGGTGGCGGTCGGCTTGGAGGTGGATGTCCATCTCGTAGGCGACAGCTTGCTGCCACGGTGCGGACTGCTGGGCGAGAGCGGGGGCCGTGAGTAGAACGAAGAGGAAGGCGAAGCGCATAAGGGAGACGTCAGGCGAGAGCGAGCGCAAGGTAGGCGTGACCATAAGAGGACGCAACGACGATGATGTGTACGGCACGCCGGATGCGTTCAGTGAACCTAGTCGTGCTACTGCACGCAGTGCATACCCTATCTTGGGGGACCACAACGTCGCCACACGTTGACCCGTGCCCGCGCCGACCAACCCTTTCCTGCCGTGACCAAAGCCGATCTCGTAGACCGCATCGCCGAAGGCACCGGGCTGACCAAGCTCGAAACCGAGGCCGTCATCGACGGCTTCATGATCACCGTCCGCGAAGCCCTCGAAGCCGATGAGTCGGTGGAGCTACGCGGGTTCGGGTCGTTTCGGGTGAAGGAGCGTGCGGCTCGCACGGCCCGCAACCCGCAGACCGATGAGCCGGTGGCGGTGCCGCGCCACTTTGTACCGGTCTTCAAGGCATCGCAGGAGTTCCGGCGCATCGTGAATGAGGCCCACCTTGCCGCCGAGCGACGGGCGAGGGGCTAGGGCGTGGAGAGCGGGGAGGGCTTGGAGAGCAAGGTCGCTGCATTCCTCGTGCTCTTCTCTTGCTTCTCCCTCCGTTCCCTCCTTTCTTTCCCACCCCCTCCACGCTGAAAAAGTCCGCGATGAACCCTCCCGTCTGCCCGGCCTGCGGTGCCCGCCTCGCATCCGGTTCCACGCACTGCGACCTCTGCGGCCACACGCTCGGCGACGAGCCGGTGGCAGAGCAAGAACACACGCCCGATCCAGAACCTGTCGCCGCTCCGCCCGAGCCAGCGGTTCCTGCCGAGACGCCGGGTGAGGAGGCTGGGCCTTTCTGCACGAACTGCGGAACGAAAAACCCCGCTTATGCCCGGTTTTGCTACCAGTGCGGTCAGGCCCTCGTGACCACGGAGGCACCCGAAGGTGCTGTCCCGGCAGGCAGCGTGCCGGTTGTGGAGACGACGCCCGTCGTGCCCGTCTCAACGGCTGCTGCTTCGGCCACAGGTGCTCCCGCACGCCCCCCCTCCGACGCCGGGAAGCGAGCGCTCACACTCGTCGGAGCAGCGGTACTGGCTGTGCTCGTGCTCTTCTTCATCACCCAGGCCAGTTCGGACGGACCGAACACGACGCCCTCGACGCCAACGGGCACGACGACCCCACCTCCGGCTCCGACGGCTCCCGCGCTATCGGCAGAAGTAGAGGCTCAGGTTGCGGCACTTGAAGATGAGATCGAAGCCGCCACGGGCGACGAGCGGCTGGCGAAGCAGGAGGAACTCGCAGCGCTCTACGCTCGCAACGGGGCCTTCGCGCTGGCCGCCCCGGTGCAGCAGGAGGTCGCCGAGGCGCGGCAGACGGCGCTCGCATGGGCCGATGCGGGGTCCCTCTACCTCGCCCACATGCTCCGCACGCAAGGCCCCGATCGCACCACCTACGCCCAACTCGCAGCCCAGAACTACGAGCGCTCTGTTGCCCTCGACGATACCGACCTTGACGTGCGAACCGACCTCGCGACGGCGTATCTCAACGACGGGCAGAACCCAATGCAGGCCGTCGAGACGGTGAAGGAGGTGCTCGCCGAAGACCCCGACCACGTCCGGGCCAACTTCAATTTCGGGCTGATGCTGGCGCAGATCAACCGGACAGACCAGGCGCAGGAGCAGTTCGAGAAAGTCATCGGCTTGACCGAGTCGGGCGATCCTGTCCGGCAGCGCGCCGAGCAGGAACTGGACCGCCTCCAGGGGGCGTCCGGCACCGCGAGCGGATGATCCGGGTCCGCTGGGTCGGAATCTGGACTGTCGCTCTGATCGGGTACTGGTTCGCCGGATGCCGACCGCAGCTAGAGCGAGAGGTGTTACTCATCTTCGCCGCAGCGTCGCTCACGGACGTGATGCATGAGATGGAGGCACAATTCGAGACACTGCATTCCGAGGTGGATGTAGTGGTGAGCGTCGGCGCGTCGTCCCTGCTAACGCGGCAGATCGAGCAGGGTGCCCCCGCCGATGTGTTGCTCTCGGCAAGCCCGGTGTGGACCGGATACCTAGACAACAGGTTTCGGCTCCGTGCTCCGGCACGGCCCCTCGTCAGCAACCACCTTGTCGTCATCGGTCAGGATGAGGTTGCACCGCTCGGGAGCCTCGCCGACCTGAAGCGCTTCGAGCGTATCGCTCTCGCTGATCCCGCGCACGTTCCGGCGGGCCAGTACGCCCGCGACGGGCTGGAACAAGCTGGCTTGTGGACGGATCTCGCCGAGCAGATCGTTCCAATGCTCGACGTGCGGGCCGTAGTCGCAGCGGTGCAGACCGGCGCGGCTCCGGTCGGCATCGTCTATGCTTCGGACGTGCGGGCGGCCTCAGGGGTGCATGTTCTCCTCGACTGGCCGGAGCAGTTTGCGCCAGACATTCGCTATACCGTGGCTGTTCCGGTGACGGCTCCGCACCCGGAGCACGCCGAAGCGTTCGTGGCGTTCATCCGGGCCGCAGAGCGTGAGGTCGTGTGGCAGCGCTTCGGCTTTGGTCCACGCGATGAGGTTCGGCCATGAGCGAAGCCGAGTGGGGTGCCGTCGTGCTCTCGCTCCGTGTTGCATGCATTGCGACGGCGGTGAGCTTACCTATCGGGACGGCGTTGGCCTACGGGCTGGCGCGGCGGCGAGGGGCGGTGCCACTGATCGTCGAGAACCTCGTGCAGCTTCCGCTCGTGCTGCCGCCCGTCGTGACAGGCTACGGGTTACTAGTTCTCTTCTCAGACAACGTTGCCTTCTCATGGATCGCCGCGACCGTCGCTGCCGGGGTGATGGGCTTTCCGCTCCTCGTTCAGACGGCGCGGGTGGCATTCGAGGCGGTGGACCCGGAATGGGAGGAGGCCGCCCGTGTGGACGGCGCGACGCGCTGGAGTGTGTTCCGGCAGGTGACGCTGCCGCTCGCCGCGCGCGGGATCGCCGCCGGAGCCGCGCTCGCCTTCGCCCGAGCGCTGGGCGAGTTCGGCGCGACCATCGTCGTGGCGGGCAATATTCCCGGACGAACGCAGACCATCCCGCTCGCCATCTTTTCCGAGTTGAACAGCGTTGGCGGCGAGGGGGCGGTATTGCGGCTTGTCGGGGTGTCGGTTGTGCTCTCAGTAGGGAGCCTCGTCGTCTACACGCTGCTCACTCGCCGTCTCCATCGCCCCGACCGCAACGCCTAAGAAGCTGCTTGAGGAAGGAGCGCGACGCCGCAGTGGATGGCCACAGCCGACCGCAGGCCGCGACCCAAACAGCTTCTAATCAGTCAGCAGTTTGAAGGCGTGGTTGCGGGACTTCGCTCGCATCGCGTGGGTGATCCAGATAATGGCGAGCGCGTCGAGGTGACGCGACATCTCGATCCCGCCGAGGTCTACTGCTTCCCACCCGAAGGCGTCAAGCACTTCGGCGGCGGTCTTCTTCGCGCCGTCGTCGTTGCCTGCAATGAACATCGTTGGCGGGCCGCCCTCCAGTTCGGGGTTCACCATCTGATCGGCCCCGACGGTGTTGAAGCACTTGACGATGTGGGCGTCGGGGAGCCACGCTTGCACGCGCTCACCGGACGAGTCCTCGCCATGCACGGCGAGGCGGAGGGTGCCGTCGGAGAAGTCGAGCGGGTTGGTCGCGTCGAGGATCGTTTTGCCTGCGAAGTGGTCGCGACCGGCAAGGCGAATTGCGTTTTCGACGCCGTCCCAGCCGACCGCTAGGACGAGGATGTGGCCGAAGGCCGCCGCGTCGTTGAAGGTGGTGACGGTCGCGCCCGTGTCCGAAGCCCACGTTTGGAGATCGTCGCGGTCAGGGGAGCGGGTGCCGAGGCGGACGTCGTGGCCGCCCGCGGCGAAGCCTGCGCCGAGGGTGCGGCCCACATCGCCGGAGCCGAGAATGCCAATGTTCATGACGGTTGGGGATAGAGGAAGAAACAGGGTAGGGTGGCACGCACGGTGGTTGCTTTTGGCTCCGCGCTTTTTGCGCTATCCTTGCATGCAGCAGAGGTCGATAGGGTCGGCGGCGTATACAATCTGTCTCAGTCAGACTTTCCCTATGGACGTCGTCGCCGAAAACGATACGTGGAATGACTAGACCCCCGATCGACTATTCACGGTTCCACATTGCCTTCATCATCCTCGTAGGCATGACGGGGCTGTGTATCAATCTGGTGCTCAGTAGCCAGTTGTCCCGTGCTGATCTCATGGCAATGATCGCTCTCTACGGAGGCATCATTCTGGTAGGCATCGCGACGGCGCGCGTGTCCGCTCTCAGGAGGTGGTCTGGACAAACGATCATTGCGCTGACCTACATAGGCACGGGCTTCGATCTCGCTGTTTCACTAGGGGGAGGAATCGATAGCGATCTGCTCTGGACGATGCTGGTGCCGACCATCGGTTGCACCCTCGTGGGGATGCTTTCGCGGAAATGGTGGGGCGTGTTGCCCTACGCAGCGTTCACCTGCCTCGTGATTCTTTTGACGGCCATCTTCGGGGTGCTCTCCAACGCCGATGCTGTCATCATCACGACGTGTACGCTAGTGATAGCACTGGCCGTCACAGCTACCACAGCGATTCGTCTCCAGACGGAGCGAGCCTTGACTCGCCTCAACCAAGACTATGCGGTCGCCCGAGAGGAGGCCGAGGCGGCTACTCGCCTCAAATCGGAGTTCTTGGCGACGATGAGTCACGAGATTCGGACGCCGATGAACGGGATTGTCGGCATGGCCGACCTCATTGCGGACACGCCTCTCACGGATGAGCAGCAGGAATCGATCGATATCATCCGAACGAGCGCCGGGGCCCTGCTCAACATCATCAATGATGTGCTTGACCTGTCGAAAATAGAGGCGGGAAGCGTTGAGGTCGAGTCTGTGCGTTTCGCGCCCGCCGAACTCGCCCAGCAGGCGCTCGATGTGGTTCACGTTCAGGCGACTGAGCGGGGTCTCCAGCTTCACCTTGAGGTGGCGACTGGCCTTGCCCCGAATGCGCTCGGCGATCCGACGAAGGTGCGCCAAGTGTTGCTCAATCTGCTCTCGAACGCAGTCAAGTTTACGCACCGAGGGAGCGTCACCTTGCGCGTCGGGCGCGATGGAAGCCAGTTGCAGTTCGAGGTCGTGGACACTGGAATCGGGATGAGTCAGGAGGAGCTGGGGGTTGTATTCGACAGCTTCACCCAAGCGGATGCCTCGACGACGCGCGAGTACGGCGGCACCGGGCTAGGTCTGACCATCTCCCAGCGCCTAGCGGTCTTGATGGGAGGAACGCTGACCGCGGCCAGCGAGCGCGGGCAAGGGTCTACGTTCACGCTTTGCATCGAAGCGCCGGTCGCCGACAGCCTACAGCACAGCTCTCCACTCGTCGCCACGGCGCTGGCCGAGGCACCGCAGGCGCTCCCAGAGCACGGCCTCCGGGTACTCGTTGCTGAGGACGATGTGGTCAACCAGACGGTGGTTCGCCACCTGCTGGCTCGGCTCGGCATCCAGGCTGACATCGTCGGGGACGGTGCGCAGGCGCTGAGCACGCTGTTGGAGGCGGCTGAGGTATCGGCTCCCTACGACCTCGTGCTGATGGACATTCAGATGCCCACCCTCGATGGACTTGCTGCGACACGCCGCATCCGCACGGACTTGGCTGCGGAGGTGCAGCCGACGATCTTGGCACTGACGGCAAACGCCATGGAAGGCGATCGGGAACAGTGCCTCGACGCTGGAGCGGATGGCTATCTCACCAAGCCGATTCGCCGCTTGCAGCTAGCAGAGCAGATCGCCCGAGTACGACCGGTCGACGTACACACCAAGGTCGGAGTGAAGTAGGACATTGCAGTGCGGCGTAGCTTGGGTCTCCGCTTTCTCTAGCATCGCATGATTCTTTCCGATCTCGACACGCCGCGTCTGCTCGTGGAGCAGCCTCGCCTCGACGCTAACCTCCGCCGGATGCAGGAGCGGGCCGACGCGCAGAGCGTCGCACTCCGACCACACCTCAAGACCCACAAGTCCGTCGCCATCGCACGGCGGCAGATCCAAGGCGGCGCACGCGGTATCACCGTCGCCAAGCCCGAAGAGGCCGAGGTGTTCGCCGAGGCCGGGTTCGGGGATATCCGGCTTGCGTACTGCGTCGTCGGCGAGGCGAAGTGGACGCGGCTCTATCGGCTGATGGAACGCGGGGTGCGCGTCTCGTTCTGCGTCGATACGGTCGAAGGGGCGCGGCGGGCCTCAGCCTTCTTCGCAGAACGCGATACCGAAGCCGAGGTGCTGATTGAGGTGGATACCGGGTACGGGCGCTGCGGCGTCGCGTGGGATCACCCTGAGGCTCCGGTGTTGGCGAAGGCTGTCCGCGATCTGCCCGGCCTCCGGCTCGTCGGTCTCCTCACCCACGCCGGAAACGCCTACGCTGGCCCGAACGAAGGCGAGACGAAACAGGCTGCCCTGATCCGCACGATGCAGAAGGAGCGCGACCGAATGCTCGATCTCGCTACTCGTCTCCACGATGCTGGGATGCTCGATGCCGACGCCGAGTTGTCCATCGGCTCGACGCCGACAATGAGGGTCTTCGAGAACACCGAGCGGGGTCCGTTCACGATCACCGAGATCCGCCCCGGCAACTACGTCTTCCACGACATGGAGCAGGTCGCCCTCGGCTCGGCGACGCTCGCCGACTGCGCGCTCACTGTACTCGCCACCGTCATCTCCAAGCAGCCCGACGAGCGCGGCGGCTCGCGCCTCTTCCTCGACACAGGCAAGAAGGTGTTCACGAGCGACACCGGCTATGGCACGTACGGCTTCGGCGTGCTGCTCTACAACCCCGAGCGGATGGTCGCCCTGCCGCACGCCGACCTCTTCGCGCTCTCCGAGGAGCACGGCTGGGTCCGCGTCCCCGGTGCGACCACGCTCGACGTCGGCGACCGCGTCCGCATCGTCCCGAACCACGCCTGCGTCGCGGTCAACACGCAGGAGGAACTGGTGGTCGTCGATGGGGAGGCGGTCGTCGAGCGGTGGCCGGTCGATGCGCGCGGGGCCGTGCGATGAAGCGATGGGCGGTGCGGTTGGGGATCGCTCTGATCGTGCTGTGGGGTATCGTCTGGTTCGGGAATGATGTGCTTCGGGCGGTCGAGTCGGACGCGCCGAGCGTGAGTCACGGCACGGCATCGGACGGGTGGCTGGAGCACGGCAAGCGGCTGCCCTCGGCGGGCGAAAACTTCCGCACGTACTCGCGCCTCGGCGCACTGCTCGGTCGGAACGCCGTGCATGAGCGTGTCCACGACGCCATCCTCGATTCATACGCCACACTCGCTGCCGACTCCAAGACGGCAGCGCTGCGATTCGTCTACGGCGAAACCGGCTGGCCGTCGGGCGGGTCGTTCCGACCGCATAAGACACACCGCAACGGGCTGTCGGTCGACTTCATGACACCGGTCGTGAGCGAGGCCGGTCGTAGTGTGCCGCTGCCAACCTCAGTGTTCAATCTCTGGGGCTACCGGGAGGAGTTCGACGCAGAGGGGCGACTCGGCGATTTGAGGATCGACTACGAGGCGCTCGGGTTCCATCTGCTTGCGCTCGACCGGGTGGCGCAGACAAACGGACTTCGCATCCGCCGCGTCATCTTCGATCCGCAGCTTCAACCCTATCTCTTCGAGGCCATGCCGGAGGTAAGACGGCTATCGTTCTCCGAGCGCCGCTCGTGGGTCCGCCACGATGAGCACTACCACATCGATTTCGAGATGGATGGCTGACAAGGGCGGGATCGCCCCGGCGGGGGTGAGGGTATATTGCGGCCTATACTCCACGAACGCACGGAACCGATGGCAGGACACAATAAGTGGTCGAAGGTCAAGCGCAAGAAGGGCGTCGCCGACGCGCGGCGCTCCAAAATCTGGGCGCGCATCACGCGCGACATGATGATCGCGGCCCGCGAAGGCGGCGGCGACCCGAACATGAACCCGCGCCTTGCGCTCGGCATTGAGAAGGCGAAGGCCGAGAACATGCCGAAGGACAACATCGAGCGCGCCATCAAGCGCGGCACGGGGGAGATCGAGGGCGCGGACTACGAGGAGATGACCTACGAGGGCTACGCCCCCGGCGGCGTTGCCATCTTCGTCGAGTGTCTGACCGACAACACCAACCGCACCGTCGCCGACGTGCGCCACGCCTTCTCGAAGCACGGCGGCAACCTCGGCACGAGTGGCTCGGTCGGGTATCTCTTCGACCGCAAAGGGCTCTTCGAGATCGACGCTGCGGGGCAGGATGAGGACGACCTGTTTATGCTCGTCGCCGAAGCCGGGGCCGAAGACCTGAGGCAGGAAGACGGCCACTTCGTCGTCACGACCCCGATGGAGGCGTTCGCCGCCGTGCAGGACGCGCTTGAAGGCGCAGGCATCAAACCCGCTGAGGCTGGCCTTGTCCGCCTCCCGACGACCACGACGAGTCTCAGCGCGGACGATGCGGCGAAGGTGCTTCGCCTCGTGGATGCACTCGAAGAGTTGCAAGACGTACAGGACGTGTTCACGACGCTGGAGATGGACGAGGCCACGCTTTCTGCCCTGTCCGACTAAAGGCCTTTCGGACTGACTGTCATTGCGAGGAGCGAAGCGACGTGGCAATCTCCTGACCAAGTCTCATTCCTCAGGAGATTGGCTACGCCGAGCCTTCGGGTTGCTTCGCTACGCTCGCAATGACAAGTCTTGATTGTAGAACTGAACCAGCATGATCATCCTCGGCATCGATCCCGGCACGCGGCACACGGGCTTCGGCGTGCTCAACGTTGAGGGGAAGCGTGAGACGGTGCTCGACTACGGCA
The DNA here is from genome assembly GCA_028284265.1 of Rhodothermales bacterium. Classification (GTDB taxonomy): domain Bacteria; phylum Bacteroidota; class Rhodothermia; order Rhodothermales; family JANQRZ01; genus JANQRZ01. The sequence continues at coordinate 17,772 of JANQRZ010000017.1, forward strand.
CGGTCGATCCGCCCGCGAAGCTCGACCTGATGGTGCGGCTCCAGAAAATCGGCGAGGCGGTGGATGCGCTGATCGAAAAGCACACGCCGGACGAGTTGGCGATTGAGATGCCATTCATGGGGAAGAACGCGCAGGCGATGCTCAAGCTCGGGCAGGTGCAGGGGTTCGTGATGAAGGCCGCGCTCGACCACCAGATTCCGGTCACGCAATATGCCCCGCGCGAGATCAAAAAGGCTGTCGTCGGCAACGGCAACGCGGCGAAGGAGCAGGTCTGGTTCATGCTCCGCGCCCAACTCGACCTGACCGAAGACCGAGGCCTCGACGCCTCCGACGCCCTCGCTGTCGCCCTCTGCCACGCCCGCCGCGTCGAGGCCGGACCGACGGGCAAGTTCAAGTCGTGGGCCAGCTTTGTCGCTGCCAACCCTGATCGGATAGCTTAGACTTTCGTCTAGTGCGTCTCTGCGTCGGACTGTGCGGACTTTACCTCTCGGCGGAGTTTCTCCTTCTCAATTGCTTCGAGTAGCTCGTGTCGCTCTATCTGATTGCGCTCTATTCGCATCAATAGCAGCACGAGGCATATGGTTTAGGCTAACTCCCCACCCTCCTCCCGGTTGGTCTGGATTGAGCGAGGCGTAACCAAGCGTTACTCCGAGGTCAAGACTAAAGCTAAACGGACTGGATAGGCGGAAGAAGAGGTAGGGCCCCGCGATAGCGAAAAGCTCGAACGGAGCCCAAATCTGTAGAATTTGCACGGCCCACGTTGTGATCGAAAGCGGTAATCCTAGGGGCCGTTCGCGCCACAACTCAAATCCTGCCCAGAGGCTTAGAGTCCAAAATGCCAAGCCGAAGAAGACAGGGATAGTGAGACGGTCTCCAAGCAAGGGTAATGTGAAGGCAAGGCCAAATCCTCCGACGATAATCTCGGTCCCGGCTACAGTACGAAGGATAGACATACGTTCATAAAATGAAACGGGTCAATAACTGGGGGTACCGCTGGCTCCTTATTTGTCTATCGATAGCCGCGCTCCTCGTCGCGGGCGCGGACGACGCGGGCTGTCTCTTCCACGTCGAGTGCACCGCCGCTGAGGTCGTGGGCTAGCTCGGCGATCTGCTGGTCCTTCTCCGGGGCCTGCCCCCACTCCGGGTGCGCCTGCTCGATGACCGATACCAAAATGCGGAGATACGGGTATCGGTCCTCCTCCGAGGTTAATTCCGCGACAGCCTGCGCGTAAAGTTGAGCGTTGCGCCCGACCTGCCGATCAATAATTTTGTCGTTGTATTGCATCGCCGAAGCCCCGCCAGACGTGAAGAGATGAGCGGCCTGCGCCGCCCCGCCTATACCGAAGGGCGCGCCGAATGGTTCTGTTTCCACCGGAAACAGGCCGTAGTTTACGCGCCCGCTCCGTCATTCCCCATGGAACCCTCTGCCTTTTTCCGACGAGACCGCCCGGCCTACCGGCTGGAGTTGTTGCCGACGGTGTACCCGTACTTCCGCAAGGCGCGGCATGGGGCACCGCTCAACGTCGGCGACTTGGTCTACTATGGTCCGTCGCCGACCTTCTACGGTATCGGCGAGGTGATGCACGTCTCGGAGCAGTTCATCGCGGTAGACTTCCGGGGCACGGGCGAGTTCGGCATCCACGAGGAAGCGATGGAGCCGCAGTACCTCCTGCCGATTCCCGAGGACCGGGTGGGGCTGCTCTGAGGACGGCGGAGGGCAATCGGTAGGCCGCTGCGCCTGATTTATCGAAGATCCCTAGTCTTGGTCATCCCGAGCGAAGTCGAGGGATCTTTCCGGGAAAACGGTTTGCAGGGTGGCAGCGCCGTGCCCGGAGAGATCTCTCCACTCGCTACGCTCGGTCGAGATGACAGGATTGAATAGTTCTAACAGAGCGAGGCGCAAGCTGGCATCATGCCTCGCTTGTAACTTTCGACTCGGTCGCCCGAATTAGGATTCCGCCTCATCCATCGCACCGCTATATGTCCAGGCTCATCGTCGACACCGTCACCAAGCGCTACGGGGCGCACCTCGCCGTCGACGGCGTCTCGTTCGAGGTGGAGCCGGGGCGGATCTTCGGCGTGCTTGGGCCGAACGGGGCGGGGAAGACCTCGACGATTCGGATGATCACCTACATCACGAGTCCCGACGAGGGCCGGATCACGTTCGGCGGCGAGCCGGTCGGTCCGGCGTCGCAGCAGCGGATGGGGTATCTGCCCGAAGAGCGCGGTCTCTACCGCAAGATGAAAGTCGGCGAGCAACTCGTCTATCTCGGCCAACTCAAAGGGTTGTCCAAGAGCGAGGCGCGTGATGCCGCCCGACGCTGGCTCGACCGTTTCGACGCGCGTAGTTGGGCGAGCAAAAAAGTTGAGGAGCTGTCGAAGGGGATGCAGCAGAAAGTCCAGTTCATCGCTACCATCCTCCACGACCCGCAGCTTCTCATCTTCGACGAGCCGTTCTCCGGCCTCGACCCAATCAACGCGGCGCTGCTGCAAGACATCATCCTCGAGCTCCGCGAGGCGGGCCGAACGATCCTGTTCGCCAGCCACCGGATGGAGCAGGTCGAGCAGTTGTGTGACGATCTTTTCCTCATTGCCAACGGGCGCGAGGTGCTGCACGGCTCGCTCCGCGATGTGAAGCGGTCCTTTGGCAAGAACACCGTCACCATGGAGTTCAGCGGCGGCGACGGGTTTCTTGACCAACTCGAAGAGCGCGAGGCGATCCGCGTCCGCTCGCGCACGGCGGGCCACGCCGAGTTCCGGCTCCTCGGCGAGACGACCGCGCGGCAGGTCCTCGAAACCGCCCTCCCTCGCGTCGATGAACTCTACCGCTTCGAGCTGAACGAGCCGCCGCTCTCGGAGATCTTCGTGATGGCGGTCAACGGTCAGTCGCCCGATACCCTCGAACCTGCTTGATGAACAAGATCCCGCTCATCGCCCGGAGTGAATACCTCCGCCGGGTCCGTACCAAGACCTTCATCATCGCCACGGTCCTCGCGCCGGTGATGCTGCTCGCGCTGATCGCCGTGTCGGTCGGCGTGGGCGTGCTGACGCAGGAGGGCGGGGCGCGGACGGTCACGATCATTGACGAGACAGAGGCCGGATTGGGCGATGCGCTGGCCGAGCGGCTGCCGGACAACTACTCGGCGATGGTCGAAGCTGCGCCGCTCGACAGCTTGCGCGCCCGTGTGGAGCGCGGCGTGCTCGATGGCTACTTCGTGCTTCCGGCGGGTCTGCTCGATGGTGAGGAAGAGGCGGCCTTCTACTCCGAAGGCGTCGGCGGCTTCTCGTCGCAGATGCGCTTGCAGCGGGCAGTCGAGGACGTGGTGCGGCGGGCACGACTCCGGGCGACGGGTGCGTCGGATGACGTGCTGCAAGCGGCAGAGGCAGGCGTCCCGATGCGGATGGTCGCGCTCACCGAGGAAGGTGAGGCCGAGGACACGTCGTGGGTCTATTCTGGAATCGGCTATGCGATGGGATTCATCATCTACATCGCCATGTTCGTCTACGGCGCGATGGTGATGCGTGGGGTGATCGAGGAGAAGACCAACCGGATCGTCGAGGTGGTGGCGTCGAGCGCGAAGCCGTTTCAACTCATGATGGGGAAGGTGCTCGGGATCGGGGCGGTCGGGCTGACACAGTTCGTGCTGTGGGTCGTGCTTGCCCTCGCCGGACTGTTCGTCGCGGGAACGGTCCTCGGGACGATGGTTGACCCCACAACGCTGGCCGGAACTGAGGGCGCCGAGATGCAAGAGCTTCCGTTCGATCCGTCGAACTTCAGCCTCGCCGATATCCCGTTCGATCTCATCGCCTATTTCCTGCTCTTCTTCCTTGGTGGATATCTGCTCTACGGCAGCCTCTTCGCGGCGGTCGGCTCGGCGGTGGAGCAGGAGAGCGATGCCCAGAGCCTCCAAGCGCCGATCCTCATTCCGGTCATCCTGCCCGCGCTCTTCCTCCCGTTCATCGCCGACAACCCCGACGCTCCGGCCTCGGTGGTTCTCTCGCTCATTCCGTTCTTCTCGCCGATCCTGATGGTGGTCCGGGCCGCAGCGACAGACGTTCCGTTCTGGCAGATGGCGCTCGCGCTCGGCCTTCTCGCGGCGGCATTCATCGCGACGATCTGGCTGGCGAGCCGGATCTATCGGGTGGGCATTTTGATGTACGGGAAGAAGGCGAGCTTCAAAGATTTGGCGCGGTGGGTGCGTTACGCCTGAGGAATCCCCGGCGGCTTGCGCGTTGCAGGTCCGCTCTGTCACCTTTCGGCGCTTCGGCGTCACCTCAGATGGTTCGCTCTACGCTTCTCCTCTTTGCTTTTGTTGTCTCGCTCGCCTTGGCTCCGATGGTGTCGGCGCAGCAGGCCCAGCGGCTCGACCCCAACGGCACGCGCCTTTTTCTCTCGCCGACGGCGCGGACGATGCCGCAGGGGCAAGGCCGGTTCTCGGACTACATGGTGTTCTTCCCGTCCGTCGCCTACGGCTTCACCAACTGGTTCGACGCCTCGGCGGGCATCTCGCTCCTGCCCGGCTCATCGACGCAGATTCTCACGATCAACACGAAAGCGCAGGTTTATGACGGCGAGCGCGTGGATGTCGCCGTGGGCAACCTGTTTCTGACGCCGGTTGGCGAGGGGACAGGCGAGGGGTTTGGCGGGACGGCCTATGGCCTCATCACGGTCGGCTCGGCCCGCAATGCCCTGACGGTTGGCACCTATGTCGCCTATGCCGGGGCCGATACGGGCAGCACAACGTGCAACGGCGACGTATGCGAGACCGAGGACAATTTCGATGTCGAGTTCGCCGATGGGGTGCTCGTCGTGCTGGGCGGGGAGGCGCAGGTCTCGAACTCGGTCAAGCTGATCTCGGAGAACTATTTTGGCTTCGGCGATGGCGAGTCGGGCGGGGTTGTCTCCGGCGGCGTCCGCTTCTTCGGCGATCACCTCGCGGTCGACTTCGCTTTGTTCCGGCTCGTCGGGGAAGGCAGTGACATCGATGGCTTCTCGTTCATTCCCTACGTCGGCTTCGCGTACAACTTTGGGCGATAAACCAGAGGTAGATTCACCACGATTGATGTGTCGGGTGCATCCGGTCGAGGTGCCACCGGAGCGGGTTGTCACGGATGTATTGACGAGCGAGATCTAACTCGTGCTCATTGCGAAGGACGCGCTCGAAGTAATTGCGCTGCCATGCGAATTCAGGGCACCCGTTCAGTCGGATGCGCCGCGTACCCCGGGCCTTGAACGCTCGCACGATTTTGCCCAGCGGGTCGCCTTCAGTCCTCATTGAAATCCACCGATCGTCGGGCGTAGGGGTTTGATTAATCAAACCCCTACGGTGCCGGTTGGCGTCCGGGGCGGATGTATCCACAATGCTGATGATGCCGTGAATGTGGTTGGGCATCACCACGAATGCATCGAGACGGATGTTGGGGTAGTGGCGAGGCAGATCGTCCCATACGGATTGCACGATTCGTCCAGACTCAGACAAGACCATCAGTCCGTCCTCCACCTCGCCGAAGAGGCACAGGCGGTGCTGCACGCAGAGCGTGACGAAATACGCGCCCGGCTGTGAGTAATCGTAGCCGGGTAGCCGGATCGAGCGGCGGCGATGGTGAGCGGTATCGTAGGGCATCGCCCAATAGACGCGGGCTGGCCTGCGTTGTAACCTTGTCCTGCTCATCTGCCTTGCGTCGGGCAGGAGAATGGGCTACTCTTCGACCAGCCCGATCCATGCTCGCTATGCCTCACCGTTTCCTCGTGCCGATTGTCCTTGCCGCCGCGCTCCTCGCGGGAGGCTGGCCGGGCGTGGCCGAGGCGCAGTATTTCCGCTTCGGCAAGAACAAGGTCCAGTACGAAAACCTCGACTGGCAGTACCTCCAGAGCACGCACTTCGACGTGTTCTACTACGAGCCGGGCGGGCGCGCCCTCGCCGACTTCACCGCCCGCGCCGCCGAAGACGCCTACGCGCAGATCAGCGATCTCTTCGGATACCGGATCACGGACCGGATTCCGCTGCTCGTCTACCAGAGCCACAACGACTTCGTCGTCACGAATGCCGTCAACCTGCCGACCTACTCCGAGGGCATCGGCGGCGTCACCGAGTTGTTCAAGAACCGCGTTGCCATCCCGTTCACGGGCGACTACCGCGACTTCCGCCGGGTGATCCACCACGAGCTGGTCCACGCTGTCATCAATGATATGTTTTACGGCGGCTCGATCCAGTCGATCATCCAGAACGGCATCCGGCTTCAGATTCCGCTGTGGTTCAACGAGGGCCTGGCCGAATACTCGGCGCTCGGGTGGGACACGAACTCTGACATGTTCGTCCGCGACGCCATCGTGAACGACTACCTCGCACCCATCGAGCGGCTCGGCGGGTACTTCGCCTACCGGGGCGGGCAGGCCGTGTGGGACTACGTCGCCGCACAGTACGGCCGGGAGAAGATCACCGAGATCCTCCAGCGCCTCCGCGTCAGCCGGTCGGTCGGCGGCTCCTTCAAGCGCGCCACCGGGCTTGACCTCGACGACCTCTCCGAGCGCTGGCACAACACGCTCAAAGCCGTCTACTTCCCCGAGGTCGCCGCGCGCGAAGACCTCGACCAGATTGCCAAGGCCCTCGTCACCGACGAGAACGGTGGGTTCTACAACACAAGCCCGGCGATCTCGCCGCAGGGCGACCGCGTGGCCTTCCTCACGGCGAAGGGTGCGCTGTTCGACGTGTACGTCGTCTCTACGACCGGCGACGAGGAGCCACGCAAGATCATCGACGGACAGAACAACCCGCAGTTCGAGAGCCTGCGGATTCTGACACCGGGTCTCTCGTGGGGACCGAACGGGGACCGCCTCGCCGTCGCCGTCAAGAGCGGGCAGAGCGATGCCATCGCCATCGTGGACGTGGCAACCCGCGAGGCGGTTCACTACCGCGTGCCGGAGATAGACGCCATCGTGAGCGTGAAGTGGAGTCCGACCGGGGAGCGGATCGCGTTCGAGGGCACCGCTGGGCCGCAGTCGGATATCTACGTGCTCGACCTCGACACGGGCGAGACGATGAACTACACCGCCGACATCTTTTCCGATCAAGAACCAGCGTGGGCACCTGACGGGCGCTCGCTCGTCTTCCACTCGGATCGGGGGCGCTACGTCCGCACGGGTCGCCACACCGCCGAGACGTTCGACCTCCTCAACCACGACTATGCCCAGTTCGACCTCTACCGCCTCGACCTCGACGCGCCGGGCCGCCTCGACCGGTTGACCGACGATGAGAACTGGGACGACCAGAGCGCGGCGTTCGGCTCTGACCCCGACCGGCTGCTGTTTGTCTCCGACCGAAACGGGGTCTACAACCTCTGGGAGCAGACTCTCTCGACCGGAGTCGAGCGTCCGCTGACTGACCTGATGACCGGCGTCACCCAGGTCAGCCTCAGCGCCGACGGCTCGCGCGCCGCGCTCGTCGCACTCAAGGAAGGCGTCCCGTCGATCTACCTCCTTCGCGATCCGTTCGGGCGGGAGATCGAGACCGACACGCTCCGCCCGACCGTGTGGGCACAGCGCGTTGAGGGTACGGTAACGGAGGTCGCCCCGGCGGTCGCCATCGCCAGCGGGAGCACGCTCGATGGTAACCCGATTCTCCGCGAGGCCGCCAACGAAGCGCCCTTCCTCGCCGACCCGATGCGGAAGCGGCGGCTGCCGGAAGACCTCATCGCTTCCGCCGACCCGCTCGGTACGAACGGGCACGGCGGTACGAACGGCGGTTTCGTGTTCGACGACACACTGCCGGACGTTGGGGAAGAGGCCGAGGGTGCGCCCGACTCGACGGCCTACGGCGAGGTCCGGGTCGACTTTCGCAACTACGAGTTCTCCGAAGCCTTCGAGGAGGCACAGCGGCGGCGCGAGGAGCGCATCCGCCCGCGCTTCGAGCTAACAGACAACCTGAACGAGGACGGGTCTTTCAAGGAGAAGCGCTACCAGCTCCGGTTCACGCCGGACATTGTCTACGGCAACGTCGGCTACGACGCCATCTTCGGCGTGCAGAGCGTCACCCAGATGCTCTTCTCCGACATGCTCGGCAACCACCAGATCTTCGCCGCGACGAACCTCATTATCGACCTCCGCAACTCGGACTACCTGCTTTCCTACCGCTACCTCCCGCGCCGGACGGACTTCGCGCTCACCGGCTTCCACCTCGCCCGCCAACTCACTGACTTCTCGCGCGAGACGGTTTTTCGCTACCGCAACTACGGCCTCACCGTCTCGGCGTCGTACCCGCTCGACAAGTTCCGCCGCGTCGAGGGCGACGTGTCGCTGCTCGGGACCTCGCTGACGGACCTTGTGGACCCGGCGCTCCAGTCGCGCAGCCGCTTCTTCCTCTACCCCTCGGTGACGTACACCGTGGACGGTACCGAGCCAGGCTTCCTGTTTCCGTCCGGCGGTCGTCGGTACGCGCTCCGGCTCGCGGGCAGTCCGGGCGGGTCGGTGACGTTCGCCACGTTGCTCGGCGATGCGCGGCAGTACGTCGGGCTGGGGCGGTTCTACTCGTTCGCGTTCCGCGCGTCGGCAGGGATATCGTTCGGGTCAAACCCGCAGCGGTTCTATGCGGCGGGTGTGCAGAACTGGATCAACCCTCGCTTCCAGAGCATCCCCATCGACGACGAGAACGACTTCGTCTTCGGAACGCCCGTGCTGCCGTTACGCGGGTTTGGGATCGACGAACGGAGTGGCTCACGCTTCGGCCTCGTCAACGCCGAGTTCCGGTTCCCGCTCTTCGCTGCGATTCTCCCCGGCCCGATTCCGGTTCTCCCGCTCTACAACCTGCAAGGCACCGCCTTCCTCGACGCGGGCGTGGTCTATTCCGACGACTTCAATCTCCGGGCACTGAACGAGGACGGACAGGAGGTACTGGACGATCTCCTCGTCGGTGCGGGCGTCGGGCTGCGGACAATCTTGCTCGGCTACCCGCTCCGGCTCGACTGGGCGTGGCCCTACGACGGGCGCGGCTTTGGCGACGCACAGGTCTACTTCTCTATTGGTCTGGACTTCTGAGTGATGGGTCCGCTGCTACGGTTCGCCCTCAAGACTGGTGTGGTCCAACTGCATCCTCGCCATGTTGATGCGTTCCGCGAACGAGAGGATGTGGCGATGCTGATTCGTGCGGCAGCCGACCGGTGGTTTCGAGTTCGACTCGCTGCCATCAGAGCATTGGCTGAGGTCGGTGGAAGAGAAGCCATCACTCCTATCCGAAAGGCTCTCCGCGACCCCGTCAAAGAGGTAGCCCTTGTAGCTATCGAACTGCTGGTACGCTTGGATGCCGGAAGCGCAGAAGCGGTAGCTGGGGCTGAAGCCTATTGGGCAGCGCGTGCGCGGCGAAAAAATGAGCCGCTTCCGACAGTTGAAGGCAAACTCATAGACGGCGAGAAGCTAAGGCGCTTCCAAGAGTTTAAGCGCAAAGTGCTAGCTCAAGCGGGGAAAGGGCAGTTCTATGGCTAGCCTCTCAAGTGCTAGTCCTATCGTCGTTGCCGTTGAGGAGCTTCGTGAGGCAGACCTCGCTGATGCGCCCGCGCTGGCGGTACTCGACCTCGTCCACGAGGCGGTGCATGAGGGCCACGCCGAAGCCGCCTTTCCAGCGCTCGGCGGCGGCTCGCTGGATGTCCGGCGGCTGGTACTTCGAGCGGTCGAACGGGATGCCCCGGTGGCGGATGATGACCATGAAGCGGCCCTTCTCCAGTATTGTCGCCACCTCTACCTCGCCCCGCTCGTGGCCGTAGGCGTGCTCAATGGCGTTGGCGCACGCCTCATCAACCGCAAGCTGCACCTCGCCGGCAGCCTGGTCCGACAGCCCGGCGTCGCGGGTGCGCTGGTCCACGAACTGGCGGACCCGCGCCAGATAGCGCGTGGCACTCGGGATCGTGAGGGTGGGCAGGGCAGCGGGCATCTCGGTACGCTCAGGCAGCGTCGGCATTGAAGCGCTCGACGGCCTCGGCCTCGGAGTCGGTGATGTCGAACAGGACGGGGAAGCCGAGCAGGTCGAAGACGTTGTAGACGCGGGGCTGGAGCGCGGCGATCTTGATATCGCCGCCCTGCTCGCGGACCTCTTCGATGTAGGCCATGAACACGCCCAGTCCGGCGGACGAGATGTACTGGAGGTCACCGCCGTGGACGATGATGCGCGGGCGCTGATCGTCGATGCACTTCTGGAAGGCGGCTTCCAGTTCGCCCGACGTGTGCGCGTCAAGTTCGCCCTTGAGGTCGAGGACGCAGACGTGCTCGTCGGGGGTGCGGAAGGTGACGGAGAAGGAACTCACAGTTGGAAGGGTCGGAGGGTGAATAGCAGGAAGAGTGGCAAGAACTAGGCCGAGCCGTCAGCATCGAGCGTGGCGGTTTCGATAGGTGTGGGGGCGGAGGGGCCGTCCCACTTGACGACGACGAGGGTGAGATCGTCGCCCCACACGTCGTGACCTGCGAAGTTGTAGAGGTCGGATAGGAGCGCGTCGCGTAGGGCCTTCGGTTCGAGGGTGCGGTGCTTGGCGACGGCGTCGGCGAGGCGCTCGTAGCCATACTCATCGCCCGTTCCACCCCGGTCCCGCGTTTCGACGAGACCGTCGCTGTAGAGCACGAAGGTGTCGCCGGGCTGAAGCTGAATCTGCTCCTCGGTGAGCGCCCGTCGGAAGAGCGGCCCGCGGTCCATCCCCAGTCCGAGGCCCCCGGCGCGCAGGAGCGACACGGTCCCATCGGCGCGGGCAAGGGCGACGGGGCAGTGACCAGCACGGGCGAAGGTGAAGACGCCGTCCTCGGTGTTCAGAATTCCGTACACCGCCGTGATGAACGCATTCTTGCCAAGCGACCCCGCGAGGGCCTCGTTGGCTTGGGCCAGCAACTCAGCAGGCGACTGCGTCAGGCGGCTGGCGGACTGAAAGATGCCCTTCAACTCGGCCATGTAGAACGCCGCGCTCGTGCCCTTGCCCGACACGTCGCCGACGATCACGCCGAGGCAGTGCGGCCCGATGCGGACGAAGTCGTAGTAGTCGCCGCAGACTTCTTGGGCTGGGACGCTCGTGGCCGAGAGCGAGACGCCGTCGAGTTCGGGCAGATTCTGAGGCAGGAGCCGCCGCTGGACCTCGCGGGCAATCGCCAGCTCGCGCTCCAGCCGCTCGCGTTCCAGCCGCTCGGCGAAGAGGTCCGCGTTGTTGAGGGCGAGGGCGGCCTGTCCGGCGAACGTAGCGAGAGCGCCCACGTCGTCTTCTTCGAAGCCTTCCGAGACGGCGCGGGTGGCGAAGAGTGCACCCATCGGCTCTTCGTGCGCGACGAGCGGCAGGACGAGGAGACTGCCCAGCCCGTCGCCGGGGCGGGCGCGGACGCGGTGGTCCGCCGGCGCTTGTCGTAACAGCAGCGGTTCACCCGAATCGAGCGCGTCGCGGGCGAGGACTTCGTAATCGGTGAGGGCTTTGATTTGCACGGGCGTGAGGCCGAGCGCGGCGGTGATCCGGGGTGCGAGCGAGCCACTGCCCTCGTCGATTAGGGCAAGCCACGCAGCTTGCGCAACCCCGGCTTCGACCGGGGCACCGGCAATCGTATCGACGAGCTTGTCGCGGTCGAAGACCTCACCGGAGAGGCGGGCGAGGGCTTGGAGAGCCTCCATCTCGCCGGTTTTCTGCTGGAGTGCTGCTGCCGTGGGCAGGTGGAAGAGCAGCGAGAGCACGGCGGTGGTGGCATAGAGTATCCCGAACCCGAAGGCCATCGTCACGAACTGGCTCAAGGGTTGAGAGAAGATCGCGGCGAGCGTCAGGTCTGCTCCGAACTCCAGTCCTATCTCGGAGCCGGTTTCGACGCCGCGCCCGGCATAGTCCAAGAGCAGAGCCAAGAAGACGATCAGCCCCATACACAGCCCGAGCGTTGCCATCTTCTGCCGGAATGGGAGGTAGACGATCCACGCCAGCCGGAACGCATTGAGCACCATCAAGACGACAGCGACGGCGACCAGCGCGATGTGCAGCCAGTTCTCATTCGCCGCGTCGGTTGCCCCGTCGCTCACGAGCACAAGCGAGGCGGCGACCATCGTGCCGAGCATGAAGCGCCAGTTGCGAACGCTCCCGGTGGTGCGCTTGAAGAGGATGAGGGTTCGCAGCGAAATCAGCAGGATGAGCGCCACCGCGACCTCGACGAGGGCTAGGGTGCTGATCTGGAGTACATCCCCGAAGCCGTCGGGCACCCCCGTGGCGGGGTCTACGTCGACCTCGCCCCCGAGAAGCATCAGGCTGGCGGCGGTACCCAAGCCCAAGGCGGCGGCGATGAACGGGTGCCACAGCGCACGAACCGGGTTGTACGACCGGCTGCCGAGCGTGTCGGCCAGCAGCAGCGCCGCCAGCCCGATGCAGGCCACCACGCCGATGTTGACCAGCACGAGCATCGTCTGCGACGACGGCTTGCCGACAGACGCGATGACAACGTGGTGGACCACGAGCAGCACGAAGCCGAGCGCGACAAGCGACCACAGAAGGACCCGGCGTGCCCGTCCCGCCGTCAGGGCCGGTCGGACGTGCGCGAGCGAGAGTGACGGGAGCTGCACGGTAGGCGGGAGGGCCTCGGGCTGGGTGAACGGGCGGACCGTATGCGTATCGAACAAACCGGCCCCGATGTTGCACCGGCGCTCCAGCTTCATCGGATTCGGGATACTCCGAAGGGGGCGCCGGGCACGGCATTAATATAGCGCCGTAGCGCGTAGATGGAGAGGGCAACTTCCTCTCCGTTCCCCCGTAGAGCGCGGACATACTCCAATTCCCCACTTTGCCAGTTCTGACCCCATGACGCGCCGTAGCGTCTCCAGCCTTCTCCTCATCGTCCTGATTGTTCTGGGCGTTGCTCTTGCAATTCGTGCCGGGATCGGACATGACCGCGATCATGGCTTCGTGGACTTCGGCGAAGGCTGGGACGCCGATGAGCTTCGCCACCAAGCCTTCCGGCTGGACCAGACGGCCCGCGTTGCCGTTACCGCGACGGGGTCGTTCGAGACCGCGTCGGCGCTCGCGGCCTACGGCTGGATCGTGCGCCGTGACGACCGGAGCGTGGTGTGGCAGATGACAGCCGACAACGCGACCCGGGAGCGGGGCTCGCTCGCTACGACCGCTGACACGATCATGCTGGACGCGGGTACCTACGATGCGTACTTCACGACGTATGGCGACCCCCTTCTGCCCGTCGAAGAGGGCGATTCCTTCGTAGAGCGCGTGAGCGAGTTGCTCCGCTTCGGCAACCGGGCGTGGACCTCGGACGAAAGCAAATGGCGCTTCCGGCTGAACCTAGTAGACGATGTCGGCGGCATCGCCGATCACCTCCACGGCGACGAACGTGATGCTACCCCGAAGGACCCCAATCTCGTCTGGGCCGGTGGCCCGGCCAACCGCAGCGAGACGCTCACCCACGTCTTTGAGGTCCGCCAGCCCGCTACGGTGCGCATCGAAGCGCTGGGTGAGATTTTCAACGGTCCTGTAGACACCGGCTGGATCGACGACCTCTCGACCGGCGACCGGGTCTGGACGATGGATGAAACCAATACCGAGTGGGCCGGTGGCTCCGTCAAGAACCGGCGTTTCAGCGGTACGCTCGATCTGACCTCCGGCCTCTACCGGGCCACCTACGAGTCCGACAACTCCCACCACCCCGGCCGCTGGCGCGCCAACCCGCCGCTTGACCCGGCCGCCTACGGGTTGTTTCTCTACGCCGACGACTCAGAGAGCGTGGTGGCTTTCGACCCGTGGAGTCGGCTACCGAAGGTGGTCGAGATGACAGGCGTGGGGGACGATGCACTGGAGACGGCGATGTTCACGCTGGAGGCACCGCTCCAGGCATGGATCTACGCCGAGGGCGAGATGACAAAGAGTTCGTCCTACGATCACGCATGGCTCATCCGCGATGGCGAAGGGGTGGTCTGGGAAATGAACTACAAACGCACGCGGCACGCGGGCGGCGCGGAGCGGAACCGCATCGAGGAAGCCAGCCTCACCCTCGCCCCCGGCAGCTACACGCTCCATATGGAGACCGACGGCACCCACAGCCCCGACGGTTGGTACAGCGACAAACCTGAATACCCCGAGCGGTGGGGCGTTACCCTCTTTGCTCTCGACGAGAACTTCGGGTCCGTTGCTGTTGAGCGCCGCAGCGAGTGGGGGGGGGAGGACCGCGGGCCGACGCCGCCGCGGAGCATGGACGGGACGCTGCCCGTGCTTCTCGCGCCGCTCCGCAACAACGAGGACGTAGAGCGCACTTTTACCCTCGACGAGGAGACGGAACTACACATCTACGCTCTCGGCGAGATTCTTCCGTCCGGTCGGTTCGACTATGGGTGGATCACGAACGACGAGGACCACGTCTGGGAGATGACACGGTCGAACACACAGCCGGGTGGCGGGGCGCGCAAAAACCGGCTGTTCGATGGCACGATCACGCTCCCGGCAGGTACTTACACCGTCCACTTCAAGACTGACGACTCGCACGCCTTCGGGCGGTTCAACGAAGGGTCCCCGACCGATCCGTCGGCGTGGGGCATCACCGTCAAGCGTCCGGAAGTCGTGACTCCGCCTGCGCCGCCAACGCCTCCGGTAGTACCAGATACAACGCAGATGTTGTCTCCGCCGTTGAATGCGGCCCCGAACCCGCCGCTGTCGGATGCGTAGGGTCGTCTTCTGACCTTCCTGCGCTATCCCATGAAAACGGTTGAACTGGTCCTCCGCGTCCCGGAGCGCTACCACGAGTTTCTCATCGCCGAACTGTCCGACCTCGACTTCGAGAGCTTCGCCGAGGACAATGACCGGCTGCGAGCCTATGCCCCAGCGACCCGCTGGAATGCCGCGAGCCGCGAACAGGTCGAGCACTGGCTCCGCACTCGCGACCTTCCAGACACTTTTGAGGAGCGCATCGTCGAAGACGAAAACTGGAATGCCCGGTGGGAGGAGACTATCCGACCTCTCGCTGTCGGGCGCTTCCTTATCAAACCGACGTGGGCCGAGGTGCCGCCCGAGCACGCCGACAAGGTGTTGCTAGAGATCGATCCGAAGATGAGTTTCGGGACTGGCTATCACGAGAGTACGCGGCTCGCCCTCCGCTTCTTGCCCGGTCTCCTCGATGGAGGGGAAGCGGTCCTTGATGCAGGCACAGGCACGGGCGTTCTCGGCATCGCCGCGCTCAAGCTCGGCGCGGCCTCGGCGCTCGGATTCGACATCGATCCGTGGGCCTCGACCAATGCAACGGAGAACGCCCTCCTCAACGGCGTCGCTGACCGCTTCGAGGTCCGCGAAGGATCGCTCGATGTCGTGCCGGAGTCAGGCTTCGAGTTGGTCTTCGCCAACATCAACCGGAACGTGCTCGTGGACCTGCTGCCTGGCTTCGCTGCCAAGCTCGCACCGCATGGCCGACTTGTTCTCGCCGGACTGCTTCGAACAGATCGGGAGATGATGGCTGAGGCGATCCATCAGGCCGGATTGCACCTCTACGACGAGGCCACCGAGAACGAATGGTGGAGCGCAGTGGTGAAGAAAGAAGCGTAGGGGCACGGCGTACCGTGCCCCTACGAAGCGTCTATTTCAGCAGCAGCATCCGTCGGGTTTGCACCTGATCGATTGCCCGCAGCACCGCGACGTAGACGCCCGCCGCGAGGTCGTTGGCGTTCCACTCGGCCCGGTAGCGCCCGGCGGCCTGTGGGCCATCGGTTAGCACAGCTACCTGTCGGCCCATCACGTCGTAGACGGTCAGCGAGACGTGTCCGGCCTGTGGAAGGGCATACTCGATGGTCGTCAAGGTGGCGAAGGGGTTCGGGTAGTTCGTTGCCAGTTCGAGTCTACTGGGGGTTGCGCCTTCGATGGGTTCGGTCGCCACGGTCAGGTCGAGGTCGGCGGCCCAGATGATGGCGTTCTCCAAGAGCTGGATGCCTGCGCCCGTCGCTTCGCCCAGCCCGTCAGCGTCGGCGAAGAACCCGACGCGGCGAGCGGGGGCCGTGCCGCTGACCATCATCGCGCCCTCGTCGTAGGCGAACAGCACCGGCTGCCCGTCGGCGGTGCCGACCGTGACGGCCTCGCCGCCCGGTTGCCCGAATGTCATCGGTGAGTCCTGGGCGTAGACCGTCGTGTCGCCGAGCACGAAATCGACTGCAATCGGGTGCATGTCGTTGGTGATTTCGAGGTTCGTCACCGCGCCCGTCGAGCCGAAGGCGGAAGCGGCGGTCAGGCGGAGGTCGTCGTAGAGTGCCGGTTCCCAGAGGATGAGTGGCACGTCGGTCTGGTCATAGTTCGCCGTCAGAGCGGCGGGATCGACGGAGCCGGAGATGAGGATGATTTCTTTCTCCTCGGCGTCCGCATTCGTGGCGACTTCGTCGGAGCGGACGAGCACATCGAAGCCGAGCGAGACGAGCAGGCCCTCCACGTTCAGGTCGGCAAAGCTGGGTTCGTTTGCGTCGTCGATGATGAGAAGCGCGTCGCCGCTGTCGGGGTCACCGCCGCCATCGGTAGGACTGCCGTCGAGGTTGCAGAAATACAGATCATCGAGCGTGGCCGTGCTGCCGACCGTTGGGAGGTCTCCACTCGGGAACGTGCCGTTCACAATGGAAAAGACGACGGAACCGCGCGAGGGTGTCGCCCCGGAGACGTAGGTGAAGGGCTTGATGAACAGGGTCCAGTCGGAGGCGTTCTCGGTGATGAAACCGTCTCCTGACACCTGGTTTAGAACGGCGACAGGCTCTTCCTCACCGACGGTCAGGAACGTCCCAAGCAGGATCTTGTCGCCGCCCAGCAGCGAGGCTTTGTAGTAGCCGCAGAAGGCTTCGTGCCGCTGCGACGCAGGGAAGGTGGCATTGTCGAAGCTTGGGTTGTCACGGCAGACTGCCGACGGTGCACACGTTTCCATCGCCGGGGTGATCGGAATCTGCGGGAAGTCCGGCACGGGAATGACACTCATCTGCGCGGCGAAGGGGCCGCTCCGTGCATTGCCTACCGGGTCCACCGTGCGGAAGGTCATCTCTTCATCATTGCCCACGAGCCACCCGACTGGGTCGAGGGCGTTCCACACGTCGAAGCTGGCATTGGGGACCCGGTCCGTCTGCGCCGAGGCAGGTGCGACAAGGGCCAAGAGGACGGCGAGGAGTAGAGAACGCTTCATCAGTCTGAGGGCTGTGTTTAGGTAGATTCCGAGCCGGCTTGCCGCAAGCGCACCGGCGCAGTGTCAAATTGCGCTGCATGACGTCTCCTTTCAATCGCATGATGATGTGATTCCATGACCCGCATTGCTACCATCGACGTAGGGACCAACACGGCGCTCCTGCTTATAGCTGACGTAGGCGACGGGCGTCTGGAGATTGTCCGTGAGGTGGACCGCTACGTCCGGCTCGGGCAGGGCGTGGACGCGAACCGCCGCCTCGCGCCCGAAGCGGTGGCGCGCGTCGTGGCAGCGCTCGCCGACTTCAAAGCCGTCGCCGACGACCTCGGAGCCGAGACCGTCGTGATCGGTGCGACGAGCGCCTCGCGGGATGCTGGCAACCTCGACGAGTTGATGGAGCAAGTCCGCGCCCTCGGTCTAGATTACCGGGTGATCTCCGGCAAGGAGGAAGCACTCTGGACGTTCCGCGCTGCGTGCTCGGCCTACCCGGACTTGGGTACGGTTTGCGTCGTGGATATCGGGGGCGGCTCGACGGAGGTCGTTGTCGGGCGGGCCGATGCCGAGGAGCCTCGACGGGTGAGTGTGGACATCGGCTCGGTGCGGCTGACCGAGCGGTGCTTTCCCGATCTCCCGCCATCGCCCGAGGCCATTGAAGCGGCGGAAGCGATGGCGAGCGATGCATTCGCACGGTTGAGCGTCGACCCGGCGCTGCCGCTCCTCGGCTCGTCGGGGACCGTCCGCGTACTCGGCGCGCTTGCCCAACCCGGTGAACCGACGGCTCCGGTATCTGCGGAGACCGTCCGGGTTTGGAGGGACAAGCTGCTCGGACTATCCGCCGCCGAAGTGCTCGCGCTCAACCCCGACCTGCTCTCAGGGCGGGCCGATGTCTACGCCGCCGGAGTCCTCATCCTCGATGCTTTCATGCAGCGCTTCGGATTCGAGGCGATCCATCCGAGTCCGCGCGGGCTGCGCCACGGCCTTGCGCTCCGGTGGATGGGGGCGTGACCCCCCGCTTCTGTCGCTATCACTGCGCTCAAAGCGACAGAAGCTGCCCCCCTTCAAGGGGGACAACTCGACGAGCGGCAGCGAGGAGAGTAGGGGGTCCGTGAGGACCGCGTGGAGGCGGAACCCGCGCCCGCCCGCGCCGTGAACCGCTGCCCCCTTCGTAACTGCACGCCGCCATGACACAAGAACAAGTTCTCGACGCCCTCTCGAACGTCATCGAGCCCGACCTCGGCAAAGACCTCGTCACGCTCGGCATGGTGAAGGATGTCAAGGTCAGCGGGCATCAGGTGGGGTTCACCGTCGTCCTCACTACGCCCGCGTGTCCGCTCAAGGAGCAGATCCGCAGCGCGTGCGTCAAGGCCGTCCACGAACTCGTCGATGCTGATGCTGAGGTGACGGTGAACATGACCTCGAATGTGACGAGTAGGCAAGGTCCGGCAGCGGGGCCGGGGAGGCAGCCGGGCGTGCTCGGTGAGATCAAGAACATCATCGCCGTTGCCTCCGGCAAGGGGGGGGTCGGCAAGAGCACGGTCGCGGCAAACCTCGCGGTGGCGCTCGCGCAGGAAGGCGCGGCGGTCGGTCTTGTGGACACCGACATCTACGGCCCATCGGTCCCGCTTATGTTTGGGATCGATCCGAGCGAGAAGCCGCACGTCAATGAGGAGCGGAAGATCATCCCGCTCGAAAAGCACGGCGTCAAACTCCTCTCGATGGGCTTCCTCGTGGACGAGACCCAAGCTGTCGTATGGCGGGGGCCGATGGTGTCGTCTGCCGTCCGCCAATTCCTGAATGATGCTGAGTGGGGTGCGCTCGACTATCTCGTGCTCGACCTCCCACCGGGCACCGGGGATATCCAGCTTACGATTGTTCAGACCGTCCCGCTGACGGGAGCCGTGCTTGTCTCGACGCCGCAGGAGGTGGCGCTCGCGGACGTTCGCAAGGGCGCGGCGATGTTCGGCAATGTCAACGTTCCAGTGCTCGGGGTCGTTGAGAACATGGCGTACTTCACGCCACCCGACCTGCCCGACCGGAAGTACTACCTCTTCGGTGAAGGCGGGGCACGGCGGCTCGCCGAAGACCTCGGCCTTCCGCTTCTCGGCGAAGTGCCTATCGAGCAAGTCACCCGTGAGAGTGGCGACCGAGGCACGCCCATCGTCGCCGCGCAGCCGGAGAGCGCGAGCGCGAAGGCATTTCGCCGCATCGCTGAGCTTACCGCGCAGCAGGTCTCGATCCGCAACGCTGACCTCCCCGCGACGCAGCCCATCGAAATCCTGTATCGTTGAACCCGCGCTCTCACCGCGCGTTACACTTTGTCCTTTGACTGCTGCCCATTATGCCTGAGACCCTCGCTCATACCGACCCCGCGCTCCATCAGCGCATCGAGGAGACGCTCGACCAGATTCGGCCCTACCTGATGGCTGATGGCGGCAGCGTCCGCCTCCAGAACGTCACCGACGACTTCGTGGTCGAACTAGAACTGCTCGGTGCGTGCGGGACGTGCCCGATGAGTATGATGACGCTCCGCGCCGGGATCGAGCAGGCGCTCAAGCGCTCCGTCCCCGAGGTCACCCGCGTGGAGGCCGTCACGCCCGCCGCGATGTAGAGCGGAGGTGCCTAGTGATCGAGAAGCCCCGACGACTATACTGGTCGTCGGGGCTTCTTTGTGCAGAAGCGACCGGGAACAATTAATTGTTGCAACAATTAATTGATTTCCATGCCGTCTCACTCAACCCCTAAACCCATGTCTCTCCGCCAGCACGTCGACGACCTCAACCAGATGATTCTGAATGGAGCCATCATGGACGCCTTCGAGAAGTACTACGCCGAAAACGTCGTGATGAGCGAAAACAACCAAGACCACCGGCGCGGCAAAGATGCCAACCGCGAATACGAACAACAGTTTGTGGACGGTGTCAAGGCATTCCACGGAGCCGAGATTCGGAGTTCCGCCGTGAACGAGACCGGCCCCGGCACGGGCACTACGTTCTCCGAGTGGTTCATGCACTTCGACCATGAGCACTTCGGCGACGACGCCCGCTTGGAGCAGGTGGCGGTTCAGAAGTGGGAGAACGGTCAGATTATCGAGGAGACGTTCTATCACGGCTAGACGCTTGGTCTACTCTAGGCTCCCCGCAGCATCGTCGGGAGGCGATGCTGTCGGGAGACCTTCAGGCCGGTTCCATCGCCTCCCACCCGAAGGCTAGCAGCGGCAGCATCGAGCGTGCCGTGTCAACGAGGGTGTCGGAAAAGTCAGGCGACATCAGTTCGTCGTCTGACACGTCGCGCTGAACGAGGAGCGACTTGGCCTTCAGCCACTCGGCCAGTCCTGAATCGTCTTCCACCTCAAACCCGCGCGGCATCCGCTTGAGCGATTCGCGTGCGTAGATCGGGTGTCCGGCGGCATCCATCTGCTCGACGATGTCGAGGAAGCTGCTAGGGCTGGCGACCATCTGCCCGCGCCACCGGCGGAGCAGGGCGGTCTCGGGTTGCCAGTAGCCGCCCGCGATAAATGACGCCCCCGGCTCGACGTGGAGGTAGACGCCGCCGGGGTCTTTGCGTCCGCCGCTCCGCGAAAGCACTGCCCCGACGTGGGTTTTGTACGGCTGCTTGTTCTTCGAGAAGCGTGTGTCGCGATAGATGCGGAAGATCGAGCGCTTCGGGTCTCCGGTCAGCGGGAGGCCGTGCAGCGGGGCGCGCCGCGACACGTCGGCGATGAGGCAGCGCATCGGCCAGAGCACCTCGTCATCGAACGTCTCTTTGCGAGGTTTGAACCACTCGCGCTCGTTGTGGCGCTTGAGGTCGCGGAGGAACTGGAGGCCCTCGGCGCGGAAGCCGGGGAAGGGCGGAAGGTCGGTCGGCGGCATGGCGGAATAAACGGGCGGGATAGAAGTGAAGGGCTGGCAAGCTACGCCGCAGGAGTGCCGAGGGCCTGTCACTCCTCCTCGCTCAACGCCTCCGCTTCGATGACGCGTCCCCGCGAGGTGAAAAAGTCCACGAGCCGATCCAACGCGGCCTCGGTGAAGGCGTGGTCGTCGCCGAGTGACTCTTGCACTACCCGATAGCTGGCGACGAGGAGCGATTCGGCCTCGGCGTCCTGCCCGAGCCGCCCGAGCGCATCGCCGAGGATGCTGGCGGTATTGGCTCGGTCGGGACTGTCGGATGGAAGAAGGGCGGCTCGGATGTCGTGGGCTTCGCGGGCGAGGGGTACGGCCTCACGGTTGCGCTCCTGCCGGAGCAGAAGGACTGCCATGTTCTGGAGGCCGAAGGCGAGGTAGGGGTGGCCCGGTGGGAGCCCGGCGCGCCACGTCTCGATGGCGCGCCGGTAGAGTCGTTCGGCCTCGTCGATGTTGCCTTGCTGCCGCCTGAGGAGTGCCATGTTGTTGAGCTGGATGCCGACGTTGGGGTGGGTCGGGCCGAAGGTGGCTTCGGCGCGGGTGAGGGCGTCCTGTTGCAAGGCGGCGGCCTCGTCATAGAGGCCCAACTCTGCCTTGGCCGAGGCGAGGTTGTTCATGGCATAGGCCACGTCATAATGCTCGTCGCCCTTGAGTGCGCGGTAGAGCGCGAGCGCCTCTTCGTGCAAGGCGACGGCCTCGTCGTGGTCGCCGAGGTCATCGCGTAGGATGCCAAGGTTGGAGAGCGCCTGCGGTACGCTGGGGTGGTCGTCGCCGTGGTTGGCGCGGAAGATAGCGAGTTGGCGACGGTAGAGTGGTTCGGCCTCGTCGCTCTGGCCGAGGTCAGCGAGGAGGGTAGCGAGGTTGCCGAGGCTGAGGGCGACCTCGTCGTGGTCGGGGCCGCGCAAGTCTTCCTCCAGCGCGAGGGACTGGCGGAGCAGCGGTTCCGCTCCCTCGTAGTCACCATTCTCCCAGAGGAGGACACCGAGGTCACTCAGGCGGGCGGCGGTACGGGTATCGCGCTCGCCGAAGAGGGCGCGGTCGGTGGCAAGGGCGAGGCGGAAGAGCGAGTCCGCCGCCTCGAAGTCGCCGTTCTGCTGGAGGGTTTTGGCGAGGCCGCCCTGGGTCTCGGCGACGTCCACATGACGTGCGCCATAGAGTTGCTCGCGGAGCGTGAGAGCGCGACGGAATTGAGGCCCGGCTTCGTCATAGAGGCCCAACTCCCGGTAGGTGACGCCGAGCGTGTGACGGACGGCGGCTTCCACCGCTGGCTCGTCACGGAGTTGGTCCGCGATCCGCGCCTCGGTTCGGTCGAGCACATCCACGACGCGGACCTCGCGCCCGTCCTCGTAGGGGTCCGGCGCGGCGAGCATATCGAGGAGGAAGCTATTGACGGTCTCGGCTTTGGCGGCCTCCGTCCGGGCTATCTGCGCCTGCCACAGCGCGAGGCCTGCTCCGGCGAGAAGGGCGAGCACGACGAGGGCCGCCGCCGCCGTCCCGACGCGGTGGCGCTCGATGAACTTGCGGGCGCGGTAGCCCGCCGTTGCGGGGCGGGCCGTGACGGGGAGGCCGTTCAGGTGACGCCGGAGGTCGTCGGCGAGCGCATCGGCTCCGAGGTAGCGCTGGCCCGGTTCTTTGGCGAGCGCCTTGAGGATGATCGTATCGAGGTCGCCGCGCAGCCGCTGGGCGGCAGAGAGGTCTGCGTCGTATTCGGCGGGTTGAACGGAGGCCGAGGGGCGCGTCGGGGCGGTGTCGCAGATCGTCCGCTCGATATCGCTCGGCGAGAGGCCGGTCACGTCGTAGGGCCGTGTTCCGGTGAGGAGTTCATAGAGGAGCACGCCGAGTGCATAGACATCGGTGGCGGTTGTGACGGTCTCGCCGCGCACCTGCTCCGGGGCCGCATACTCCGGCGTCATCACCCGCATCCCGGTCCGCGTCAGCGCCTCGCTGGGGTCTTCCTCTTCGATCAGTTTGGCGATGCCGAAGTCGAGGAGCTTTACCTGAGGGGCCCCGCGCTCGTCTTCGGCGACGAGGATGTTCGAGGGTTTGAG
The DNA here is from genome assembly GCA_028284265.1 of Rhodothermales bacterium. Classification (GTDB taxonomy): domain Bacteria; phylum Bacteroidota; class Rhodothermia; order Rhodothermales; family JANQRZ01; genus JANQRZ01. The sequence continues at coordinate 40,844 of JANQRZ010000017.1, forward strand.
GTCGCGGTGGACGACGAGGTTGTGATGGGCGTAGGCGACGGCCTCGCAGACCTGAAGAAAGAGTCGGACCCGCGCCTCGACCGAGAGCCGCGCCTGCTCGGCATAGGCCGTCAGTGTCTTGCCATCGACGAACTCCATCGCCAGCCACGGCATCTCCCGACCGAGCGTACCCGCGTCGGTCACACCGCCATCGAGGAGGCGGGCGACGTGCGGGTGCTCCAGCCGGGCGAGGATCTGCCGTTCGGCGCGGAAGCGCTCGGCGGACCCGGCGGAGGCCAACCCCGGCGGTAGCAGCTTGAGCGCTACCGTCTGCTCGAACGCTCCGTCAGCGCGTTCGGCCCGGTAGACCGCCCCCATGCCGCCGCGCCCGACCTCTTCCGAAAGCCGGTACGGTCCAATGTGGGTGTCCAGCGCATCGGGGCGAACGTCGGCTCCGAAGGCTGGCTCCTCAAAGCGGTCAGCGGCCTCGGCCTCGTCGTGCGCCACGAGGAGCGCTTCGAGGTCAGCGCGGAGGTCCGGGTCGTCGAGCCGGTCGAGGAAGGCGAGGCGCTCTGCGCCGTCGAGGGCCGCAGCATCGGGGAGGAGCGCCTTGAGGCGTTCCCAGCGGACAGGTTCGGTCGAGGCCATAGCGTGGGGTTGATCAGTGAGCCTTCGGTGATGATACCCGTATGATAGATATGAAGCAATGCCACCATCATCGACAGGAGGGGCACCGGCGTGAGCCGATTCGGGAAGGAATCCCGTCTTGATAAGCGAACCCGCTTTACTTACTTCGATCCCTCCGACCATGACACGCCTCTTTCTTCTTCCGCTTCTCCTCCTCCTCGCCGCCTGCGGCTCCGACTATGAAGGTGACTACGCCGACGACCCCTATGGCGACTCCTACGGCGACCCCTATGCCGATGGGGCCTACGCCGACGGGGCTTATCCGCACGATGCCTACGCCGACGGCCCGTACCAGCAAGGTCCGCCGCCGGGTGGAGCCTATCAGCCGGTCGCTGCCGGTCCCGGTGCTGCGGGCGGCCAGCGCGTGACGATTATGGACCGGGGGCTCCAGATGCCGCGCGGCACTCAGATGGTGGCGCAGGGCTGGAACCTCACGCAGAACCTCGCCACCGATCCGAACACCGGCCAGCCCGTGAGCCAGCAGCTCGATATCCACGGGCCGCGCGGTGAACTCATCCGCAGCCTCGGCCTCGCGCCCTATGGCCCGATGGTAGGCAGCGACTTCGAGCAGACGTGGCGGCAGCTCGCCCAGCGCGGTGTACAGCTTGGCAATGCCTCCTTCGGTCAGATGCAGCGCAGCCCGTCCACCGAAGCGCTGAGCGTCTACCGCCGCGCCGTGGAGATGGGCGGGCGCAAGGGCTTCCGCGTCGAGGCGCTCGAAGCGCCGGTGCAGGGCACCAGCAACGGACAGGCCATACAGGGCTTTGTCTATGTCATCCGGTTCACGTCGCCCCAGATGCCCGGTGGTGTGCTGCAGGCCTCGGCGGTTCTCAGCACGGCAGACCTCCTCCCGCAGACGCTTCAGGTCTTCGCGCAGATGGCGAACAGCTACCAGCCGAACCCGCAGTTTGAGCAGCGCATGGAGCAGATCAACCAGGCCGTCATGCAGCGCCAGACCGCGCAGCACCAGCAGCGGATGTCGGCCAATCAGGCTCAGTTCAACGCCCACCAGCAGCGCATGGCCGCCAACTCTGCCGCCTTCGATATGCACAACCAGTCGTGGCAGAACCAGCAGCGCTCCAACGACGAGATGCACCGCCGCACCATCAACGGCATCGCGGGCACGGTCGATCTCTACGACGCGAACACCGGGCAGTCGTACTACGGGGCCGAGAGCGGGTACGACTCCTACTGGACCGACCCGAGCGGCAACGTCGTCGGCGCGCAGGGCTACGACAACCCCGACCCGATGCGGTACAACCAAGCCACCGACTACGATGACCTCTACGATCAGGGTGGCTACGACGACGGATGGTAGGTCGCCAGACAGACCGGCTGTGTTTGATGGGTCGGAGTGAAGCCGAGCGAGAGACCTCGGCTCGCCCCGCAAGGCGCGCGAAGCAGCCGTAGCCCCTCGCTAAGGCGATGCAGCGCAACGCAGCAGGGTGGGTCGAGGGCCACGCGCAGGCCGATCTGAACCCGTCAAACACAGCCTAAGGTGAAGGAACAGCGTCCGGCTCCGGGGATCCGCCCTCGGAGCCGGACGTGCGTCTAAGCGCTACGCTTCGAGGGCTTCGATGACGAGGCGGGCGGTCTCCGCGCCGGAGTGCTGCTGCTGGCCCGTGATGAGGTGCCCGTCCCTCGTAGCGAACGCGGTCCACGGAGCCTTGGTCACGAACGTCGCGCCCTGCGCCGTGGCCTCGTCCTCGATGCGGAACGGCATCACCTTCTGCCCGACCATCGCATCGGCTTGGTCTTCCTCCGAGTTGGCGAAGCCGGTGAGCGTCTTGCCCCGGAGGAAGGGTGTGCCGTCGTCGTTCTTGACGTAGAGCAGCGCCGAGGTGCCGTGACAGAGCGCTGCCGTCGGCTTGTCCGCGTCGTAGAACCGGCGGATCGCCGCGTGCAGGTTCGTCGCCTTGTCGAAGGTGAACATCGGGGCCTGCCCGCCGCAGACGACGATGGCATCGTAGGCATCGAGGTCGAGGCTGCCGAGCGCGGGCGTGTCAGCGAGGAGGGCGCGGAAGTCGGGGCGGTCGAGGTAGGTCTTCGAAAGCGTGTCGTCGGCGGAGTAGCCGCTGGCGTCGTCGGGATCGCTTAGGGCATCGACCTCGACGGGGCCGCCGTTCGAGCTGGCGATGGTGATGTCGTAGCCCTGCTGCTGGAAGGCGTCGTAGGGGTGAATCAACTCCGATGCCCAGAAACCGACGGGGCCGCCGACGGTCGTGGAGGTAGACGGGTTCGAGACGATCATCAGGATGTGCTTGCTCATAGCGTAGTGGGGACGGGTTGCATGTGACAGGGTGAGGTACAATTTGTATCTTTACTTTCTGTAGGTCAAGAACGCACTAAAAAGTAGGGTACCCACCTTGTGGTAAGTATTCACACCTTCACCTTCCGGGATCGCTCCTTCTCGTGCCCCGTTGAACTCTGCCTGAGCACCATCGGCAGCAAGTGGGCCGCGCTCATCCTCTGGCACCTCCGCGATAGCACGCTGCGCTACTCCGAGTTGCGCCGTCGCCTGCCCGGTGTCTCGCACAAGATGCTGGCACAGCGCCTCCGCGAACTCGAAGCCGATGGCCTCGTGAGCCGCACCGTCTATCCGGTCGTGCCGCCGAAGACGGAGTACACGCTGACCGACGAGGGGCAGCGCCTCCTGCCCGCGCTACGGGCGATGCAGCAGTGGGGCGTGCAGTACAAGGAGGCGTAGGTCGCCCTGCGGCTAGACGGCATGCGCGCTGTGCCGCCACGCGAGGTAGGCCATGAACCCCGGCCCGAGGCGGAGGGCGTCCTCGTCGATCGTGAAGCGCGGCGTGTGGAGGCCGTGCGTGATGCCCTTGGCCTCGTTGCCGACGCCGAGCACGTAAAACGCCCCCGGCATCTGCTGCGTGTAGAACGCGAAGTCCTCCGACGCGAACCACTGTGGCAGGTCCACCACCCGCTCTTCGCTGATATAATCCACGGCAGCGGCGCGCACCTCGGCGGCGAGCGCCGGGTCGTTGGTGAGTGCCGGGTAGCCGACGACGATCTCGACCTCGCACGTCGCGCCGAAGGCAGCGGCGGTCTGCTCGGCGATGCGGCGGATCAGGTCGTGCGCCCGGAAGCGCCACGTCTCGTCCATCGCCCGGAAGGTGCCTTCGATACGGACCTCGTCGGGAATCACGTTCGTCGCGCCGTCGGCGACGATCTTGCCGAAGGAGAGGATGCTCGGCACGTCGGGCGGGCTGTTGCGGCTGATGACGCTCTGGAGGGCGGTGAGAACGTGCGCCTGCACGAGCACGGCGTCGGCGGCGAGGCTATGCGGGGCAGCGGCGTGTCCGCCCTCGCCCCGGATTGTGAGATAGACCTCGTCGGCGCTCGCCATGAAATCGCCCCCACGGACACCGATGGTCCCGACGGGCATCTGCGGAAAAACATGCTGCCCGACGATGGCCTCGGGCGCGGGCATGCCATTCGCTTCGAGCGCACCCTCTTCGATCATCACGCTTGCGCCGCCGGGGGTTTTCTCCTCGCTCGGCTGGAAGAGGAGGCGGACGCTCCCGTGGAGGTCGTCGCGGATAGCGTGAAGAATCTTCGCCGTGCCGAGGAGCGAGGCCGTGTGGGCGTCGTGCCCGCAGGCGTGCATCTTCCCGTCGTGCTCGGAGACGAAGTCGAAGGTGTTGGCCTCGTGGATAGGGAGCGCGTCCATGTCGGCGCGGAGCGCGAACGCCGGGCCGGGCTGTCCGCCTTCGATGGTGGCGACGACGCCGGTTTTCGCCACGCCCGTTCGTACCTTCACGCCGTCGAGCGCGCCGAGGGTCTCAGCCACGAGCGCAGCGGTCTCATGCTCCTCGAAGGCCAGCTCAGGCTTCCGGTGGATGCGCCGTCGGAGCGCGACGATCTCGTCGAACAGTTCAGCGTTTAGGGCCTGGATGCGTTCTTTCATCGGGACAGGGGCAGGTGGCCCGGGAAAATACACGCGCTCGGAGAGGTTGTACCGAGCCGCCCCTTGCTCGTATGATGAGGGATATAGTCTTCTCACGTAGACCCCCGCTCCGATGCTACGTCGCTACGTTTGCCTCGCGCTGTTCTTCATCGCTCCGCTCGTCGCCCAAGGGCAGGCCGCACAGGATATCATCCTCCAGGCCCCCGATGCGACGACGGTTGAGATCGACCGGGACGAGTGGGGTGTACCGCACATCACCGCCGAGACCGAGGCCGCCGCGTTCTTCGGGCAGGGCTTCGCCGCGGCGCAGGACCGGCTCTTCCAGATGGAGAACTTCTGGCGCGCCGCGACGGGCCGCCTCGCCGAAGCGTTCGGGCCTGGCTTCCTCGAGACCGACCAGCAGGTCCGCACGGTCTTCTACACGCCTGCCGAGCGGCAGGCACAGTTCGACGCGCTCCCCGACGACATCCAGACGATGCTGACGAGCTTCAAGGACGGCATCAACGCCTACATCGACTCGGTCGCGGCCAACCCATCGGTCTATGAGCCGGTCGAGTACACCCAACTCCCGTTCACCCTCATCGGGATTGAGACTTGGGACGAGGACAAGATGGTCGCCCTCATGCAGTTTTTCATGCGCCGGTTCGGCGAGGCCGGGGGCGAAGAACTGACCCGGCTCGCCGAACTGACGGCGAACGGGCAGAAGTGGTTCGATGAGAACCGCCCCATCAACGACCCGACGGCCCCGACGACGATCCCCGACGATGTGCCGCGCCCGCCTGTCGTGCATGAGGTGGCCTACCGCGGTCCGGTCGTGGACCCGGCGCTCGCCGCCAAGGTCGTCGCCCGGCGTGAGCGCGTCGACCGTCGGCTCGACCAGATCGGTGTGCCGCGCAAGTTTGGATCGTATGCCGCACTCATCGGGGCGTCGCAGTCGGCTCCTGGCGACGTGCTGCTGCTCGGGGCGCCGCAGATGGGTGAGCCCGCTGTGTCGGCCCCCGGCGACCCGGAACGGGCCGTGACATGGGAATCCAAACTGCTCGTCGGTGAGGCGAGTGACCCCGCGCTCCACATCGCCGGGATGACGGTGCCGGGCATCCCGGGCGTCATCATCGGCCGCAACGCCGATCGCGCCTGGACGCTCACCAGCGGCGTCTCAGACAACGTCGACACGTTCGTCGAGGCGACCGAGGATAATACCCTCACGCGCTACTTCTTCGACGGCGGGTTCGTGGACTACGAGGTGATCGAAGAGACGATCCTTGTGCTCGGGGCGGCGCCGGTCATGTTCACCCACCATCGAAGCGTCCACGGACCAGTCTACACGACCGATCTCGACAACCAGCAGGCCTTCACCTGGCAGTACACCTTCTGGAACCAGGAACTCGACATGATGACGGCGTTCTACGACCTGTGGAAAGCTGAGACTGAGGCCGACGTGGACGCCGTGGGAGCCGCCGTCCCGATGTCGTTTAATCTCTTCCTCAACAACAAGGCGCAGGACATCCGCTTCTGGCACATCGGCTTTTACCCCGACCGCCCGGATGGGACCGATCCGCGCCTCCCGCTCGTCGGCGACGGCTCGCAGGAGTGGGACGGCATCCGGCCCTTCGAGGAGCTCCCGCAGGACGAGAATCCGTCCCAGGGCTACTACGTCAACTGGAACAACAAGCCGTCCTCCGACTGGGATCACGGCGACATCATGCCGTGGTTCTCTGGGGCCGGGCGGACCTACGACGGCGTGCTCGACATCGAGGCCTACGTGACGGCAAACGCGCCGCTCGCCTTCGACGAGATGAAGGGCATCCACCCGGTCATCGATGCGAGCGAATACCCCGGTACCTACCAGCAGGTCGTCCAGTTCAGCCCCACCGGCAGCCGTGCCGAGAACATGATCCCGCCCGGGCAGAGCGCGTTCTTCAACAACGTCGGGGCGCCCAGCCCCCACGTGGCCGACCAGTGGCCGCTCTACCAGACCTACGAGATGAAGGACTTCACCTTCATCGGCGCGAACCCAGTGGCGAGCGAGCCGGGCGCGACGCCGGGTGTGGCACCGCGCCTCGGAGCCGTCTACCCGAACCCGCCGGTCGGCGAGGTCGCCCGCATCGTTGTTGAGATGCCGTCGGCCGGGATGGTTCAGCTTGAGGTCATCGACGTGCTCGGTCGCACGGTTGCCACGCTTCGGGATGGAGTGATGGCCGAGGGCACGCACGAGGTCGAGGTCAGCACAAAGGGTCTTGGTAGTGGCGTCTACTTCGTCCGCCTCCGCGCCGACGGTCAGACGCAGACGCGCAAGCTGACGGTCGTCCGATAGCGTCTCGCAGAAACGCACGAAGCCCCGAATCGGCAGTGGCTGATTCGGGGCTTCTGTTTGGAGTGGCCGGGGACGGACTCGAACCGCCGACACACGGATTTTCAGTCCGTTGCTCTACCACCTGAGCTACCCGGCCAGAGGTGGCCCGCTCGTGAGCGGGGCTGGAATATACGGAGCCTGCGCCGCGCTGCTGAGGGGGAAACTTGGTGAAGACACCGCCTATCGGTAGCCTGCGGCCTGCAACTCGAACAACTCGGCGTAGCGCCCCCCAGCGGCGAGCAGGTCCTCGTGCGTCCCGATCTCCTCCAACTGCCCGCCGCCGAGGACGAGGATGCGGTCGGCCATGCGAACCGTCGAGAAGCGGTGCGAGATGAGGACGGCGGACTTGCCCTCAGTGAGGTCCTTGAAGCGTTGGAAGACCTCGTATTCGGCACGGGCGTCGAGTGCGGCGGTCGGCTCATCCAAGATGAGAAGTTGAGCGTCGCGCATGTAAGCACGCCCGAGGGCGACCTTCTGCCACTCGCCGCCCGAAAGGTCCACGCCGGTCTTGAACCGACGCCCGACGACCTGGTCGTAGCGCTCGGGCAGCTTCTCGATCACCGAGTCGGCGAGGCTTCGCTGGGCGGCGTCTTCGACGCGGGGCCGGTCCTCGCGCTCTTCGATTCGCCCGACCGCAATGTTCTCGGCAGCCGTCAGGTGGTAGCGGACGAAGTCTTGGAAGATGACGCCGATGTTGGCCCGCACGTCGGCGAGGTCGTAGTCGCGGAGGTCGTGTCCGTCGAGCAGGATGCGGCCCTCGTCGGGGTCGTAGAGCCGGGCGAGGAGTTTGACGAGCGTGGTCTTGCCTGCCCCGTTCTCGCCGACGAGTGCGAGTGCCTCGCCCGCCCGAAGCTCGAATGAGAGGTCGCGCAGAATCCACCGCTCGGAGCCGGGGTAGCGGAAGCCGACGCCCTCGAACCGGAACCCCTCGCGGACCCGGTCGGGGAACGGACGCGGGTTCTCGGGCGAGGCGACCTGCGGCGTGATCTCGAAGAACGAAAAGAGGTCGTCGAGGTAGAGCGCCTGCCCGGCGACGGTCGAGAAGCTGGTGAGCAGTCCTTCGAGCAGCGAGCGGAGACGACCGAACGACCCCGCGAGGAAGGTGAGGTCGCCGATCGTGAAGTCGCCCCGGACGGTGCGGAAGACGATCACGGCGTAGGCGACGTAGTAGCCCAGTGAGCCGACAGCGGCGAGGACCGCGCCCCACCCGGCACGGCGGATGGCGAGCGTCCGGTTCGCCCGGTAGAAGGCATCGGCGAGGGTGCGGTAGCGCTCGGTCAGGAAGTCGTTGAGGCCGAAAATCTTGACCTCTTTCGCGGTCTCGTCGGACGCCCCAGTGTAGCGGAGATAGTCGAGCGTCCGCCGCTCCGGCGTCCATGCGTAGGTGAGCGAGTAGGACTGCGCGTTGAAGTGTGCCTCGCCGAGAAACGCCGGAACGAGCGCGAGCACCAAGAGCGCGATCAGCCACGGCGCGTAGACCACCAAGCCGACCCCGAAGGTGGCAATCGTGATGAGGTTCTGCGCTTGGTTGAACACTTGGCTCATCAGCACCATCCTGCCGGTTGTCTGGCGGCGTGCGCGTTCTAGCTTATCGTAGAAGTCGGCATCCTCGAAGTGGGCGAGATCGAGCGTCGCGGCGTGGGCCATGAGGCGCACGCTGGTCTCGTTCGTGAACAGGTCGCCGAGGAGGCCGTCAAGCAGCGCCACAGCGCGTCCGAGTGCGTCGGACAGGATCGCCAGCCCGAACTCGACGAGGAGGAGCGAGGTGAGCCGCAGACTCGGCTCGGTGTCGAACCACTGGCTGAGGGTGCCGACCGAGTACGACCCTGTCGTCAGCGTCACCACGTCGTCGATGATGAGCTTGCCGACGTAGAGCATCGCCACCGGCAGAATGGCCCGGACGAGGCGGATCACGAGGTTGCCCGCCGTCATCCACGGGCTGACGGCCCACACGAGCCGGAACAGCGGCGGGAGGTTGCGGAGCGCGCCGAACCGTTCGCGCAGCGACAGCGGTTCCTCGTTCGCTGCGCCATGCCGTCCGCGTGGGGCCGCTGACCTGTTCGATGATCCAACCGAAAACAACGCCATGCCCCGGCACACTCCGCACCCGGTACGAGGTTTCAGGAGGGGTCAGCTATGGGGTTCTCACGAGTTCATCACATCGGGCTGGGGGCGAAACCTGTGACGACAGGCCGCGTCAAGGCTTCTTACACCCAGATTCCTGCACGCCATGCGTTTATTCGGCTACACCTTCCTGCTCGCTCTTCTGCTCCCGACGTTCGCGCTCGCCCAGAGCACGGCGACGTACCGCGTGACCTTCGAGAGTGCTTGGAGCGCAGATACGCATCCTGACGGCTTCCCGCCGGACCCGCACTACTCGCCACTCATCGGCGCGGCGCACAACGAGGCGGCCTCGCTCTGGACCGTCGGTGGCCTTGCCTCGCCGGGGATCGAGCAGATGGCGGAGACCGGCGGCACGTCGCAGCTTCGCGGCGAGGTGGACGGCCTGATCGGTGAAGGCACGGCGCTTTCGGTTCTGTCGGGTGCAGGTATCGACTCGCCGGGTTCGACCTCTTTTACCTTTGATCTGACGGAGGACTACGCCCTCGTCTCGCTTGTCACGATGGTTGCGCCTAGCCCGGACTGGTTCGTTGGGGTCAGCGGATTGAATCTGCGCGAGGGTGGGGACTGGACCGAGGAGCGCGTCGTGGACCTGTTCGCGTACGACGCGGGCACCGACAGCGGCGAAGATTACACCTCGCCGAATCAGGACACCAATCCCGCTGAGCCGATCTTCCGCATCGAGGAGGCCCCGTTCGTGGTGAACAGCGAACTGGTACCGCTCGGAACATTCACCTTCCGGCTTCTCAGCACCGTCTCAAACGAAGAGGTAGTCCCCGTTTCTGCCTTCGCGCTCGACGCCCTCGCCCCGAACCCGGCCACCTCCCGCTCCGCGTTCCAACTCCACCTCGATCAGTCGCAGTCCGTGCGGATCGATGTGTTCGATATCCTCGGCCGCCGCATCGAGACACTGCATGAGGGCACGCTCGCAGCGGGTATCCATCCGTTTGCGCTCGACGTGAGCAGGCTGGCGCGAGGTCTCTACATGGTCCGCGCTCGCGGAGCCGAGGCACAGGTGACGCGCCGTCTCGTCGTGCAGGGACGATAGCTAGAACACCGCGCTGAGTTGGACGCGGACGTTGTGGATCACGGGGGCCTCGCTTGGTGCGCGGCCCTCGTAGTTCAGGCTCGCCCGGAGGAAGCGGTTGAGGGTGTACTGCCCGCTCACGCTCCACAGGTACGATACTCCTGCCCCGCGTCGCTCGGTGAGTTCGAACGCCGCCTGTCCGACCGTTGCGTCGCCGTCGAGGCGCACGTCGGCGCGCTCGCCTTGGAGAAAGAGCTGGAGCCGGTTGGCCGCTGCGAAGCGGGCGCGGACAGGGAGGATGAGGATGCGCGCTACATTCGTCTCGCCGCTCACGTCGCGGTTGCGGGCGTAGCGGACGCCGCCAGTCAGCGAAACGCCCCGGCTGAACCGCCATGTTGCCTCCGGCTCCACTTCGACGCCTCGAATGTCGAACCGCCGCGAGGCGAAGGGACTGTCGGACTCATTGCGTTCCAGCGCGCCGCGTAGCTCGCCGCTGAGGGGACCAGTGATTACGGCGCGAGCTTCTGCCTCGATGCCTTGGATGCGTCGTCGCTCCAAGCCCGTGGCGAGGCGGTTCGTGCTGCGGAGGTGCTGGCCGAAAAGCCGCCCGCCGTAGCGCGGCTCGCCCCGGAAGAACGCAAACTCCTGCCCGACGCGGAAGCGCCCGTTGAGCGTCGTGACCTCATCCTGAAGCACGCCGGGGTCGAGGAGGTAGACGCGGGTGAGGTCGGCCTCTTCGCTCTTCTCCTGCACGTCGAGCGTCGTGAGGGAGGTGACCTTCGACAAGACGCTCCGCCAGCCGGTCGCGTCGTCACCGAACAGGCGGGATGGATCGAGGCGGAGCCGGAAGCGGCCCTGCACGCCGATGGTTGGGATCAACTCGTCGCCGGGGACGAAGGTGCGGACGTACTGGCCTTCGAGCGGCGTGACCTCCTCGCGGAACTCGTCGAGTTGTTGCACTCCGTCGCCGTTGGCGTCCTCCCACACGTACTCACCCAACTCCGGACCGACGAGCAGGTAGATTTCTTGGAGCACCGGCGAGCGCTCGGTCTGCGCTTCGTAGACGGTGTTAAGTTCGACAGCGCGGGCGAGCGGGGTCCAGCGGTTCGTCCACCGGAGGACGAGGCTTTCGTTATCGCCGAAGCCGGTTTGCTCGAACGCCTCGGTCGCTTCGCGGAGGCGGTAGGCGATCTGCGCCTCGGTGGTGTACGTCGCCGACGGGCGGAAGCGGAGGTCGGTCTGGGCCGTGGTGATGGTGGCAGCGTCGGCGAACGATCCGGCGAGCGGCTGCTCCTCGTCGCGCCATTCGACGGACGCTCCAGCGGTGAGGGTCGGGCTGCTCCACGCGAGGCCGGGGCGGACCTCGGTGAAGGCGATGGCGTCCACCACAAGGCTGTCGGTGCCGAGCGCCTGCTGGTCCCGCCGCTCCTGCTCGACCTCGACAAACGGGATGAGTCGATCACCGAGCAGCGGGTAGTCGAGCCGTCCGCGTTGCCGGAGCCAGCGCCCCTCTTCGCGTGCAAAGCCGTTTTCGGAATCCACGACATCGAGCCGGTACGACAGCCCTGGCCACCGTTCGCGCTGGAACGCTGCGTCGAGTCCTCCGCGCTGCCCGTCGAACAAGTCGCCGAGTTCGATCCGCCCAGCCTCGACTTGAACGAAGGTGTTATCGCCACTCGCCCAGCGGACGAACCCCTCGGCGGTCGTCTCGGCGAGGGTGTCGATCCCGACGAACCCCGACCCCGCTTGCGCGAGGTTCCAGGTCCGGTTGAACTCGACGGGCCGGATGCGGCTGAACGGTCGGAAGGCAGCGCCCTTCTGCCGGACGACGACCTCGGCGGACAGTGCGCCCGCGTCGAGGTCGCCGAAGCGGAGCGGCGTCGGCTGGAGTCGGAGGCCGCCGTACCCTGCGCTACCACCCTCACCGCCGAGGGCGTCGAGGCTGTTCGGGTCGCTGGTCGAGCGGGCGATCTCGCCAAAGACTTCGAGGCCGGGCAGCGGCTCGACGCTCGCTTGCAGGTCGAGGACTTGCTGGAGGGTTGGTTTGGGGAGGAGGCGAAGCGGGACGTAGTCGCCGCCCGTCGGGCCGACCCATTCGTAGAGGATGCCGTTGACGGCGCGGCCCGCCCGGCGGTAGTCACCGGTGCCCGGCTCGACGCGGGAGAAGCGGACGCGGAAGACGGAGTCGGCCTCGGCGGTGGCGGGGACAAAGATCGAGAAGGTCTGACCGTCGAGGAGCGTGTCCTGCCGGGCGTAGAGCACGAACGGGCTTTCGGGATCGAACGGCACTGGCTCGGCCCCGGAGCGTACGGCTGGGTCGAGGCCCGAGGCTTCGATCAGGTCGAGGTCGGCCTCGGTCAGCCCCAACTCATCGGCGAAAGCGGCCCCGTCGGACTCGCGCAGGAGCGTGCCACGGACGCGGAGGCGCTCGGTCCCATCGTCCCGCGCCCACAGCCGCGCCTCGGCCTCGGTCCCGATGACCGTCCGGGTGAACTCGCTCGTGGTGTACTCGAAGTCGACCGTGATCCGGTGCTCGGCGGTGATGAGGCGGCGCGGGGTGAACGTGACCTCGCCCGTCGCGTAGTCAATCACATAGTCATTCGCTTCGCCGCGCGTGAGGAGTTGCCCGTCGAGGTACACCCGCTCCGACCCGGCGATGACGATGATGAATTGCTCGCCGTCACGCCCGAGGAGGCGGTACGGTCCCTGCACGCCTTCAAGGGCGGGGAGGTCTTGGCTCTGGAACAGCCCGCGTGCCGTCGCTCCGGCGAGGGTGCCGCTGAAGACCGAGGAGGCATTGGCGCTGATAGCTGCGCCTTGGAGCTTGCGGACGTAGGGTGCGAACTCGGTCCCGGTGAAGGCGAGGTCGATGTCGCCGAGGCGGGCCTGCCCGCGCCGCGTGTCGAGTTGGACGTAGACCCGGTCGAAGTCGGAGAGCCGTTGCGTGGTACCCTCGGGCTGGATGGGTGTGTTCTCATCGGTGAGGACGGCCTGCACCTCGACGCCATCGGCGACCTCGCCCGACAATTCCATCCGCAAGCCGGACTCAATCGACACATCGCGCCGGTTGCCCGCGACGATCCCGCGTGAGATCGAGCCGCGCCGCCTCAACCGGGACGTGGTTCCGAAGAGCGGCTCGTCATCTCGCTCGCGTGCTGCTTCGACCACCCGCCGCCGCCCGAGGGTGTCTGTCTCTCCGATGCGTCGCCGGGCAATGGGTTGGTCAAACTCCGCGAGCGGCAGCGTCCGGTAGACCGCGACGAGGATGGACGAGATCTGGGGCGGTGGATCGAGCCGAAGCGTGAGGTCGCCGGTGCGTGCGTTGAGGGTATAGGCCGTCGAGTCGAGCGCCGTGCCGTCGAGCCGGAGCGTGAGCGTCTGGGGCAAGACGAACGGGCGGAGGGCGAGCGGTTGCCTGAGGTCGAGTGTGTCGCGGAATGCGCCGAGGTCGTCGTCCACCGGCTGTGCCAGCGCGGGCGCACAGGCGAGCACGAGGAGGAGCAGGACGAGTTGGCGGGGCATCGGTCGTTGGCCGCGAGCGTGCGGACAGAAAGGCAGGAAGTAACGAACGACCGGGTCAGCTCCTCGATTGTTGGCAGAGGGCGCTAATCTAGCCTCTCTGTGCGGCACGGGCAAGGCAGACCCCCTGCGTTTCTCGTTGCCACTCGAAACGCTGTCCCCCTTCAAGGGGGACAGTTTCCGAAACGACGTGAAGGAAACAGGGGGTCACGCGATCCGAGTGCCGTCGGCGACGGAGTGTGTCGGAATGAGCAGGGTGGTACCCGCTGTCTCGTCCATCACGCCGAGGATCAGTACCTCGGACTTGACGCCTGCGATCCGCTTCGGCGGGAAGTTGACCACCGCGATGACTTGAAGACCTACGATCTCTTCCGGCGCATACCGCTCTGTAAGCTGCGCCGAACTCGTCTTCGTACCGAGGGGTCCGAGATCGACCGTCAGCACGTAGGCCGGAACCCGCGCCTTCGCGTTCACCTCAGCGTGCCGCACCGTACCGACGCGGAGGTCCACCTTGGCGAAGTCGTTGTAGGTAATCTCAATCATCGGAGGGCGGTTTGGTAAAGCCGGGTGGCAGTGAGTAGCGTGAGACCGTCCTCGGCTCCGGCGACACCGCCGAGCGGTTCAGGGAGATCGAAGGCGAGCACGCGGCGCTGGCGTCCATCGAGGCCGTAGACGAGGATGTGGCGCGGCAGCACGAGCACGAGCCGGTCGCCGACGATCGCGACGGTGCGAATGTCCCGTGCCACGCCATCGGCGATGCGGCGGAGGTACGACCCGAAGGCGTCATAGACGAGCACGGCAGCGTGGCCCCGGTCGGCGACGAACAGGCGTCCGTCGGGGCCGAGGGCGAGACCGACCGGCTCCCGAAGCGTCCCGTCGCCCGCCTCCAGTCCGCCTACGATATGTACCGACCGGTCTTGGTCACCCCACCGAAGCACGACGCCCCGGAGTTCCTCGACGGCGAACAATTCGCCTGTGACGGCTGAGGCGACCGCGATGGGACGACCGCCGCCGGTCTCGGCATCGTCGCCATCATCAGCCACGCCAAAGCGCCCCGAGCGTGGGAGGTCGGTCTCGTCAAGGTTCGACGGCACGCGGAGGGTTTCGAGCAGGCGGTCATCGTTCGAGAAGCGCTGAATCCGCCCATTGCCCGCATCGGCGATGGTGAGTACAAGGCCGTTCGTCGGGTCTACGTCTGCCGGGTCGAGGAGGGCATAGTCCCCCGTGCCTGGTCCCCCAAGGCGGTTCAGCGGCAGCCCCTCCGGCGTGAGTGTCACGACCGTCGCCGCTCCGGCGTCCGCGATGTAGAGCCGTCCCGCTGGGTCCGATGCGAGCGCCCTAGCGTCTTCAAAGACCGGCCCGAACGGCTGCGCGTCGAGCGTATCGCCTACCAGCATCGGGCCAGCCGATTCCGGCGGACGAGCAGCGCACCCGGCGAGCAGAAGGGCAAGCGTCAGGTAGCGGGCAGATGTCACCGCATCAGACGGCGCATCTCCAGCGTCGCGGTCATGGGCATATCGCCCTCGCCATCGAGGCCGGGGTAGGGCTGGAGGAGGAGGAGGGCCGCTACGAAGCGGTCGGCCCGCTCGAACTGGTAGCGCTCCATGTCCTGCACTTCCATCACGCCGCCGTTGATTTTTAGGGTGAAAGGAATGTCATCACGCTCGGTTTCGAGCAGCGTGAACCGGGCGGTAGCTTCACCTGCCTGCACGCAGTTCACGTTGGCCGGACAGCGGTTGTCGGATGAGACTTCGTCGAAGCGGATCGTCGCTCCGTCTTCAGCGAGACGAACGGTCTCGCCCGCCTCGATGGCAAACGGCTCGTCGAGTGCGACCTGCCTCGGTTCGTCGCCTCGTGTGGATTCATCGTCCATCATCTCGTCCGCGTCCATCATTGGTTCATCGCGGGGCGGATTGGAGCAGGCTCCGGCGGTGAGGATGAGGGCGAGGAGCAGGAGAGCAAAGCGCATGGGAGGCAGAGAGCTTGGAGGAGAGAGACCTCCTCAAACTAGCACTGCCGGTTCTAAAGTAGGAGCGCTTGGGCGACTCGCCGACGCGAGCGGCATCAGGCCGTCGTCGTAGAACTCAACCTCGAAGTATTCGAGCACGGCCTTCATACGCGCGACTTGCTCACTGCTGAACTGCTTTTGCCACTTCTGGAGTTGAGCCTCAACGCCTTGAAGGAAGGTGGCTTCGTTGGTGGTAGCGCTCGCCTGCCGGAGTTGGTGCTCGATTCCCGCGGGCATGGACGTATTCCACCGGCTCATAATGCGTTCGAGGTTGTCGGCAGGGTTGAGCAGCAGGTGCTCGTAGTGGACGGTGATCCAGCGCTTGTCATTGTCGGGATGGCGAAGCGTGGGAAGCGTCGTCTGGCACCACTGCGCGAGGAGTACCTCCTCGGTAGTTTCTAGCGTCTGGAGGAAGTCCGCGTGTTCGTGATAGGCATCATTGAACCGGCCGACCGGCGGTGAGCCGAACCCACGCCATTGCGACGGCGGCTTGTTTCCCCGGAACTGGAAATAGAGAAGCTGCGAGGCGGCGACCGCGAAGGGGTGCCGGACGAGCAGAATGGGCGGTCGCCGAAATGCAAACTGGTCGGTCAGCCAAGGGAGCAGCGCGTTTCCACGGACGAACTTGACCAGCAGCCGCTCGGCTTGGGCGAATTCCCGCCACCCGGACTTCTGGCAGGTCCAGGGGTTCATGATCTTCCCGCTTAGGAGTTGCTCAAAGGCGTCATGGGTCTCCTCCCAAGTGGCATCTTGCGGGATGTGCTGTCGCCACTGGAAGCCAATATCGCGGAAGGCAGGCACCTTCCGAAGGTGGAGCGGCTCCCACACGATGGCCGTGCGGGGGATACGGTGGAGCAACTCCGTAATCCATGTGCTACCGCCCCGTGGATCGCTGAAGACTAGGAGCGCATCCTCCGGGCGGAAGTTGTTCCGGCGGGCGGTGCGGCGAAGCTGGAGGTCGGTATAGTGCTGTCGGGCACGTCGGAGATAGGAGCGCATAGAAGGGAGACGAGGCTGAAGGCATAGAATAGGGCCGAAGCGCGGGGAGCACTATCGTCGCTTGATATTCTCGTGGGGATATGAGAGACAGGGAGGAATTGAGTTTTCACAGCCCTGTTCGCAACGTGAGGTGATGCCGTTGGCATGTCGCGACGTGCATGGCTTGTTGTACAGCCAGTTCCCGGTCTGTTATGAACTGTGGGGACCATGGGAATCGCTACGGTACCCCCAAAACACATGGCAGCGAGGTTTGGTCCCGGAACCGGGGAGCGAAATCCCTCAGGCTGGGACTAATGAGCGCCCCGTTCTTGGCTTCCGGTCTCGAAAGTCAACGAGCGGCATGGTCCCCTCGTCGTAGAACTCGACCTCGAAGTAATCGAGCACGGCTCGCATACGTGCTACCTGCTCAGTGTCGAACTGGTGTTGCCACTTTCGAAGTTGGGCGTCGGCTCCCCGGAGAAACGTCGCGTCATCCGTCGTAGAACTGGGCCGTTGAACCTGCTCCAGTAGATCGGCGGAGATCGGCAACTGCCACGCCGTGAGAATCGACGCTAGGGTATGCTCCGGCGCGGTGAGCAACTCCTCGTAGGCGACAGTGAGCCAGCGCTTGTTGTTGGCGGGATGGCGAAGCAAGGGGAGCGTAGTGAGGCACCACGTTGCCGTGATGATTTCCTCCCAACTATGCAGAGTCTGTAGGTACGCTGCGTGTTCAGCGTAGACCTCCGAGCGTTGGTCATTTCTGAAGCGCGCCTTCGGCTTGAACCGCACCGTCTGCGAGGCAGCCACGCCGAACGGGTGGCGGACCAGCAAGACGGGAGGATGCCGGAAGCGGAATTGCTGCGTCAGCCAAGGCAGCAGGGCGTTGGCCCGGACGAACTTGACTAGCAAGCGCTCTGCCTCGGCGAATGTGCGCCGAGAGGCTCCGCGGCGAATCCACTCGTTCGAGATCGAGCCTCGGAAAAGGCGCTCAAACGTGTGACGGGCGCCCTCCCATTCCATGTGCTCCGGGATATGCTGCCGCCAGCCGAAGCCGATTTCTCGAAAGGGCGGGACGTTCCTGATGTGCAGCGGCTCCCAGAGAAGGGCCGTTCGGGGAACCCGACTCAGCGTCTCAGCGAGCCACGAACTGCCACCTCGGGGAGAGCTGGCAATGATCAGAGCGTCGGCCGGGTCAAAGGGGGCGTAGCGATTCCGGCGAAGGAGTGCCGCGTAGCGCTGGCGGAGGGGCTGCAGGTAGCTAAACATGGAGAGGTGGGGCCGCAGGCGGACCCCTAACCTAAAGCCGTCGCTCCGAGAAATCCATTAATGCAAGATGATGGCCAGCCAAATATTCCATGCGTACCCCTGTTACAGTCGCGTCCGCAGTGTGGTTTTTCTCTGCGTGTTACGGTGCGCAGTCAACCTCATACCACCACCCGCCCAGCCTGCTTGGGGAAATAGCTTCTGCCGAATCGAATTGTGTCGTGTCTGTGTTCAACAGAAATGACCGGCGGCTACCATAGCCGCCTCCCTCCACGGCGCATATCCACCACGTCATTGGCTCGGGTCCTGCCGGATGTACTCCTACGGCGCTCAGGCGCAAGCGAGCAATGAGGTCCTTGGCTTCCTCCGGTGCGAGAGAACTACCCCGGAGCCAGAGTGAATATCCACCAGCCTCTATCCTTAGTTCCGCAAGCCGGTCGAAGGCATCTACGTGTTCGGCGAAAACAAGCGGCTCACGGTCGTATAGCACCGCAACGACAACAGCCACTACGGCAGCGGTGACAGCGAAGGCCAAGAGGTACGAGCGGCGGCGCATGAGGTCACAGCCGCGTCCGCAATGTGAGGTGGTGCAGGCCGCCGAACGAACTCCACGCATTGTAGGCGTAGTCGAACCCGACACGCCGGAGGTTCAGGCCGAAGCCAATGCCCAGTCCGGCGAGGTCGAGCCGCTCGCCCGTGCTCAGGTCTTCGTGGAGCCGGTGGTTGTAGCCGGCGCGCACCGCAAACGGCTTCCCGAGTTGTAGCTCGCCGCCGATCGAGAGGTGGCGGGCGATCTCATTGAGCGCCGACCCATTTTCGTTCTCGAACGACACGAGGTCGTAGCCCGCGACGGTGATGAGGAGTGGGACGTACTGAAGCTGCTTCGAGACCGAGAACCGGAGGTCCACGGGCAGCACATCGCCTGTCTCGCCGAAGTCGCCTGTCACGACGCCGAGGTTGCGAAGCGAGGCGCTCAGGGCGAACCCGCGCTCGGGCAGGAGGTACGTTGCCCCGAGGTCGAGGGCGAAGGCCTGCGCCGAGGCGTCATCAATCGAGGAGAACAGCGCGTGGACGTTCGCACCGAGGCCGATGCGCTCGCCATAGGGCCTAGCGTAGCTGACGGTCACGATGGCGTCCGACGCGCCGAAGGTGTCGCCGGTTTGTGTGCCATCGGTGTCGGCGCGCTCGAAGTCGCCGTAGGAGAGGAAGCGGATCGCTCCGCCGACCGTGCCGGCGAGGCGCTCGACGTGGTGCGCGTAGGCGACGAATCCCGCGTTGATGTCGGCGAGATGGTTGAGGTAGCTCACCGAGAGTCGACGGTGGCTCGTCGCATCGAGGAGGGCCGGGTTGGCAAACAGGGCGTTCACGTCTTCGCCCGTCCCGGCACCGTAGGCTCCGGCCAGTGCCGTCGCCCGCGCCGACGGCTCCAGCCGCAGCAGTCCGAACCCGGTCAGCCGACTCGGTTGAGCGAAGGCGTCCGATGCGGCGATAACCAGAAGCAGGGAGGCAACAACGACGAAACGAGCAAAGCGCGGCATAGAGATCAGCACAGGAACGCAGTAAAGAACGAGAGGATACGCGCCGAAACGAGGAACGCGAGAGCGTCAGGCCGGTGCTTCCGGTATCCTGTTTGCAAAAGCGCGTGGAAACGTAGCCCTGAGCCGATAAGCGCCGCTGGTCGTTGTAGTTTCTGCCAGTCTGTCCGATGGTGCAGCGGCTAAGGTACGACAGGCTCAAGGCCACATCACGATGCAAAAAAACCGCCCCCGACTTCATTGAGTGATTGGCTGATTCGATTTTCCAATCACTCAATCAGTGAATAGCCCACCCCTATGCTGAACTTCGTCAAAAAGCTCTTCGGTGAACGGAATGACCGCGACATCGCGCAGTTCCAGCCCCTCGTCGATGAGATCAACGACTACTTCGACCGCTT
The DNA here is from genome assembly GCA_028284265.1 of Rhodothermales bacterium. Taxonomy (GTDB): domain Bacteria; phylum Bacteroidota; class Rhodothermia; order Rhodothermales; family JANQRZ01; genus JANQRZ01. The sequence continues at coordinate 60,634 of JANQRZ010000017.1, forward strand.
CCAGCACCTCACTGACGCCGACCTCCAGGCCAAGACGCCGGAGTTCAAAGCCCGCATCGCCGAGGCCGTGCAGGAAGTCGAGAACGAGCAGGAGGCGCTCCGCGCCCAGCTCAAAGCAGCCAACGAAGCTGATGCCGAAGGCGCCGTAGGCGGCGACGGGCAGGCTGCCGCGCCGGAGTCGATTCTCAGTCACAGCGAGCGCCAAGCGCTCGTCGAGCAACTCGATGATCTCGAAGCCGAGTGGCTCGACGCCGTCGAGGAGGTGCTCGAGGAGATTTTGCCCGAGGCGTTCGCGGTCGTCAAGGAGACGTGTCGCCGTCACCTCGGCAAAACGTGGGAAGCAGGCGGCAGCGAGATCGTCTGGGAGATGGTGCCGTTCGACGTGCAGCTTATCGGAGGCATCGTGATCCACCGGGGGCGCGTGGCCGAGATGAAGACGGGCGAGGGCAAGACGCTCACCTCCGTCGCGCCGGTCTACCTCAACGCGCTCGTCGGGCGCGGTGTCCACCTCGTCACGGTCAACCCCTACCTCGCCCAGCGCGACGCCGAGTGGATGGGGCCGATCTATGAGTTCCTCGGCCTGACGGTCGACTGTATCGACAAGTACCAAGCGCACAGCCCGGAGCGCCGTGCGGCCTACCGCGCCGACATTTCCTACGGCACCAACAACGAGTTCGGTTTCGACTACCTCCGCGATAACTCGTTCGTCGTTGATCCGAACCAACTCGTCCAGCGCGAGCACCACTTTGCCATCGTCGATGAGGTGGACTCGGTGCTGATCGACGAGGCGCGGACGCCGCTCATCATCTCCGGCCCTGTGCCTGACGCTGACGAAGACCGCTTCGAGGAACTTCGTGCGCCGGTAGATCGCGTGATCTATGCCCAGCAGAAGCTCGTCGCCGGTCTCGTCGGTGAGGCCGAGAAGCTGCTCAAGCAGCGCGATGAAGCCGAGGCCGCAGGCGACAAGAAGAAGGCCCGCGAGTTTGAAGAGGAGGCTGGCCTCACGCTCCTCCGCGCCGACCGGGGCTACCCCCGCAACAAGCGCCTCATCAAGCTCAAAGGCGAGCCGGGCGTCGAGCAACTCGTCCAGAAGACCGAGTTCTTCTACCTTCAGGACAACGCCAAGCGGATGCCCGAAGTGGACGCCGCGCTCCACTTCGCGCTCGACGAGAAGCAGCACTCGCTCGAACTGACGGACAAGGGCCGCGAGTTCATCGCGAAGGCGGCCAACTCGGATGTGTCGTTCTTCATCATCCCCGATGTAGGCGAGGAGATCGCCCGCATTGAAAAAGAGTTCGAGCAGAAAGAGGCCGACCTTCGCGAGTCGCTCAAAGCCGACGCCTCGCTCTCCGACGAGAAGCGGCAGAACAAGCTCGAAAACGACCTCCGCGTCCTCACCAACGAGCAGGACCAGGCCAAGCGCGACCTCTACACCCTCTTCGCCGAGCGCTCCGAGCACATCCACGCCGTCAACCAACTTCTCAAGGCGTATACGCTCTACGAGAAGGACGTCGAGTACATCGTTCAGGAGGGCAAGGTCCAGATCGTCGACCAACACACGGGCCGCGTCCTGCCGGGCCGCCGCTACTCCGATGGACTCCACCAAGCCATTGAGGCGAAGGAGCAGGTCAAGGTCCAGCAGGCGACCCAGACTTACGCGACGATCACGCTCCAGAACTACTTCCGGCTCTACCACAAGCTCTCCGGCATGACCGGGACGGCGGAGACCGAGGCCGAGGAGTTTGGGAAGATCTACGACATGGAGGTCTCGATCATCCCGACCAACCGCCCGATTGCCCGCGACGACCAGGAGGACTTGGTCTACAAGTCGAAGCGCGAGAAGTACAACGCCATCCTCGACAAAATCCGCGAGTACCACGAGAACGGCCAGCCCGTGCTCGTCGGCACCACGTCGGTTGAGGTGTCGGAGACGCTGGCGCGGATGCTGAAGCGGCAGAACATCCCGCACAACGTTCTCAACGCCCGGAAGGACCGGGCCAAGAGCGAGGCGCAGATTGTGGCCGAGGCCGGTCGCCCCGGCGCGGTCACGATTGCCACCAACATGGCCGGTCGCGGGACCGACATCAAGATCTCGGATGAGGTCAAGGCGAAGGGCGGCCTCGCGATCCTCGGCACCGAGCGCCACGAATCGCGCCGGATCGACCTCCAGCTTCGCGGTCGGTCGGGCCGTCAGGGCGACCCGGGCGAGTCGATCTTCTATGTCTCGCTCGAAGACGATCTGATGCGCCTCTTCGGGCATGACCGGACGGCGAAGGTGATGGACAAGCTCGGGATGGAAGAGGGCGAGGTCATCACCCACAAGTGGATCACCAAGGGCATCGAGCGCGCCCAGAAGAAGGTCGAGCAGAACAACTTTGCCATCCGCAAGCGCCAGCTCGACTACGACGACGTGCTGAACGCGCAGCGCGAGGTGATCTACGACCAGCGCCTCCACGCGCTCCTCGGCACCCGCCTCCACTCGGACATCCTCGATATGCTCTACCAGCACGTCGAGCGCACGGTCCGCGCTCACTTCGGCGACGGCGACCTCGACGGCCTCCGCGACGAACTGATGCGGACGCTCGCCTTCGACTTCGAGATCGAGCGCGAGCGAGCCTTCGGCCTCGGCGAAGACGGGATGATCGAAGCGGTCTACGAGGCGGCAGTCGCGCACTACAACCGCAAGCGCGAGAGCCTTGCCCGCCCGTTCCACAACTCCATTCAGGAGATCATGAACCGCGACGAGGAGACCCGCCCGGAGCGGCTCTTCGTCGACTTCACCGACGGGCGCAAGCTGATGCGCGTCGTCGTGACGCCCGAGGCTGTGGTCGCTACGAAGGGGCAAGAGGTCAACGACGGGCTGGAGCGCTCAGCCGTGCTCTCGACCATCGACGCCCGCTGGACTGAGCACTTGCGCGATCTCGATGAGGTGAAGGAAGGCATCGGCCTCCGCGCCTACGGGCAGAAGGACCCGCTCATCGAGTACAAGATGGAGGCCTACAAGCTCTTCGCCGCGATGATGGAGGAGATTCAGGGTGAGATCGTCTCGCAGGTCTTCAAGGCCGGGCCGCTCGTCGACGGCAAGCGCGTCCAGACCCAGGCCGCCGCGCCGAAGTCGCGCCTCGACCGCTCCCGCGCCCAGGCGCAGAAGGAGGAGCGACAGGGCTACGGCATCAACACCTCCGGTGGCAACCAGTCCGCCGCCGAGCGCGACCCGACCGTCGCCGCCGAGCCGGTGGTGGTCGAGAAAGAGCCGGGCCGCAACGACCGCGTGACGATCATGAACCCGTCCACCGGCGCGGAGGAGACGCTGAAGTACAAGCACGCCCAGGCCAAGCTTAACAGCGGGTGGATGCTCGTGCGCGTGGAGGAATGATCAGATTAGAAACGGGTAGGCAGCTATGAGTATTGATGAACTGGCTAAATACGACCACTATGAGTGGAATCTGATAACGTTCACCAGATGGCTTAGCGGACTAGAGACAACCTTCCTCGACGGGATTCCTACGGACTCAGAATGGTCTGACTTCAATTCTATTGTACAAGTCCTCAGCGGGGCTTTAACCGTAGAACCTGGCGAGGACGAGCATAGTTATATGTTCTATCCTAGCTTTGGAGCTTCAGCAATAGTGAAGGTTGCAGCGCATGCTTCTGATCGGCATATGATGACGTACCATGAAGTCACAGAGCATGGAGCTGTTTCATCGATAATGCGACCAGTAAGACTTCGATTTCATTCTCCATCGGATATGCCGAAGCTGGCTTTCTTCTGGATTGACTGTAGCAAAGTAGATAGAGATATGTTAGCGCAAGAGGGCGATAGTCATCTAGTCTCCCAAGTAGAGGGACCAGTTTTAATCATGTGTAAAAGCAATCCTATCAATCTGTACGGGATGCCCAATATCGAGCTTGATAATGGCTTTCACGCTAGGCTTGGCGAGGAAGAGTTTACTCGCTTCGTGGATATGCTAGCTGTCAGGCTACGCGAACGAAGTTAGGAGTTGTCATTGCGAGGAGGCCGCAGGCCGACGTGGCAATCTCGCGGTCTGCTGCCACTCTGGGAGATTGCCACGTCGCTCGACTTTGTCTCGCTCCTCGCAATGACAAGGTGTGCCAGATCGCTTTGCCACCCAAACCTTTTCACACGTCTTCCCCGCGCAGGCGGGGACCCACAGAGTTTGCTACCCTTATGTCATCCCGGCTCGGGGGTCGGGATGACATAAGGGTAGGCTTGAGCAAGTATTCGAGCGGATGCGCCGGGTGCTCCGTCGTAAGTTGTCGCGCTCGCTGCTGCCCCCGCCGCCATGCTTAGAAGTCTTCACATCCGCGACTACGCCCTCATCGAACAACTCGAAGTCGAGTTCGACAGCGGGCTGAACATCATCACGGGCGAGACGGGCGCGGGCAAGTCGATTCTGCTCGGTGCGCTCGGGCTGATCCTCGGCGAGCGGGCGTCCACCGAGGCCGTCCGCGCCGGGGCGAAGAAGGCGGTCGTCGAGGGGCTGTTCGACGATGCGAACGAGGGCGGGCTGCCGCACCTTTTGCGGAGCCATGAGATCGAGCCGTACCCGTCGGGCGCGCTCGTGGTTCGGCGCGAGGTGTCGGCCTCGCACAGCCGCGCCTTCATCAACGACACGCCCGCGACGCTCACCGTCCTCCGTGCCATCGCTGAGCACCTGATCGACCTGCACGGCCAGCACGAGCACCAGTCGCTCCTCCGCACCGAGACGCATCTCGAACTGCTCGACGACTTCGGCGGGTTGGGTGGCTTGGTTGAAACCTACCGGACGCACTTCGAGGAGGTCGCCCGCCTGCACCGCAAGCGGGCCGACCTCGTCAAGCGCGAGTCCGAGTTGCAGCAGCAGAAGGCTCTCTTCGAGTTCCAGATCGAGGAGATCGACCGCGTCGATCCGCAGCCCAACGAGGAGGAATCACTCGACGCCGAGCGGCGCATTCTCGAAAACGCGGAGACGCTGTTCGAGGCGACGGCCAGCCTCTATGAACTGCTCTACGAAAGCGAGGACGCGATCTACGACCGGCTCGTGGTGGTCCGCAACGGGCTGCGCGACCTCGCCCGGATCGACGGGGCGTTTGAGGCGACGCTCGGCGAGGTGCAGTCGGCGGAGATCATCGTGGAGGAGGCGACGAAGTTCTTGCAGGACTACAACGCCCGCATCGAGTTCAACCCGGAGCGGTTGGAGTCCATCCGCGAGCGGCTCGGCGAACTCGAAGGGCTGAAGCGGAAGTACGGCGGCTCGCTCGACGCGGTCTTGGAGCACCGAAAGGAGATCGGCGCGACCTACGACCTCGCCGCCGACTTCGAGGGAGCCATCGCTCGCATCGACGGGCAGATCGCCGAGGCACAGGCGAAGCTCTCGGACGCGGCCTACCGCCTCAGCCAGAAGCGCCACGAGGTTGCCGAACGGATCGAAGAGATGATCCAGCAAGAACTGGCCGACCTCGGCATGCCGCACGGCCAGTTCGTCGTGGACTTCAGCCGCGAGCCGGATGATGCGGGCTGGATCGCATGGCCCGACGGCAAAGACACCGTCTGCCTTCGTGCGCTCCCGACCGGAGCCGACCTCGTCGAGTTTTACATCACCACGAACGTCGGCGAAGCCCCGCGTCCGCTGGCGAAGGTGGCGTCGGGCGGTGAGGTCAGCCGGATCATGCTCGCGCTCAAAACCATCCTCGCCAAAAGCGAGCGCCTTCCGATACTCGTGTTCGACGAGATCGACGTGGGCATCTCCGGCGAGGTGGCGCGTCGGGTCGGCGAGAGCATGCAGCGGCTCGGGGCCTACCATCAGATCATCGCCATCACCCACCTCCCGCAGATCGCCGCGCTCGGCGACCACCACTTCCTCGTCGAGAAGCACGTCGAGGAAGCCCCCAAAGGGGCGCGCACCAAGACCGGTATCCGACGGCTCTCGGACGAGGAGCGGACGCGCGAGGTGGCCTCGCTCACGAGCGGCGAAGCACTCAGCGAGGCTGCCCTAGAGAGCGCCCGCGAGTTGATCTCGGCAGGCAAACGGGGCGAGGGTTGATGACGCTCTACGTGCTCGACCTCCTCGGCGTGGCGGTGTTTGCTGCGAGTGGTGCGCTCGCGGCAGGCCGCAAGAGCCTCGATCTCCTCGGCGTGTTTGTCGTTGCCGTGGTGACGGCGATTGGCGGCGGGACGATCCGCGATGTGCTCCTCGACCGCAGCCCGATTTTCTGGATCGAGGACACGACCTACCTCCTCGTGATCGGACTCGCGGCGGCAGCGACGATCCCGACTGCTCGGGCTGTTCCGTCTGTTGAGCAGGGCAAGAAACCGCGCCGCGCTCTCCTCGTGGCCGACGCCTTCGGTCTCGCGCTCTTCACCGTCAGCGGGGCGCGCATCGCGCTCGAAGCGGACCTGCCGGGCGTGATGGCCGTTGCGATGGGAGCAATCACGGGGACAGCGGGGGGTGCCATCCGCGATGTGCTCACGGGTGAGATTCCGCTCATCCTCCGGCGCGACCTCTACGCCACGGCCTCGCTCGCGGGTGGCCTCGTCTACGTGGTTCTCGTCACGCTTCTGGGATCATCGCTCGCGGTCGCACTCATCGGGGCTGGGGTGGTCGTCGCGCTGCGCTTCGCGGCTATGCTGTGGGGGCTTGATCTCCCCGTCTTTCGCCTCCAGCGCGAAGTGGAAACGCGGTCCGACTAAAGCTCAGGCCACGCCGTTCAGCACCCGCCGAGGAGCCAGAAAAGCAGGATGAAGATGAGCACCGTCGAGAAGCACCCGCCGCCGAGTTTCTTTGCGCCGTACCCGGCGATGAGCGTGCGGAGGAGGTTGTTCATCGGGAGAAGAGGCAGCATGATCGGGAGGGGTTAGAGGAGGGGGCACCCAAGGTTTGGGCGATCTGTGTTGAAGCGGCTACCGGGGCGGTTATTTCGAGTCAGCCAACTCGTCCTCGCTCATCACGCGCGGGTAGCGGATCTGCTCGACGAGCTGCTGAATCCGCTCCGGTGGTGGCTTCGTCGCGAGGGATACGGCGATCATGAGCGCAAAGTTGAGGAGCATCCCCACAATCCCGATGCCCTGCGCCTTGATCCCGAAAAAGCTCTCGATGATCGGCTCGACGAAGGTGCCCGGCGCGACGACGTGCGCCCGCATCCCCACGATCATTATGAACGTGAACGTGAGGCCGACCACCATGCCCCAGATCGCCCCCTGCTTGGTAGCGCGCTTCCAGAAGATGCCGAGCACGATCACCGGGAAGAAGCTCGCCGCCGCCAGCCCGAACGCGAACGCCACGACCTCGGCCACGAACCCGAGCGGGTAGATGCCGAGGATGCCCGCGAGAATCACGGCCAAGAGGATCATCGCCCGTCCCACACGAAGCCGCTGTGCATCGCTCGCCGCCGGGTTGATGAGCTTGCCGTAGATGTCGTGCGCGAGGCTCGATGAGATCACAAGCAGCAGCCCCGAGGCCGTCGAGAGCGCCGCCGCGAGGCCGCCTGCCGCCACGAGCGCGACGATGAACGGCCCGAGGCCCGCGATCTCCGGTGTCGCCAGCACGATGATATCGCGGTTGATCGTGTTGAGGAACGCGGTCACATCGCTGCCCGCGTTTGCAATCGCTGCAGTGTCAATGAGTCCGGTCTCCGCCCAACTCTGCACCCAAGGCAGTTCGAGAAAACCTTCGGGACCGAGTTCAGTGAACTGCTGGAGGAGGTAGGTTTTGGCGAAGGCGGCGAGGGCCGGGGCCGTCGTGTAGAGCAGGGCGATGAAGAGGAGTGCCCAGAATGCGCTCCATCGCGCGTCGCGGACCGTCTTGACGGTGTAGAACCGGACGATGACGTGCGGCAGCCCCGCCGTCCCTACCATCAGCGTGAACGTAATGCAGAACACGTTCAGCAGGTCGTTGTTGGCGAACGGGCTGGTGTAGGGATCGAGGCCGAGGTCGGTCTGAAGCTGGTTGAGAAGCGGGATGGCTTCGCCGATGGCTCCCTGCGGAACCGGGTTGCCGAAGAGGGCGAAGGCGATCGCTATCGCCGGGACCGTGTAGGCGAAGATCAGCACGCAGTACTGCGCGACCTGCGTGTAGGTGATCCCCTTCATCCCACCGAGGACGGCGAAGAAGGCCACGATCACCATGCCGATCCCAACCCCCAACTCGAACGGCACTTGGAGGAACCGGCTGAACGCCACGCCGACGCCGCCCATCTGCCCGGCGACGTAGGTGAACGAGACGAAGATAGCCGCCACCGCCGCCACGAGGCGGGCCACCTGCGAGTCGTACCGCTCGGCGACGAAGTCGGGCACGGTGTACTGCCCGAACTTGCGGAGGAATGGGGCGAGGAGAAGCGCAAGGAGGACGTAGCCGCCCGTCCAGCCCATGAGATAGACGCTCCCATCGAAGCCCAGGAACGCGATGAGACCTGCCATCGAAATGAAGCTTGCCGCGCTCATCCAGTCAGCGGCGGTGGCGGCCCCGTTGGCGATGGCGGGGACGCCGTGCCCGGCGACGTAGAACCCCTCGGTCGTCTGGACGCGGCTGCGGTAGCCGATGTAGAGGTAGGCCGCAAACGTCAGCCCGACCGTGATCCACGTCCACTCTTGGGTGCCCATTAGTGCTCCTCGCCACTGGCGGACGTGGTCTCCGGTGTCTCCGTCAGCCCGGCCTCTTCATCGGCCTTGTCGCTGAAGTAGGCGTAGATCCAGATCAGGGAGACGAAGACGAAGATGCTCCCTTGCTGCGCCATCCAGAACCCGAACGGCACGCCGCCGACCTCGAACCCGTTGAGGAACGGCGCGCCGAAGATCGCCATCCCGAACGCGACGACGGCCCAGACTGTGAGGAGAATGGCGATCCGCCGGATCTGCCGTCGCCAGTAGGCCTCTTTCGTCATCCGTGCCATAGTGCTCTGCTAGCGGTTCTGCCGGTTCTCGATGAGGTCGTCCACCACCATGGCGTCGGCGAGGGTGGAGGTGTCGCCGAGGGCGTCGTGCTCGTTGGCGGCGATCTTGCGGAGGATACGGCGCATGATCTTGCCGGAGCGCGTCTTCGGGAGGCCGGGGGCGAACTGCACGAAGTCGGGCCGGGCGACGGGGCCGATGACGGTACGGACCTGCTGCACCAGTTCCTCGCGCAGCGCGTCGGTCGGTTCGTGTCCCGCGCCGAGGGTGACGTAGGCGTAGATGCCCTGTCCCTTGATCTCGTGCGGCACCCCGACCACTGCGGCCTCGGCGATGGCGTCATGCAGCACCAGTGCGCTCTCGACTTCGGCGGTGCCCATCCGGTGACCGCTGACGTTGATGACATCGTCCACGCGGCCTGTGATCCAGTAGGTCCCGTCGGCGTCGCGGCGGCAGCCGTCGCCGGTGAAGTAGAACCCCTCGTAGTGGGTGAAGTAGGCGTTGACGAAGCGCCAGTGATTCCGGTAGACGGTCCGCGCCTGACCGGGCCAACTGTCGGCGATGGTGAGCACACCCTCGGCGGCACCGTGTTGCACTTCACCTGCTGCGTTGAGTACGACCGGATCGATGCCGAAGAACGGGCGTCCGGCTGCGCCCGGTTTCTGACTGATCGCACCCGGCAAGCCGACGAGCATGATGCCGCCGGTCTCGGTCTGCCACCACGTATCGACAATCGGGCAGCGCCCGTCGCCGACCACGTCGTAGTACCACCGCCACGCCTCGGGGTTGATCGGCTCGCCGACGGTGCCGAGCACGCGGAGCGTCGAGCGGTCGGTCTTCGTCACGAAGTCGTCGCCCTGCGCCATGAGGGCGCGGATCGCGGTCGGGGCCGTGTAGAACTGGGTCACGCCGTGGGTGTCAACGACCTCCCAGAAGCGGCTCGCGTCGGGGTAGGTCGGGATGCCCTCGAAGAAGACCTGCGTGGCCCCGTTGATGAGTGGGCCGAAGACGATGTAGCTATGGCCGGTGATCCAGCCGACGTCGGCGGTGCACCAGAAGACGTCGGTCTCGGGGTGGATGTCGAAGACGTACTCGTGGGTGAGGCTTGTCCAGACACAGTACCCGCCGGTGGTGTGGACGACGCCTTTCGGCTTGCCGGTCGAGCCGGAGGTATAGAGGATGAAGAGCGGGTCCTCGCTGTCCATTGGCTCGCACGGACAGTCGGGGTTGGCGGTGTCGAGCGCCTCGTGATACCACGCGTCACGTTCATGCCAGTCGATATCGCTGCCGGTGTTCTTCACCACGAGGACATGGCGGACCGTTTGGCTCTGCGCTTCGGCTCGCTCAACGGCGGCATCGACATTGGCTTTCAGCGCGACCCGCTTGCCGCCGCGCCGCCCCTCATCGGCGGTGATGACGAAGTCGGATTCGCCATCGAGAATCCGGTCGGCGAGAGAGTCGGGGGAGAACCCAGCGAAGACGACGGAGAAGATGGCCCCGATGCGGGCGCAGGCGAGCATCGCGTAGGCGGCTTCGGGGATCATCGGGAGGTAGATCGTCACCCGGTCGCCTTTCTTGACGCCGTGATTCTTGAGCACGTTGGCAAAGCGTTGCACGGCGGTGTGGACCTCGGCGTAGGAGATGTGCCGTGCGGCGTCGCTCGGCTCGTCTGGCTCGAAGATCAGCGCGGTCCGGTCGCCCAGCCCATGCTCGACGTGCCGGTCGATAGCGTTATGGCAGGCGTTCGTCTTGCCTCCGAGGTACCACCGGATGTAGATGTCGCGCTCATCGAACGACACGTCGCGGACAGTATCGAACGGCTCGAACCAGTCGATCCGCTCGGCCTGCTCGCGCCAGAATGCCTCATTGTCGTCAATGGAGCGGCGGTACATGGCAGCGTAATCCGCCTCGGAGCCGAGGAGGGCGTTCTGGCGGAAAGCGTCGGAGGGCGGATACAATTCGGCGGGCATCGGCGGAGTGGCTAGCTGGAAGGGCGCTTGAAGATAGGGGCGAGGGCTACATTCTGTGCTCTGTCCACCTCTCCCTTTCGCCCATGTCGAAGCACCGCGTCACCGTCCGCTGGCAGCGCACCGCTGAGCCGTTTACCTACGCGACCTACTCCCGCACCCACCGCTGGCACTTTGCGGGCGGCACTGAGGTCGAAGCTTCCGCCGCGCCTGCCTACCGGGGCGACCCGGCGTTGCCGGATCCTGAGGAAGCGTTGGTCGCCTCGCTGTCGAGTTGCCACATGCTCACGTTTCTGGCGATTGCCGCCCGCGCTGGGATCACGGTCGATGCCTACGAGGACGACGCCGAGGGTACGATGAGCAAGAACGCTGATGGTCGACTCGCCGTCACCCGCGTCGTGCTTCGGCCTCGCATCACGTTCGGCAGTGAGGTAGCCGAGGACGATCTCGCCTGGATGCACGAACAAGCCCACGAAGAGTGCTTCATTGCTAATTCCGTCCGTACCGAGATGGTCATTGAGCCGCGATAGGGGACCGAATCGGAGGATCGCTCGTACTTTATCTGCTATTGCCCCTTCACTCGACCCCACTTGCCATGCCTACCCTTCTTGCTCGCGGTGCGCACCGACTCGGTGTGCTGCTTCTCGCCCTCGCGCTCGTCCCCACTGTCGTCGCGCAGGACGACGTGCTGACCCCCTATGACATAGCCCGTATCCAGACCGTCGGCAGCGTTCAGGTCTCGCCCGATGGTGAGCACGTCGCCTACACCATCAGCGTGCCTAGCGACCCGTTCGAGGAGAACGCCCGGCCTAACACGGAACTCCATCTCTACACCATCGACACGGAGTCGAGCACGGGGCTACGCGGCGGCGATGTCTCGCACAGCGCGCTCGCGTGGACGCCTGATGGCAAGCTGTCCTTCCTGACCAAGCACAATGACGACGAGCGCCCCGCGCTCTACACGATGGACCCCTCCACCGGGGAGATGGACCGCGTGCTCGCCTTCGAGACCGGCATCGGTTCGCCGGCTTGGAGTCCCGACGGGAGCCACATCGCCTTCATCGCGGCGGAGCCGATGCCAGACAAGGAGGACGTCCTGCCGTACCAGCCGGACATCTATGAAGAGGAAACCCCCAACCGCAAGCTGTGGATCGTCAACCCCGAGAGCAAGATTGCGCCGCGCATGATCGACGTGCCGGGAACGGTCTACACGATTGCGTGGAGCGCCGACGGCGCCCGAATCGCTGCGGCGATTGCGCCCGATCCCTACGTGGACAACTCATACATGGGCAAGCGCATCCACATCCTCGATGTCGAGACGGGCGAGGTCATGGCCCGCGTCGAGAACCCCGGCAAGCTCGGTGCGATTGCGTGGAGTCCGAGCGGTGAGCACCTCTCGATGATCTCCGCCGCTGACCTCAACGACCCCGCCGCCGGTCGTCTGATGGTGGCCGACGCTTCGACGGGACAATTCCAAGATGTGATGCCCGGCTATGAGGGCAACGCCACGCACATGATGTGGGAGGACGCCAACACGATTCGCTTCTCCGCCGATCAAGGGGTCGAGACCTCGATCCGGCGCATCGACCATGACGGAAGCATGGAGGTCGAACTACTCCCCTTCGGTGAGGTTGTCTTCACCAGCTTCTCGGCGTCCGCCGACGGTGAGGTCGTAGCCTTCGCCGGGAGCACGCCAGAGCACCCGACCGAACTCTACCTGATGATGGACGGCGAGGCCGAGCGCATTTCCGAGACCAACCCGTGGCTCGCCGACAAACGCCTCGCCGAGCAAGAGGTGATCGAGTACGAAGCCCGCGACGGCCTGATGATCCAAGGCCTGCTCATCCACCCGCTCGACCATGAGGAAGGCACCCGCGTGCCGCTCGTCACCATCGTACATGGCGGACCGGAGAGCCACTACCGCAACACCTGGCTGACGGGGTACTCGCTCCTCGGCCAGATGGCGGCGGCGAAGGGTTACGCCGTCTTCTATCCCAACTACCGAGGCTCCACCGGGCGCGGCGTGGCGTTCTCCAAAACCAGCCAAGCCGACCCTGCCGGGGCTGAGTTCGACGATGTCGTAGACGGCGTGGACCACCTCATCGAGATGGGCCTCGTGGACGAGAGTAAAGTCGGCGTGACGGGCGGCTCGTATGGCGGCTACGCAACGGGCTGGATGGCGACCCGCTACTCGGACCGCTTCGCCGCGGGCGTGATGTTCGTCGGCATCTCGAACAAGGTCTCGAAGGTCGGCACGACGGATATTCCGAACGAGGAGTACCACGTCCACGCCCGCAAGCGCCCGTGGGACAACTGGCAGTTCTTCCTCGAACGCAGCCCGATCTACTACGCCGATCAGTCGAACACGCCGCTCCTCATCATGCACGGCGCAGACGACCCGCGCGTCCACCCGACGCAGTCGATGGAACTGTACCGTCACCTCAAGCTGCGCGGGCAGGCTCCGGTCCGGCTCGTGTTCTACCCCGGCGAGGGCCACGGCAACCGCAGGGCGACGGCGCGCTTCGACTACACCCTACGCGCGATGCGCTGGTTTGACCACTACCTCATGGGGCCGGGCGGCGACGCGCCGAGCCGCGACATCTCCGACCTCGCCGAGTCCGAGCGCGAGATGATGATGGACGCAATGGGGTCGAACTGATCGGCGTCCTTCAAACATGAAATACCGCCGGGTCGGGTTTGCCTGACCCGGCGGTATTTTGCGGTAAGGTTGTTGGGATTGAGCAGTCATACTTTATGTTGGAGCGAGGGGCATCATGCACCTGACCTACTCGATAGCTGCTGCCATCGTTGTATGGCTCTCTTTAATCGTGGGAAGTGGCGAGGCGTCTAAGCGTGTCTCTGTTTCTTACGCTGCATGTTCGGTCAACTGCCCGCCGTATGACGAGGATGCTCTAGACCAGTTGAAGCACATTCTTACAAGCGACTTCTATCAGTACTTCCGGATTGAGGCCGGTGCGAGTGGAATTAACCCCGACTCGATTGCGGTGGTCACGGACACGACTGACTGTGCTTCGTTGGACTCTGCCCTCGCCGTAGTCGCTGCACAAGCAGACACAGCCTACTACCATCCGAATCGCTACAATCGGGCGTATTTCGTCGGCGATAGCCTCTACTTCGTTATAGAGTGGGTGAGGCAACCAGATGATCCGTGGCAAGTCGCAACCGGGTCAGACTATTACACGGTGTTTGGATCAGACTTCGTGAAGCGAGCAGGGACCTCGCTATAGGCAGAGGAGCCTTGCCGCGTGAGGCAGGCTCGTTTATGCTACGTCCGATTCGGCGTACTCCGAGAGGTCGAGCGTCATCTCCTCGCGGTAGGTCTGGTAGAACGTCACGATCAGCGCTGTCAGCGGAACCGCGATCAGGAGGCCAATAAACCCCATCGTCGCGCCGAAGACGAGGAGAGAGAGGATCACGAGGACTGGGTGGAGGCCCACTTGGTGGCTCATGATGTTCGGCGAGAGCACGGTCGCTTCCAGCAACTGCTGCCCGAAGAGGACGACGAGCACGAAGACGGCGTCGATAGGTTCGCCGAAGATGAGGGCGATCACGATGCCCACTACATTCGTCAGGATCGCCCCGACGTTGGGGATCATGTTGAGGAACCCGCCGAGGAGTCCGATTAGGAGTGCGAACGGCACGCCGAGGAGGGTGAGCGCAACCGAGATGTTGAATGCCGCGATGCCCGAGATGAGGAGTTGGCCGCGCAGGTACGAACCGACGATTTTGCCCGCTTTCGTGAGATACGTCCGCCGCCCCTGCACCGTCGGGAACAGCCCGATGAGGTTGCGCTCGATCAGGGGATAGTCCTTCAGCGTGTAGAACAGCAAGACCGGGACGAGCACGACCGTGGTGACGAGGTTGAGGATAGATGAGACGCTGCGCGTGAGTGTCTGGAGCGTATCCGGGATGCGAGCGATGAGGCCGCCGAGTTGGCCGGGCAGGACGGCGGTGAGTTGCGCCTCGACCTCCGAGCGCTCCACCAGCCCTGCTTCGTCGAGCGAGGTCACGAGTGCGCTGTCGAGAATCCAGCCCTGTACGTTCGCCATGTTTGCCAGCACCCCGTTGGCGAGTGCCTCTAGGCTACCAATGATCTTCGGGACGAGGACGATGAGGAAGGCGACGAGGACACCGACCGCGACGAGTGTGAGGCCCAGCGAGGTCGCCCAGCGCGGGGCCTTCCACCGCTGCTGCGCGGCTTCCACCACCGGGTCGAGGAAGTAGGCCAGCAGGTAAACGATCAGGAACGGGAGTAGTACCCCGCCGAGAAGCGAGACGAGCCAGACGAGGACGAGGAGGCCCCCTGCTAGCAGGATGGCTTGCACCACGCGGTGCTCGCGCAACGGCCACAACAACACCGTCCCCACGACCCCAACAAGCAGCGGATTCAGCAATCCCCGCATCTCGACAGCCAACAAGGCCAGTGCGGCCAGTCCGCCTAGGATCAGCGCGCCCTGAAATATCGTCGTCCGTGTAGGCGCAGACGGCTCGGGTGCGGGATCGGTCGGCTTCTCGGAGACGGACACAGTGGGGACTCGGCTTATTGCGCTCCCGTATCGTCGGCCTCTTCGTCGGGTACGTCCTGGCTCTGTGGCACTCCGGCGGGGGCTGGCGTATTGGCTCCGATGGTGCCACTGGCCTGTTCGCGTTGCAGCCGCTGCTCCCATTCGTACAACTCGCGCTCTCGCTGCTCAAGGGCCTCGTAGGTCTCCCCAAGCGCCTGCTCGCGGATCTCGAATGGAGCCTTCTCGCGATAGCCCCGCCGCTCGTAGTAGCCCTTGAAGAACCAGTTCTCCTTGAGCGCCTCCATGTTCTCGGCGAGGCGGAACATGGCAAGGGTGCCCCAGTTCGCGGCGTCCTCCATCCGGTCGGTCACAGTCGAGACATCGCCTGCGGCGGCGTTAAAGTCTTGGCTCGCTTGGAGCATGGCGTTGTAGATGGCGTCGTCGTTGAGGAACCGCGCCATCGTGCCCTCCCCATTGTTGACCTTGGCGATGATCTCGTTGATGCCCTCGGACGCATCCGCGGCAATCCCGACGAGCGCATCGGCTTCGGCGGTGAGGCCGCGCAGCGCGGCGCGGGTTTCCTGTGCCGTCAGGACGGATTCTTCGTAGAGCCGGTCGTCGTAGAGAAAGGCCCCGAGCGTTCCCTCGCCACTGCGGATATCGGTCATAATGCCGGTCAGCGAGACGGTCACCGAGTCGAACCGGGCCACCGACTCGAAGAGGCGGTCCGAGACTTGGGAGAAGTCGAGGGGATCGACGCCTGTGACGGTCCCGCCCTCGGCCACAATCGGCTCTAGCTCGCTCCCGCCTTGGAGCACGACGATCATGTTGCCGACGAGACCGTCGGACGTGACGATGGCGCGGGAGTCCTCCCGGATGAGGTGGCGAGCATCATCCTGAATCGCCATCCCGACCTCGATGGGTGCCCCCGGCGCGCGCGGCAACTCGACCGTCTCGACGCGCCCGACCGAGATGCCCTGATACTGCACCGACGCGCCGGGTGTGAGGCCGCCGACGCGGTTGAACTCAGCGCTGATGCGGAAGGTACCCGATAGGAGGAAGGTTTTGTTGGCGAGCACGAAGAGGGCCAACATGAACGCGACGACGCCGCCGAGGACGATCAGGCCGAGCCGGGCTTGACGAGACATGGGAACTCAGAAGATGGTGGACACAAGAGTGAGTATAACGCCACCGCGACGGCGGATCGTGCTGGTAGCGAGTTAGGCCCCGTACTGCTCGGTGCCGTAGAAAAAGTCCTTGATGATGGGCTCCTCGGAGGCGCGAAGCTCGTCGAGC
This sequence comes from Rhodothermales bacterium, assembly GCA_028284265.1. Taxonomy (GTDB): domain Bacteria; phylum Bacteroidota; class Rhodothermia; order Rhodothermales; family JANQRZ01; genus JANQRZ01. The sequence continues at coordinate 77,310 of JANQRZ010000017.1, forward strand.
GAGCCACTCTCGATGAAGCGTCCTTGGTAGAGAAAGTGCAGGTCGTCGGCGATGATCGAGGCGGCGAGGAGGTCGTGGGTGATGGCGACGGACGAGATGCCGCGCTCGTCGCGGAGGCGGACGATGAGGTCCGAGACGACGCGGATGCTGATCGGGTCGAGGCCGGTCGTCGGCTCGTCGTAGAGGATGATCTCGGGTTCGAGAATCACGGCGCGCGCAAGGCCGATGCGCTTCTTCTGGCCGCCCGACAGCTCCGCCGGGAACTGCTTCAGCGTCTTCGAGAGGTTTACGTCCTCAACGGTCTGCTCGATGCGGTCCTGCTTCTCGCCCTTCGAGAGCTTGGTGTGGCGGTCGAGGTAGAACCGCATGTTCTCTTCTACCGTCATCGAGTCGAAGAGCGCGCCGCCTTGGAAGAGGTAGCCGATGGAGAGCCGGACGCGGTCGAGCGCGTTGCCTTCGAGCAGGTCCACGCGCTGGCCCTTCACCCAGACCTCGCCCCGGTCCGGTTTCAGTAGCCCGACGATGTGGCGGATCAGCACGCTCTTTCCCGACCCCGACCCGCCGAGCACGACCGCGCTCGACCCTTTAGGAACCGACAGCGAGATGCCGCGCAGCACATGGTTCTCGCCAAAGCTCTTGTGGATGCCACGAAGCTCGACGATGGTGTCCTCCGGCGGCGGCGTGGAGCCGCCCGTCACCGGGGCCGTCGGTTGGGTGGTGTCAAGAACATCCATCGCGCTTAACCTCCCGATACGTCGCCGAAGATGAAGAGCGAGATTCGCACCACGATCACGTCGGCGATGAGGATGAAGAGGGACGAGAGCACGACGGCCTGCATCGCCGCCTGCCCGACCTCGCGCGTGCCCCCGCGCACCGTGTAGCCGAGGTAGCACGCTACGATCCCGACGATGAACCCGAAGATGCTGGTCTTGAGCGTATCCACCGTCACGTCCACAAAGCGCATCGACGAGAAGGCGGTGTCGATGAACACGCGCCAGTCCATGTTGGTGGCGAGGTTGCTCTCCATGAACCCACCCGACATGGCAATGATGTCCACGAGGATCGTCAGGAGTGGGAACATGATGACGCACGCGAGCACCCGCGTCACCACGAGGTAGTGGAAGGGCTTGAGCGCCGCCGCCTCCATCGCGTCGATCTGCTCCGTCACTTTCATCGAGCCGATCTCGGCAGCGAAGCCCGCCCCGAGCCGACCCGCGAGGACCAGGCTGGTGATGACGGGACCGATCTCCTTGAACACCGAGAGTGCGAGCATACTCGGCAGGAATGCCTCAGCTCCGAAACGGGCCAGCGTCCCCCGGCTCTGCATCGCCAGCACGATCCCGATAGCGAGGCCGCAGACGCTGACCAGCAGGAAGCTCTTGCTCCCGACCTCGTCCATCTGGTTCAGCAACTCCTTGAACTCGAAGGGCCGCCGCCAGAACCGCTGGAAGAAGCGCCCGACGAAGCTGAACATCGCCCCGGCCTCATCGAGGAAGGCGTAGAGCACGCTCTGCGAGTGGCGGAGGCGCTCCATCGTCCGCTCGGCGAAGCTCTTCTCGCGGAGGATTTTCTCGTTCGCCCGTGCCCTGCGTGCCGCACGGTTCCGCTCGGCAAAAGAGCGCGCCGGGCGACCCTCCGGGTCAGGGCGAGGCTCGTCGGTGAGGCGGGATGGCTCCATGGGAAGGGACCGCGGTGCGGTCGGCGTTTCTGGCAAGATACCCGATCCGCACCACGCCGAGAATCAGTACGAGAACTCGATTAGTGCGCTGCCGCCGTCGCCGCCTTGGTTGCGGCGTTCCAGTTGCAGGATGAGCCAACTCAGCAGTTGGTATTCGAGGGTCGCCTCGAACCGGGCCTCGTCGCGCTGGTCGCTGTTCGGCGGCTGGGTGAGGACCGGACTGAGCGAGGCGAAGGTCCGGTTCGTGAGGTAGCGTCCGAAGGTGGCGACGAGCGCACCATCGGGTCGAAGACTGATCTCGACCACGTCGAGGCCGAGGGAGTTGGCCGCCAGTCCTTCGACGATGCCGGAGAGTTGCCCGACGAGCGCCCCACCGGCCGCTCCGCCGATGCCGCCCCCGCTGCCTCCCTGGAACGCTTCGCCCGCAGGACGTCCCGTGGCGATGTACGAGAGGATGTCGGTGTTGTCCATGCTCGGCTCGGCTGAGAACGTCAGCGTGAGACCGTCCTCGGCCTGCTCGCCCTCGACACCCAAACGCCCGGCGAAGGTGAGCAGGATGGTCGCCTCCTTGCCGGGGCCGGAGCGTGCCGGTACTTCATAGGCGGCCTCGATGTCGATCTGCGTTTCAGACACCGGCCCGTTGAAGGTGAGCACGCCGCGCCGGATGTCGAACTTCCTGCCGAGCGTCTCGACGCTTCCTCGGTTGACCTCAATGGTGCGGAAGAGTTGATTCTCCCCTCCCGGCTCCTTGCGGACCAGCAGCGTCCCGACGAACTCGATGTCGAACTCGGGGTTCGTGTTGCTCCGAAGCCAGACATTGCGGTCGATCTCGATGTCGAGGTCAAGCTCTAGGTTCTGGACGAAGACGGAGCGTGCGGTGTCGGCCTCGGTGACGCGGACGCCGAAGGTGGCTTCGATGCGCTGAATCTCGGCCTCGGTCAGTTCAACATCTTCCAGTTCTGCGCCGGTGAGTTCTTCGGTGAGGTAGATGTCGCCAGATTTTAGGATGATGGCCCCAGTGAGGCGTGGCTTGTCCGTCGTGCCTTCGAAGAGGAGCGGAAAGTCGGGTGTGGTGAGGCGGAGTTCGTCGTAGGTCTGGGTGTCGATCACATTGAAGCCGTCCATCTCGATGGCGATGGCTAGCTCGCCGAGCGAGAGCTTCGGCAGGGTGATGGTGCCTTCGGCTTCGAGGACGCCGTTTCTCCTGCTACCGGCGCTCGCGCCTCGAATGCGAACCACGTTGTCGTCGAAGACAAGCGGGATCTGGACGTTCCGAATCGTGCGCCCGAGCGCGAGGAGGCCGAGGAACCCGTCCGCGAGCCGGGCCTCGCCGCTGAGGACGGGGTCGGACTGCGAGCCAGTGACCGTAATATCCGCCGAGAGGGTGCCGCCGACTTCAGTGAACGTTTCCGGTGGCAGGAACGGCTCGGCCCACGAGACCGGAAACGAGTCGGCGCGCACGACGAAGTCGACATCACCCTGCGCCGCCTCGCCGATCTGTGCCCGATCTCCCACCTCGCCGCTGAGTTTGAAGTCGAGCGGGAGGAAGCCTTCGGCGCGGAGCGTCTGGCCGGAGACGTGCGTCAGCAGCGCATCGAGCGTGAGGCGGAAGTCGTTGTAGGCAATGTCAGTGGCGAGCGAGCCGACGGTTTCGCCACCAGAAACGAGGCTGTCGATCTGAAGCGAACCGTCGATGGTGGGCGATGCCGCCGGTCCGGCGAGCACCAGGGTCGTCGAGAGCGTACCGCCGACACCGTCGTAGCCGACAAGGTCCGTGACGGCATCGATCTCCAACTGGTCGATGGTGAGCACTAGGTTCTGCTCGCCTTCGAGGTCGATGACGCCGTCCACGGCGATTTGCTGGTCGCCGGAATAGAGCAGCAGGTTGCGGAAGCGGGTGCGGGCACCGTAGGAGATCGTGGCTTCCTGGAGAAGTTGCCACGCTTCATTGTCCACCCGAAAGCTGAACGTTTCGAGGGTGACGTTTCGGTTCTCGGGGTTGAGGTCGGTGCGGAGCCGAAAGTCGGCGTCGCGCCGTCGGTCGATGCCGAGTTCGCCTTGGGCTGTGAGTTCGTCGCCGTCGTAGGTCACGTCGATGTCGCCGCCCTCGATGTCGATGCTCGGAACCGACAGGAAGCCGAACTCGACGCGGGCTGTGCCCCGGATGCCGAGGCCGAAAGCAGTCGTGTCGGTGGTAGCGGTCGCCCCGGCGTATTCGCCATTGAGGACGAGGTCGAGTGTGGAGGCGCGGATATCGCCAAAGGCAAACTGCTGGGCTTCGACGCGGACGTCGATGAAGAGTGGGTCGCCGGGGGTGCCGGAGGCTCGGCCTTGAAGGCTGCCTTGCTCTAGCGTCACCGGCTCGGCTAGGAGGGCGTTGAGTGGCGTCGTATCTTTGATATCGGCATCGAAGGTGAAGTCGGTCCGCGCCGAAGCGTAGTCGGGCAGGGCGATCTGGCCCGCGCCCGTCGCGTCGGCAAAGGACGAGCGGAGCAGGAAGCCGTCTACCCGGATCACGCCCTCGGCGAGTGCGAAGTCCGAGCGGAGCGAGTCCACCGAGGCCCCGGCGAGTTGAGAGCCGCCGCCGCGCAGCGATCCGTCGAGCGTCATCGTGGCCGGGGCGAAGCCTTGGCCCTCGATCTCGAAGCCGAGCGTGATGTTTGTCGGAGCGCGGTTCCGAGAGAGGGAGTCGGGCAATGCCTCGCCGACGAGCGCCGTCACATCGAGGCTGTCGAGCGTGCCTGCCGCGTCGTAGGTCGGCGTCTCATCGAACGGCCGCCCAGTGAAGGAAGCGCTTGCGGTGCCTTGCTCGAAATCGAGGTCGAGGCCCGCTTCGACGTAGCCCCGGTCATTGTCGAACTGCACGGTGCCGGATTCGAGGACAGCCCCGTTGATGCGCGACGCAGTCAGCACGATCCGTCCCGAGGTCGTGGACAACTGCTGGTCGAATCCGTTGGCGTTGAGTTCTATGCGCCCGTTGAGGTCGGTCTGGAGCGCGGGGTTGCCGAGGACGCGGGCGAGGTTGAGGCCTCGGAACGTACTCTCGCCAAGGCGAAGCGTCGGGGTCTCGTCAAAGGGACGTCCGGTTGCCGCGAGACGGAGGTCGCCGTCCGGCGTCGCCGCGTTCACGCTCAAATCGAGGCCGCCGCCCCGGAGCGCGCCGACGACCGAACCCTCGGTGATCTGCTGGTCGCGGAAGCGCGAATCCCGGAGGTCGAGCCGCACGTCGGCGGCGAGGGTTTGCGGGTCGATGCCAGTGCCCGAAATGGCGAAGGCTCCCGTGAGATCGCTCGACTGCGTGGTGTCTTGGGCGAGCGCGCCAAGGTCGAAGTTGCGGACGTTCCCCCGTGCCTCGTAGGTGAGCGTCTCGTCGAAGGGCCGCGCCATGCCCTCGGCGTCCACGCTCCCGACATCACCTAGGTCTGCGTCGAGGTCGAACGCGAGGCGGCCCCCGCGCAGGTTGGCCGCTAGGTTCGCGTCGTCAATCGTATAGTCGGCGTAGCGCGAGGCTTGGAGGTTAGCCGAAAGGTCGAGAGTGAGTCGAGCAGGTTCGGTGCCCGACCCGTAGAGGGCGAAGGTGCCGGTGAGGTCGGTGTGCGTCGTGTCGCCCGTGACGGCGGCGAGGTCGAAGCGTTCGAGCCGTCCCTCGTCCACGCGGTAGGCGAGCGGCTCCGTGAAGGGGCGGAGGACACCCTCGGCGGCGATCAGTCCACCGTCGACAAACGTCGCCTCGGTGTCGTAGGACACGACGCCATCCCGCAGTCCGGCGTTGAGGCGAAGGGCCGACAGGTCGATCTCCCCGAACTGCGCCTCGCTGAGCCGAACCGTCGCCGTGGCAATCGCCGTCTCTGGCGCGATACCTCGACCCTCAATAGCGAACGTCCCGGCGAAGCGACCCTGCTGCTCCGGGTTCTGAAGGAGCGCAGCGAGGTTGACGTTCTGAAGTTCGCCGTTCACATTGTAACGTGGCACCTCGTCGAAGGGCCGCGCCGTGCCTTCGGCGAGGACGCGTGCGCCCGGCACCGCTGCACCGAGCGTGAACTGAAGCAGCCCATTCGTGAATTGCCCGACGAGGTCGGCTCGTTCGATCTGTTGTTCGCCGAGGTTCGTCGGGCGCACCTTCACGTCGAGTGTCCCGTCGAGTGCGTCGCGGGCAGGGCCGCGCAGGTCGAGGTCGAGGTCGGCGTTGAAGGCACCGGCGAGGGCGGGGTTGCCGAGGAGTTGACCGGGATCGAGGTCGCGGACGGTGCCTTCGGCGGCATAGCGGATGGGGCCGCTCGCGCCGCCGCCAGAGAACGCGCCGCTGAGGTCGATGGTGCCGCCTTCGGCGAACTCGGCATCGAGGCGGGCGAGGATGTCCTGCGGCGTACCGTTGGCCTGGAGGCGGATCGTCGGGGTACCGTAGAGGGGGACCGGCACGAACGCGCGCACGTCGGAGAAGGCGAGCGGACTGGCCTGCAGGTCGGCGTCGAAGGTCAGATTTTCGCCGCCGTAGTCGAGCAAGCCGCTTGCCCGCACGTCGCTCGCGTCCGAGGTGATGAGGAATGTGTTGAGCATCGCCCGGTCGTCCCCAAACGCCCCAGCGGTGGCGAGTTGAATAGGTCCAGCGTCACCTGCCGGAATCGCGGTCGCGTAGAGCGTGTCGAGCGTGCCCCGGAGTCCGTCAGGTCCTTGGTAGAACCCACTGAGTCGAGCGTTCAGCCCATTCACGGTGACGACCGAGTCGCCGCGCGGCGAATAGAAGTGGGTCTCGATGCGACCTCGTGTGAGGTAGGCCTCGTCGAGCGTGACGATGAAAGTTGATGCGGAGGTGTCCTCGGGCGCAGGCTTGAGCATCTGCGCCACGTTCCACGTCGAGTCGGCATCGAGCCGGGCGTAGACCTCGACGCCGGAGGCGTAGACCTTGCCGAGCGAAAGGCGCTTACGGAGGAGAGAAAGGAGCTGATAGTCCGCCCGTGCGGTGTCGATGCGGATGACAGTCTGCCCGTCTTGCTCGATGGTCAGCCCGATCAGGCGCGTCCCGGTCAGGAAGCCACCATCGAGCCGGTCCACGGTGACAGTGGTGCCCTCGGTGAGGAGGTTTTGGATTTGCGACACCGCGATGCCCTCGACCTTGCTGCGCCCCCATTCCGTCCGCAGCAGGAGCGCTACCACGAGCACGACCCCGACGAGCATCGCTGCTGCGATGCCGATCCACGTCGCCACACGTCGCCCCAAGCTTCGCTTGCGCGGAGCCTCGGACTCAGGCATTGGGTCGGGTTGGAGGGTAGAGTCGGTCATGCGGGGAACAGCTTCTGGTGTTCTACTGTCATCCTGAGCGGAGCGAAGCGGAGTCGAAGGATCTCTGACGAGGTGCCTTCGAGAGATTCTTCGACTTCGGCCCTTGCGGACCTTCGCTCAGAATGACAAAGGAGGAAACGAAGGACCATCCTCAGAACGTTTGCCCGATGGAAAAGTGGAGGTGGATGCGGTTCGACTCAGGAATGGAGAAGAGGCCGAGGACGCTGATCTCCTTGGGTTCGACCTCAGAGAGCGGCGTGTCGTTCTGGATCGCGGCCAAGACATCCTGCGGGCTGCGGAGGTCGAAATAGTCCGGGTTGAGTTTGTACCCGACCGAGAAGCGAATGGCCCCGACGGGCGTGGCAAACTCTAGGCCGGCCCCGGTCGAGTAGAAAATCCGGTCAGGATTGATGTCGAGACCCGCAAAGCGCGGGTCCGGCTCCTCGTCGATGAAGAAGCGGTCGTCGTCGGTCCAGACGCGCCCGGCATCGACGAAGACGAAGGTGCCGAAGTTGGAGCCGAAGCCGGGGAACGGTAGCCGAATCTCGGCAGTGGCGGTCACTTTCGTCAGGCCGCCGATGCCGACGTACCGACTGGCCGACAGCGTGGTGTCGGCGGGCGCGGTGTCGGTGGCTTCGGTGATGTTTTGCTGCACGTCGGGGACCTTCGGGCCGAGCAGGCCCGTGCCCCATCCGCGCACATCGCCCGTTCCGCCGCCAAGAAAGACGACGTTTCGCAGCCGGACGAACTCGATCAGGGCGTCGTCTGGTCCATCGCCCGGAATGCTGGTTCCGAAGGGAAAGAGCTTGCCGCCGTTGATCCGGCCGTATAGCCCGATGGAGGAGCCGAGCGGGAAGAACCCCGTTGCCGTCGCGCCGAGCCGCCCGTACTCGATGCTCGTGATCGGAAAGGGGAGGGCGACTTCCGCAGAGGGGCGGAGGATGAAGCCTTTGCGCGGGCTGAGTTCGTCGTCCAACTCGCCGTAGGTGCCGGAGAGGGTGAGTGTGCTGCGGTCCACACGCCCGGCTAGCACGTCTTGGAGCGAGTCCTGCCGTGCAAAGTCACGGATTGTGCTGAGGTCGAGGTTCGCGGTGCTTGCCGTCCGGTACTCCTTCACATCGCGTAGCTCGATCCCGTACTGGAGCGAGGCGGTCTTGAGTTGCTCCAGTTCGTAGAGGAGCGTCGCCGTGCCGCCGTAGGTCGTCGATTCGTTGCGGTCGTCGTCGCGGTACTCGGCGAAGGGGGAGCCGAGGAGCGCCACGCGGCGGTTGAAGAAGTACGGCTGCCGGAGCGAGACGGACCCTCGGTAGAGCCGCTGCGGCTCCGCCACGATGGCTCCGAGGCCGCTGTTCGCTACTGCTGAAGCGGTGAACGTGCGCGCCCCGCCGAAGAAGTTGCGGTGCGTCCACTGCGCCTGCGTTGTCGCCCCGGCTTCGGAGAGATACCCGATGGACCCCGAGACGATGCGCGGTGCGCCCTCGCGGACGCGGAGGCGGACGACCACGCTGGAGTCGGCGGGCTGGTCCTCGGGCACGTCGGCCAGCGCGATCTGGAACAGGTTCAGGCCGAACACCTCGCGCTGCCCCTCAACGAGCTTGCTGTATGAAAACCGGTCGCCTTCGCGGAACGGAAGCTCGCGCCGGACCACGTTGGGGCTGACCGACTCCGAGCCTTCGACCTCAATCTCGCTGATGCGCGCGCGCGGCCCAGCATCGAGTCGGATGATGACATCGGCTCGGTTGGCGAGCGAGTCTACTTCGCTTTCGGCGTCTACGCGGGCGAAGGCATAGCCTCGGTCACGGACCCAGCCGAGCGCCGCGTCTTCGAGTTGGAGGAGCCGGAACTCGTCGAGCCGCTGCCCCTGCTGAAGGGCGATCCGGTCGCGGAACGCATCCCAGTCGTCGCGCAGACTAGCCGGAAACTGCGCCACCGCCGGGCGGCCCGTCGAGTCTTGAAAGACGAGGTCGTCGAGCAGTAGCGGCGGACCTTCATCGACCGTGAAGAGAATCTTGATGGTGTTCTTCGTCGTGTCGAGGTCCGTGAGCCAGTCGATCTCCGGCTGGAGGAAGCCGTTGCGGTTGTAGAACCGCCGCAGCCGGACCACGTCCTTCTGCATCTCGACCGGCGAGAAGGGATGCACACCTACGTCATTGATGGTGGGAATCCACGAGAGGCGCTTGCGGAATCCCGGCCCGAATCCCCACAGCCCCGGCTGCTCCGTCAGCGCGATCTGTTCTTTCAGTAGCGCTCCCTCAAAAGTCTGCCCGTCAGCGAACTTGAACCGGATAGAGCGGACCTGCGTCTGCTCGTTGATGAGAAACAAGGAGGTTTGGGCTATCGCTGCGTCAGCCCACGCGAGGGCGACGAGGAGGCACGAAAAAGAGAGGAGGGAAACGAGACGGCGGCGCATGGGCCGGGCGGACGGCGCGAGGTGGGAGTCAGGAGTTGGACGTGCGGCGGAGCGAGGCCGGTGCGCCGTCCCCCGTTGGCGAGGTGCTCGCGGGCGGCGCGGCCCTTTGATCCGGCGGTGGAGCCTCCGGTTCCTCGTCCTCAGGCTCTGGCGACGACTTTGTAAAGAGGCCACGGAGGTACTGGCCGAGTCGGCTCCGGTCCGGGTCGTTCTTGCGCTCGTGCAGCCCGGTCATAATGGCCCCGATAATAAGCACGAGGCCGGAAAAATAGACCCAGAACACGAAAGCCAGCAGCACGCCGAAGATGTTGCCCAGCCCACCGAGTGCCTCGTCGGTGGAGTCGATGGTGGCTCGGACGGTGGCATCCGCGGCGGCGGCGGGGACGCTCGTCTCACCGTAGCGGCTGAAGGTGCTCGTGTACGTCGCGTAGATCGTAAACCCGTTCTTGGCAAGCTCGAATAGGACTGCTGAGACGGTAGCCCCGAAGAAAGCGCTCCGCGATGGCGGCGACGGCAGCGGGATGAAGTAGTACAGCTGCATGAACATGAACACCGAGAGCGCATACGGGATCAGCAACGACACGAGGCGCAGCACCAGCCCCCACCCGCGCTTCAGCAGTTGCGGATCAAATCCCCAGCCGACGAGAATCTCTGTGCTCTCGGCACTGATGTAGTTGATGCTGAAGGTGAGGGCGAACGACAGGACGAAGAGCAGGCCGACCTGCGCTGTCATCCGCAGATCAAAAGCGTAGCCACTGAGGAGGGGACGATACGTCGGCTTATCCCGAACGGCGGTGGCGAGGATATACCGCAACGCTGTGAACAGCGTGATCACCGTCAGCAAGAGGAACACCGAGCCGAAGATGGTGATGGTCGACGAGGCGTCCTGAATCTGGAAGAGCAGCTCGACGAGCGTCTCGCTCTGGCCCGGCGGCAGAAAGGTTCTCAGGTAGCCTGCCACGGCGTCAAACGGGTTCTCCTGCTTCATCACGAGGCCGAAGATGCCCGTTGCCAGAAGAATTAGCGGCAGGATCGTGACGAGCACCTTGAAGGCGATGGCCTGCGCCCAGATAAATACAGGCACCTCGTTGATGCGCCTCCACAGGCCCGCGAGGTAAAACTTCGCGGCGTCCAGAATCGAGCGCACGGGCCGAGGCAACGCGACGGACATGGGAACAGGGCGTTAGACAATCGCCCTAATATAGAACGCACCCGTCGGGAGGAGAGCGTAAGAGAGCTACAGCCGAGTGGCCCTCTTAGGCTGTGGCCTTGCGTTCTTCCAGAACTGGGGGGGCCTCACCGTGCACCGTCGCGCCCGAGACGCGGCACAGACCAATCGTCCGCTGGCTCGGCAGGTCGAACATCACGTCGAGCATCGTCTGCTCCATCACGCTGCGGAGGCCGCGCGCGCCGGTGCCGAGCGCCTGTGCCCGCTCGACGAACGCGTCGAGCGCCTCATCGTCGAAGATGAGGTCCACGCCGTCCATCGCGAGGAGCTTCTGGTACTGCCGGACGAGCGCATTTTTCGGTTCAACGAGGATACGCTTCATCGCCTCCGGCGTGAGCGGGTCGAGCGCAGCGAGGACAGGCAGGCGACCGACGAGTTCGGGGATGAGGCCGAACTTGAGGAGGTCGTCCGGCTCGGCGTATTGGAAGATGGCCGGGTCGTTCTTGTCGAAGCGACCCGCCGATCCCGCCGTGAAGCCAATCTGCGAGGCGCTCATCCGGCGAGCGATTACGTCCTGCAACCCGGCGAACGCGCCGCCGACGATGAACAGCACGTTCGAGGTGTCGAACGGCACGAGGCTCTGCTCCGGGTGCTTCCGTCCGCCCTTCGGCGGGACGCCCGCGACGGTCCCTTCGAGCATCTTGAGGAGTGCCTGCTGCACGCCCTCGCCGGACACGTCGCGCGTGATGCTTGCGTTGTCCGACTTGCGAGCGATCTTGTCGATCTCGTCGATGTAGATAATTCCGCGCTGGGCACGCTCTAGGTCGTAGTCAGCCGCTTGGAGGAGATGGCTAAGGATGCTCTCCACGTCCTCGCCAACGTACCCGGCCTCGGTCAGCGCCGTCGCGTCGGAGATCGAGAACGGCACATCCAAGATGCGGGCCAGCGTCCGGGCGAGGAGTGTTTTGCCGGTGCCCGTCGGTCCGACGAGCAGGATGTTGGACTTCTCCAACTCCACATCGTCGTGGAGGTACTCCTGCGCTTCGAGCCGCTTGTAGTGGTTGTAGACCGCGACGGCGAGCGCTCGCTTGGCCCGGTTCTGCCCGATGACGTATTCGTCGAGCGCCTCTTTGATCTCGCCCGGCGTGAGGCGATGCGAGCGCGTACTGACCGGGCGGCTCGGCGGCGGGTTCAGCACGAGGTCCCCGCGCACGATTCCCGAGGCGTCATGGATGCACCGGTCGCAGATGTAGACGCCGGGACCGGCGACCATCGAGGCTACTTCCTGCGCGGTGAGATTGCAGAACGAACAGCGGATGATATCGTCGTCGCCGCCTGCGTGCATACGTTCGGAGCGTCGTGCGGAGTGAGGTGTTAGATACTGACATCGGCAGCCGAAATGCAACCGTTAAATCAGAAGATAGTGGATAGCCTAAGTTGGCAGGGGCGCGAAGAGCAACGCATTCTGTCCGCCCTCTCACGGTCCACGGCTCACCGTCTTACCGAACATGCTCCCCGACACATTCCTCGAACGGCTCCGCCTGATCCTCCCGCCGAAGGAACTGGCCCCCGTGCTTGCCAGCTTCAGCGCACCGCTTGCGACCGGCTTCCGCGTCAACACGCTCCGTGCTGAGGCCACCGAGGTGCTGGACCAACTCGAACGGGATGGCCTGCACCCGCGATCCGTTGAGGGCATCCCGGATGGGTACTGGGTTCCGGCAGAAGAACGGGCTGCGCTGCTCGTCTCGTCCGCGCACACCGAGGAGCGGCTCTACGTTCAGAACCTCGCCAGCCAGCTTCCGCCGCTCGTGCTGGACCCGCAGCCGGGCGAGCGCGTGCTCGACCTGTGCGCGGCGCCGGGGAGCAAGACCCGGCAACTCGTCTGCCTGATGGGCGACGAGGGCGAGGTCGCGGCGGTCGAGGCGGTGCGGGGGCGCTTCTTCAAGCTGCGGGCGAACCTCAAGGCGCAGGGCGCAACGTGCGTCCGCACGTTCCACCGCGACGGGACCACCGTCTGGCGGCATCGCCCCGAGCACTTCGACCGGGTGCTGCTGGACGCGCCGTGCTCCACGGAAGGGCGCTTCCGGGCCGACGACCCAGAGACGTTCCGCTACTGGAGTCCGCGCAAGGTAAAGGAGATGGCGCGCAAGCAAGGGCGGCTCCTGTTCTCGGCCATCCAGAGCCTACGCCCCGGCGGTACGCTCGTCTACTCGACCTGCACCTTTGCACCTGAGGAGAACGAAGCGGTGCTGAGTCGCATGGTGGCGAAGTTCGAGGGGCGCGTTGAGGTCGTGCCCGTCACACTGCCGCCGGAGAGCCGGGTACAGCCAGCACTCGACGCATGGAGGGGCAAGCCGTTCTCTGATATCGCGCATGCCCGCCGCCTGCTCCCGATCGAGACGATGGAGGCGTTCTTCGTGGCCAAGCTCGTCAAGCACGAGACGACGTTATAAGGGCGACTGTAACGAGAAAGCGGCAGGCCCTCACTTGGAGAGCCTGCCGCTCGTCGGTGGTAAAACCGAGGACTAGGCTGCTAGATGGTTATTGCAGCAGGGTCACCCGGCGCGTCGTGGCGAACTGCTCGCCAGTGACGCGGATCAGGTAGACCCCGGAGGCCAGCCGTGCCCCGTCTAGCTCAAACGTGCGCTGCGTCCCGGCGGCCATCAGGCCATCGTGGAGACGCGCCACCTCGCGGCCCATCACGTCATAGACGGCCACCTTTACCTCCTGCGGGGTGGCCACCTCGACCGCGAACTGAGTCCGCCCGGTGAATGGGTTGGGGTAAGCCGCCGTCATCGTGTAGACGCCCGGCTGCGCGGTGCCTTCATTCGAGACCGGCGGAACGCCCGGCGGGAGGTCGAAGGCCTGAACGCCATCGTTGATGGTGGCGGACGATCCCTGGTCGGCACTGAAGCCGAGGCCGCGTCCTGCGAAGGCCCGCCAGATGATGTCCGAGTAGGCTCCTTCGTAGAGCGTCGTGTCGGCCTCTAGGATAGCGTCGCGGCCATCTACGAAGCCCGGCGAGCACGGCTGGAGTTTTAGCCCTTCGGTGACGAGTTGGAGAGCGATGTTGTTGCCTGCTTCGCCATTGATGAGATCGGCGTCGAAACCTTCCTCGGCGATCAGGCCCCACGTCATGTCCCAGAGCATCGTGGCCCAGACAGTCCCGAGACCGTGCGGGACGGAAACGGTTCGCATCGAGAAATAGGTACTCGGGTTCTCGGTCCTGTCCGTGGTGTAGCGCCACGGGCGGATGCCCGGCCCGTCAGTGTCCGTGAACTCGAGGTAGGTCCCGATACCGCGACCTTGCTCGGCGGTGTCGCCTTCGCGCATGGACATCATCAAGCCGTAGTAGTCGCTCCAGCCCTCGCCCATCTGCTCCTGGTTGCCGAGGCAACCGGCCGCCGCTGGGCCGCCGGTGAGGCGGTTGGAGACGCCATGGCCGTACTCGTGGACAATCACGCCATTGTCGAGGTCGGAGTCCCGGCTAATCTGAGCGGAGAGTGCTCCCTCTGTGCCGGGCGAGTTGGCGACGAGCGTCAGACCTGTGCTTTGCTGGACGAACGCCGACGGGATCGTGGCCTGATCGCCGACCGCTCCCGGACCCATGGTGATGAGGTCTTCGGGGCCGCCTGTCTCACCTGTGGCGGTGCGTGCGTTGTTGTGGATAATGACGCCGATGGCACCAGCGTCTTCCGCATTGAGCACCTTGACACCGAACTCGCAGTCGCCACGCTCGATCAGCGCGATGTTGCCCGCGATCTCGGCCGTGTTGATGACTTCTTCGCAGCCACGGTCGGCTCCGTCATCTCCGTCTTGGCTGCCACCATCGAAGCTGACAACGGGGACGATGGAAGCTGACTCTGCATTTGTCGGGAAGGACGGGCCGAAGCTGGCCGGGGCCGTCGGGTACGTTCCAGCGATTGCAATCGGGGCCGTCACCTCGAAGCGCGGCGGGGCATCCCACTGGAACATGCTCATGCGTGGGGCACCGCCATCCGGCGGGGTGCCGAAGGTGGCGTTGTTCGTGCCGCTACCGTCTTGAGCGTCGGCTTGGACGTAGTCATTGCCCGCTCCACCGTTGCCGAAGTTGTTTGCTTGGAAGTTGCCACTTGCTTCGTCGAAGCCGTAGTGGTACATCACGTCGTGGAAGAAGTTGTTCCAGTAGAACAGGTTCGTGATCGCCACGTCCTGATACTCCGGCGGGGTCTGGGTCTCGAAGTCCACGGCGAAGTCGAAGACGAGGTCCTCGCCGCCGTCCGGGCTGTAACCGGGGGCGTTGTTGCCGTCGCGGTCTTCGGAGGCGTGGACGTTGTTGCCGCGCGTGATGGTGTACTGTGCCGAGCCAGTGTCATGCCAGCCGAGGGGCGAGGCCGTCGGGTCGGCGGGATCGACTTCTAGCGTCCGGTCGCCAAACGAAGGAGCTTCCAGCGGATAGGCCCACACGTTGTAGGAGCCACTGCCACCGCGTGCGCCGACCATCGGACTGGGCGCGAGCGGGCGGTAGTCCGCGGGCACCTGCATGTGCTCCGACAGCCACTCGTCATGTACGACCCAGTCGAGCTGGTCCAGCACGGCTCCGCTCTCAGCATCGATGCGGAGGCTCCACCAGTGGCGTGCGTCGAGCTGGTAGATCGAGAGGTCCCACGCGAGTTGGAGTGCGCCTTCTTCGGTGACGAAGTAGACGAGCTGGACCGGGATCGGCTCCAGCGATACACCCGCGTCGCTCAGGAGGAGGCGGTTGCGCTCGTCCATCGGCTCTACCACCGACGGAGCCGCGCCGAGCGTGAGGTCGAGGTGCTGCGCGGCGGCCTCCACGGCGGCCTCCGGCGTCAGCGACGGGGTGGCGGCGCTAGCGGCACGGGCCGCACTCGGCACGAAGGTGCTGTGCACCGCGCGGACCTCGCCGATGCGCGTCACATGGGCGCTGGTGCGGGCGTTGTACACCTCAATGCCATTGACTGTCTGGCGGAGGTAGACGTGCGTCGTGCCGCTTTTGCGGCTGGTGTACTCGTCGGTGACGGCGACCTCGGCGAGGTCAGCTTCGCTGAGGCCGAGCGTGGCGCGCTCCGTGTTGAGGTGCTCGAGCACGGTCGAAAGCGCGGCGCTCTGCGCGAAGGCGAGCGGGGCACTCACGACGAGCAGGATGAGCACGAGTAGAAGTCGTTTCATGAGCCTTAGGGGGGTTGTGAGGGAAGACACAGATTGAATAGAATAACAAGAGAAGCCGCTCGCCGCAAGAGCGAGCAGCTTCTCTGCTTAGTTGTTTCCTTTTTTGAGGGGCGTGGCGCGAATTAGAGGGACTCCTGTGCGATGCGGCTGGGCGTCAGGCCGCTGCTGGAGCCGGTCGCTCTGGGCGGGCCAGCAACTGCTCCCAGTCCACACGCCCCGTCAGTTGCATCACCCCGAACAGCGTCGCGATGCACAGCGCCGTGATCGTCAGCCCGGTATAGCCTTCGAGGAAGAATGTGTACGCGAACCCGACGAGGTAGACCAACTGCGCAAGCCCGACCTCAACCAGCGCGAACCGTGCCCCCGTCACAAGACGCATGTATGACACCACGAGACCTACTGACACCGCCGAGCAGATTGCCACGGCGAGGTGGACCGACATATGATCGACGAGGTAGGAGAGCAGGAGGTGGAACGCGAAGAACGACGCCCCGAGGAAGAAGTAGTGCATCGGGTGGAGCCGTACTCCGCGCATCAGGCTCAGGAGGAATAAGAGGAAGAAGAACAGGAACAGCGAGACCGGCGCGAAGAAGGTCACCCGGCTCACCCACGGGCCGGGGTTCAGCCGCTCCGGCATCGCCATGCCGAGGTCGGCGTCGGCCACGAGATGAGCGTACTGCCAGTCGAGCGCCCAGCCATTGTTAGTCCGCTCTTTCTTCGTCGCGGCGAGGGTGCCCGCCGGGAAGTCAATCTTCTTGAAGTCGGTCGTCATCGCGAGGCGGAAGTCACGGACCTGCTCGGTGCGCTCGCCGAAGTCGTAGCGCCACATCTCCGTGCCTTGCGAGCGATACCCGATGCGGAAGCCGATGGCCTCGCCCGGCTCTAGCTCTACCTCACGCACCGCCACGCCGTCTTCGATGGTGGCATCGCCTTCGTTTTTCCCATCAAGCGCGAACCGGAAGTTGTCGAGCACCGGCGCGCCTGTCGGAAAGCGGTAGCGGATACGGAAGGTCGCCGCCTCGTCGGTCGTGTTGCGAATCCGGTAGCGCCCGGCGAAATCGACCTCATAGGTCGGATGCCAGAGCAGGCCCTTCTTGCGGTGCTCCAGCGCGAGGTCGGCCTTGAGGTCGCTGCTGGCAAGCGGGTGGGCCTCCGTGCGGACGCGCTCGACGGTCCGCGTCGTCGGCTTGCCGTCTACGAGGTCGGCGATGGTTTCTTCATAGGGCACGAAGCGCTCAACGAGGGGAGCCTGCTGAAGCTGCGGCCCACCCCAGAGGGCACCGACCGCGTTGCGCGTAGCGGCGCTTTGCTCGTGCGTGCGAACGGTGACGGCTCCGCCGAGGACGAACCAAGCGAAGGTGGTGCAGCCAAAGATGAAGGCGATGGCGATGATGCGTTTGATCATGTCGATTGGGTTTGGATGATAGGTTGGGATAGTGTGGACCCGTCGCCGCTGAGTCCGCCGAACCGGCGGTCCCGGCGGCGGAAGTCGGCGACCGCGTCGCCGAGGTCGGCGGCGGTGAGGTCGGGCCAGAGGGTGGAGGTGAAGACGAGTTCGGCGTAGGCACACTCCCAGAGGAGGAAGTCGCTCAGGCGCTGCTCGCCGCCGGTGCGGATCAGGAGGTCCACGTCCGGCGCGGTCGGGCTGTGCATCGCTTCGGCGAGGGCGTCGGTGAAGGCAGGTCGCGTTGGATCAGCACCGAGTTGACCGGCGGCTCGGCAGAGCGCGTCGCGGGCTGAGTAGTCCACGGCGATGCGGAGCGTGAGCGTCTCGCCGCCCCGCGTCTCCCACTCGGCCCGGGCGATGGCGGCGCGGACGGCTCCCGGCAGTCGGTCGCGTCGCCCGATGATGTGGAGGCGGACTCCTTCACGCTTCAGCTTCGGTAGCTCGGTGAAGAGGTAGCGTCGCAAGAGGTCCATCAGCGCGGCTACCTCCGTCCACGGGCGCTTCCAGTTGTCGGACGAGAAGGCGTAGAGCGTGAGCGTCCCGATGCCTAGCTTCGGTGCCGCTTCGACGATGCGACGGACGGTCTCGACGCCTGCGCGGTGACCGGCGGGGCGCGCCAGCCCTCGGGCTGTCGCCCAGCGCCCGTTGCCGTCCATGATGAGGGCGGCGTGGAGTAGGTGACTTTGGTGTTTCATAAAATACTTTGTGATGTAAAGTAAAGGGGCAAAAAAAGAGACCATCTCTTACTGCCGAGCGGCAGAGATGATGGCCTCCATCTGGTCGAGGTACGTTTCGAGGGCGGTTCGTCCGGCGGCGGTCAACTCGTATTCGGTGCGGGGTGTGCGGTCGTCGAAGAACTTGCGGCAGGCGAGGTAGCCTGCGTCTTCGAGCTTTCGGGCATGAACACTCAGGTTGCCGTCCGTCGTGCCGAGCACGGTCTTGAGATCGCCAAAACTCATCGCCCCGCCCGCGGCGAGCGCACTGACGATACCGAGCCGCATCCGTTCATGGATCAGCTTGTCGAGGTCGGGAGCCGGAGTAGTCGCGGCTTTGCGTGTCGCGCGGGTCGTCTTTGCCATATCAGCCTCCGTGTCTGCGTGCGATGAGAACGCCGAATACGATCTGCAATCCGCCGAAGCCGAGAGCCATAAAGCCGTTGCCCCACCCGGCGGGAGCGAGGAGGGCGAGCGCGCCGGTCAGCATGAACAAGCTGCCCATCAGCGGAATGAGCCGGACCGAGAACATGCCTGCTGCGATGACGCCCGCACCGTAGAGCAAGAGCCACAGCCCTGGCAACAGACGTAGGCTCGCTGTTGCTCCAACGACTCCCTGCCGGACGAAATACTCCTTCGTCGGCCCCACGTCGAATCCGTAGATGGCGAGGGTGAGGACGATCCCGGCTAGGACAGCAGGGGCGAGGCCGAGCAGGAACTTTCGGCCCTGGCCGCTGAGGAGCGGTACGCCGTGCCTTCGTGCCTTGCGTGCCGTCGCCCATGCGCCGATGGCAATCCCGACGAGTGCTTCGGCGGCCCACACGCGCATCCACCCCACGACCGTCGCCTGCTGGACCGCAAACACCGCGGCGGCGAGCGCCGTAAAGCCCATCGCCACGCCGCCCCAGCCGGGGACGGCGGTGAACTCGGCGGTACGCGACATGGTGTCGCGGATGAACTGGAGGTGCGCCTCGGCGCGGCGCTCCGGGTGGGGCGCGGACTCGGTGCGCCGCAGGGTGCGCCGGTCAGAGCTTGGTCGTTTCATGCAGGACGTCAAGAACTTTATGATGCAAAGTAAAGGGGAAAAGCGATGATGTCAAGAGGAAAATGTGGGGGCGTGAAAAAACGGGGGGCGATCCCTACAGGTCGGGGTTGACCCACCCTTCGCCTCGTTCGCTGTCGCTCTCCGACAATGACCCCGGCGAGGTTCCCATGACGAAGCCGCCTTCGAGGGCTTCATCGATTTGGCTCTCGAAGTCGTCCTCGATCTGCTCCTCGATGTGTTCGAGGACTTGGTGGGCGGCTTCGGCGCTCTGCTCGATGATGACGATGGCGGCAAAGCGGATGCTTTCTCCGCTCCCGGCCCCGCCCATCGGGACGACTTGGAGGACACGCCAGCCTTGCTGGAGGTGATCGTTGAGCGGGTTCAGGCCGCTCGTGCCGCCGGTGCCGGTGGTGACGAGGAGGGTTTTCTGTATGGTTGCCATGCCTAGCGTGGTGGAGCGGGGGGAGGATGCTGAGAGTTTTCGTCCGGGGCGCAGTTTCCCTTAAGCTACCCCACGCGGGCGAAGCTAGTGCCACGGACGAGCGGGGCGGCTCACACACTCGCCCCGTCTGCCAGATCAACGAGGTCCGGGTTCTGCTGGCGGATAAGGTTCCACTTCCAGTCGCGGTGCCAGTTCTTGAGTTGCTTCTCTCGCGTAATGGCGTCGTGTACATCGCCGAACGTCTCGACCCAGAGCAGGTCCCGGATGCGGTAGCGTTTCGTAAAGCCGTCTACGAGCCCCTGTCTGTGCTCTGCGATACGCCGCGTCAAATTATTCGTCATGCCGATGTAAAGCACTGTGCGTCGCCTGTTCGACAGGATGTAGACGTAGTAGCGATGGTGTTTCATCAGGACCCTTTCAGATAGGTGCTCTACCTTCTCCCCCTGTCATCCTGAACTTGTTTCCCTGCGGGGAGGCTTCGCGTTCGGGATCCTGAAACGAGTTCAGGATGACAAGCGGGTTCAGGATGACAAGGATGGGTTCGGGAGGGCATCGGGCGACTCAGAGCAGGCTCGTCTGGCCGGGGTCTTTGGGGCGGAGCGCTTGTGCGCGGTTCGCGGGCGCGTCGAAGGCACCGGCGGCGCGGAGGGTGTCGGCGTCGAGCGTGGGGCCGTCGCAGAGTTTGGAGCAGCGTGGCCTGGGCGGGTTCCACCGCGACGAGGCGGGCGAGGACGTTGAGCAGCTCCGTCGTGTACTCGGGGAGCCAGCCCTCGGGCTGGATGGCGTTGAGTGCCGACGGCGGGCGGCGGTTGCCGATGAGTGGGCGCGAGCGGTCCCGGCGGCGGTAGCTGAACCATTGGGTGAGCACCTGCTTGTCGGACACCTCGTAGGCCCAGACCTCCGGCGGCACGTGCTCCACGTAGCCGGTGCCGACGTACAGCCGCTGCTCGTCGCTGTTGTAGTGCAGTTCGTCGGCGTCGGTGGGGATACTGGCGCCGTCGGGAATCGTGGGGCGGGCTTCGGCGCGCGGCGGGCCGGGGGGACGACCGGCTGCGGCATCGGCGAAGCGCTCGCCGAAGGTGTGGAGCCAGACGACCTCGCGCCCGAGCGTGACAGCCTCAGCCCACAGATCGGCGTTGGCGGTGAGCGGGAGGCCGGGCTGCACGAGGTCGTCGGCGAAGCGTTCGACGTAGGCCGGGTGCGCGGCGACGGCGGCGAGGTAGGCCATCACGTCCTCCGCCGAGACCGGCTGCCCATAGGCAGAGGCGAGAGCGGCGAGGAGGTTCGGGTTGACGTTCGGGGCCGTCGCTCCGGCGTCCTGCCACAGCGGAAAGACGCGCCCGCCCCGACCGTTGTAGTGGTGAGCATCAGGAATCAGCGCCGTGAACGAGAGGGCCGGTCCGCTGGTGGGCGACTTGTCCGTGGGTGCCGTGAGGTAGACCTGCCGGTCGGAGTGCGCCGCCCACAGCGCCGGGTTCGCCTGGTTGATGAGCCGCTTGTCGGGGATGAGGTACTGCCGGTCGAACGAGCGGAAGGCGTAGCGCATCGGCGGGACGGCCTCGCGGGTGTCTTCCGCCACGGGCATCGAGCGCGATGCGTGGCCCGGCAATCCGCCCGTGTTGTCTTCCTTGTTGACGTGCTTGTCGCCGGGTTTGCCGCCGTGCATGTGCGCGTGGAAGAGCTTGGCTTTACTTCTTCGGATCGGGATCGGCGGTCAGCCGCTGCCAGCGTTGCCGCAGCGTCTCGGCGTCGGGGGCGATGGGCCACGTCCGGCCGGTCATAACCCCCGTGCCGTCGCTCTTGGGAATAAATAGGTCGAAGAGTTTAGGATAGCTCGCCCAGTCGCCGCTTGCAGCGGGAAGGAAGGAGGCGCGCCAGCTATCGGATGCATCGTCCCACGCTTCGCCGTCGAGGTGGAGCGCAGTGAGGGCGTCGAACTTCGCCTCGCGGTGGCCTTCGGGGAGCGCCGTGTAGCGAACGCGGGCGGGGGCGGTCTCGTCAATGTCCGGTGCGCGTGCGGCGAGGACGATGCAGACGGGCTGCGGTACCCCCTGAAAGATTCGCGTATTCGTGTCGGGGAATTGGCCTTCGGGTGAGCAGTCGATCACCCATACGTCGGAGCAGTCGCGGCGGAGGTCGGCGCGTATCTTCTGGAAACCATCGCCTGCGAGGAAGCCCGCGGCGGTGATGTAGCAGATCACGCCCTCGCGCCGTGTCCCGGCCTCGGCCTCGCCCTGCGTCACCACGCGGTCCGCGCCCTTCCCCGGCGCCTTCACCTCGATGTGCCCGACCAGCGCGCCGTCCACCGTCACCGCATAGTCGGGCCGCGTCTTGAGGTCCGACAGCGAGTGCTCGCCGATGGCGGTGACGGCTCCCTCCGAAAAACCGGCGAGCGCGGCGAGGTCCGCGAGCAGCCCTTCGAGCGGGGCGCGAAGCTGGTCCTCCGGCTCGCCCGAGACGAGCGGGTTCGAGAGCTTCGCCTCGGCGGCTACGCCGAACCGGGACACGGCAGCGGTAAGTCACGGGCAGGCATAGAGTTGCGGAGCTAACGCGGCGAAGGCGGAGCGCGCAAAATACTGGTGCTGCGACAAGTTCATGCGGACCGATCTGTCATCCTGAACTTGGTTCAGGATCTCAGGGGGATGGCTCTGTATCCACGGGATGGGCTGCGCCGCTGCTGCGCGGTCCGGATCGGGGTCCGGGATGACAGCCTTTCTTGAGTTTCTGAGCACAACTAGCCCTGATGGCAAAACGGAGCACGCAACCTTCAGCGAGGAGCTATTCGGGTAGGCTGTGTTAACTAAAGATTGTGGGTTTATCTTTTAACAGAGTCTGATCCGCGTTGAATGTTTGCCCCGGAACCTTTATGAGTGACACGACCACCGCAAGCGGTCGCTACGTCGAGGATTCGTCCTCCGGCGAGACGGTGCGCGCCTTCGTCCCGGCCCCGCTACCGCCCGAATTAAACCTCACGCTCAATGACTACAACTTGATCGAGGAGGCGAACCGCGCGCTCGGGCGGCTCGATGCGTTCTATTCCGTCGCCGCGCTGCCCGAGGGGTTCTCGGACCTATTTACCTACCACTCGATCCGAAAGGAAGCCGTCCTCTCGTCGCAGATCGAGGGCACCCAATCGTCGTTCACGGATCTCCTGCTACACGAGGATGAGCGTGTCCCCGGCGTTCCGCTGGACGATGTGCAGGAGGTGTCGAGCTATGTCTCAGCGCTGAACCATGGGCTAGAGCGGCTGGCCGGTGGCTTTCCGCTCTCGCTCCGGCTGATCCGCGAGGTCCACGCGAAGCTCTTGGCGCACGGGCGCGGAGCCGACAAGTCGCCCGGCGAGTTCCGTCGCTCACAGGTGTGGCTGGGCGGACGCCGCCCGAGCCAAGCGACGTTCGTGCCACCTCCGCCCGGTGAGGTCATGGGATGCCTCGACCCATTCGAGCACTTCATCCACGATCCCACTTATCCCGTACTGCTGAAAGCGGGCCTCGCGCACGTTCAATTCGAGACGATCCACCCGTTCCTCGACGGCAATGGACGTGTTGGTCGCCTCCTGATCACGCTGCTGCTATGCGAGCAAGACGTGCTGAAGGAGTCGGTTCTCTACCTCAGCCTGTACTTCAAAATGAACCGGCAGGCGTATTACGATCACCTCCAGCGAGTCCGAACCGAGGGCGACTGGGAAGGGTGGCTTCGGTACTTCCTCAAAGGCGTTCGGGACACCGCACGGGAAGCCCTCGGGACAGCGCAGGAGGCGCTTGCACTTTTCGAGGCAGACCGCGATAAGATCGGTGGTCTTGGGCGCGGGGCGGCGTCAGCACAGGCCGTCTTCGCGATGCTTCAGCGACATCCCCTCACGACGATTCCCGCTGCGACCGAGCGGCTCGATTTGAGCTACCCGACGGTGCGGGATGCTCTCGGTCGTCTCGAAGAGATCGGGATCGTGCAGGAGGTGACGGGCGAAGAGCGGGGCCGACTCTACGTGTACGATCACTACCTGCGCCTCCTCAACAAAGACACCGAGCCGCTCTAGCCCACGCGGGCGAAGCCGAGGCTTTTGGGGGCAGTGCGGGCGAAGTGGCGGCGCGTGTCGGTGTGCTCGGCCTGCCGGAGGTCGGGGTCGCGCTCAGCGAGAGCGAAGGCGGCTTCGCGGGCGAGGCTGAGTAACTCGGCGTCGCGGACCACGTCGGCGAGTTTGAAGGCGGGGAGGCCGGACTGCCGTGTGCCGAAGAAGTCGCCCGCACCGCGCAGCCGGAGGTCAGTCTCGGAGATCACGAACCCGTCGTCGGTGGCGAGCATGGCTTCGAGGCGCTCCTCGGCCTCGGCGGAGCGCTTGTAGTCGGCCATCAGCAGGCAGTAGCTCTGGTCGGCTCCGCGCCCAACGCGGCCCCGAAGCTGGTGCAGTTGCGACAGCCCGAAGCGCTCGGCGTGCTCGATCACCATCACCGTCGCGTTCGACACATCGACCCCGACCTCAATGACGGTCGTGGCAACCAAGATGTCCGTCTCACCCGCCTTGAAGCGGTCCATCGCCTCCTCTTTTTCATAGGCGAACATCCGCCCGTGGACGAGGTCCACGCGGTACGGTCGGAACCGCTCTTGCAGATTCTCAAACCCAGTTTCGGCGTCTTTCAAGTCGAGCTTCTCCGACTCCTCGACGAGCGGGTAGACGACGTAGGCTTGCCGCCCTTCGCGGAGTTGGTCCTTGATAAAGGCATAGGCCTCCTCGCGGCGCTTCTCGGTGTAGAGCTTCGTCTGGATCGGCTTGCGTCCGGCGGGGCGCTCGTCGATCACCGTCACGTCGAGGTCGCCGTAGACGGTCATGGCAAGCGAGCGGGGGATGGGCGTCGCGGTCATGAGGAGCATGTGCGGGCGCTGGCCTTTGCGGAACATCCGCGCCCGCTGCATCACCCCAAAGCGGTGCTGCTCGTCGATCACCGCGAGGCCCAGGTTCTGAAACTCGACGGTGTCCTCAATCAGCGCGTGGGTGCCGACCGCGACAGCGGCGCGCCCCTCTTTCAGGTCGTCGAGGATTTCCTCCCGCAATGCCTTCCGCTGCCCGCCAATCAGGAGCCGAACCTCGATGCCGAGCGGTTCGAGGTAGGCCTTGAGGTTGGCGTAGTGCTGTTCGGTGAGGATTTCAGTTGGGGCCATGAACGCGCTCTGAAAGCCCGAGTCGAGCGCCTGCATCATGGCTGCCACTGCCACAACCGTCTTGCCGCTCCCTACATCGCCTTGGACGAGGCGGTTCATCTGCCGACCGCTCATCGTGTCGGCGGCGATGTCCTCGACGGCCCGCTGCTGCGCGCCCGTCAGCGTGAACGGCAGCACTTCGTTGACGAACTGCCGAGCATAGTCGCCGGGTGGCCCGAAGTCGGGACCGGCGACGTCGGCGCGGCGCTCGCGCGTGAGGGCGAGTAGGAGCTGGAGGAAAAACAACTCCTCAAACTTGAGCCGCCGCATCGCCCGGCCCAACTCGCCCCGGTCTTTGGGAAAATGGATCGCCCGGAGCGCGACATTTCCGGGGATGAGATCGTATTCATCTCGGACCCACTCGGGCAGCACCTCGGGGATTGCGAGGCCGTGTTCCTTGATGAGATCATAGATCAACCGCCGAAAGGTCCGGCTGTTAAGGTTGACCTTGTCGAGTGCTGCGCCGCCCGGATAGAGCGGGATGATCCGCCCGGTGTCGAGCGCCGCGCCCTCTTCGTCGAGCCGGTCGAAGTCGGGGTGGGCGAGGGAGAATGTGCGGCCATACTGCTCGGGCTTGCCGTGGAAGGCGAAGCGCCCGCCGGTGTCGAAGAGCCGCTGGAGGTAGGTGGCCCCGCGAAACCAGACGCACTTCAGGGTGCCGCCGGACTCATCCTGCACGCGGAGTTCGAGCCGCCGCTTGCCGCCGCGCCCCGGCACCATGCCCTTCGCCTTCACCCAGCCGACGACGGTGACAGCCTCGCCCGCTGTGAGTTGCCGGATCGGGGTGACGGTAGAGCGGTCGAGGTAGCGGCGCGGGTAGTAGCGGAGGAGGTCACGGAAGATCTTGACGCCCGCCTTGCGCAGTGGCTCCGCCCGCCGCTTGCCGACGCCCTTCAGTTCTTCGATGTCGGTGTCGAGGACGCTCACGCGAGAGGGGAGGAAAGGAAAGTCCGGCGGCAGAATCTATTGTCTGCCACCGGACTATGGTACGCCTCGTGCGTGTTTGCCTTCAAGCCATCAGGCGTCCGGCGCCGGGGTGGGATAGTAGAACCGGGCGTCAACGATCTTGCCGTCTTTCCACACATAGCGCTCTACCTCCTCCAGCTTGATCCGGTTGCCGTCGGCGAACGTCGCGTCGAGCCACGACTCGATCATCGAGACGCCCTGCTCTTCATTGGCGGTGATGGCGAGGACGCCGCCGCCGTGCATCTCACGGATGGAGCCGCCGAACTCCTCCATACGACCGATCTGGGTGTCGCGGCCTTGAGCCGTTTCGCCCGTGGCCTCGGTGATCGTCACGTTGTCCGCGTAGTAGGTGTTGACCGCTTCTTTCCACTGGCCGGTACCGGCCAGTTGGGCGAGGTCTTGGGTCATCTCGAGAATGGAAGCCATGAGTCTGGGGATGGGTTAGATGCAGGGACGGAATAGACCGGTTGGGAGCAGGAGGGTCAACGCCAAGAAACGCAGGGGCGCTGACAGCATTGTGGCGCAGCGAGAAGGGCGCAGGAGCGATTTAATTCGCTCCCGACGCTAGCCGAGACTGGATCGAAGCCCTCCCGTTCCAAATCTCCACTCTATAAGGTCCCCAATGAAGAACGAGCCTGCCCAGGACGACCGCATCCCGATTGAGCCGGACAGCAATGGCTCGGCCACACCCGAAGCACAGGATGTGGCTGAGAGCTTCAGCGCATCAGAGAGCCTTCCCGATGCTATCGGGGACCAGCTGGAGGTCGTGCCTTCCGACAGCGAGTTGGCAGAAGAGGCGTTCTCCCCGCTCAACGTGGAAGACCGGGTCGTGATCTCGCTGCTGTTCAACGAGGTCATCCGCGTCGAGCACGTCGAGCAGGCATGGCGACGGAGGCAGGAGATGACCCGCGAGGGGACGCCGATCAAGCTGTGGCGCGCGCTCGCGCTCGACCCGAACTTGGATTCTGCCGCGATCTATGCGGAGGCGGCGAACGTCTTCGCATTCAAGACGACCAAGCATACCAAGCACAGCATTCTCGACTGCCTCCGCAAAGTGCAGAAGATGTTTTCGCTGGAGCAGTGGAGCCGGATGCGCGAACTGAAGGTTTTTCCGGCAGCGGTTCAGGAAGACCAGGCCCCGCAGCGCCGCAAGTCCGATGGCCGAGGCACGGGCAAAGGGAAAGGCGAGGAAGAGGCCCGGGCCGTCGGGCGCTGGGTATTCATCACGCACGACCCGACAAACCCGGCGATCCACCACTTTCTCAACAAGTTTAACCTGTCATCTTATGACCTCCAGTACGCCCCGGAAAACCTGCTCGCCGAACTAGCCGAGGAGATCAGAGAAAGCGATCTCCCGCGCAATGAGTTCTTCGAGCGCCTCCAAGAAAACACGGACTATGCCTTCGACTTCGGGCTGGAGACGGACACTACGCCGCTCGTTGAAGATGAGGAACTCGAAGCCGAGATCAACCGGAGCGCGCTCATCAACCTGTTTGAAGCCGCCCTGTTCGAGGGCGTGCGACGGGGCGCGTCAGACATCCACATCTGCCCCAACGAGCAAGGGCGCGTCAGCATCAACTTTCGGATCGACGGCGACCTCGCGCAATGGTACATCGAGGAGAAAGCGCCGCCCGAGGCGTTCCTTGCGGTCGCTAAGGATCGGAGCCGGAACGTGGACCGTTTCGAGCGCGAGAAGGGCCAAGACGGGTTCATCCAGCGCACCGTCGATGGCACGCTGATCCGCTACCGTGTCTCGGTACTCCCCATTGCCCACTCCGATCAGGAAACGCGCCACGAGAGCATCGTCATCCGAATCCTCGATGACAGCAAGGTGGTCGACAACCTTGACAAGCTCGGGTTGGGCGAGCGAGGGCTCGCCCTCTTCAAGGAGGCCATCCGGCAGCCGCACGGCATGGTGATCCTGACGGGTCCTACCGGTTCGGGGAAGTCCACCACCCTCTACGCTGCGCTCCACGAAGTCCGCTCGCCCAAGCGCAACGTGCTCACCGTTGAGGACCCGGTGGAGTACGTGCTCCCCGGCATTCGGCAGATCAAGGTCAGCCATAAGCTGTCGGTCAAGGAAGCTCTCCGCTTCATCCTCCGCCACGACCCCGATGTGGTGATGGTCGGCGAGATGCGCGATCAGGACACCGCCGAGCTTGGGATCAAGCTTGCCAACACGGGCCACCTCACCTTCTCGACGCTCCACACCAACGACGCCCCGAGCGCCGTCAGCCGCCTCTACAAGATGGGCGTTGAGCCGTTCCTGATCGCTCACTCGGTCACGCTCGTCGTGGCGCAGCGACTCCTTCGCGTGCTCTGCCCGGCTTGCAAACGGCCCGACGATGAACCCGACCTAGAGACGCTCAAGCGAATCGGCTTCGAGCCAGAGGAGGGCATGACCTTCTTCCAAGCTGCCATTGACCCGAGTTGCAAGAACTGCAATGGCAACGGTTATCGGGGCCGCCGCGCTATCGCCGAGGTGATGCCGATGAACAAAGACATCCGCGAGCGTATCATCCAGGCCGAAGGCAATCTCGATGAAGACGCCCTCCGCGACACGGCGGTTGCCGATGGCATGACGACGCTCAAAGACGCTGCATGGGCGATTGTCAGCGAGGGCGGGACCAGTATCGAAGAGATGGTCCGCGTCGTCGGCGTATTGCACTGAGTGGATGAGTCAAAGGAAGGAAGCCCGCAGCCATCTCTTTGTGGCTGCGGGCTTCCTTCCTTTAGCCTGCCGAGCGCAGGACCTCCAGAGGGGGGCGTTGCAGGACGCCTTTGCTTCCGGCTAGGCCAATCGCCACGGTTAGCGCGGGCACGATGAGGAGGGCGACGAGCACACCGCTCCACGCCGGGACGAACGGTACCTCGAACACGAACGCCGAGAGGGCCCACCCGCCGACGAGTGCGAGGCCGACGCCCACTGCTGCTGCGAGTAGGCCGAGCAAGAGGTATTCGGCGAACAGAATCCAGCGCACCTGCTCGCGTGCCGCACCGAGGGTTCGAAGGAGCATGCTTTCCTCGATTCGCTGGAACCGCGAGATGAGGACCGCCCCGGCAAGGACAACGAGGCCGGTCAGGATCGAAAACAGCGCCATGAACTGGAGCACGAACGACACCTGTCCGAGTACGCCCTGCACGAGGTTCAGCACGAGGCGCACGTCCACAATCGACACATTCGGGTAGGCCCGGACGACTTCGCGCTGAAGTTGCGCCGCTGCCTCGGCATCGCTCCCGCCCCGCGTCAGCAGGATGTCGAACTGCGGGGCACCGTCGAGCGGGCCTTCGGGGAAGACGACGAAGAAGTTCGGCTGGACCCGTGCCCAGTCCACTGCGCGCAGACTCGCCACCTCGCTTTCGATGCGGACGCCCTGGACGTTCCACGTCAGCCGGTCGCCGATCCCGACGCCGAGGTCGCCCGCAATGTCGGCCTCCAGTGAGATCGGAACGACAGCGGTGTCAGCGGGGACACGCGCGATCACCTCGCCCTCGATCAGTGTTTCCGAGTCGACGAGTTGCGCGCGGTAGGTCGAGCGATACTCTCGCCGGAGCACCCAGCTTGGAATCGTACTCGTCGAGTCCTGCCGGATGTCGTCCGTGTCGCGTCCATTGACAGCAGCGAGGCTCGTGGTGACGACGGGAATCTGGCCGAGGATGGTTTCGTCCTGCGCTTCGACCAGGTCGCGGATGCCATCGCGCTGGTCAGGCTGAATGTCGAACAGGATCAGACCCGGTTGTTCGCCGCCGCTCGTGACGGCGATCTGGTCGAGAAGCGACGTTTGGACGAGCCAGAGCGTGGCGATGAGGAACGTGCCCAGCCCGAGGGTGAGCATCAGCACGAGCGTCTGGTTGCCGGGACGATAGAGGTTCGCCAGACCTTGGCGCGCCGTGTAGGGCCAGCCGCTCGGGAAGAAGCGTCGCACCGCCGCCATCACGCCACGCGCTGCGAGGGCGAGGAGGCCCAGCACCGCGGCGATGCCGAGCGGAAAGCCGACGGTGGCCTGCACGTCACCCGTCTGCACCCAAGCGAATGCCGCCACGCCGAGCGCGACGAGGCCGAAGAGGGCGAGGCGCAGCCAGTCCATGCCGCCCTCGGACTCAGCACTTTGCCGGATCGCTCGGAGCGGTGGAATCCGGCGCACGCGGACGAGCGGCAGCAGGGCGAAGACGAGCGCTACCGCAATGCCGATACCAATCCCTTCAGCCACGGCTTGCCAAGAGACCGCGAATCCAACCTCGACGGGCAGGAACGAACCGAGGACAGCGGGCAGCAGCGTCTGCACCGCCACGCCGAGTGCCGCCCCGAGGACCGCCCCGATGAGGCCGAGCACCGCCGCCTGAAGCACGTAGGCGCGGAGCGTCTGGCCTGCCGTCGCCCCGAGGCAGCGAAGCGTCGCGACGGTGTCAGCCTTCTGCCGGACGTAGACCGTGATCGCGCTCGCTACGCCGATCCCGCCGAGCAAGAGGGCGACGAACCCGACGAGCGACAGGAATCGGCCGAGATCGCCGAGGGCATTGTTCCAGTCTTCCTGTGCTTCAGTGGGTGTGTCGCTGCGCAGCCCGAGGTCGGTCAGGGTCGGTTGAATCTCAGCAAGGATGGCTTCCTCATCAGCGTTGTCGAACCGGAAGTGGCGGCGGTACTCGGCCCGGCTTCCGAATCCGAGCAGCGTCGAGTCGAGCGAGGCCAGCGGGACGTACACCCTCGGCCCGACAAACGAGCCGACGCCGGTCTGGCCTGCGATCTCATCGATGGCACCTGCGATCCGGTACATCGTCTGCCCCACGCGCACCGAGTCGCCGGGGCTTACGTCGTATTGCAGCAAGAGGGAGGCGTCGACGAGTGCCTCGCCGCGCTGCTGGTACGAGTCGGCCACGCTTGCCGGGGTCGTCACGATCTCGCCGTAGAACGGGTAGCCGCCTTCGATGGCGCGAATCTCTGTCAGTCGTGCCCCATCGGTCGAAGGGAAGTAAGCCATTGAGGCGAAGGCCGCCTCGCGTGCTTGCTCGCCGGGATAGGCACGGGCGATGGAGTCGGCGAGTGCTACGGCCTCGTCGGAAAAGGCGCGACGGCTGTGCAGGGTGAGGTCGGAGCCGGTGAGCGACCGGGCCTGCTCGGTGACGGTCGTTTGCAGGCTGTCCGAGAACGAGCGGATCGCCACGAGGGCCGCTACGCCGAGGGCGGCAGAGGCGACGAAGAGCAGGAGGCGACGGCGCGAGGTCCGGCTGTCGCGCCATGCGAAGGTCGAGGAGAACGCCATCACGCTGCCTCGTTTTCGCGAACCGACTGAGGCTCGTCGCTCACGAGGCGGCCGCCTTTAAGCCGGAGAATGCGCTCAGTGCGCGCCGCGAGATCGAGGTCGTGAGTGACGACGACGAGCGCGGTGCCTGCCTCGGCGTTGAGGTCGAAGAGGAGGTCTTCGACGCGGTCGCTCGTCTCGGTGTCGAGGTTGCCGGTCGGCTCGTCGGCGAAGAGGATGCGAGGGCGGTTGATGAAGGCGCGGGCGAGGGCGACGCGCTGCTGCTCGCCGCCGGAGAGTTGGGTCGGATAGTGCGTCATCCGGTCGCCGAGGCCGACACGTTCCAGCAAGCGCTTGGCTTCATTATCGCCGCGCTCGCCGCGTAGTTCGAGTGGCACCGTCACGTTCTCCAATGCCGTCAGGGTCGGGATGAGCCGGAACTGCTGGAAGATGAACCCGACCGACTGCCCGCGCACGCGGGAGCGGTCGTCCTCATCGAGTGCGTCGAGCCGCTCATCGCACAGCTCCACCGTGCCCGAGGAGGGTCGGTCGAGTCCGGCGCAGAGTCCGAGCAGGGTCGTCTTGCCACTCCCGCTGGGTCCGACGACCGCGCAGGTCGCCCCATCGTCGAGGTCGAACGACACATCGTCGAGAACCGTTAGGCGGCGGCTCCCGCTGTCGAAGGTTTTGGTGAGGTTGCGGACGGAGAGGGCGAACGACACAGAGGCACAGATTGGTGGTTGGGCAAGCTGGTACGACCGACCTCGTTGCCTGTTGCAACAGTTTTCTTTGGAGAAACCCGATACGCGCCGAGTGGGTTGCCTGCTGCCTCCACACACCGTCCGACCCTATGCCTTCGCTCCGCGTCTTCAGCCTGATGCTCCTCCTTGCTGCGTGCTCCTCGTCTCCTGATACGGCGGAGGCACCCCCGGCAGAGGCCATGGCACCGCCCGAAGCCGTAGCCCAGACCGATAGCAGTGAAGTGACGGTCGTGTATCTCGGTGACTCACTCACGGCGGGCTTCGGGCTGGCGCAGGGCGAGGACCAAGCCTATCCCGCGCTCATCGACGCCAAGGCCGACTCGCTCGGCATCGCGCTCAACACGGTCAATGCCGGGATCAGCGGCGACACCTCGGCGGGCGGCCTGCGCCGGATCGACTGGCTCACCGGGCGGCAGCAGATCGACGTGCTCGTGCTCGCCCTCGGTGCGAATGATGGACTGCGCGGGCTACCGACCGAAGCATTGCAAGCCAACCTCGAAGCGATGATTGAACGTGCCCGCGCCTCGAACCCTGAGGTGCGGATCGTCCTCGCCGGGATGATGGTGCCGACCAACATGGGCGAGGCCTACGCCCAGCGCTTCGCCGAGGTCTTCCCGGTGGTTGCGCGTGAGCAAGACGTCGAACTCATCCCGTTCCTGCTTGACCGGGTCGGGGGCATCCCCGCGCTCAACCAGCCTGACGGGGTTCACCCGACCTTGGCCGGTCAGCGGATCATGGCGGAAACCGTCTGGCAGGTACTCGGCCCGGTGCTCAACCAGGTGCGCGCCGGAGCTTAGCCTGTCTTCTTCCCGACGCGACTCTCCGTCCCGTGCAGCAACCGTCCGATGTTGGCGCGGTGCGTGAAGAAGATCAGGAACGGAACCGCGATGCAGAACCACATCGTCGGGGCCGAGACGTCCACGCCGAAGACCGTCTCCCGAATGACCTGCGTCAGTGGCAGCGACGCTGCGGCCGCCATCGAAGCCAGCGAGACATAGCGGGTCGTCGTAACGACAATGGCGAACAGACCCAGACCGATGAGGACGGGTACCGGCGCGAGGGCGACTACCACGCCTGCCCCCGTCGCCACACCCTTACCGCCCTTGAACCCCGCATAGACCGTGTAGATGTGGCCGAGCACGGCAGCGGCCCCGGCGATCACCATCAACCAGCCGGTGCCGTTGGGGTAGAAGAACTCAGGCTCCACGCCCACCCGCAAATACTTCCCGATCACAACGGCGAGGACGCCTTTCATCAGGTCGATCAGCATAACCGCAATGCCGGGGCCTTTGCCGAGCGTACGGAAGACGTTGGTCGCCCCCGCATTGCCACTGCCGTGCTGTCGGATGTCGATGCCACGCAGCCAACGTGCGGCGAGGATGCTCGTCGGGATCGAGCCGATGAGGTAGCTGAGGACGAGAACGAGAATGAGTGTGAGCATGGCCGGTGCGGGGAGTCCCGCGGGATAGACCTAGCGCAGAAGGGTCAGGGGGCGGGTCTGCGAAGCGCCCGCGATATCGAGACGGGTGAAGTAGGCTCCATTCGAGAGGTTGCTTCCATCGAACAGCACCGTGTGTTCACCGGCCTCCATCGGGCCGTCGGCGAGGACTGCCACTTCGCGGCCGAGGATATCATACACCGTGAGGCGGACGTGAGCGGTTTCGCGGAGCGAGAACGGTACATTGGTCGCGCCGGTTGTCGGATTGGGATAGCTCACGCCGAGTGCGAAGGAGGAGGAGGGGGCGGCATCTTCTGTATCGACCGGATTGCTATCAAGTTGAAGCACGAACAGGCCGCTCTGCATATCCGAGGCGAGAATCTTGCCCGACGGGAGGTAAGGATAGGTGGTCCAATTCCCGCGGAAGCCGATGTCCTCGGTCAGATATGTGTCGTAGAACGCTGCTGCGACAGGCTCTGCTGGGTTGGTCACATCGAAGACGCGGACACCGTCAGTGTAGTGGGCGATGTAGAGCATGTCGTCTTTGACGTAGCAGTTGTGAACGGGCTGGCCCGGCGTCACACTGATGAGTGACACTTGCTCTACGTCGTCGGGGTCGCGCACGTCGAAACCGCGCGTGTAAGGCTCGCTACCGATCTCGTCCCCGACAAAGATGTAGTTGCCATCCTCGGTCGCGCAGATGTTGTGCGCGCCTTGGTAGACGGCGGCATACTGGAAGTTCGAGGTGACCGTCGGGTTGGCCTTGTCCGAGATGTCGAGGATGTCAACGCCTTGGTCGTAGATGGCAGCCGCGTAGAGAACGTCTCCCACGATGTCTACATCGTGGTAGTAGGTCTCACCATCAGTACCGGCAATGCCACCGAGGAAGGTCGGGGCTGTCGGATCGGCGAGGCTATAGATGCGCAGGCCACCCGGTGAGCGTCCACCGACGACGTAGAGGTAGTCACCCTCAACGAGAATGTTGTGTGAGCCGCCGCCCTCAATGCCCGGCTGCACGTCAAGCTCTCCAACGAGTTGTGGGTCGGTCGGGTCGGCGAGGTCGACGATCTGGATCGGGGCAAACTCGTTGACGAGGTAGGCATACTGACCGTAGGTCTTGATGTCCTTCGAATCCCGACCATCGGGAATGAAGCCCACTTGAACCGGCTGGCTATCCGTCACGTCGATCACGAAGAGGCCGTCGTCACGGGCGCAGAGGAGAGCGTATTCACGACCTGTCGTCGGGTCTACGTAGCCCCAGATGTCGCCGTAGCGACTCGCTGGGTTGAGAGTGCCGATGAGGGTCATGTTGAGTGCCGAGATCGGGGAGGACAGGATCTCGACGCTCATGTCGATTGCTTGGCCCTCCCCATCGATGGCTTCGGCGCGGAAGTAGAACTGAGCCGTCGGGTCGAGAATCTCGATGGTATAGCTCGTTTCGCTCGGGTCGAGGATCGCAACGGTTTCAGCGGCGGGGGAGTCTGTGCCTTGGTAGATGACGAGGCCGTCGGCTTCGGGCGGCGCGTCATAATTCCACGAGAGCGTCACCTCACCAGTGCCAGACTGCGCAGAGAAGTCTCGGATCTCGGCAAGGAGAATCGAGAGTGAGGCCGGGTCCGTCTCGAGGAAAGAGCGGCCTGGCTCGAGGCGGCCCTCCCACACATAGAGGATGTCGAGGTCGTCAGCTTCTATGGCGATATTGTCCACATTCTCGTAGGTGGTACCGGTGCCGTCATAGTCACTTGCCATCACCCAGAGGTATTCGCGTCCGCCTCCTTCATCCGTGTTCGGATCCCACACCATGTTCGCATCCTGCTCGCGGTCATCCTCGGAGATCACCACATTGAGGCGGCGCGGGTTGTCAGGATCGGAGATGTCATAGACCGCACCAGGGAACGTGCCGACTCCGACTGAAGTCCAGCTTTGGTCAGCGCGGAAGACCTGCGCGAGCGTGGTCTCTGAAGAGGACAGGACGATCTCGATAGACACGTCGCCATCGGGGCCGATGGTGGAGCCGCGGAAGTAGCGCCCGCGCGCAACCGACTCAAAGAACGTCTCAGCGCCATTGAACGAGCGGCCGCTCATCCAACGGGGGCCGTTGTCCCAGCGCCATGTCAGGTCCGCCTCATCGCCGCTGCGAGCAGCAACTGGCTCTTGGTCCTCGAAGTCAGAAGAGGAGAACTGGGGAGCCTGTGTGAGTGCGGGGTCAAGCTGTGCGAAAGCGGAAGTACTTCCGAGCAGTAGGACGCAAGTGACGAAGAGGGGAGCAAGGCGAGACATCACGTTGGGAGTGTCGATGGTATCGGCTGTGAAGAGCAGGAGATGGACAAGATAGGCTATTACTCACACACTGCCTGTAGGGGTCCCTCTTTTCTTCTATGCGCCTATGCCCCCGTCAGATAGAGGCCGGAGGAGTATGCGCCTCGGCTTACGCTTGAGAGCGTGCAATAAACACCTCACTTGATACGTGAACTCCTCCCCGCTGCGCGCGTGCTATGCTGAGTTGTTTGCGCGACTGCCCCGCCACCCGCCTTGCTGCCCATGCTTCGTCTTCTTCTCTTCAGTCTTTTGTTGACTGCATTTCCTGCTGCTGCGCAGGATGATAGCTCCATTACCGCCTCCGAGCGAGGTCTTGCCGTCCGCTATGATCCCGGCGCTACGGGCCGCGCCACGGCTAGCGGCGAGCCGTATAACCCTGAGCGCGCCACGCTGGCCCATCCGACGCTACCCTTCGGGACACTCGTTGAGGTGATGAACTTGGCGAACGGGCAGACCGTCATGGCTCGCGTCAACGACCGTGCCCCGGCCTCGGCTAGCCTACGTGTACAGGTTTCGGCCCGTGCGGCCGACGGGCTCGGCCTTGGCGCACGCGGTGGCGATGTGGTGGTTCGGCTCGACGAGGATGAGGTCGCGCTGCTGCGCGTTCGGGCGATGCGCGAGAAAGCGCGTGCACAGGCTGCCTCTGTCGCCCCGCCGGTCGCGCAGGCGTCGTCCCGAGGCTTCACCGTCCAACTGGCCTCGTTCTCCGATGAGGGGCGTGCGACGGCACATGCTAGCCAACTACGCGGCGCATGGGTATTACCGGTGACGGTCAATGGGAGTCGCGTCTACCGCGTCTGCTATGGCGTCTTCCCGACCGCTGAGAGCGCCGCCAGCGGTCAAGTACGTCTCGCCGAGCGGGGTATCGACGGCTTCGTCAAATCGCTCGACGCGGCCCCGGCGCGCACGACGAGCGAAGGCGAGCGGCTCTGATCCTCAGCGCAGGGCGATCTTCAGCGAGATGTCGAGCGCGCGAACGGAATGCGTAAGCGCGCCGGACGAGATGAAGTCCACGCCAGTTGCGGCAATCGCCGGAACGGTAGTGAGGGTCACATTGCCCGAGGCCTCGGTCTCGAACCGTCCGGCGAGTCGAGAGACGGCTTCTTGAAGCATCGTCGTGTCAATTGACCCGTCGTCTCCGACGTGTACCATGTTGTCGAGCAGCACCCGGTCCACGCCGCCGACCGCGAGGACTTCGTCCACCTCATCCAGCGTCCGCGTCTCGATCTCGATCTGCAACTCGGGCGCGTGCTCGGTCCGGTAGGCGCGGGCCGCTTCGATGGCGGCACGGATGCCTCCTGTGGCGGCGATGTGGTTGTCCTTGATGAGGAACATGTCGTACAGCCCGACGCGGTGGTTCGTCCCGCCGCCGAGCCGGACGGCCCACTTGTCGAAGAGGCGCAGGCCGGGGGCTGTCTTCCGCGTGTCAAGAATTTTCGTGCCGGGACCGGCGGCGTCTACCATCCGCCGCGTCGCCGTGGCGATGCCGCTCATCCGCTGCATCAGGTTCAGTGCCAGCCGCTCACCGACGAGGATATCCCGTGCCGATCCCTCAACGGTTCCGAACCGCGTGCCCGCCGTCACGGTATCGCCATCCGTGAGGGTCCACGAGAGGGCAAGCTTCGGACTGAGCGTGGCAAACACTCGCTCGGCGACAGCGAGGCCTGCGAGCACACCGTCCTCTTTGGCGAGGAAGGTCGCCTCTGCAAACTGGTCGTCGGGAATCGTGGCGAGCGTCGTCACATCGCCCGCGCCCACATCTTCGGCGAGGGCGCGCTCGATCAGGGCATCGATCTCGGCGTGGGATGGAGTGCTCATGCGGTGGTGGAGGCGAAGGCGGCGCGGACGTGCTCGGGGGCACGGACAGTCCGGCGGCGCTCGGTGTCGAAGAAGCAGAGAGTGACGGCCCCGGAGACGAGGACGGTTTCCTCGCCCTCACGCCGCACCGCGTAGTCGAAGCGGACCCGGACCTCCGGCGGTTCCTCGACGCGGACCGTTACCTCGATCAGGTCGTCGTAGCGGGCCGGCCGGTGGTAGCGGACGGCGAGGTCCACGACGGGCATGATGATGCCGCTGTCTTCGAGCGATTTGTAGGCCAGCCCTTGCGCTCGCAGTGCCTCGGTTCGGGCAGCCTCGAAGTAGTCCACGTAGTGCGCGTGATAGACGACGCCCATCGGATCGCACTCGCGGTAGCGGACCCGGTGCCGGTAGACGTGCTCGATCATTGGTTTCTCGTTTATAGTTGCTCGTTTCTCGTTCGACATACTCGGTTGGTCCTGCTCAACGAGGAACGAAAAACGGAAAACGAGGAACACTCATCCCTCGGCCCACGCACCCATCCCGTCGAACTTGGCGAGGCGCTCGGCGAGGAGGGTGGCGGTGTCGAGACCGTCGAGTTCGTCTAGGGCATTGGCGATGGCACGGCCCGTGGCGTCGAAGGCGGCCTGCGGATCGCGGTGGGCACCGCCCGCAGGCTCAGGGACGATCGTGTCCACGATGCCTTGCTCGATGAGGTCGGGGGCGGTCAGCTTGAGGGCGCGGGCGGCTTCCTCCTTGTAGTCCCAGCTCCGCCACAGAATCTGCGAGCAGCTCTCGGGCGAGATCACCGAGTACCAGGCGTTCTCCAGCATCAGAATCCGGTCGCCGACGCCGATCCCGAGTGCGCCGCCGCTCGCGCCTTCGCCGATCACCACGACGACAATTGGCACCGGGAGGCGGGCCATCACCATCAGGTTGCGCGCGATGGCTTCGGCCTGCCCGCGCTCCTCGGCTTCGAGGCCGGGGAAGGCCCCCGGCGTGTCGAGGAGTGTGATGATCGGCTTGCCGAACTTGGCGGCCATCCGCATCAGGCGGAGCGCCTTGCGGTAGCCCTCCGGGTTGGGCATCCCGAAGTTGCGAAACTTGCGGCTTTTCGTGTCGCGTCCCTTCTGCTGGCCGATGACCATGATGGTCCGGTCGCAGCTGCCCCACCGGCTCCCCTGGAACTGCCCCAAGCCGCCGACCATCGCTCGGTCGTCGCCGAAGAGCCGGTCGCCGTGGAGTTCGCGGAAGCCGCGGACGAGGCCGCTGATGTAGTCGAGCGTGTAGGGCCGTTCGGGATGGCGGGCCAGTTGGACCCGCTGCCACCGCGTCAGGCCCTGGTAGATCGAGGCGCGGAGGGTTTCGACGCGGGCTTCGAGCGCCTCGATCTGCGGCGAAAGATCAACCCCGCCGTCTTCGGCGTCGAAGGACCGTAGCTCGCGGAGCTTTTCCTCTAGCTCATAGAGCGGCTTCTCAAAGTCGAGGAGGTGCATGGCGGAGATGATCCGCGAGGCGTGATTGTGTGAGGCCGAGCGCCACCGTTGGAGCCGGGTTCACGGATCACGCCTCACGTTTTGCGGAAAAGGGCGCGCAGGAGGATTTCGAGGTCGAGCGCAGCAGACTGATTGCGGGCGTAGAACCAGTAGGCCCGGTGGGTCTCGACGATGTCGGTGGGCGGTGCGGCGAGGGTGTCGAGGATCGAGACGACGCCGGGGCGGAGGCCCCACGCTTTCGGCGGATGGGCACGCGCGGCATCGTAGCCGATGAGGGCGCGCCGACCGGCGAGGACCGACGGCATCCGTGCCGTCGCCGTGGCGAGGCGACGGAGCCGACCTTGCGGTCGGAGGCGCACCCCGAGGCGAATGAGCGGGTGGAGCAGGATACCGAGAAGCGCCACCGGCACTTCGACCGCACGCCGAGCCGACACCGAGCGGA
This sequence comes from Rhodothermales bacterium, assembly GCA_028284265.1. Classification (GTDB taxonomy): domain Bacteria; phylum Bacteroidota; class Rhodothermia; order Rhodothermales; family JANQRZ01; genus JANQRZ01. The sequence continues at coordinate 116,320 of JANQRZ010000017.1, forward strand.
GTGGTGCCACGAAGCGTTCCGCCGCGCGGAGCGGCGTCGAGAAGTCGTCGATGGACGCCTTGCCGATAATGCGGTCTTGGCCCTGCGTGAGAATCTTGAACTGCACCGGCAGGTCGCGCAGCCGCCGCATATGCTGGAGAATCGCCGTATTCGTGAGGCTATCCGCGGCGAAGATCACATCGTCGATCTCGCGGAGCCGGACGAGGTCGCGCAGATGGTGCGCCGCGCCGAGGCGCTCGACGCCCGTGACCTCGGCCCCGTCTTCCGCATCAACGAACCCGATGAGCCGGAGTGGCGGATCGATTCGGCGAGCTAGCAGGCCGTGGAGGCGACCGGCTTCCGAGGGGCTTCCGACGAGGAGCGCCCGTCGGTTACCGTACTGCCGCCGGTTGACGACGAGCCGCCATGCGGTCAGCATGATGGCGACGAGGGCAAACCCGAGCAGGATCGTCGCGCGAGAGAAGGCGAGGCTCTTGACGAAGAACGAGAACGTTGTCACCGCGAGGAACGCCACGCCGATGCCGGAGAGGACGGGTCGGATCGGATAGCGTCGCCCGCGCCGGTAGCCGCCGCCCGCCGCGATGCCGAGCACAGCGGCGAGGGCATAGGCTGGAACGAGGGCCGTGTAGTAGAGCGCGTTGAAAGCAATGCCCTGCTGCGCCGACCAGCCTAGTGCCACGATCATTCCGACAAACAGGGCGATACCGAAGTCCAGGACGGGGACGGCGAGCGCAGCGAGCGCCTTCGCCGCCATGCTCATCCCGGCCCGCGCGAGGATGCCTGCCCGGATCAGCCCGGCCAGCGTCCGCGAGTGATTGCCCGCGAAGTGCTTCTCGGCGAACTGGAGCATTGCCCCGTAGAAGAGGCGGACGTAGCGAAGCTCGCCCTTGCGCGTGGACTCGCCCTTGTAGTGGACGATCTGCGTGTCGGGCGTGTAGTAAATCTTCCAGCCAGCTTGCTGGATACGGAAGCACCAGTCGAGGTCCTCGCCGTACATGAAGAACTCCTCGTCGAACAGCCCGGCTCCGCCGCCGAGGGCTCCATCGCCGGACGGCCCGGCATGTTCGTAGAGCGCGGCCCGGCGAACCATCATGCACGAGCCGGAGAGCGCGTCCACCTCGCACACCTCGTCGAGTGGGAGGTAGGTCATGTTGTAGCGCCCGAACGTCCGGCTCTTCGGGAAGAGGCGTGACAGCCCGACCATCCGGTAAAGCGCAACCGCTGGCGTCGGGAAGGCGCGGCGGCTCTCGGGGGCGAAGGTCCCGTCCGGGTTCAGAATCCGGCAGCCCGAGGCTCCGGCTTCGGGGTGGGCGTCCATGAACGCGACGAGTTCGCGGAGCGTGTCCTCTTGGAGTAGTGTGTCCGGGTTGAGGATCAGCAGGTAGCGCCCGTTCGCCTCGCGGATCGCTTGGTTGTTGGCCCGCCCGAACCCTACGTTCTCCTCATTGGCGATGACGCAGACGTGGGGAAACTGCTCACGGACCATCGCCACGGACCCATCCACCGAGTTGTTATCCACCACGAACGTCTCGACCGATAGGCCAACCGAGGCACGCTCGACGGAGTCCAGCGCTTGCTCCAGAAACTCGCGGACGTTGTAGTTGACGATCACGACCGACACGTCCACCGCATCGGTGGCGTGCTCAACGGGCAGGGCGTCAAGAGGGAAGTGGGAGGCGGTTTTGTGCATAGCGGCGCAAGATACGACGCCTATCAAAACTTTCGCACAATGACAGAACGCGCCGCGAGGGTCACAGCGAGCGAGGCGAAGGCCTCATCCACCTACCTGTTTCGGCTGCTTGGACGGTGTGCTCGCCATGCGGATGGGGCGAGGTTGGTCTAGCACTTCGTCCGGGCTGGCCCACGTTCGGGCAAAGCTGACGGTGAAGGTAGTCCCCTCGCCGAGTGTGCTCTGGACCTTGATCCGCCCCCCCATCAGGTCGACGAGTTGCTTCGTGATGGAGAGGCCCAGCCCTGTGCCCTCGTGGACGCGGTATAGTCCTGTTGAAGCCTGTTCGAACGCATTGAATAGCATAGGAACATCGTCCTCGTGCATGCCGATGCCTGTGTCGGCTACGTGGACGAATACGCGGTGCTCGTCGGCGTTGACACTGAGTGCTACCTCGCCCCGCTCGGTGAACTTGGTGGCGTTCGACAGCAGGTGGCTCAGTAAGCGGCGCAGCGCCTCACGGTCGAGTTGGGACCGGGAGGCGGGGATGGCCTCGAGGCGGAAACCAAGTCCCTTTGCTTCGATGCGATGCCGAAACATATCCGCTACCTCAGTGGCGGTTTCGGCTACATCCACGACCTCGATGTTGATCTTGGTTTCGCCGCCCCGGAGTTGGGCGAGGTCGAGCAAGGCGCTGAGGGTGTCACTCAGGCGATGCGCGTTCTGGTGGAGGGCGTAGACCAAGTCACGCTGCTCTTCGGGGACCTCTTCCGCTAGGACCTCGGAGAAGCCGAGGATGCCCGCAAGGGGCGTGCGTAGCTCATGCCCCATCGTATCGAGCAGGGTCGATTTCATGCGGAGCATTTCCTCCGTGTGCACACGCGCCTGTTCTTTTTCAGCGCGGATGCGCTTCTGCTCGGTGAGGTCATGGGCCGTCATGCAGAGGACGACGTGCTCATCCTCTTCAACAGCGCTCGCGCCGATCTCGAGGTCGAGGAGGCTCCCGTCTTTGCGCCGGTGCTGCTGCTCCCCAAGCAGGACATGGCAGTTTTTCAGCCCTTCCTCCGGCTGCATTTTTAGGAAACCGCTTGGGGCGACGGTCACATCGTAGAGTGTCAGGGCGCGCAGTTCATCGAGCGTGTAGCCGGTCAAGGCCAAGTACGCCTCATTGGCGTGCAGGAAGCGATAGGTCTCCGCGTCGGTCAGAAAGAGACCGCCCGTAGCGGTGTTGAAGACAGCGCGATAGCGACTCTCACTAGCCTGCATACGGAGCCACACACCTTGCCGGAGCCAAGTGCCGATAAAGATGGCTGTGGCCGTGGCAGCGACGCAGATCCAGAAGATCAGGGGAGGCGTGCCACTTGGTTCCGAGAGAGCGATGCCTCCTGCTACCAGCACAGCGAAAACAAGGCTCACGGCTGTTGAGTAGAGCGACTCCGCATTGGGGGTAGCCACTCCGATCATGGCAACCGTAAACAGGTATCCAACCGCGTATTCAGGAGCTAGGTCGTTTAGCCCCGTGAGCGCCCCGAACCATGAGACGAGCGCCATGATCAAGCCTGTAGACAGCCATTCTAAGTGGGCTAGGACCCAGCGACTGGTATACGTTCCGACGACGAGTCCGAGTGGAAGCAGCGCCATCGTCCATCGCAGCCAGAGCGGGTCCGTAAAGGTAGTGTCCTGCCAGTGGTATACATAGCCGAAGGCGGGAATGAGTACCACCGTCAGCAGACAAGTCACCCGATATGTACGCAAAGGCAGCGTGACTTCGGATGGAGAGAACGGCAGCATAGAGACCGGAAAGAATAGGTGCAGAACCGCGAGGGCACGGGTGCAACCTATGATATCGGTCAAGAAGAGGGGGGCTTTACCGCAACCCAGACCGCTCGGAGTCGTTGTGTGCTCTTCTGATTTATGATCTTTGGGTCTGCCGCTGTGACTTCACTTCCCCTTTTTCGCCGCGAGGCGCGTGCCACGTTGGCGCTTGCCGCTCCGCTGGCACTGACGCAGCTCATCCAGATGGCGATGGGCTTTGTGGATGTGGTGATGATCGGACGGCTCGGACCAGATTCGATGGCGGCAGGCGTGATCGCCACCTCGGTCTATTTCTCGCTGCTCCTCGTCTGCATGGGCGTGGTGATGGCTGTCAACCCGATGGTCTCGCAGGCCGTCGGTGCGAAGGATGAGGCGATGATCGGGCGCTCGCTCCGGCAGGGGCTGTGGCTGGCTACGCTCCTCGGAGTGCCGCTGATGCTCCTGCTCTGGCACATCGAGCCGGTGCTTGGCTGGACCGGGCAGGACCCGGCGACATCAGTACTCGCCGGCCAGTACATCCGGGCGATTCTCTGGGGCACGCTGCCGCACCTCTGGTATGCCGCGCTGCGCGGCTTCGCCGAAGGGTTGGGTCGCCCGCGCCCGATTCTCATCGTAACCATCGTTGCCGCGCTGGCGAACGCCGGGCTGAACGGCGTGCTGATGTACGGCTGGCTTGGGGGCCCCGCGCTCGGTGTAGTCGGGGCCGGGTGGAGTTCGGCGATTGTGATGGGCGTACTCTTCCTCGGCCTGCTGCTCTACGTCCGGCTTGACCGCGACTTCTGGCACCGGGCAGGTCTCACGCACATCCGAAAGCCGGACCCTGATGCGCTCCGCGACCTCTTCCGGCTCGGCTGGCCTATCGGGATCAGCTTCGGGCTAGAGGCCGGGCTATTCGCCGTGACCACGTTGCTTGTCGGCAACATCGGGACAGCAGCGCTGGCGGCGCACCAGATCGCCATCAACGCGGCGAGCGTGACCTTCATGGTTCCTCTTGGGGTGGCGCTGGCGACGACCGTCCGCGTGGGGCAGGCAGCGGGGGCGGGTGACCGCGCCGGAGCAGAGCGGGCCGGATGGAGCGGCGTGGCGATGGGCGCGGCGTTCATGACGCTCGCAGCGCTCCTGTTCTGGCTACGCCCGGAGTGGGTGGTTTGGGTCTATCTCGGCACCGTCACCGGCGACGAGGTCGAAGTGGCACGCTTCGCCGCCGTGCTGCTTGGCATCGCCGCCGTGTTTCAGATTCTCGACGGCGTGCAGGCGACAGCGGCGGGCGCACTCCGTGGCCTCAAAGACACGCGCGCGCCGATGATTGTCGGCGCGGTGGCCTACTGGGGCATTGGCTTTGGTTCGGCCGTCTGGATGGGGTTCGGGCTGGACCTTGGGGCGGAGGGCATCTGGTGGGGGCTGACGCTTGGCCTCGGCGCGGCAGCGGTAGGGCTGACGCTCTGGTTCCGGTGGCGCGTCCGGCAGCGCGGCCCATTCGAGCAGGCGGGCGTCGAACAGCAAGGCGAGGCCGAGCCGGTTGTGGCTTTAACGCCCGCCTGCCGTGCGCCGATGACGTGCTCGGAACGAAACCGTGCGTGTCACGCGCTCGACTCATGACGGGAAAATCTTGGTTCGATGCATGGGTTTGGATAGGTGCTTCGCACTCTTTGAGAAACCTTTTCTATGTATCTTCAATGCCGGTCCGAGGGGTCCCGTCTACCTTCGTCCCGGTTGGTCTGTGCCTGACCTTTTAACTCAGGCGGTACGGGCCTCGAAACTTCACTTGCCGCATCGCACGTTCACCCGACGCATCGCGTTCGATGGCTCAACTCTTCCCCCGCAAGGCCAACGCGCTGCCTGCCCTCTCGCTCCTCGGCGCACTCGGCGGCGGCCTCTTTCTCGTCCTCTTCGTCTGGTACTACTTGTCGCCCGAGTTCTACGAGGTCGGGTACAAGCCGGAGCAACCTGTTCCGTACAGCCACTCGCTCCATGCGGCTCAGCTCGGGATGGACTGCCGGTACTGCCACAATCACGCCGAGAACTCGACCTACGCCAACATCCCGCCGACGCAGACCTGCATGAACTGCCACGCGCAGATCAAGACCGAGTCGCTGGCACTCCTGCCGGTCCGCGAAAGCTGGGCCACGGGCAAGCCGGTCGAGTGGGTGCAGGTAACGCATCTTGCGGACTACGCCCGCTTCCCGCATAACGCCCACGTCGCAGTCGGCGTCGGGTGTGAGAGCTGTCACGGTCGTGTTGACCAGATGCCCGTGGTCTATGTTGCCGAGCCGATGTCGATGGGATGGTGCTTGGAGTGCCATCGCAATCCCGAGGAGCACCTCCGCGATCCGTCGCTCGTCACGCAGATGGGCTTCAACGAGGAGGTGCGCGCATCGGACGAGTCCTACGACGCCTACATCGAAGCCAATCTCCGGCGCATCGCCTCCGAAGGCATCGCCCCGCCCGAAAACTGCTCCGCCTGTCACTACTGAGTTGAGCGCCACGGGTCGGACGTTCGGCCCGCGACCTCCTGACTCCCGACTCACCCCAGTATGATCGATCTCGACGTTCTCTCCTCGGCTGAAGTCGCCGCCGACCGTGCGGCAGAGGGCCAGCCTCGGTTCTGGCGCAGCACCTCGGACCTCCGCAACACCCCGGCGCACCGGGCGCTCCTGAAGGACGAGTTCCACCCTGCCGCCCAAGACGCCTCGGACCTCGAAGGCGACCCCGGGCCGAGCCGCCGCTCGTTCATGAAGATCATGGGCGCATCGATGGCGATGGCCGGTCTGACGGGCTGCCGTCGTCCCGTCGAGAAGGTGCTGCCGTATGCCCGCAAGCCCGAGGACATCGTCCCCGGTATCCCCAACTTCTACGCCACCGCGATGCCGATGGGCGGCTACGTCCAGCCGCTTCTCGTCGAGAGCCACGAAGGCCGCCCGACGAAGGTGGAGGGCAACCCGGAGCACCCGATGAGTCTCGGGGCGACCGACGTGTTCGCGCAGGCGTCGATTCTGAACCTCTACGACCCAGACCGCTCCCAGAGCCTGCGCCGCCGCGAGGGCGGAGCCGCTGCGTGGTCCGAGGTCGTCCGCTCTGCCCGTGGTCTCGCCGGTCAGCGCGTCATCGTCCTCTCGGAGCCGACCTCGTCGCCGACGGTGCAGCGCCTCCGCGACCAGCTTCGAAGCGCAGGCAACGTCGAGTGGATCACGTACCGGGCGATGGGCGATGACAACGCCGCGCTCGGCGCGCAGGGCGTCAGTGGGCGTGCCGTCCGCCCGCTCTACAACTTCTCCGAAGCGCAGACCATCGTCTCCTTCGATGCTGACTTCCTCTCGGGCGACAACGCGGTTCATAACAGCCGCGAGTATGCCGCGAGCCGCCGCGTGATGGACGGCTCCGACGAGATGAGCCGCCTCTATGTCATCGAGAGCGCCTTCACCACGACCGGCGGCATGGCCGACCACCGCCGCCGCATGAAGGCCGGGACGATCCCGTTCTTCGCCGCCGCCGTCGCCGCCCGCCTCGGCGTGAGCGAGGCCGGGTCCGCCGGTTCCATGTTCGCCGACGATCCGTTCGTCGCGGCCATCGCCGAGGACGCGCAAACGGGCAACACGGTGTTCGTCGCGGGAGCGACCCAGCCTGCTGCCGTTCATGCCCTCTGCGCCCGCCTCAATGCCCAGCTTTCAGGTGGGGCCGTGCAGATGCTCGACACGGGCGATGACGCGCCGGTCGCGCAAGGCCCAGCAATGCAGCGCCTCGTCCGTGAGATGGAGAGCGGGGCGGTCGATGTGCTCGTGATGATCGGGGTCAACCCGGTCTACGACGCGCCGCCCGCCCTCGGCTTCGCCGATGCTCTCGCCCGCGTGCCGACCTCGATCCACCTCGGGATGTATCTCGACGAGACGGCCCGTGCCGCGTCGTGGCATATCCCGCGCACGCACTACCTCGAACAGTGGGGCGATGGTCGCGCCTACGACGGCACCTATTCTGTCGTCCAGCCGCTCATCGCGCCGCTCTACGACGCGGCTCGTTCCGAGGTCGAGGTGCTGAACCTGCTCGCCACAGGCGAAGAGGCGTCGGCCTACGACCTCGTCCGCGACACGATCCGCCAGCAGGGCTTTCTGTCTGGCAACTTCGAGGATGCGTGGCGGACGCTCCTCCACGACGGCTTCCTCCCAAACACGCAGTACACCGCCACGACCGGTGGCACCGTCGGCGCGACGGGTGCCCTGAGTCAACTCACCGTTCCGGCGGAGGACGCTATCGAGGTCGTCATCCGGCCCGACGCCAAGCTGCTCGACGGGCGGTTCTCGAACAATGCTTGGATGCACGAGGTGCCCGACCCGGTCACGAAGGTGACGTGGGACGCGGTCGCCCAGATGAGCGCGGCCACCGCCGAAGCGCTCGGCCTCAGTTATACCGAGGAAGAGGCCGGTATCCCCGAAGGCGGAGCGGTCGAAGCCGGTCGGGTCCAGACCCGTATGCTGGCGATCACCGTCAACGGCGAAGGCATCGAAGTCCCGGCGTGGATTCAGCCCGGCCACCCGGACGGCTCGATCACCGTCACGATGGGCTATGGGCGCGACCTCGGCACCGAGCGTGTCATCACCGACCGAGGCCTCCTCGCCCGGCTCTTCGACCGGGACGTAGATATCTATAGCCCCGGCCCAGTCGCCAATGGCGTCGGTGCGAATGCGTCGCTGCTGCGCGGCGTCGATGGCAGCAGCGTGATCCCCGCCGCCGACATCGAGGTGCTGGCAGACAGCTACATGATCGCCACGACGCAGGACCACGGGGCGCTTGATGTGAAGAAGCGTCCGCTCGTCCGCATGACGACGCTCGACGAGTACCGCGCCCAAGAGGACTTCGCGCAGAAAGTCATCAAGCCCATCGAAGACGTGCCGTGGCAGGACTTCCCCGCCGCGTGGAACTTCAACGAGGACGATCCCAAGGCGAATACCCCGACCTCCGACCCCCGCATTGGCGAGGCGCTGTATTCGGACAACCAGTGGGGGATGACCATCGACCTCAACGCTTGCTCGGGTTGCAATGCATGCGTGGTCGCGTGCCAGAGCGAGAACAACATCATGGTCGTCGGGAAGGACCAGATCGCCCGAGGCCGCGAGATGCACTGGCTGCGGATGGACCGCTACTACGTCAGCGAGCGCGGAGGCGATGCCGATGAGATGACCTCGCCGCAGATGGTCATGCAGCCGATGCTGTGCCAGCAGTGCGAGTACGCCCCGTGCGAGTCGGTCTGCCCGGTCGCTGCGACGAGCCACTCGCCGGACGGCCTCAACGAGATGACCTACAACCGCTGCATCGGCACGCGCTACTGCTCGAACAACTGCCCCTACAAGGTGCGCCGGTTCAACTTCTACAACTGGACCAAGACGCTCCCGGTCCAGGTCCAGATGGGCATGAACCCCGACGTGACGATGCGCTTCCGCGGCGTCATGGAGAAGTGTACGTGGTGCGTCCAGCGCATCCGCGCCACGCAGCAGGTCGCCCACATCGAGAACCGCAAGATCGAGGACGGTGAAGTCCAGACGGCCTGCCAGCAGGTTTGCCCGACCGACGCCATCGTCTTCGGCGATCTCATGGACTCGGACTCGCGCGTCCGCCGGATGAAGGAGAACCCGCGCAGCTACGAGCTTCTCGAAGAGCTGAACGTCAAGCCGCGCCTGAGCTACCTCGCCCGGCTCCGCAACCCGAACCCGACGCTCGCCGCGCGCCTCGGTCAGGAGGCCGCGCAGCCTGCTCCTGCCCCCGACGCCTAACTGTACGGGCACGGTGCGCCGTGCCCCTACCTTGCGCCCGCTCCGGCGAGCGCGCCCACCCATCGCCTCTACGCTGTGGCAACGACCGCAACCCATTCCCATCGCCCCGACGACGAGCACTTCCTGCTGGAAGACGAGCGCCTCGTCCACGGCAACCTCTCGTTCCACGACATCACCGAGCTGGTCTCGCACCACTCGGAGAAGACGACGCCGCTCGGGTGGTACTTCGCCTTCGCCGCGGCGCTCGGTGGGCTGGGCCTCCTCGGCCTGGCCATCGCCTATCTCGTCTGGAACGGGACCGGCGTGTGGGGCAACAACGTCCCCGTCGGCTGGGGCTGGCCGATTGTCAACTTCGTCTTCTGGGTCGGTATCGGTCACGCCGGGACGCTGATCTCGGCCATCCTCTTCCTCTTCCGGCAACGGTGGCGGACGAGTATCAACCGCGCCGCTGAGGCGATGACGCTCTTCGCGGTCGCGTGTGCGCTGCTCTTCCCGACCTTCCACGTCGGGCGCGTCTGGGTGATCTATTGGACCCTCCCGCTGCCGAACCAGATGGCGATGTGGCCGCAGTTCAAAAGCCCGCTCCTGTGGGACGTGTTCGCGGTCTCGATCTACGGGACCGTCTCGCTCCTCTTCTGGTATGTCGGCTTGCTGCCGGACCTCGGGACGCTCCGCGACCGGGCGGTCAAGCAGGGCCGGGTGCTGCGGGCGAAGATCATGCAGTTCTTCTCGCTCGGCTGGACCGGCTCCAACCGCCACTGGCGGCACTATGAGAAGGCCTACCTCATCCTCGCAGGCCTCGCCACGCCGCTCGTCCTCTCGGTCCACTCGGTCGTTTCGTTCGACTTCGCAGTGTCCATCGTCCCCGGATGGCACACGACCATCTTCCCGCCCTACTTCGTCGCGGGGGCCATCTTCTCCGGCTTCGCGATGGTGCAGACGCTGATGATCGTCGCCCGCTGGGTCTACGGTCTGGAGAACCTCATCACGAAGGACCACTTGGAGAAGATGAACGTGATCATCCTGGTCACGGGTACCATCGTCGGGTTCGCCTACATCACGGAGTTCTTCATCGCGTGGTACTCCGGCGTCGTCTATGAGCAGTACGCCTTCCTCAACCGGGCGACCGGGCCGTACTGGTGGGCCTACTGGATCATGATGTTCTGCAACCTGACGCTGCCGCAGCTTTTCTGGATCAAGAGTTTCCGCCGGAAGATCTGGCTCATGTTCCTCATCTCGATCACGACCAACATCGGGATGTGGTTCGAGCGCTTCGTGATCACCGTCACCTCGCTCCACCGCGACTACCTGCCGTCGAGTTGGGACTACTTCAGCCCGACGATCTGGGACCTGCTCCTCTTCATCGGCTCCTTCGGGCTGTTCTTCACGCTCTTCCTGCTCTTCCTCCGGTTCATCCCGATGGTGGCGATCTCGGAGGTCAAGAACGTGACCCCGCAGGCCGATCCGCACTTTTACCACAGCCACGGCGACGGGCACGGCGCGCTTCCGCCCGCCACGCCGAGCGTCGCCCACCGCACCGCTGCCTCCGAGCGCGACAACGAAGCCTAGACTCATCATGGCGATTCCCATCATCGGCAACCTGCTCCAAGCCCGCGCCGACCAAAACGTCGGCCTACTGGCGGAGTTTTCCAACCCCGGCGAACTCGTCGAGGCCGTTGAGGCCGTCCGGCGCGAGGGCTACACGCGCATCGACACGTTCAGCCCGTTCCCGATTCACGGCATGGACCACGCGATGGGCCTGCCCCCGTCGAAGCTCGGCTACATCGTCATCGGCGGCGGCTTGACCGGCTGTGCGCTCGCCTTCCTGATGCAGTGGTACATGGGAGCCGGGCCGCAAATCGGCGGGCTGTGGACCGAACTCCAGAGCTACGCGCTCAACATCAGCGGTAAGCCCCTCTTCGCCATCGAGCCGAGCGTGCCGATTGCGTTCGAGTTGACGATCCTCCTCTCGGCACTCGGGGCGGTCGGTGGGATGCTCGCACTCAACGGCCTGCCGAAGCCGTATAACCCGCTGTTCTACTCCGAGCGCTTCGGGCGCGCCAGCGACGACGGCTTCTTCCTCCACGTCGCCGAGGCCGACAAGCAGTTCGACCAGACCGGCACGGCCGCCATGCTCCGCGCCAACGGTGCGCTCGCGGTCGAATACATCAGCCACGAAGGGGCCTACGACGTGAATGAAGACGGCAGCCTCGTTCAGACCGCTGCGGCTCCCGAACCTGCTCCTCGCCCCGCTCCCGCTCACTGAGGCTGCGCCCCGACACCCCTATCCTGAGATGATGCGCTCTACGATTCTGCTCGCCGCCGTGCTTGCCCTCGCCGGATGCCGGGGGATGCACTCGGATAAGGCTCCGATCCACCCGAACCTCAACATGGACTTTACGGAGTCCTTTGAGCCGCAGGAGGCGAACGACTTCTTCGAGGACGGGTTGGCGATGCGGCAGCCGGTCCCCGGCACGGTCAAGCGCACCGGCCTGCGGACGACCGAGAACGCGCCCTACTACCTCGGTCGCACCGCCGACGGTCAGTTGGTCCCGACGATCCCGATGGAAGTGACGGAGGTCGTCCTTGCACGAGGGCAGGAACGCTACAACATCTACTGCGCGGTCTGCCACGGCGAGGCAGGCGACGGGCTAGGCATCATCATGACCGGCAACGACGGGCAGGGTTATGGCTACACGCCCGCACCCAGCTACCACACCGACCTCCTCCGCGCCCGTCCCGATGGCTACCTCTACGATGCCATCGCCAACGGCATCCGCTCGATGCCGAGCTACGGGCACCAAGTCTCGGTCCCGGATCGCTGGGCGATTGTCGCCTATATCCGCGCCCTCCAGCGCTCCCAGAACGCGACCGCCGAGGATGTGCCCGAGCCGATTCGGGACCAACTCGAAACGTACAACCCGAACGTCACCCTCGACTAGAAACGGACCGATTCGTTTCTGCCGCCGCCTCTCTTTGCGCTATGGCAAACCCTCTCTCTCGTCTCTTCGACCCGGTGGACGCTGACCGCGACCGCGTCGCGCGGAAGTACCAGTTCACCGCAGACAGCCGGGCGTGGATCATCCCCCTCGCTCTCGGCGTGGCGGGCCTGCTCATCGGCCTCGTCGGGGCTTTCGGCGACCACTACTCGTTCTGGTACTCCTACCTCACCGCGTGGGTGTTCTGCCTCTCGATCTCGATTGGCGCACTGTTCTTCGTGATGTTCCAGCACGTCCCGCGCTCCAAGTGGGTGACGGCGGTGCGGCGCTTCCCCGAGATGCTGATGGCCAACTTCTGGCTGCTCGCGCTCCTCGGCTTGCCGATTTTCCTGTTCGGGATGCACGACCTCTACCACTGGACGCACGCCGAACTCTACGACCCCAATCACCCGGACTACGACGCCCTTGTTGCGGGCAAGCAGGCCTACCTCAACGTGCCGTTCTTCTACGCCCGGATCGTCTTCTACTTTGCTGTCTGGATCACCGTCTCGACGAAGCTCTACCGGTACTCGGTGCAGCAGGACACGGAGCCGCGTGACGACGTCGGCGACGACCTCCGCCGGGTGAGCGCGTGGGGCATCCCGCTCGTCGCCCTCGCCACCGCCTTCGCCGGGTTCGACCTCATCATGAGCCTCGACCCGCACTGGTTCTCGACGATGTTCGGGGTCTACTTCTTCGCGGGCGGCTTTCTCGCGTCGATTGCCGCGATGACGTTCATGGCACTCGCCTACCGCAGCGCCGGAATGCTCAGTCACGAGGTCGGCGAGGAGCACTACCACGACCTCGGCAAGTACCTCTTCGCGTTCACCGTCTTCTGGACGTACATCGCCTTCAGCCAGTACATGCTGATCTGGTACGGCAACCTCCCCGAAGAGACGGTTTGGTTCAAGCATCGGCTAGAGCACGGCTGGGAGAACGTCACCACCGCGCTGATCTGGTTCCACTTCATCCTGCCGTTCTTCATTCTGATCCCGCGCTTCACCAAGCGCATCGTCCCGATCCTCGCCGTGATGTGCGGCTGGATTCTCGTGATGCACTACATCGACCTCTGGTGGCAGATCCGCCCGAGCCTCTACGTAGCAACGCACAACGACGCCTACCTAGATGCCGCGTTCATCTGGACTGACTTTGCGCTCTGGATCGGGATGGTCGGGCTGTTCGTCGGGGCGACGATGTGGCGGGCCTCGCGGCACGCCATCACGCCGTACAACGACCCGTACTACGCTTTCTCGCTCCGCTTCCAGAACGTCTAGGGCGGCGCAGAGGCGCGACATCGGCAGCTTTCATTCTGCTTTCACTTTTTTCTGAAAACTAGACCGCTCCTGCGGCGTCCTACCTTCCGCTGCTATGGCTGACCACCGAGACGATATCCCCGAGAGCGACCGCCCGACTCCGGTGCCGAACCCGCACGAAGGCGAGCCGACCCCGGCTCCCGACGCGCACACCCGCCCGGAGGCCGAAGGCGTGACGCGCCCGGACCAGCAGGAAGAGCTAGGCCCGCTCGAAGGACTGGCGCACGCTGCCGCCGTACAGGTCTCGGACAGCGCAGAAGCCGAGGCCGAGGCGGAGCGCCTTGGGATCGAGGCCGAGGGCTTCGAGTCGGCACAGATTTTCTCGATCATGCTGGCGACGGCGGTTACGCTCGTCATTGCCGTTGCCTTTGTGTTTTACCTCGTTGCGTCGGAGCGGGACAACGAGACGACCGAGCGCGACGCGGTTGCATTCTATCCCGAGTTGCAGGACACCCGCGCCCGCGCCGCTGCGAAGCTTGGCGATTACGGTCGGCAAGAGGAGGTGTACCAGATGCCGATCACGGCAGCGATGGAGAGCGTCGCCGACGACTACGCCGCGCGGCAACAGGGGAGCGCAGTGACGCCCGCCCCGGCGAGCTTCAACATGGTTTACCTCGACGCCAACACCGCCGACCGGATGCGTGGCGCAACCTCGATGGACCGTGACCTGTCGATGCAGGAGTCGGACGCCGAAGCGATGGAGGCCGATGCCGACGGTGAGGCCGGAGGTGAAGCGGTAGCCGAGGAACCGGAGGACGGATAAGGATGACGATGCTGCGCGCCCTCATCGCCTGCTTCGTCGCGGTAGCCTGTTGCGCTGCTGCTGGGCCGGTTATAGCGCAGCCCGCCGACGACCTGCCGGACGAGTTCGAGGGCGTCGGCATCGAGGAGCGACTCGGCGAGACCGTCTCGCTGGACCTTCCGTTCGTGAACGCTAGTGGCACGCCGGTCACGCTCGGCGATTATTTCGATGGTGAGCGCCCGGTGGTAATGGCGTTTGTCTATCACAACTGCCCGATGCTGTGCAGCCTCATCCTCGACGGGATGACCGAGGCGCTGCGAGAGACCCGCCTCGACCTCGGTGACGACTATCAGGTGCTCGCTGTCTCCTTCGATCCGCGCGACACGCCGGAGCGTGCCGCCGAGGTGAAGGAGCGCTACGCCGCGCTTGCGGGCGAAGGCGCGACCGAGGGCATGCACTTTCTGGTCGGTGAGCAAGCCAGCATCGACCAACTCACGGAGGAGGTCGGGTTCGGGTTCAAGTGGAACGAGCGGCAGCGGGAGTTCGCCCACAGCGCCGGTCTCTTCTTCCTCAGCCCCGAAGGCACCGTCACCCGCGTGCTCTACGGCATCGAGTTTCCGCCGTCCGACTTCCGCGTGGCGGCGCTCGAAGCGAGCAACGGCACCATCGGCTCGCCAGTCGACCAACTGCTGCTCTACTGCTTTGTCTACGACCCCGACGCCGGGAGCTACGTGCTCCACGCGCAGAACGCGATGAAAGTCGGCGGCGTGCTGACGATCATCCTGCTCGGCGGCTTCCTCTTTTTCTTCTGGCGACGCGAAAGCAAGGGGCACATCGAGGCGGCCCCTCAGACCAGCCCTTGACAGCGCCACCGTTTAGTTTGACCTTACTGTGTGGGCACTGTGCCCGCACGATCTGAACACAACCGATATGGAACGAGAAGGCTCTTTCTGGCTTCCCCCCCAGTCCTCCACTACGGCGCACGAAATCGATGCGCTGTTCTACTTCATCATCATTGTCAGCGTCATCATCCAGATTGGCGTGACGTACTACATGGTGAAGTACGCTTGGAAGTACCGCCGTCGCTCACACGCTGACCGGCCTGTGGACGTCCACCCGAACAAGTGGCTGGAAATCTCATGGGTTGTCATCCCGTCGCTGCTGGTTTTCGTAGTGTTCTTCTGGGGCTTCAAGGCGTTCGTTAGCGCAGGCATCGCGCCGGACAATGCGTACCAGATCCACGTCACCGGCAAGAAGTGGCTCTGGGAGTTCGAGTATCCCAACGGCACCACCAGCGTCGAAGATCTTTACGTGCCCGTCGGCGAGCCGATAGAGTTGATTATGACCTCAACCGATGTGCTGCATTCGTTTTTCGTCCCTGAGTTTCGGGTCAAGCACGACGCGATCCCGAACCGCTACACGACGGTCTGGTTCGAGGTGAAGGAGGAGGGTACGTATCAAGTGCTCTGCACCGAGTATTGTGGCACGGCGCACTCGGAGATGTATGCTTACGTGCATGCTGTGGACAGGGGCACCTTCAATGAATGGCTCCGTACGGGCGGCGGCAATGACAACCTCCCGCTCAACGAACTGGGGGCGAGTCTCTACGATAAGGCAGGCTGCCAAACTTGCCACTCGGTCGACGGAGTGTCAGGCACTGGCCCGACATGGCAGGGGCTGTGGCAAGCTGCACGCCCCGGTTCCGAGGAAGGCGTGGCCGACGCGAACTACATCCGCACGTCGATTGTCAATCCCAACGCCTACATCACCGAAGGCTACGAGGGCATCATGCCCGCCTACCCGAACCTCACGGACCGCGACATCAACGGTCTCATCGCCTACATCCGCGAGATCAACGGCGATTGGACGGCCGCCGACAGTGCTGCTGCCGCTGCACCCGCCGATAGCCTCGCGGCACCGGCTGACAGCCTTGCCACGCCCGACGCCGAACCTGCTGAATAGTAGGGGTTTGATTAATCAAACCCCTACCGAACCACACAACGATTATGAGCACGGTCACGACTGCTCCCGCACCGGCCAAGACCTCTGCTGCCCCGGCGCATCCGCCAGGACACGAGCCGGTCCACAACTACCTCCTCGAACCAGGCCCAGGCCCGGACGTGAAGGGCTTCGCCCGCGTGTGGCCGACCGTCAAGGCATGGGCGACGACGGTGGACCACAAGCGGATCGGGGTGATGTACCTCTTTACCGTCTCGGTCTTCTTCGCCATCGCGGGGTGTGCGGCGCTGCTGGTGCGCGCCGAACTGATGAACCCCGACATGGATTTCCTCACGGCGGACGAGTACAACCGGATGTTCACGCTCCACGGCGTGATGATGGTGTTCCTCTTCATCGTCCCGAGCATCCCGGCCTCGCTTGGCAACTTCGCGCTCCCGATCATGCTCGGCGCGAAGGACGTGGCGTTTCCGAAGCTCAACCTGATGAGCTACTACATCTTCCTCGCGGGGGCGAGCCTTGCGGTCTACGCGATCCTCTCTGGCGGGATTGACACCGGCTGGACGTTCTATACGCCCTACTCCGACACGACCAACACGGCGGTCCTTCCGATGACGATGGCCGTCTTCGTCGCCGGGTTTGCGAGTATCCTGACCGGGATCAACTTCATCGTCACGATCCACAAAATGCGGGCACCGGGCCTGACATGGAACCGGCTGCCGCTGTTCATCTGGGCGCTCTACGCGGTCTCCATTGTCCAAGTCCTCGCCACGCCGGTGATCGGTATCACGATGGTGCTTCTCGCGATGGAGCGGCTCGTCGGGATCGGCATCTTCGATCCGGCGCTCGGCGGCGATCCGGTGCTGTTCCAGCACTTCTTCTGGTTCTATAGCCACCCGGCGGTGTACATCATGATCCTCCCGGCCTTCGGGGTGATCTCTGAACTGATGGGGACGTTCAGCCGCCAGCGCGTCTTCGGCTACCGTGCCATCGCCCTCTCCTCGGTGGCGATTGCGATGCTCGGGTTCCTCGTGTGGGGCCACCACATGTTCGTCTCCGGGCAGAGTCCGCTCTCGTCCATCGTCTTCTCTGTCATCACCTTCCTGATCGGTGTGCCTTCCGGTATCAAAATCCTGAACTGGGTGGCGACGATGTACAAGGGGTCGGTGTGGCTGACGGCGGCGATGTTGTACTCGCTCGCCTTCATCTTCCTCTTCACCATCGGTGGCCTGACGGGCATCATGGTCGGCGCGCTCGCGGTGGACATTCACCTGCACGACACTTACTTCGTGGTCGCCCACTTCCACTACGTGATGATGGGCGGGACCGTCTTTGCGATGATCGGCGCGCTGTTCTACTGGTGGCCCAAGATGTTCGGGCGCATGATGAGCGAGACGTGGGGCCGGATTTCGGCGGGTGTGACGTTCTTCGGGTTCAACATGACGTTCTTCACGCAGTTCATCCTCGGCAGCCAAGGGATGCCGCGTCGCTACTTCACCTACCTGCCAGAGTACCACGACCTCCACCAGGTCTCGACCGTCGGCTCGTGGTTCCTCGGCCTCGGCTTGTTGATGGTGCTCTTCAACATGATCTGGAGCCTCTTCAAGGGCAAGCCCGCACCGGGTAACCCGTGGGGGGCGGCGACACTCGAATGGACGCACACGACGAGTCCGCCGGACCACCACAACTTCCACCGCACGCCGCTCGTGACGCACGGGCCGTATGACTACGACGTGCTCTTCTCCGGCGATGGCTACGGCGGCGACGGTGCAGGTACGCCGGCCCCGGTGCCGAATCCCGAGGTGGGAGGCCCGCAGGAAATGGGAAAGTCCGTTGACCTCGGCCTGTCACAGCCGAAACCGAAGCACGACTAATCTGAATCACTATGGCTGTTCATCCAGCACCCATCACGTTCGATGACCCGCACGGCGGGCATGGGCACGGCGACGGCGCAGGCCACCCGCCGCACCTCAAGCACTACTTCGTCTCGTCCGAGCAGCAGTTCGACGCCTCGAAGCTGGGGATGTGGCTCTTCCTCGTAACGGAAATTCTGCTCTTCGGCGGGATGTTCGTCGCCTACGGCATCTACCGCTCCATGTATCCCGAACTGTTCACCGAGGCGAGCACGCAGCTCGACACGGTGATGGGCGCGGTCAACACGGCGGTTCTGCTCCTCAGTTCGCTGACAGTCGCATGGTCAATCCGGGCGATCCAGTTGGGCAACAAGAAGCTCTGCTTCTGGCTGCTCGTGGCGACCGTCGCGCTCGCCGGGATGTTCATGGTGGTCAAGTATTTCGAGTACACCCACAAGTTCGATCTCGGCATCTTCCCCGGCGAGGAGATGGTTTACGCCGAAGGGACGACCTTCACGTTGCCCGGACTCGGTGAGGAGAACTTCGGCCCAGCGGTTGATGAGCATGCCGCCGAAGGAGACGACCACCACTACGTGCCGGGCGATCACGGTCTCACCAACCAGCGCGCCGGGCTATTCTTTTCGATCTACTACATGATGACCGGCATCCACGGTCTCCACGTTCTGATCGGCATGATTGCCATCGGGATTCTGGCTGTGAAGACGTGGCGCGGCAAATACTCTGCTGAGTGGTACACGCCCATCGAGAACGTCGGGCTGTACTGGCACGTCGTGGACGTGATCTGGATTTTCCTCTTCCCGCTGATGTACCTGATCTAGCTAGCATGGCTGAAAACGCTCATACTTCCTCCGGTCACGACGACGGGCATCACGGACACCACATCATCCCGCTCGGTGTCCTACTCAAGGTGTTCGGCGCGCTCATCTTCCTGACGATCCTGACCGTCGTGCTCGGACTCTGGGAGCGCGACGGGACGATCCATCTCGGTGCGCTCAGCGTGCCTGTCGCGCTCGGCATCGCGGGCGTCAAGGCGACGCTCGTGGCGATGTTCTTCATGGCACTGAAGTACGACACCCGCGTCAATGCGCTGGCGTTCTCCCTCAGCATTGTCTTCCTCGTCGTCTTTTTCGTCTTCACCTTCCTCGACACCGGCTTCCGCGACACGTTCAACGAATGGCCTGACACGCCCATTGACGAGCGGGAGCTACAGGAACTCCGGCTTCAGGAGCGCAATGAAGCGTTGCAACCTGCCTTTGAGGCACAGCCGCTCGTGTTGCCCGGCGACACGGCGCTTATCCGCACGCCCTGACCCGTCATGACGCTCGCCGCCTTCATCGCCGGGTTCGTCCTGATCGCCATGCCGGTGATTGTCCTGATGGCGGTCTGGGCGTCGGTCACGCTCTGGCGGGTGCTGTTCCCCGAGCGGCCGCTCCCGCTCGTTCGGGATGAGACGATGGCCCGCCGTGCCGCCGTCGCACGCGGTGAGTCGGTCAAGGTCGGGTTCCGAGAGATTCACGAGGACATGCGCGTGCATACCCGCGAACTCGCCCGTCCCTACCATCACGCCGGTGGGCACTCCGACGGATTCCCCGCCTCGTGGCTCGAAGATCTCGACCGGCGACGGAATTGAAGAGCAGTTATTAGCTCTTGGCTTTTAGTGCGTGGCCCGAAAGCAAGAAGCTAAAAGCTGAAAGCCAACAGCCAACCATGAAAGTCACCGAGCATTTCGAGCGGGCCTCCGAGCCGCTCATTTCTTACGAGATCATCCCGCCCAAGCGCGGAGGGTCGCTCCAAGGCGTCTTCGACATCGTCGAGCAGGTGCTGCCGTTCGATCCGCCGTTCATCGACGTGACCGGGCACTCGGCGGAGGTCTACTACGAGGAGATGCCGGACGGCACGATCCGCCGTCACGTCAAGCGCAAGCGGCCCGGCACGCTCGGCCTCTGTGCGGCGATCCAGTACCGCTTCGGGATCGACACCGTCCCGCACCTGCTCTGTCAGGGCTTCACCCGCGAAGAGACCGAGGACGCCCTCATCGAACTGAACTACCTCGGGGTGCAGAACGTCATGGCGCTGCGCGGCGACGACAAGGGCGTGCCGCCGAAGAAAGCCGCACACCGCTCGGTAAATGAGACCACGCAAGACCTCGTCGGGCAGATTCAGGACATGAACCGAGGACAATTCCTCGACGACCTGATCGACGGTGCCCCGACGGACTTCTGCATCGGCGTGGCGGGCTACCCGGAGAAGCACTTCGAGTCGCCGAACCCGACGTGGGACGTGCTCAACCTCAAACGCAAAGTGGACGCGGGGGCCGATTACGTCGTGACCCAGATGTTCTTCGACAACCGGCACTATTTCGACTTCGTCGAGCGCTGCCGCGAGGTCGGGATCACCGTTCCCATCGTGCCGGGCCTGAAGCTCCTCACCACGAAGCGCCACCTACACTCGCTGCCGCGCACCTTCCACATCGAAATACCCGAAGCCCTTGCCGCCGAGGTGGAGGCGGCGGACGACAAGAATGTGGCGGAGGTTGGCATCCAGTGGGCGATCCAGCAGAGCGAGGAGTTGATGAGCGCGGGCGTCCCCTCGGTGCACTTCTACGTCATGCAGACCGCCAAGCACGTCACCCGCGTCGTCGAGGCCCTGCGGAAGATGGCCTAACGAAGCTTACCGCATCGGGTCTTCGGTGGGAGCCGGGTTCGTGAGGAGACCGGCAGAGGCGGGTTCAGTGCGTTGGAGGAGGCGGTCGAGCGATGCCCAGACCAACTCGCCCATCGTGTCGCAGACGGCGAAGGTGCGGTCGTCGTAGTGCTCCGTGAGTTGCTGGCCGAGGCGTTGGACGTGGTCGGTCGGGGCGATGAGGTCCTCGCGCATCACGTCCATCAGCGCGCTGTACCGACCGTGGCTGACCCGGAGTCGGCCCGCGATCAGCGCTCGCTCCTCACGCTGGTACTGATCTACCGTCTTCGGCCCCATGAACTCCATCCCGAGGGCGATGATGGCGTTGTTCTGTGGGTAGAACTGGGGGAAGTAGACCTGCTTGCGCCAGTGGTGGCTCTGCTGGTCGAAGTCGAGCGGGCGCATCCGGTACTGCATCTTCTCGAAGTCCGGCGTGATGTCGATCACGAAGTTGCCCGAGTGCATATCCCCGAGCAAGCGGACAAAGCACAACTCGTTGAACTTGACGAACTCCTTCGCCAGCCGGACTTGGTCGAAGCGGTTCTCCGGCATGTACTCGCGCATGAACTGGTCGCCCGGCACCCCGATGATGTGTTCCTCAATGAGCGACTGCCCGGAGATGAAGTAGTTGATTCGGTTGGGCGAGAGGATGTGCTCTAGCTCCAGCCCGTAGACTCGGTTCGCGTCGACGCGCTTGACGTAGAAGTAGTCAAAGTTCTCGTTGAGCCGGTTGACGATGCGGACGCGGAACGGCAGCGTGTTGCCGTAGTGGCAGAGGTCGATCCGCTCGATGTAGAGGTGCTCGACGGTGGAGAAGTCCCCATCGGACTTGAGGAGAGCGTAGGTCAGGCGAAGGTGGTCGTGGATTTCCTGCATCTCCGCCGGGCCGTAGAAGACGGTACTCCAGAGCGTGTCGTTGCCGTGCTCATCGTAGAGCGCGACGGCATTGTCATAGCGGAGGAGGTTCGAGTAGCGGACACCCGCGTCGTGGAGGCGGTTGTAGCGCGTGAGGTACTCCGCGAGGAAGTCGCTGACAGGGTACGTCGGCTTCTTCTTCGAGATGAGGTTGCGTACTCGTGACGGCGAGTGGTCGGAATGAGCGTCGTCCATCGCTCAGGCGCAGCCTCCCACTGGGGCGGGATCGGCGTTTTCCACACGGTCGATCATCTGCTGGTAGAACCCTTCGTACTGCGGCACGATGCGGTCGATGTCGAACTGCTCAACGGCGCGTTGGCGGGCGGCTTTTGCCATGCGCTCATGGAGTGTCGAATCGGTGAGGATACGATGCGTGGCGTCAGTCAGGCAGTCGATGTCGGCGAGGGGGCAGAGGAAGCCGGTCTCGCCATGCACGTTCAACTCCGGCAGGCCGCCGATATCGGATGAGACCACCGGGACACCGCAGGACATCGCCTCCAGCGCGGCGAGGCCGAAGGTTTCTGAGCCGGACGGCATCAGAAAAACATCCGCCACGGACAGAATCTCTTCGATGGGTTCCTGCTTGCCGAGGAAGCGCACGTCGCCGTAGACCCCGAGTTCGCGGGCGAGCGCTTCGGCAGCCGGGCGGTCCGGGCCGTCGCCGACGAGCAGGAGCTTGACGCCGGGACCGTTGCCGTTGAGGCCGCCCTCGTGCAGTCGGTGGAAGACGTGGACCACATCGCCAGCCCGCTTGACTTCGCGGAAGTTGGAGACGTGAATCAGGAGCTTCTCGCCGTTCGGCGCGATGGCCTGCTTGAAGTGACCCTTTTGCTGCCGCGTGAAGCGGTCCGTATCGACGAAGTTGGGGATCACCTCGATCTCGCGCTCGACCTCGAAGTGCCCGTGCGTCTCGCGGCGGAGGTAGTCCGACACCGCCGTCACGCCATCCGAGGCGTTGATGGCATGCGTGACGACTGGCGCAAACGATGGGTCCTGCCCGACGAGGGTGATGTCTGTCCCGTGGAGCGTCGTGACGACGGGGATGTGGATGCCTTCGCACGCGAGAATCTGCCGGGCGAGGACGGCGCTCGTGGCGTGGGGGATCGCGTAGTGGACGTGGAGCAGGTCGAGTTGCTCATGCTTGACCACGTCGATCATCTTGCTCGTCAGCGCGAGCGAATAGGGCGGATACTCGAAGAGAGGGTAGGTGTTGACCCGGACCTCGTGGAAATAGATGTGTTCGGTGACGTGGGTGAGGCGTTGAGGTGGGGCGTAGGCGATGAAGTGGATCTCGTGCCCGCGCCGTGCGAGTGCTTTGCCAAGTTCGGTGGCTACGACGCCGGAGCCGCCGTAGGTCGGGTAACAGGTGATGCCGATGCGCATGAACGCTACGGGTCGGTAGAAGAGAATCGGTGAGGCAGGTAGGAGTTGGGAAACTCCGCTGCTGTGAGATAAGTTGCGGGCTGGTGGGCCGTGCTACAGGCGTAGCTGTGCGGTCCGTATCTTTTTCCTACCGCCTTATCCCCATGCCCATGCGCCCGTTCCGCTTCGCTCTTCTCGCTACCCTCTTCGCTATCGCTCCACTCGCCCACGCCCAACTCATCCCGAGCTTCGGCGTCGCTGGAGGGCTCAACTTCGGCTCGCTGTCCGATGCGGCGGGGGCAGACTTGGAAAGCTCGACAGGCTACCACATCGGCCTCTTCGGCGATTTCGGTTTCGGCCCACTCGCGGCCCGCGCCTCGGTGCTCTATGTCAGGGCGGGTGATATCGTGCTGGACCCCACGGGCCTCACGAATTCTGATGCTAGCGTTGCCTACATCGCCATCCCTATCGACTTCCAGTACCGCTTCCCGTCGCCGCTGCTGAAACCCTATGCGCTCCTCGGCCCCGAATTCCGATTCGCCACGGGGGATATTGCGGACGCTGACGGGAGCCGCAGCACCTCGGTAGCGGTTAACGTGGGCGTCGGGGCGCAGCTTGCGGCGCTCGTCGGTCCGAAGGTGTTTGCTGAGCTACGCTACGCGTTTGACGTGAGTGGCTTTTTCGAGGAGCGGGAGCTCCTCGGGGTCACAGTGGACGACACGTTTAAGGTCAATGTGTTCTTCCTCCGCGTCGGCGTCGGTCTCTGATTACTACGAACGGATAGCAAAAAGAGGGAGCTACCGTGGTGGTGGCTCCCTCTCTTGCATCAAGTAAGGATAGGTGTGTTCCTACAATTGCTCTATCACGACTGGAGCCCATCTTGTGTCTGCGAGGAAGCGGACCCCCATCGACTCTACTTTGACTAGCTCTGCTTCCTCTCCATCTTCAGGTGCCCGATAGATCAGGACAGTCACGATTTTACTTTCTTGGACTCGCTCTAAAATGTCTATGGATACCTTTCTGTCAGCCTCAAGAAAGGTGAGCAAAGAGGAATCCATAGTGGAAGATTGGTTCGGGATACTTTCTCCTGTGTGCAGAAGAAAGTAGAAGGGTTCGCCTGTACTGTTTACGATGACGAGTTCTCCTTCTTTCCCTCCGAAACAACCTGAGAGCAGAAGCAGGAGAATACAGAGCAGAATCCGCATCAGTTAAAACCGCAGGAGGGCAGCAGCGGGGCCGAAGTCCTGCATACGCGCTTGAGCGGCTTCGCTGCGGACGAGTTCGAGTGAGGCTCCCTGTTCCAGCGCCCGCTCCAGCATGAACTCGAACAGGTCGCTTTGAGGAAATACCTCGTTGCCTGTCGCCTCTAGCGTGCCGGAGGTCTGGGTGGTGAGCATGCCCGTCTCGCGGTCGATGCCGCCGGGAATCTGCTGCCCGTCGTCGAGGAGGAGCGTCATCACGCGCTGCTGGTTCAGCATGTCGAGCGTCTCTTCCAGCCCCGCGACCGCCTTCGTCGTCAGCAGGGCCTGCACCTGCTCCAGCGTCTCCATCTCCTCGCGCTCCTCGACCTCACGCTGGATTGGCATTGCCTTATCGGCGATCTCTGCCGTTGAAGCGTTGATGTCGCACTGGAAGCTTGCGGCGATGCGCTCGCGGGTATGCTGTTCGAGCGAGTCGAGGAACGGGGCTTCCATGTCGGCGGGGCAGCTATAGATCAGGTGCCGCACATCGAGCTTCTTGGCGAGCAGTTGGAGCGCGTGGGCCGCGCGCTTGGCCTGCTCTTTCCGGTACTCGGCCTGTTTGTCTTGCCGCTGGTCCTTGGTCTGGAAATCCGAGGTCAGAATCTCGCGGCCCTCCAACTCGAAGACCTCTTCGACGAGGCCAATCTGGCTAAAGAAGAACCGCATCTGCTTCTGACTCAGCACGGCGATCCCGAAGCGGTCGTGCTCGTCCCGGACGCGGACGAGAGGCCGGACGTAGGGCCGACGGTCCACATACGACGTGCTTGGAATGTCGATGGCGATGCCGAACTGCCGGAACAGCCCGATGGCCTCGCAGGCATAGAACACCACGCCACGCCCTGTTCGCGGGATGCCCCGACGCAGAGCGTCTTCGATGCGGTGGAGTTCGCGCTGCACGTCCGCCGGGTCGTACTGCCCGTGGGCGTGTTCCAAGGCTTGCCGGGCGACATCTTTGAAGGCAATCTGCCAACCGTCGCCGACGCGCATCTCCGGCGTCAGCTTCATGAAGAGGGAGAGGATGGGGGCATCGGCGCTCTCAATCGCGGCGAGTTCGGTGAGGTGCTCGGCGTCGAGATAGTGGAAGCCGGGGGCAGTCGTGCGTTCTTCGAGTTCAGCGATGAGGGCATCGCGGAGGTCCGGGGCAAGTGCGTTACTCATACGATAGGGGCGTCGTCAGTTTGGGGATCCGTGAGGGGTGGCCGGGTGCCGTTGGCGGCTGGGCTAAGCGAGGTTGTCGGGATGCGGGGCGTTTATCAAGGGCGTCCTGATCTCCCTCTTGAGAGCACGCCGTCAGAGGTTCGGGTCAGGTGAGCAGCCATAGGCAGAGAACAGAAAGAGAAGCGAACCTGGCACCACGTTCTCTTTCAATGACGCGAGGCCGGTATGGGTCCCGGATTCACGTCGCTCGGCCTGCTACTTTATGGCCTCGGCTACGGCAGACCGAGCGTTGCCACGACGGGGAAGTGGTCCGAGACGTAGCGAGGATCGTGCAGGTGCACAAAGTCCACAGCGCGCAGCGTCCGGTAGAGTTGCGGCGAGAGGAGGAGGTGGTCTAGCGAGGACAGTTCGCCCGCGTCGATTTCGTCGTTACGGTTGCGGTCGTAGTAGGCCGTGTAGCGCTCCGATTGCGGTACGTCGGCAGCGACGTTGCGGAGGTCGTCCTCGAGTCCCGGCCCGGCGCGCTGAATCGTGGCGAGCACGTCGGTGATGGGGGCGCTCCCGGCGCGGTCTAGCACGCGCGGGTCGAAGTCATTGAAGTCGCCGAGGACTGCGACGGCGCGACCTGCCGCCATTTCTTGCTCTACGAGGCGACGGATGACCTCGGCTTGTGCTTCGCGCCGGGGCTTGCGCTCGATGTCGTCGGGGCGGGCGAGAAAGTGGACGCCGATTAGCGTCGTCGGAATACCACCGAGGTCGAGGCGTGCCCACATATTCTTGCTTACGCCGTACTCCTGCCGCGTCATGCCGACGGGCACGCGCTCGTCCGTTCGCCCGATCTCGTCCACGGGGAGGCGCGAGAGCAGCCCTACGTCCTGCCCGGTGAACGTATCACGCCCATTGACGAGGTAGGCCGTATAGCCCATATCGGAAAGAGTTTCCGTTGCAAGCAGTTCCAACGTTTCCAGATTCTCGACCTCCTGAAGCATTACCACATCGGCGTTGATCGCCCGGACGACGCGGGCTATGGAGTCGCGGTGGGCACGCGCGAGCACCGGGTCATCTTTCCACGCAAACGTCGCCTGCCCGTCGCCATCGCGTCCGTCGAATAGGAACTCTGCGTTGAAGGTAGCGAGGCGGAGGCCGCTCGTCTGTGGGCCGCTCCCGCTCTGGCCGATTACCACCGGATCGCTCGGCTGGGCAGCCCGGCGCAGGCATCCGCTCACGAGCACCACGGTGAGCGAAACGACAAAGAGGACGAGGATGAATGCTAGGAGGCGGCGTGGCATCGGGCAGAGGGGATAGACGGGCTGCAAGATAGGCTGCCGGGTCGCTCATAAAAACAGCGAAGGGCGCGCCGGGGATGGCACGCCCTTCGAGAGGGGAGGCGTCAGCGTCGGGTTAGGAGACGCCGGAGTAGAAGCGGAACCGCTTGGGGTCGATGTCGCGGTCCAGCGATACGGGGCGACGGCCACCGGTCCATGCAGGCTTGAGGGCACCCCGCATCGAGCGCTCACTGTAGAAATGGCGCGTCGTTTTGGCAAAGGGGCGCTCGTAGGTCGGTGCGTGGAGCACGTCGTAGGCAATGAACAGGGCCGTCTGCCAGCCCTTCGCCTTCGAGTCGAAGTCGAGGGCCGAGTAGTACCGGCGCTTCGGGCTGTTGGTGTTGAAGGCGCTGAACTGCCACGGATCAAGGACCGCGTCCCGATAGGAGCCGAGGCCGCGGTAGCCGGTTTCGACGCGGTTGCGGACGACCCACGCGACCAACTCTTGTTCGTCGGGGCGCTTGGTTTCCGAGTAGATGCAGCGCGCGAGCCACAGCACGTCTTCCTTGATGTCTTCGCTTGCGAACGCTGTGCTTTTGACGGAGACCTCCTGGGTGAGCGGAGCCGTGTCAACTGCCGGCATCGTCTCGGCCAGGGCGTCCCGGTCCACAGAGTTGAAGGCGAAAGAAAGAGCGAGGAGGAGCACCGAAAGCACGACACCGGCTGCGCCGAGCACTCGCTTGTTAGCGAAAGGCTTCATAGAGCAGATGAGGTTGGTTTCTGGGGTGAGAGGATTGGCTGGGGCGCCAAGCACTCTGCTACTTTCAGGTTTGAGAAAGCCAATTCCCTGCCAAGTGTGGGTGGGCAGAAAGAAGGCTCGGTAAAGAGACGCAAGACCAGCTTTTAGGAGGTCATGCGCCGCACAACACTAAAGTAGACCATTGGTTCTCTGGTTCTGTGTGGAAATAGTTTAGACTACTAGAAATTGCATCATGAGCGCCGTTTAGAGCTTGTTGAGGCCATTTGTCTCAGATGTGAAATCCTTCGTCAGTTTCCATTATCGGGGTACATTCCGGCCCCCTGGCTCAAGGTGAAACGATGGCCTCTTCTCCGCTTCGCATCGTCGCTGACACAAACGTTCCGTTTGCACTGAATGCTTTTGGGCTTTTCGGCCCTGTGGCGCTCCAATCGGGGCAGGATATCGGTCCCACGGAAGTAGCCGAGGCAGATGTCTTGCTGGTGCGAAGTGTAACGAAGGTTGATGAGGAACTGTTGCAGAGCAGCCCTGTCCGGTTCGTCGGGAGTGCGACCATCGGGACGGACCATGTCGATCAGGACTACCTAA
Organism: Rhodothermales bacterium; assembly: GCA_028284265.1. Lineage (GTDB taxonomy): Bacteria > Bacteroidota > Rhodothermia > Rhodothermales > JANQRZ01 > JANQRZ01. The sequence goes on from JANQRZ010000017.1 coordinate 144,397, forward strand.
GAAAGCGGGGCATTGCCTTCGCCCATGCGCCCGGCTCGAACGCGCAGTCGGTGGTCGAATACGTGATGGCCGTGCTACTGGCCGCCCATGCCGAGTGGGGTACCGCGTTAGCCGGGAAGAGTGTCGGCATCGTCGGATGCGGCCATATTGGCGGACGGCTCGCAGAGCGGTTGCCGTACCTAGGTGTCCGAGTGCTCCGATGCGATCCGCTTCTCGCCGAGGCCGCTGAGGGAGCGGGGCAAACACACGACTATATCTCGCTGGAGACCGTCTTGGCTGAGGCCGATGTCGTGACGCTGCACACGCCGCTTACGCGCACTGGCCCCTACGCCACGCACCACCTCATCGGCGGCGGTGAACTTGCTGCAATGCGACCCGACGCACTGATCATCAACGCCTCACGCGGAGCCGTCGTGGACAATGCCGCACTCCGCGAGGCACTCGAAGCTGGGCAGATCGGCGGGGCGGTGGTCGACGTGTGGGAGAACGAGCCAACGCCCGATCCGGGGCTAGTCTCTCTGACCCAGATCGCCACACCGCATATCGCGGGGTATTCCTTCGACGGCAAGGTGCGCGGCACGGCGATGCTCCACGACGCGCTTTCCGACTGGCTCGGGGTGCCGCCGACGTGGAACCCCGAAACCGTCCTCGCTGAAGACCTGCCGCTGCTACGAGCACCAGACGGTAGCCTGAGCGAAACAGCATGGCTCGACGCGCTCGCCCGGCAGGTCTACGATATCCATGCCGATGATGCCCGGATGCGCGACCTATTAGCCTTAACCGCCGATGAGCAAGGAGCCGCGTTCCACCACCTCCGCAAGACCTATCCGCGTCGCCGTGCTTGGGAACGTCACCGAATCGTTCAGTCGGAGGTGCCCACTGAGCTCAGAGCGGCAGTAGCCGACGGGCTTGGCATTACGCTCGCCTAGACATCATAGCCATAGGACCGGAGGAACCCCTCGCGGTTGCGCCAGTCGGCGCGGGCCTTGACGTGGAGCTGGAGGTAGACCTCGGAGCCGACGAACCCCTCGATGTCGCGCCGGGCGAACTGGCCCAGCTTCTTGAGGCCGCTCCCGCCCTTGCCGATCAGGATACCCTTCTGCGAATCGCGCTCGACGACGATCTCGGCGTCGATAAAGTCTTTCTGACCGGGCCGTTCTTCGTAGGTCACGATATTCACTTGGGCCGAGTAGGGGATTTCGTCGCGGTACAGTTCGAAGACTTTCTCGCGGATGATCTCGGCGACGAAGAACCGCTCCGGGTGCTCGGAGAGTTGATCCTTCGGGTAGTAGGGCGGGCCGAGAGGGAGGCGCTCCAGAATCTGCGCGAGGACCGTGTCGAGGTTGAACGCGGTCTTGGCCGAGATGGGAATGACGGCATCGAAGGCGCGGAGGTCATTGTATTTCGCAACGAGCGGGAGGGCCTGCTCCTGCGGCATCAAGTCGATCTTGTTGAGGAGCAGGATCGCCGGTCGGCCGCCGATGCGCTCAATGGCGGTGTCCGGTGTTCCCTCGTGTGCGGCGTCGACCATGAAGAGGAGCACGTCGGCGTCGTTCACGGCGAAGTCCACAGCGTGCATCATCGCCTCGTGGAGCCGGTACTTCGGCTTGACGATGCCGGGCGTGTCGAGGAAGACGATCTGGTGCGGTGGCGTTTCCGCGTCGCCCTCGCCGGAGAGAATCCCGAGGACGCGGTGCCGCGTCGTGCTCGGCTTGGCCGTGACGATGGAGAGCTTGCGCCCGACAAGCGCGTTCATCAGCGTCGATTTCCCAACGTTCGGCGGGCCGACGAGGGCGGCGTACCCGCTCCGGTGGGTCGGGTCGAAAGAAAAGTCGTCGGGGGTAGGGAGGGCGTCAGGCATAGACGGCATCGGCGAGAATCTGCTGGTAGGCGCGGACGGCGGCGGGTAAGCCTATCCACAACGCGTCGGCGGTGAGGGCATGGCCGATGGACACTTCGAGCACGCCGGGTACCGCGTCGATGAAGGGGCCGAGGTTGTCGAGGTTTAGGTCGTGTCCGGCGTTGACGCCGAGGCCTACTGCCTGCGCCGCCTCGGCAGCGGCGGCGAAGTGGGTGAGTTCCGCCGAAGCATCGCCCTCTAGGTGGGCACGGGCATACGGCTCCGTGTACAGCTCGATCCGGTCGGCCCCCACAGCAGCGGCCTTCTCCATCACCTCCGCTTCGGCGTCCATAAAGAGGGCGATACGGCAGCCGAGTTTGCTGAGGCGCTCGATGACAGGCTTCAGCCGCTCGGCGTCGCGGGCGAGGTTCCAACCATGATCCGAGGTGCGCTGCCCCGGCGCGTCTGGCACCAGCGTACACTGGTCCAGCCGACCAATCTCCGCCGCTTGCTCGACGAGGGCAAGGAAGCCGGGATAGGTTCCGCTAGCCTCGGCGAAGGGGTTGCCTTCGATGTTGTATTCGGTTCCATTGTCTTCAGCAGCGAGCAGTTCGGCCAGTGTTGTCACATCCTCAGGGCGGATGTGACGTTCGTCGGGGCGGGGATGTACGGTGAGGCCGTCGGCTCCGGCGTCGAGGCACAGCCGGGCGGCGTGCACGACACTAGGCAGGTCGAGATCGCGGGCGTTGCGGAGGAGCGCCACCTTGTTGAGGTTGACGCTGAGGGCCGTTTTTGATGCAGGCATACAGTGTGGAGGGAAGAGGGACGCAAGATACTAGCGAGTCGAGAGGGCAACGCCTGCTCGAGGTGGGGGTCTTATTCGTCGGAAGGCACTCTTTCGTCCTTGGTTGCTTTTTGGGAAAGCTGCCGAGTATTTTGCCCGAACGCGGTTCCCGCTTTCACCATGCGGTACCGTACCCTTCTCGCTCCTGCCCCTTCACCCAACCAGGGTTCTCTCGCGCAATGGCTATTCTGGCGAATGACACCACCCGCACCGTCGTTCAAGTCGTCCTCGCGCTCGTAATCGTCGCGCTCGGCTATTTGCTCTACCAAAGCATTCGCGGCCCCCAAGTGGCGTTCGAGCGGGAGCAAGCTCTCAACCAGCTCACCCAGGAGCGCATGGGCTTTATCCGCGATGGCATGCGGGGCTACGAGTTCCAGTACGACCGCTATCCCAGTACGCTGGACTCGCTCTTGATGGCGATTCGCTCTGACTCGTTCATGGTCGCCAAGCGCGACAGCATCTTCGGGCTGGAAGAAGGCATGACGCTCGACCTCGACTCGCTGCTCTACTCGTCGCGTGGTGGCGACCGCTTCAACTTGTCTGTCGTTCGTGATGACAGTACGGGTGTGACGGTCTACCTGCTCGAAGACCCCAACTCTGACAACTTCGTCGGCACGGACAACCCGGATCGCGCGGCGGGAATGCTCAACGCTGCAAGTTGGGAATAGGTAGGTCGCCAGCCGACCGCTAACGAGGAGAGGGGGATGGACGGGTCACGGATTCGCGCAGGCATCGAGCTTCACGGGCGTGTGATGCGCTATGCTGAGATCGATCTCGGCAGCGGTGAAGATGAGGAACCACGCTTACGTCGGCTCGGAGCCTGTGACTTCGACTTCGTGGTGGCCGAGACGCTCCTCGCACTCACCGGCCCCTCGAACCTCGATACCGTCACCACAGCGGTCCGCGAGATTTTCGACGGGTCCGAGGCCAAGACACTCCACGTCGTAGTGCATCCGTGGAACAGCACATCGTTCTTCTCGCCGCTGCCTGAGGGAATGCCGCCTGCAGAGCGCTTTGAGCAGCTCCGGCAGGAAGCCGCGATGCTGTCCGATGCGAGCATCGCCCGACCCGTCCGGGTCAAGACCACGCCGGTTCGGATCGAGACACTGGCCGAAGGGCGGCGTATCCACTGGCACCATGTCCTTCGGTTCTCGGAGTCGGTTCATGCCCGGCTAGCTCATATCGCCGCGAGCATCGCTGACGATGATATCGAGATCAAGCACGAGGTGGCAGACACGACGGGGGCCGCCGCCGCCGTGCTCGCCCGGCTCCTGCCAGAAGACGACGAGTCGCTCGCCCTGGCCGTTGGCGTCTATGGCAACCGAACCGAAGTCGCACTGTGCCGGGGCGAGACGTGGCACTTCGGACACTATGCCGAGGCCGATGTGCGGACGGACGGCGCGTATTTCGTCGCGGCCCTTTTGGACCGGCTGGACATCGCCCCGGCTGACATCGGACGGTTGTTTCTCTATGGCGAGCCTGCCGGAGCCGAGGCGGTCGCTGGTCTCGAAGCCCTGCTCGGTCTGGAGGCGGAGCCGCTCAATCCGCTGCTCGCGCTCGACACGGCCCGCAGCGGAGCAGATCCACTCGCGCTCGCTGCCTTCGTTCCGGTTCTCGGCGCGCTCCTTCGCTGAGACCTGACCGGACCACGCGATGCGGATCGTCGGCGGCAGATTTCGGGGGCACCGGCTTCGTGCGCCGAAAGGCGCAACACGGCCCACCACCGACCGCACACGCGAGGCCATCTTCAATCTCGTCCAGAGCCGGGTGAGCCTCGGCGGCGCGCGCGTGCTCGACCTCTTCGCCGGAAGCGGAGCGCTCGGCCTTGAAGCGATCAGTCGGGGGGCTGCCGAGGCGGTCTTCGTGGAGCAGCGCAGTGCGGCGCTCAGTACGATGCGAGACAACGCCGCCGCGCTTGGGGCGACGGAGGCCTGCACATTTCACCGGGTCGATGCCTTGCGCTTTCTGGAACGCGACGCGGCACACTACGACCTCATCCTCGCCGACCCGCCGTATGCCCTCGACGCGCTGGAGCGCGTGCCGGATCTCGCACTGCAGCGGCTTGCCCCGGATGGCCTTCTCGTACTCGAACATAGAGTGGACCACCGCTTCGAGGAGCACCCAGCGCTGGAAACGAGTCGGCGCTACGGACAGACTGCGGTGAGTCTGTTCCGAATGGGTGAATCCGGCGCGGCGTAACATTAGGGTAACACGCACCGACTACTTTCGCACCCCGGTTCGGTTGCACTATCCGCTGCTCCCACGCTCATGCCTCAGCGCATCCTGCAAGTCCTCTCGCTCTTCCTCGTTCTGCTCCTCTTCTTTGTGAGCTTGGAGTTGATGGGCGACTCGTTCAAGCTGATGGGCAAGGGCGTTGCCGAGAATCTTGTGAGCACGACGCGGAACCCGTTCATCGGCCTGTTCATCGGCATCCTCGCCACGTCACTCGTCCAAAGCTCGTCGACCGTCACGGCGATGGTGGTTGGGATTGTAGCAGGCGGTGGGCTGACGGTGGCCGGGGCTGTCCCGATTATGATGGGAGCGAACATCGGGACGAGCGTGACCAACACCATCGTGTCGCTTGGCCACATCACGCGCAAGGACGAGTTCCGCCGTGCGATGGCAGGGGCGACGGTCCACGATTTTTTTAACCTCCTTGCCGTAGCCGTCCTCTTTCCTGTGGAGTTGCTGACGGGGGCCATCTCGCGCTCGGCGCACGCGCTCGAAGAGGCCGTGATTGGCGTCGGTGGGGCCGACCTACTCAGCCCGGTCAAGGTCATCACCGACCCCATCGCCGAGGCCGTGATCTCGCTGGCGAACTCAAATGGCATTGTCGTTCTGATCGTCGGCATCCTTGGGCTGTTCGTGGCTCTCCGCTACCTCGTCAAGCTGCTCCGTGCGCTTCTGCTCGGGCGTAGCGAGCGACTGCTCCACAAGTATGTCTTTGGTAATGCCGCAGCAGCGATGTTCTTCGGTGTCCTGATCACAGTCATGGTGCAGTCCTCCTCGATCACGACGAGCGTGATGGTGCCGATGGTCGGGGCCGGGATCGTGACCGTCGCCCAGATTTTCCCCTTTGTTCTCGGGGCGAACATCGGGACGACCGTGACGGCGATCCTCGCAGCGCTCGTAGCAGCATCCGGGGGGGGGCTGAACGGCGAGGCCGCGCTGACGGTCGCCTTCGCGCACCTCTGCTTCAACGTGTTTGGCATCGCGCTCTTGTGGCCGATCCCGTTCATCCGGCGCATCCCGATCTGGCTCGCCGAGAAGCTGGGCGAGCTGTCCGTCAGAAACCGGGGCTATGCCTTTGGGTACATCGCCGCGGTGTTCTTCATTCTTCCGCTCCTCGTCATCATTGGGACGCGCGGGATGGATACGTCGTTCTACGAAGAGGTGATACCGGAAGAATCGCTTGAACTGCCTGTGCAGGAGGAGCCTGCCGAGGCGGATACCGTCGAGGCTCCCTAGCCGCAGGGCGTGACCCTCGGTGGAGGCAAACGGCGCATGGTGGAAGCGAACCTCCTTTCCACCTGCTCCCGATTTCATGTCGCGCCTCTTTGCCCTTCTCGCCGTGCTCGTCCTCACGGTGCCGGCCCAAGCCCAGCCTGCTCCCGCGGTCGACTATGCCCGCTTCCTCGACATGCGGTTCCTGCCACAGCGGGGCCAGTTCATGTTCGGCAGTCCCACGTCCGACTTTCTCCTCTTCCCGCCTGCCGATCTCGATCCCTACGAGGTAGACGGAGCGTACATCGTCCGTGATGACGAGGGCAACGTGCTCGGACGGCAGGCGCTCGGGACGATGCAGCAGACGGCTTCAGCGGCGTTCCTGAAGGTGGGGACGCGCTCGGGGCCTACGTGGAGCGGAACACTTCAGGATGGTGGCAGCTACGCGCTTGACTTGGTCCTTGAGGGTGAGGCCGTCGGGTCGATCCTGTTCACCGTGTCAGTCTCCGACAGCGGCGATCCGTTTGATCCCAAGACCATTTTTTCGGTAGATGGACCCTGGCGGACCCACGCTTACTTCCAGCACGAAGCCGAGCGGCCGGACTACATCATGCACTTCAACGCCTGGGTTGCAGCCGACGACATGGCCACGAACTCTCCTTCTGAGGTGTCGATCCGGCGCGATGGACAGGAGGTCGCCTGGGGTGCGGCCTTCGTAGATCTGAGACACGGCTGGGGCCGCGCCGAGTACCGTCTCTTCACACCCGAAAGCCGCCACGATACGTTCGGTCGTCATAAAGCCAACCCGGCTAGCTTCACAATCCAAGACGTGACGCCGGGCACCTACGAGATCATACTCTCCAGCGCCGACGGAGCCTTCCGCACGTTCACCGTCGAAGCCGGTCAGGGGACGTTCCCCGCGCATGCCCGGAGCGATGTGAACTACACGCCGCGCGCCGACTTCCTGACGCCGCGCCGGATGGGAGGTAGCAACCTCAACAAGCCGCTCAGTGTCTATTGGGTCGTAAGCGAGTAATCGTCCTTCGGCAGCACCTCAGCCGAGGTCGAAGATGTCGGCCTGTTTCGGCGGCGGGGTGAGGTCGAAGTGGTCCCATGCGCGGGGCGTGGCGATGCGTCCGCGCGGCGTCCGCGCGAGGAAACCTTCCTGGATCAGGTACGGCTCGTAGACCTCCTCGATGGTGCCGGGGTCCTCGCTCACGGCGACGGCAATCGTGCTGACACCGACCGGCCCGCCGTCGAACTTCTCCATCAGCGCGAGGAGGATGCGGCTGTCCATCTCATCGAGACCCGCCTCGTCCACGTCGAGCGCGTTGAGGGCGTAGTCGGCCAGCTCGACCGTGATGCGGCCCTCGCCCTCGACCTCAGCGAAGTCGCGCGTCCGGCGCAGCAGCCGATTGGCGATGCGCGGCGTACCCCGGCTCCGTCGGGCAATCTCGTGCGCGCCGTCTTCCTCAATGTCCACGCCCACGATGTCGGCGGAGCGGAGGACGATCCGCCGGAGGAGGTCGGCGGTGTAGTAGTCGTACCGGAAGTCGATCCCGAAGCGGGCACGGAGCGGGGCGGTGAGCAGTCCCTTCCGGGTCGTCGCCCCGACGAGTGTAAACGGCGGGAGCGAGATGCGGACGCTTCGGGCCGACGGGCCGGAGTCGATCAGAATGTCGATGGCGTAGTCTTCCATCGCCGAGTAGAGGTACTCCTCGATCACCGGACTCATCCTGTGAATCTCGTCGATGAAGAGTACGTCGCCCTCGTCGAGGTTGGTCAGAATCCCGGCGATGCTGGCAGGTTTGTCGAGGGCCGGGCCGCTCGTCGTCTTGACCGCCGCGCCCATCTCCTCGGCGATGATGTAGGCGAGGGTCGTCTTGCCGAGGCCGGGCGGGCCGGAGAGCATGACGTGGTCCAGCGATTCGCCGCGTTGCAGGGCGGCGGTGATGAAGACCCGGAGGTTGTCCTTGATTTTCTGCTGCCCGACAAACTCGTCGAGCGACTGCGGGCGGAGCTTCTTCTCAAAGTCCTCCTCGGTGCGCTCGGGTTGGGCAGAGACGAGGTTGCGGTTTTCCATCGGCTGAGGCGGCTGGGTTGAAAGGGAAGGTACGGGCATACGCTGACAGCCTCGTGTCACGGACGAGGATTGAGATTGAGACCATCGGGCGTTAAAAAAAGACGGCTCACCTCCGATAACATTGACAGCGGCCCGTGTTGGGCCGTAGTCTGTTGGTACCATGTTTGCTATCGACGATGTTCTCATCTCGGACGCCCTCCTCGACGCTCCTTTCACCTGCCACCTCGGCCGGTGTCTGGGCGGATGCTGCGTCCACGGCGACCGCGGCGCGCCCCTCGAACCGGACGAGCGCGCCGAGTTGGAGCGTGCCCTCCCCGCCGTCGCCCGCGACCTGCGCCCCGAAGCGCTCGCTGTCATTGACCAGCAAGGCGTGTGGGTCGAAGAGGAGCCTGGGCACTACGGGACATCGTGCGTCAACGGGCGCGAGTGCGTCTTCGTCGTCTACGAAGGCAGCGTCGCCAAGTGTGCGCTCCAGCAGGCCTATCACGCAGGCCGCATCGACTTCGAGAAGCCGCTCTCGTGCCACCTCTTCCCGGTTCGCATCGAAGAGATCGGCGGGACCGAGGTGCTCAATTACGAGCAGATCGACCTGTGCAAGCCCGCCGTCCGGCGCGGTCGCCGCCATGGCACTCAGTTGTATGACTTTCTCCGTGAACCCCTCACTCGCAAATACGGCGCGGCGTGGTACGAGCAGTTTCTGGCCACCTGCGTCGAGCGTGCTGCTATCTTGCTAGGCACGGCCTAGCAGCTATTCACCCTACTCCGTCATGCTCAATCTTCAGCAGAAGCAGTCTCTCCAGCAGAAGCTCTCGCCGCAGCAGATCCAGTACATCAAGCTGCTGCAGCTTCCGACGCTGGAGCTTGAGCAGCGGATCAAGGAGGAGATGGAAATCAACCCGCTCCTCGAAGAGGGCGAGGAAGAAGAGGATCAAGTCGTCCAGACCGAGGCCGGGGACGAGCTTCAGGCCGAGGCAAAAGAGGCCAAGGAGAAAGAGCGCGAAGCCGAAGGCGAAAAAGACGATGAGTTCGACTGGGACGAGTTCCTGAATAGCTCGGACGACCTCTACGGCTACAAGGCCCGCGTGGACCACTCCGCTGAGGAGGAGCAACGCGAAATCCCGATGCCCTACAAGTCCTCAATGGCCGAGCACCTGCGCGACCAGATGGGCATGCTCGACTTCGATGACACGCAGGAGTTGATTGCTGAGCAGATCATCGGGTCGATTGACGAGGATGGCTACCTCCGTCGGCCCATCGAGTCCATCGTGGACGACATTATGTTCAGCCAGGGCTTGATGCTGACTGACGATCATGTGGAGGCCGTCCTGAAGCGCCTCCAGCGGCTCGACCCCGTTGGCATCGCCAGCCGCGATCTGCGCGAGTGCCTCCTCGTCCAACTCGAAGCAATGTCGGACGAAGTGGACGGCCGCGAGACCGCCATCGATATCGTGCGCGACACCTACAAGGCGTTCACGATGAAGCATTTCGACACGCTCCTCCGCAAGCACAACCTCCACGAAGAGGAACTCAAGGAGGCGTTCGACCTCATCCAGCGTCTTGACCCGAAGCCGGGCGAGGGCGAGTTCGCCGCGGCCACCAACTACGTCACTCCAGACTTCACCGTCGAGGTGGTAGATGATGAGTTCATCATCTCACTCAACGGTCGGAACGCGCCTGAGCTACGCATCAACCGGCACTACCGCCAGATGTGGCACGAGCTATCGTCCAAGAAGAACGGCAAGGCCGACAAGAGCGATGGAAAGGGCGATACCAAGCAGTTCCTCAAGAACCGCATGGAGAGCGCTCGCTGGTTTATCAACTCGATCAACCAGCGCCGTGCGACGATGATCAAGGTGATGAACGCCATCGTCGAGTTGCAGGAGGACTTCTTCCGCGAAGGCGAAGGCAACCTCAAACCGATGATTCTCAAAGACGTTGCCGAGCGCATCGGAATGGACATATCGACGATCTCGCGCGTGGTCAATGGCAAGTACGTCCAGACCGAGTGGGGCGTCTACGAACTCAAGTACTTTTTCTCCGAAGGCCTCTCGACCGACAGCGGGGAAGAGATCTCGAACAAAGAGGTCAAGGCCATCATCGAGCGGATCGTGGCCGAGGAGAACAAGGAGAAGCCGCTCTCCGACCAGAAAATTGCCTCGATGCTAGAGGAGCGTGGTTTCCAGATAGCCCGCCGCACGGTGACGAAGTATCGTGAGCAACTCGGCGTCCCCGTCGCCCGCCTTCGCAAAGAGATCGTGCTGGCGTAGCGGCGAACTCATGCTCTGCCTTGAGATTCGTGTCAACGGTGAACTCCGTCACCGCGCAGGACTAGAGGAGGGCGTCGTGGTCAGCGCCGCGGTTAACCTGCTCATCCACCACACAACGCCCGGTTTCGGGCCTGACTTAGGTATTTCGCCAGTCACGCTTACCGTCAGTGGTATTGAGGGGGACGAGCGAACCAAGCAACGCGCTGTGCAATGGGGCGAGATCGGCGCACCCCTCGCACTCGGCGATGAAGTGAGCATACGGATCGTCAAGTCCGGCAGCCCCGACTCACCGAAGGTCACTGCGGTGCTACCAGAGATTTCCGAGGATGATTAGCCCTCTTTGCGGGCGAAGGCGATAAAATCGGTCCACGGAGGATCTACGTCGAGGGCACGGAGCGCAGCGGCAGCTTGTCCCCGGTGATAGTGGCTGTGGAGGAGAATGTGGGTGAGCACGTCGGCTATGGGCGTCCGGTATTCTACGCCTTTTGAGTTGCGATAGACAGCGTGCTGTTGCAGCTGCTCCGCGCCGAGAACGTCCACGAAGTGACCAAGCGCCTCGGCTGCCTGCTCGACGAGCGTGCGGCAGTCGTCCGCGTTCAGGTCGGGCCAGAAGTCAGCGGTGCGGCTGCTCGGCTGGGTGCCTTCGATGCGGCGGAGCCAGACGAGTTCGGACTCGGCGGCATGGGCGAGGAGGCGAATCGGGGTGTGGTGCTCGTCGCGGAGCGCATCGGCGAGGTGCCGGTTGGCCCACGCATCGTAGCGGGCGAGTCGCTGGAGGCCAGCAAGGTCAGAGGCAAGCATGGGCTGACGTGGTGAGTGGGAATATCCTCAACGCATCGCGGGTTTGCAGGCTCCGAACTGGCCAACACAACGCGGGGACTTGAGGGTGAAATCGGACGGACAGCCGGGGCATAGGGAACGCTTGCTCAACCAGAAATCGCCGCTGTAGCCCGAAAAGGAAGGAATGGTGAAGTTGGCACACGAATTGTCAAGCGCTTTCATACCCCCAAGGGTTTTCCCTTCACCACCAGACGGCTCAACCACCATGACTCCTCACGTCGCTCGCCCCGCGTTGCCTCTCCTTTTCGCTCACTACGTCGCTGGCAAGATGGCCCAGTCGCAGTGGGACCAGTTTGCCGACGCCTTCGACGAGGCCGATGCCACCGCCGAAGAGCGGGCCGCGTTCGCGTGCTTCTATCTCGAAAATGCAGGCGATGGGGCGGACGTGAAGCTGCCGAAGCCGGAGGAACTCAAGGACCTCCTCGCCGCAATGCGCGTCTGAGCCGCTGCTTCGTTTTTTCGCTGCCCTGACCTCATGCAGCCTACGTCCTGCTCGGCGGAGTACGCCGGGTGGGGCGTCTTTTTTATAGCGCCAGCAGTGATGCGTCCGGGTTATTCATACTCCTCTATCGGTGGGCAGGAGCAGATGAGGTTGCGGTCGCCGTGGGCATTGTCGACACGTCCGACGGACGGCCAGAACTTGGCCTCGCGGGTCCACGCTGCCGGGTAGGCGGCCTGCTGCCGGGTGTAGGGCCGGTCCCAGTCATCGCCGGTCACGATAGCTGCGGTGTGCGGGGCGTGCCGGAGCGCGCTCGTCTCCACGTCCACGACGCCGAGTTCGATCTCCTGAATCTCGGAGCGGATCGAGATCATGGCCTCGCAGAATCGGTCGAGTTCGTCCTTGGCTTCGCTCTCGGTTGGCTCGACCATTAGCGTTCCGGCGACGGGCCAGCTCATCGTCGGGGCATGGAAGCCATAGTCGATGAGTCGCTTCGCTACGTCCTCAGCGGTCACGCCTGCGTTCGAGAAGGGGCGGAGGTCGAGGATGAACTCGTGGGCGACGTAGCCCTGCGGTCCCCGGAAGAGCACGTCATAGTGGCCTTCGAGCCGCTTCGCCATGTAGTTGGCGTTGAGGATGGCAAGCTCGGTCGCCCGCGTCAGTCCGGGGCCGCCCATCATGGCGATGTAGGCCCACGAGATCAGGAGGATCGACGCGCTGCCATACGGAGCCGCTGAGATGGGTGCGATGCCCTCTTCGCCACCGACACCCTCGACCACCGGGTGTGCCGGGAGGAACGGTGCCAGCTTTTCATTGGCACAGATCGGTCCCATGCCCGGCCCGCCGCCGCCGTGCGGAATGGAGAACGTCTTGTGGAGGTTGAGGTGGCACACGTCCATCCCGAACTCGCCCGGGCGGCACAGTCCGACCTGCGCGTTCATGTTCGCGCCGTCCATGTAGACGAGGCCGCCATTCGTGTGGATGATCTCGGCGATCTCGCGGATCGTCCGCTCGAAGACGCCGTGCGTGCTGGGGTAGGTGATCATCAGGGCGGCGAGGCGGTCGGCGTGCTGCTCGGCCTTCGTCCGCAGGTCGGCCAGGTCCACGTTGCCACTAGCGTCGGACTTCACGACGACGACTTCCATTCCGGCCATCACCGCGCTTGCAGGGTTGGTGCCGTGGGCAGATGATGGAATGAGGCAAACGGTACGGTCCGCGTCACCGTGGTGCCGGTGGTAGGCGCGGATCGTCATCAGCCCGGCGAGTTCGCCCTGCGCGCCGGAGTTGGGCTGGAGGCTGACGGCGGCGAAACCGGTGATCTCCTTGAGCCAGTCGCCTAGCTCGGTCATCATTTCGTGGTACCCCTGCGCCTGCGAGACCGGCGCGAACGGGTGGAGGTTCGAGAAGCCGGGGAACGTGACGGGGATCATCTCGGCGGCTGCGTTGAGCTTCATCGTGCAGCTTCCGAGCGGAATCATCGCATGGGCGAGGGAGAGGTCGCGGTTCTCCAACTTCTTGAGGTAGCGGAGCATCTCGGTTTCGCTCCGGTAGCGGTGGAAGTTCGGGTGTGTCAGGAAGGCCGAGGTACGCCCATGCGCGCCTGCATAGTCGAGGCTGACCTCGCCCGCTAGTTCATCGGTGTCGAGGCTCGTTGCGCCGAAAACGTCAAGCAGGTCGTTGATGTCGTCCATGCCGACCGTCTCATCGAGGGCGATGCCGAGCGTACCGTCCTCGAAACGGCGGAGGTTGATGCCTGCACCAACGGCGTGCTTTACTGCTTCGTCGGCGTCGTCCACACGGATGCGAAGGGTGTCGAAGTAGTCCGCATGCACAACCTCGTGACCGAGGCGACCCAGACCGGCAGCGAGGAGACGGGTGAAGCCGTGGACGCGTCGGGCAATCTTCGCCAAGCCATCGGGGCCGTGGTAGACGGCGTACATCGAGGCGATGACAGCGAGAAGTACCTGCGCGGTGCAGATGTTTGAGGTCGCCTTCTCGCGGCGGATGTGCTGTTCGCGGGTCTGGAGCGCCATCCGCAGCGCCGGGTTGCCGTGCGCGTCCACGGAGAGGCCGATGATGCGGCCCGGGATCTTCCGCTTGAAGGTGTCGGTGGTGGCAAAGAACGCGGCGTGCGGGCCGCCGTAGCCCATCGGCACGCCGAAGCGCTGCGAGTTGCCGACCGCCACGTCCGCGCCGAACTCGCCGGGCGGCGTCAGGAGTGTGAGTGCGAGCAGGTCGGTGGCGACGGCGACGTAGGCCCCTGCGTCGTGCGCCGCTTCGCAAAGAGCCGCATAGTCTTCAACTGCTCCGTCCGTCGCTGGGTACTGAAGCAGTACGCCGAATGTGTCATCGTCGAATGCGAACTCGGTGGGGTCGGCGACAACCACCTCGATTCCAATCGGCTCGGCCCGGCCTTGCACGACCGCAATCGTCTGTGGATGGCAGTTGGCGGCGACCAAAAACGTGGAGCGCTTACCGCGGGCCTGTCCGAAGAACATGCTCATTGCCTCTGCCGCGGCGGTGCCTTCGTCGAGCAGCGAGGCATTGGCAATCTCCAGCCCGGTCAGGTCGGCGACAGCGGTCTGGAAGTTCAGGAGGGCTTCGAGTCGGCCCTGCGCGATCTCGGCTTGGTAGGGGGTGTACTGCGTGTACCAGCCCGGATTCTCGAAGACGTTCCGCAGGATGACCGGCGGCGTGATCGTGCCGTAGTAGCCCATCCCGATGTACGAGCGGGCCACGCTGTTCTTCTCGGCGAGCGAGCGTGCCCGCTCTAGCAGTTCGGCTTCGGTGAGTGCAGCGGGCAGGTCGAGCGCCTTCTCGGTGCGGATCGCGTCCGGCACGGCTGAGTCGGCAAGGGTGTCGAGCGAGTCCATCCCGAGTGCGTCGAGCATGGCTTGGATGCCTTCGGCAGCAGGGCCGTTGTGGCGGCGCTCGAAGCGGTCCGGGTGGCGAAGAACGGCGGAGTCAGAGGCGAGCTGCATCGGCGAAGCGAGTCGAAAGATTCGGGGATGAAGGCACGCTGCCAAACCCAGCCGCCGAGCCTATTGTTTCTCGCCGACAGCGGCCTCCGCCTCTTCTTCGCGGAGCCGTTCGAGGGCCTCGCGGGCGGCCCGCTGCTCGGCCTGTTTCTTCGAGCGGGCACGACCCATCCCGAGTGGCTGATTCGCCACCAGCACCTCGACCGTGAAACGCCGGTCGTGGCTCGGCCCTTCCTCGGCGATGACGTGGTAAGCGGGCTGTGTCTGCCCATCGGCCTGCACGTATTCCAGTAGCATGCTCTTGAAGTTGCTCCGCTGTGTGGAGATGGTCTCAAGGTCTACGTGCTCGTCGAGGAGGTCGAAGACGAAGGTTTGGGCGGCGGCGAAGCCGAGGTCGAGATAGACCGCACCGAGCACCGCCTCGAACGCATCAGCGAGGATGGTCGGATTGCTGCGGCCCTCGCCTTGGGCCATGTTGGGCGAGAGGAGCAGGAGATCGCCGAGGTCGAGTGCTTCGGCGTAGGAGGCGAGCATGGTGCCATTGACGAGTTTGGCTCGGATACGGGTCAGGAATCCCTCGTTGCGGTCGGGGAACTCGTCGTAGAGCCGCTCGGCGACGATCATGCCGAGGACGGCATCGCCCAGAAACTCGAGTCGCTCATTGCTTTCGAGGTGGCCGTCGGGTTGCCCTCGCAGGACGGATCGGTGGCGTAGGGCACGCTCGTACAGTGACAGGTCGTTCACCGGCTGCCCGACGTAGGCTTCGATCCGGGCACGGGAGATGGCGCAGGATGCATCGTCGTCGGATTCAGGCGATGGCTCTGGCGGCGAGCCATTTCGCCCAAGCGACCGGAGCCGAACGGTGACGGCAGCCAGGAGCCGCCGGAGGCGGAGCAAGAGGCCCCCGTTGGTCGTGTCAGAGAGAGTCGTATCGGAAGGTGCCACGGCAGAGACGTTGGTGCAACCCTCCTAATCTCCCGTTTTTCGACGACGAACGCAAGCCATCTCGCGCATTTCTCTCCCCTCGCCATGCCCGATATCACGACTGTCAACCCCGCCACGGGCGAGCCACTCACGACCTACACCTATCACACGGAAGGCGAAACTGACGCCGTTCTTCAGCGCGCGGACGATGCGTTCGAGCGCCACCGGGCCACGACGTTCGACCAGCGCGCCGGGGCGATGTGTCGCCTCGCTGACCTCCTCGATGAGCAGAAGCAGCAGCTAGGCGAACTGATGACCCGCGAGATGGGCAAGCCCATCGGGCAGGCCGTTGCTGAAGCGGAGAAGTGCGCACGAGTGTGCCGCTACTATTCCGACCACGCCGAGGCCCAGCTTGCCGACGAGTCAGTCGAGACGGAGGCGGGGAAGAGCCTGATCGTTTACCAGCCGCTCGGGGCGATTGTGGCCGTGATGCCGTGGAACTTCCCGTTCTGGCAGGTCTTTCGCTTTGCCGCGCCGAACGTGATGGCGGGCAATGTGGGCATTCTGAAGCACGCTGCGAACGTGCAGGGCTGCGCCGAGGCGATGGTCGAGCTATTCCAAAAAGCCGGATTCGACGAGGGCATTTTCCAGAACCTCCGCGTTCCGCACGACCGGTTCGAGGATGTAATCGCAGACCGCCGGGTGCGCGGCGTCACGCTGACAGGTAGCGTGGCGGCGGGCCGAGCCATCGCTTCCCTCGCTGGGCAGCACCTCAAGCCGACGGTTCTCGAACTCGGCGGTTCGGACCCGTTCATCGTGCTCGCCGATGCCGACCTTAACCGAGCCGTTGAGGTCGGGGTGAAGGGTCGGGTGCAGAACAACGGGCAAAGCTGCATCGCGGCCAAGCGGTTCATTCTGGAAGCACCCATCGCCGAGGCATTCACCGAGCGATTCGTCGTGGCGATGGCGGCGCTTACCGTCGGCGATCCGATGGATGAGGGTACCGACATTGGCCCACTCGCCCGCGAAGATCTCCGCGACGAGGTCCACGACCAAGTCGCACGCGCCATCGCAGACGGAGCGGAGGTGCTCACTGGCGGTCCGATCCTCGACCGTGACGGGTTTTACTATGCGCCGACCGTCCTCGGCAATGTGCAGCGTGGCACCGTCGCCTTCGAGGAAGAAATCTTCGGCCCTGTCGCCTCCCTCATCGTTGCCGACAACGCGGACGAGGCCGTGGACCTCGCGAACGACACCAGCTTTGGCCTCGGCGGAGCGGTCTTCACCGAGGACGCGGCGAAAGGCGAAGCCATCGCACGGCGGCTCGACTGTGGGTGTGCCTTCGTCAACGAAATGGTCAAGAGTCACCCGCACCTACCTTTCGGCGGCGTCAAGGACAGCGGCTATGGACGCGAGTTGTCCGCCCTCGGCATCCGTGAGTTCATGAACGCAAAGACGCTGTGGGTTGATTGATGAGTAGTAGCTTATGGCACATTTCTGACTCTTGACCCCCAAATCGGCATGAATCCTTTTACTGTCGCCATCGTCGCGATCATCGCATGGGCCATCGTTCAGATGTCGCGCAACAAATCCAAAGGGGGACCCAACTGGGCTGAACTCGACGCCCTAAAGAAGCGGCTCGATGCGTCCGAGGCCGAGCGCGAGCGCCTTAACCAGCGCGTCCAGAACCTCGAAGCGATTGCTACGGCCGAGTCGCTGGAACTCGGAGCAGGTGAGCCAAGGCTGGAACTGCCGAATGAAGTAGAGGAAACGCCGGAGGAGGAAACGGCTCGTCTCGCCCGCCGGGCTCGCTCGTGAGGCGAGGCCATGCGCCCTTTTAGGCCGGGGCGTGTAGATTGGCAGCGCCTTTTGACCAACCGACCCTCGACTCGATGAAGCTCACCTTTTGGGGCGCTGCCCGCACCGTCACCGGCTCCATGCACCTCGTAGAACTGGAGAGCGGGCACAAGCTCCTCCTCGACTGCGGCCTGTTCCAAGGTCGCCGCGAAGAGGCGAAGCAGATCAACGGCACCTTCCCCGCCGAGGCCTCGGAGATCGACGCCGTGCTGCTCTCGCACGCACACATCGACCACTCGGGGATGCTGCCGGGCCTCTACCGCGCCGGATTTCGGGGGCGCGTCTACGCCACGCACGCGACCTACGACCTCTGTGCGCTCATGCTCCTCGACAGCGCGCATATTCAGGAGAAGGACGCCTACTTCTTCAACAAGAACATCCGCAAGAAGAACGAACCCAAGGTCACGCCGCTCTACACGAAAGACGACGCGGAAGGCATGCTGAACCTGTTTGTCGGCGTGGGCTATCGGCAGCCGTTCCACCCGGTCGAGGGGTGCGAGGTGGAGTACCGCGACGCCGGGCACATCCTCGGCTCGGCGACGATGACGCTGACGGTGACCGAGGGGGGCATGGAAAAACGCCTCGGCTTTACGGGCGATCTCGGCAATCCCGGTCGGCCCATCCTCCGCGATCCGCAGCCGATGCTGCCATGCGACTGGCTCATCACAGAATCAACCTACGGCGGCAAGGTCCACGAACCGGCGGACAAGGCAAAAGAGGCCCTCGCCGACGTAGTCAGCCGAACCGCCGGGCGTGGCGGCAAGGTCATCATCCCCGCCTTCGCGGTGGGGCGGACGCAGGAGTTGGTCTACGCCCTCGATCAACTCTGGAACGAGGAGCGCATCCCACATATTCCGGTCTTCGTCGACAGCCCGCTCGCGGTCAACGTCACCGGTGTCTTCCAGACTCACCCGGAGTGCTACGACCGCGAGCTACTCGACTACCTCATGACCGACGACGATCCGTTCGGCTTCGAGCGGCTGGAGTACGTCCGCAAGGCCGAACGCTCGAAGCAACTCAACGGGATGCGCGTCCCGATGGTGATTATCTCAGCGAGCGGTATGGCCGAGCACGGGCGTATCCTCCATCACCTCCGCAACAACGTCGAGGACCCCAAGAGCACCGTGATGATTGTCGGCTATCAGGCCGAGCACACGCTCGGCAAGCGAATCGTCGAGCGGCGGCAGGAGGTCAAAATCTTCGGTCAGCCGCACCGGCTGAAGGCGGAGGTAGCGGTGATGAACTACTTCTCCGCCCACGCCGACGAACCCGGCCTCGTCGGCTTCATCGGTGACCTCGACCAAGACCGCCTCCAGACCACCTTCCTCGTTCACGGCGATATCGAACGGCAGCAGAAGCTCGAAGCCGCCTTGAACGACGCCGGGATCACCGACGTGGCGATCCCGACGCGAGGCGAAACGGTGGAGCTATAGCCTAGAGGCTCGTTCGCACGCCGAGGAGGAAGGTCTGCGGGAGGCCGGGACGGAGACCCGCCGGGCGCCGGGCAGCCACGTAGACCTCGTCGAACACGTTGCGGACACTGGCGAAGACCGTCGCGCCGCGCCCGACGAATACATCAGCGGCGATGTCGAAGACGAGGTGTGACTCGATCTCCCGGTTCTCAGGGATTGCCCCCTGCCCGGCCTCTGTTCGCATCGGGCCGACGTAGAACGCGCGCGTCTCGATGCTGTACCGGCTCCACTCTGCGCCGAGCGTGGCAGTCGCCTGATGGCGGGCCACGTAGGGTAGCTCATCGCCGACGGCAACGGTGCCCCACGGGCCGAACTCGCTCTCGAAAGCGTTGCGGAATTCGGCGTCGGTGTAGGTATAGGCGAGGCGAGCCGGAAGCTTGAGGCTGCCGAGGTCGAGCACGCGGGCGAGGTCGACGCTGGTGGCCAGTTCGAGGCCGAGGACGCGGGCCTCGCCGCCGTTGAAGAGGTCGGTCGAGCCGCCACCGCCTGCGGCCGCGAGGTCGGAGCCGAGGAGGTTCTGGTAGCTGTTCAGGAACGCCGCGGTCTGCACGCTCAGGGTCGGCGTGTCATAGCGTCCACCGACTTCGACATTCACGCTCTGCTCTGGCTCGACACCCTCCTTCGAGTTCGGCGGAGCGAATCCCCGGTGGACGCCACCGAAGGCGATGAGTGTGGGCGTGATTTCATAGCTCACCCCGAGGCCAGGGATAACGGCAGTGACGGTGTTATCGCGTTCGCTGAGGTCCGCTCCGGTCCGCTCCGGGTCGGTCTTGCCAAAGTCATCGCGGGAGAGCGTGACGTGCTCGACGCGGACGCCGGGCGTGAGGGTGAGTCGCCCGATGCCGAGGTCGGCTTGGGTGAACGCGGCGAAGGCTTCGGCCTGCTCGATCCGGTTCGACTCCGTGCCCGGCGTGCCTGCTTCGGTGAGTGTCATCACACCCTCGTTGATGGCGTAGCCGTCGACCCACTGGAAGCGGTCCATCTCATCGCGGTGCCACCGAAGCCCGGCCTCGACTTCTGCCTCCATCGGCCCGGCATCGAACGAGAACCCGGCAATCGACTGAACGCCATAGCTGAGGTACTCGCGGTTGTTGGCCTTCACGTAGAGCCGACCGGCGTCGAGGCGATCTTCTCCTTCGAGGTTGCCGCGGAGCACGGCGAACTCATCGGCAAAGGCGTCGGGCCGGTCGAGGATGGAGGAGATCGAGACGATGGCATCGGTCAAAGCGCCCTCATCCTCATCGTCGACAAGGCCGTCGCGGACCTTGTCGAGCTTGTACCAGTTGCGGGCGAAGGTATTCCGGTAGGCGGTCGTCGTCACGTCGAAGCGCGGGGAGAACACGGCTACGTGGCGAAGCTGGACTTGGCTGTGTTCGGCGTCCATCTCATCGACCTGGCTTCCGGCGTAGCGAAGGAACGGCGTCGCGGCGAAGTCCTGCTCGGTCAGGCCGAGGTAGGTCTCGTTGGAGATCTCGTCGGTGTAGGAGAGCTTGAGGGTCAGGCTCTGGTAGACCGGAGCGCTCGGGTTAGTGTTGACGCGGAGCTTGGCGAGGTAGTCCTGCTTGTCGAAGCCCGTGTCAGCATCCTCGAATCCAGCGAGTCGCTTGAAGCCGGACACGTTGGCCTGATAGGTTTCGACTACGACGCCGACATTACGCCATGCCTGTCCGGCCCAGAGGTGGAGGTTGCGTGCCTCGTCCTGTCCGACAAAGCCCTCGAAATACGCCGATGCCTCGGTAGGGATGGGGCGGGAGAGGAGGTTCAGCGCGCCACCGGTCGTGTAGGGGCCGTACTTGATCTGGCTCGCACCTTTGCGAACCTCGACGCCGTCCATCCGGCCCAGCGTCGGGAAGTAGTAGGCGGCGGGTGCCGCGTAGGGAGCCGGGGCGATCAGCACGCCATCTTCCATCACCGTGATCTTCTCCGAGCGCTCGCTGCCCGTCCCGCGCAGACCGATGTTGGGGCGGAGGCCATAGCCATCTTCCTCCTGCACGTTCACGCCGGGGACCGTCCGAAGCGCTCGCAGCACGTCATTATCGGCGAAGGTCTGCAGCTCCTCGGGACCGAGGTAGTGCGCCGATCCGGGAAGGTCGCGGATGCCGCCGGGGCCGCCCGTCAGACTCTCGCGCGCCGTGACGACGACCTCCCCGATGTCTAAAGGCTGCTCGGCGAGGGTGAAGTCGAGCACCGTCGTTTGGCCTGCCGACAGCGCTACACGCTGCCGCTCGGTCCGGTACCCGACTGCCGAAGCGACGAAGGTATACGTGCCCGGAGCGAGGTCGCCGATCTCGTAGCGCCCGTCTGCATCGGTGGCCGCGCCGAGCGCCGTGGACTCGACGGTCACGTTGACACCGGGCAGCGCCTCGCCGGTTGCGGTATCCGTGATGGTGCCCGTGACAGAGGCAGGCTGCGCAAAAGCAGCGAAGGGCACAAGGAGCAGAGCGAGGGCGAGGCGAATGGAGCGCATGGCGGCGTGGAGCAGAGAGGGTGAATGGACAGTGAGCAAGGTATGGCTTATGTAGATTGAGTCCAGATAAGAATAGAAAGTTCATCGTTGCTTAACTGGAGACGCGGCGGCGGGCGAAGTGAGGTTCTCCTCTTGACCTTCGCTGAGATCGAGTTGGTAGTGAGCCTCTCGCCACCCTATCTTTGGTTTTGTTCTTTCCCACACGCCTCAGGTCCCCGCGACGGTCTGCCGACCCGGTCGGGGTGAAAAGGGAATCCGAAGAGAATGACTGATTGACCGAATGAGTGATTGGGTGATTGCACAGCCCCAATCGCTCAATCAGCGAATCACCCAATCAGCCAGTCTTCAAACGGAGCTGTACCCGCAACTGTAGGCGGCGCGCCGATGGCAATGACGTACCGATCCACTGCCGGAGCTGATGCTCTAGCGGGAAGGACCGGGAACCGAGCCGAAGGAACAATAGCGCCGCGAGCCAGGAGACCTGCCCGAGCGCGTACTCACCAACGACCTCCGGGACTAGAGGATCACGGTGCCTGCGCATCCGCCCATGGGATGCGCCCGACCGTGCGCGGTCGGCTCGGCGACCCGGTCCTCGTGTTGAGGTTCGGGTTTTTTCGTGCACCGTCTCCATCTACTTCTGATCGTCTGCCTCGCTGGGCCTGTCGCTGCACAGGTCGCCTCGCCGGACACGACGCTGCCTGCCGTGAGCGTAGTCGCCACGCGGACGGCTTCGGAAACAGCGAAGGCTCCGGCGCGGGTGACGATCCTCGACGCGGAGGACATTGCCGCATCCAGCTCTGCCTCGGTGGCCGACCTGCTGGAGGCACGCTCGACAACCTTTGTCCGATGCTATGGGCCGGGGGGGCTTGCCAGTCTCTCACTGCGCGGCACCGGGGCGTCTCAGACGCTCGTCCTCCTTGACGGGCACCGCATCGCCGATCCGCAACTCGGGCAACTCGACCTGAGCCTGTTGCCAACGGTGTTGCTGGACCGAATCGAGATGCTGCACGGTGCAGGGTCAGCGCTCCACGGGACCGATGGCATCGGTGGCGTCGTGAACTTGGGTACGGCGCGACCGACCGACCGCCGGGTCGAGGTTACGAGCACGGCGGGGGCTTGGGGCGAACGGTCGGTCAGCGGCCTCGCAGTAGGTGGGCAGGGTAGGGTGTCCGGCATCGTTGCTGCCGAGACGCGGACAGCCGAGGGTGACTTCCCGTACTTCGATCCGAACGAGGGGTTGGACGGGCAGATGGTGCGCCGCACCGGAGCCGACCAGTCAGTGCAGAGTCTGTATGCACGCGGCGAGGTCATCTCGGGCGCGACGAAAGCGCAACTCGCGGCGTGGCTCGGGTCTGCCGAGCGCGGCCTGCCGGGGAGTGTGGGCCGTAGTCCGAACGGCGAGCGCCAAGAGGACCGACACGTGCGCGTCTGGGGCGGTGTGAACTCGCGCCTCGGTTCGATCTCGGTTCGCGCAGGCGGCCTCGTGCAGCGTGCTTCGCTTCGCTACCAGAATCCATCGCTCGACCTCGACGACACAGGACGGACGACCTTGGTTTCAGGCGAAGTCGAAGCCAGCGGGCTTGTTGGAACCCGCTGGCTCGTCGGGGGCGGTGCGACGGGCGGCATCGGTACGGCATCACATCCGAGTCTGAGCAACCGGGCCGAGGAGACGCGCCTCGGAGTGTTCGTGCACGCAACCGGCGACTACGGAAAGCTGCTCTTCTATCCCGCGCTCCGCGCTGATGTCTATCTCCGAAGCGCCGGAGTCGAGCGGACGATCTCAGCCCTTAGCCCCCGCCTCGGCATGAACGTACAGCCGGTTGCGGGATGGCCACTTCGGCTCAAAGCCAGCGGTGGGTTCGCCTTCCGCGCCCCGACTTTCAACGATCGCTTCTGGCAGCCGGGTGGCAACCCCGACCTCGACCCGGAGCGAGGTTGGACCGCCGACTTCGGTGCGCACTGGGGTCAGGATGGCTTCGCAGCCGAAATCACCGCTTTCGCCTCGCGCCTCCGCGATCAGATCGTCTGGCAGCCGACGGTGCAGGGCTACTACGCACCGGAAAATCTGAGTCGCACACGCACGCTCGGCGTCGAGGTGTCGGTAGAAAAATCCAGCATCCAGCTTGGGCGCGTCGAGACCGGGAGTGGTCTCGTCTATGCGCTCACGGATGCCCGCGACCGCTCGCAGTCCGGCTCGTCGAGCTTCGGACAGCAGCTTCGCTACGTCCCGCGTCACGCGCTCAAGCTTTGGGCTGACGCCGCGCTCGCTCTCGGCCCTGCCACCCGGCTGCGACTCGATGTGGGCGGACGCTTCACCGGGGCGCGTCCTGTGCGCTCTGATGGCAGCCTCGATCTGCCCGCTGCATTCACGCTCGATGGACAGCTTCGCGTCGAGCACACCTTTACCACCTTCACCGCCGCCCTCGTGTTCGCCATCGAGAACGCCCTCAACGCCGAGGTCGAGATCGTGCGCGGCTACCCGATGCCGCCGCGCCACCTCCGGTTGCGGCTCCACCTCGCTTTCAAACCCTGACCTGATGAAACGCCTTCTTCTGCTGCTCTGCCTCCCGCTCCTCTTCACCGCCTGCGACTCCGACAGCGATCCTGACCCCGTGCCGGTCACCGAAGGTGTGCTCGTCGCCAGCCAAGGCGCGTTCGGAGCCGACGACGGCGGCCTCGCCGTCTACGCCCCGATGACTGGCATGGCGCAGGAGGTCTACGCCGACCTCTACGTGCAGAGCGTCGCCGTCCAAGGCGACCGAGTCTATCTCTCCTCGCTCGACCGGGTGGATGTGCTAGCCGCTGAGGGCTTCGCACGGGTTGGGCGCTACAACGATGTGCCGAACCCGCGCTACTTCACTTTCGAAGGCGGCCGAGCGTTCGTTACGACGCTCTTCGATGAGAGCTTCAGCGATGGCGGCCTCGCGGTGCTTGATCTTGCGAGCGGTGCCGTTGCCGATACTGTCACGCTCGGTGGCAATCCCGACGGCGTCGCCGTCGTCGGCGACCGGGTCTACGTCGCCAACTTCGACTTCGGTTTTGGTTCCACGGTTACCGCGCTCAATGCCGCGACATTGGACGAGATCGAGCGAATCGACGTAGGCTGCGACGGGCCGCGCTTCCTGTTCGTTGATGCCCAGAGCGAGGTCGTCGTTGTCTGCACCGGGCGGACGACCTTCGACAACGACGGCAACGTGGTCGATCAGACCAACGGTGCCATCGTCGTGCTCAGCGGGACGGACGGGGCCGAGATTACGCGGGCTGACCTCTCCACGCAGATCGGCACAGCGAGCGTCGGGCAGGATGCATTCTATGCGTCCGAGGTGGAAGAACTGGTCGCGGTCGACAATGGCAGCCGGACTCTCTACCGATTCGACACCGCGAGCAATACGCTCGGCACCACCCTTGATCTCGGCGGCGATGCGGTCAACGCGGTCGCCTATGATGCCGTGGGCGATAAACTCTACGTCGGGCGACTCGACCCGGACAACCCGTTCACCGCCGAGGGTACCGTGACGATCCACGAGCGCGACGGAACGCAGACCGGCAGCTTCGGCGTGGGCGTTGTCCCGAGCCACATTGCGTTTCTGCGCGGAGCCGAGTAACGGAGCACCGATGGCTGTCCACATCGATCGATGCTACTGCTTCGGCACCACCTTCGCCGAGCTGAAAGACGTCGTCGCGTCCACGGATGCGGTGACGGTCGAAGAATTACAGGACTATGCCGTGTTTGGGCACAACTGCAAGCTCTGCCACCCCTACGTCCGGCGGATGCTGCGGACGGAGCAGGTAGTTTTCCATGAGATCGTGACGGCGGAAGACGAACCGGAATGAGGCCAAACGGTGCGGATTCGCAGGGGCTAACCTGTAACTCCGCGTGATCTTCGCACGCGGCAGGGAGCCGGGCGGCAAGCTGCTGGTATACGGCGCACCCCACCCCACGGGCGGCTCGGCTAGTCCGGGTCGCCCGCCCTTTTTTACCTCAGTGCCTCGCCATGCAGCAGCAGAACCTCCGCAACATCGCCATCGTCGCCCACGTCGATCACGGCAAGACCACGCTCGTCGACGCCCTCCTCTGGCAGAGCGGCACCTTTCGCGACAACGAGACCGTCAACGAGCGTGTGATGGACTCGATGGACTTGGAGCGCGAGAAGGGCATCACGATCATGGCGAAGAACACCGCCATCCGGCATGGCGACATGAAAATCAACATCGTCGACACGCCGGGGCACGCCGACTTCGGGGGCGAGGTGGAACGGACGCTGCGGATGGTCGATGGCATCATGCTCTTGGTCGACGCTGCCGAGGGACCACTGCCGCAGACGCGGTTCGTCCTCTCGAAAGCTCTCGCGCTCGGCCTGCCTGCCATCGTGGTCATCAACAAAATCGACCGACAGGACGCCCGGCCCGAGGAAGTGCTGAACGAGGTGTACGATCTCTTCATCGACCTTGACGCCAACGACGAACAGATCGATTTTCCGGTCCTCTACGCTGTCGCCAAAGACGGCCAGTGCACGACCGATCTCGACGAGCCACTCGGCAACCTCGACCCGCTCGTCGCGGCGATCATCGAGACCGTCCCCGCGCCCATCGGTGACTCCGACGCCTCGCTGCAAGTCCTCGTGACCGATGTGAAGCCCGACGCCTATCTCGGCCCGATTGCCCGAGGCCGCGTCGTTCGGGGAACCCTGAAGCAGAAGCAGTGGGTCGCCCTCTGCCACCGCGACGGTTCGACCGAGAAGAAGCAGGTGACGGCGCTCTTCGTCAACGAAGGCCTTGACCGTGCCGACGCCAAAGAGGCTGGGCCGGGTGAGGTCGTCGAGGTCGCCGGGATGGGCGGGATCGGACTGGGCGAAAGCCTCGCCGACGCTGAGGCCCCGCAGCCACTCAAGCCCCTCCACGTTGACGAGCCGACGCTCTCAATGGAGTTCCGCGTCAACGATTCGCCCTTCGCCGGGCGCGATGGCAAGTACGTCACGAGCCGCAACCTCCGTGACCGCCTCTTCAAAGAGGTCGAGACCAATCTCGCCATGCGCGTTGAGGAGACCGAAAGCCCGGACCGCTACCTCGTTTTCGGGCGCGGCGAGCTGCAGATGGCGATCCTCATCGAGCAGATGCGCCGCGAGGGATACGAGTTTGCGGTCGGGATGCCGCAGGTCATCACGAAGGAGATCGACGGCAAGACGAACGAGCCGTTCGAGACCGCGACGATTGACGTGCCCGAAGAATACATGGGCGTCGTGATCGAGAAGCTCGGGATGCGGAAGGGGCAGATGACGAAGATGGTCAACCACGGCACGGGCCGCGTCCGGCTTGAGGTCGAGATTCCGAGCCGCGGCCTGATCGGCTACCGCACCGAGTTCCTCACCGACACGAAGGGCACAGGCCTCTTGACGCACCTCTTCCTCGCCTTCCGCCCGTGGGCCGGCCCGATCAGCCACCGTGCTACGGGTGCGCTCGTCTCTGACCGGGCAGGCAAAGCGACGCCCTACGCCATCGTCGGCTTGCAGGAGCGGGGCGAGTTGTTCGTCGCGCCGCAGGACGAGGTCTACGACGGGATGCTGATCGGCGAGAACAGCCGCGATCAGGATCTTGAGGCGAACATCACGAAAGAGAAGAAGCTCACCAACCACCGCGCCGCTGCCGCTGATAACTTCGAGAAGCTGACGCCGCCGCGACGGATGAGTCTGGAGGAAGCCATCGAGTTCATCCGCGAGGACGAGCTGATCGAGATTACCCCGAGCGCCTTCCGCCTCCGCAAGCGCTACCTCAACACGCACGACCGGAAGCGGGCCATGATGCAGCAGAAGGCTGAGGCTGCGGCCTAGCGCGAAACTCGCTTCTCACGTCCGGCGTTGCACAGACGGTTCAACTTAAGTTGAACCTGATTCCACTCGACAGAGCCACGCTATGACTGAGACGACAAAGGTTCGCCGCTTCGGCGGTTCGCTGGGCCTGATTATCCCTAAAGCGGTCGCCGATGCGCTTGCCCTTCACGAGGGCGACGACCTCTTTGTCACGAGCACGCCTGAGGGTATCAGCGTCACACCGTATGACCCTGAGTTCGCCGCGACGATGGAGGATGCACAGGCATTCATGCGCTCGCACCGCAATGCCTTTCGCGAGTTGTCCAAGTGAGTGAGCGTCCTGAACCGACTTGGCTCACGGAGGCTCAAGTGAAGATGCTCCATGCACAGTCGTTGAGCCTCTTTTGTGGTTCGCCGGGCATGCGTGATGCCGGACTCCTCCAGAGCGCGCTCGGTCGACCCCAGCACCTCTGGAGCTATGAGGAGGGGGCGACCCTCTACGACCTCGCTGCCGCTTACGGATTCGGCATCGCTAAGAACCATGCGTTTGTGGATGGGAACAAACGGGCGGCGCTCCTCGCCATCCGCGCGTTTCTATTTCGCAACGGCGTTCGTTTCATGCCCGATGAGGTGGAAACCGTACAGGTGATCGAGGGACTTGCCGGAGGCGCGGTGGATGAAGCGCAGCTTGCGGCGTGGATAGAGACCAACTCCACCCTCGTCTAATGGCTCCGTTCGACCTGCTCGATTACGACGATCCCGATTTGCTAGAGCGTTTGGCTGGGCTGGAGCCGAAGTGGAACGCTTACGTCGAACTGCACAACCTGATTGCGGCGGCGGAGCACCCGCGCGAGTTCGGGCCGGAGCACCGGAAGCGGATTGGACGGGCGCATGGTGTCGACCTCAGATCGGCCTTCGCCGAGGAGCGGCGGACGCTCTATGCCCGGTACCTCAATCACTGTCTCGAAGACGGGGCGCTCACCGGGGAGGACCGCGAGCGGGTGGCCCACTTCGCTCGCACGCTGGCGCTCGGTGTGCCGGACCTCGAACCGATCCACGCGGAGGCCTGGGGGCGGATCGTGTCGGATGCGCTCACGGACGATTGCCTCGACGTGGAGGAGCGGCTGTTGCTCTACACGATGCAGCACACGCTGGCCCTCGCGCCGGGTCACGCTGTTGCGGTCTACGACATCGAAGCCCGCGAGTCGTTGCTCAAGCGGGTGGCCTATGCGCTCTGTGATGGCGAGCTATCTGATGACGAAGCCGCCGAAATCAACGCGCTCGCTGACGAGGTCGGGATAGCTATTCCCGACGACGTGCGACCCATGATGGACCGTGCCGCCTATCGCTGGCGTCTCCGTCGCGCCGAGACACTCGTCGCCACCGAGATACCACTCCAGTTGGCCGGAGGTGAAGTCGGGCACTATATGGGTGAGGGCACGTGGTTCGAGATGAACTACTACCGACTGAAGATCGAGCGGTCGGCCTTCCGCGATGATCTGCGCGATGGCCGAACGTCTCACATCTCGGTGCCCAAGCAGGCCGTTCGCCGCCTCGATGAGGGGGCGGTATACATCACGAATCGCAGGCTCGTCCTGTCGGGAGATCGGTTCCAGCCTCGGGTGCTCAAGCACTCATCGCTGCTCGGGGCCGAGCAGTTCCAGAACGGGGTGCGGGTGGTAAAGAAGGGTGCCCGTAGCCTGTTCGTGGAGATGGGAGAGGAGAACGAGTTGTTCTGCCTCATGCTGTTGCGGGCGATTCGGGCGTGGGACTAGGGCCAGTGACGTAGTTTCTGGCTTTGCCTCCAGCCCACTGCGCCATGCCCGACCGTTTCCGTAAAGTTCTCATCGCCAACCGGGGCGAGATCGCCGTCCGCGTGATGCGCTCCTGCCGCGAGCGCGGGATCAAAACCGTTGCCGTCTACTCCGAGGCCGACGCCGCCGCGCTCCACGTCCGTCAGGCTGATGAAGCCTACCTCGTCGGCCCGGCCCCGTCGAACCAGTCGTACCTCGTCAGCGAGCGGATTCTGGAGGTGGCGAAGCAGGCTGGGGCCGATGCCATCCATCCCGGCTACGGTTTTCTCTCCGAGAACGCTGCCTTCGCGGAAGCCTGCGCCGAGGCAGGCATCGCGTTCATCGGGCCGCCGCCAGACGCGATCCGGTCGATGGGGGACAAGACGGCGGCGCGGGCGCTGATGGAGAAAGCGAACGTCCCGATGGCACCCGGTACCCTCGATGCGGTGGGCAGCATCGCCGAGGCGGTCGAGGCAGCAAACGCGATTGGCTACCCCGTGCTCATCAAAGCCGCGGCGGGTGGTGGCGGCAAGGGCATGCGCGTGGTCGAGTCCGCCGATGAGATCGAGCGGGCGGTGGAGGCGGCGCAGGGCGAGGCGCGCAACGCCTTCGGCGACGAGCGGGTGTTCATCGAGAAGTACCTCGTCGGGCCGCGCCACATCGAGTTTCAGGTGCTCGCCGACGGGCACGGCAATGTGGTCCACCTCTTCGAGCGCGAGTGCTCGATCCAGCGTCGGCACCAGAAGGTGATCGAGGAAGCGCCGAGTGCGGTGCTCACGCCAGAGCTTCGGGCCGCGATGGGAGAGGCCGCCGTCGAGGCTGCCCGCGCGGTGGACTACGTTGGGGCGGGGACCGTCGAGTTTCTGATCGACGCGGATCGCAACTTCTACTTTCTGGAGATGAACACACGGCTCCAAGTAGAGCACCCCGTCACCGAGTGGATCACCGGCCTCGACCTCGTCGCCGAGCAACTTCGCATCGCCGAGGGCGAGGAGCTAGGCTACACGCAGGACGACCTCACGCTCAACGGTCATGCGGTGGAAGCGCGGGTCTATGCCGAAGACGTGGCTTCGGGTTTCCTCCCGGCCCCAGGTCCACTCCTCCGTCATGCGCCGCCCTCCGGCTTCGGCGTCCGCGTCGATGCAGGCGTCGAGCAGGGCGACATCATCCCGATCCACTACGACCCGATGGTATCGAAGCTGACCGCGTGGGGGCGTACCCGCGAAGAGGCCATCGACCGGATGGACCGGGCGCTCGCTGAGTACGACGTGGCGGGTGTCGAGACGACGATTCCGTTCTGCCGGTTCGTGATGCAGCACGACGCCTTCCGCTCCGGCGACTTCGACACGGGCTTCGTCAAGGACCACTTCTCGCCGGACGAGTTGCACCCGGAAGACGCCGAGCTAGAGCGGGCCGCTGCCGTCGCCGCCGTGCTCTTCGGGCAGGAAGGGAAGAGTGAAGGAGCAGAGAAGCGAAAGAACGGAAGGGGGGAGCAGCGGAGTCGGTGGGTGCAGCGTCGGTGGCACACCAACTGATGCTACCGCAGCACGGGAAGCTCGATGAGGTCTGAGGCGGTGGCTGCGCCGTCCCCCGACGGTACAGGTTCAGGCTGCTCGAAGTCGGGCAAGTCGGCAGCTTTCGGGCCGAGGCGGGCGCTGAGGCGCTGGACGACGAACTTGGTCCAGGTGTAGCGCGCCTTCGACGGGAGGCTCTCCCAGAAATAGCCGGTGCCGGGACTGACCGCGAAACTCGGCTCGAAGTAGCAGTTAATCGTGCAGCCTCGGCAGGCTTCGTGGCGGCCCTCCATCTCGCGGTGCCACGCTACGCGCTCGCCGTGCCACAGGTCGTAGAGCCGTCCCTCGATGGGCAACTTCTCCATCCCGGCGTGGTAGCACGGCAACACCAACTCGTCGAATGGGGAGATGACGACGGAGGTGGAGACGGCCTTGCAGACGGGTGCGTCGGGGTCGTTGCCGCCACGCTGCCGAAGCGTCAGGAAGGCAGGGTTGAGATAGACATAGGGCTTGCGTGCGAGTGCCGCCATCCGCTCCATCACCTCATCGCTTAATCCAGCGCCGAGGGTGTTGTACTCGAACAGCGGATTCAGAATCAGAATCAGCCCGTTCGGTCGGCTGATCGTCTCGTAGACCCGTTCGAGGTGGTGGACATTGTCGTTGGTGACGGTAAACAGCAGGTCAGGTCGTTCGCCGAGCGCGAGGGCAACCTCGACCGATTCCATCAGCTTGCCGAAGCACTTCACCCCGCGCGAGGCGTCGTGTTCATGCGGCACCGGCGAGTCGATGGAGAAGTGTAGCAGATCGACGAGGCCGCGCAGCGACTCGGCGCGCTTGGGATAGAGGAGGCCGTTCGAGGTGAGCGTCGTCAGGAAGCCGCGCGCTTTCGCCATCGCCAACAGGTCGCCGATCTGCGGATGGAGAAGCGGTTCGCCGCCGGTGAAGTCGATAATGCGGACGCCCAGTCGCCGGAGGTCATCAAGGTTGCGAGCGGCGTCGCCGAGGTCGATCAGCGGAGAGGGCTGTTGCCAGATGTCGCAGAAGCCGCACGCCGCGTTGCAGCGATAGGTGACGTAGTAGTTACAGAGGACGGGCTTCACGGGGCGGAGTGGGCGAGGGGAGGGGTGAGCCTGCGCGTCTATTCAGGTGATCGGCTTGATGAGCGAAGCCTAAAGGGTTCGTCAGCCCTGTTCCAATGTAAAGGTACGGTACACACGCAGAAAGCCCCGACACCGAGATGCCGGGGCTTTCAAGACGATGGTGTCAGGCTGTATTACCGGACGAGCGTCATCTGGCCTTCCTCGCGGAAGGTCTCGCCAGTGACAACGTACAGGTAGGTTCCGCTTGCGAGGTCCGCGCTGTCCAGCGTGAAGCGATGCGGTGTCTCCGCAGCCAGCGCGCCGTCGTGCAGCACGGCCACGCGCTGGCCGAGGGTGTTGAACACCTCAACACGGACGTTCTGTGCTTGGGCGATGCGGAGGCCAACGGTAGCCCGATCCACGAAGGGGTTCGGGTACGCCGCTTCGAGGGTGTGTGTGTCCGTCGACGGCACTGCGTTCTCGATGCTGACCGGCGGCTGCGGACGGAACGGTGCCGTGAACACCCCGCGCCCGTGCGTGGCAGCCATCACCATCTTGTCGGAGTCGCGCCACTGGAGCATATCTGTTCGAACGGTCGGGAAGCCCGGGGCTGGGGTCCAGTTCGGCTCATCAGCTTCGAGGTTGACTGTTTCCCAGACACCCGCCTCAGTGGCGATGATGGCGGCGCGGCGCTCGTTCGGGTTGTACAGCGCCCAGCGAACGGGCATATCCGGAAGATCACCCTCTTTGTTGTTCCAAGAATCACCGCCATCCATCGTCTCCCAGACCGACGTCCGGCCATAGTTCGAGACGGTGACGAGCATCTGATCCTCGCTGGCACCAAACTCGATGCACGAGATGGCTCCTGTGATTTCAGGTGTCGGGATTTCGTTGGGCTGGCCTCGGTCGCCGTGAGCGTTCGCTACCCGGAAGATCCGGCCTGAGCCAGTGCCGAGATAGAGGGTCGAGGTGCCGGGTGGCGCAAATGGTGAGACGCGGACGTGCGTTGCTGCAGATCCCATCGAGATCGTAACAACGGCTACGTCTGCCGTGCTCAGGAGATTGTTCACCCGGTAGTAGTTGCCGCCGGTCCGGTTGGCGAACAGGATGTCCTCGCGGTCGTCGTAGTCTGCCGGATTGATGAACGAGGCTCCGTTGAACGTTTCTTGGAGGATGTTCGTCGAGAACGTGATGCCGCCGTTGGTGCTACGGAAGTAGTTGACGAACTGCGTCGAGGCAATGGCGAGAGCCGGTTGATCTTGGTCGATGAACGTGAAGGCTCCATCACCGCCGAGAGGACGGGAGGTTGCTCCTAGGCCCGGCTGGAAGTACCGCTGCGTCCCGTTGTCTTGGGTTCCGGCCAGCATGACATCGGAGCCGTCATCGGGGTTGAGGGCAGCGGTGTAGTACTGCGTGACATTGTAGTTGTCGTTCCGGCTCACGAGGGGGATAGTCTCAGCCGTTGCGTCGGAGCTGTAGTAGACGCCGCCATCGTTGGTGAAGACCGCCTCTGTCGAGGAGCCAGGGCGGAAGATCATGTTATGCATGTCAACATGCATAGGAGGCAAACCACTGCCTCCGGTAATCAACTCCCACGTATCACCGCCATCGGAGGAGCGCTGGAAGTCAATCGAACCGAGGAACACCATGTCCTCGTCTGCGGGTGCAACTTGGATGATCAGGTCGTACCACGCTTGGTTTCGTGCCGGATTGCCAATGGTGGGGTGCGTGGGGAATGTCGCGGTGGTCCATGTGGCTCCAGCATCGCCTGAGCGGTAGACGTTCTCTACGCCGTTGTTAGGGCCTTGGGTCACCGCATAGACTACATCCGCATTGCTCGGCGCTGTGGCAAGCTCCACCCGGCTGTAGCCGCCTGCCGGGAAGCCGTTATCACCGGTCGAGAGTTCCGTCCAGTCATTGAGGTCTCCCGTGCTGGACTTGAGAACCGACCCTGCGCTGAAGATGCCAAAGGCGACGTAGAGCGTACCATCAGCCGCGATTTCTAGGTCAGTTGCACGGGTCGAGGGAGCACCCGAGGACGAGCTGAGGACAGTTTCCCACGTCTCGCCGCCGTCCTGCGAACGCTGGAGACCACCCTCGCGCGTCGATGCATATACGTCGCCTGTGGTCGGATGCACGAGAAGGTCTTGGATGTTGAAGAAGGCCGGGATGTTCGTTGACGGCAGCAGCGTCCACGTTTCTCCCCCGTCTTCGCTCTTGAAGATGCCTGCACCGCGCACGGCGTCGGCGTTGAACCAGCCTTCGCCGGTGCCTGCGTAAAACACCTGCGTGTCGGTGGGGTCGTAGGCGATGGAGGAAACCGCGAGGTTCGACCAGAAGTCGTTGACGTTGCGCCACTCGACGCTAGTATCTGTTATGTCATCGTTGATCCAGAGGCCGCCAGCAACCCCCCCAGCCCAAACCTTTTGGTTGTTCTCGTCGTTAGGATCAAACATGATGGCGCGGGTGCGTCCGCCCACGTTGGTCGGCCCGCGTTCCGTCCATTCCTCTGTCACAAGAGGGCCGCCTCCGCTTCGTTCAGCGCTACGCTTGTATTCTGTGGCGATTCGGTTGGCCTCAAAGAGCCGCTCGCGGGGAACGGTGCGCGTTTCAAGGTCCAGTGTCCGCAGAAAGTCTTGCTCAACAGCGAGGTCCGGCCGATCCGCTTTCGGCATCGCCTTGAGTTCTGCCTCCGTCATCGGTGTGCGGTTGGCATAGGGGTGCTCATTCAGAAACTTTTCTAGGGTTTCCGTCTCCGTAAGGTCTGTAAGGGGAGCGTCGGAGGACGTAATCGGTAGAAGCACGAAGAGGGCGAGCACGGATAGGCCCGCAGCGAGCGTGACGAAAACAGAGCGCGTGGACATAACAGGTAGGGGTAGGGATTGGGGGCGACAACAGGTTTTCAATATACACGCGAAGCGCACGCTACACACAGGCTTGCTCGCAACGTTATTGCAGCGTTATACCACAACTGAGGTTAGTAGCACACATACAAAAAAGCCCCGACGCTAGATAGCGTCGGGGCTTCCAAGGACTGGCCCACGAGGGGTGTCCTCACAGGGACTTGGCGGCGACCTACTCTCCCACGTAAAGACGCAGTACCATCGGCGCTACAGGGCTTAACTACTCTGTTCGGTATGGGAAGAGGTGTGACCCCTGTGCCATAGCCACCAAGAACTCGGTGAGCTACAGCCGGTGGGGGAGAGCGAAGCTCCGAACCCCGACCGGGATTGCTCAAAAAGTTTGACACGATGAAGTAGCCGAAGCAAAAGGGCGTAACGGGTCACCAAGCGCCTGAGCGCTGTGGTTCCATCCACGTGCGGAAGCGCACTATGGAGGTAAGTCTCATAGGTAATTAGTACCGCTCGGCTGAACACATCGCTGTGCGTACACCTGCGGCCTATCGACGTCCTCATCTAGAACAACCTATAAGGGAAATCTCATCTTGTAGTGGGCTTCGTGCTTAGATGCTTTCAGCGCTTATCCCTTCCCGACGTAGCTACTCTGCAATGCAGCTGGCGCCACAACAGATACACTAGAGGTCGGTCCGTCCCGGTCCTCTCGTACTAAGGACAGATCTACTCAAATTTCCTACGCCCGCAACAGATAGGGACCGAACTGTCTCACGACGTTCTGAACCCAGCTCACGTACCGCTTTAATGGGCGAACAGCCCAACCCTTGGGACCTTCTCCAGCCCCAGGATGCGATGAGCCGACATCGAGGTGCCAAACCTCCCCGTCGATATGAACTCTTGGGGGAGATAAGCCTGTTATCCCCGGCGTACCTTTTATCCTTTGAGCGACGGCCCTTCCATACGGAACCGCCGGATCACTAAGGCCTGCTTTCGCATCTGCTCGACCTGTATGTCTTGCAGTTAAGCGTCCTTGTGCCTTTACACTCTACGCATGATTACCGACCATGCTGAGGACACCTTTGCGAGCCTCCGTTACAATTTAGGAGGCGACCGCCCCAGTCAAACTACCCACCTAACACTGTCCCCCGACCGGATTACGGCCGTGGGTTAGGCTGCAACCAAAACGAGGGCGGTATTTCAAGGGTGACTCCACGACGCCTAGCGACGCCGCTTCAAAGTCTCCCGCCTATCCTACACACGTTTTGGCCGAAGTCAATGCTAAGCTGTAGTAAAGGTGCACGGGGTCTTTCCGTCCCGTTGCGGGTAGCCGGCGTCTTCACCGGCACCACAATTTCACCGAGCCCATGGTCGAGACAGTGCCCAACTCGTTGCACCATTCGTGCAGGTCGGAACTTACCCGACAAGGAATTTCGCTACCTTAGGACCGTTATAGTTACGGCCGCCGTTTACTGGGGCTTCGGTCGGGAGCTTCGACCCCGAGGGGTCTAACAACCTTCCTTAACCTTCCAGCACCGGGCAGGTGTCACTCCCTATACGTCGTCTTACGACTTGGCAGAGAGCTGTGTTTTTGCTAAACAGTCGGTTGGGCCTTTTCACTGCGACTCTCCCTTGCTTTTAGTGGGGGAGAGTGCCCCTTCTCCCGAAGTTACGGGGCGAATTTGCCTAGTTCCTTGACCATGGATCACTCGAGCGCCTGAGGATACTCTCCTCGCCTACCTGTGTCGGTTTACGGTACGGGCACCTTTGGCAACGCACGACGCTTTTCTCGGCAGCAGACTTGGGGCCTCTATGGGTTCACCTGGCGGCTCCCCCTACTGTCGTGTTTCAGCCTGTGTGCGGGGCGGATTTGCCTACCCCACGGCCTACGCACTTCAACGATCTATTCCGTCAGATCGCGGACCTTACGTTTCTGCGTCACGCCTTGCGTTAACGCTGTCAGGTGGTACAGGAATATTAAACCTGTTTGCCATCGCCTACGCCTTTCGGCCTCGGCTTAGGTCCCGACTAACCCTGTTCCGATTAACGTTGAACAGGAACCCTTAGGCTTACGGCGGACGGGTTTCTCACCCGTCTTGTCGTTACTCATACCTACATTTTCGCTTCCATACGCTCCACCATGCCTCACAGCACGGCTTCAGCGCCTATGGAATGCTCCCCTACCACTGATGGTAAACCATCAATCCGAAGCTTCGGCGTCATACTTTATGCCCGCAAATTTTCGATGCCGGACCGCTCGACCAGTGAGCTATTACGCACTCTTTAAATGAATGGCTGCTTCTAAGCCAACATCCTGGTTGTCTAAGCAGTCCGACCTCCTTTGGTCAACTTAGCATGAACTTGGGGGCCTTAGCTGTCGATCTGGGTTGTTTCCCTCTCGGACACGGATCTTATCACCCGCGCCCTCACTGCTACGCACCATGTAACTGGCATTCGGAGTTTGTCTGGATTTGGTACCCGGTGAAGGGCCCTAGTCCAATCAGTGCTCTACCTCCAGCACACTTGCGTAACGCTGCACCTAAATGCATTTCGGGGAGTACGAGCTATTTCCGGGTTTGATAGGCCTTTCACCCCTACCCTCAGCTCATCGGAGCCTTTTTCAACAGACACCCGTTCGGTCCTCCACGTGGTCTTACCCACGCTTCAACCTGGCCAAGGGTAGCTCACCCGGTTTCGCGTCTACCCCCACTGACTGTACGCCCTATTCAGACTTGCTTTCGCTTCGGCTGCGGCGCTGAACGCCTTAACCTTGCCAGTGAGGAGTAACTCGTAGGTTCATTATGCAAAAGGCACGCGGTCACCCCACGAAGGGGCTCCCACTGGTTGTAAGCACACGGTTTCAGGTACTATTTCACTCGCCTACGAGGCGTGCTTTTCACCTTTCCCTCACGGTACTTGTTCACTATCGGTCACGATCGAGTATTTAGCCTTACCAGATGGTGCTGGCAGATTCCCACAGGATTTCTCCGGTCCCGTGGTACTCAGGAATCCCGCTGTGCTGCTCGCCTTACGCCTACAGGGCTTTCACCTTCTGTGGCCCCGCTTTCCAGACGGGTTCGACTTCAGCTCGCAGATCACGTATGCAGGTCCTACAACCCCGGTGGAGCCGAAACTCCACCGGTTTGGGCTGGTCCCCGTTCGCTCGCCGCTACTTGGGGAATCACTCTTGTTTTCTCTTCCTCCGGGTACTGAGATGTTTCAGTTCCCCGGGTTCGCCTCCACAGCCTATGTATTCAGCTGAGGATAACTGGTCTTCAACCAGCTGGGTTTTCCCATTCGGAGATCTACGGATCTAAGGATGTTTGCTCCTCCCCGTAGCTTATCGCAGCGTACCACGTCCTTCATCGCCTGATCGTGCCAAGGCATTCACCGTGTGCCCTTAGCAACTTATCGCCATAACGTGCTTCCGCACGAGACTCAGTCGAAACCAAGTCGCATGCTATGCACGCGGATTGAACCTTGCAACACCACAGGGCCTAAGGATGACCCAAGAAGGAGGCCTTCGCGGGTCAGAGACCTGTGTGTTGCGCGCTCGACGTCTCGGCGACCTATTCACTGCACGAGGCAGTAAACGGATCGTTAA